>DGYK01000016.1:0-13313 GCA_002398365.1 Flammeovirgaceae bacterium UBA5008
TCCGGCTGTATTGTTAACCGAGACAGTAATTGTACCCGTTGCATTCACCGTCCCCCCCCCACCTGTCAGCGGAATGCTGTAGTTAAATGTACCAGTCGCGGTCGGAGTACCGCTGATGGTAATCACATTCGCGGCCCATGCGGCTGTTACTCCCGCAGGTAAACCTGTCGGTGCTCCGATGCCAGTAGCACCAGTTGTGGTATGCGTGATGTTGGTTAAGGCAGTATTCACACACAAGGTAGGCGTAGATGAAGCTGCACTTACTGTATTATTCACTGAAACGGTAATAGTGCCCGTTGCATTCACTGTACCACAACCACCTGTCAATGGTATGCTGTAGTTGAAGGTACCCGTTGCGGTCGGTGTGCCGCTGATCGTGATCACATTCGCGGCCCATGCGGCCGTTACTCCAGTGGGTAAGCCCGTAGGTGCTCCAATGCCAGTAGCGCCTGTTGTGGTATGCGTGATGTTGGTCAAAGCTGTGTTGACGCACAAGGTAGGTGTAGATGAGGGCGGACCCGCGGTGTTGTTGGATGACACCGTAATAGTAACGTTGGATTGAGAAACAGGGCAAATACCATTACTAATAGACCAAGTTAATACGTAGTTTCCCGGACCTGCTGCCGGAGTAAATGTAGATGATGGACTAGCGGTATCACTAAACTGAGTGGCAAGTAAACTTGGTCCACTCGAAACGCTCCAAACACCGATGCCAATTACAGGAGTATTTGCACCTAATGTAGCATTCGCTGTAGGACAAATCGTTTGAGGGGAGCCTGCAACTGAAGTAGTAGGCGGTTGTGTTACTGTGACAACTACTTGGTCTGAATTTCCAGTACAACCTGCTGTGGTGATGGTCCATGTTAAGGTGTTTGCTCCTATCGCAAGATTCGAAGCCGTAGCTGTTGGTGAATTGGCATTTGGAGAAAAGGTCACTCCGGGTGGGCCTGTCCAAGTTCCTGTTTCTGCAGCACCTGGTGTATTTCCGCTAAGGGGGGTTGACGTACCACAAACATTGAAATCAGTACCCGCGTTCGGCAACGTAGAAATGGGCAGAGAGATATTCTGTGTAAGGTTACAATTATTGGCATCCGTCACACTGATTGTGTAAGATCCACCATCCAAATTAGGAACTACGATATTGCCACCATTTGCCACTACAGAAGGAGCAATTGGTGTTGAGGCTGGCGTGGTCGGCCAAGAAACGGAATAGGATCCAATACCGCCAGTGATTGTTAAATCAATCGTGCCATCTGCATTTGCCCCACCCGTTAACGGATTACAATCCGGGTCAAGCAAATTAGTTGTAATTTGAATTTGAGCAGGTTGATTGATGGTAATGTTTACCGATCTATTCTTCTGAATAAATGTACCAGTACCTGAGGCATTGACTATTACCCTGTAATTTTCACCTGCACCGTTAGCGGGTATACCAAAACTGTCTGCTCCAGGCTGATTTAATGATCCATTTCCTGCTTTAAAAGTAAAACTGGTTGTAGCGACATTTGTATAAAACGCAAGCGTGGAGAAGCTTCCATCAAAGAAGCGATATTGCAATTCAACGTTCCAAGGTGGAGCAGCCAATGGTGCAACATTTGAAATAGTAACTAGTATTTCTCCATCGTTTCCATTGAAACACTTGACATCGGTTGGAACAGCAGTTACTGTTAATTGCGCATAACTGTTGAAACTCACAGTTAAGGAAACAATCAAAATTCCAAATAAGTAATAAAGTTTAGACATCCTCAGTTATTTAGTACTTCAATTGACTTTCGGTTACATACAATACTTCCGCCATCACCGAAGCTAAAAACAACCCGATAGTGACCCTCTGATAATTTATCTTCGGAAAAAGTAATTTCTGATTCAGAACTATTCAACTCTTTTTTCTTCTCAATGAGAGAACCATTTTTAACAACAAAAAGAGTGTAGTGGTAGGTATTGACTGATTCAACCCGAATGGTAAAGTTGATTTTCCCGGATGTTGTATCCTGAGATAGAATGGAAATTTTGTTAGGACATTTTTCGGTGTCTGCTAAAACAAAACTTTGAAAGGTGAAAAGTAGAATGGGGAGTATTACTTTCATCGCTTTTGCAAAAATTATGGATAATAAAGAATCATACTATACACTAAATGATGTCCTTAAAAATATTGTAACCAATAGAGTCATTAAAGTTGCATTAATCCAAAAAAAATACCCAATTGAATGGATAGGTTATAACATGCAAGTAATATTTATCCCAAAAAATGAATTTAAAACTTTCTATTTAGTATTTCACTTAAAATAAATGCCTTCTTAAATCCTTCCGGATCCTGCAAATCCTTTACATACGCTAGAGCTGGAACTACCTGACTGTCTTGCTGATACCCCTTAAATTGACCAAACTTAACCTCCGTATCTTCTAGTTTCATTGTTTCTTCCAAGGAAGGTCGGTTAAATGCTGCTTGCTTGGCTTTTTCGTAGGTTTCAAAAGTTCGATCTTGATCTCTTTTGCGATAATCTACCCTTTCTACAACCGCTTCTTCCTCCAAATCATCATCATAATCGACATATTCCGCTCTTTTTACGGTCACGGGCACTTTTACCGGAGCCGGATCAGGGCTACTAGTTGGCTTAGAAGCTTGAATTTCGCGTAGCAAATCTTCAAACGAAACCGGCTTTTGGGTAGGCTGCGATGGGCTGTTGAAAGGCTCATCTCCACCAAAAGTGGGCGTGCCTTCTTCCTGCTTCTTCTTTCGGTTACGAGCAAGAAACGAGACAACGATAATGATCAGCCAAATCCAAAATTGAATATTATCCATCAAAGACAAATATATTTCATTTTTTCAATAAAATGGCCTTTTTCGACCAAAATTAAGTGTTGGATAAAATGTGCATGAAATGGGAATAGCCTACTTTCCAAATGCCAATCGGAAAGTTATCTTTGCCGTCTTATTTTTTTAACAACCACTTAATTTCTAGCGACTCATGCAATTATCGAAACTGGAGATCAAAGGATTCAAAAGCTTTGCCGATAAGATCGTCATCAACTTTGATGAAGGTATTACTGGTATTGTAGGCCCCAATGGATGCGGAAAATCGAACGTGGTAGACTCCATTCGCTGGGTATTGGGCGAGCAAAAGACCAGTGCGCTGCGCTCTGAAAAAATGGAGAACGTAATCTTCAATGGCACGAGTCAGCGCTCCGCCCAACAAATGGCGGAAGTTTCACTTACCATCAACAACACGAAAAATATTCTCCCTACCGAATATTCTCAAATCACGATTACACGCAGATTGTATCGTTCCGGTGAAAGCGAGTATTTACTCAATGGAGTTGCGTGTCGTTTAAAGGACATCACCAATTTATTTTTAGATACCGGTGTGGCTTCCAACAGCTACGCGATTATCGAGTTAGGCATGGTCGATGACCTGCTCAACGATAGGGACAATTCACGAAGAATGTTGTTCGAAGAAGCGGCTGGTATTTCGAAATTCAAAAAGCGCAAAAAAGAAACGCTCAAAAAACTGGAAGATACGGATGCTGATTTGGAACGTGTAGAGGATTTGCTCTTCGAGATTGAGAAGAACATGAAGAGCCTGGAAAAGCAGGCTAAGCAAACAGAGCAGTATTACAAAATCAAAGAAGACTACAAGGAAAAGAGCATTCACTTAGCCCGCGTTGTCGTCAACAAGCAGAAGGATAAATTCAGTGTATTAAACAAGCAGGCTGAAACCGAAAATGATCGCAAAACCAAACTGACTGCCGAGATTGCCGAAAAGGAGGCGTTGATTGAAAAGTCGAAATCTGAACTGATTCTGAAAGAAAAAACACTTTCATCTCGGCAAAAAGCAATCAACGAATTCGTTTCACAAATTCGTCAGTACGAAAGCGACAAGCAGATTAAAAATGAGCGATTGCGTTCGTTGAATGATCGTATTCTGAACCTTAAAGATCAAATCGATCAGGATAAGAAGAGTAATGAACGCGCACGCTTCAGCATTCAAAGTCTGGAGACCGAAAGAGAATCGGCTCATGCGATTTTGAAGGAAATTACCAACAAGCTCGATGCACTGAAGAGTGAATTTGAAGCACAGAAAGCTGCTACTTATACCTTGCAAGGAGAATCAGATGCATTGCGTCAGGTACATCGCGCCAAGCAAGAAGAATCGTTCCAGCTCAACAAAGATTTAGAAATTCGAGAGATTCAAATCTCTTCATTTACACAAGAACTGGAGCGCACTACTACAGACACACATCAACAAAGCACCAGCTTGGCCGAGTTTGAAAAAAAGTTGGTATTGCTGAACGAAGAAATCTCTCAGAAGAATTCTTATCTCGAAAAGCTAAAACATGACGAGGAAGATACCTTTCAGCGGATTGGTTCTTTAGAGAAAACGATCGAAATGATTCGTGAGGAGATGACCGAGAATGGTCGTAAACTCGACTCACGTCAAAACGAATATCAGCTCACCAAATCACTAGTAGAAAACCTGGAAGGATTTCCGGAAGCGATTAAGTTCTTAAAGAAAAATGTAGGTTGGACAAAAAATGCTCCACTCCTATCGGATGTGCTTTCCACCAGCGAAGAATATCGCGTAGCGATTGAAAACTACTTGGAGCCTTATCTCAACTACTACATTGTAGAGCACGAAGCGGAAGCCTACGAAGCAATCAACATTCTGAGTGATGCCAGCAAAGGAAAAGCGAACTTCTTCATACTTGATGCATTCGAGAAGTTTACCTCCTCGCCTATTCAGATGTATCCGAATGCCTTTCCGGCCACACAGATCATCGAATTCGATCCGAAGTACACTAAACTAATGTCGTTCATTCTCGATAAAGTGTACATCGCAGAAGGTGACGTTAAAACCATGTCTTCCGATGGAGATAGCGTATTCATTACCAAGAGCGGAAAAGTAACGAAACGCAAATTCAGCTTATCGGGTGGATCGGTTGGTTTGTTTGAAGGAAAGAAAATCGGACGTGCAAAAAACTTAGAGAAACTTGATAAAGAGATCAAAGAACTAACTAAGAAAGTGGATGACATCCGTCACTCGCTGATGGATCGTCAACGCGAATTGGAACGTTTGAAAAACAATACGCTGAAACAACAGATTGAAGAAGCCCAAAATGCAATCAAGCTGGTGAATGACGAATACATTTCTGTGCGCACTAAACAAGAGCAGTTTTCAGCCATGCTGAACAACGCAGATTTGCGCAGAGAAGACATTCTGGAAAAGATCGATACATTGAATGCCGAGTTACAAGATCTTCGCCCGAAATCTGAGTTAGCGTTAGTTGAAATGCGTCAGCATGATGAGCGTTTGAAAAAATTGGTAAGTGAATTAACGATTCAAAACGATTTACTTAGCCAGAAATCAGCTGCCTTCAACGAACAAAACATTTTCTATCACCAGCAAGAGAACCGGGTAAAAAGTGTGGAGCAAGAAATTCGATTTAAACAAGAATCGATGGAGCAAAGCACTGCGCGCATTGCAACCAATTCAGAAGAATTAAAAAAGAATGAGGAAGAGGCTAAAAACATCATTGAGACTACACAGAACAATGATGTAGACCTGATTGCCATGTACACCGAAAAGGAAGAAATGGAGAAAGGTTTGAGCGAAGCGGAGAAAGAGTATTACTCCGGTCGTGGTGAGATTGATCAATACGATAAAGATTTACGCGAAACACAACATCAAAGACAAAACATCGATTCGTTGTTGATGGAATTGCAAGGTCAAATCAACGAAAGCAAATTGCAACTCAATTCTGTAAAAGAAAGATTATCGGTTGAATTTAACGTGGATTTGGATTCAGTGATTGGAGAATCAACACCGGAAGAAACCGAAGCTTTGTTGAAAGCTGATGACGACAAACTTAGAGCTGAAGTAACTAAGATCCGCGAGAAGTTGGATAACATGGGGCCGATCAATCCTATGGCAATGGAAGCGTATAATGAAATCAAACAACGAAATGATTTCATCATCGCGCAGAAAGAAGATTTGTTGAAAGCCAAAGAATCGCTCTTCAGCACGATTAATGAAATTGAAGGAGTTGCCAGCGAAACTTTCATGGTAGCATTCCAGCAAATTAAAGATCATTTCATTCGCGTGTTCCGTTCATTGTTTAATGAAGGTGATGATTGCGATTTGAAATTGGTTGATCCGAGCAAGCCACTGGATTCTGAAATTGATATTATTGCAAAACCTAAAGGCAAGCGGCCGTTGACGATCAATCAACTTTCAGGAGGAGAGAAAACATTAACAGCAACGGCTCTTCTTTTCAGCATGTACCTGTTGAAGCCTGCTCCTTTCTGTATTTTCGATGAGGTGGATGCTCCATTAGATGACGCTAACATCGACAAGTTCAACAACATTATCCGAAGCTTCAGTAAGGATAGTCAGTTCGTCATTGTAACACACAACAAGCGCACCATGACAACTACCGATGTGATTTACGGTATTACGATGGTGGAAAAAGGTATTTCGCGAGTGGTACCCGTAGATTTGAGAGAATTAGCGTAAGCGAATCATAACTCACAAAAAAGAGCGCTGATACGTCAGCGCTTTTTTTATGCCGCTTTTTTCATCTGTCCAATATAAAGGGCTACAATAACGAGCACTGCGCCCAATGCCGTTAGTAACGTAAATGGTTCATTCAACAAAATAGTGGCATATAACAAACCGAATACAGGGCAAAGGAACAACCAAATAGAGGCGCGCACCGCATCATCTTTCAAAAGTCTTAACCATAATTGCACCGCTCCTATGGAAACGGGAATGACCAACCAAGTGAGTGAGAGAATAAATTTTAAGTCAAAAGAATTATTTCCGTTCTCAAAGAAAAGTGCAAACGGAAGGAGCATCAAGCCGCCAATAAACACTTGCCATGCGTTGATGGTGGTTCGCTGCAGTTTCCACTTCACGGAAGCATAATAAACCGATCCAATCGAATACATCAACATACACAGAATGATCAGCAAAACACCGGTAATCGTAGCATGTTTGGTTTTGAGTAAGGGCAGAGTCGCTACGGCTACACCGATCATACCAATCAAGATACTGAGCCATTCTCTCCATAGAACTTTGCGTTTCATGGTTTGAGCCGAGAGAATGCCAATTAATAAAGGATTTAACGCGATAGCCATCGTTGTAATACCAGCGGCTACATTCTTTAATGCGATGATGAAAATGCCGAGATACAACGCTGTGTTGAATGCACCAAAAACAGTTACTTGCCACCATTCCATCCCAGAAGGAAGAGTATAACGCATGATAGCGTGTGAAAATATTAGTAGCAGAATTCCCGCTGCCAGAAACCGTATCGTGAAAAAGGTAAGCGGCTCTACCGATTGAATCCCAAACTTACCTGCCGTAGATGCCGAAGCCCATAGCAAGGCAAAGGCAATTCCAGTAAGGATGTAGTTCAGATTCTTCAATGCGTTAATTCATTTAGAACCTATTAGCTAACTGTCGAACCGGGGCTTACTGATTCGTTGGACTGCAATAAGCGAAGCTTTCCGTCCTTATCTTCTGCCATCAAAATCATTCCTTGCGACTCAACACCCATTATTTTCCGAGGGGCCAGGTTTACCAAAATGGTCACTTGTTTGCCAACCATTTGCTCGGGCGAAAAGTGTTCGGCAATTCCACTCATCACAGTTCGTCTATCTATCCCTGTGTCGACTTGAAGCTTTAATAGCTTTTTAGATTTCTCCACCCGCTCAGCGGTAAGAATGGTTCCTATACGGATGTCCATCTTAGAAAAATCATCAAATGTGATTTCTGCTTTTGCCGGTGTTACGGGCTGGCTAGATAGTTCCATTGCTTTTTTAGAATCCAATAATTTCTTGATTTGCTTTTCAATCACTTCATCTTCAATTTTCTCAAATAAAAGAGAAGCCGTACCTAATGTATGACCTACATTTAGTAAATCGGAAGCTCCAGCTTTGCTCCAATCTAGTTGTTGGAAGCTTAACATTGTACGCAATTTCTTTGCTGTGAATGGCAGGAAAGGTTCAACTACAATTGACAAATTAGCAGCGATCTGCAATGAAATATTGAGTATCGTTCCAACTTTTTGTAAGTCTGTCTTTGCTAACTTCCATGGTTCCGTTTCCGCCAAATACTTATTTCCTAGGCGAGCCAGATCCATCACTTGTGCCGTTGCTTCGCGAAAGCGGTATGCTTGAATGGATGCTCCTATTTTACCGGGAAGGTCTTTTAAATCACTGATCACTTTCTGATCTACTTCAGAAAGACTGCCAAGAGCAGGAATTCTATTGTCGAAATATTTTTGCGTGAGCACCAATGCTCTATTCACAAAATTTCCAAAAATTGCTACCAGCTCATTATTATTCTTCGCCTGAAAATCTTTCCAAGTGAACTCACTATCTTTTGTTTCCGGTAAATTCGTTAGCAGTGCATAACGTAATACATCTGGCTTATCCGGAAAGTCGGCTAAGTATTCATGCATTTCAATTGACCAACCTCTGCTGGTAGACATCTTGTCTCCTTCTAGGTTCATGAATTCATTGGCTGGCACGTTTTCCGGTAAAATGTACTCACCTGTTGCCTTGAGTATGATCGGGAAAATAATGCAATGAAAAACGATGTTATCCTTTCCGACAAAATGAATCAATTTGGTTTCACTGTCTTGCCAGTAAGGTTTCCAATCAGTTGATTTTGGGTTTTTGAATTCACGCTGCGGAGTTGCAAACTGAAGTTTGTTCTCTTCTAATTCTTTAAACAAAGCGCGCGTTGCCGAAACATAACCGATGGGTGCATCGAACCATACATAAAGCACTTTGCCTTCCGCATCCGGCAGCGGCACTTTGATACCCCAATCCAAATCACGCGTCATGGCACGCGGTTGCAAGCCTGCATCGATCCACGATTTGCATTGGCCATAGACATTTACTTTCCAATCGTCTTTGTGCGATTTTAGAATCCAATCGGAAAGCCAGCCTTCATAATTTTGTAATGGCAAATACCAATGCTTAGTCGACTTAAGAATAGGGGCATTTCCCGTAAGGGTAGATTTTGGATTAATCAATTCACGTGGACTGAGAGTTGAACCACAGCGCTCGCACTGATCGCCATACGCATTTGGGTTAGCACATTTGGGACAAGTTCCAACAATGTAACGATCAGCTAAAAACACATTTGCCTTGTCATCATAGTACTGTTCAGAAATTTCCTCTGTCAGCAAACCCTTGTTAAAGAGGTTTAAGAAAATCTCTTGAGAAGTTTCATGATGGATTGATTCACTTGTGCGATGATATATGTCAAATGACATTCCCAATTGGTGAAAACAATCTTTTATTTGTGCATCATACTTATCGATAATGGCTCTTGACGTGGTATTTTCTTTTAATGCTTGGTTAGGAATGGCTGTGCCATGCTCATCGCTGCCGCATACAAACACAACATCTTTGCCGATGGAACGCAAATACCGCACATAAACATCTGAAGGAATATATGCGCCAGCCAAATGGCCAATGTGTTTTGGCCCATTGGCGTAGGGTAAGGCCGCGGTGACTAAATATCGTTTGAACTCTTTGCTCATGGGTATCGTAAAATCTGCGCAAAGATGAGAAAATGTAGAGACAAAAGATTATATGCCAGTCTTCATTTTTTTGGCGTCTTCAAGCGCTTCTTGCTCAAAACGCAACAAATCAGCTTCCAGTTCCTTTCGCTTAGCAACAATAGGCGAGATATCACTGGGCAATACGACCGTAAAAATGGTTCCATCTTTAGTTGATTTTTCCATTTTAATTTCCCCACCTAATTTGTCCGTACAAACTTTTGCCAAATACAAGCCCACTCCACCCGTTTCTGATCTTTCGGAGGCACGCATGAACATGTGAAACATAGTATCTGCAGGAACATCAACAATGCCAATACCATTATCTTCTACTTTAATAATAGTTTGGTTATTTAGTTGAATAATAGTCGTCTTTACATATGGTTGAACTCGTACAGAATTATTGTAAAACTTTATTCCGTTGTCGACCAAGTTCTCTATAACGATCTCCAATAAAAAATGATCCGAAATAGTTTCACCATCTCCTTCTATCTCATAACTAACATCGACTCCATTCTCTTCAATCTGTTTCTCTTTCTCTTTAATAAGCACATCCAGCATCTTTTTGAAGTCAATTATCTCGGGATTTATTTTAGCCTCGTTGATTTTCCCCACCGTAGTTAATCGGCCCAAGATTTTCGCCATTTTGTCAGAATGAGAAAGTAACTTTTCTAGAATGTTACGAACCATTTCTTCCTTTGTTTCAATTAATCCCAGATTACATAGGCCTTGAAAGGTTACTAAAGGACCTCGAATATCATGCGAACTTTTGTACAAAAAATTATCTAACTCTTTGTTAACCTGTGTAAGCATTAATGTAGACTTCAATAAATCGGACGTGCGATCGCGAACCCTCTTATCCAACTCTTTATTTTGCGTAGCCAATTGTTGATTTTTCTCCTCGATCACGAATTTCGCTTTTGCGATTTCCGAACTTGCCTTTTGTTGTTTTCGGGTAGCTATTAAAGAAACGATGGCGAGCATCAGCACCAAAATCGCGATAGCAATTATGAAAAAATACTGACTGTTTTGTTTATCAATAAGAGCTTGTTTTAATTCTAGAGATAGATTTTTCTCTTGAATTGTTTTCAGGTTTTCTCGTTCCGCAAAATTGGCTTGCACTTTCGCTAAATTTTTAATGAGGTCATCACTGTAAATACTATCCTTTAATTGAATGTATTTAGCTTGGTATTCAGATGAATTAGCGAAGTCTTTCTGATCTTGATAAATTTTTGAAAACTGCTTGTACACTTCAATTAAAGAAAGTGTGTAATTAGTACTGGAGGCTATTGCCTCAGCCTCTTTTAAAAAGTTGATCGCTTCTGATTCAAGTCCTTGCCGTTCTTTCACTAGTGCTAGATTTAGCAAGCTTTCGATTTGGAATCTTTTCTCACCAAATTGTTTTGCCAGTTGCAATGATTTATCAAAGTGAAGGATTGCATCCTCATTCTTTTTCTGTTCAGATAAAGAAACACCCAGGCTAAATTCTGCTTCAATTTGAACTGCTGAATTACAGCCTTTCTTACAAATTTCAATCGCTTGATTGATGTAACCTTCTGCCTCTTTGTATTTTTTCAATTGAATATAACAGAGAGCCATGTTGATGAGTAGTCGATCTAAGTCATATTTGCTTGAAATCGAATTTTTAGTATCCAATGATCTTTTGTAAAATTCCAAGGCGCGATCGTAGTCTTTCAGTTTAAAGTAAACAAAGCCAATGTTGTTATAGGTAATCGATAATTCTTCTTTGTTACCTAATTTTTCGTTTACAGTAATTGCCTTAAAATGACATTCTAAGGCCTTATCATGATTTCCGTTCAATGAATATGCGATAGCTAGGGTGTTAAGGATCTTAATCTGATCATCATCAAAATTGTTGCGATTAGCTATTACTAGTCCTTCATTTAGCTCTTTAATCGATAAAGTCAACGAATCGAGCTTACGGTAAATAAAGCCATTCGCTCGTTTAAATTGCACAATCCGCAAACTATCACCAAGTTTATAAGATAACGCTAGTGCCTGCTTTGATATCAATAACGATTCTTCTATGTTGTTATCTAAGTGAATTCTTACCAGTTCTCTCATTAGGTCCAGCTTCTTTGCCCCACTCGCAGCTTGAATTAAGCGGGTCAGTGAATCTACCTTTGCGTCTACACTTTGAGCTAAAGCTGGCACAGAAATGGTGCTTATCAGGATACAAAAAGTGAAGAACTTAAAACGGTTAAGGTACATGAGTTTTATCTAAATAATAATTACAGTTTTTTTTTAAACGAGCCTCCCCACATTTGTAACGAAGTTTTAAGTGAAACAAAAATAAACCAAAAACCAAATATTACTATGAAAAAATTATTGTATTCAGGCGCTATTCTACTCTTTCTTTCATTAACGTATACCTCTTGCACAAAAGAGGAGGTAAAGCCTCAAGTAGAAACCAACAATACAGGAGGTGGTGTAAGTGATAAATTTTAACCATTAACATATAATTCTTTAGTAACATGAAAAAACTATTCTACTCTATCACCCTATTTTCAATTATAATGGTTGCAGCCGCCTCTTGTACTCAAGAAGAAGTAAAACCAGTGAGAGAAACCAATAACACCGGAGGTGGTGTGAGCGATAAATTCTAATCATTAATTAACGTAACCTAAAATCTAACCAATCCTATGAAGAAACTATTCTATACTATTGCTTTGTTGTCAATCATTATCATTACTGCAACTTCTTGCACTCAAGAAGAAGTGAAGCCAGTGAGAGAGACTAATAACACAGGAGGTGGTGTAAGTGACAAATTTTAATTCTGAATCAGTCTATTAAAAATTTAATCAATTATGAAAAAGCTTTTATACATATTCATTTTGTTTTCCATCGTTTCAGTTTTTGCTTCATCTTGTTCTAAAGAAGAAGTAAAACCAGTAAGAGAAACCAACAATACAGGGGGAGGAGTAAGCGATAAGTTTTAACAATCTGATCCTAAGGTAAAGATTTGTTGCCAAAAATCTAAACTAAAACTTTTGATCACTAATTCAAGATATCTGATCACGATTTATCAATGAAAAGTGTAGAAGAATAATTAAAATATTAAGGTCAACTATTAAACAATACGTAATATGAAAAACAAGAAAATTGCCGCCCTTATTTTGTTTGCTATCGCAGCTATCTCATTGTCATTTACTTTTTCGAGCCGTAATGGAAACAGCTCAAAAACAACTGAAAAGGCCAATTCAGAAGCCAATGCTCCTCAGTCAGGTTTTGTATCTGAAAGCCAGTTTTAGCCGGTTTTTCCGTCTGAAATTCGCCTGAATTCAGGCAACAAAAATCACCGAATGGTAGATTTTTGAGCAAATTCGACTAAAAACTGATCGGTTCGCCCTCAATTATTGAAAAATTGAGACATAAGGTTTTGTGTGAATTATGAACAAAACCACCAAAAAGTTGCACTTTTTACCTCAAATCTTACATGCAGATTTAAGGCTTTTAAGCACTTTTTGACCAATAGATTAGCCATGGTTAGTATCAAATCTCCTTAACTGGATTTAGTGATTTATCAGCTAATCTGAATGTTAACCATTAGGCATCGGGCTCCCCAGATTCCTTAATTATTGAAATTTCAATTCAAAAGGCATTCGTGCCTGAGTTCCTTGTAACCTTTTCATTTTCTTCACTTCCTGATAGAGATGATAGTTAGGTCCAAGTTCTTCTTGTAATGCATTTATCTTTGCTGTATTCTCAGCCTCTTCTAG
>DGYK01000016.1:13517-17540 GCA_002398365.1 Flammeovirgaceae bacterium UBA5008
CCTCAGCCTCTTCTAGCCACTCTTCGATAAACGATTTATACTTCGGGTAGAATTTTAATTTGTAATCATTTTCAATACCCGCTTTCTCAGCAGCAATGCGAACGGCTTCATCAAAGTTTCCGAGAACATCAACCAAACCCTTTTGCTTAGCCTGAGTGCCAGACCAAACCCTTCCAGAGGCTACTTTTCGAAGCTCTTCCACATTCATACCTCTTCCCTGCGCAGCCTTACTTGTAAAGGAAGCATAAATTCGATCGGTACTTTTTTGCCAAATTGCTCTTTCATATGGAGTTAGGGGGCGTGTAAATGTTACCAACTCCCCTACTTCACCACTTTTCACTTCATCAAATGTGATCCCTATTTTGTTATCCAAAAAGTTGCTTAAATCGAATAATACAGAAAATACACCTATTGAACCTGTAATGGTAGTTGGTTCGGCTACGATGGAATCGCAACCCATGGCTAAGTAATAACCACCGGATGCCGCGTAGTCGCCCATTGAAGCGATGATAGGTTTCTCTTTGCTGGCCAGTGTTACCTCACGCCACATTACATCCGATGCCAATGCACTACCACCTGGTGAGTTGATCCGTAATACAATCGCTTTTACGCTTTTATTGGATCGTGCCTTCCTAATTTCCTCAGCAAATGTATCTGATCCAATACTTCCCTGCTGTGCTTTGCCCGGTAAGATATCCCCGTCAGCTACGATCACAGCAATCTCATTTTTAGAGCTATTATAAGTTGAGATTGATTTTTGATATTTATTATACTTAATGAAATGAATATCCTCGTCATCGCCTATCAAAAGGCGTCCCCTTAATTCAGCCAATACCTGATCGTAATAAATCAAAGAATCCACTAAGTGGAGTTTTTGAGCCTCCTCTGTTGTGGTCGCCAGCATTTTATCGGATATCCCTTTCAAACGCAACGGATCAATCTGCCGAGATGTAGCAATATCCTGAACGATGCTTGCGTTCAAATCAGTCACCAGTTCATTGAGCTGCAGTCGGTTGGCCTCACTCATTTTCTCCAGCATGAAAGGCTCTACAGCGCTTTTAAAGTCACCTACTCTAAATATCTCTGGCTTAATCTCCAGCTTATCAAACATTTTCTTAAAGAAGGAAACCTCAATCGCCAATCCATTGAACTCCAATTGCCCTTCCGGATTGAGATATACCTTATCCGCAGCAGATGCAATGTAATAAGATTGTTCACTCATCATTTCGCTATACGCAACCACCCACTTACCCGATTTTCGGAAGTCAATCAGCGCTTGTCTTACCTCGCTTGCTTTAGCATATCCTCCCTGAAAAAAACTAACATCCAAATAAACACCTTGAATGTTCTGATCCTTTTCAGCATAACGGAGCGTTTGCTTTAATTGAATCAACCCAATCGTTCCATCTGTGGCACCTGGAATCGGCAGGCCCTCGAACGGATTCTCCACTTCCATTTCTGTGATCGGCACATCCAACTTCAAATGCATTACTGAATTCTCCTTCACTATCACCTGTTCATTATCAGATGATAAACTGGCTACTGCAGCAGCCATAAAGACGAAAACAAGAAACAGCAGAACAACAAACGCAATAAGGGACCCTAGACAGGAAGCTAAAAAGGACTTGAAAAAATTCATGATTGGACTGTTTATATCCTACAAAAGTAGACAATCATATACGGGAAATAAAACCGATGGTTTACCTTCGTGAGATGAATCAATTTTCGTGAAAATACACTCGTACTATCTTTTGCTGGGTAGTAATCTTCTTACACCCAATTATCAATTGCAAAAAGCGAGGCAGTACCTGCAGGAAGTAGGCTCCATTCAAATAACGTCCAGCATTTATCAAACCAGTGCATGGGGCATGAAGGAGCAAAATGACTTTCTCAATCAGGTTGTTTTTCTCAAATCAAAATTAGAGCCTCAAGATCTTTTAATCCACATTCAATCAATTGAGGAGAGAATGGGGCGTAAACGCGAATTAAAATGGGGCCCCCGAATAATTGATATTGATATTCTTTATGCCGATGATGTGCAAATCCAAACCTCTGAATTAGTCATTCCTCACCCTGAAATCCAAAACAGGCGTTTTACGCTCGTGCCTTTGAGTGAGATTGCCCCTCAGTTCGTTCATCCTGTGCTAATGAAAACCCATATTCAACTGCTGGAATTATGTACAGATTTGCTCCCGGTGAGTCGTTACATACTCGATACTTCTGCTTGAGGCGCTATTTTCTTTACTAATCCTTGAAGTACTTTACCCGGACCACATTCAACAAAATGTGTAGCTCCACCAGCCACCATATTTTGAACCGATTGAGTCCAACGTACCGGAGCAGTTAACTGACTGATGAGATTGGCTTTGATGGTTGAAGTATCGGCAGAAGCCAAGCCATTAACATTTTGATAAACCGGACAAATGGGAGTATGAAATGTTGTTGCCTCGATAGCCGCAGCCAATTCTTCCCGTGCCGGCTCCATCAAAGGTGAATGAAAGGCACCTCCTACCTGAAGTGGCATAGCGCGCTTAGCACCCGCTGCTTTTAATTTTTCGCACGCAATCTCAATTCCTTTCATTGAACCGCTGATCACCAATTGCCCAGGGCAATTATAATTAGCAGCTACTACTACCTCATTAATCGAAGCACAAACTTCTTCTACAATATGATCTTCTAAGCCTAATATTGCGGCCATGGTGGATGGATTCATTTCACATGCCCGCTGCATAGCAATCGCCCGTTTTGATACCAGACGTAACGCATCTTCAAATGCCAATGTATGATTAGCTACCAATGAAGAAAATTCTCCTAAAGAATGTCCTGCCACCATATCTGGCTTTTGGATGCTTTGAGCCATCGCAATAGCCACTGAATGAATGAATACCGCAGGCTGGGTAACTTTTGTTTGCTTCAGCTCATCGGCAGAACCAGTGAACATGATGTTGGATATTTCGAAGCCTAAAATACGGTTGGCCTCATCAAAAAATTTCTTCGCTACAGGATTCGAATCGTAGATATCTTTTCCCATTCCTGTAAACTGAGCGCCCTGCCCCGGAAATACAAATGCCTTCATATTCTTTTTAGTTTATAAAAACTGACCCTCCCTTTTCATCTTGAAAGGTTGCCCTTACTGGGCCTTACAAAAGTCAAATCTAAAACCTTATTTGATAATTCGAAATCAATCAATAAATCTTGCCTTTAATTCCGGAGTGGGAATCATGCAACTGTCATTTTTCCCAAACCATCGGTAGCGATTTCGAGCGATCCAATTGTAGACTATGTTTCGAATGACTGAAGGAATGACTTTAAAGATATAGAGAATGGGCCATAGTCCGCTTAAATCACGTGCTATTTCCAAGGCTGCATCGCTGCGGGTAAATACTTTTTCGTCTTTTATGAGAAGGATTGTATCGAAGTGCTGGGGATCAATTCCTTGTTCCGATAAAATTTGCTGGCCAAAGGAAGATTGCAACGAGGCAAACCGAAATGAATTCTTTGCATCACGCTGAATAACAAAAGTGACGCTGGCGGTGCACAAATTGCAAACACCGTCAAACAAAATCACTTTGTTCATCGAATGATTTGCACCCATCCTCGAATGGTTTTATTTCGATTGGCAAGATCAACCACATCATAGGTTACCTGCGCTTCATAATAGTATACGCCCGCGGCTAAATCTTTACCTCCATTATCTCTTCCATCCCAATCAATATAAATGGTACGTTCCCCGCCTGATTGATAAGTGTATACTTCACCACCCCAGCGATTGAATACAGTAAAGGATACTCTTTGCACAAAGCGTGCGCATTTTTTCTGAATTTCTTCTTGCTGAGCAGGTGTCAAAGATTTTCCCTTACATTCAGATTCTCCCGCATCATTGATTCCTCGCAAGCTATACGCACTAAACACATCATTACACTTATCGCCATTGGGTGTAAAGACGTTGGGCAATTCATAGTAGGGACAATTATCAAAACAGAAAGATTCGCTCAATTCGCTTTCATTTCCTGCGCGGTCTAC
>DGYK01000016.1:17669-45078 GCA_002398365.1 Flammeovirgaceae bacterium UBA5008
TACAGCTGATATCTTGTAACAACCGGCATAAGAGGGCAAATTTTTGTGTTCAAATTCTGTTCCTGTTACAAGTTCAGGTAACACTAATTTCTTGAATTCATCTCCGACCTTAGCTGCAAAATAAATATTATAGTGGTGTATGTCTAATTTACATTGTGTTTCAGGTTCATCCCAAAAAAGTCGGTTAGAGTATGTTTTAGAATCTGTACAAGTTGCAACTGTGCAATCAGTACCCTTTAAGCTGACAGAAAATTTAGGTTTGCATGGTTTGACCTTGTCATCGGGTTGCGCGCACAAGATTTGAGAAAAGTTTCTAAGCTCATTGGGAATGGCCGGGTTTGGATTTCCGTAACTTCCCACTGTTTCCACACGATAACAATACACTTTGCTATTATCCAGACCGGTATCATTATAAACGAAACCTTGCCCAGGATTTACTTCTGCAATTTGCACTAAAGGATCTCCTTCTAATCCGCGATAGATGACGTGCTTCATTCCTGACACACTGTTAGACCATGGGACAATTGCAGCCCACCGTAATTCTAACTCCTGAAACTTTGAAGTGATCTCCAACCGAACAGTAGATGCCGTAGCGGAATAGTCCAACTGATTATCATTTTGATCAAACGCAAGAATTCTGTAATTGTAAATTTTATCTCTTGAATTCATTCCTTGATCTGTATAAGTAGTTCCTAGCTGCTTGCCAATCGAAACCTTTTGAAGATTGATATCCCCTGAAAAGCCATCTGCACGAAACACTTCGTACTTATAAGGAGGAGGAAATTGCACTGGATTTAACTCTAATGGAGGAACCCATTTAACCAATATTTCACCGTTGCTTTCTCCTGTTTTTTCGATGGAAACATTGGTAATGATGGATCGATCCAAATCAAAAGGAGGCACACAAACCTCATCCGAAACAATGCTCTTCCCTCCTTTCGGGCCAGGAAAGATGGCTACCAATCGATAACAATATCTGGCTCCCGAAGCTAACTTCTCGTCTTTATACGTAGTGGTGCCTACCGGCAATGTTGCAATTTTGGAATATCCAAATTCATTTGGCATCCCAGTTACGCATGGGCCAGGCGTTCCTGCGAAACTATCTACTCGCCTCCACACTTCCATCGATTCGGCAGAAGCTGCGCATACATACGGTTGCCAAGTAACGGTAGCCGAGCGTGTGGGGACATCCAACGTAGCAGTATTAATGATTGGTTTGGGTGCTATTACGGTAATGCGCCACGTCTTAAACTGTACTAAAGAAGGGCCTTGTGTTGATTTATCACTCACCTTAAATACAACCTGATAAGGTTGATCTTTTACATGAACACAGTTGGTGTTCCAGGTGAATTGCATGGTTGCGGGGCGTATAGCTGTAAAGGCGGGTGGATCTGGGGTAACCGTTGCAAGTGGTGGAAAAATAGCATCTGATTCAAAAACTTCCGAGTAAGCTTCAATCTTTAAAAGGTCGACCACATCCGGATCGTCTGCAAAAATTGTTTCATTGATAATGGTCCCTGCCTCCACACACACATCCTGTGGAACAGTAAGCTCCGGTCGCTGATTCAAACAATCTTCAATGATGATCTGCATATCGCGGGTCACATATCCAATTTGTTTCCACTCATCGCCAATCTTTCGCCATTGATAGATTCGAAATGCAATGTTGTATTCCCCTGGAGCACCGGGCGCATTCCATATTATCGTACCAGTAATTGGATCAATGTTAAATGTGGGTGGCCCGTCTTGCGTCTCGTTTGCTTTGGAATAATCTATACCGATTCGATCATAAAACTCCTTTACGTTTGGATCTCGGTAATCGCCTACTACAATTCCTTTATCTTGCTTGGGCACCGTGAATTCGTATGATAGGCTATCTCCATCCGGATCATAAGCGCCCGGATTATGGTACCAAGCACCTCCAGTGCATCCTTTGTCAATTGGCGGCACCAATAATCGTGGCGAGTTATCACAACCAATGAATGGGTCAATATAAATCACGGTCTCTAAAAAAAAGGGCGTATTCACTGACCCTGATATGTTGAGTATGTTAGCATTTCGATTACGTTCCCAGTAGGTAATAGTATATCTTCCCGGCCCAGGGAAAGTATGAGTAGTATCAAATCGCACATAACCGATTCCCTCTCCCAACTCAGGCCGAATGGTATTTTCGATACGAGGCGTAATGATTGAAACTCCATCGCCAAATTTTAAGGTACCTCCCTCAAATCTTACTTGAGAACCTGTATTGGTGTAAGCGGTAATGGTGATTCGAAAGGTTAGGCCGTTGCAACTTTCTCTTACCACCGTAATCTCTCCTGCACGTAAATGCGTTGCATTCGCTTGAAAAAAGCCACCTAAAAGAAGTGAACATCCAATCAGAATAAGTATTCTTAATTTCTTCATCATGTGTAATCTCAAAAGTACAACAATACCAACGATCAAAAAGTTAATTCATTTGCAATTCCTACCACTCCATTCGACTATAAACGCTTAAATCATTGAATTATTCAATAAAAGACTCATTTTTATAAATCTATAGTAACTTTGAATCGCATGCGTGTCGTTGGCGAAATACCCCATCCGGAAATAAAGATAACCATCTTTCATTGGAACAACCGTTTTTTACTAAAGCTCGAATGGGGACCGTTTGAGCAAACTTACAAAGTAGATGAATACGAATTTAGCTCGGATGAAGAGGTAAAAACAATTTTAACGGATGAATTTCTAAATGAGGCTGGCACCCGATTCCAAGAAATGGCCAAAAGCCTGCAAAAAGCAACTCAATTCCCTTAAAGTTTGCGAATGAAGGTGGAGGAATTAACTTTGATGTCCTTTCTCAATAGTTGATGGAAATCTTAGAAGAAAAGAAAAACAAAAACAAGCCATACAAGCCCATTTTGGATGGTATCCCCGATTGGCCGGTTTATCAACTGAGCAAAAATCGTAAAGAGTTCATTGCTGAGGTAACTGAAAAATCCATCAGCCGAATCAAAGAATTAAGGCCTCAACTTAAGCAACTGGTCGATGACTTGCAGGCAACCGTTTATCGGGAACAGAACCGAATTAAGCGGAATCGCTGGCGGGTAGACCCCAAGGATGATCCCAAATTCTGGGCTACCATTAAAAATGAATTAGTCGACCTTAGCACTAAAAAAGAAGACGAAGTCAGTGTAGCCGTAGATGCCATTTTATATAAAATTGTGCATCGCTATGCTTCTGAGATTGCCGGTAATTTTAAGGCTTCTTCGTATCGTTTGGCTCGCGAAGTAATTAAATTTGGATTTCTGAGGCTTCTCAACGGCACTCGGATCAAAAAATTTGGTGCCTTCTTCCGCAACCGGTATACCCTTCGCGATAAAATTCATATCGTAGGTAAGGTGAAAATGATTCGTAAATTGGCCAAACAAGGCACCGTTGTGATGGTGCCCACCCACTTCAGCAATCTGGATTCCATTTTGATCGGTTGGGTTATTCACTCCATGGGATTACCGGCTTTCATTTACGGTGCGGGTCTCAACCTGTTCAACATTAAAATCATCGCCTACTTCATGAATAGTTTGGGCGCTTATAAGGTAGATCGTAGAAAGAAAAATCTGCCCTATCTCGAAACGCTTAAAATGTATTCGAATCTGGCTATCCAAAAAGGTGCACACAGTTTGTTTTTCCCGGGTGGCACGCGCTCGCGTTCAGGCCTAATTGAAAAGCAACTGAAGCTTGGCTTGCTCAGCACGGCTATTGAAGCGCAGCGAAGTCTTTACATGGCAGAAGGTGAGCCAAAAAAAATATTTGTGGTGCCTGTTACCCTCAACTACCACTGTGTGCTGGAAGCACCTGAGATGATTGAAGATTATCTTCAAGTAAAAGGCCAAGACCGCTACTTTCCCGAGCAGGACAAATACGGCAGTTTCCAACTCATCAAGTTCCTCTTTAAATTCTTTACGAACCCATCCAGTATTTCCGTTTCAATCGGCCCTGGTTTGGACGTGATGGGAAACTATGTAGATGAAAATGGAAATAGCCTCGATGCGCAAGGCAGAATCATCAACACACGCGATTATTTCATTTCGAATGGCGATATCAATGTTGATCGTCAGCGCGAAGATGAATATACACGCATGCTCAGTCAGCGCATCGTTACGGAATATCATAAAATCAACCGGGTTTTTGCTAGCCATCTGGTAGCTTTCATTGCTTTCGAAATCTGGCAAAAGAAACACCCGAGCCTGGATTTATTCAGTCTTCTTCGGATTCCGGAAGAAGATCTGGAAATTGATTATGCCGAATTTAAAGAAGTTTTCAAGCGCGTGCGCAAACAAATCTTCTTAATGAAAGAACAAGGAAAAATCAATTTTGCAACACACTTAAAAGGAAAGTCAGACGGAGCCATTCAGCGCGGATTAGAGAACGTGGGTGTATTCCATCTCAATCGTCCCTTATTGAAGAACAAAAAAGGAAACATCATTACCAAAGATTTATCGTTGCTCTACTATTATCACAATCGCTTAGTAGGTTATGATTTGGAGCAATTTATTTAGCCACTAAACCTTGGTATGTCTTTCACCGATCGACTTCTAAAATCAACTGACGAAAAGCCCGTAGGCGTGATCGGTGCCGGCAATTTCGGAACAGTGATCGCCAACATACTAGCTTTGAACCGGCCGGTTTTACTGTATGCGCGCGATGGTGAGGCCGTGAAACAAATCAACGCAAAGAGAACGAACCGGGGACATGCTATTCATGAAAATGTGACTGCTGTGAACGATCTGGCAGTAATCGCGAGATCCTGCGAAATCATTTTCCCCATGGTGCCCTCTGCTCACTTCCGGCAGATGATGAAAAATCTGTCTCCGCATCTTCAGCCATACCACATTTTAATTCACGGCACAAAAGGCTTTGACATCCAACTGCCCGAAGGTGAAACCATTGAAAGTGTACGCACGCTGAATCGTAAACAGGTGAAGACGATGAGCGAAGTGATTCGAGAAGAGAGTGTGGTGGTGCGCATTGGCTGTCTGGCAGGCCCTAATCTGGCCAAAGAACTTTCACAGCGACAGCCGGCCGCCACAGTTATTGCGAGTCGGTTTGATGAAGTGATCCAAATTGGTAAAAAACTTCTCCGCAACGACCGATTTCAGGTATATGAAAACAAAGACATTGTCGGAGTAGAAATTGCTGGAGTACTCAAAAATATAATTGCAATTGCTTCCGGAGCTTTGAATGGATTAGGCTACGGAGAGAATGCCCGGGGGTTGTTGGTGAGTCGTGGGGCGGTAGAAATGGTGTATTTGGGTCGTGCCCTTGGCGGGGATGTGAAAGCGTTTTTAGGAGTAGCTGGAATTGGCGACTTGGTAACTACTTGCAACAGTCCGATGAGTCGAAATTTCACAGTTGGCTATCGGCTAGCCAAAGGTGAAACCCTTGAAAACATTCTGGCCGACATGGAAGAAATTGCCGAAGGAGTTAATACCGTGCGCATTGCAAAAAAGTGTGCTGATTTTTATAAGATCAGAGCCCTGATTACCGACCGACTTTATAAAGTTTTGTTCGAGGGGATGACAGTTGAAGAGGCGCTTGAGTTTTTAATGCGCTTTCCGCTTAGCGCGGATATCGATTTTATTTAAATGCAGCTTTGATTTTTTCGGCAATTGCCACAAACTCTTCCTTCGATAGTGTGAGTTTCGGATTGGCAAAATTAATATCGCTGGTAGTATTAATCGGAACGAGATGAATGTGGGCATGAGGCACTTCAAATCCGATGACCGTTACTCCTACCCGTTTACAATTCATAGCCGATTGAATGGCTTTGGCTACTCGCTGGGCAAAAAGTGTAAGGTGTGTAAGCTCGCCTTCGGTTAAATCAAAAAGATAATCTTCTTCTAGCTTCGGAACCACCAACGTATGGCCTTTCATCAGTGGATTGATATCCAAAAATGCGTAGCAATGTTCATCCTCGGCAATAAAATACGATGGAATTTCGCGTTGAATGATACGACTAAAAATGCTGGCCATGGAAACGCTCGCTTAGGCTTCTATCTTTATGATTTCAAACTCCATTTCACCGGCAGGTGTTTTAATCTTTGCGCTATCACCCATTTTCTTTCCCAACAAACCTTTTCCAATAGGAGATTGAGTAGAAATCTTACCCGCCTTTAAATCAGCCTCTTCTTCTGACACTAACATATAAGTCATCGAGGCGGCATTCTTTTTGTTCTTGATCGTCACTTTTGACAAAATTGAAACCACCGAAGTATCAATTTTTGATTCATCGATGAGGCGTGCATTTCCTACCAGTTCTTCCAGTTTAGCAATTTTAGCTTCCAAGTGCCCTTGTGCATCTTTGGCAGCATCATATTCCGCATTTTCGCTAAGGTCGCCTTTGTCGCGTGCCTCTGCAATTTGTTTCGCAATATCCGAACGGCCCTTGGTTTTGAGGTTGGCTAATTCGTTGGTCAATTTATCCAAACCTTCTTTTGTGTAATATGAAATTTGCTTTGCCATTTTAGTATTGCTTATGCTACCATTTAAAAAAGAAAACAACGGCCACCCATTTCGTGCGGCCGTTGTTGATACAAAAGTAATTTATATTTCTTGAATACAAAACAATTCAGGCACCTACCAATTCCGGAATACTGGATTTGATTTGCTCTAATAATTCATCATCGAAAAGAGCAAGGTACAGTGTTTTGGCTTTGGCGAGTTGTTCGATCGTTAAACCTTTGGCACCACGCAAATCTGCTTTGTATAAACTAGCATTTTCAAAATCGGCACCCATTAGATAACTATTCCGCAAATTCGATTCCATCAAAAATGCATTCTTGAAATTTGTTTTGATTAGGAAGGCGCCTTCAAACTGAGTTTTAATCAGAAACGCATCTTTAAAATTAGCGCCACTGGCATATGCTCCCTTTAAGTTCGCCTGATTCAAGTTTGAATTCTCTAGATTCGTTTGATTCAGTCGCGTATTCTCTAAATTGGTTTCAATCAAAGTAGAGTTTGAAAGATTAGATGAATTAAGATTGGATGCTTTCAGATTAACGTAATTCAAATTGGTGCGTACCAGATGGCAATTCACCAGATTAATTTCATAAATTTTATGACGGTTTAATCGTTTAATGTTACCCACTGTTCGGAATGCCGCTTCATCCGATTCCCACAAACGAAAATCGTCAATCTCATCTTTATACGTGCGAATGCGTTGACGAATTTCACCATTCTGATTTAACCAATACAATAAAATACCGATGACGGCAATGTCAAAAATCATTCCATGCGCTTCGGCCAACACCTGCATCCAAAAGCTTCTGAAATCTGAAATATAGAAAGGGAGACTAAGGCCAATCACAACCACTGCAACAATGACCAGCACGATAGAACTCGTGAGAAGTGGTTTTTCAACTACTTCATCAAATTTGTTTGAAAATTTTGCTTTTAATTTTTGAATTCTTGACATGGTCCAAACAAATGCTCGAGGTGCTTACTGATCAAAGGTAAGGTTAACAAATAAAATAGTGCCTTTCATTTTAATAGGAAACTTACATCATTTTATGCTGCTTTCAAAGCAACAAATGAATGGTAAGAAAGTAGGTGGTAAGACCAAGTAAATCGCTCATAGTCGTAATGAACGGGCCGGAGGCCAGAGCCGGATTGAAACCCAATCGATTGAGAATGAGTGGCGTCACCGTTCCAACAAAGGACGAAAATAATACGACTCCAAATAGAGCAATCGAAACTACAATCGATAATTGCTGATTCCCGAAAAATAAAAGTGTTGCACCTAAAACCAACACAGACAAAAAGAAACCATTCAGCAGTGCCACGCTAAATACTTTGGAAAGCCTTTTCATCAAGCCTTCGTCCACAAAGCTGGGGTTAACTAAACTTTGCACTACGAGCGAAGATGATTGAATCCCTACGTTTCCACCGGTAGCCTGAATTAACGGCACGAAAAAAGCGATGGCCGTAATTTTTGCCAACTCTGCTTCAAAAAAGCCCATGAAACGCGCACTCAGCATACCTCCGAAAATTCCAATCAATAACCAGGGCAAACGGGCACGGGTATTTTTCCACACAGTGTCATCTTCTTCCACATCTTCGGTAATACCCGACATGATCTGACGCTCTTCCTCAGCTTGTTCGGTAATCACATCTACGACATCATCAATCGTGATTCGCCCGACCAATTGGCCATTAACGTTTACAACCGGAACGGATTCCAAATCGTATTTCTTCATCACCTCTGCTACTTCCGTATCTTCTTGATGCGTTTCCACAGAAACCACATCATCATCATAAATATCCTTTACAATTGTCTTAGGATCCGTTAAGATCAATTTTTGCAGTGCCACTCGCCCCAACAACTTGTCGTGATCATCCACCACATACACCGCGTAGAATTTCACTACATTTTCAGCCTGCTTTCGAATTTCCTCCACACACTGCACCACAGTCCAGTTATCGCGGGCTTTAATCAATTCTTTTGCCATCAATCCACCGGCTACGTTGGCATCGTAGCGCAGCAGGTCGATTACTTGCACTTTTAAGTCTACCTCCAGTCCGGCAATAATGCTCTCACTGGTTTTGATAGGTAATTCATTCAATATATCGGCCGCATCATCAGAGTCTAACTGATTGACAATCTCCGTTAGTTCTGTTAGGCCATAAATCTGAAGAAATTTTTTGCGCGTATCCGAATCCAGATCGTTGATGATTTTGGAACGCGTTTCCAGTGGCAACAAGTCAAGCACATACTTTGACTCTTCGCTATTGAATTCATACAATAAGGAAGTGATGTCTGCGGGATTGACATCAATTAAGCTCTCAACAATGAAATTGCCGTCACGCTCGTCCAGCGCTAGTTGAAAGCGATCACGAAACTCTTTCGTCAATTCAAATTCAACAAACTCTTTCACTGCTTAGCTTCAATTAATTTGGTAAGATCAATAAACTGCTCCACAGAAAGTTGCTCAGCTCTTTTGTCCAGCAAAGGCAAAGCCACAATCGAAGCGTCCAAATTTAGAGGTTTGAGTGCGTTTCGCAAGGTCTTCCTTCTGTTTTGGAATGATTGCTTGACCACACGTTGAAATAACTCCTCATTACACCCAAGTGTTGTTCGGTTGTTTCGGGTAAGTCGAATCACAGCCGACATCACTTTTGGCGGTGGATGAAAAACTCCGGGTGGCACTTTAAAAAGATATTCTATATCGTAGTAAGCTTGCAACAAAACACTGAGGATGCCATAGGTTTTGCTACCCTCCTTCTCCGCAATTCGGTCGGCAACTTCTTTTTGCAACATGCACACCACTTGTTTTACACGGGTGCGTTCTTCCAAAATCCGAAAGAAAATCTGCGATGAAATGTTATAGGGAAAATTGCCAATGATCAAATATTCTGAGGCCAATACTGAAAGATCCAATTCCAAAAAATCGCCTTCAATAATATTCGTTTGCAATTTGGGATAATGCTCTTTTAAATAAACAACCGATTCGCGGTCGATTTCAATCAACTTCAAATCAATCTGTTGATTACTTGCCAAAAATTGCGTGAGCACACCCGTGCCGGGTCCGATCTCAATTACCTGCTGTGGTTCACCGGTCAGCCGAAGTGCCTCCACAATTTTGGATGCAATATTCTGATCCTTCAAAAAATGCTGGCCAAGAAATTTTTTAGGTCGAACCATAATTCCACTGTTCCTGCAAAGTTCAAGAATACTTGTTGAATTGTTGTGTGTTTGTTCAGATATAAAATGAGATTGATGCCAATTCTTTATTTTGCTTAAAACAGAAGTGACAGAATTGATTAACTTTAAGCTTTATACTTTCACATGGCTATCGAAAAACCTCGAATCGGAATTACACTTGGCGACCTCAATGGAATTGGACCCGAAGTAGTGATCAAAGCGCTTACAGACAATCGGCTGTTGAGCATGATTACTCCGATTGTCTATGGATCCACCCGAGTGCTTTCTTACTATCGTAAACTGATGAGTATGGAAGAATTCAATTACAGTCAGGTAAAAACAAAAGGACAATTTTTTCCGAAGGCCGTCAACGTGGTGAATTGTTGGGAGGAAGCCATTGAAATCGTACCCGGTCAGCCATCAAAGCAAGCGGGACGTGGAGCCTTGCTGGCACTGAAGCAAGTGGTAGATGATGCCAAAGAAGGAATGCTGGACGCGATCGTAACAGGGCCCATCGATAAGAATACCATTCATGGTGAAGAATTCCCCTATCGCGGGCACACCGAATACTTAACCGAAACATTTGGTGCCGGTGAAAGTCTGATGCTGATGGTAGGTAACAACCTGCGGGTAGGTTTAGTAACTGAACATGTATCTATCAAAGACGTGGCCTCCCTCATTAATAAGGAACGGGTGGAGTTGAAAATACGGTTGTTGGAGATGTCGCTGAAGAAAGACTTTCTCATCAGCAAGCCTAAAATTGCCGTACTGGGTCTCAATCCCCATGCGGGCGATGAAGGTCTGCTGGGCTCAGAGGAAAATGAGGTTATCCGTCCGGTGATAGCCGATTTAAAGAACAAAGGAAAGGTGATTTTCGGGCCATTTCCTGCCGATGGCTTCTTTGCCGCACATCAACACCTAAAATACGATGGTGTTTTGGCCATGTATCACGATCAAGGGTTAGTGGCATTTAAAACACTGGCTTTTGAAGATGGCGTCAATTTTACTGCAGGTTTGCCGGTAGTCCGCACTTCGCCAGACCATGGAACTGCATATAATATTGCAGGCAAAAACATGGCCGATGAATCTTCCCTAAGGCAAGCCATTTATACGGCTTGCGATATTGTAAAGAACAGGCAAGAACAATTGGTCGAGCATAATTAAGGCTTTAGCGGCTGAAACGCTATTATAAATCATTTATGTACTTAATTTTCAAGGCTTTAATAGTTTTGAAGTATGTACACATATCCAATGGACATCGTAACGAAGAAAAAGCTTAACATTTTAATCCAGTTGGCTGAAGCTGATAAACATTTTGCGAAGTCGGAACGAGAAATGATTTTTAAAATCGCAGCCGATAAAAACTTTCCGGAGCCGGAAGTAAATGCGCTGATTCGAAACCCGGAGCCAATCGACACCTTAGGAGCCCTTTCGGATGAACAGAAATTCGATTATTTAGTGGCGTGCATGGAACTGATGCATGCCGATCAAAAGCTGTTTGAAAGCGAACTAATCTTCTGCAAAAGCATCGCAATTAAGCTGGGATTCAAAAAAAACGTGGTTGATTATTTTGTGGATAACTTTGGCAAAAAGCCACTGAATGACATGAAAAAGGTGGTTTTTACTGATTTTTATTAGGTCGATCTGCCTAAATTAACAAGCCATCCCATCAAAAAACCCAAGGGAAGGGCCATAAATTCAATAATTCCTGATAAATTTGCCCCTCATTTTAAAAGCCCTTTGGGGTGAATGATTTTAGTGTCAATATTTTAGGATTAAGCAAGAAAGAGCACTCTTTCGAGTTCCAGCTGGGCGAAACATTCTTCGCCAAGTATGGCAAAGAGGTTGTTTCAGGCGGTGATTTTAACACCAAAGTTATTCTCAACAAAAGGGAAACGCTCATTGAAGCTGATTTTGATATTCAGGGTAAGGCGCACTTGATTTGCGACCGTAGCTTGGATCCTTTCGACCACCCAATGAAAATTTCCAAAAAGGTGATTTTCAAATATGGAGAAGTAGCCGAAGAAATCAGCGATGAGATAATCGTTATACCACGCGATCAAGACGTGCTTGATGTGGGACAGTTGATGTATGAATTTATTGTGTTGGATATTCCAATCAAAAAAATTCATCCACGATTTGAACAAGATAACGAAGATGAAAATGAAGAGGGTAAATTGATTTATCAGACTGAAAAAGACGAAACAGCCATTGACCCTCGCTGGGAAGTGTTAAAAAAGTTAAAACAATAGTAAATAAACAAGATAGGTTATGCCAAATCCCAAACGAAAAACCTCGAAAACCCGCAGAGATAAAAGAAGAACCCATTACAAAGCGGTAGCTAAACAATTCTCGATGGATCCAACAACCGGAGAAAGCCATTTGCCACACCGCGCGCACTGGCACGAAGGTAAACTCTACTACAAAGGAAATGTAGTAATGGAAAAGGAAGTGGCGTAAACAGCCCAAATGATTAAGTCATTGACCATCTGTTTAAAGTGTGATTTTAATATTGCCTATCTAGGCAAAACGTACTAAGTGTGTTTAAATAAAATGCCCGGTTTCACCAACTGGGCATTTGCTTTTTTAGTCGTCCGGTGAAACGAAGAAATTATGAGTAAAATTAGAGCAGCGATTACAGGTGTGGGCGGTTATGTACCCGACTACATTCTCACCAACAAAGAGTTAGAGAAAATGGTGGAGACCACCGATGAGTGGATCACCTCGCGCACCGGTATCAAAGAACGAAGAATACTAAAAGGCGAAAATCAAGGTGTTTCAGTCATGGCCATTGAGGCTGTGAAAGATTTGCTGGCCAAAACCAAAACAAAGCCAGAAGAAATTGATCTGATCATTTTCGCAACCATTACGGCAGACATGACCTTTCCTGCCTCTGCTAACATTGTAGCTACGGCTGTTGGGGCGACCAACGCATTTAGTTATGATATGGGCGCTGCTTGTTCCGGGTTCATTTATGGCTTAACCACCGGAGCGAGTTTTATCGAAGCGGGGCGCTATAAAAAAGTGATTGTGATTGGTGGCGATAAAATGTCGGCCATCTTAGATTATACTGATCGCACTACATGCATCATCTTTGGCGATGGTGCCGGCTGCGTATTACTTGAACCTACTACCGAAGATGTAGGCGTAATGGACTACATGTTGCGCAGTGATGGAAGCGGTGAAACATTCCTGCATATGAAAGCCGGTGGTAGCCGTGTTCCGGCCTCTCACGACTCAGTAGATAAGCGTTTGCACTATGTTTATCAGGAGGGTTCTTCTGTTTACAAATTTGCAGTGACTAACATGGCCGATGTGGCAGCGCAGGTAGCCGAGCGCAATCATTTGAATAAAGACAATATCAATTGGCTGGTGCCACACCAAGCGAACAAGCGCATCATCGATGCAACTGCATCGCGCGTGGGTATAGCTGAAGACAAAGTCATGATGAATATTGAGCGCTATGGAAATACCACAGGTGGCACTATTCCATTATTGCTGTGGGATTATGAAAAGAAATTAAAGAAAGGAGACAATCTTTTGATTGCTGCGTTTGGCGGTGGATTTACCTGGGGCTCTGTGTATGTAAAGTGGGCCTACGATCCGAAATAAATTAAGTAACAATTACCCGAACTATAAATTGAGAATGACCAATGGCAACTGTATCTGATCTAAACAAAGGAAGTTATGTGCGCTACAACGGTGAAGTAGTGCAAGTAGAAGAAATGCAACACAGAACACCCGGAAACTTGCGTGCTTTTTATCAATTAAAGATGAGAAGCTTGCGAACCGGAAAAATTGTAGAAAACCGTTTCCGTCCCGGAGATGCAATTGAACAACTTCGTGTAGAAACCAAAGAATATCAATATTTATATCAAGATGGTGACAGCTTGGTATGTATGGACAACGCCACATTCGAACAAATTTATTTGGACAAAGTATTATTGGGCGAGTCTGTTAATTTCATCAAAGAAGGTGTGACATTATTGATTGCTTTCGAAAATGGAACCGATCCGATTACGGCAGAAGCACCGGCACACGTAAATTTTGTAGTAACCTACACTGAACCAGGTGTGCAAGGAGATACAGCCACTCGTACGTTGAAACCTGCCACCATTGAAACGGGTGCAGAAATTCGCGTGCCATTATTCATCAACACCGGTGATAATATCAAAATCAAGACCAGCACCGGTGAGTACGTTGAACGTGTTAAATAACCAACCCTATGGCTACGAAGAAAGAAATTGGAACAAAAGGTAACGGAATAAAAAAACCAGCAACTCAAACCCAATCAGAAATGAAAACGAACGAGATACGCGACCTTATCGACTTCATTGCCCAATCCGGCTTAAATGAAGTGGACATTGAAACCAAAGAATTGAAACTTCACGTGAAGCGTGAACCAGATCAAAAGGTAATGAAGTCTGCGGCTCCCGTGATGGCAGCCCCGGTAATTGCTGCCCCTGCAGCCGTTGCAGCGGCTCCTGCTGTTGCTCCTGCGGCCGCGGCCGCACCTAAAGCTGAAAAGCCAGCTGCTGCCCCTGTAAAAGGTCTTGAGATCAAATCTCCGATGATCGGAACTTTCTACCGCACCGCGAATCCTGATTCACCTCCATTTGTTTCTGTGGGTGATAAGGTAACCAAAGGACAAACGGTATGTATCATCGAAGCCATGAAACTATTCAACGAAATTGAGTCAGAGGTTTCGGGTACAATCGTGAAAGTAATGGTCGAAAATTCTTCTCCGGTAGAATACGATCAGGTGCTTTTTGTGGTAGAACCAGATTAATTATTTACGATTTGCGATTCATGATTTACGATTTTAAGACCCGTGTATCGGCTGGCTCGTAATTCACCAATCAAAATTCACAAATCAAAAATTAAGTCTCATGTTTAAAAAAATATTGATTGCCAATCGTGGCGAAATTGCCCTGCGCGTTATTCGCACTTGCAAAGAGATGGACATTAAAACAGTGGCTGTTTATTCAACCGCTGATCGCGAAAGCTTACACGTTCGCTTTGCTGATGAGGCCGTATGTATTGGAGCCGCTCCGAGCAAAGAGTCTTACTTAAACATTCCGCGGATTATTTCAGCTGCCGAAATTACTAATGCCGATGCGATTCATCCCGGCTATGGTTTCTTATCTGAAAATGCTGAGTTCTCGGCCGTGTGTCATGAATATGGAATCAAATTCATTGGCCCCACGCCTGAGATGATCAAATTGATGGGTGACAAAATCACCGCCAAGGATACCATGAAGAAAGCGGGCGTGCCTTGTATTCCCGGTTCGGAAGGTTTGTTGGAATCGGTAGAGCAAGGTATTGAGCTGGCGAAGAAAATTAAGTTTCCGGTGATTGTAAAAGCTACAGCCGGTGGTGGCGGAAAGGGTATGCGAATCATCAACGATGAAAGCGAATTCCGTAAAGCGTGGGACGATGCGAAGCGCGAAGCGGCCGCCTCTTTTGCCAACGATGGTTTGTACTTGGAGAAATTTATTGAGGAGCCCCGCCACATTGAAATACAAGTGGTAGGTGATCAATACGGTAAAGCGTGTCACTTGTCAGAGCGCGATTGCTCTATTCAACGCAGACATCAAAAGCTGGTAGAAGAAACCCCCTCTCCAATCGTATCGCAAGAACTACGTGAACGCATGGGACAAGCTGCCATTCAGGGAGCGAAAGCCATTAACTATGAAGGTGTAGGAACCATCGAGTTTTTAGTTGATAAGTACGGAGATTTCTATTTCATGGAAATGAATACCCGTATTCAGGTAGAGCACCCGATCACCGAAGAAGTAACGGATTACGATTTGATCAAAGAGCAAATTAAAGTAGCGGCTGGTGTACCGATTTCCGGAAACAACTACTACCCTAATTTGTATGCGATGGAGTGCCGTATCAATGCCGAAGATCCTGCCAATGGATTCCGTCCTTCTCCGGGCAAAATCACCAACATCCACATGCCAGGCGGGCACGGAGTGCGGATCGATAGCCACGTTTATTCAGGTTACACCATTCCTCCGAATTATGACTCGATGATTGCTAAACTAATTGTAAGTGGTCAATCGCGCGAAGAGGTAATTACCCGCATGAAACGAGCCTTGAGTGAGTTTGTCATTGAAGGTGTGAAAACAACTATTCCTTTCCACTTGAAGTTAATGGATAATGCTACGTTCAGATCCGGAAAGTTCAACACGAAGTTTTTGGAAACATCGTTTGATTTCTCTGAATTGAAATGATTTACTCATACAGAAGTTAAGTGAAAAGGTCTGGAGCAATTCAGACCTTTTTGTTTAATACGGTTTTTGACCGATGTAATTACCGGGAGGATTGTAATTGCACACCCAGATTTCCTCATTGCCGCATTTTGCCATGGCACAACCTACCTCGGTGGTCTTTTTCCAAATCAATTGCGTATAGTGCCCGCAAACACCATTCTTGCACTTGCCTGAAATGGAATCATAGTACACGACTTCTGAAGCCCAGGCATCCACCACGTCTGCGGATTTGTTCTTCAATCCGGAAGACCAGTAAATATTTTCACCATAGGCAGAGCCATTCCATTTGCCTTTTGATGGACGATGCTTCATGATACACCCTTTTCGTGCCAGTTCTTTAGCCCATGCCTGTGCAAAGTCGGCTAGCTTATCCGACCAAACCAAGGGAGGAACTCCAACCTTGGCTCTCCAATGATTGTGCCGATCAACCATACCTTTCATTTTTGCGGGTTCTGATACCGTCAAGGAAGAAGACTGCATGGTAATGATACAGATGAAAGCTAAAATCAAACGAAGAGAAGCAGCAACTTTCATACTTTTTGAATTGTCATTTTTACTTATTCAACTACTTCAAATGTCTTTTGAATAGAAAAAGGTTCTCCCAACGAATTGATGCCTTCTACCACAATCCGGTACTTGCCGGAAAATAATGGCGCATTGAATTTAATAATCGCCTTTCCATCCACTGCATTGGTCTTCATCCATGGATTCCAATAAACAGTGGCCGGGACACTGGTCAGCCTTTGTTTAAATGCTTTTGGAATAGCATAACCGGGCACTCGTAAGGTCGTTACCAAATCGGGTTTATCAACAGGAGACACATAGTCTTTTCGGGTATAAACCGCTAAAATTCCATTACCTCCCAACGATCCGTAGAGAACATTTACACCCGTTTTCACCTCAATGGTTTCTACGGAGTTAGGATCAATCGCGGATAAAATTTGTTCCGGCTTACCGGTAACAACCACATCGTTTATGGTCACTAAAACTTCGGCTGGGTTTAAAGCCGAGCTTGATTCACCGCCTTTGGCCAAATAAACAAACCATTCAATCGCTCCATTGGGATTACTACCTTGCCGAACTATCAGCCCTGGAACTTTTCCGGGCAACGTTTGTAAGAGGTTGCCATAACTGGTATTTAATTGTTGTCGTGTAATAACATAATCCGGTTTACCAAACGGTCTCTCCACTCGATCTAAAGGTTTTTCTACAGTAGTACGATTCGCTTTTACCTGAACATCTCTCAACACTTTCGTATTGCGTAGTTGTTCTTCTGTTAAATTGTTTCCTTGTCCGGCCTCCAGACGTTCTCTTTTCAACTTTAAATCTATATCCTGAAAAGAGATAGGCACGATCGCTCGCTTTACAAGACTATATTTCAACTGATTATTTTTTTTTCCTTCCATGGGTTGCAATACAAATCGCCCGGTGTCATAGAATACCAATCCTTTAATGTGCACTAATCCATCCGCAGTAAGATCTGCCATAGTAAAATTAGGTTGATCAACCTGAACGATCTGATACACGCCATTGGTTTTATTTACTCCTTGGGGCTTTACAGAAAAACTGATGCCATACTCAATCGGATAATCCAACGACTTTTTAAAAGGTTTTAAAATTGTATTATTCAAGGTTAAAGCTTTTTGAATTGGGTTGCCTATTTGAACTGGGACGACCTTAGCCATATCTGTTACCGACACGGAAAAATGAGAAGCGAGTGGCTCACCCTGTTGGTCGTTGATTTGCAATAATAGCTCATACGGTTTACCCGGTATGGGGTTTGAGGTCGCAGGCTCTAAAGAAATTCCGCTTGACTGTGTAATCGGCTCTATTTCTTGCTCCAATTTTAAATATTCAGCAGAATAAAGAATAGGAATAGGTTTTACATAAAGTGTGTTGTCACCAAAATTTCGATTCAGGTTAGTATAGACCCGTAAGTAATAATTTCTAGTTTCCGGCACCGATGGAATTACCAATTCATTAAAAAAAAGACCGCTGTCTAACTTTACAATCTTACTAGCGACAATTAGTTGATTGGTTCGATCTACTAACTCTACATATGCCGTTCGACTCAGTGAGTCTCTCCAAATTGGATGACTGTAGCCAACATATCCTTTCATCCAAATAGTATCTCCAATGTAATAATAAGGCTTATCGGTATGGACATAAATCTGCTCCTGAAACCGCGACCAATCATACAACTCAGGATGAGTCGACTTAACACCATCCGACCGATAATCCAGAGGCAACATTTTAGCTACCCGATCAGCGCTCATATCCCCTGAAACTACCACATCGGTAGGGTTAAGTGGAAATCCATCTTTATTGACCGTTACAGATCCACGATTCAGAGTAATCCAACTAACAGAACCATAAACATCTGCATATAGTGGTAGGTTAGGTGCTTCCATCAGGTAATGAACTTCAACGGATCCATTCAGTGAAATCACATAGGTATCGTTGGCCAAATTTCGAAATACAATGCCAGCAGTATCGTATGGAACAACGGTTTTACCCAACTCAGAATAAAACAAATCCGAGCGCGTAGTACTGTTTTTGTATCCGGCAGCCGCTGTATATAATCGAAACCCTTCGCCCTTTATTCGATTCTCTATCATAGATCGAAATAAATGATGAGTAGAACGGAGGTAGGCTTTTTTACGGGCTTCCTTCCATTTCTTAATCTGCTTAGAGTCTTTGCTACTCAATTCTGAAAATCGGGCATTTCCGGCTATGATATAGCCGTCTTTGGTAGACCAAAGGTTAGCCAGATAAAAAACCACTTGATAGCCGAGCGCATTGTTTACAATTTCTATCGGCTCAGAAGCCTTAGCGCGCAATTCGTTGGCATTACCTGTTTCCTCAAAATCGATTACCCAGGGGTTGAGGATTTTACATTGAGAGGCTTGCTTATCGCTACCTAAAAATACCTTATTGAATCGTTTCAATTTCTTTTCCCACTCGGTATCACGGGTACCCGCAATGTCGACCTGCTTCAACTCTTGTTCCGAAGGAACTAATTTCAATACGTCAACATTTACATTTTGCTGATTCCATGAAACTTTTGTTACTAACGGCAAATAGCCCACAAAAGAGATAACCAATTCATATTCACCTGGCTCTTGGTTAAAAGAAAGTTCAAAATCGCCAGTACCTACCGTTACAGTTCCAATGGTGGTCTGGTTGATAAATACATTGGCTCCCGGCAGAGGCTCTGATGATTTGGCATCAATAACTTTGCCATTTATTTTCTGGGAATATCCGGTATGAATGAATACCATTAACCACGCCATCAATACCAGCAAAAGACGCATAATTACCAACTGATTTTATTCTAAATCTAGTTAAAAGGCATCATTCTTAAAAGAGACAAAAAAGGCCACCCGAAGATGGCCTTTGCATTCATTTGAATGCCGAATGTTAATCCTGCTTACCAAACATCACCAAATCGTTCACATTGATTTCTGTGATGTATTTCTTTTCGCCTTTATCGGTTTCATAATTGCGGTGTACTAATTTACCTTCCACACATACTTCCATGCCTTTTTTTAAATATTTTTCGGCTATACCCGCCAGGGCTCCCCAAATAACGATGTTATGCCATTGGGTATCTTCTACCTTGGCACCTTTCTGATTCTTGTACACATCCGTGGTGGCGAGGGTAAAACTTGCTTTTTTTGACTTGTTAAATTCCTTTACTTCAGGATCTTTTCCCAAGCGACCAATTAACTGCACGGTGTTTCTTAGACTTTTCATAATTTTAAGTTTTTAATGGTTGAAAATGATTTGTTTCTGCCAACTACCGTGGGGATCAGTCATTGACGATACAAAGGTGAAGTGGAAAATAGAGTATAGTCGTAGGTTAGTCAGTTACTTTCGTTTATATTCGCTTGTAAACGTTTACAATCGGAAAATATGACCAAAACAACCGAAAAAGCGTGTTTGGAATGTGGCGAAAAGCTCAATGGACGAGCTGATAAAAAGTTTTGTAGCGATCAGTGCAGGGTATCATTCAACAATAAACTGAACAGCAACGAAACTAATTATATGCGAAACGTGAATTATACGCTTCGCAAAAACAGGCGTATTTTGATGGAAAGCAACCCGACCGGAAAAACAAAAATGAGCCGCGACAAGCTATTGCAAAAAGGATTTGATTTTAGCTATTTTACCAATACATATAAAACCAAAGAAGGCGCAACTTACTATTACTGCTACGAACAAGGTTACCTACCCATCGAAAACAACTGGTACCTGCTGGTAGAAAAGAAAGAATCCAACTAATTATTCAAACTACAGGCTACAATTATGAAGTGAACAGTATATATTATTATTAATTAAACCAACTCCCCATGAAATCCCCGAAACAAATCAAGTTCCTGAAAGGTGAAAAGGTATCTGTATTACCTTGGAAAAAAACCCCGAAAGGTCATCGCTATGCGATTACTAACCATGGCCGAACCATCAGTTTTACCGATGATGTAAAAACGGGACGATTGCTTAAATCTGCCAACCTGGGTGGATACCCCGGCATCTCCTTCCGCATTGGCGATGAAAACAGAAGCATTAACATTCATCGTCTGGTAGCTCAGGAATTTGTAAAACAACCGAGCAAAAAACACAAGAAAGTAATTCACTTGAATTTTAAGAAAGACGATAATCACTACAAGAACTTAAAGTGGGTGACGGTTGAACAGCAATTTGAACATGACAAAAAGAACCCGAATTATTCTGAACGTGGTGGTAATTTTAAGTTAAATGCAGCCAAGGTTCGAGAGATTAAGACGAGTTTGCAAAAAGGTAAATTCACCTTGCGCCAGATCGCCAAAAAATACAAAGTAAGCGACATGCAAATTTATCGCATTCGCACAGGCGAAAACTGGAGCCACATCAAAATATAACAGAGCGTATCCATGTGGACATTACAGGGTAAGAAAGCATTAGTGACGGGTGGTACCAAAGGAATCGGATTGACCATTACCAAAGAATTTCTCGAATTAGGTGCCGAAGTGCTCGTAGTAGCACGCGATACCAAGAGCATTCAGGGAAAGTTGAAAAACTCCGCTAATCTTTTTACCATGGATGGCGATGTATCCAACGCAGAGTTTCGAGCACAATTGATCGAAAAGATTTCCAGCAACTGGAACAAGTTGGATATTCTAGTCAACAATGTCGGCACAAATGTTCGCAAAAAGTTTGTCGAGTATTCTGAAAATGAATACCGACAACTTTTTGAAACTAATCTTTTTAGCTGCACTGAAATTTCTCGTTTGGCTTATCCCCTACTTAAAAACTCCGGCAAAGCCAGCGTTATTCAAATCGCATCTGTTGCCGGCAGCTTTGATGTGCAATCAGGGCCACCGTATGGCATGACAAAAGCCGCAATCATTCAACTCACCAAACACCTGGCTGCGGAATGGGCAAACGATCATATTCGCGTTAATTGCGTGTCGCCCTGGTATATTGAAACCCCGCTTACACAATCCGTGCTATCGCAACCGGCACGTCTTGAAAAAATTCTAGATCGCACCCCCATGCAACGAGTAGGCCAGCCTGAAGAAGTAGCCAGCTTGGTGGCTTATTTAGCGATGGACAAAGCCAGCTACATTACCGGACAAAATATTATGGTTGATGGCGGAATGAGTGTGAAAGGGCTTTAAAAAAGGTTGTTCGAAAGATTTCTGCCTATCTTAAATATCTGCTCTTTTCAACTTCAGATAGCTGAAGTAGTTGAACAAGAATGCCCAACCTAACGCAATCAGCACAGCGGTTATACTAACCGTATCCTGAATTTCCTGAAACGCATAGCGAGGAAACGGAAGAGACACCAGGTTAGTAATAGACTCTAATGGAAAGAATTGCTTCAACCATCCGATGCTAGGCTCAAGGCTTTCGCGAAATAAATTAAGCTTGATAATCGCCTCAATCATGTGTGATAGCATCAGCAATACAATGGTAAGGCCGGAGCGCTGAACAAAAACACCCAACATCAAAGCATACGAAAGGAAGGCGAATATCTCCAAAAAGTAGGCGAACAAAAATTCTGAACCGGTGATCATATCCATAGCTGATAACTCGGGTGTATAAATCAAACCCGTTACTATTATAATAAGCAGCAACATACCGACACTCATCAAACTCAGCATCACATTGGTGAGTACTTTTGAAAGAACAAACTCCCAACGGCTCATGCCATCAATAATATTTTGGCGCAAGGTGCGATACTGATATTCGTTGGTGATGGATATAACCACCATGATCGCCAGTACTAATTTGAACAGGCCACTCACCCAAATCAGATTTTGCCAGATATCCGGAAAATGATACAATGGAATTCGATTAACATTTAAGGATGAACCAAAATCTTCAAACTTGCTGGCAATCCATTTCAGAATTTCCATACCACTGGCTGTGGTAAAGCCCAACGTCAGAAAATACAAACCGCATATCACCCAGAAGGTGCGGTAGCTGGTCATTTTCTTTAAATCAATTTGGAGCAGGTGTAGCATAGTATAAACGTTCTAGATAGAGAAATACAAATTTTGTAATGTCAATAAAGATTAATGTGCTTCGGCCAGAATTTCCAAAAACTGCTTTTCCAGCGATTTCTTCTTCGTGGTAAGATGCGAAGTGACTATACCGCGTTCAAACAAAAAGCGATTCAAATCCTGACTGTGGTAACCGTCTTTCATCATCACCTGAAAAACACCATTCTCTTTTTTGATCGGGCCACTGCCCACAAACTCCTGCAATAATACACCCAGGTCATCATGGTAGGCCATCACCTCTACCGTTTCCTCGCCCTTTCCTACGTCATCCACCGGACCGCTGTGCATGAGTTTCCCTTTGCGCAACACGGCAAAGTGTGTACATACTTTCTGCACTTCGTCTAATAGGTGACTGGCCAGAATAATCGTCTTCCCATCGTCTGCAATTCGTTTTACGATTTCCCGAATCTCAGCTATACCCATCGGATCCAATCCGTTGGTCGGTTCATCTAAAATCAAAATAATCGGATCACTGACCAATGCGGATGCGATGGCCAAACGCTGCTTCATACCCAGCGAATACGTACGGTACTTATCGTCTTTCCGCAGCGTCAGGTCAACGGTTTTGAGCACTTGGGGAATGTTATTCGGATCAGCCCCTTTGATCATGGCATTCAACTCCAGATTTTTTTGTCCGCTCAGGTAAGGATAAAAAATAGGATGCTCCAATACAGCTCCAATCTTTTTGCGTGTGTGGTGTGTGGCCGGTTCGCCAAACCAACTGAATGATCCACTGCTGGGGTTCGTCACGCCCATCAACATACCTAGCGTGGTTGTTTTACCACTGCCATTGGGTCCAAGCATGCCAAAAATCTGGCCACGCTTCACTTCTAAATTCAATTGATTAACGGCACAAAGTTTACCGTAATTTTTGGTAAGCTGGTGGGTTGAAAGGACTACTTCATTCATAAGCGGGCTAGTATTGTTAGGTGCGAGTTACACTCTATCGAGCAATCAACTGATTAATTATCTTTTTTCTTAGTTGCTTTCTTTTCTTCTGCTTTGGCCTCCTCCACTTTCTCCATCGCTTCCTTCATCTTCTTTTTCTTCTCCTCATCGCCCATCATAAAGTCTTTCACCTTTCCTCCTATATCCGTGCTATTATCTAATGTATTAAACAAAGAAGATACCTTATTCAAAGCTACTTTTCCTAATATATCCAATACGTATAAACTGGCCGAGTCACTGGCTAAGATAACCGTGCCTTTCACGTTCCCATTGGTTTCGCGCAGCAACACATCAAATTGTCGGCCTTCAAATCGTCCGGACATTACCTCTTCGTATTTCTCCACCTGGTAGTTCTTTTTTAGTTGGCCATACTCCTGTTTTTCAAATTTTGACTTGGCCTTGTTGATCATCACAAATCGCATCTTCTCAATGTCTTTGATTAACTCATCAAACTCTTTATCATCTTTTTGATTGAGCATACGCAGCGTGTTCTTATAAAAGTAGAGCGATAAGCCGTCATATTTTTTATCGAGGTCTACCGTTGTTTTGGTCTGCGAAAAACTGACGAGCGGTAGCAGGCAAAAGAGAAGAATCTTTTTCATGAGATGGAAAGTTAGTGTGGTTAACGGTTAATAAGAAAAGAAGATGCCATTTACTAAAAATAAAATCACCCATGCACTTTGATCAAAGCACATGGGTGATTCAACTATTCTGTCTTAGTTTTTCTTTTCTTTCTTCTTGTCAGTGCTTTTGATCTTATCCAGATTTTGCAAGCCATCGATGTTTACCGAGCGGCCAATTTTTCCCATTTCTTTCAAGTCGATTTCACCAAACAAGGTCATCAACAAAAACTCATCGTTGCCGCCCATGATCATCACCAACTCACTGATTTTCCCACCCGATTCTTTGGTATAAAACTTCATGTCTTTGTCCTTATCACGAATGGTCATCAATTCTTCAAACTCACCGGCAGGAATCATCGCCATCGCCTCTTTGTACAAGTCGCGCGACAGGCGGGTTTCATCTCTCTTCAAAATTTTCAGGCCTTTGATTTTGCTGATCGCACTGATCATCGCCTTTTCTTCAGGCGTATTGCCATCTAAATTCGCCATCATGCTAAACATCTTTCCACTAATGTTCACCTGACTGAAATTTTCATCGTTTTGATACTTCGAGAAAAACTTAGCAATGGCATCACTCTGTGCTTGTGCGGCTACTGCCATCATCACCATTGCTGCTACGATCATTGACTTTTTCATATCACTTTATTTTAAGATTGTTAATTCGATTTTAAATGTTCACTTTTTTTTCGTCTGCTCGTTTGCCTTGTATTTTCTCTTCGGCTTCGTTGAAGAGGTTTATTTTTCCGGCTTCCTTGTGTGCTTTATTAAAACTGTTCGAAATCATCATCAGCGCTTTCTTGGTTTCTTCCAGTGCCAGTTTGGGGTCGCTAAAGGTATCTTCCTGTTCTACCGGATATGCCTTGCGCACTTCCTGGCGAACAAAGTAACCCGCGGCCACCACTACCAATACACCGGCTGCGATGCGAGCGATGTTGAAATAGAGTGCTACCGATTTTCCTTTCGGGCGATGTGCCACGATTTTCTTTTTCACCTCTGCTTCAAAGTTGCTCTGCCCCACGCTTAATTTCTGCTGCTCTTCAAAGTAGCGGAAGAGTTGAGCTGTTTCCTTCATCGATTCGGGCACCTCGCCCCGGAAGTACTCCTTCAGCTTTTGCTCTTCCTCCAGCGAAGTATCGCAGTTCCAATACTTCTCCAGCAGGTTGTTCAATTCAAGAGAGTCCATAAGCATTTAATTTTACTAACTTTTCGCGCACCGCATTTCTTGCTCTAAACAAATTCACTTTTACCTGGCTCATGTCCAGTTCCAAAATCTCGCAAATCTCATTGTAGCTATACCCTTCAATGTCGCGCAAGTGCATCACTTGACGTTGCTTGTCGGGTAGGGCTGTCATTAACTCGTTAATTTGTACCATACTTTCATCTAGCTCTGTCCGCTCTTGCGGGGTTAAACCTTCCTGACGAATTTCAAAACCATCTTCGATCGGGTCGGTGATTTTGCGTTGTTTGGATCGAAGCCGATCGAGCGACAGATTTTTGGTGATGCGCATACACCAAGCTTCCATGTTTTCAATCGTGGCCCATTGCTCCCGTCCATTCCACACTTTAATCATTACCTCCTGCACCACATCGCGGGCTTCCTCTTGGCTGCCCAACAACCTGAATGCAAAGCGAAAAAGCTTGTTTTTCGTTGGCAATACCCGGGTTTCAAAAGATTCGAAATTCATCGTTTCAATAGCTAGACGGCACGGTTTGGTAGATGTTACAAGGTACGGTAAAAATTGTTGAGTTAGCTCTTTTGGGGCATTTGGAGGTCATCTCGCAAAGCGGGAGGCTTTTCACTCTTTTAGGTTTCAGATGCTATTCCTCATCGGATTCCAATTTCAGGCATTTTCCGCTTATCTGGAATTGTTTAATTTCAGTTTGTACAGGTAATTATCCCCACTTAAAGTAATCCGAATATTGCCGGAATCAAGTGGTAAGTTCACTTCACTTCTCTTACCCGGTATTGTAAGAGAAATCAGAAGCGAATTATCCTTAAATAAACTCAAGCCATTCAACACATGATCAACAGGAACAATATAAACATCTTCTTTTTGGTGTGTACTGAAATTATATCTCTTAATTGTTTGGCGCATCCACGCGGCATACCCACTTTCAGCAACATAATAAAGTACTGCCTTTGCTGTATCCAGTACAAAATGTGAGAATCCATCCTCCGTCTTGTCTATGAGATACGTCTTAAGGTTCTTATCTCTATATTTTAACCGATAGTAATTATATCCATTTAATCTGTATATGTCGGAGAAAATAAATAACTCTTTTTGTTTGTAAAAAACGAAGGTAGACTCTAACGTGTCTGGATTTAGACCTTTTAAGTATAAAGTTTTCTTTAAGCGGTTATCCCACAACAATACCTTGCCGTTCTCACCACTTTCAGAGTAAATGATTTTATCATCAAACACATTTATCTTAGCAGAAGATTTAGTTGTGTAAATACTATCTATCCTTCTCTTCTCCAACGTGATAACATTTACTGAAAACCACGCACATTTTACCCTCCTAAAATATTTTCCTGAATCTTTGGGTTCGGAATTACACTCAGTAATTACTATCTCTTCTTGATTTAACCAGCCAGAATACTCAAATGAAGCACTATCGACAGTAACTTCTCTGTCAGCATGTAAGTACCTTATAACTATTGGCGAAGGCTTAAATGGATTTGCATTATGTTCTCTTCCAAGATATAGAATACAATCAAGGTTGGAATTGTACATACCGACAGACGCATATTTAGCTTTCGTTTCTACCTTCTCCAGCAACTTGAGATTTTGACAAAATGCTTCATCAAAAAAAAGGATGAAAGAAAATATAATCGAGCAATAGCGCATACCTATTTACTTGTTAAATAACATTATTAAAAGAGAAGCACCCTAAAGAAAGGTCCTTCCATCATGGCTAAACCAATGCGTACTAATTTGTTTTGACTTCCACCCCCTCTGGTGCGGAAGTTACTTCCGTGCCCTCTATTCAATAAACAAAATATCTAATAAGCCCTTACCAGTACCGTAATAATCTCTTGCACTACTGTACAGATACTCCTCGGCCTTATCTACTATTCCTGCCACCACCGGATTATTGTGAATATAGTCTAATCTTTGTCTTAATAGCAAATTCGTACTAAGTTCAACCGGATGATAATCGTTCTGCCAGAACATATATTTTGTATGTTTGCCGCTTTCTAATGCGGCTCTCTTAAATAGTTCCAGCATCCATTCACGCCTACTTTCGGTTGAATTAGATTCAATTGCTTTACAAATGTGAACGGATGTAAACTTCTTCATATCCCGAATGATATCTTCTATATCATCCTCT
>DGYK01000036.1 GCA_002398365.1 Flammeovirgaceae bacterium UBA5008
CTCGGTGGCGATTCTATTATAGCAGTTAAAATGATTTCGAGCCTCCGTAAACAACTTTCTCTCGAGGTGTCGTTCGACGAAATATTCAATCACGGAACCATCGAGGGATTGTCACTAAAAACAAAGGCCAGCACTAGGGAAACCATAAAGCCACTTCCTGAAAGGACTAGGGCTCCACTTTCATTCGGGCAGGAAAGACTGTTTTTCATCGATCGTTTTGAAGGCAGCAAACAATACCACATGGCTTTCAAGCTGCGGGAGGTCGGTGTCATTAATATCGATGCGTTGGAGTTCGCATTTCAGCAGCTAATAAACAGACATGAAATACTAAGAACAGTCATTCTTCATGACGGAGGTGGTCCTTATCAAAAGATACTGAGACCAGATCTGTGGAAAATGAATGTGATTGATCATCGCGAATTACCTCAGGCTCCCAATGACAAAGAGATTTTTGATGTCATCGACCAATCTTTTGATCTGTCGCAGGATCACCCGATACGGCTGCATGTTTTTTTACAAAAATCAAAGTCGATCTTTATTGTCGTCATTCATCATATCGCTTTCGATGGGTGGTCTCTTCCTATTTTCACAAGGGAACTCAATGAATGTTATGCTGCAAAGATTGAACACCGAGAAGTTAGGTTGGCCCGCCTACCTATTCAATATAGAGATTATGCAGAGTGGCAGAGGTCATGGTTTAACGATGAAGCATTAAATAATGAGCTTGATTTTTGGAAGTCTTATCTGAAAGACGTTGAAGTGTTGCAGTTTCCAACCGATCGAATCCAATCACCCGGCAAACATCAACTGGAAAGCACACAGATAAATTTTTCAATTGGCAAAAATGTAGCAGATGCCCTCATCGCTCTGAGCACTAAGTACAATGGCACAATTTTTATGACGCTTTTGTCTGCATTCAAAGTACTCATGTACAAGTATACCGGCCAAGAAGATGTTTGCATAGGTACCGGTATTGCCAACCGAGCAGTTCCTGAAGTCGAGGGAGTAATTGGCTTTTTTGTTAACACACTCGCCTTGCGTAGTACTATAAAAGGCGGTGACAGTTTCGAAGAAATCATTCAGCATGTGAGGGCAACCTCTCTTGAAGCCTTTAATCACCAGGACACACCTTTTGAAAAAATCATCGATGCTGTAGTAAAAGAGCGAGACACCAAGCGTATTCCCTTGGTTCCAGTGGTCTTCACCGTTCAGGAGGGAAATTTTTTCAATGGCATTGCTGACGATCTAAATGCGCTGAATATTGTTGTTGACGATCTCGATATCAGAACATCTGTTTTCGATCTGACATTTTCTGTGCGACGAACAGTAGATGGTTTCTCCGGGACAGTAGTGTATTCGCCTGAACTTTTCCATCGCGCTAGTGTCACAAGGCTGGTTACGCATTTTCAAAACCTGCTACGCGAATTGGTACTTCATCCCGACCGGAAAATAGCGAACGCCAATATGTTGACGTCTGAAGAAGTTCAATTTTGGCGATCCGTTGACGTAGATACAATGCCTATATCTGGCACTGATAATCTTGTTGATATTTTCAGACAAGAAGCCGCGCAGAATCCTATGGCAACAGCCGTTTCCTGGAGAGATCAGTCGATGAGCTATAAAGAGTTAAACGAGGTCTCCGACAAGATAGCTAGAGCGTTGCTGAATCGAGGGGTAAGGCAAGGTTTAGTAGTAGCTGTTTGCCTTCAGAAATCACTGAATATGATCGCCTCGATGATTGGAATATTAAAGGCCGGCGCTGCCTATTTACCAATCGACTCAGGCAATCCCTTAACGAGAATCTCCTATCTGCTAAATGATTCTGGAACAAAATATATGATCACCAGCAAGGAATTGTTAGGGAAGTTTTCAGAAATCGACCTCGATGTAATCCTTATCGACGCGAGTGAAATGACCAGTTACTGGAGTTCTCCGCCGATTGTCTTGGAGCAACGATCAGGCAGCGATTTGGCATATGTGATTTACACTTCGGGGTCAACCGGAGAGCCAAAAGGAGTAATGGTCAACCACTCCAACGTTGTCAATCTTATCGTGGGATTAAGTAAAGAGTATAAGCTCAGTCGCGATGAAAGGATATTGGGGCTCTCTAATTTTTCATTCGACGCATTTGCAGAACAAGTTTTCATGGCATTACTAACGGGAGCACACTTGGTTTTGCTTCCAGAAGATGTCCAGATGAATTTGGCCCTTTTTGAAAATTTTCTGCAGACAGAACAGATAACCCATATGGAGGCTACGCCAAGCTTCTTAAAGTTAGTAAAGCCAGCGCGCTACAGCTCCCTCAGGAGGGTGGCATCCGGTGGAGAGCCCTGTACGCTAGCCATGGCACTCGAGTGGAGTAACTATGTCACTTTTTATAATGTATACGGGCCTACAGAGACAACCGTGACCAGCCATGTATTTTGTTTCAACCCAACCAACGACTATAGCGACGAGGTGTTTGTTCCTATAGGTAGCCCCCTGACCAACGTAGGTTTTTCAGTCGTGGATAGAGATGGAAAAATGGCTCCCATCGGAGTAAAAGGAGAGTTGGTTATATCGGGAAAGGGGATAACGCGTGGCTATTTGAATCGGCCCGAATTGACGTCAGAAAAATTTCTTAACGGCTCCTATTCAACTGGTGATTATGTTATTCTAAAACCTGATCAAACTCTGCAATACACTGGCCGGCGCGATAATCAGCACAAGGTGCGGGGCTACCGAGTTGAACTCGATGAAATCACTCGACAATTGCTCAAGCATCCAATGGTCGCGGAAGCTGAGACGATTTTGCAAGGCGACGAAAAAAGAAGTCAGACAATTGTAAGCTTTGTGGTCTTGGCTGACAATAAAATGAGTTTATTACCGAATGGAAAAGTAATTCATCACCGAAACAAAAAGGAGACTGATGCAATCTATTCGGAAGTGTTCGTCGATCAGGTCTACAGTCGGCATGGAATTATTATTCCGTTTGATGGATGTGTGTTTGATGTCGGCGCAAACATCGGGTTGTTTACTCTTTTTGCAGATCAACAATGTTCAAAAGGGAGAATTTTTGCTTTTGAGCCTGCGGGCCCCGTTTTTGAATGTCTCGCGCAAAATATTTCTGCTTGTCGTTCCAAAGTCAAGGCATATAACGTAGCCTTGGGAGCTTCGGAGGGTTCGGGAGAATTTGTTTTTTATCCCCACCATACAGGAATGTCCTCATTAAGGTCGTTTTCTGACAAAGCCAGTAGCCTTATAGTGATGCAAAAATTTGTGGCCAATGAAGTACGATCGGATGATGAGCCACTTTCCGATTGGGATCATTTCTCACAGGACTTTCTATTGAACAAACTCGAGGAGCAGGCAAGTATGGTCAGCATTCGCACAATTTCATCTATCATTCAGGCAGAGGGTATCGAAAAGATTGACCTTTTGAAAATTGATTCAGAGGGAGCTGAGATGGATATCTTGAGGGGTATCGCAAAACACGACTTTCTAAAGATTGAACAGATCGTCCTTGAAACACACGGCTTTGAGGAAACAAGTAAGATTATTGAGATGCTCTCGGAACTCGGGTATGAATCTGTTAAAGAAGAAGAACCTTCCCTTAAAGGCACTGGACTTTTCATGGTGTATGCAAGACGGGGAAAGCTACAGTCTCAGTCAGGTATAGTGGTTCACTCGAGCGAAGAAAAAAACATCGAAATCGTATTAAGAGAGAGTATTGAGGCCGCCCTTCCTGCGTACATGGTTCCATCTCGGATAGAAGTTTTGGATGAGTTTCCCTTGACTGGAAACGGGAAGATTGATAAGAAGGTGTT
>DGYK01000019.1:0-4687 GCA_002398365.1 Flammeovirgaceae bacterium UBA5008
AAACTAAACTAAACTAAACTAAATTTTATGAAAAATGCAGCACTTGGATTCATGGTATTTCTTTTTTTCATTGCAGCCAGCAGTTGCTCGAAAAAATGTGAAAATGAACAACCACGGGCAAGAGTTCTCAATAATGGGACAAATGCGGTGAGCGTAGGCATAAAAACATCAAACGGCAATACCGTGAACATCAATAATGTGGCCACACAAACATCAACACCTTATGAAAGCTATGCGCCTGGCAATATCATCTTTACCATTACGGTAACAGTTAGCGGAAATAAAACCGACTATATAAAGGAGGTTGTAGTGGGGAACTGTTATGATTATGACATTGCTATTGATGCCGCCAACGTGATTACGGTTAGGGCCATTGACAGGAATGCTTAGGATAAATTCTTAATCATTACACGCTGAAGAAATGAGTGAATTTCTTCAGCTTTTTTTTGACTTTGTATTTCATGAATGTAATCCAACCCCCTCGTCTGCCGCGAAGGTTCACTTCCGTGCCCTCTAGCTTTTATCAACTCAAAAAGAACAAGCTAGCCCACCAACAAATTCTATCCATCCTTCAATCCTCCAAATCCAGATTCAGACAGCGTGCAGTCTACACATTTCGCAACCTGCACCGCCCCATTAACTATTAACGATTAACTATTAACTCTTTTGCAAGAGTGGGAGGGAATGATGAGATTTGGTGATATGTTAAGATGTTCCAATGATATACACCAGAATTGTTTGTGAGGTTGCATTAATACAATAGTTATAGGTAATCGTAAAAGACGACACAACGACAATGAGTATAGACTTTGACAACATATTTCAACACGTAATTCCGATGCACGACTTTCGACTGAAATGGCGGTTTACAGAAGAGAAATATGACAAGTTATCCGAACAACATCTTGACCAGTTAAAACCATTGGACAATGAAGCCGCCAAATTTTTGTGGGATTATATCGCAAAGACAAATTTGCATAATGACACACCATTTAAAAAGGACTTCTTTCGGACAATTGACAAGGCAAGAATTTTAGACGGCAACGAAAAGGAAATTAAGAAATGGCTATATCAAAGAGGACTTCCGTTTGACAAACCTGTTTTCCTTTCTTGGCAACCGACAGATGCAATGATTGTTCCATGGAAACTTTTGATAAAATACTTCGACAGCTTTTATTATGGTTCATCGGACGACCTAACTGTAATTGACCAAAGTTTAAACTGGTCTTTGCTATTTTATCACGAAGACGAAATTTATTTTGGAACTAACAAAGACTTTAAACCAAGTGAAACATTTGCAGACATTGACTTTATTTGGTAACAACACAGTAGACAGAACGCCTAACTATAACAGGCGTTTGGCAAAAAAGCAGGTTCAGTCATTAAATGAAGTTAAGTGCTTCGCATCAAGTTCATTGCTGGCAGACAGTTTAGTACTACGAAATCCGCTTCTTCGCTAAGCGCCAAAACGTTAGCGCCAATACCCCAGACGAATGATAAACGACCTGACTCAAGACGAAAGACAGCTAGCTGAATTCATGAGTGAACTTTCAGAGAGATGCTATAGTGCTGGATGGATGCAAGACTTAGAGTATGTCTTATGGGACGCGGTTGTGTCTGGACCTCGTAACTATGGACATGGTACAATTACCATAGAAGACATTAATAAATTGATTCAGATTTCTGACAAGATAAAGTCATGGATTTTGTTTGACGATGAACTGGAGGAAATATCTGTTCTATTGGATAAATGGAAAATTAAATTTGCTGTGGACATAAGCCAAAATCCAGACAGGTTACATAGAAACGTATGACGCTACGGACGCTGTATTAAGATGTTTCAATGATATACACCAGAATTGGTTGTGTAGGTGCCATTGGTTGCATTAATACAACAGTTGGCGGTAATTTTTTATGGGACAGTGACTTTCACCCGAGAACGGAATTATAGGGCAAAAATATAACATGCGACAAATACTACTAGGGGTAATCACTGCTTCAATACTGATAAGCTGTTCAGAGAAGGAAAGCTTGACATTTGACAAAGAACTTCAACAACTAAGCGACAAGCCTCAAATTTTTACGGTCACCAACCACATAGGCGACACACTTGAGACAAAAAACGGAACAAGGATAATTATAAAACCAAACACGTTTGTGTTCAATGACGGGCAGGACACAAAAGAACCAATACAAATCGAAGTAAAAGATGTTTTTGATAAATCTGAGATGATTTTAAATGGAGTTGGAACAGTCTCTAACGGGCGACTTCTTGAATCTTATGGAATGGTTAATTTAGCAGCAACAGTTGAAGGTAAAGAACTAAAAATCAAAGACAACAATTCAATAACAGTAATTATACCTAACAAGAAACAAGGACTTGGTGGCGAACTATTCTACGGTGTTCAAACTGACAGTTTGCTAAATTGGGATCAAGAAGGCCCCAAAGCTGACTCAATTACTGTAATTGAGACAATAGTACCGCTTATTGATGGGCAATTTGTAGTTAGAAGAACAACGTCTAATTCCATCATGGGCTATGACTCGACCTCGACTGAACAAGCTAACTACGTTCCGAAATCGTATGAATTTGAAGTCTCTAACTTGGGCTGGATAAATTGTGATCGATTTATTGATTTTTCTAACAAAACAAGTATTGCGATATACCTTAAGAAGCACAGTCAACCAATTGCTTATATGGTATTCGTTGATATTAATTCAATCATGGACTTTTATTTCAATAACAAAGGTGTCGCAACAATCGACAACCTTCCAAGTGGGTACCCAGTTAAACTGATTGTGATTGACAAAATTGAAAATGATTACATGTGGGCAGACCAAAACCTAATACTTGGTTCTCAAACCAAGATTAACATAGAGACCAGAAAAATAAAAATTGAAGATTTAAAGAATAATCTAAAGAAGCTGGACAAATAAAAACTACCGTCAACAAAATGCTCCTATGTATATAGGTCGATACCTTTGGGAAACAAATTTCTTTTGAATGCAAGAGGTAAGTGGTTTACATGATATTAACAAACAAGCCAGCAAATACTATACAAATGAAAATAGCAATTACAATACTTGGTTTACTAAATGGCGGTTATATGCTACTTGATGGAGTCTATGTTATCCTAAAAGGGAAATATATTGGGCCACGCAAGCCTGGTCCTTGGGCAAATTTATTTTATAAACTTAATGTTGACGTTTTCAAACTTGGACCTTTATTTATTGGGTTTGGACTGATATGGTTGATATTTCTTTTTGGACTTTGGTCAAACCAAAGTTGGGCATTCATATTTGGTGTGATAATCTCCGTATTGACACTTTGGTATTTACCTGTTGGGACAATAGTTTCAATTATAATTCTTGTTCTTTTAATGATCATGAAAACCCAACTGGGAAAATGAAGGAAAGAACCACTGGCTATAACAGCACCAATAACAAATTGGCGGTCAGAGGTGAAGCTTTGTACTTAACATCAAGTTCAGTGCTGGCAAACAGCATAGTCCTTTGAAGTCCGCTTCTTCACCAAGCGCCAAAATGCCCATTAACTATTAACGATTAACCTTTTTTGTAGGAGTGGGGTGAGATTTTCTATCGGTTGCAATAATACAATACTTAGCGGCAAATTTTAAGCTCAGAATCAGGATGCTTTCTGATAATTTGACTTTTTCGTATCTTTGTTTCGATGCAAAATCATCTAAAGAATGAATTACACAATATCATTTCAGGAAAGAGCCAAGTTAGCTTTGGAGCTACTATCCAAACAATCGCCAGTTACCTTAACAATGGCTCGCAATCAAGCAATGAGACTGAAAACTCAAAGCAAATCAGAGAACAAGAAACAACGAGACTAGAAAACTTTATTACAGAACAAAACCTTTGGATTATTGACATCGACTTTTCTCAATACGTAAGTGAAGGTGCAGAGCAAAGAGTTTATCTTAAAGACTCAGACCATGTTCTTAAATTAAACGATGCGATTTATTATAGTTATTGGACTGACTATTTTTATAATCTCCTACTGCACAATTTCTTCTTCCCTGACACCGCATACGAACTCATAGGCTTTACCAAAGAGAAAGAAAACCTCTATGCAGTTGTAAAACAGTCCTTTGTTACTATAACTCAAGAGACCGACTTGAATAGAGTAAAAGCATTTCTTGGGGCGAACGGATTTGTCAATAATCGAAATAATGACTATATCAATTCAGACCTAGGGATTATTCTTGAAGACTTACATGATGAGAATGTTCTTACAAAAAATGACATTCTTTATTTTATTGATACTGTATTTTACACTACCAAAGAATTTTGGTCAGATAAGTAAAACTACCCCCAGCTATCCTTAGTCTGCGACTAAGAATCTCCAACTATCCTGATTTACAATGTGCAGTCTACACATTTCGCAACCCGCACCGCCCATTAACTATTAACGATTAACTTTTTTGCAGGAGTGGGAGGGAAATGATGAGATTTGGTGATGTGTTAAGATGTTCCGATGATATATACCAGTTGTAGGGCATTTGCAAGGACAGCTAGCGATGATAATTAAGAGACGGACATACGAAAGCACGCTAACAGAAGCCTGTGACACGCGGGCGTATGCGTCATTGTACTTTGTAGTTCTTTATTTATCTTTATCTTGTTGGACAGGGCATAGGTTTTAATTGCCCGCCAGCAA
>DGYK01000019.1:4919-5940 GCA_002398365.1 Flammeovirgaceae bacterium UBA5008
AGCAATAAGCTGAACGTTGTGGGGCATTGCTTTAAATAGACTGGACTAACGATTATGACCGAACCAGGCGACACCGAAGTATTTAAATGTCCTCATTGTGGTAATGAGACAGTTAATGTACTCATTTCGTTTACTGCGGTGGACGAAATGCTTGAATTAGTAGATAGTAGGACTCATGAGATTGACAACTTCCTAGTCGAGTCATACTTTTTCATCACAAAATGCAAGACATGTAACCAAGTCTCTGTATTTACCTCGGCCGACTTTGATGAGATGCCTTATAACCTCAGTTCTTCATTTCAAATTTGGCCGAAAAATAAAGTACTTGGAGATGGAGTCCCGAAGAGCATCGAGGACAGATACGATGAAGCAAACAAGGTAAAAAAAGTTTCACCCTTAGCATTTTCAATTCTTATTAGAAGATGTCTAGAACAACTCTGTAAGGACAAAGGAGCAACGGGAAAGAATTTAAAAGAGAAAATTGAAGACTTGGGAAAAAAGAAAATTATTCCCGAAACCCTCGCAGATATGGCAGATATAATTCGAGAGACAGGTAATACAGGAGCACACGGAGACAAATTCAAACTAAACAAGTTTGACATGGACGTGCTTGATGACTTCTTTATTGCAGTAATTGAGTATGTTTATGTAGCCCCTCAGAGGCTTGTTAAAATAAAGGACAGACTAAAAAAAGCCCTACAATAGGGACATAGTGGACAATAAAGAAATAAATATTAAATCATCGAGAATTGAGAAAGGGCTTGAATTGGCAAAAGAGTTCCTTGGAAAATTGATTGGGCCGACTGTTGAAGAGATCGGATTATTGATTTCCGACAACATAAAATTTCTACGATTTAAAAATCAGGTTAAAATACTTCTTAAAGCGAAAGACTATGTTGAGAAAAGGAATTTGACCGTTAAAGAAATACCTGTTAAGATACTCGTTCCTCTACTTGAAAATTCTTCACTAGAAGAAAATGATGACCTTCAAGACAAGTGGGCAAAAATGCTCACGAACATA
>DGYK01000019.1:6070-7253 GCA_002398365.1 Flammeovirgaceae bacterium UBA5008
ACAGACGAGCAAGAATTCATTAAAGAAAAGAGAGAATTAGAAGAAAAATATAAAAATGACCGCTATAGCCACGAAGCTAGAAATCAAAGAAAGAAAATTGAAGAAACTGAACAAAGGGACTTTGGATTGACTTAGAAGAATACGAAAGAGCAAATCTTATTAGACTCGGGTTAATCAGAGAATTACCCCCAAGAATTTATGTTCAAGAATTCAAGACTGGCGGATACGACCGAGAAGAAGAATGGCATCAGCTTAAGGCGGAGTATGACCATGGTGACATCGGATATCGAATTACAGAACTAGGAGAAAGATTCCTAGAAATATGTGAGCTTAAAGAAAAGATCAAATAGCTTAAATTAGACTCCTTTTGACCATAGAGCAAAAAATAAAAGAGATTATAGGTATCAGTTGGGCAAGTTATAAAAACAAAGTTGCATCAAGACTACTTGACCCGGAGAACGAGAAGATGATGCAGCTGCAATTAGCTCTAATCATTCAAACATTAATTCCAATTTTTGAATTTCGCCCAAGCGAAAGTATAAAAGTACTTCTGGAAGAACCGGTAAATATAAACAGACAGCCAAGTAGACGAATTATTGACATTGTTATCCTTCATAGTGAAAACAACATAAAACGATACTTTCCTGTTGAGCTAAAGTGCTTTAGGGAATTTACAAGAGATAAAACCGGAAAGAAAAGAGGAGCTCAAAATTTAGGAATGTATGACTATTGGGCAGACATTGAAAACATTGAGCAATACTCAAATCTTAATGACTACGGCTTCGGGACTCAACTAACCTTAACGGACGACAACTACTATGTTACTGGCAGACACCAAGGGAATCAAGTAGCCATGTATTCAACAAATAATACAAGAATTAATGTTACAGGGACATTACAGCAAGCGATTGTAAATAGACTAGGACGTATTGATTTAAATGGAATATACGCAATGAACAATTGGGAAAGAATTGGGGACTACCATTTTATAAGACAGGAGACTGGCAACCCCAGCTATCCTTAGTTTCTATTAGTCTAACCTGCTGTCCTTCGTTTGCAACTAAGGACTAACACTTAATTTACCGTAAATGGAATTGCGATCTTGTTTTTAGTAAATTTGGGTAACAATAGTGTGAGCCATGAGTTGCAAAGGTAAGTTGGCTCCTTGACGCACGTTCATAGC
>DGYK01000013.1:0-869 GCA_002398365.1 Flammeovirgaceae bacterium UBA5008
ATCTGTGTCCAACGTGTAGCGATCTTCTTTTCAATGAATCTAAATGTAAGAAATGAAATGAGCATTACCACACCTCCTATCTGAGTCAAGACTGTCAGAAGGGTGAATAAAATGATGATTAAGAATAGTTTAATGATCTTCACGAATTCCTTAATAGAGTTTACCTTAATCCATTAGGAAGGAGAAGAATTTACGACAAAAAAAGGGTCACGTGACTTGCTGCTCATAAAAAGAATATAGGCACAGTATATGGATATTCAATCTTCTTATTTCTGTCCAAATCGATTGCAGGTATCCATCTTGGCATTTTTTGAATCACTCGAATTGCTTCACGATCACATGATTCGCAAAGAGATCCAACGACTTTGATTGATTCTTTTTTAATCATCCCAGTTGTATCAATAACAAACTGCACAAAAACCTTACCTTTTATATTGGCCTTTTTGGCTTCCTTTGGATATCTCATTTTCTTATTTATGAATTTAAAGAGGGCGATCATTCCTTTTGGAAATTCAGCGGGTTTAATCTTCGGAGGTTGATATCTAGTCGTATCCGAGCTAGGCACTGGACCGAATTTCTTTTGATTGAATTGGCCGTATGCATGAACTACTGCCAAATTGAAAATAATTAAAACCAAATTCTTATTCATATACTCCTGCTAATTGAAATCTATGCTATCAAGAAAAAGAGAAATTTCAGCATACGCCAGTTTCCAATCATTATCCATGTAATCTTGTCTATTGATAGCAATGAGATCACTAATCAACTCACTATAAGTCATGTCAAACGGAATTTTGGAGGGTAGAAAAAAGGATGGAAAGATCAGGTCAAAAACAAAGTAAGGCAAAAATAATAAAGGAGTAACAACT
>DGYK01000013.1:1084-22686 GCA_002398365.1 Flammeovirgaceae bacterium UBA5008
ATAATAAAGGAGTAACAAACACCCATTTTAACAGAACAAAACTCACTGCAAAAAATTCGAAGTTCTTAACTACAAAGACAACCAAAATAACAACCGGAACTACATACAAACCCAGACCAATAAGATTTTTATAGGCAGGGACTTCCAAGAGCGGGAAAGTTAATCCGGTTTTTGACTTCAAGTGCTCAAAGGTTTTTCTCAAATCGCTCTTTTTTAATATCACACGAAGTGGTGTTAATCCTTCTATTTTATACTGATCATCCAGAATGGAATGCAGTGCATTCCTTGTTTTCACATCAAAGACCTTAAATAAGAATTTTTCAAAAACCAATGGGTATTCTTGCAACACCTCTAATATCTTGTATTTCAAATCCTCTTCGTCCTTAATATCCGCTGCCTTTAACTCGTCTCCCGACAAGCCCATGTAAATACAAAAATCATCGAAGATTCTTTTTACATCTTTGTTATTCATAGCATTGCAAAAATAGTTCTCATGCGTCTGCTACAAAGATCAAACATTTCCTACATCCTATGCTAAAACCCCCAATTACATCCCCCCAATTTAACATTGGGTAATTCCACCTTCCCTTAATATCTTTGCCGCCTATTTTTACGCTCTTATGATCTCAGTTGACGCAGTTACAGTCGAATTTAGTGGCACCACGCTCTTCAGCGATATTACCTTTAACATCAACGAAAACGACCGCATTGCCCTCATGGGCAAAAACGGGGCGGGCAAGTCCACACTCCTCAAAATCATTGCGGGTGTCAACAAGCCCACACGCGGCAAGGTGTCAGCTCCCAAAGATGCCATCATCGCCTACCTGCCTCAGCACTTGCTTACCGAAGACGATGCCACCGTGTTTGAAGAGGCGTCCAAAGCGTTCGGTAAAATACTGGACATGAAGAAGCAGATGGACTACCTCAACTCGCAGTTAGAAACACGCACGGACTACGAATCAGAAGAGTATTCTAAAATCATTGAACAAGTATCTGAACTCAGTGAAAAATATTACTCCATCGAAGAGATCAACTTCGATGCGGAAGTAGAAAAAACGTTGATGGGTCTCGGCTTCCTGCGCAGCGATTTCACACGCTCTACCAAAGAGTTTAGCGGGGGCTGGCGCATGCGTATTGAGCTAGCCAAGATTCTGTTGCAAAAGCCGGACTTGATCTTACTCGATGAACCTACCAACCACCTGGACATTGAATCGGTGCAGTGGCTGGAAGAGTTCTTAAAGACCAACGCCAAAGCTGTGATTGTGATCAGTCACGATAAGATGTTTGTGGACAACCTCACCAACCGCACCATCGAAGTAACGATGGGCCGCATCTACGATTACAAAACGAACTACTCGCACTACCTGCAACTGCGCCAAGAAAGACGTGAGCAACAGCAGAAGCATTATGACGATCAGCAGAAAGAGATCGCGGACATCACGGCTTTCATTGAGCGCTTCAAGGGCACGTATTCTAAAACACTTCAGGTGCAATCGCGCGTGAAGATGTTGGAGAAAATGCAAATCATTGAAGTAGATGAAGTCGATACCTCGGCTTTGAATTTGAAGTTCCCTCCTGCCCCGCGCAGCGGAAACTATCCGGTGATTGTAGAAGGATTAACGAAGCGGTATGGCGACCACGTGGTGTTTAAAGATGCCTCGTTCACCATTGCCCGCGGAGAGCGCGTGGCTTTGATCGGTAAGAACGGTGAAGGTAAATCTACGCTGGTGAAAGCGATCATGGGCGAGATCGATTTTGAAGGCAAACTGCAGGTGGGACATAATTGTATGATCGGCTACTTCGCGCAAAATCAGGCAGCGTTGTTAGATGAAGACCTCACGGTTTTTCAAACCATCGATCAGATCGCTTTTGGCGACATTCGTACTCAAATCAAAAACATCTTAGGTGCCTTCATGTTCAGTGGAGAAGCCATCGACAAGAAAGTAAAGATGCTGTCGGGTGGAGAGCGCACACGCTTGGCGATGATTAAGTTGCTGCTGCAGCCGGTGAATCTGCTAATTCTCGATGAGCCTACCAACCACCTGGATATTAAAACGAAAGACATTCTGAAAGATGCACTTCGCGCTTTCGATGGCACGCTGATTCTCGTATCACACGATCGCGATTTCTTGGATGGCTTGGCCAATAAAGTATTTGAATTTGGTAATAAGCGAATTAAAGAGCACTTTGAAGATGTCAACGGCTTCTTACGCAACAAGAAATTGGAAAACCTGCGCGAGGTGGAACGCTCAACCAAATAAAGCATGATCAATCCCGGGGCCATCAGCTTTTACTTACTCTACCCTTTCATTTACATTATCGCATCGCTTCCGCTTTGGTTGCTCTATCGTGTTTCGGATTTATTCTACTGGTTGCTGACACTCTCCGGCTATCGCAAGGAAGTGGTGGTGCAAAACTTGCGTAACTCCTTTCCGGAGAAATCAGAAGAAGAAATTCAGGCCATCCGCAAGAAGTTCTTCCGCTACCTGGTGGATTTGATTTTCGAAACACTGAAAACATTGCGCATGGATGAGAAGGAGTCGGCTGCCTGTTGTACAATGGACAATCCGCCATGGCTCCAAAAATTATACGAACAAAAACGCAGCATCATCATTGTGATGGGCCACTATGGCAATTGGGAATGGGCCGGACCCAGCGTTACCCTCAACACCAAGTACCAACTGGTGGTAATCTACCGTCCGCTCAGCCATCCGTATTTTGAAAAGATGATGGTGGGCATGCGCACGCGTTTTGGCACGATGATTACTCCGGTGCAACAAACCCTCCGCGACATGGTGGCAAAGCGCAGCATGATTACAGCCACCGCTTTTATTGCGGATCAGTATCCACCTGCTGAAGGAAAGATTTGGTTGGATTTTCTAAACCAAGATACCGGCTTCTTTACCGGACCCGAAAAGCTCTCCACTAAGTTCGACTACCCCGTGGTTTATATTCAAGTGAAGCGTCAAAAGCGCGGCCACTACCACATCACACCTGAGCTACTCTTTGAGCACCCGAAGCAAACAGAAGAAGGCGAGATTACACGCACCTTTGCCAAGCGGTTGGAGCAGGATATTCAGGCACAACCGGAGACATGGCTGTGGTCGCACAAGCGCTGGAAGCATAAACGTTGATCATTCCGGTAAACGAAGTCTTCAATCCTTCTACAGACTACTGTTTTCGATGAAATAGTTCGCAATCGATTGTCTTCTTTCTGACAATTTTGGCTAGCTTGCAAGACTCCCTAAACCTCTTCTATGAGATCTGGTAAAGAATTGCTTGCTGCCAGTAAGGCCTACGCATGCGAGTGCAAATGGCGCAGCTGGGTAGAAGTACTGTCAACCCTCGCTCTTTCTGCGTTGGCGCTATCAACCATTTTGTGGGCACCCATTTCCATTTGGTTCAAAATACCAATCAGTATTATCAATGGCTTGCTGTATGTTCGGGTGTTTGTTATTTACCACGATTATCAGCATCGTGCGATCTTACAGAATTCTACTTTGGCAATTTGGTTGATGCGCGCGGTGGGTGTGTATGTGCTGGCACCAGAGATGGTGTGGAAACGTACACACGAATATCACCATAACAATAACGCTAAGCTATCCATTTCCGGCATCGGCTCCTATCCGACTGTTTGTACGAAACGGTATATGACACTCACCAAAAAACAGAAGCTGATCTATCTGGTGAACCGACATCCGGCTACTATTTTGTTGGGATACATCACCCTCTTTATTTATTGGTTGAACTTAAAATCATTTGTGCAGAGTCCCGCTAAACATGTCGATTCGCTATTGGCGTTGGTAGTGCATTTCGCGATAGGATTTGCGATCTGGTATAACCTGGGAACTACATTATTGCTGTTGGCATGGATTGTTCCTTTCTCCATCACTTTTGGTATGGGAGCGTATCTGTTCTATTGCCAGCATAATTTTCCGGGTGCTACTTTCCGTGAAAATCAGGATTGGACGTACGACAATGCCGCGTTGTCTTCCACCAGCTATATGGTGATGAATCCGGTAATGCATTGGTTTACCGGAAACATCGGATACCATCATGTGCATCATTTGAATTCACGCATACCCTTTTATCGCTTGTATGAAGTGATGCAGGACATGCCTGAGTTGCAGAATGTAGGCAAGACCTCCTGGAAAATAAGCGATATGATTGCTTGTTTTAAGCTCAAGCTGTGGGATGCCGAAAAAGGCAAGATGATTCCCCTGCAGGAGCTCAATAAGAATTAAGATATTCAGAGGGGTAAAACCCACTAAAACTTCAGCAACGCATACCCTTTCAATTGGTAAGTAGTGAGTGTGGTGAGCATGGATGTAGCCACCTTCACTTCGGGCACCATTTTAGTGCGATCTACCTTGCGATTGATCAACGATTGTCCGCACACAAAAATACGGACACCCGCATTCGACAATTCTTTTAACAGATTCAGGTTCGGGTTATTGGTTTTGTACTTCTTGAGATAAGCTGCATTATCCATTACATTGTACGTGGCTCCTCCATGAATCACCATCACTACGTCCAGTTTCTCCTTCGGCACACCACCCATCACGTGCAAGTTGACAAGCCGCGCCACATTATTGATCGCCCAGTTGAGTGAGTCCGGGTTTTCACTTTCACGTTCCACCTCGATCACAATTTTATAATCCATGTTAGGATCCGGTTTCTCAGCTGCATATGGAATTTCAAAAATACCACCGTAATTGTTGACGGCCGGAAAAACTCTTTTCTGTGCGAACGCAGTGGTGGTGAGCAGACACAAAATGAAAACGATCAGTTTATTCATAATTAGTTAGTTATTTGAAATTGGCCAGTGGTCTTTTAAGATATGAACGGCAGCAACGAAGATAAGAACTGCCGTGATGCGCTTGATATAAATCGGATTAAATTTTACGGCACCTAATCGCGATCCGATCTGACCTCCTGCCAAAACCGCTATCAGCAGCGGAAGCAGAAATGACCATTCCAACCTCAAGCCACCTCGCAGCCATTGCCCCGCAAGACCTCCGATGGAATTCACCAAAATAAACAAGCTGGCCAGTGCCGAAATGCGTTTTGCTTCATTCCAGTTCAGCAAATGCAAAATGGGCGAAAGGAAGATTCCTCCTCCTATACTTACCAGTCCGGAAAGCAAGCCGATCCCTCCGGACAAAACCATTTTTGACGGTACGCCTGCCAGCGCAGGAACTGTCTTCTCATTTCTTTGGGGATTGATCCATAGCAAAACAGCCGCTACCAATAATGAGATTGCCAGTATGATAAAAAAAACATTCTGTTCGAGCTTCCACATTCCGCCCAATAGCGCAAAAGGAACACTTGCCACTAAAAAGGGCCACACTTCTTTCCAGTCAATTTTTCCCTCCCGATAAAATACAATCGTGCCTCCCGTCACCACCACAATGTTGCAAAGTAAAGCGGTTGGACGAATCACATCCGGCAGCAATAAAAAGAAGGGCTGAGCCAATAGCGCCAAATAACTGGATCCTCCACCAAAGCCTACCGATGCGTAGACCAAGGCTATTCCAAAAAATGCGATTGCTAAAATGTAAAACTCCATCAATTCATTTCACAGAAATTTTGTCATCCTCCGATCGTGGACATCGATTCATTTACGGGTATTCCTTTCGTGCGATTTCGTTCGGCTTCAAAGCCGTCTTTAGGCCTTGAAGAAAATGCGCGCATCAGCTTCTCTTTAATTTCTTCATCGCTCTTTCCATCACGCATCAGCGTTTTGATGTTTAACACACCATCATCGTACAAACAGGTTTTCAGTTCTCCTTGTGCGGTTACCCGAATGCGGTTACAGGTACCACAAAACGTGCGGGAAAACGCGGCAATCACTCCGATCGACCCCTTGGCACCCGGCAAGCTATAATGGTAAGCTGTAGAATGTGCAGGGTCGGGCACCCGTTGCAAATCGGGATAGGCCTGTTGAATGAAGCGCACGATTTCCGTATGCGTCCATTTGAGTTGCGCATAATGGCTACCCTCTCCATTGAACGGCATCTCTTCGATAAACCGAACGGATACCGGATACTTTCTGGTCAACGCCACCAGCGGGATGATGTCATCGATGTTTTTGTTTTCCATGACCACCGCATTGATCTTGACTGGCATCTCATTCTCCATCAGCAATTGAAAGGCTTGCCATGTCTTTTCAAACTCGTCTCTGCGCGTAATCACTTTAAAGCGTTCCCGATCCAGGGTATCCAGACTGAGGTTTACCGAGGCGATGCCCAGTCTTTTCATTTCAGAAATATGCGGAGTGGTCAGCAATCCATTAGTTGTCAGGTGCAAATCGTTGATTCCGTCAATGGCCACAATCCGTTCAATCAGCTGCATGAGGTCGGTGCGCAAGAAAGGTTCGCCTCCGGTGAGCCGTACTTTCGTAATGCCCAGTGATGCCAATAACTTTACCAGTCGCTCGATCTCTTCAAAAGTAAGTAGCTCTTTTTTAGGCAGATAATGAATGCCCTCTTCCGGCATGCAGTAGAAGCAGCGCAAATTGCACCGATCCGTTACTGCCAGCCGAAGGTAGTTAATGGGGCGTCCGTGGTTATCGAATAAAAGAGATGATGGCATGGAGGGCGAAGATAGGAATGATCCGATAAATCTCTGATTATATTTGCTGTATGGTAATCCACATCAAGGCATTCGGTATTTGCAAAGATTGGCTGGGCGGCAGAGAGATTGCGCTGGAGTTTGAAGGCGCTACGGTGCAACAATTGCGGTCGGCTTTAATTCAACGCTACCCGCTCATGCGTCAGTTGCCCTCTTTGCTGATAGCCGTAAACCGTGAATATGCGGATGATCAAACCACGCTAACAGCTACCGATGAAGTAGCATTGATTCCTCCAGTAAGTGGTGGATAATCCTAAACTTATTACAGTGATAACTCTAACCGATCAACCCCTCGATATCCATCAGATCACCCAATTGGCACATAGCCCGGATGCGGGAGCGGTGAATTTATTTGTGGGAACCGTGCGTGCCAACACACAAGCGAAGAAGGTAGTGCGGTTGGAATACGAAGCTTATGAACCAATGGCGGTGAGCGAGATTCAAAAAATTGTGGATGCCGCGAAGCTACAATGGTCGGTGAAGAAAATTGCGGTTAGTCACCGTGTGGGCATCTTAACGGTTGGAGAAATAGCCGTGGTGGTGGCTGTATCCACTCCACATCGAAAAGAGTCGTTCGAGGCTTGTCAATTTATCATCGACAGCCTGAAGCAAACGGTGCCTATCTGGAAGAAGGAAATTTTTGAAGGCGGTGAAGAATGGGTTTCAGCCCATCCTTAAAACCGACTCACCACCATCACCATCATGGTTCCCAAAGCAACTGCTACTAACATACCCCCAACAATGATTACCAGCAACTCCAGTTGTATGGCATTCACTTGGGGAAAATGAATCATGTCTCGAAGGTTTTTCATAGCGCCAACTATTTTGTAATAAAGTAACTACATTCACTAACAACATTTTCTTCTATTTAGTTGATTCTGGCGCCACGTAATTTTTTTTGCAAAAATTAATTTTTTCAAGGTGTATCTTTTCAGGAAATAGGCATTCTGGATAGTGAATAGACCAAGCCATGCACGAAACCGATTATCAAAACAGCGACCTCCAGCAAGAACAAGAGGTCATTGATATCAGGCGATCACAAACTGATCCTGAGGCTTTTAAACCGCTCTACGAAAAGTACTTTAAGAAGATATTTTTATTCATCCTCAGACGCGTCACCGAAAAAGAAATTGCACGCGACATCACCCAGCAAGTCTTTCTCAAAGCGCTCAACAGCCTACGTAAGTTTCAGGTGCGCGGATTACCTTTTTCGGCCTGGTTATTCAGAATTGCGATCAATGAATGTAATGATTACTTCCGCAAAACGAAGAAAGCGCGCCTGGTGACCATCGATGAGCAACTGACGGAATCACTCTTTGAAGAAATGATGGCCGACAACCGGATGGAAGAACTGAAACTGCGACTGCCGGCTATTCTTAAAACACTTTCACCCGATGACCTTCAACTTATCGAGTTCCGGTTCTTCGAGCAACGTTCCTTTCGGGAAATCGGGCTCTTGCTGGACATCACTGAAACCTATGCGAAAGTAAAAACCTATCGCGCTTTGGATAAAATGAAAAAACGATTTCTCAACGATCAAACAGTATGAATCAACCGGAGATAACAGACGAAGAAATCAAAGGCATGATGGATTTCCAGCAGGTGCTGGACGGCCACCGCAAAGCTGTGGCCACCCGCTCTGCCAAAAATTGGTCAGTGGCTATTTCTGGTGCCATCATCGCCTCTGTATGCGTGTATTATGCCACCCGCAGCACGTCTGCGACACAACCCAACGTCCTTCAACCAAAGCAGCTTTCGGAGCAGCCGATGTCGGTGACACCCTTGGATAGTGCCGTGAAGAAAACGGAGACACCCGTTCCTGTTTCAAGGCCGGTTCCTTCCAAAACGAATGAGCCCGTTTTACCGACTGCTCCACCATCTGCGGAAGCGACCCCGGCAGATGTCTATTTGCAAGCCGAACCGGTGGAAGGATATCCGCATCTGTACAAGTACTTCAACGACCAGCTCTCCTACCCTCAGGAAGCCGCTAAAGACTCCATACAAGGAGTGGTTTCTGTTACGTTCATCGTGCGGCCATCCGGTGCGGTCGATCACATCACCATCACCAACTCGCTGGGGCCTTTGTTCGATGCCGAAGCACTGCGTGTCATGCAAGGAATGCCACCGTGGAAACCGGCTCAACTCAACGGCAAAGCAGTGCCGAGTAAAATGTCAGTACCTCTCACCTTTCGAATCGAAACGACCAAAAAATAACATGATGAAGTTTGCAATCCCTCTGCTGGTACTTATCAGCCTGGCTGCTCACGGCCAAACCTTTCAGAAAAAATATACCTGGAAAGGAAATAACCTCACCGATGTGAAATCGCATTGGGTTGATTTTGACAACGATAGCCTGACCGATGTGGTGGTCATTGGCAAAAGCAGCAGCACTACTTCGCACATCGCTTTTTACAAAAATGCGAAGGCAAAATCATTTACACTCGAGAAAACCCATCCGGAAGATATGATTCCTACCCATGTCTACTTGGCGGATATCAATCAGGATAATCGCATGGACTTGCTTTTAACCGGCACCATCGATGGCAAAGCCGGTGTTCGAGTGGTGGTCAATGGCGCTAATCTATCCTTACGGGATTCGTTGTTGGCATTGCCGGAATTAACGATCACATCACTGGTGGCAAAAGACTTTGATTGGGATGGTCAGCTTGATCTGGCCGTGGGTGGAGCCGACTTTCTGAAAGTCTTTCAAAACACCGGCAAAGGGTATCGGCTTGCGTTTGATTCATTGGGCATTTCAGTTCAATCACTTGCTTCCTATGATTATGACCGTGATACCCGAACCGATTTATTAGTGTCCGGCACAAAAAACAATCAGACATCTCTGTTTCTGATGAAGAATCTGGGAAAGCTGAAATTCAAAAAAACAAACCTGCCCACTCCGGCATCAGGCATAATAGAGAGTGGTGACTTTAAACACGATGGCAAGTTTGATTTCATCGTCAATGGAATGAACAGCAATCAACAAGCACAAATGAAATATTTTACGAATGGAGGAAATGCTTTTCAGGCTACGGACTCGATTGCTAATTACCAATCGGGACAGATGCTTCTTGCTGATTTGAATTCAGATGGATTGTCTGAACTTTCCTTTACAGGAAGAAAAACGGACGGAAAACGCGTGAATCAGATCATCGACTCCACCGGCTTCATCACCGATCTCGATACCGCAAGGGTTTATTCGCAGCAGTGGGGTGACTATGATTTGGATGGCGACCTGGATGTGCTGCGAGTATTGGATTCAGCTTCCTATTTTGTTCATCAGGTTTGGGAAAACCAAAATCCCAAAGAGAACGAAAGGCCTAGCAAACCGGGCCTGACTTTTTCAGTTAACTTCTTCAACCGCACGTTTATCTATTGGGATAAATCAACCGATGACCATACACCGCAAAAATCACTGACCTACGATATAGGGATATTTGATCCATCCGCGAAAGCGAATTACATCGCTCCCGACTTTGATTTGAAAACCCAACGGAAATTGCGCCCCACGCATGGCAATCAAACCACCAACAACGTGATGATGCTCCCGCTGGTTCCTTCGAGCTTTATCTACAAAGTGCAGGCCATTGATAATAGTTTTACAGGAAGTCGATGCATCAATGGGCAATGCAACGCGAAACCTTGCCCGAGCATCGAGATTGAATACGTTCAGGTTTGTCAAAACAATCCGGTAGAAATCACACTTCCCAAAACCGTGTATTGGTTTTCGTTCAACGAAGGATTTATTGGTGAGTCCGACAAAGCCACGTTGCGTCCCACAGCTACTGATACGCTGGTATACATCGACCCCTCTGCTGGCGGAGGTTGTAAAGCATGGATCTTAAAAGTAAATGGGTTATCAAAAGTAGAATCCGCCACAAAATATCTATGTGCAAATCAATCCATAGACCTGAGCATCGAGCCGGGTTGGGATTCACCCACCTGGAAATGGAACAACTCAACGGCCACCGGAAATACAGTGACATTGTCAACGGTAAAGAATGTGGTGGTAACAGTGCAGGCAACAAAAAACACGTGTACTTATACCAAAGAGTTTAACCTTCGCATAAGTACTCCGAATTTACAATTGAATGGCGATTACTTTAAAATCAAACAAGGTGAAAGCGTCACACTCGAAGCAACCGGAGCCAAAACGTATCAGTGGAGTCCTTCTACTGGGTTGAGTAATGCCGCTACCGGAACCACTTCTGCATCGCCCACAGAAACAACAACTTATCAGGTTTTGGGGAAAGACAGCATTCAATGCGAGGCTAAAGCAAGTGTGACTGTAGAAGTAGAAGAAACTGCTTTTGTGGCTAGCCTGTTCACTCCCAATGGAGATGGCAAAAATGATGAGATTAAAATTTACGGACTGAGTGCTGCCAGCGAGTTCCGGTTTCAAATCTATAATCGGGATGGTGTAGTGGTGTACGAAACCACCAGTTTATCGCAGGCGACTTCACAAGGATGGAATGGGGCAACACAAGGCACGCAGCAATCAGCCGGTGTTTATTACTGGAAGGTGGAAGGCACCCAGCCGAACGGTCAGCCCTTGCGTCTCAACGGCAAAACAAAAGGTTCGATTCTGTTGGTTAGATAAAATTGGTTGCAATGAAGTTCCTGGTGCCATCCATTCGCCTAGCGCTGTTGATTCTGTTTTTACTAGGAGCAACAGCGCTTCGTGCACAGTACTTTCAATTTTCTCAATATAACTTTACGCAACAGCGGGTTAATCCGGCCTGGATTGGAACCAACAAATACATGTCTGCCTCCTTGATTTCGCGCAGCCAAAGTACGGGAGGTGATTTCTCCATCCATAGCAACCAGCTTTCTTTGCAGCGACCTCTGTTGAATCGAAGCACCGGGCGACCTTGGTCGGGCATTGGACTTACTTTTTTGGATGATCGCACCGGAGGGGTGTTTCGAACCGAAGAGATTACGGTGAGTTATGCTGTTAATATCCGGCTCAGTCGCTACCGCATTTTATCGCTTGGCTTCAAAGGTCTTTATCAATCACGCAGAATCAGTTTGGATGGCTACTACACCGGTTCGCAGTATGTTCCGGATCGCGGCTTTGATGGTTCACTTCCCTCGGGTGAAACCATGAATGAGTTGACCAGCAGCTTTTCTACGTTTAGCACCGGTTTGTATTGGCAGCAAGTTGATCGACAAGATCAGGTGGAAGCTTATTGGGGATTATCCTTATTCGACATCAACAAACCCAACGATGCCTTTTTAAACAAGCAAAATCAATTGGCATCTACATTGGTTTTTGCGGGTGGCTTCCGCGCCTATCAGCAAGCCGAGCTTTCAGTTTTTCCTGAAGTACTCTATAGTATGAACAGTGCAGGACATCTGATGAATGTGGGCGCCAAGTGGCAATACAACCTGAATCAAAAAGCACGCAATCAGGCGCACATCGATTTACTCACGAAGTATGTGATTGGTCGTTCGGGGATTGTAGGCGCACAACTGCATCAGGGTAATTTTTCAGTCGGGCTCAGTTACGACTTTCCTCTTTTTGTAAACAATCCTTCCAATTTGGGTGCCTTGGAAGTAGGCGTGGAAATCAGGAAGCTAACAAAGACCAGCACGGCCAAACGAAAAACAAAAAAGACCAAACGCAAGAAATCGAAGAAGCCTTCAAAGCCTGCTGCGTATCGAAGGGTTCCTGTTCCGAAAAAACAAATTCCGAAAGCCAATTTAGATTCACTGGCGGCCATAACTCCGGTAAAATCGAAAACTGTAGAAGACACGACTGCAGCACCTATTGAATTAGTAAAGATGGATACCTCTCAAGTCAAGTTAAATGCAAAAGCAGGTCGCGTGTCGCACGAACCGATGATTGTAGAAAAAATCACGTTGCATTTTCAATTTGAATTCAACAGTGTAGATCTGGATGATAAAACCGAGGAGTTCCTCAGTCAACTGAGTGAAACGCTAACGGAAGACCCGGCATTGAAAGTGAAGATCACCGGGCATACCGACAACATTGGCTCGGAGAAATTCAATCAACGCCTCTCGCTCAAACGGGCGGAAGCGGTGCTGCATGAACTGGTGAAGAAAGGCATTGCCACCGATCGCATCGCAGCCGAAGGCAAAGGATTGAGCAGCCCCATTACCACTAATGAAACAGAAGAAGGCCGCCAGAAAAACAGACGGGTAGAAATCTTGTTGTACTACGAGCGTTAAGAGCGATGAAAGTCGCTCTTGCCTCCAGTCTTCTCGGTGAGGTGAATGTTCTCTATAATAATATCATGCGAAAGTGCTTTGCACATATCGTAAATGGTCAATGCTGCTACTGAAGCTGCGGTGAGGGCTTCCATCTCCACACCTGTCTTGCCGGTTACTTTTGCCATTGTTCGGATGACAGCTCGTTCGTCTTTGGCTTCAATGGCTACCTGCACATCTTCCAATCCCAACGGGTGACAAAACGGAATGAGTTCGTGTGTACGCTTGGCAGCCATTACTCCGGCAATAATAGCGGTTTGAAACACGGGGCCTTTTTTGGTGATCAACTCATCGCCCGACATCTGACTCATGATTTCTTTGCCCAAAAAAACAGTGGCTTCTGCTTTCGCGACACGTGCACTCACCGCTTTGTCAGAAACATCCACCATCTGCGGGTTGCCGGATGAACTAATGTGCGTAAATTGATTTTCCATTCAGCTAAAATAAGGAATCATGATCAGTGTTGAAGAAGCTACCGCCATTATTCTTGCGAACGCAGCCGTGCTAAAGAAGAGAAGCCTGCCACTGGAAGATGCGTTGGGACAAACACTGGCTGAAACCATCGAAGCCGATCGTGACTTCCCTCCTTTTGATCGAGCGACTATGGATGGGATTGCTATTTCATATGACGCATTTCAATCCGGTATCCGAACTTTTCCAATAGAGTCCATGCAAGCCGCGGGCGAACCTGTAGGTCAATTGCATAACCGCACGCACTGCATCGAGATTATGACCGGAGCACCCCTGCCTTCTGGAACCGACAGCGTGATTCCTTATGAGCAAATCCGGATGACTGAACGTACCGCACATATCGAAGTCACTTCCGTGGAGCGTGGTCAAAACATTCACCGCCAAGGAAATGACGCACGACAAGGTGAAAAACTGTTAACACCCGGCACGTTGATTTCTCCGGCTGAAGTCGCGTTGTTGGCATCGGTTGGAAAGTCACAAGTAGTCGTTTACGAACTTCCAAAAGCCGCCATCATTTCTACCGGCAATGAGTTGGTCGACATCGATCAGCAGCCGTTGCCCCATCAGGTGCGCAAGTCCAACAGCTATGCTTTGCAGGCAGCCTGGACTGCGTTGGGCGGCACTTCTACTCTCTTTCATCTGCCTGATGAAGAGTTGGTGATTCAGACGGAGTTAAAGCGCATCCTCGAACAGTATGATGTGCTCATTTTGTCGGGAGGTGTATCGAAGGGAAAGTTTGATTTCATTCCGCAAAGTCTGGAGGCGCTCGGCATCCAAAAGATGTTCCATCAAGTGAGTCAGAAACCAGGCAAGCCGTTGTGGTTCGGACGCTCTTCCACTCAATTTGTTTTTGCCCTTCCGGGGAATCCGGTTTCAACGTTTCTCTGCTTTCATCGCTATGTAAAGCCCTGGCTATTGGCGAGTTGTGGAAGGAACCTGACTCCGGCCAAAGCTATTTTAGCCGAAGACTATTCGTTCAACGCTCCGCTTACTTACTTCTTGCAAGTGCGCTTACGCAACGAGGACGGAAAGTGGCTGGCATATCCGGTACCCGGTGGCGGCTCCGGAGATTTTGTGAATCTGCGCGATGCAGATGGGTTTTTAGAACTTCAAAAAGGCAAAAAGCAATTCCAAAAAGGTGAGTCATTTGACCTAGTTGCCTTTAGGTAAAAATTCAAATTGAGATTACCTTTGCCAAATTCTAATATTCTAAAAGCATTCGCATGTTCGATAATTTAAGTCTCAAACTAGAAAAGGCATTTCAAACGCTGAAAGGCAGTGGTCGCATCACGGAAATCAACGTGGCCAGCACCGTCAAGGAAATCCGCAAAGCGCTGATCGATGCCGATGTTAACTATAAGGTAGCCAAGGAACTAACGGACGATATCAAACAAAAAGCGATGGGCCAAAACGTGCTCACCGCCATCTCTCCGGGCCAGTTGCTCACCAAAATCACCAACGATGAGTTGACTAAGCTGATGGGCGGTGCCAGTGAGGACATCAAAATTGAAGGAAACCCTGCCATCATCCTGATTGCCGGTTTGCAAGGTTCGGGTAAAACGACTTTCTCCGGTAAACTCGCCAACTACCTGAAGCGTCAGGGACGCCAGGTGTTGTTAACTGCCTGCGATATCTATCGCCCGGCTGCGATCAACCAATTGCAAGTGCTCGGAGAACAAATTGGCGTAGAAGTCTATGCCGAACCCGAAAACAAAGACGCAGTAAAGATTGCTAAAGCTGCCATCGAGCACGCGAAGAAAAACAATCACCGCATTGTGATTGTCGATACCGCGGGTCGTCTGGCGGTAGACGAACAAATGATGGATGAAATTGCGAAGTTGAAGGAGGCACTCAAGCCTTCGGAAACACTCTTCGTAGTTGACTCCATGACAGGTCAGGATGCGGTGAACACCGCCAAGGCATTCAATGATCGTTTGAATTTTGATGGCGTGGTGCTCACCAAGTTAGACGGTGATACCCGTGGTGGTGCAGCCCTCACCATTCGCAGAGTGGTAGAGAAACCCATCAAGTTTGTCAGCTCCGGTGAGAAGATGGAAGCCATCGACCGCTTCTATCCCGACCGTATGGCCGGCCGTATTTTGGGCATGGGTGACGTAGTGAGTTTGGTCGAAAAAGCACAGCAGACGTTTGACGAAGAAGAAGCGAAGCGCCTCAATGCCAAGATGCGTAAAAACCAATTTGACTTCAACGACTTCCTGAAGCAATTGGAGCAAATCAAAAAGATGGGTAACATGAAGGACATGCTCGGCATGATTCCCGGTATGGGCAAAGCCATGAAAGATGTAGATATCAACGATGACTCTTTCAAACCGGTGGAAGCCATCATCCGCTCCATGACACTCGATGAGCGCGAGAACCCCGATAAAATCAATCCAAGTCGTAAAAACCGAATTGCCAAAGGCAGCGGTACTTCGGTGCAGCAAGTCAACCAGTTGCTCAAGCAATTTGAAGACATGCGCAAGATGATGAAGATGATGAATAAGATGGGTGGCGGCAAACGTGCCCTCAATGCACTCAACCCTTTCGGCAGATAATTTATGAAAAGCTTTCTGGTTATTTTCTTTTTGCTGATCACAATCAGCGCGATGGCACAAGATTCATTATATCAAAAGAAGATCTTTGTCCGTCAGAATGATACCATCGCCTACCGGATCTTATATCCTAAAAATTACGATCGCACAAAATCGTATCCGGTCGTTCTATTTCTACATGGAGCCGGTGAACGAGGCATCGACAACGAGAAGCAGTTGATCCATGGCTCCAAGCTATTCGCCAGCGAAAAAGTACGGAATGAGTTTCCCAGCATTGTCATCTTTCCGCAATGCAAAAACGACAGCTACTGGTCGAACGTGAAGATCGATCGCGAAAAGCTGCCATTGGCTTTGACTTTCGATTACACAAGGGAAGAAACCAAGGATTTGTCGATGGCCATTGCGCTGACAAAACACATCCTGAAAACCGAAGCGGTGAATAAAAACAGAGTGTATATCGCGGGACTATCGATGGGTGGCATGGGTACCTTTGAAGCGGTGTATCGTTACCCCAAGCTTTTTGCGGCAGCGGCTCCCATCTGCGGAGGCGGAGATGCCATGCACTACAACAAAAAAGCAGCTCGCGTTCCATTCTGGATTTTTCATGGCGACAGCGATAATGTGGTTTCGCCCGACTACTCCCGCATCATGTTCAAGAAAATTCAGGAGTTTTCCAAGCAGGTAAAATATACCGAATATCCCGGTGTGATGCATAACAGCTGGGATAATGTGTTTGCCGAACCTGAATTTCTACCCTGGTTGTTCGCCCATTCCAAGTAATTGAACAATTAGCTCATGACTACTTCTTCGCTCTTTCATGGTGCACTAAAAGAAGAGGTAGCTGCATTTGGCGAGCTTCGGAAATTCACTTCCGGAACGGTGATGCTTCAAGAAGACAGTTACATCAAAGTGATTCCGCTGGTATTGAGCGGCAGCTTGAAGGTTGTGCGCACCGATGCGAACGGCCACGAGATTTTGTTGTATTACATTACACCGGGCGAAAGTTGCATCATGTCTTTTCTGGGTGGCATTCATGATGAAACCAGTAAAATAAAAGCTGTTGTAGAAGAAGATGCTGAATTACTTTTGATACCCGTTTCCAAAGCGAGTGAGTGGGTTAAGAAGTTTCCGGAATGGTCGGACTTCATTTTCAAACTGTATCACAAACGGTTTGAAGAATTACTGTCGGTGGTCAATGCCATTGCCTTTCAAAAGCTGGACGAGCGTTTATTGCAACTGCTCACTCAAAAATCGAAGTTGACACACTCCAAAGAAATTGTAGTAACCCACAGCCAACTGGCTGAAGAACTGGGCACGGCCCGTGAAGTCATTTCACGCGTAGCCAAACAAATGGAAAACGAAGGACTGATTCGTTTATCGCGCAATAAAATTACCCTTGTGTGACATTCGTCACCGTAATCGCATTCACCATCACCTACTTTTGAGTCATAAACGAAACGCATTATGACAAAAAACATGGGTTCTGCTGATCGGGTGATCCGGGTGATCCTCGCAGCCATTGTGGTCGCACTTTACTTTGCCAACATTATTTCAGGAACGGTAGCCATCGTGCTGTTAGCATTCTCAGCTATCTTTTTTCTTACCAGTTTAATCGGTGTTTGTCCTTTGTATTTGCCATTCGGGCTGAGCACACTGCGCAAGAAAATCAATGGCTAGATTGAAAAAGCCTTTGCTGATTACATTGGGTGGTTTCGTAGGACTAGTCGGTGGCTATTTTTACTGGCAGCAAATAGGTTGTGTCAGTGGCAGTTGCCCTATTACTTCGAACCCAATCCATTCTTCGCTCTATGGAGCTGTGATGGGCGGCTTGTTGTTCAGTATACTAATCGATTTAAAAAAATAATTTCAACTCTTATGTTCGACTCACTAAAAAGTATCATCGGCCTTGGCCCTTCGGTAGATTATCAACAACTGGTAAAGCAGGGCGCCATCATTTTAGATGTGCGCAGCAAGGGCGAATATCAACAAGGACACATCAAAGGCTCGCTGCACATTCCGGTAGATCAATTAACCAATAATCTGACCAAACTGAAAAGTAAAGATACACCTGTAATTACCTGCTGTGCCTCCGGCATGCGCAGTGGCATGGCAAAGAAAATACTTCAGGCGAATGGCTATAAAGAAGTACACAATGGTGGCAGTTGGATGAGCCTGCAAGCCAAGCTCTGATTCCGGAGTATTGAATCATCATCGTATCTTCGCAGTATGGCAAAGGCTAATTTTTCAGAACTGATTCAAGGCAGCACCCCTACGCTAGTCGATTTTTCGGCTGAGTGGTGCGGGCCGTGTAAAATGATGGCGCCTATTCTGGATGAAGTGAAGGCTGCCATGAGCGACTCCGTTCGCATTATCAAAATTGATGTCGATAAAAATCCTGCTCTGGCCGAGTCATTTCAAATCCGTGGTGTCCCTACGCTCATCCTATTCCAACAAGGCCAGATCAAATGGCGTCAGTCCGGTGTAGTGCCTACGGAACAATTAAAGAAAGTGATTCAAGGGTTTGTTTGAGGGGACAGTATCAGATTGCGCCTCCCAATTATTTAGCCGAGTTGTTAATTGCTTTCTACTTACACGAAGTGGTTCGTATCTGGGGTTGAAGACCGAGCTTCTCTATCTCTGCCTATTCGACCATTTTACATCGATCGCATACCATATTCTTGATATCTAGCGTCATAGAATGGTAATACCTTCTGTGGTGTTTTAAAGTTCCCCTTATGACAGGACCGCTTCCTCTGCTGGCACCCCTCCTTACCAGGAGGGAAAGGTTAAGTGAGGGGAATTATGAGCCTGCAAAGGGGGTTCCAAATATACCGACTGCTAGTTCTGCCCAAATGAGGAATAGCATAAACAAAATAGCACCGCAGAGAATGATTCTGTATTGTACACTTTTTATTTTTCTCAGTACGAATTCACACATCAAACCGGTTCCATACAATAGAAATCCCATGATTAGGAAATCTCTTAAATCCCAATTGACTTCGGAGGTAAACTGCATTGCAATGAATGGAATAGATAAAAGCACTGTGGCTGCAGCTACGATGATGATTAATCTTCTGTTTTTCATGATACTTGTTTTATTTTCTTTGAATTTTTTATTTTGAATTGTACATAAGTAAAACCTATGATTCCAGTTAGTGTCATGACTAATGGAAGTAGTCCCGGTTCACTCTCGACTTTTACCATCCATGCAATGAGGGCGATCCCCAAAAGAGTAATGAACGCCCAACATGTCCGGTAATATCGAAGATTGGCGCTGTTTGTTTTGGTCATATTTTATTGCTGATTAATTTATTCTTTTACGTCAATGTTTTTTTAAGCTTCTGTGCTAAGTGACGCAGGCGGATAACACGTGTTTGTTTTTTGTTGCAAGAATTCTTTTTCATACTTGTCATCATCACTATTTTCTCCTCACTTTTAATGGCTTGCTCACTTGCCTTCCCCTACTGCTACATGCTTTTTTACTGTAAGTGTGTCCTTGTAGTAGGATCCCTACAAAGCGCTTTTAATAACACATCTAAAAGTGCTTTGAAACACAAAGTAAAATAGAATAAAGAATAGATACAACTGTTTTAGAATAAAAGAAGTTGATTGATTAGGTGCTATGAGGATGCATTACGTATGCCAATCCGGATTTTTTATCAGGAAAGTTGCGAATACACCTAATGCCTGCGCTTTTTCTGTGCTGGCTGATTACTCTTTGTTAGCGTTCCCCACTCCTACTAAAACCTTGAGTTCGGATTAACAGGATTTGCGGATTGGTTGGTGGATTGAATATTAGATGAGAAAAAGCTGGTGCAGCTATTTACGATTGCTTTTCAAAGTACAGTTGCTTCTAAATTTATACAGGGTATTTTGCTGACGATTGGGCCCCTTATAGTCTTTTGCTTTTCTTCATTGTGGTTACAAATTCTTTAACAATTTTCAAGTTATCGTCCGTCAAATCTGTTAAGTCCACCTTTTTTAGATTGTTGTCAGCGGTTGTTAAATGAATTTCAAATAATTTTATTTCAATATATTGAACGTCCGCCCAATTAATTATATCAGGTTTGGCAAAAAGGCCGCCCTTACTTTTTTCAATTCGCTCTTCATTTAATTTTAGGTACGGGAAGTTATCCGCGAATATTCGCTTTTTCCCGAGTCCGTAAAGAATTGCTTCGATAAAACCAGGTAAAAAAACGATCCATGAAAAATAATAGTGTTTTAATCCTACATCAGGTAACAGAAACATCAGCATCAGATAAATTAAACCTAATGTCCCAATTACTAAATATAGCTTTCTGAATTTTCCTTCCTCCTGTCCCGAGAGGTTAATGTCGATGTTCATTTTCTCCATTGCCAAAACTTCTTTATTTACCAGACTATTCTCACCTTGCTACCGATTCGCGATTATGATGGCTTCAGATCTCGCGTCTCGTGCCAGGGGCCAGACGAAATTAAGAAAACACAACTTAATTGCAACCATTATCAGGAGCTAGTATCAGCGCAATATTTACTGCTATTTAATGATCGCCTCTCTCTTCTTTATTTGAAGTAAGATGGTTAGGGAGATGTTGTCTCTATTTATTTTTGTAAAGTTTTCGTTCGTCAATGCAATGTTATACCCATACACCAGTTTAAATCTATCAAGTCCGAGCCCAATCTCAGGTCTAAGTCGCCAAGTTCCCTTATCCAAATCTGTGTAGTAAATTGTGCTGAGTCCAAAGGCTACTGGTCCTACTCCACCGCCAGCCCAAACTCCAATTTTGGGTCCGATGATTGTTTCACTGGTACTTAATTTAAATTCAGTTGAGGCAAACACCGCCCATCCTAGTGGATGTGGCCCGACTAGGTTTAATTGATTTATTGCAAGTCCTAGTTCTCCAAAGTTATTAGTCCAACCGTTGTAGCCGAGAAGCAAAGACAAATATCTATCGCCCTTTGTAATAGCCGAATTGTAAGTCGAGTCACTGCATTGAGAATAACTTTGAATCGCTATAAGAATTAGTCCGCAGGTAAATAATCTGTTCGTCAATTTTTCTTTTAAAATTAAATTGAAGCGCGCGGTGAGCTGATAATAAACACCTAAACAACTCATCTTTTGTCAATTTCGGGCTAACTACTCACAACGCCTCATTGTTGCCGATGCTCTTCGATTACCGGCTGCCAGATTACGAAATTAATCATTTTCTATCTCTGCAGTCGATCGCTCTTTTTAGCTCCATCGTTTATACCCCTATTCATTTTGCGATAAGCCAGCGGGGTTTGTTTAAACTCTTTTTTGAAAAGTCGGATGAAAGAACTCTGATCTTCAAACCCACATGCAGTAGCCACGAAAGAAATGGGTTTGTTGGTGTTCCTTAGCAACTTGCATACTTCTTTTAAACGAAGGCGTGTAAAGTATTGCAGTGGTGTCAGTTCGTAAACGCTCTTAAACAACCGGTGAAAATGAAACGGTGATAGGTTGGCCTTGTCTGCCAACTGTGCCAATGTAACGTCACTTTTTATATTCGCTTTCATGAATTGCAGCGCCTGTTTCAGCTTGTTGCTCAAATCTTTTTTGGTGCTGTCATTTTGTGCATTGATTCGATTGGCCGGCTTGTATTGTTCTAATTGATACCAGGCTGTTTTCGGGCGGCTGGCCGGGTAACCGTACTGCTGCCGAAAAGCTTTTCGCTCTTTGGTGAAATCCCACCAATTCGCGCGTTTATCCGAATG
>DGYK01000013.1:22912-161975 GCA_002398365.1 Flammeovirgaceae bacterium UBA5008
GTTTATCCGAATGCTCCGCATAGTGAACACATAGACGCATTTGATCTTCCACACAGGGATCAATCCAAGCCCCCACCTGCCGCTCCAGTCGGTCGATCAGTTTAGCCGGGTCTTTTCCTTTGAGCTCTTCAATCGAATAGAAACCCAATGAAATCAGATCTTGCGCAAACCGGACACCAATAGATGGAATGATTTGAAATTCGGAGAGCGCCCGCAGTTCCATCGCGCGTATTTTCGAGATGCCTAACATAGCTTGCAGATCTTTCACTGCATGGTGATGAATGTCACTCAGTTTGATCTTGTTCGCCCGCAGCTTTCTTTTCTCGGTGATTAAAATATCCAAACGATTCGTTGCACTATTCATCTTCTGCAAATGTAAGCATGTAATGGTTATTGTCTTGAATTGAAAACTCGGTAGCGCCATAAAATGTTTTCTCGAGTCCTTGTAACACGGTCACCGTGTCTTTTATCTTCTCAAAGAATGCGCGGATATTTTTCATTTTGATGTAGAGCAGCAACGAGCCGCCCTTGCTTCGGTTAATCAGTGGCAACGTATTTTCGATGCTGGCAAATGTTTGAAACATAAAGGTTACACTTCCGCAGGTCATCATCACAAAGATCGGATTCTTTTCTTCCGGCACCGTGGCTATTACAGTGAATCCGAGCATTTCATAAAATGCTTTTGTAGCGTGAATGTCTTCGACAAAAATGTTGGGTGAAACGGTTTCCATGTTCATTAGTTGGTTAGTTGAGTTTACTCACCAAAAGTAATGAATGGAAGGCATCGGAAATGTGCAAAACTTGCGAAGTTGAAGATAGCTTCCGAGTGGCTGAAAGTTGTTAGGCCAAACGCATGTGCCCCTATTTTAGATAGAACAGACTTAACAGAGCTTTGGCGCGGCTTGATTTCAACAAGTTAAAAAGGCTAACCTAAGGTAAAAAAACTCTACTCCATCTTGATTATTTCACCAATACAATCCGCACATCCTTTTGCTGGTAATCAGTTGCAATCTTGGCGATAAATACACCGGCCGGATAATTGGAGATGTCCAATTCAAAATCGTAAGCTTGCCGATCTGTTTTTGTGCTTCTGGCAATTTCTAAACCATCCAACGTATAAAGAAATAGTGCCACGGTTTGTGCTTCATAGAGTTCTACATGAATCTGCGCTAAGCCGGAAGTTGGATTGGGATGTGTACTCACCAGTTTGATTCCCTGGTTCCCGAGTTTCACCCTACCGCCTATTTTACCTTTGTCTTCCTGTTTATAATAGATAATCTTCTTAACCATTTGGTCCATACATTCTTTATAATAGGCTAGCAAATGAACCGAATACTCCCCTTCTTTTCCTGCTTTTACCAGAGGCTGATCTTCTATTTGACCCATGGTCGTCAACCCGCTGGATAGCGTCCACTTCACCGAGTCGGGTTTGGGAAAACAAACTTCTGTCAATAAGAGCGTATCACCTACTATCAATTCGCTGGCTCCTAAAAAATTTGCTTTAAAGGCAGTGGCCGATTTCGATACCTTCACCTGATCGGTGGCGGTACATCCCGTAGCGCTCTCCACCGTTAATGAATACAGGCCAGCTTCTGAAATTGGTACCGTTTTTTGATTACTGAAAAACGTTGCGTCTTTGGTCCACACATAGTTGGCTTGGTTGCTTCCGGCATCCAGATTTAGCGACTGTTGATGACACAGCGTAACATCCGGACCCAATTCAACCATCAGAGGCGGAGCTTCCTCCAACGTGATGGATCGAACAACACTGCAAGTATGCGCATCGGTTACTTTGACTTGATAGGTTCCTGCGCACAGATTAGTAATACTCGATGTACTCTGAGTTACGGGCCCACTCCACTCATATTGATACGGTGGTGTACCTCCGTATCCGCTTACGGTTAACAGCCCATCACACGCAGCTGTACAACTGGGCATTTTCAATGTGGTTACATCTATTTGCAATGATTCAGGAGCTGCCAGATTAAAGGTGAATAATGCGGAACATCCAGTGGCAGCAGTAACCTTCACCGTATGTTCACCGCGACAAAGTTGCGTTGCTTTTCCTCCGGTCGCCAGTTCTCCATTGAGCCAATTATATGAATACGGGCCAACACTATTGGTAGCTTGTATCTCTAATACACCATCACAACTTTCATAGCACAACGGAGTGCTGGAGTTCATGAACTTATATTTGATTTCATCCGGTGAACTGATCTCTGCAGCCACGATGCCTTTACAATCCTTGCTATCCGTAGCTGTTGCATAATACGTTCCGCGCTTCAGATTATTCGCTTGCGGTGTTTGTTGGCCATTGGTCCAGCTATACGAATATCCACCGGAACCACCCGTAGCCAATACAGTAGCGTTACCATCTTCTGAATCAAAGCAAGACGCATCTAGCAAATTAACAATGGAAGCAACCGGCCCATCTTGATCACTAATAAAAACCGTCACAAACTGTTGACAGCTCTTGGCGTCTGTAATTTGAACTTGATATAATCCGGATAATAAGTTATTCACAGTGGATTGATTAGCCACCATCTCACCTGCTTGGTTTTTCCATTGGTAAAGATAGGGATTGGTACCTCCCTGAGCCGTAACCGTAGCAGAGCCTGTAGCCATTCCGCAGTTTGATTGAATGACATTACTGATCAATGCTTGTAATGGCAATGGTTGGGTTATGGAGTGAGTAAACGAATAAATACATCCATTTGCATCCCGTATGGATATCAGATAGGTAGCAGCTACCAGTTGATTAAAGGAAGGCGATGACTGAAATGAAAAACCGCCATCCTTCGAATATTGATACGGAGCCGTGCCACCTACTGCTTTTAATTCTAGAAAACCATCCGATCCATCATAGCAACTTACATTTGCCTGATTCATTATTGATGCCGTTAGTTGAGAAGGTTCCAGAATAGTGGAAGAATTGATTGCTAAACAGCCCATGGCATCGCGAACAGACAGCGAATAAAATTGCGGGCTGAGCATGTCATATAAATGGGTTTGTGTATAAGCCCCACCTTGAAAAGAGTATTGGTAAGGTGCGTAGCCACCGACTCCCTGCAGTGTCACTTTTCCATTCGCAAAGCCAAAACAACTTACATCTTTTTTGGTCACTTGAAGTAGCAATGCTTCGTCCGGTTCGACAACCGAAAGAGTCGATGAAACTTCGCATCCTTTTGCATCGCGAACCACGATCGTATAATCGGCTGCCATCAAATCATGGATTTCCGGAGCGATGTCTGCTCGTCCGGTCCATTGATACGAATAGGGTAATGTTCCACCTGAAGCGGTTACCACAATTTTTCCATTCGACTCTCCTTTGCATTTCACATTCGTAATTGAATGGGTCAATGCTAGAGGAGCATCGGGTTGGCTCAGTGTTGTGCTCAGGTTTCGCACACAACCATACTGATCTTTCACATAGATTGATTTTATTCCTGCCGCTAAAGAAGATAAGACAGAAGAGGACTGATAGTTTATTCCATCCGCTGAATAGAGATAGGGCAAAACCCCTCCGGTTGCAATAACTTCTACCCTACCTGTGTTTGCGCCAAAACAACTTACATCCATTTTTGAAACTAAATGAATGGCTAATGCAGGTGGCTCCGTAACAATAGAATTTAAAGAAAATAGACAACCATTCGCATCTTTAACTACGACTAGGTGATTGCCCGGTGGCAGATTTGTAAATTCGGATGAAAGCTGAAACGTTGTTCCTCCGTCTTTTGAATATTGATAGGGTTTCGTTCCACCGGATCCAGTGATAGTTACTTTGCCATTTAATTCGCCATTACACTGAACAGGTGTTGCAACGGCTGTAGCTGTTAAAACTGCACTTGGCTGTGTGATCGTCACGGCAGTCTGCCTTATACAATTCACTTGATCAATTACCTGAAATGTGTAGGTACCCGAATTCAAATCACTAAGTTGATTAGTAGTTTCCATGCGGTTAATCCATGCATACTGATATGGAGCCACACCACCTTTTGCGTCTATCTGAATAGAACCATTATTTTGCCCAAAACAAAGTATATCCGACTTTGTAATAGTCAACTTTAATTCAGGATTTGGGTTATCGATCCATTCTATTCGTTCAGCCGTACAAAGGTTTTTATCACGAAGGGTAACAATATGACTACCTCCAAACAAGTTGGCGAATTGAGTAGAAGGCTGATAAGAACCATTATCTATTTTAAATTGATAAGGCAATAACCCTCCGGAAGCAGTTACTTCAAGCGTTCCTGTGTTCTCCCCAAAGCATTTAATAAAATTCTTATTGACAAGTGAAAGCAGAATGGGAGGCGGTGCTGATAACGTTACTTGGTCACTAAAAATACAGCCTCGCTGATCTTTGACTTGAATGGAGTGTGTGCCCGCTGTCAACCCAGATTGGGCGTTGCTGTTGGTAAACGCTCCACCATCAATAGAATAAAGATAGCTGTTAATAAACGGGGCACCGTTACCCCCAGATGCCGAAATGGTGATCTGTCCGTCAGAACTGTTACTGCATGAAACATGATAGCCTGAATACTCTGAAAATGTATAAGAAGCAGTTAGGCTTGCAGAAGGTTGGGTAATCTGGATCGTTGAAGCATAATTAGCTGAACATCCTTGTTCATCCAGCGCACGAACTTTGTAAGCTCCGGCACCTAATTGTGTTGTAGGTAATAAGTTCGAATAAGTATTTCCTTCATCGGCAGAATATTGGTAAATGTAATTTCCCCATCCCCCACTAGCCATGGGCGTAATACTTCCGTCATTGGCATTCAAACAAGTTACATGTGTAAACGATACATTCTGCAACTGCAACAGAGGCGGATCAGTTAATGTTACCACGGAAGAAATACGCGAGCAATTCTTGGCATCACTAAGAACTCGCAGTCGATATTGTGCTGGAAACAATTTATCAATCACAAGTGACTGACCCCCGGCAAACGTATAGTTGATCCAACCATTTCCCTCGTTGAATTGCCATTGCAGCGAATAGTTGCCATTACCGCCAGTTACAACTGCGGCTATTTTTCCATTCTCATCACCGCGGCATTTGATTGGAGTGATTGTAAAAGCAAATGAAATATCATCCGGTTCCTGAATGATGATATTGGTAATAGTGAATACATCGGGACATGCATTAGCATTGGTAAGTTCTGCTGTATAGTTTCCTTTCTTCAAAAGTTTAAAATCAGGATTACTACCTCCATTAATTATTTCAGCTGTGGATGTGTTGATCAATTTGAAAGAATAACTTCCACTACCGCCACTGGGTTGTAACTGAATGCGACCATCGTTTGCGTCAAAACAAGTGATAGGTGTCGCCAGATAAGTCATGACAAGCGGTGTGGCTGGAGTGAGATTAAAAGTACCCGACAAGTAACCGGGGCATGAAGGTCTGGCCGCATCGGTTACTTCAATTTGGTAAGCACCACCGGGCAAGTCACCGATGAACCAACTTTTTAAATTCGAGTTGAGATTTGTTCGAATGGGTATACCTCCCTGAAGTAATCGATAATTATAAACGTTTGAGCCACCCGCAACAGATGAGACAGTAACTACGCCATTGGGTACAGACAAACAAGTAGGATTGACAAATGAAAATGCACCCGTAACGCGCGTGGGTTGGGTAACGGTTATCGGGGTTGCTAACTTCACCGGAGCCACACATCCATCGTCTGCTTGAATGGTATAAGTTTCGGCCGGCAAATTTCTAAACTCTTTACTGGCTAAATCAAAAGAACCCAGAGAAGGAGATATTGTATAGGATACAGCAGCTGAATTATTCCCACCTGAAGAACTTACCTGGATGACCCCATCATTAAACCCTTCGCACGAAACGTGTTGTAAGATGGAAGCATTCAATGTGCGGGGCGAATAGGTGTTAATAATGATTGGTGCGGCAGAGGTAATCAAATTTGTATACGAAGTTTCACAAGCGATGGAAGCATAACTCAAGCCAACCGTATACGTACCTGTCGGTAAATTAGCAACTGATACTGTGGCTGGCATAGTGCCTGAATAGGTACTAAAGTAGCCAGGAGCATTGGGACCATCCTCAGTTCGATAAGCAATTACTCTGAAATTATTGATGGGTGCAGTTATTCCCGAAACAGTAATGACACCGGTAGAGGAATTGGTGCAACTAGGGGTAACATTTATCGCGTTAGCTTTTGGAGTAATGGGTGCAATGTCAATTGGTTTTACATCACTATAAATACTGGAAAGCGAACCGGCTGTTGCTTTTACCCGAATACTAATCACAGCGGTGGTGTTCAACGATTGAATGCCTTGCAAAGCTGTTGAAAGAAAAGAAAAATTACCTTGATTGGCATCACCTAAATTAGTTGTAGCCAAATGCCGCCAGACTGGAACTTGAATAGTGATGGTCGGTGGTACATCACAACAAGGAGCTGTTGAAAATGGTTGATCATTCGCACCATTCTTATTTACCGCTTTTTGAAATGGGCCACCACCTCCTGAACAGGCTGGATCGTCACCGCAGTAATCTGGATTTGGTATTATTACATCTTGTGTCTCTCCATTAAATAAATACTCCCACACCAGATTTACTTTGGATGCAAACTCGGGTTTTAAAAAGCCATTGGGCACCTCAGGTGTTTTGATATAGTCTTTAGCTACTAATATAATTTCCTGATCAGCACAGATAAAGCCGCTAGAATACTCCGTGCCATTTACTTTTACATTAGGCAAATTAGGAACCGGAGGCGCATAGATTAACTCAAAATTCGCCTTATACCAATTCGTATTGCAACTTAGCTCTATTAGATTTGGTATTCCAGGCTCATAATCAGCTACAACTATTTCCCTTTGGTAATCACATTGAAGATCATCATCATCCGCTAAACCACAATGATCAAAACTGCATCTATCTCCACAATCATCATCTTCCCAACCCTGCATGTAAAGTCGGATTTTCTCATCATTAGTTACGTTTACATTTGAAACAAGTGTTCTATTTATATTGTAAAACCAATTTGCCTCTCCATTAATTGCAATACAATCTAAAATACTTTTATGTGCTAAAACACGCCACCCAAATTCATCTTGATTACCGTCTCCATTGATACCGGCATAGACATCTTTAACCTTAATTGTCACGTTACACTTTCCTGCATTGTTGACTTGACAAAAAGTTTCAATACAGATTAATGTAAAAAATATTAATAGAAAGGCATGAACCGGACCTAATTTCATTTACTTAATAATTTAAGGTTAACGACTGACTCATCTCACTCTCTGCTCCACCTTTGAAGACGGCTCTTAATTGATAGACATACTTCGTATTTGCCCGAATCTCACGATCAATAAACTGAATTTTATCAGGTTCAATAAATTGGTACAACCGAATGGGGCTTTCACCTGCAGAGCGATACAATTGAAATCCTTTTAATCCTTCCATCTTATAATTCCATTGCAGAATAATGCGTTTGCCTTCGCGATCTACTTTGGTAAGTATCTCCTGAATAGCAGGGCGAACGCCATAATCCACACAAGTAACCACTGCTACAGAAGGCTTTGAAAACAACCCTGTGCTATCCTTGACAACCAATTGATATTTGTAACGCTTACCTAACTGAACCGCTCCATCCCGATAAGAAGTTGTATCCTTGGGTAGTTCTTTCAAAAGCATTCTGGCCGTGTCGCCCATATTGGAACGAAAAATTTGATAATTAGAAATATCTTCACTACTACAAGGCTCCCAACGCAAATAAATAGCGGTCCCTTTTGACTCCGATAAAGTAAACGGACTCTGTGAAGGAGGAATAATATCCGGGCGCTCCAAGGCAAGCGGGGCAGAATAATCAGACAGATTGTATCGCAGGTCGGAAGCGATTACCTTATAAAATACTTTTCGTGTGAGTGTGTTCAAAGTCACACTATCTTCAAAGATAGGTTCCTTAATCACATCTTTTGTGATCTGTACAAATTCTTCATTCAAACTGTTGGCACGAAATACGCGATAGCCAATCAAATCAGTTTCTTTGTTTGGAGCCCACTGAATGGTGGCAATACCTTGTTTAGAAACAGAACCCTTCAATTGCATGGGAGCAGATGGAGGTGTATTGTCTTCCAACTGCACCATGTAGGGAAATGAAGTGGTCGTTTTTCCATCTTTGCCGAAAGCCCGTACCACGTAATAGTTAATGGGGCCCGGGGTTTTATCGATAAACGAATTTGTTCCGACTTCAATTATTTTGGTGTTTAGGTCTATAAAAGGCCCTTTCGTTGAAGCGGCTCGCGCTATGGCAAACCCTTTGATATTCATTAAATTCTCCGCTGGGTATTTCCATTCAATATAAGCGGTGCCGTTGCGTTCTTCGGCAATAGTTACTACCGCAATTACACCGTTGGCAGAGCCGAGCCCTACTCCTTTCACTACTTCCGATGGCTGACCCATTTCGCCAAATGGAGTAACACCAACCACACGGTAGAAATAGACCTTATTATTCTGGGGTATAGAATCCAAATAGTATGAAACATGGCTATTGGCCGCATACGTAGGACGTGCCGAAGTAAAAGAAAGTTCGTCTGTTGGTTTAAATGTTTTTCCTTCGTCATCGCTCCGCTCCACGCGATACGAAGAATAAATCGTTTCATGATACAAGGTATTCCACTGGATCATAACTGATTGGTCACCAAATTCGGCCTTCACCTCTTCTGGAGGAGGAAGCTCTAATTTCTCTGATGGATCCACATAAACTGCTCCACTATCAATCGGGTAATTTTTGTTCTGTTGAAAAACAGTAATTCGATACAAGTACTTTTCATTTTTTCGAATGGAGCGATCTACTAAACGTAATCCCATGCAGGTTGCTGCAGACACTGATTGATCCGCTGTAAACAAAGCAAAACTCCATCGGTTATCGCGCTCGGCACTTTGATTAGCAAACTGCATGGCATTGGTAGACGGATTGGTGAGCGTAAACGATTTTCCGTAGAGTGCTTGCGCAGCTATGGCAGCATATTTATCTTTCTTAGCTATATTCTCCCATTTTTCTAACGGCCATGGTTTAATTTGATTACCAATGATAACGCGTGTTTGATTAGCATCTTTGACCACTTCACCTTGCCGTACAACCGTGTATCGCTTTACGACATATCCTACTTTATTGGCCATCTCCCACACTAATGCAGAGGTTGGACCCCAACGCAAAACAACTGAATCTTCTTTTGCTCTTGCGATTACTTTAATCCCAGGTGTTTGTGATTCACTCCGTAGTGTAATTAATAAACCAACTAACAAACTAATGGCTTTGTAATAATTCATATTGAATCGTCCACTATTTTATAATCTGGATGGTTATCAAACCATTGTCTGGTTGATTGTAATGCCACTTTATAATCCGTTACCGATAGGTCTCCGCTTGGGTCCATTTTTAATGGAATGTTTTTAATGACCGGTGCCAATAATTCCATGATGCGGTACGCGCATGTTTGAGGTTGTGGATTCTCGGCATCTGCCGAATGACAGTCGGTTTCATCACTTCGCAATGCTTCAACTAAATACTGAATTGCCAACGGCTGGCGTGTATAAACCAAATCCGGAAATATTTCATAAACTACTTCATCGTTAGTTCCGAATGATCGAACGCGACCCAAAATATATTGCAAGGCCTCGGCATCTCCCAACCGACTGAGCGCAAGGTAGGCTGACCACTTCTCAGATCGATTCAATTGCTTTTGTTCAACTTGAGATTGAATGACCCCTATTTGATCTTTCAAACCCACATAGCCGACTAATCTTAGCCACAGAGAATAGTGCATTGCTTTTTGTCGAACTATACTTCGGAGGGAATCGCGTGAGGCAGAAGAAAAATCATTGCGGTTAAATGCAGACAATTCTCTAACAACCAAACCTACCACACCAGAATCTGTATGACGGCTTGATCGGATTAATTGATCCACCGCCCAAGATCGTTCTTCTTGTTTTTTACTTTTTTGGCCGATTCGAGCTAGGAAGAGATGCGCTTGATAACGAACTTGTGGGATCGAATCATTTTGGTAAGCCACAATCGCTGACCATCCGATTCTATCTGATTGAAGAAGCTGAATCTCCTTCTCTAAACTGATGGCCTGATTTTTTCGTAAAGCGTTGAAATATTGCTCCACGTGATTTTGAGGGAAAGCCTTGGGTGAGCTCAGAACAAAAAATATTAATAAAGCAATTCGCAAAATTTGATTCATCAACTCATGACTTAACTATTGACTTATAGCAAACACTCTAACAACTCATTAAAACAAAAAAAGCTGTCGAGTAAACACCCGACAGCAGTGGCAATTGTTATTCATGAATTACTTCTTTCCACCACCAAAGAAGAAGCCCACACGGAAACCTAAGTAGTTGTTCTTAAATTCTCCAGTACCAGCTTTTGTTGCTGGAACAAAGTTGTAATCTAAAGACAAATTGAAGTGACCGTAATCAAAACCTACTCTTGGATAAAAACCAAAACTGGATTCTGACGGAATGACTTCTGTAACGGTATTGTTATTAATTGTTGTTATTCCCGTGATCTTCGACAAAGAATATATACCCAAACCTGCACCAACGAAAGGTCTAAAGGTTGAACCTTCGCCCAAATAGTATTGACCATTGATCGTATAAGATCCAATGGCAGCTACATCAATTTTGGTACTAGGCAACGCATTAGAAAATCCTCTCGTAACCAAAGCAGACTCCATTCTCAAACCAATAGAGAAATTGTCTTTAATGCGATAGGCGGGCTCAAGCGTGATCAACACTCCACCACTACTTCCTTCGCCACCGGCTAATGCATAGCCGAGGCCAAGGCCTACTTTAAACTTTTTGTACTCTTGTGCATAGCTGGACGTAGCAGCTACCAACACCAAACATGCGATCACTAGACTTTTTTTCATTGTTTTTTTCATAATTGAAAATTGTTTTTGTTTCCAATTCCCTAAGAAAAAAGCGTGCCAAAGTTTTATCTTATTAATTATCAGTCAATTAGCGATTTTCACACCTGCTCAAAAGTCGATTTTTCGTGATATATCAAAAACATTCTCGTTGTATATCGTTTTTTTCACTGCGAAAGGATAATTAAAATCCGATTCTGATTAGGATTTTTGTTAACGTAACTACTTATGGTAATTACCAGTCAATCTGCAAAGTTCGAGTGGTCGTAACCTTATTAATGCCGGGTAGTTTGTAATCAATTTTAAAGCGATAGGTTCCTACCGCAAGATCGGAATATGGGATAGTCATCAACCGTATTGAGCCTATCGGTGCAGCATTCCAATTCTTATCTACGAATAGATCAAATGCTTTCTGCCGCAACTCATAGAAATCTTTGTAGGCATAAAATGAAAGGCTATATACAAAAGCGACCCTACCCGATAACTTGGTGGCTTCACTCGAGAACAGATCTTCCTCTGTCAAACTGAGAGCGTTATCTTGTTTGATCGAAATTCCCCTCAGCGGAGGCACTCCAACCAAAACCGTATTTCTCCAAGCGATGTTCATCTTAGGCGTAACGGGGTAATATTCGTAAATCAGTGGTTTAATCTTCTCCACATACCAAGGGTTATCCGGAAGAGCTTCCACTTGAACGAGCGGCTCTAGTCCATTTAAACCAACCACTTCGGTTTTGTCAAATACTTCACTTAAATCGGCTACAGCCGATGCTTCAAAAATATTGAGACCGGGAATGATACGTGCGGCCGGACGATAGCCAACCATTGCATTCAATTTGTCATTCAGCGAATTGAATTTGCTTGTGCGGAAGTACGAATTATATAACCGCTTCTCTTCTACTTTTGTAACCGTGCCTTGAATTTCTTTATTCGTGGTTGTTACTGTACCTGCACTGGAAGATGAAATTTGTTTATTGGAAGTTGTTACGTTCTTATCTACAGCCTGAGGGGTGGATGTTGGGACTTTCAAAAATTGAATCGTCATCATTTTATCGGAAGGAATGGCAGGTAGATTGTAGCTAATGAATCCTGCGGCATAGGTAACCGGGGAATTCGAAGAGGTGAGTTGACCAGCCGGAGTAAATCGAGCGACAAAATCATAACTAGTGGTTCCATCCTTTTTTTCAAACAAATAGCTCTGCCCTACTTTCAACTTCATGTACCCTTGGGTATATTCATTTTTCATGAAGTTATGCTGAGCAGTGACAGGATAACTGTATAACACATTATTTTCAGGAATGTAATCCGGAGCAACCCCAGTTGTAAATTCTGTCTTGCCTTCTTCGCCTTCGGGTTTGCCGCCTGCCATCATCGATTGCCAAGAGCCATTCACTTTCTGCTCCCACAGAACTTTTACAACGACTTTTACTGTGGATTTTGGTGGTAAAATCTCTTCCGGAACAAATAGAACAACATCTTTGCTCTCATTCCACTGTAAGTTTCCGGGAATATCTTTTCCATTGGAAGTAACTTTAAAACTGCCCAATTTCATTCGGTAGGCTTTGTAGTTGCCATCCAGATCAAGCATCTCAAAATCTTTATCAATTGCCAGGTTAAATGCAGCCTGTGGTGTAGTGAACACATCCACTTCTCCGTCTGAAGATTGTGGTTTAACATCCGCGATCACTTTTACACCAGTAACAGCGCTAACTCCTTCTATTTTACACTCTTCTCCGATCGTAATGCTAAACTTACAATCGCCTTTGATCAACCCACCTAAAATGGAAAATTGCCCTCCTACTACGCCTCGCATCCAGAAAGGATTAGGCAACTTAGCTTGTAACACAGCCGCAGCGCCAATACGTAAAATTTCAAACTCACCTTGAATAAACCAGAGATCGACAAACACACCAATGCTTCCCTGAAAATAAGCCCACGCTTGCCCTGAGGCGTACCATCCGTTTATTCCAATGGGGCCGCCACCCACACATCGGGCACTACCGTAATTCTTCAACATCACATCGAAGCCAAGCCCTGCACTAAATTGTCCGTAGAAAATGATGATCTCGATGCGCGGAGTTTTCACTTCCAGACTAGCACCAAATGCAAAACCGCCTCCGTTGGCCAGCGCATTTTCATTACGCATGAAATCCAAATCCATTCCACCTAGAATATCAGAAACTGTTTGTGGCGGTGGTGGCATACCGGGTAAGTAAGTGCCCACCATGAAGTACGCGCCTGCTTGCACCATGCCGATAAAATTCAAACCAATGCGTTGCTGAGGTGTGCCAATGTAGATGTACCATTCATCGGGTGCAAAATGCAATACAGCCGAGCCGGCCAATCCTTCAGGACCAATTCCTCGCAACACACCTCCCACATTCACATACGTATCCAAATTGGCGTGAAGTGCGCTATTGGTGAAGTCGTAAACAATATCTAATGAAGCCCGAAGGGGTGCGCCTTTATCGCGGGGGTATTTTATCTCTGACATGAAGTACCCATCTCCGCGGAAGCGAATCATGCGCACGCCACCGGAGTTATTAAAACTCATTTCGAATGAAGCATCCCCATTCAATGCTTCTGCACCGGGCATTACACCGATCGTTACCATGGCTTTAAAGCCAATGCTCGTATTGGGATCAGGCAAGTACCTTGATTCACTGCGTGAAGCACCCACCGTCATCTTATCGGATGAGCCGGCTCGCGTGATAAAATCTTTCGCACTTAGTTTAGAATCGGTTTGGAGCGACATGTGATAATACGCACCACCTCCTAATCCGTAGAATCCGAAACCTCCCATGCCGATAGGAACCGGAGGTTTTACCATGCCATCCACATACCAATAGCGGAGGTCTTTTACATTACCAAACTGCGCAATGGATTTTAGCGAAATAGAAAAGCCAATTCCAAATGTAGCCTGCACTTCTCCTCTGAACCCATTTCCATAAACAGGATCGGTATCGAATAAGCTTAACGAACCCGCCACATTGACGACACCGGTTTTCATGTCGATTTTGACATCACTGAACTTGATGTCTTTGTATACCCATTGCTGTTTCTTTACCGTGACCTCTCCTACAAGTTCTTCAGATTGTTTGATTTCTCCGTACACACCAATGGTAGCCTCGGCACTCAGGCCTTTGTCCGAGGCATTCATCAATCCCAATGTTCCCTTCACGATCAATTTTACTTCGCTTGAGTTAAAAGTAAAATCGAGCTTTTTGATGGAGAGTGGAAATGTTGCAGCCCTCTGCTCTTTTTTGCTTGCCAATGAAAAAGTGCCGCTTGTAATAAATGGAGCCTCCGAAATCAAATGAACATTTTGAAATGCAATATCATCGAGATTTATTTTCGAGCCACCTTTGATTTTTATCTTTCCATGTAAAAAAGCTTCCGGCTTTAATCGCCTGTTCTCTTTCCTTACACCGATAGTAGAATTGCGATCAAGGAACACTTCAGCTGCTAAGACAGAAGCTTTTAACTCTCTGTTGGGTTGAATGATAAATTGAAAATTGTTTTCACCGGCTTCTTCATAGACAGATGCCGAATACTTAACGGGATCGGTTGGATCGAACAGAGGTATATTGACAAGACCCCGTATTCCCGCTCCTTTCAATTGGTTTTTTACGATTACAATTGCTAACGAATCAACAGAGAATGGCCAACCATTGAGGGAACCTTCGTCTCTGCCAAATAAATTCATCACCTCAGCGGCACCTGAAACACCCATGTTATCGATGATCATGTTGCGTATGGTGATTTTACTTCGCTCTTTAGAGGATTGAAGTTCTTCATAAATTTTAACCGTTACTTCGCGTATAAAAAAACCCTGCCACAAATTGATGTTGCCACCGGAAGTCATATAATCTTTCGGAAATTGAAAGCCGGGTGGATTTGCGATATCACTGAAATCGATGACCGCATCGCGGACTGAAAAACTGAGACCTTTGGCTTGCGGAATCTGAAATGGCGTAATGCTGGTGGATGCAATGAGCGAACCCCAGTCGTTACTTTTTACTTCCAACGTTGCTGTTACCTTGTCTGGTGTTGTTCCACCATCCGATGCATCGGGAATTAGAAAATCTGTATCAAATTCAAATATCCCGTTAAGGCTTACGGACTTAAATCCATTGCAGTCAAACTCTACATAGTTCTTTCCATCCGCTTTTAAAATTAGATTAACATCTTCACTAATGGCTATGTTTTCCTCGGAGGCCAGTTCTAGCTTGGAGGAAGTCGATGAACCAATGCCACCGGGTTGAAAACCTATATTGCGCCCTACAAAAGTCAATTCGTGGCCCGTTGGTTTAAATTGTAAGACTAAATAGGCATTAAAGAATGCGCCCTTGGTAGTAAACTTGGCGTCATCGATTATGATCATGTAGTTAATGCCTCCTACCTCTTTCACTAGCCCAACAGGTAAATTGACTAGATTTTCTTTGCTGAGCTTCTCAATGGTATTACTCTTTTTCAAAATATCCTCATACAGAGCTTTGATCTTATCGGCCAGTGAAGGATCGGGTGAGGATTGTGCATAGAGCAGCGTATTCTGTAAAAAAGAAATAGCTGTGATCATCAAAAACGAAATGACCGACTTTCGCAAAAGGCTAGTGAAGTAGAATTTATTCATAAGGGTGTTATTGCATACAAAATCATGATCGCTAGTCATGACGGTTAGTTTGTTGCTGCGAAAACACTACGGAAGGGGAATTCCGTCTCATGCGGGGGAAAACCAGGCTGCACGCGTACCTAGAACAAAATGAGATGGGGAGGTTTTTGTTTTGTATTGGCAATTTAAGAAAATAGGCGTCATTATTAGCAACCGCACCCATTAGATGATTCACTTTTCAGGATTATCTATTTTCATGGTTATATATGTTATTGCTTTTACCTTTTTAATACTTCAATTAAAAACTATATCCATAATTGAATGTGGCGGTGTATTCGGAGAAGCCTGTTTTATCGGTATCTGCTGCAAATTTGGTGAGTGAGACCACATTAATTGAGAATGCATGTTTTTTCTTAATACTGTAGCTGCCATTGGCACGCAAGTTCATGACGTTGCTTTGTAAAATCTGATTTTGAAATTGCTGATTGTAGGTAGCGGTGAATGTGCAACGCAGTTTTTTCTCGAGGAATGATTTCGTAATAGAAAGATTAGGGCCTAATGATAATGTGTTGGTGCTGCCGATGTCGCCACGGTTGTAATTAACCGCTGCGGTGAGTGTAAGATTTGAAGCGGTTTTGGTGTAGCGATACGCGAGGTTTCCGGTATACACGCGCGTGTCGTTGGAGGGTACATTTGTTTTGGCTGTTTCATCGGCCATCTGAAAACTGCCATTGAAGAAAATGCCTTGCTTCACTTCTTTACTTCCAAAACTATAGGACACTGAGCTTGTGATGTTTTGATTGATCTGATAGAAATTGAGTGAATCCAACGCATTGTTAAAGAAAGGGTCAAAGCGCGGACGCACACGCGTAAATGTAGTGAAGTTGGAATAGGAACCCGTGACATTCCACGCCTGACTCGGATTGAAATTAAAATTGAACGCGCCTACCGTTCGGCTGGTCGCATTTACCTTGGCATCGTTGAGGTTATTCCGCTGCGTGCCTACGTTGGCCGACAAGTCGAGCTTGTTGTTAAGCAATCGCACGGAAGTGCTGACGGTGATATTCTCCATGTCGTTATTAATAAAGTACGCTCCCAGTGATTGATAACCGGGGTCTATGCGCTCGTAATTCAATTGCATATGAATGGCTCCGCCCGTATATCCCACACTCGTTTTCATGGCGTGATGATACTCTGAACTGGCGCGTGGTGTAAACCATCCGCCCACGTATGCAAACGCGTTCGTCTTTTCGAGCTCAGTCGGGGTTACACGTGTATCGCGCGAAAGCGCACTGCTGGCAATCTCCCCGCTCCAGGTAAAGTGAGTGCCTAATTTCTTTTTGGCGATCGCGCTCAATACGAGATTCTCCATGGGGAATACTTGTGCTTTTACCGGTTGTTGTCGCAATGAATTGATTTCATCCTCGGCTTTGAAGAGAATGAGATCAATGGAGTTTTGATTATCTCCATAGCCCGCTTTTACGGCATAGCCCACTCTGCGATAGGCAGGCTGCGATTGACGTATAGTATCTTCTTCCACGGCCTGATTGAGTGTGCCATACATGGCGTGCAATCGGAACTTGGATGGTGTTAGCTCGATGGCAGCACCGGAAAAGATATGCCCGACTAATGAATACGATGAGTACGTGAGGTTGTGATATCCTGCGTATACTTTCGCCCATTTGTAGGTGGGTGCGATGCTGAACTGATTGAAGGGCTGCCGGAAACTGACTTGTTGGTTGGAGTAACTAAAACTAACCGGCACGCTGATTCCGTAGACGTCTGCCGTGACGTTGCCGGACAAAAAATAATTGAACGGATCTCTTCGGGCGTTGATGCCGCTGGCGGTATAGCCGATCGCAGTCGCGTTGAATCCTCCGGATACTTTGATGGCATCGGGTTTGCCGATTAGCTCCAGGTTTTGCGTAAAGGCATCGAGGCAAATACACGTAAAGATTATAACGTAAAAACTTCTCATTCCATCCAAAATAGTTGTGCTGACTACACCTGGCGGGGAAGTAAAAACAGGTAGTTACCAATGCGTTTGAAGGTAAAGTCCTAAGAAAAAACAGTGCCAAAAATTAACGTCAAGATAATCAGTGGCTTAACTTTAACTGAGTAGGGAGATAAGGGTGTTTTTCGTTTTATATCAAAAACACTTTCGTTGCATATCAAAAAATTAGATGGTATCGCCTCCGGCATCCTTACGATTTTGTGGGGGTAAATGGGCATCGTCTCCGGCATCCTGACGATTCTGTCAGGACAAACGGACATTGCCTCCGGCACCGCAGACATCGTCTCTGGCATTAAGAGCATCGCTTCCGGCATGACGGGCATTGCAACCGGCACAACGGACATTGCTTCCGGCATGACGGGCATCGCTTCTGGCACAATGGCCATTGTCTCCGGCATGACGGGCATTTCTTCCGGCAATACGGACATTGCTTCCGGCACTACGGACATTGTCTCCGGCACAACGGACATCGTCTCCGGCATAACGGACATTGCCTCCGGCACTAGGCGCCCTCATTTCCGGGTCTTCGTGCCTTTTTTCTCTTTCTTCACTTTCGCATACTCCCATTTAAAACCGCGCCACTGACTGTATCGTCCTTTGGCAACGGCAATGATTCCTTTCTCGTCAAGTCCTACTTTTTCGCTGGCCTCTTTCACACTTACAAATTGACGAATCAGTTTGCCCTTTAAACTCAACTGATTAATAGGCTTTCTGCGCGAATAGTTTTTCTTCCATTTCGAACGATCGATCGTCTTCAAAAAAGTAAAGTCTACCCTGCCGCGGGCAATGGCCCGGTTTTGCTTCTCGGACTTGGTAAGCAACTGAAGATTTTTAGCGCGGCAGTCAAATCCATCCCCATTCTTATTGATCACATATAAACCATCTTTGACGAAATCAATTTCTTTCACAAAGGTGCTGTAGATGACCCTGCGTGTGTTGAAATAGTACTGTACGTTATCTTTCGCCAGCGTTACCCTCAAATCGATGGAAGGCTCTCCCGTTAAAATATTTTTGTTTCGGGCTATGGACTGGCTGAGTATTTGTCCCTTGACAAATTGTTTGTACAACCGCGGATGTGGAATTTCTCTATCCAGCGACTTCACCCTGCCCAGGTTCGATGCCATGTAGTAGCCCTCAAATCCGGCAATATCTCTCCACTCCTCCCCTTTCAGGTTAGCCAAGGATTTGTTTTGATACGGATATGTTTTCACTTTCATCGCCATGAAATTCGTGTTAACCCCACACGATTTTACCCGATTTACTGTGTATTCACGCGATTGTTTACTTCAATGGCAGATAGATTACATGAAAGTGAATTATAAAGGATGCCCATCAAACAGCACCAATGTATCCATAACAAAAATCCCGAACTCGCTCGCGCCAATTCGGGATCTGGATATAGATAATTTGTAATCCTATGAGTTATACACAGCCACAAACTCTTTCACAAAATCTTCGAGCTTCACTTTGCCTAAGGTCGGTCTGTTTTTCCAATAATCTTCTTGCATTTTGCCTGTGCGCAGTGCCGCTCCCAACTCTACATAGCCATTGGCAATAGTGGCCGGCAACTGACTTTGCAACATGCCTTGCAATGCCTGATCATCGGTAAATTCAATCCACGGTGTGCCTGGCTTTCCTACGGCTGCACTAAGTATTTGTGCAATCTCTTTCGGATGACGCTCATCGCTGGCAATGTAACGAACGGTATGTCCGGTAAACTTCAGTGCAAGCAATTCTTCCGCAACCACATCCGCAATATCGCTGGTGTGTGCCAAAACCAATTTCTCATCGCTGCTGCCAAAATTGGATCCCATGATGTTCATATTCTTGATCAAGCCGGCCATGCCAAAAAGGTTGTAAAAGAAGTACGAAGGGCGCAGCATCTTCACGTTCACATCCTTCAACTTCAAAAGCTCTTCTTCCAAATAACCGAGGCCGTCCACCGGGCCACTTCCTTTGCGCATGTGCGCACCCACGCTGCTCAACAGCACGACAAATTTTGTCTTATTAGCCTGGATAGCATGAATGTAATGATCGGCTACACTTTTCTGGTATTCGATCCAGCCACCGGTTAATGTCCACTTGGGTGGAATCATCAGGTACACCGCATCGGCACCTGCAAAAGAACTGGTAATAAATGCGCGGTCTTCAATAGAGCCAACGAGCGGCTTCGCTCCCAAGGCCTCAATCTCCTTGGAACGGTCGGCAGAACTGGTAATTACGCTGACCTGGTGACCTGCTTTAACTAATTGCTGAACGACCGGCTTACTGATATTGCCAATCGATCCGGTAATAACATACTTCATGGTGTTTGGTTAAGGTTTATAATCGGGGACGTAACATCAGTACACCCGCAATAAGTTTCGCTGGCAGCGACTATTTTTCAAAAGGATGATTGACCACTCACCGATGGGTAGTAGCCGATAACAGAAAATTAACATTTCCGTCCGCACCGTGACAAACCATTTTGCGTGCGGAACCGTTAAACCATCAGTTTACAGTAAAATTTTCATAAATTTGAAAATGCCCTTTCTTTATTAGAAGGGCATTTTCGCTTCCATGCAAACCAACTAAACTATCTATACAATGAAAAAACAAACCAGTTCTATCTTCCTGATTCTCTTTCTGTTGAGCCTTACCACCTTTGCTCAAAAAATGGCGAGCCCTCCTGCCAAAGCAGAAGGCACCATTGATGGCGTGGGCGTAAAAATCGACTATCACCAGCCTGCGGCAAAGGGGCGCAAAATCATGGGTGGCCTCGTGCCATTTGGTGAAGTGTGGAGAACAGGTGCTAATGCTACCACTACGATCGAATTTGCAGCCGATGCCAAAGTAGAAGGCAAAGCAGTGGCCAAAGGAAAGTACGGACTCTACACCATTCCGGGAGAAAGCGAGTGGACGATCATCATCAACAAAGGAATTAAGTGGGGTGCCTACGATTATACCGACAAAGACGATGTGATCCGCGTGAAAGTAAAAGCTGCCAAAGCTGCCGCTTTTGTAGAAAGCTTTACCATTGCCATTGACGGCAGCAACATTGTGTTGAGCTGGGAAAACACCTCTGTATCTTTCAAAGTTGCGAAGGGATAATTTTTCAAGCCTCTCATTTAAAAGCCCTGCTGCACTAGCGGGGCTTTTTTGTTAATGGAAGGATTCCAATTTTAAGGCATGCTACTTTTTGCGAAATATTTTAGCATGCTCATCGACCAAATCAAACTGATTGCTGTCGATGAGGTGGCCCATCGTATCGAAGAAACCAATAACGAATAGACCGCCCGGTTTGAGGGCCTTATAGAATTTTTGCAACAAGTTCTCTTTGGCTTTGCTGTCGAAATAGATCATCACATTGCGGCAAAAGATAACATCAAATAAGAAAGGAAACGGTGCCGGGTCAGTAATGAGGTTGTTATACTCTAACTTGGCATGTTTGATCAAGTCGAGATTCATTTGGCAATCGGAGGCCTCCTTGCTGTAGTACTGCGCGAAGTTTCCCTTCGGATTAAACTGCTGGTAGTTGTTTTCATTTTCAATCATTTTGATTTTATGATACACCCCTGCAGTGGCAATTCCGATAGCCGCCTGATTAAAATCAGTGGCCGTTGCTTTTGCTTTTTCTAGTAAGTGTGACTCCTGCAAAAGAATACCCATGCTAAAAACTTCTTCACCCGTAGAGCAGCCGGCATGCCAGATTTTGAGCGATGATTTGTTAGAATATTCTGAAATCAGGATGCGCTGCATAGACTTCCAGAAGACAGGATCTCTAAACATAGATGTCATGCCCACACTTATTTCCGTCATAAAGGTGTAAACAAACTGCTGATCCTTCAGGAAACGCAACCACAAGGCGTGTACAGAATCTAACTCCAGATTATTCAGCAAGCGAACTATGCGCCTCTTCAGCGACTTCGGTTCGTAGCAGGTAAAGTCAATTCCATATCTAATCAAAATACTATTCGTCAGAGAATTTAACTCTTCATCGGACAGATCAACGTGTGCACTCATTATACAGCTACCAGAATGGGTAAACGGTGGTCTAGTTCTTTTACCAGCAACAAAATGATGCGGTTGACATTACCTTCTAAGTTTCTGGCGACCGAAATGCTGACCTCATAGTTCTTGGTTTGATGCCCGATGCGCAAGGGCAAGTTAATGGAGTTAAACTCTGTTTGAAGAAGGGTATCCTGATGAGCTTTCCACGTTTCAATGAAGCAAGGATCAATAAAATCTAAGAGCGTCTTGTCCTTTAAACTCAGGCGGGTGATGCCCATCAGCTTCATAAATTTATCGCTGGCTGTTTTGCACGTAAGATTGGCATTGAGTTCAAGTACCGGAAGCGTAGACTTCAACGCACTGGCCATGTAGTTCAACTCCTGCAGTTTTTCTTTCTCTTGCGTAGTGAATTGCGCAAACATCATGATTTTGGCCGGCACCTCAGAGTCGATGCAAATGGGATTGAAGGTACCGTTAAGCCATAATTCTTTGCCAACTTTGTTTTTCATTTTGAATTCTCCCGAGAAAAACTTGCCGAGCCGCAGGTTTTCCCACATCAAATGGAAAGCGGTGTCTTGTTTCATGATGATATCTGCGTGCTGCCCTGCTAATTCTTCGCGGGAGTATCCCATAAGGGTGAAGAAAATCTGATTTGCATCTTTAAAATGGCCGGTTGGATCAAACTCAGCCGATGCAATGGTGTTATTCACTCCTTCCAAATAACTATTTAGTTCCCGTTGTTTTTTCTCCGTCAGCACCTGCAGGCGTTTCTCTTCCGTAATTTGTGTCACAAACTTAACCACCTTTTTTAGTCGGCCATTCATATCAAAAATGGGATTGTAGATGCCACGCAGCCAGATGGTCTTACCTGATTTCGTTTTCCGCTTAAACTCACTGTTGATGTAGTTGCCATCCTTCAATTTTTGCCAGAAGGAATCATAATGACTTTTGTCTTTATCATCCTCCAACAAAAATATTCGATGGTGTTTGCCCTTCACTTCTTCTAAATTATACTCCATGATCTGAAGGAAATTCTCATTGGCATCCAGAATGTTGCCATCCTGATCAAATTCAATGATAGAGTTTGAGCGGCTGATGGCTTCGAGTTTGTATTTTAAGTCCAGCGATGATTTCTTAGTTTCCGTAATGTTAGCCTGTACCGAAATGTATTTATCCAACGCACCCTGCTCATTGAAAATAGGGTTAATCACCAGCGAAACCCAATACGGTTCGCCCTTTTTATTGTAATTTAAAATCTCCTCATAGATCGGGAGACGTTGACTTAACATTTCTCGAATTCGCTGAATCGTCTCTTTACTCGACTCTTCACCTTGTAGCAGATGGCCCGGCTTCTTGCCGATTATTTCATCCGCGCGGTAGCCGGTCATTTTTGTAAACCCGGCATTCACAAACTCTGTTAATCCGTCCTTATCGGTGATCAGCACCGCATTGTCGGTATTGTTGGCTACGAGCGAGAGCCGTTCAAACTCTTGTTCTTTTACTTTTTTGCTTGTGATATCCTGGAATAGAATCAACAATCTGTCAGCCGATCCATCAGGTGCATGGATCACCGTGAAGCTGGTGTTAATCCAAATCTCTTTGCCATCGGCCCGTTTGGTTAAATAATCTCCTCCCCTTTGTTGCTTGTCTACCAAAACCGATTCAAAAGTTATGTCTGCATGTTCACCAACGATAATGGTAAAATCTTTTGTAGCCAGATCCTCGGTACTCCATTGAAAAATAGATTGCAACTCTGAATTGTAATGAATCAGTTTTCCTTGCAGATTAAATTCTGCTGTGGCCATGGTGGTGTTAATGGCATTCCAAACACCTGCCAATTCCGATTGCTTGCGCGCCATCTGCTCTTGCGTGGCAGTAAGCTCCTCCATATTCTGCCGCATCACTTGCTCCCTCGATTGCAGTTCGTTCGTCAACAGATGCGATTCTTCCAATAGTTTTTTCGTATGATTTAAATAACTTAAGGATGCCATCTCACCGGCAACATTTTCACCCGCTTTTTTCAGAAATACTTTCTGATGCTCTGTCATTGGAGAAAAAGAAGCCAACTCCATCACACCATAAAAGACATTATTATAGATGATGGGAATGATGGCAATATTTCGGGGCGTAGCTTCGCCCAAACCGGAGGTGATTTTTACATAATCACGCGGAATTTCCGTTATAAAAACAAATTCCTTTTCAAGCATACTTTGCCCTAATATTCCTTGTCCTTCCTCAATTCGCTTCTCTTCGTGCTTTGTGCGCCCGTATGCATAGCATGCCTTTAGGTCCATGTAGCGTTGTCCACTCTTCTCTTCTTGCAGCACATAAAACCCACCTTGATTGGCACCCACATAGTTGATGATAAAGCTTAGGATACGATTCAGATAAACTTTCTCATCTGCTTTGTTTCTCAATACTTCCCCTAGTGATGCAACGCCTTGTGAAATCCAGGTCTGTTCTGCTTCAATCCGTTTGGTGGAAGCCATCTTATCATGAATCTTTGCTATACCTATTCTAAATGGATCATCCACCGGTAGGTGGTCAGCTTCTTTTAAATCTCCTTCCCAATTCAGCAAAAGAGAAGATGATAATTGGTACCGTTGAATAATCTGTTCTTGCTGCCGGCTTAAAAACTCCAATGGATTTCGGTCATTTTCTGATCGGTATGGAAGGTGAAGCGATGTACTATTTTGCTCAGCCAGTTGGGATAACAAATTGAATAAGTTCTGGTGCTGATAAACGCAAGCACCTATCACCAACGAACAGATAGCAACCATTCCCCAATTCGAATGAAATGCAGCGAACACTCCCATAAATAACAACAACAATAGTTGTGTAGCGTAAATGATGGAATAACTTTTCGCAGTTTTCATAGAGATGGTATTAACTGGATAATTGTTGAATGGGCAACAGGGTCAATACTTTGCTATCGAGGCTCCAGAGAAAACGAGCATTCAAATGAGCGTCTGGTGAAAGGTGTAAAACTGAATCAATTGAAATTAATGAATAGTCTTTCGTTTCGGAGTGAATAAATGCTGATAAGTCGCAGCATTTAATTTTGCTTAAACGGGGCACATCGCCATAAATCTCTATCATGAGTTGATTCGATAACACAGAGATAACAGCGGCAGAAATGATGTTATCGATTTCCAACAACAATGCTTCCTTCAATTTATCGATCTGGTGAGCCGGTATGATTTTACTGATTTCGTTGATTCCTTTGGCATCCAACACCAGGAAACTCTTACCATTCAAGGAGCCGATGATCTGTGTCGTCAATACCAACAGATCTTGTTTCGGGTTACTCTGTAAACAGGCATCGGTCATTCGAACGACTGTCTTGGGAAGCGGTTCCATATCGATGGTTACCTCGCGTGCGATGACATTGGAAAGAGACTGAGCTGCCTTCTCCATGCCGGGCCTCATCAATTGAATTAATTGTTGCTTCCTTAGATCGTCCTTCATTTCTTTTTAATTCAGGGTAAAGTTCTTGCTTACTTTTCCATTGGCCGTAAGGCTAAAAATAAAGTTCAACAAGTGCGGAACATTCAATACCAGACATACATTACCGCTTCCTAAAATGGTAACGCCACTGATGAACTTAATTTTATCCACCGGTTTTACCAGCGGTTTCTCTACGATCTCCTTTTGCTGCAGCAACTTATCCACTACAAAACCCACTACGCGGTTGCTAAAACTTACGACTACTATGTCTAGCTTCTCTTCCGGATGAATTTGATCAAAAGAAGATTGCAACAGATTGGCATGAATAGCAGAGCGTTCTGTCCGCTGATCAAATACGTCTTTGAGAAAAACGATCGCGATGTTTTTGCCTAGGTGTGTAGCTACCAATCCCCCGCCTGCTTTATGAATGTTTGATTTATATAATGAAATGACGGATTCGGTGTAAGCCAACGGAATGGCATACGTTTCATTACTTAGTTCTAACAGCAAACACGATTTCACCGCCATGGAAGAAGGGAGTGTCAATTGTACAGTGGTACCTTGTCCCGGCTCACTCGCAATCTTTATGATACCTCCTATTGAATTCATTGTCCGCTTTACCACATCCATACCTACCCCACGGCCCGATATGGCATTCACATTATCCATTGTTGAAAAGCCGGGTTCGAAAATCAGCAAGCTCAGTTCATCTTGCGACAACTTATCAGCTTCTTCAGCCTTGATGAGCCCCTGAGTCAATGCCTTCTTTTTGATTCGTTCGAAATCCAAGCCTTTACCATCGTCTCTGATTTCGACAATCACGGCATCGGTGTCGATTCGTGCGCCTAACCAAATGGTACCTTCGGCCGGCTTCCCGTTCGCTACCCGTTCATCGGCTTGCTCAATACCATGCCCGACACAATTTCGAATGAGATGAATCAGCGAATCGCTGATCACTTGCAATACGTTTCGGTCAATTTCTGTATCCGTGCCGATTAGCTTGAGAACAACATTTTTGTGCTCGATGGCAGCGGCATCGCGCACCACCCGATGAAACTTGTTAAATAAAAACCCTACTTGTACCAATCGTACATCCATCACCGAATATTGCAGATCAGAACTGATGCGGCTTAGCCTAGCATATTCATTCGATGCATTTAATCCATTACCAAGTTGAGAAGCCAGAATCCGATCCTTTTCAATAATCAACTCTCCAACCAGATTCAATAAGTTATCTAATTTTCGCACAGGCACTTGCACGAGATCAGAAAATGAAACTTTGGTTTCTTCATCCTGAATCACATCGTCAGCATCTTCGGCTAACAAATCAATCGGATTCGTTGATGTTAGTGGATCGATGGTTGTATCAGTAGAAATAGTAGAATCGTCTTGCCGGTTGATACTGGCAGTCGCTTTCTCAGAAACTTCTTTCGATCTTTTTAAAAGAACTTCCAGCTTTGTTTTGATGCCTTTGTATTTAACTTCCGTGCCATCTTTGATTGCATTGATTAAATTACCCAATACATCGATTGCCTTATAAAGCGTGGCAAACTGTTGAGTATCTAAAAGAATTTTTCCATCGCGTACTTCAGCAAACAAATCTTCCAGAATATGTGAAAGTTCGGCAATACCTGTAAATCCCATGCCGGCTGCATTTCCTTTGAGCGTATGCGTGATTCGAAACAATGCATTCACACTGCTTAGATCATCGGGTCGCTTTTCAATTTGCGTGAGCAGGCGATTGATTTCACTGTAATTTTCGAGCGCCTCTGCTACAAATATTTCTTTATACTCTCCGTCTTTATCTTGCATAAAACTCGAATTTCATATTACAAACAACTGACTATAAAACCGGGAATCTCTTTTAACTTGACCACAGCCTGTGCTGCCCCATTATCAAGAGCAGCTTTGGGCATACCATACACAATAGATGACTCCTCATCTTGTGCAATCGTAAACCCTCCATTCATACGAATCTTCTTTAATCCTTGTGCGCCATCTTTTCCCATCCCCGTTAAAATCACCCCAATGCTTCGATTTTCATAGAGCTCTGCCACCGACTCAAACAGACAATCAATCGAGGGATGATTGTACTCTTCATATTTTTTGGTGGTGGACACAAATGTTGGCTTACCTGTTACAATGTTATTTTCTATTCTTGTGTTCGACTCTCCGGGAATGATGTAAACCGTGCCACCTGCCAACTCATCGTTCTTTTTCGCCAACTTCACCGGGAGTGGACTTGCTTGCGCCAGACGGGAGGAAAAACTCTCCAAAAAACGAGGCGGCATGTGTTGCACAATGACTACCGGTATGACCAGATTTTTTGGCAAATTATTGATTAACCACTCTACCGCACCGGGGCCACCGGTCGATGCGCCCACCACAATAATATCGTAGTTGACCGGATGCGTAAACGAATGTTGGTGACTGTTTTTGCGCGCCAGTCGACTGTCTTTCAAAGCGATTACATCTGCCTGCGATGCCTGCTTGATGAGTTGTACCAGCGGGTATCGGCCTTCGCGCACTACTTCCAAATCAGAAGGCTTGTCAATAAATTCAAATGCGCCAAACTCTAAGGCATCAAATATTCTGGAATTGGTTTTCTCCAGAGAGCTCAATAAAATAATAGGTAGCGGACATTTTTCCATGAGCGATTGCACTACATACATCCCATCTTCTACCGGCATAACCATATCTGTAATGACGACATCGGGTTTTAGCTGGAGAGCCATCGCTGCTCCACTCAACCCATCATTGGCCACGCCCACCAACTCCAGAGATTCATCCTGTCGGATGATGTCGCTAATAACTTTTCGCATAAATGCGGAATCGTCAATTAAAAGAGTACGAATTGCCATAGAGCTGTATATCTAGTCTATGCTTTCGTCATGACATCCACTAATTGTTCGCTGGTAAATGGTTTGACGATATATGCCTTCGCTCCCAATCGCAAACCCTCGTTTACGACCGACTCCTGCCCCACTGCACTGATCATGACAATCTTTGCCTTCAAACCTTCTTCCTGGTACACTTTCAAAATATCCGTACCGATCATATCCGGTAAGATATTATCCAGTGTGATCAGATCGGGTTGCAATTCAAATGCTAAATCAATAGCTTCCTCGCCATTTGCAGCTTGTCCTACTACTGTAAAGCCAGCAGTCTCCAGCGCATCTTTGATAACGGTGCGCATGTACAGTGAATCATCAACAACTAATACACTTTTTCCCATAGATGGTTTCTTAATAATATTTTAATTCTTTCGTTTCCGGAATCCGTACTAATAATACACCTGTGCAGCAATTGAACTGAGCCGTTCTGCTCAACTTTCCCCCAATGTCGCGTGCTTGAATATGGACCAACTTCTTTGTTAAATAATCAATGGTATCCTCTGCGTTGCGCTTGCCAATATTGAAAGAATGCGGATAGAGGCTTGCTCCACCTACGATCTTGGCACACAAATTAGCCGTTGAACTTCCGCGCATCTTAAACTCTTGAATCAATTGATCGATCGAACGATCAACTGTATAATACTTTTCATGGGACTGACTAGTTTCCGCTTGGCGCGGCAGGAAAATATGGGCCGCACCATACAAACCCATCAATCGATCTTGCATGAACAAACCAATGCACGAACCCAAACCATAGCAGGTAAATGTTACATTCGGATGGTTACTCACCGAAACATCACCGATATTTAAAGTAATATGGATCATGCGGCTACGGATGCTGTTTTGCGAGTTGACTGCGTCATTTCCTGATCAATTACTTTAAAGATGTCAATCAGAATAATCAGGCGATCACCTGAACGAATGATTCCACGGATATAATTACTTTCGGTATTCGTATCGTTAATAATGCCGACCGATTCATCTAAATCACTTCGATTTACCGATATCGTATTGGGCACTTCATTCACCAGAAGTCCTAATTTTACATCTTCACTTTCAACCACCAGCGTGTATTTATGAGCACTCTCTGTCGATGCGTTCTTGATCAGACCAAATCGTTCTTCCAAATCAAAAATTGCAATTACGTTTCCCCGAATATTAGCTACTCCTTTTAGATAGTCGGGTGTTTGAGGCATTTTTGTAATGACCGGAGTAATGACCACTTCTTTGATTTGATCGATGTGCAATCCATACTCTTCGTTGCCGAGCTTAAACACTACGATTTGAAGCATTCGGTGATCAGTATTGTTATTTGCTTTTTTCTCTTCCATAAAATGTGTTTTAAGTAAAATGAGAAAAGATGGACTTAACGTTTTAACTTGAATTGCTGCACTCCGGCTTGCAGCTCCGCAGCGACAGCCGATAATTCATCGCCCGCTTTGGCAATTTCGATCATGCCTGTGTTCATTTGCTGACTGGAGCTTGCTACTTGTTGTGTGCCCGCAGCTGTTTCCTCTGACACAACTACAATCTGCTCAAAGTTTTTAACCACCACCGTGATGGATTCTTTTTGCGATGTAGTGGCTGATTGAATTTCTTTGGAAGCTCCGAATGTCTCTTCGGTAGACTTTGCAATTTCTTTAAAGATAAACTCAGCTTCGGAAGTAGATTTGTTACCCTCCTTCACACTGGATTCCATCACTTCAATGGCTTTGCCTGCAGCGTGAGTATCTTTCTGAACATCTCCAATGATTTTCTCAATCTCCACGGCTGACTTCCGAGAATCTTCCGCCAGTTTTCTAATCTCTTCCGCCACCACAGCAAAGCCGCGTCCTGCATCACCTGCACGCGCTGCTTCGATGGCCGCATTCAACGCCAACAAGTTCGTCTGACTGGCTATATCTGTAATTACTTTCAGCGTTCTACCAATGTCTTCGGTACGTTTGGTCAGCACACTAATGGATCCCGAAGTTTGGGAAGCTGAATCTTTAATGCCATTCATGTTATCTACCAATACTTTCAGCGTCTTCATGCCTAAATTCGAACTCTCCAATCCTTTCTCTGCGGCCTTATTGATAATGTTTGACTTTTTCTCCATGTCATTAGAGGAAGACATTACATGATTGATCATTTTAGAAGACTCATCAGTACGTGAAGCCTGATCTTGCGCACCTTTTGCCATCTGTGAAATGGCGGTGGCCACTTCGGTGGCGTTCTTCTTCATGTCGTTAGTCTTCTTCTGCAATACATCCGATGATTTGGCTACCACCTCAGAAGCTTGTGAAATATTACTGAGAACACTGCTGAGGTTATCTAATGCACTGTTTACTTCGGCTGTGAGGCCGTTGTTATCAACGCGGGTATCACATCGCTGGCTTAAATCTCCTTTGGCCATCGCTTTAATCGCACGAATCACCTCGGTCATATCCAAGGCATATTTCACTACTTTAAATGGCTTTCCATTCAAATCAAAAATGGGGTTATACGATGCCTGAATAAAAACCTCATTACCACGTTTACCGATACGGGTGTATGTACCAACAAAAAATTCTCCGTTATTCAACTTTCTCCAAAACTCCGCGTATTCGATGCTGCGTGCGTATGTGGAATCCACAAACATGCGGTGATGCTTACCTTTCACTTCATCTAAGGTGTATCCACCTAATGCATTCAAAAAGTTTTCATTCGCATTCAAAATGGTACCGTCCATATTGAATTCAATCACTGCATTGGATTTTGCAATAGCCGACAGTTGGCCTTCGTAATCTGCATTGATCTGCTTTTGTTTGGTTTGATCGGTTGCTACCTTGACCACTTTTACCACTCTTCCCACTTCATCTTTAACGGGTGTATAGCTTGCCTGAATCCAAACTTCAGAACCATCTTTGGCAATTCGCTTAAACTCACCTACCTGTGGAATACCGCTTCGTAAATCTTCCCAGAACCGATCGTAAGCTCTGGAATTTGCATACGTATCTTCGCAGAAAATCCGATGATGCTTTCCTTCTATTTCCTCAGCGCGGTATTTCAGGGATGTTAGAAACAACTTGTTAGCTTTTACAATCGTTCCATCCGGCATAAACTCTATAAAAGCATTGGTGGAATTAATCGCCTCAATCATGCCGTTACTATCCGATAATTTTTGTTCCAAAAACTTCAATCGTTCTTGCAAATCGGTAGATGCACTCGTCACCGCACTTGATGATGGCTCTAACATTGCTCCTGTTGAACCATTTGCTTTTTCATGATAAAGATTTTGTTTCATATTTTTTGGTTTTTTGTATCGCTTCGAATTGCTGAGTTCTGGTTTTGTTATTTCGCTGGTTAATTCATTTGTTTCTGTTTGCATAGTCAAGTATTTTAAGGAGTGAAAGAATTTGATCGATCATAAAACATTCGATTCAATGGTACATCTTTTTATCCAATAGGCCTGGTATAGAGGCGTTCGATTGTAATTGTAAACTTAGTCGCGCAATTCAATTCTTGTAATCCGAGAAAAAGTGTATTTTTTAAATGAATGATAATACGGATAGCGATACGTAGAATTACTTAGCGTACCGATGATGCTGTATGAAGTAGCTGCATTTTTCGGTTGATAAGTCTTCCTTTCGGATCATTGGGAACAATCACTTTAAACACACTTCCAAATCCAATTTCTGACTGAACATGTACAGTGCCATGAAGCTGTGTAATCGCTTCGCGAACGATGAATAATCCCAGACCTGCACCTTTTGAAAGATGTGTAGCTTTAAAAAACATAGTGAATATATTTTCGATGTATGCTTTCCCTATCCCAATACCATTGTCAGCTACTAATAATTGAGCTTCATGTTGATTGGAGGTGATCTCGATTTTTACAAATGGCTTTGACTTGTTAGAGTCATAAAAGTTAATGCAATTGGACAGAAGACCTTCGAGAATAATTTCCATGCGCTCGGGGTCTGAATAAATATGTGCATTGCCTTGTATCGATACCTCTAAACTAATTTTTCTGAGATTGGGATTCTTACGATAACTATTCCACACTTTCCATACTAATGGTTCGAAATCAATCCGTTCGCTGGTCGTTCGTTGATAATTATTCTTTGAATAGATCATGATGTCTTTGATCGTTTTATCAAGCTTATGAGCCGTTGCTTCAATTTTCTGAATGTAGTCGAGCACAATTTTGTCTCGCGTTTCCATTCTCAATAAGTTGACGAGCCCTAGAATAGAAGTGATTGGCGAGCGTAAATCGTGTGAGGTACTGTATAAAAACTTTTCCATTTGCAGGTTCAGTTTCTCCAGTTGATCCGTTTTAAGCTGAAGGCGATCTTCGTATTCGATCCGATCGGAAATATCCAAAATGATCCAAACAATTACAGGAGAACCTTTAATACCGTTCGCTAAATAGCCGTTGACTAAACCAGTGAGCCGGGTTCCATCTACGCGTTTAAAAAAAACGGTCTCACGCTCCATTTTTCCATCGGATACAATTTTTTGTTTTAATCTTTCATACGTTGCTATCTCCTCAAATAGGGTGACGCCTCCATAGATGGAATCCATATTTTGTTGTTGAATACCAAAACTTTGAATAGCTAACACATTAAAGAATAGCCACTGATCATCTTCAGAAGTATGGATTATTAACTCAAAACTATTTTCAATAAATGATCCATACATTTTTTCCAATCGTTCATATTGCTGCTTCCAGCTATTTTCTTCGACCAAAAAGAACCTAATTACCCAAATAGATGATGAGCTCGAATCAACTTTCGTTGCAGTTACTGAGAACTTGCCCGCTGGGGACAATTCTAGACAAAATTGAAAATTCACCGAGTTACTATTCTCCAATTGGTCAATGATTAGCTCGAGGTATGCTGGAAGGATAACTGGTTTAAGATGTATAGTATATTCGCTATTAGCTGATAAAATAACACCATCTGAATGAATCACTATAGCAGGCTGTTGAAAGCTATTGATTAACGGATTTAATATTTCGACCAACTCAGCCATATCCTTTTTTCGAATTAATAGTTTTACTATCTTCTTGACGGATACTCACATCACTGGGGCAAATATGAATAGGATGTGACCCTGCGACAATACAGGTTTTACATGATTTTGTCAGTAGTATTTATACGCGGAACATCTCCGTGTATTTACTTAATGTGATTATGATTAAGAAATCACTTGGATAACCTGCTATAGTCTTCTAACAGGTAGTACAGGGATTAGATAAAATATTTTTATTGACGCTTGGAGATCAGATTAGCTTCAATTTCTCCATCTTCTTGACTAATTCAATCGAATTATTCACATCTGCTTTTTTCATTAAATTGGCGCGATGTGTTTCTACCGTTCGCGGGCTGATAAATAGCTTTTCCGCAATGGCTTGACTAGTCAATCCTTCTGCAATTAATCGAACGATTTCAGTTTCACGGGCAGTCAATTTAAAATTGATCTCCTTTTTACTTTTAGACGATTTAGCAGACGTATACTTTTTAACGATCACTTCGCGAACACGGCTACTAAAATAGGTTTGTCCTTCTATGACTGCCTGAATGGCACTTTCCAACTCATTGGAGCTTTCATTCTTAACCACATATCCTTTGATCCCATATTCAGTGCATTGACTGATATAGTCCTCGTCATCATACATGGAAAGAATAATAATATTAGCATTGGAATCGGTTGCAATAATCGCTTTAGCCGCCTCCATACCATTTAAAACAGGCATCGAAATATCCATAATCACCACATCCGGACGAGAAGATTTATACAGCTCAATTGCTTCCAAACCGTTCAACGCCTCTCCTACTACTTCATACATTTTATTTCGTTTCAAAATCATTTTAAAACCCTCGCGGATCATCTCATGATCATCGGCAAGTAATATTTTATACTTCGGCATAACTAGTCATGGGTTCGGGTGAAAATTCAATTACCAATAATGTTCCCTTTCCTTCAGCGCTTTCAATAGTTAATTTACCGTTAATCATATCCACCCGATCGCGGATATTCGCTAAGCCATTTTTTCCAAAAACTTCCGGATTACACAATTGCTGTAATCCAACGCCATCATCTTCAATGCTTAAGTGAAGCATATCTCCATGTTGCACCAATTGAACGCTAACGTGTTTTGCGCGAGCATGTTTAATGGAGTTATTAATTGCTTCTTGTGTAATCCGGTAAAGATTGATCTTTTTTGATTGATCGATATCGAACTTCAAATGGGTATCAGTATACGAGATTTCAATAGACGAATTTTTATTGAGCTGTTGGCACAATGAACGCAAGCAAGTCGATAAATCAAAGTTATTCAGCTTGGATGGAAGTAAATTCTCCGAAATTCGAATACATTCCTGAATAGCCTCGTCAATCATTTGAAAAAAATGATCATTTAACTTTTCAGAACCTATAATTGCGTTTGCATTGATTTTAATTGCATTCAACATCTGACCTAATCCATCATGCAGATCTTGAGCGATCCTTCTGCGCTCTTTCTCTTGACCTTCGATTAATGACAATACTTTTACTTTTTCAATTCGCTTCAACATCGCCTCTTTCTCTAATTTTTCAGAAACATCCCGGAACGTAATGACAAGGCCATTTAATCTTTCTTTACCGTCCAATAATAAACTCAGCGTAGATTCTCCAATCGGCAACTCCTTTCCACTGGCATTCACCAGCAACGCATTCTGCGGAAGTGAAGTTTGATTGGTGACGCCAAGCGGACATTGCAATGGATTTATAGGAAAAGCACCAGTAATGCTGTCCTTCAATTTCAGGATATCAAAAATGGAACGGCCTACTGTTTGAGCAACCGCAAACTGCGTGAGTGCTTGGGCACTTGGATTAATGAAGGTTATTTGAAAATTCGTATCAATAACAATTACTGCATCGCTGATAGATTTCAATGTTGAAAAATACTTTTCTTCGCTTTGCCACAGCTTTGTTTCCATGGAGTGTTTGTACAGAGCCATGTCGATAACTGTGAAGATCTCTCTGTCTTCAAAAGGTTTTGTAAGGAACCCATAGGGTTCTGTCAACTTAGCTCGGGCAATAGTATCACGATCACTCAATGCGGTGATGTAAATGACTGGCAGGTTATATTTCTCTTTGATTAACTCAGCCACCTCTATTCCATCCATCGCTCCTTCCAACATGATATCCATCAAAACTAAATCAGGGAGATTACTTTCTAAGAAGAGCAAAGCCTCTTCACCGGATGTACATTTTCCAACAATAAGATAACCTTCATTTTCCAATGTGGCCTGAAGGTGCAAAGCAACGATGTATGAATCTTCAACAATTAGTATTTTTTTCATATTCCTATGCCTCCGCGCAATTATTATTTTAAATTCCTGATAAGGTTGACAGCCATCTGTAACCTTTAAATCTATCTCAAACAGTACATTACTCTAATGGAAAACGAATTATGTATAAAGTTCCATTTGTGCGATCGATTGTAACATCCGCATTTATTTGCTTAAAAAAAACATCCAGCATGAGCAGACCAAAAGTTTTCTCTTTCCCTAATGTAATGTTTTGCTCTAAACCGGAACCATTATCAGATATTTGATAAAATACCTCCTTACCATCCGTTTGTATGTTTACTTCTATTGTACCCTCAGCAACATGATTAAATGCATGTTTTATAGAATTTGTAAACAATTCATTCAAAATGAGACTACAATTGATTGCGGTGTCTAGCTTCATTTTGATGGGCTCTATGGAATGCTTGACGTGTATGGTTTTATCTACGGTTGAATAAGATGATTGCAGATTAACCAGCAAGCGTTCCATAATATCTGCAATATTAATCTCATTGACAGATTCCTTTTGGAGTAGTGTCTCATGAATGAGTGCGATAGCATGAATTTTTTGTCGGGTCTCTTCCAAGAACTTTTTCACCTCACTTTGTTCCATGCGTGTCATCCGTATATAGATGAGAGAAGATATTAATTGCAGATTATTCTTAACCCGATGATGGATCTCTTTCACAAGCAGCTCTTTTTCTATTAAATTCCTTTTTAAGTTCTCTTGGTACTCGCGCACTTTTGAGATATCTAAGAACGAACATATCACATGTAATAATTCTCCATTCTGGCTAAAGATTGGATGTGCATTTACCTGAAGCCATATCCGATCATTTGTATTAGGTCGGAAGACACCCATGATAACATCTTCCACAGGTTTTCGAGTGCGAATTGCCATCGGTACCGGATGCATTTCTCCTGGAAAGGTTTCTCCGTTATCACGGATTACATTCCATGCAGCATCGAATGATGTTTTTCCCAACAATTGATCTTCTGATATTCCTAATAGTTCAATAGCAGCTTCATTATTCATTAAGATTTTAGAATTCGCATCCTGCAACAGCACGCCTACTTGCAAGTCGCGAATCAAATGGCGAAACCGCTCTTCACTTTCAGCCAGCGCTCTTTCTCTCTCTGCTCGTTCCATTTCCACCTTCTTGCGTTCTGAAATATTACGTACAATTGCGCAGTTGTATTCTTTCCCATCATACTCAATGATGCTGGCATTGATTTCAACTGGAAAAACACTTTGATCTTTTCTTCTATATACACTCTCGAATGTGAGGCTCTTTCGTTGGCCCAATTCAAGCCAGTGACTTGGCCATATCTCTTTGGTGTAAACTAAATCAAAATCAGCAATCGACATCTTTTGTAATTCAGCGATGGAATAACCCAACTCTATTGAAGCGGCCGGGTTAGCATTAATCAAAGTTCCATCCTGCTTAATCCACAAAATGGTATCCGATATGTGATCCAGTGTAAATGTGGTGAACTTCATTAACTCCTCTGATTCTTTCTGTTTGGTATCATCAATTAAAATACCATCCCAAATAACCGAGTTATCCGTCAGCTTCCGTGGCTTCGAATGTGCAGTGAGCCAATGGTATTGATTTGCCACATCCTTAAATCGACCACAAAAATGAAAATCACTCATCGCTTTAGCCGAATCTAATACTGCATTAAAGAACGAGTCAGCATCATCCGGGTGGAGCGTGGGGAAAACCATCGATGCATTGCTCATAATTTGTTGTGCGTTAATACCGATGAACGATTCTACTCCTTCACTTATAAACGGAAATGAAAAATCTCCTTTGTCCGTCATTAAAAATTGATACACTGCACCATTTGGCAAATTGCTTGCAATTGTCTTCAATAACTCCTCTTTCTCACGAATTTTCTGATTACTTAGCTTTCGTTCGGTGATGTCCCTTACAAACGCACAGTTATAATCTTTTCCATAATAACTAATAAGGTTAGCCGTAATTTCTACTTCTTTATGAGTTCCATCTTTTCTTCGTTGTGTGCTTTCAAAAGTTAACGTCCTGTTCTTCTTCAACTCAGCCCAATGAAATGGCCAAACTTCGTGACGATAATTAGGATCGATATCACTCACTGCTAAAGTGGCAAACTCATCTTTTGTATATCCTAGTGATTCGTAGGCCGCAACATTGAAATCAAAAAAATAGCCACTTTCTTCGATCCAAAAAATGGAGTCAAGCGCATGATCTACAGTAAATCTCGTTAAGTACAGACTTTCGGTGAGCGTCTTTTGATCGGTTATATCGGTTATATACCCATCAAACAAAATTCCTACCTCCGTTACTTTTGGCATCGAGTAAATGTGCAGCCACCTGATGGAACCATTGGCATGCATGTGTCTGAACTCGCAACTAAACATGGATAAATTCTGTATTGCTTTCTCTTTGAGATCATTGAAATAAAATTGGTCTTTGTGAAGGATGTTCTGATAAAAGAGCTCAGAATTCTCTAACACGTCTTCCTTGGGTATTCCTGTTAATTGCTTTATCCTACTACTCATAAAAAGGAATTGCTTTGACCGATCTTCGCGGATCAACAGTTGATAGATCGCACTATTAGGAATATTTTCTGTAATACTTACAAATTGTTCGTTTTTGGCTTGTAATTCTTCTGCTTGAATCTTAATAAGACGGTCTGATTTCAATTTATCAGTAATATCCTCCAGTATGGAGAGGTGTAGCCCCGGAAGAATATTTGCCACGGCATTATATCGTACAGTAATTATTTTTCCTTCTTTGGTTCGAAGATCAATAGCCCCTACTTGACGAAGATCATGTAGAAAATCTCCGAAAGGATCAGCAACTGCGCTGGAGGGAACGGCCACTTGCTTGACATTTAACTTGATGAACTCTTCGTGGGTATAGCCCAAAAGTTTACAGACCGCATTATTTCCATCTACATAATTTCCACCATCATCCGCCAAGATGATCGAATTGATCGCATTATCAAAAATAGCTTGTAATCTCTTCTGACTATTTCGCAGTGCATTTTCGGCTAATTTCTGTAGCGTGATATCGGATTCAATCGCGATATAGTTACAAAGAATGCCCTGAGAATCAAAAACAGGTTGAATTTCAATATCCAACCAATAGCGCTGACCTTTCTTATCGTAATTGATGATCTCAAATCGAGTGGGTAATTTCTTTTGCAAATTCTCTTTCACCATGCCATTGATGGCCTTGTCGGTATCAGGCCCCTGCAAAAAAGAAGAAGGTTTTTTTCCGAGTACTTCCGGTAACGTATAACCTGTTACCTGCTCAAACGATCTATTCACCCATTCAATTTCCTGGTTTGGATTGGTAATGATTACCAGATTACTCGTCTTCTGTGCAATGAGTGCGAGCTTTTCAACTTCTCTCGTAAGTTTCTTCTTTTCCGTAATATCATTGATGACAGATAGTGATCGTATAATTTTGCCGTTCGCATCTCGCTCAGCGTTTGCCGACAACAAACCAACTAAAATTTTGCCACTCTTGGTAACGTAATTATATTCAACATTGCTAATACTTCCTTTCTCAAAAAACTCCTTCAATACTACACGATCAGACAATTCTTGAGAATCAGGCGCTAAAAAAGAGCTGGCACTTTTTCCGATTACCTCTTCTCGGTTGTAACCCATTTTTTCCAGCCAAAAATCGTTCACACTAATCAACTCTCCTTTCTCATTTATAGAATCCATCATGGCAGGTGTGCGATTGTATAAAAAACGAAAACGTTCTTCACTTTGCTTCAGACCTAGTTCGGCCAACTTGCGCTCGGTTATATCGGTAACGTTTTGCGATACTCCGATTAATTGCCTTTGCTTATTGTAAACTGGAAGTACTCGAGCATAGAGCCAGTGATGTCCTTCCTCAAATCGTGACTCCCTCTCAAACATAATCGATTCTCCGGCACAGGCGCGATCAAATAATTGCGTGAATTCTTCCTTAAAGATGGGAGGTAAAAAATCAACAAATTTTCCGCCAATGATATCACCAGAATAAAAACGCCTTAACCTCCTGACCCCTTCATTATTAATTACCCGGACCTTCCCATTCAAATCAACAAATACTGTACTATCGTTAGAAGCATTTAGTATGGCTGCTAAATTATTCTCAGATTCTTCGATTTTTTCAAATGCTTCAATCCGTTCTTGCTCCAATAATTTTTGACTGGTAATATCAATCGTGATACCTTCATAAAGAATTGAACCATCAATTAATTGCTTTGGTTTCGCCTTCGTTCGCACCCATTTGAATTTTCCAGACCTGAGTTTAATCTTATAAACCACATCAAAATTGCTCATCTCTCTTCGAGACTTCGCCCCTGCCTCCTGCATCATCTGCACATATTCTGGTTCAATCATGTCAAACAATAAGCTTGAATCATTCAATAATTGTTCGATGGGAATTTCAAAAAAATTAGCCGCTCCCTGGCTTAAATAAGTAAATTGGTAATTATTTAAATCCGCACTTTCCCAGTATTCATAAATGACACTATCCGGAAGATTATCAGTAAGCGATTTAAGTCGTTGAGAAGAACGTATCTCATTATCAATATTAGTGGAAACGAAAGCCACACCCATAATCGATTGATCTGAATCGCGTAAAGGAATATATTGCACTCTCCACCAAATACCATTTTTATTACCGTAAATTATTTCAATTTCCTTTCGAATAATTTGACCTTGTAATGCCAGATGGAAATTATCAATGAAAGATTGACGAGTAGAGGGTGCTGAAAAATTTAAAATTGACTCTCCTTTACTTAAATTCAAACCAGTTAATTCGATCGTATATTTCGCGGCAAGAGAATTAAAATTAGTGATTTGAAAATCTTGGTTTAACAAAATAATACAGTCTGTGGAGCTTTCGAAAAAGGCATTCAGATTGGATTGAATCTCTGCTATTTCCTGATTTGCTTTTTGCAAGGCAATTTGATCCGCCCGTTCATTGGTAATATCCACAAAACTGGTAACTGCCCCGATTACATTTTTTTGGTCGTCAAACAGAGGTGCTGCGTTTACACTCAGCCATTGAATAGTAGAATCCTCTTTTCGAACCCCATGTACTAAATTCAAAACCGCACTTTTTTCCCTCATGGCCCTTGCAACAGGTAATTGGTCAGGTGACAAAGGGTTTTCCTGTTCGTCAACAGATCCCCATTCTTTCGAAAATGAGTAGCGTTGTTGTAAAGTTTCTAGCTTTATGGATAAAATTTTGCAAGCAGGTGGATTGGCATAGGTAATCTTGCCATCATAGCTGACCATTACCACACCATGAATCAGATTACTTAATATGGTGTTTAATCGATTTTCACTTTGTTGTAAGGCTATTTCTGATGCTCGTTTATTAGTTACATCGGTAATATAGCCGTGCCAAAGAATACTCCGGTCCTCCAGCCTTTGAGGTGTTGCAAATCCTTCCACCCAAATCGTTTTACCGGATGGATGATTGACACGATAGGTATCACGCCACTCACTCATACTTTCGGCCGATCGTTGTATCGAAAGTTGAACTTGATATAAATCTTCCGGATGCAGAACCGAAAATACTTTGTTTGCGTCTTCTACAGCTTCAGAAGCAGAAATACCATAAATGTCTTGAATACCCTGGCTTGCATATGGGAAATGAGAGGAGCCATCTTGCCTCTGGCGATATTGATATATAAACCCGGGAATATGTTCAGCGATTTTTTCATATTTCTCTAAAAGTGCATCGCGTTCCCTCTCGATCTTTTTTTGAATAGTGATGTCCGAAAAAATTACCGTTGAATATTCTTCTCCCTTATCATCATAAAAAAAGCTTGTCGTAATATCCGCCACAAAAGGTTTACCATCTTTGCGCTTCAAAATAATTTCGCCTTTATACTTTCCCTCTCTCTCTCGTATATTAATAGCCCTTTCAAATTGTGGATCGTTCGTATCTACGAGCTTTGACCGGCCTCTTTCACATATCTCTTCCTCCGTCATATGGAATATCTGGCAAGCTGCTGGATTAGCCGATAAAACCGTTCCATCTCTTTTACAAAAAAGAATGCCATCTTGTACATTATCTAAAATCAAACGGCTCTTGAATTCACTTTCGCGCAATAATTCTTGTACTTCCTTCAAAACCGATATGTCTTTATAATAAACAAATAGACCCTGTCCAAATGGAGTTACCTGAATTCGAAATACCTGATCAGGGTTACGAGAATTGGGATGCTCCAACAAAACTACTTGCTGATCTTTTATTGCTTGTTGGTAGACTTTTACTAATGAACCTCCCTTCATGAAAGGAAATAAATCAAGCATATTCTTACCCTCCATTTCAGCAACGCTCATTTTAGCCAGATCAGCAAAAGTATTATTCACCAACAAGAAGTTTAAATCCGTATCGATGGCGAAAAAACCATCCGATATACCATTCAGAATTTGCCGAAAATCAAATCTCAGACTACCTTCAACTAAGTCTGATTTATTTCTTTTGTTGCCAGTGGAAGTTGATTTTTTACTTCGTTTTACACCGCGAATAATTGGACGCTTGGAGATTTTTTTGGCTTTCGTTTTGATTACCTTTTTAGCCATAATTAAAACTTTTTGAATGCGCTGTTTAACGGATCAAATCTTTATGTATTCCAACGTTTCAACCTGAATAATCAGGTTAAACATTATCGAATCGCACTTCAATGTAGTTAAAGGAAGTAAACAAATCTTCGGGTGATATACGTAGGTAAATACACGTAGAATCCAGTCGAGTGATTTAAGAAAACGAATGACTTACGAGATGCTTATCAAAATGGAACGATCCAGATGAAAACAGAGTTTGTCGTGTTCATGTCAGACATCTTTTAAATTGTCTCAAGACGATGTTGAATTGAACCGAAATTTGATATTTTGTGGCATATTGAGCTCAAAATAGGCCTTTTTTATTTTTTCAAAATGAGTTAGCTTGGGTTTCGCATGCAAATACTAGGACGTTCGGATCGCGTAGATTTTCCTAAACTGGGTTTGGAAAACATCCATGCAAAAATTGATACCGGTGCCTATACATGCAGCTTGCATTGCTCCAGTGCAAAGGTGGTAAATGGCAAATTGGAGTTTGTGCTACTCGATGAAGAACATCCGGAGTTTACCGGTATGAAGTTTACCTTTAAGAAATTCACCCAACGGGAAGTAAAGAACTCCTTTGGCGAAGCCGAGATGCGCTTCATCATCAAAACTACCATCAAAATTTTTGACAGACGTATTCGCGCTGAGTTTTCGCTCAGCGATCGTGAGAAATTACGCTTTCCGGTTTTGCTGGGAAGGAAGATATTAAGAAATCGTTTCCTCATCGATGTAACGCAAAAAGATTTGTACTTTCAATCGAAAAATTCTCCCTTATGAATATTGGCATATTATCCAGAGATGCAAAACTGTATTCCACCAAGCGCCTGAAAGAAGCGGGCGAACAACGCGGACACAAAGTGGAAATCATCGACCATATGAAATGTGTGCTGCTGATTGAGAAAAAGAATCCGATGGTATGGTACAATGGAAAGAAGCTCGACTACTTTGATGCCATCATCCCCCGCATTGGTGCCTCTGTTACATTTTATGGGGCTGCCGTGGTGCGGCAATTTGAAATGATGAAAGTGTTTACCGCTGTGGAATCGCAAGCACTCATTCGCTCACGCGATAAGCTACGTAGTTTACAAATCTTATCACGCGCGGGACTGGACCTTCCCAAAACAATCTTTATGGATTATTCCAAAGACACCGAAGGTGTCATTGAGGCCGTAGGTGGTGCACCTGTGGTGATTAAATTATTAGAAGGTACGCAAGGACTTGGCGTGGTATTGGCTGAGAATAAAAAAGCAGCGCAGTCAGTGATTGAAGCGTTTCATGGTGTGAAAGCCCGCATCATCGTGCAAGAGTTTATCAAAGAAGCAAAAGGAGCTGACATCCGTGCCTTTGTGGTGAATGGCGAAGTGGTAGGTGCCATGAGACGACAAGCCCGCGATGGTGAATTCCGATCGAACTTGCATCGGGGCGGATATGCTACTGTTGTTAAACTGGATCGCCACGAAAAACATGCAGCGATAATAGCAGCAAAAAAGATGGGATTGGGTGTAGCGGGTGTTGACATGCTGCCATCCAAGCGCGGACCATTGATTATTGAAGTAAACTCCTCACCCGGCCTCGAAGGCATTGAAGGGGCTACCAAAGTAGATATCGGCAGTAAAATCATTCAGTATCTGGAGAAAAATGCAGGCAAGAAAAAAATCCAGAAAGACAAAGTAAATGCCTGATCACTTATACCTACATGAAGACCATTTCGATTGCTGACCACGAAATTCGCCCCGGTGAATTTAAAGAAATCAATATCAACATTGCTCGTCTCCCCTCGCGCACACAAATCGATACACCTATCTATGTGTACCGCGCACCGGAGCCGGGCCCAACACTTGCATTGACGGCCGGAATGCATGGCGATGAAATCAATGGAATGGAAATTGTGCGCAGACTCATCGACAGCGGTCATAACCGTGTGCTGCGGGGCACTACGGTATGCATGCCCATCATCAATGTGTATGGCTTCTTAAATTATTCACGCGAAGTGCCCGATGGAAAAGATATCAATCGTTCCTTTCCGGGAAGTAAATCCGGTTCACTTGCCTCGCGTGTGGCGTATCATCTCACGCACGACATTATTCCGAGTATTGATTACGGTATTGATTTCCATACAGGCGGTGCCATGCGCACCAACTACCCACAAGTGCGATGCATGATGCAGGAGCCACGCAATGTAGAATTGGCTTACGCCTTCCACGCTCCATTCACCATCGACTCACCGTTTCGTCCGCACTCCTTGCGCCAAACAGCTGCGAAGAAAGGAAAGAACATCATTGTGTATGAAGGAGGCGAATCGTTGCGAATGGATCAATACGCCATTGAAGAAGGCATCAACGGAACGCTACGACTCATGAAGTACTTGAATATGATTGACTGGGCACCGGAGCCAAAAGAACAGAACCGAATCATCTGGAGCTCATCCTGGGCGCGGGCACGCACAGCAGGTTTGTTTCAACCCTCCATCAAGTGTGGCGACTTTGTACACAAGATGCAAGTAGTAGGAAATTTAACGGATCCATTTGGCGAATTCAAAGAACAAATCAAATCACCGGTGACGGGTTATGTGGTAGGCCTTAACAATAATCCGGTAGTCAATGCCGGAGATGCGTTGCTTCATTTAGGAATGGATGACTTATGCAAAATTGGAGGAAGTGGTGATGAATAGAATGGGTTAGGCGGTTAATGATAAATTGAATAAATTACTTGTAGAAATTAGTTAAGGTACACCAGCGATACTAACTCTCCCCAGTTATGTCTCCCCTCTCCTGCATTATTGTAGACGATGAACTTAAGAGTCGCGAAAACCTGCGTATTCTTCTACAGGATTTTTGCGAAGACGTTTCGGTAATGGCATTGTGTGCCAACATAGCTGAAGCCACCAGCGCCCTAAAGCACAATCGGGTAGATCTTGTTTTTCTGGACATACAGATGCAACGGGAGTCGGGGTTTGATTTGTTTGCCCAAATTGAAGCGCCTACGTTTGATGTAGTTTTTACCACCGCTCATGCAGAATACGCTATTAAAGCGTTCAAATTTTCTGCGCTGGATTACCTACTGAAACCCATTGACATTGCAGAGTTAAATGCATGCATTGAACGGGCAAGGCTAAAGAAACTCGCTCAGTCATCTTCAGCGCCTTTACCCGATCCACGCTTTGAACAATTTATTCTTAATCTGAAAAGCACCCAATCACAACATTACAAATTGGCCCTTCCCACCAACACCGGTTTGATCTTTGTAAAAGTGAGCGATATTCTTTATTGTGAAGCTTCGAGCAATTATACCATCCTCTATTTTGCAGATGGTAAAAAACAAATCGTAACAAGAACATTAAAAGAATATGAAGATTTGTTGACGGACTGCGATTTCTTCCGAATCCACAATTCCTACTTGGTAAATATGAATTGTGTAAAACAATACATCCGTGGCGAGGGCGGACAAATCGTACTTTCCAACAATCAGGTGTTGGATGTATCAAAGCGTAGAAAAGAAACCTTTTTGCGTTTATTCGGCAAATAATATGAAAGGAACCGAAGACGAAAGAATTCTACGGTTTCAACAGCTGTTTGATCAACTAACAGTAGGAATCATTTTTCTGGATCAGCAAGGATACTGCATTGATGCCAATCTGGCCGCTGCACAATTCACCGAATATTCTCAAATTGAGTTATCCCAACTACCTCTAACTGATTTAATCTATTCGAATGATGAATCAGATAAATTTCGTGATTGGCTGTTGCAAGACGAAACAGCCACTTACTATTTTGAATCGGTATGGGTGACTAAATCCAATAAATTAATAATTGTCAAATCTGAGGTCAAGAGAACTTGGCAACCTGGAATTCATTTGATTCAATTGACAGATATAACCGAAAAGAAAAAGACACTCGCTGAATTACAAAGCAAGTCGGTTTTAGCGGATGCGTATTTTCAAAGTTCAACAGATTCAATATTTCTTTTGGGGCGGCAAGCTAAGATTTTGGGATACAATAAGGTAGCCGGTGATTTTATTCAGCGCATCTTTCACAAACCCATCGAAATAGGCGAATCCATCTTAATCTATGCAGATATTCACAAGCGAGAAGTATTTTTAAAACATTACAATAATGCGTTGGAGGGCATCAAATTTGAGAGAGAAATAAAAATCAACCATCCCTTGCTCAATCCTTGGTGGATCCTTCGGTATGAACCCATTCGTAATGATGTAGGGGAAGTCATTGGGGTCTCTTTCAACGGCACTGACATTACGGAAAGAAAAACGACAGAGATTGAATTGCGCAATAAGATCTCGCTCATTCGTCAAAATGAAGCTATGATGTCGTCCATCGTCAATAACACGCAGCTTTTCATTTGGTCGGTGGATCGCGAATTCAAACTTCTCACCATCAACAATGCACTGAAAGAAGCACTCCGTAACATTCATCACTTTCAGTTTGAAATCGGCCAGCGCATGGTGCCCATTTTTTCAAAAGAACTCTCAACCGTATCCTTCATCGATCGGTGGATAGACTATTATCAACGCGCTTTGAATGGTGAAGCATTTAAAGTTACTCAATGGATTGATGATGTGTTTTACGAATTTTCATTAAACCCCATTATCGAAAATCAGAAAACGATCGGTGTATCGGTGTTTGCCATTGACCGAACTGAAAACTTGTTGCACGAAGAACAGATTAGAAAATTAAATCAACAGATTAGTGAATTACGGCTGCAGGCACTTCGATCGGCTATGAATCCGCATTTTGTCTTTAATGCCTTCAACTCCATTCAATATTTTATTTCTCGTAATGATCGTGTAAACGCGATTAATTATTTGTCCAAGTTTTCAAAATTGGTTCGAGGCATTTTATCCAGCGCAAACCAAAAAATGATTCACTTGTCGGAAGAATTGAGCCTGATAAAGAATTATATTGAAATTGAGCAAATTCGATTTGAAAACAAATTTGAATATCAACTTCAGATTGATGACTCCATTCATATCGATCAAATCGAAATCCACCCCTTGCTGATCCAACCGTATGTAGAGAATGCTATCCTGCACGGTCTCTATAATAAGTCAGGTTCGGGTCTCTTGCAAATTCGATTGCGTCCGTGGCAAAACGGCATCGAAATTGAAATTGAAGACAATGGAATAGGGCGTGAAAAAGCGAAATCCATCCGCGAAAAAACACTCCTTTCCCATCAGTCATTGGGCATGGAAATAACAGAAAATCGCTTGAAGCATATTTATCCTAATTCCAACGATAGACATATCGAGATTGTAGATCTATATGATCCTTCCGGGCAACCGTGCGGTACCCGTTGCATTTTGCGCATAATCGCATAAAGCCAAATTCCGTCCACTTACTCAACAGAATACGCCATCCGCTCGGTGTAACTGTCTACTACCTGTTTATTTTAAGAGCTTGTTAAAAATCGATTTTCATAACTCCAAACTTCTTACTCCATGAGATTTACCACTACCAGCATTCTTGCTATTCTTTTCATTGGCACAAGTGCCATAACACATGCACAGAGCAATACACAAATTAAATTTTTTGGGCAGCCAGGTTTAGATTTCTCCTGGAATGATGACGCGAAGTCTAACTCAACTTACTTTAGAGGTGGACAGTTTGTGATCTATGTTACCTCACAGGTTACCGAACGAGTGACTGTGGCCGGTGAACTAAACATCCACTATATGGCCATCCTTCCAGGGCCCTCTACCGAAATTGAGCGCTTGTATCTCCGCTATTCGATTAACGACAATCTCGCCATTCGCGTAGGGAAAACATACAATCCGATTGGATACTGGAACCTGAACTACAACTTAGGACTCGTACTACAACCAACCATTTCGCGTCCTTTAATTATACAACCTACGCACGATGGAGGATTTACGCAAACCAGGGATATTGGTGTAATGCTCGAAGGGGAAAATATTGGTTCAGCACGATTGTTTTTTGATCTTTTTCTCGCCAATGGAAGAGGTAAAAATGGCGGCCTCCTAGGACCATCGTACGCACTTGGAAAAACTATTTCTACAACGGCTCGCGTAGGAATTGAGCCAACAGAAGGATTAAAATTATCTGTATCGGGTGTTTTTAACCCACTCGAAAAAGGTATGTTAAATGAATTCAACCTTCCAATTGCCGACAAACTAACCTATTCGGCTTTTGCCGGAAGCATTTCGTTTTTTAACCCGGAGAAAAAACTGGAATTGATTGCCGAATACTATCAACACACCAATGCGTATGAATCTATTGGAACCTATAATATCAATGGTGGTGTACTTTACCTTGGGATGAAAACCAATGGTAAACTTACTCCCTATTTTTATGGCGAAACATTAAAATTCCAAAACGGAGATCCATTTTTTCCATTGATTGATGAATTTACAAATCAAGCATTTGGTGATGTCACTTCGATTAGTCTAGGTCTAAGGTACAAGTTTACACCTACGATCGTATTTAAAACCGAAGCTGGCTCCAGCGAACACAAAGGATATGGCACCACCATGAACATAAAAACACAATTGGCTTTCTCCTTTTAATCTGAAAAAATTGATCTCACAACAAAACAAACAACTTTACCACATGAAGAAATTAATACCAATCGAATTTGTTGTTAGTCTAATTATTCTTTTTCTTTTAATTAGTTCATCCTCATTTAATTTTATTGCCGATGGACGAATAGCCATCATCGTAAACAACGACAATCCGGCAGAAAAGCTTACCGCAGGCGAAGCGAAACTCTATTGGTTACGCAAAATCAAAAAACGGTGGCCCGAAACGAATAAGAATATTTTACCAGTAGACCGCAAAGCAAAATGTGCTGAACGCGATGCCTTCTATGCCAAGATACTGAATATGAGTGCCGATGACGTAGAAAGTTATTTCAGCAACCGACAATACCAAAGCGCAGAAAAGCCCCAAGATAAATTCACGTCCGATAGCGAAATCATCGAGTTTGTTTCCAAAGAAATTGGAGCCATTGGCTTTGTCTCACAAAGTGCTCTTTCAGGCGATGCCAAATCCAAAGTGAAAGTAGTTTTAACAATCGAATAACTGTAGCTACCGATGAAAATCAACTTGAAGGGGATATCGGCTAAAATTGCAGCCGGATATGCCGCCATCATTATCATTGCCATTGTAATCTCTGCCATAACATTTTTCACTATTCAACGTCTCCGAATTGTAGATCGGGAGATATCTTCGCAAATTGTGCCCACCTACATCGCATTAAAAGAATTCAATTCGTTGAATGATATTAACTTCAAACTGTCGAGCAATTGGATTTATCAACCCAACCAGAAAGACAAAGATGATTTACATCAATTAATTGAGAAGCAATGGCCTCAATTAAAAGCACGCATACTGGCGGCTGCCGATACCGAAAACCAATCTGGCAGCGAGACAAAAACACTGGATCAATTTGAGTTGGTGATTGCTGCTTCAAAACAAATCATGTCGAAACTCCATGCCGATTCATTGTATAGTAATGACATTGTGATTGATGAATGTATTACGATACTGGATCGAACCATCAAACCTAAATCGGCCGAGCTAACAGCAGACATTAATCAGTGGATAAGCGATAAAAACGAAAGCCTGGAGAAAAGTACTTCCATTAAAAACACCTCATACACGGTACTCACCTATTTGGTGATTATGTCCATTTTACTTTACGCAGTAATTGGCATCAGTGCTTCTAAAATCTCATCCAATATTATAGTCAAACCGATTACGCAACTAAAAAACCGAATTCTCTCCTTGAGCCGCGGCGAAATCAATGAAGTTGAAATTACCAAAACCAATGATGAAATAGGTGAAATGATCGAGTCCATTCAAGTGATGATTCAAGGATTGAAATCGAACCGCGATTTTGCAGTTGAAATTGGTAAAGGGAATTACGAAAGTTCGTTTACACCACTAAGCGAACAAGACCAGATGGGAAATGCCCTCATCAATATGCGAAACAATTTGCGATTAAATGCTGAAGAATCGAATCGCAGAAATTGGGCTACAGCCGGTTTAGCTGAAATTGGAGGAATACTTCGCAGAACGGATTTAAGTTCAGAAGCGCTTTATGATAGTATCATTCAATTCGTGGTCAAATACCTTTCCGGCAATCAAGGTGCATTATTTATTCTCAATGACGAAGATGTCAACCATCACCATCTGGAATTAGTAGCCTGCTATGCCTATAACCGAAAGAAATACTTGCATCAAAAAATAACAGTTGGCGAGGGACTTATAGGCCAGTGTTATCTAGAAAAAGAAGTGATTTATTTGACTGATGTTCCTCAGGGTTTTGTAAGGATTACTTCCGGATTAGGCGATGCCTCTCCCAGCTGCGTTTTGATCGTTCCAATTAAAATCAATGAAGAGGTTCATGGAGTTTTGGAAATTGCTTTCTTCCGAAAACTATTGACGCATGAAATCGAATTTGTCCAGAAAATCAGCGAGAGCATCGCTTCCACCATCACCAGTGTAAAAGTGGCCGATCGCACAAAACGCATGGTGCATGAATTACAGGAGAAGAGCGAGGTAATGAAATCACAGGAGGAGGAGATGCGTCAAAATATGGAAGAGCTATCTGCTACGCAGGAGGAAATGGCTCGTAAAGAAAAAGAGTACATCGCGAAGATTAAAAATCTGGAAGAACTGATTCGTTAGTGCGCATTAATCGTATACCGTATACCCAGAAAAAATCGAATACCCTGATTGGGCGCGAATACATAAGTTGGGTCGAAGGTTAAAGCGTACGGATTTTGCGGAGTGGCAAGAACCTGTCCATTGGCATCGAACTGCACTTGTTTATCAAACGGATCAAAGGATCGTGCAATGCTATTGGCAGGCGGTACGTAGTTGAGTAAGTTCTTTACACCACCATAGAGCTCCCACCCTTTTGAAAAGGTTTTGGTAAGTTGAATGTTTTGAATGCTCCACCAAGGCGAATACTCACTGCGCGGATCCAATGGACCTAACAAAGGTAATCGCATGGGGCCGTATAAATTGCCGGTATAATCAATGGTAAATCCTCTTCCCAGCGCGTAGCCAATGTTCCATACACCTGAAAAGCGCTCGGTTAGTAATTGCTGACTTGTAACTCCGTTTCGGTTGATAGTCACATCCATCCACGTGCTACCCAGAATAGCTTTTAATCCACTGGGCCAGGATATATCCATTGATAGAGACAAACCCTTTGACACCGCATTCCCATTTAAATTTGAATAGATGATTTTGTTGGGATCGGTTTCATAATCAGGGATAATTCGGTTAGAGAAGTGTGTATAGAAAGTAGTGGCGTCAAGGGTGATGAAGGCATTTCGGGGCGTGTAGATTTTCTTGACCCAATTGACATTTACATTCCACGAGGTTTCCGGTTTCAATTCATCCTGAAACACCACTTCTCTCGCTCCGGTTAATGCCGCATGATCTTCGGTGAATACATTGGCCACGCGATAGCCGTTGCCCGTGCTGAACCGCAGGCTATTGGTTTTGTCAACGGAAGTCCATTTGTAATTAAGTCTTGGAGAAAAAATGGAGCCATGAATACTGTTGTGATCATAGCGTACTCCGGCCAATAATTTATTCTGTTGATTAATGGAAATCTCATCCTGTACAAATAATCCCGGCAAATATTGAATGGAAGGCCGATTGGTTGCATCCAAAAATGCCGTTGCGGGTGTGTTATCATCATAATAGTTGTAGCGCAACGCAGATCCAACCAATACATCATGCGCTGCTATTTTCTTAGTAAATGAAAGTTGACCAAATGCAATAAACTGCGTGGCATCATAATAGGTAGTTCCGTAATACGAATTTTGATGATGATGCGTAGCGCTGTATTGAAACTGCACAGGTGCTTTCAATGGAAGTTGATACTGCCCCAACAACTCCCATCGGTTGGTATAAATACTTTCACCGTATCGTTCATCACTTCCGCGGAATTGAGGCGTCCAGTTTACCTGACCGCCCCAGCGATCTTCACCGATATACCGAACTGCGAAATGAAATGTGCGTTGTTGCCTTCGTTCAAAATGCCATTTATTAAAAACAGAGACTCGATTTTGTTGAGTGACATCGGTAAATCCGTCTTGGTTATTATCAATGGGGTTTTGGTAATTGAAATAATTCACACCCGTCAATACGTTCGCTTTGCCCATTTTCCATTTCACACCTATATCGGAATTGAATTCGCCCCACGAAGTACTCATTAAATCAACTGACAGAGCCGGAGCAGTTGATGGATTTTTGGTGATGATATTGATCAGTCCTCCTACCGCCTCTGAACCATACAAAGTCGATGCAGGCCCCTTTACAATCTCTACCCGCTGAATTAAAGACTGGGGAATTCCTGTGAGCCCATATACTGTTGATAAGCCGCTGACAATAGGCATGCCATCGATCAATACCATTGTATAAGGGCCTTCCAATCCATTAATATGTATATCACCCGTGTTGCACACATTGCAGTTGATCTGCGGACGCACGCCATTTACGTTTTGCAACGATTCAAAAATGGAAGGTGTGGGGTTGGCCTTAAAAAACGAAGGGGCAAATACCTCTACGGGCACAGGGCTTTCCAATCGACTTACTTCGCGCATCGTTCCGGAAATTACCACTTCATCCAACGTCTGATCTGATTCAGACAATACAAAATTCACTTCCAGCCGGGAGGTTTCGGCCACTTCAATTCGCTGCGATTGCGGAGCATATCCAATCATCGATACAGCAATCGTATAGGTTCCTGCCGGAATGCCGGTAATCAGATACTGTCCTTTTGCATTTGAAGAAGCACCCAATGAAGTGCCTTCGAGGTGCACCGAGGCAAATTCTACGGGAACGCCATTGGATTGGATGATGCCTTTCACCTGACCGGTTTGAGCCATCAGCGGCTGATACCCACATATTAATACAATCAACCCGATAATCTTCTGCACGTTTCTGATTTTTAGACTTGCAAATATAATAAGTTAGATCAATCTAAATTATTTCTTTTAAAAATAGTCCTATCTTTGTATGGTACAATATCGATCTATGGCATCACCTACTGAAGAGAATTACCTGAAGACGTTGTTTACCAAAGCCGACAAAAACGGTGAAATTGCCATTACCGAGCTAAGTCAATTTCTGAAAGTGAGTGCCCCTACTGTCAATAGTATGATAAAAAACCTTAGCCAGCAGGGACTCGTCAACTATGAGAAATACAAATTACTTTCACTAACCGCCAAAGGAAAGAAGTCCGCTGCGGTGATCATCCGCAAACATCGGCTTACCGAAATGTACCTGGTCGAGAAAATGGGATTCGGCTGGGAAATGGTGCACGAAATAGCCGAACAAATAGAACACATTGATTCTCCACGGTTTTTCGATCGCATGGATGAATTGCTCGGTTATCCTAAAGTAGATCCTCATGGATCACCCATACCCGACAAGAATGGAAAAATAACAGCTAAGGCATTGATGAAGCTGAGCGAATGCAAAGTGGGTGATCAAGTTACCTTAAGCGCGCTAGCTAATTCTTCAGAAGAGTTTCTGAAATACCTCAACTCCAAGCAACTTCAGCTGGAGATTAAACTGCGCGTAGAAGCCATCGAGCCATTTGACCAAAGTATGAAGATCAAATACTTACGGAATCGTGTGGAAATACTCAGCCAATTGGCTTGCGATAAATTACTCGTAGAAAAACGCCTGTAAAGGTTAGAAATCAGGACAAGGAATCACGAGCTTGTCCTTAGGTGGCTTGCGAGGATCACGCGTACTCCACGAATACACTAAACTAAATTCATGTGCCCCACCACTTCCGGGTCCTAATTTTGAAATCGTGAAGTCATAACTATAACCAATGTTGAGTATGTCTTTTGCACCCTTTTTGGTAAACCCCACCAATAGTACAACCGATTCGTTATTGACAATTCCATTCACACTTTTAAATGGAACTCCACGATACCACGTGCCTACGATGAGTGGCTCAAATGTAAAATACAACCCAACGTCCATTTGATCGAATTGACCCTGATGACGATATTGAACTGTCGGTGCGATGCTTCGTTCTCGCGGTTTCTTATAAAAGCCCTCTCCCATCTCTCCGGGTTTCAAATAAAATTTCCATCCGGCATGACCGGACAATTTCATATTCAACACATCTTTCGAGCCCACCAAAGATTGATCAGGTTCGGTGAGGTGATGTGCCGCAAAACCAAGCCATCCGTTCTTTGAGTAGAACAAACCGCCCATGGACAAGTCTGGGAAAAACTTAGATTGACCGGTATTTAATCCTTCCGCTGACGCTCCCGGTTTTAACCGACCCGTGGCAGGATCTAACTGATCACCAAAGACTAGTCGGTCAAAATTGATCGATCGATTATATACACCAATCTGTACTCCCGGACGGAACGACAAATTTTTAAGTAAGGTTAATTCGTAAGCATATTGAAAGGCAATGCTGGTAGATTGTAAACCCAACACACCTTCAGTATCGCGATTGATCAAAATACCAACGCCACTATTTTTACTTTCGATGTAAGTGTCGGCAAAAGCCGAAATTGTGTTGAAGTTTGCATCAATAGCAGGCCATTGATTACGGTAATTCACACCGATACGTGCTTGGTTGGTAGAACCTGCAAACGCAGGGTTTAAATATAACGGTGCCGCATAGAACTGTGAAAACTGCGGATCTTGAGCAGTTACCGAAGTACCTAATGCCAGAATCAACCCAACCACTATTCCTATGCGCATCGACCAATTCGTTTTTACCATTTTACAATAGAGCAAATTAAATGGATCGCCAACATTTAAAAAAATGAATGTTCACAAATCACAACGCCAACTTAACGTTATTTTCAATCAAATTGTATACTTTAGTGTGGTTTGGGCGTTTTAAATTTGAGCTAATCAATTTGTATGAATAAGTTAGAAGGAAGTTGGATCGGTGAGCAACGAAAAAATATGAATCGGATCACGTATTATATAGTCTTCATCGTACTCGTTTCCACAAGTACTGCGATGAGTCAGAATTTGGCTCAACATAATTGGTATTTTGGCAGCACTGCCGATGGCATACGCTTCAATCGAGGAACTAATGTTGCACAAACCGTTACCAATCAAGCTATTCCATTTGGTATTGGCGGAAGTGCTGTTGCCACAGACCCAGCAACAGGTAATCTTCTCTTTTATACAGATGGTTCAAGAATTTACGATGGATGCCATTTGCCCATGCCCAACGGCACCGGATTATTAGGTAATTCATCCGCCAATCAACCCGCTGTCATTTGTCCGGTGCCCGGCCAGCCCAATAAGTATTTTGTATTTGTAAACGATGCTAACTTCCCAACTGCCGGAACCATTCGAAGAAGTGTTGTTGATCTTTCACAGCTGGGCAACGCCACAACTCAACCTGGTTTAGGAGTTGTAGAAGCTGCCAATAAAAACGCTGCTGTACCAGGGCTAACCAACCGCTCGGAGGCAATGATGATCATACCGCATAGTAATGGTACTGATTATTGGTTGATCACTCATCAGAATAATTCTTCCAATTACACGGCCACCCCAATTACTGCTACAAGTTACACCGCAAATAACTTTTCACCTGCTATTGCTACCAACAACATTGGAAGTCCGTCTGCTATTCCGGTTTTCGTTTCTAACTTTTCGTATAACCACAAACTGCGTAAACTAGCTGTTTCTGTTCAAACACCGGCAGATGATGCGCTCATTTTAGACTTCAATTCAACAACTGGGGCTTTTGCATTAGATCGATATATTTATAATTCTGGAGTTTTAACTGCCACCACCGAATCCATCTATGACATTCAATGGGACGTTAAAGGAGGACAATATCTCTACATCTCGCGCATTGGTGAAACTGGTATTCCAGCCGATGTTCTTCAGTATGACTACACCAATTCGAGCCCTTCAGGTACTCCCACAATTTTAAACTCCATATATAATCCATCTACCATCTTCAGAAGCTACGGATTACAATTGGCCCCTGACAGTGCTATCTATCACATTTATCAGCAAGTAAACAGTGGCCCCTTCCTGATTGAAAAATTGACTAAAACAGATACCATTGCCTCGTTTGTTCGAAAGTCATCACCCTTTGGAGCCACCAACTTTGGAGGCAAACAATTCCCTTCATTTTTACCGACAGCCACAGTGCCAATCACTCTCAGTTTTACTACGGCTGGCACTTGTCAAAACACACCGATCTCCTTTTTCCCCGATGTTACACCAAATGCGGATAGTCTCGTGTGGGATTTTGGAGATGCAAGCCCGACTGTTCGCGCCTGGAGTCCGGTACATACTTTTACCACTGCACAAACCACATTTAATGTTACCCTCACTGCGTTTTATCAAGGACAACGACAGGCTGTAACACAACCGGTCAACATTACGCTGTTTGACTTACAACTTCAACTCGTTCAGGACACGACTGCTTGCCGCGATGAGTTCCCACCTCCAAGAGGCACGGCTACAGCTGCCAACCAGTTTCGAGTGAAAGTAAAAGTTACGCAAGGATCTGCCACCTCATTTAACTGGTCGAATGGAGATATTGGTGACACGCTCACACCTGATTCTGCCGGTTATTATTATGTGGTAGCCAGTGATGCTACAGGTTGCTCTACCTACGCTGGCGTTAACGTTAAAGAATATAAACTGAACGATCAGCGAAGTAATGTGTGGTACTTCGGAAATAAGGCGGGCATCGATTTTAATGAAAATCCTCCGGTCGCATTGAGCAACAGTGCAATGAATGCTCCGGCCGGCTGCGCGATTGTTTGTGATCGTAATGGAAAAACCATTTTCTATACAGACGGAGATAAAGTATATGACAAAACCGATACTCAGATTGATGTGGGTATTGGGGGAAATCCAACCTCTACTCAATCCGCATTGATTGTAGCGGTGCCGGGGGACGAAACCTTGTATTACATATTTACCACACAAGAGATCAATGGCACTTCGGTATTTGAGGTGCGTTATTCTATTTTCGACTTAAAACAAAATGCCGGAAAAGGTGCCGTAACCAAAAAGAATGTGCTTCTCTTTAGCCGAAGCACAGAGCGGATTACTTCCAATGGTAACTGGCTGATTGTACACGAATATGGCAATTCAACTTTCCGCGCTTATCGCATCACCAACCGGGGTGTAGGTGAAGCCGTATACTCAGATATCGGATCCATCCATAATTTCAAATTCAAAGAAAATGGACAAGGGTATATGAAGTTAGGGGTGCGTAATAATCTGGCAGTGCCGATCTCAACTCCCACAGTAAGCAATGTATTGGAATTGTTTCAGTTAGTAGACTCTTCCGGAGTCATTACCAACTATCGCAGAGTAGACATGAATCAGCCTGCAGGCCAAGTGTATGGCTTGGAGTTTTCTCCTGGCGGACGAAAACTGTTTGCAACCATAAAAGGTGCACCTTCAGCAACCCAATCTGAAATTCATGAATTTTATCTGGATAGTCTCGATGTGGCTCCACCCGTATTTCTACAAAAGAATACCCAAACCAATGAAATGGGCGCTTTACAAATAGCTCCGGATGGGCAGATTTATTTGGCGTTTAACGATGTGGCCAACAACACCAAGTTGGGAACAATCAATGCCAACGAAAACAAAATTCCAACCAACTCCACTTTCAACTTTAATGGATTTACATTAGCAGGTGGAACCAATAGTCGTTTGGGATTACCGAATTTCATTCAACAAACCGGCAATGGATTTGGAGGCCCCGGTTTTACTTATACAGGCACGTGTTTGGGAGATACTACCAAATTTGTTGGAACCCCGACTGATGCAATCGATGTTTTCCAATGGAATTTTGGTGATGGGGCATCTAGTACCGAAGCGGCACCCAATCATTTGTATAGCGCAGTTGGAACATACACCGTGTCCATGCGCCTTACTAACCGATGCGGATTAGATACCACCATCGTTCAACAAGTTCGTATCAATCCACCTGCTCCCAGACCAACGATCCCGCTAGCGGCCACACTATGTAACACTCCAACACTAACATTAGATGCCGGTCCCGCAGTATCCTATTTGTGGAATGATTTTACAACGAATCGAACTAACGTGATCAGTGCACCGGGTGTCGTTTCAGTAACAACAACAGATATAAATGGATGTAGGGGAAGAGCATCGACCACTGTCGTGGATAATCGACCGCAACTCGATTTAGGCCCTGATTTGGCAATCTGCGAAGATAACGCAACACCTACTCTAAATGCACAAAACACAGGAGCGAATTTTGTATGGACATTAAATGGCGTTCCCAATGGAAACACAACAGCTATTCAATCCATTGACACGACCACACCTACTATCGCAACGTATGCGGTAACAGTAACGGATCCTGTAACCACTTGTACAATAACGGATTCAAAAACATATACCATCAAAGTCTCTCCATCGTTTACGCTCACCAAGACAGACCCTACTTCGTGCCTTGCTGTTAATGGAACAGCGAGTATAAATCTGTTGACATCAGCACCGGCTGGCGGACCTTATTCATTTTTTATAGTTGGCTCCACTCCTACCGGAAGTTTAAGCCAAACCGGATTTGATCGAACAGCACCAAGTACGATTGCCGTTGCCGGTTTTGGACCCGGTACCGTCTCGGCTATTGTTACCGATCAGATTTCGGGTTGTACCATATCAAACACCGTGAACTTAGTGGCACCATCATTTACTGCGACCGCGAACTTCACGAATTGTGATCCCTCACGTGTTACGGTGACTACAACAGGCGGCTCGGCTCCGTTTTCGTACACATTTACCAATAGCGGAACCGGAGCCGTGGTTGGGCCTCAACCCAGTAATATTGCTTCGCTTGTACCCGGAAATTATTCAATTCAAGTAAGAGATAATACAGGATGTGTATTTGCATTTAGCCAATTGGTTAATCCGGTTACACCCACAATAGCCATCAGCACACCCAATTTATGTTTGCTGAATCCGCCATTAACAGCCACATTAGCCACAGCCACTTTTGTTTGGACACTTCCGAATGGATCAAGCACGAATGGGGCGACCGCTAGCATCACTCAAAGTGGCACTTATACCGTTCAAGCAACATTGCCCAGTGGTTGCGTATTGACCGCCTCCAGAACATTCATCTACAACCCGCCCGTGACTCCCAATTTTACGCAGACCACCGAGTGTTCAACACAGGTTGTTCTTACCGCCACGCCTTCAGGTAATTACACCTATCGTTGGTATCAGGGAGCAGTTGCTACTGGTACGCCACATCAATTGGGCAGAGTGATTAGCCTAAGCGCATCCGAACCCCAATATACCTTAGAAGTGTTTGATGCCACGAATGGTTGTACAAGCACTGTAACCAAACCTGTGTCGGTAAGTGGCATTGTAGATGCGACTGTTACTGCTACGCAGGCATGTCAGGACAGTAGACCGTTTACACTTACTGCTGGCACTACCGCAACTGGTGTAAGCTATGAATGGACTTTGAATAATTCTGTCATTACAGGTCAAACTAATCCAACTCTTACAGAAACACGTGAAGGAACTTATAAAGTAAAAGTGAGTAAAAATACCTGTAGTGCTACCGCTACGATACAAATCATCAAAGCACCTATCCCGCAAGGATTGCTGCCGGATCGGGTGGTAATTTGCAATGACCCGGATAATGCCGATCCACTTACATCGAAAGTGAATTTAGATCCCGGGTTCTTTGCTAAATATGACTGGTCTGAAGAAACAAAGGGTTCTTTAAACTTTACAAGCCGTGTGTTTATCGCTGATGAGCCAGGTATTTATAAGGTGTTGCTTACCAACTCGTTTGATTGTGACAATACGGATCAAACGGAAGTATTAAATGAGTGCATTCCGAAAATTGTTGGTCCCAATGCGTTCCGTCCGGGTAGTGGACAAACCCTTAACCAAAAGTTTTTTGTCTACAGCTTCTTCATCAGCGACAATTTTGAAATTGCTATTTATAATCGCTGGGGCGAATTGGTGTTTCAATCAAAAGATCGCGACTTCAAATGGAACGGTGGCTATAATAATAATCCGGGACAACCTTTGCCGGGCGGAACCTATTCGTATGTGATTAAGTACGAAAGTTCTTACCGCCCCGAAGAAGGAATCAAAGAACAGCGGGGTGGAATTGTGTTGTTGAGGTAGAGGGAATGATGAATTATGATTTGAGATTTATGATTACTAGAATGAAAACTATTTTCCTAACGATTCTTTTTGCCAGTGTTTGCCTTTCTTTCACAGATAAACCTGACCAGCTTTTCAACACTTCGCTGACGGTAACCGTGCGCGATGAACTTGGTAATACAGTAGAAGGAGCTTCCATTCAAATATACGAAACCGAGGAGAACTACACACAAGAGAAAAATGCTGTAGCCGAAGGAAGCACGGATGCCAAAGGTGTTTTTCGATTTAAAAAAATCAAAGCTGTGGCATATTTTGTATCTGTGAAGAAAGGAGATAAAGACAATTCAGGTGGCGGAGAAAAAATTGGCAAGCTGGAAGAGGGTAAGTTTAATAAAGTGACCATCGTCATTCAGTAATCCAATGACGGTAAATAGAACGGAACTGATTCAGCAACTCAAATCTTACCAAACTTCATTTGCGGAAGAGCAAGTTTTCATCGAACGATTTCTCGAGTTATTAGATCATCCAGACGCCTATCAACGCACACACCTTCCCGGTCACATCACAGGCTCTGCGTGGATTATCAGCGAAGCATTTGATGAAGCTTTATTAGTGCACCACGCCAAGTTGGATAAATGGGTGCAACCGGGAGGACATGCCGATGGCGATGAAAACATTCTTGCCATTGCCTTGCGCGAAGCACAAGAAGAAACGGGAATACTTCAATTTGAAATTCAGCCCATTGTCTTTGACATGGACATTCACACCATACCTGCACGAAAAGATTTTCCGGAACACCAGCATTACGACATTCGGTTTTTGATGAAGCCTTTGCCCAATCAAACTATTGCTGTTAGCGAGGAATCATTCGATGTAAAATGGATCGCACTAGCACAACTAGAAAACTATACGAAAGAACGTTCGGTGCTTCGCATGAAAGATAAAATCATGCGTTTGGCCAAACCCACACTTACCAGTAGTTTTGTGGCATGGCCGAAATAGGTTCTGATCTTCAAAAAGCAATTACTCTTCTTCAATCGGATGAATTGGTAGGCATTCCTACCGAAACGGTATATGGATTAGCCGGCAATGCGCTCAGCACCAAAGCCATCGCCAAAATTTTTGAAGCGAAAGATCGCCCCTTCTTCGATCCGCTTATTGTTCATGTGCCCAGCATAGAAGCCGCTTATCAATATGTTACACATATTCCTGAAAAGGCGTTGTTACTAGCAAATCACTTTTGGCCGGGACCGCTTACGTTGTTGCTGCCGAAGAAACCCATCATTCCTGACTTGGCAACTTCCGGGTTAAATACGGTAGGCATTCGATGCCCGCAACATCCCATCACCACACAACTGCTCAAACTTCTACCCTTTCCACTGGCTGCGCCTAGTGCCAATCCGTTTGGATACATCAGTCCAACCAATCCACAACATGTGAATCAGCAATTGGGAGACAAGATCAGGTATATCTTAGATGGTGGTGAATGCAATGTAGGTTTAGAATCTACGATCATTGGTTTTGAACAAGATCAACCGATTGCATACCGTTTGGGAGGCTTAAGTATCGAACAATTAGAAGCGATAGTCGGTAAGGTTGAAATTCAATTAAATGCATCCTCCAACCCCGCTGCACCGGGTCAGTTGAAAAGTCATTATGCTCCCACGAAGAAATTAATCATCGGTGATTTAGAAACGTTAGCAGTAGCTCACGCTCATTTGCGCGTTGGAATATTGGCGTTTAATCGGAACGTTTCGGGTGTAGAAATAACACAACAACGAGTACTATCTCACTCGTCCGACTTATCGGAAGCAGCACAACATCTCTTCGCTTACTTACGTGAATTGGATCAACTCTCGGTAGATGTGATTCTAGCCGAAGAGGTACCACCAGTAGGTTTGGGCCGAGCCATCAATGATCGATTGAAACGTGCATCCGCTCAGTAAATTCTCAACATTAGTCTGCATAATTTTTACTTACTTTAGGCATTAAACCATTTCTATGGATAAGCCTAAAAAACTATTGGTACTCACAGGCGGTGGCGACTGCCCCGGCTTGAATGCTGTGATTAGAGGAATTGCCAAGCGTGCACGCAAAGAAAAAGATTGGGACATCTACGGCAGCAAAGAAGCATTCAACGGTGTGTTTGCAGACCCTCCGGAGTTGATTAAGTTGAGTCGAAGCAAAACAGCCGGTATTCATGTGAAGGGTGGCACCATTTTGAAAACGACTAACAAAGGAAACCCAATCAATTTTCCAGAAAAACAACCAGACGGAACCATCAAGTTTGTGGATCGTTCGGACGAACTCGTAAAGCGAATTAAAGAACTCGGCTTTGATGCCGTCATCAATATCGGTGGCGATGGTTCTCAAAAAATATCGCAAGCACTTTTTAAAAAAGGACTTAATATCATTGGTGTTCCTAAAACCATCGACAATGATTTGTCGAGTACTGACATGACCTTTGGTTTTCAAACAGCCGTGCAAATTGCTACGGATAGTTTTGATAAGTTAGTAACAACAGCAGAAAGTCATGACCGGGTGATGATCATGGAAGTAATGGGCCGTGATGCCGGATGGATTGCCATCCACACCGCGATTGCCGGTGGAGCAGAGATTTGTTTGATACCGGAGATTCCCTACAACATTCACAAAATCGTAAAACGGATCAACTCCCGCTATAAAAACGGTCATGGGTTCGTCAACATTGTAATCTCCGAAGGTGCTAAGCCAAAAGACGGAACCATCGTAGCCACGCAGGGATCAGCCGGATCAGAACACGTGCGGTTGGGTGGCGTTGCGTATCAATTATCTAAGCAATTGAAAGATGCCGGATGCAAAGCGGAAATCCGCGAAACGGTTTTAGGTCACGTGCAACGTGGCGGAAGCCCAACGGCATTTGACCGTGTGCTGGCCACCTTATTCGGAGTAAAAGCGGTAGAACTATTGCTCGAAGGAAAATTCGGACGCATGGTAGCACTCAAGAATAATTCCATCTCTTCGGTTACGCTGGAAGAAGCAACCGAAAAATATAATTTTGTATCCAAAGACGGAGAGATTGTAAAAGCAGCCAAAGGATTAGGCATCAGCTTCGGAGATTAAACTAAAAATTAAAAATAGATTACTTATTCAACCATTTAGAAATGAAAAAGATCAACGACATCCACTTTCAAAACAAACGCGCTTTGGTTCGTGTAGACTTCAATGTGCCATTGGATAAAAGTTTCAACGTAACCGATGACAACCGCATCCGCGCAACCATCCCAACACTGAAGAAAATACTAGCCGATGGCGGAAGTTGTATTTTGATGTCGCATCTTGGAAGACCGAAAGAAGGTCCGGAAGAAAAATATTCATTAAAACACACGATCAGCACGACTGAGAAATTATTGGGTGTGAAAGTGAAGTTTGCCAGTGATTGCATTGGTGAGGAAGCTTACGCGCTTTCTGCCACTTTAAAGCCGGGTGAAGTTTTAATTTTAGAAAACCTTCGTTTCTACAAGCAAGAAGAAAAAGGAGATCTCGCTTTCGCGGAAAAACTTTCCAAGCATGGAGATGTGTATGTAAATGACGCTTTTGGTACAGCACACCGCGCACACGCATCTACGACCATCGTTGCTCAATTTTTCAAAGAGAAATGTGCCGGATTAGTGATGGCTGCTGAATTGGCCAACGCAGAGAAAGTATTAGGCAATGCAGTAAAACCTTTTACAGCCATTATGGGTGGCGCTAAAATTTCAGATAAGATTTTAATCATCGAAAAACTACTCGATAAAGTTAATCACTTAATCATCGGTGGCGGAATGGCCTATACATTCTTCAAAGCAATGGGTGGACAAATTGGAAATTCGTTGGTGGAAGATGATAAGTTGGACTTAGCGAAAGAGTTAATTCAAAAAGCAAAAGCGAAGGGTGTAGAACTACACTTACCCATTGACTCGATTACAGCTGATAAATTTGATGCACAAGCCAACACCAAAACCGCCAACAACAACGCCATTGAACCCGGTTGGATGGGATTAGATATCGGTCCGCAAGCGCAAGTGGTGTTTGCCAAAGTAGTGGAAGAATCGAAAACCATTTTATGGAATGGCCCGATGGGCGTTTTTGAAATGGAGAAGTTTGAAAAAGGAACCAAAGCCATTGCAGAAGCAGTGGTACGTGCTACTGAAAAAGGAGCATTCTCTTTAATTGGAGGTGGCGATTCAGCAGCAGCCGTAGCCAAGTTCGGCTTCGAAGACAAAGTGAGTTATGTCTCTACCGGTGGTGGTGCTTTGCTTGAGTATTTTGAAGGTAAAGTATTACCAGGTGTGGAGGCATTGGGTTAAAGCATCAGCGATGAAGAAAACCTTAATAGCATTGGCGTGCGTGTTAAGCGCACTCCAATCTTTTTCACAGACTGATCAGTATAAGCAAGATGTGTCTTCCGAAGATGCCATCATAGCAGCACTGTATGATGTCATTTCGGGAGAACCAAACACGACACGCGACTGGGCGCGTTTCAGAAATTTATTCCTGCCTGAATCGCGATTGATTCCCACCCGAAAAAATGATGCCGGAGATCTGATTCTTAAAACACTTACTCCAGAAGAATATGTTACACTCTTTCAGTCGCGGGTAGCCACCGGTTTTTTTGAACGCGAGCTATCTCGTAAAACCGAATCGTATGGCACCGTTGTTCATATTTTCAGCACCTACGAAACCAAAGAAAAGAAAGACGGACCGGTAACCAACCGAGGAATCAACAGCATTCAACTTTTTAAAGACAAAAACCGCTATTACATAGTCAATATTTTCTGGTGTGCCGAAAGTATGGGATTTTCACTTCCTGAAAAATATTTGAAGTAAAGTACACTGGTTCTACTTAACGAATCGAATTTTATGAAAACCCGGTTGCTCATCATTCTCTTTTCAACGGTGTTGCTTTCCGCAACAGCTCAATCTTCTAAAGCAAAGAAGATCAACTTGGATGCCACGGCCGAGCAATTTGCGATTGCTTCGTTTGATGAGTTTTACCAATTGCATAGTTTACCAAACGATGCGCACTTTCCGGCAGACATTGAGAAAAATGTGCAATGGTGCGAAGCAGCTTTTGCAAAACGCGGTTTCACCACACAACGACTCAACACAGAAACGGTCCCACTCCTACTCGCAGAACGGAAGGTAGCCAAGGCACAGAAAACGATTTTGATCTATTTGCAAATTGACGGTCAGCCGGTGGAGCCATCACAATGGAATCAGGAAAGTCCTTGGAAACCAACGCTGAAAGAAAAAGGAAGCAATGGTGAATGGAACATTCTTCCTTATGAAAAATTAAAAACAGAAAAGATCAATCGCAACTGGCGAATCTTTGTTCGATCAGCCTCGGATGCCAAAGGCCCGGCCATGGCATTTCTGGCTTCGCTGGATGCTTTAAAATCGTTGAACAAGGAGCCGAATTACAATATGAAGGTGATCATGGACTTTGAAGAAGAATTGGGCTCTCCCCGATTACCCGGAGCCGTCACCAAATACCAACAAGCATTGAAAGCAGATATGTTCATTATCTTCGATGGTCCGCGACATGTCAGTAACGAGCCCACGCTTTCGTTTGGTGCCCGCGGGATTTGTGAAGTGACGCTCACCGTCTACGGGCCACGCACTCCGATGCACAGTGGCAATTATGGCAACTACACACCCAATCCTGCGATGCGCCTGGCACAGTTGCTCGCATCCATGAAAGATGATGAAGGTCGTGTAACGATACCCGGATTTTACGATGGTATTATTTTGTCCGATGAAGAAAAGAAAACTCTTTCCTTAGTTCCCGATAAGGAAGATGAGATTAAAAAATTCTTAGGTGTGGCCGAGCCGGATAAAATCGGTGCAAATTTTCAGGAATCATTGCAGTACCCAACGCTTAACATTCGCGGCATGCAGGCACTGCACATTGGTGAACAAGCACGTACACTCATTCCCGCCAAGGCCATTGCCGAAATCGACATTCGCCTAGTAAAGTCTTCCGATCCCAATCGATTACTATCTTTGTTGAGAAATCACATTCAATCGAAAGGGTATTATGTTATTGATCGAGACCCGACAGAAGAAGAGCGTATGAAGTATCCACGGATTGCGTCATTCCGCTCATCGGTTTCTTACCTCGCCTTCCAAACTCCTTTCAACTCCGAATGTGGCGATTGGCTGACACGCGCCATGCGAAATGCCTTTGGCAAAGATCCGATTAAGATTCGGACTGCTGGTGGCTCTATTCCTATCTCTCCTTTCGTGATTACGCTGGGCATACCCGCTGTGGCAGTTCCTACCGTCAATGCCGACAACAATCAACATGCAGAGAATGAAAACATTCGGGTCGGGAACTATATCGATGCGGTAAAGACATTTTTAGCCATCATGTTAGAAAAGGTGTAGAATAGACGAGAATCTACAAAGTTTAATTTTCAAAATTCTTCGTTTCCAATTTATCAAATTGGAGCTATCTTGCGCCCGATGGAAAATTTTGTAGTGTCCGCTCGCAAATACAGACCGCTCGGGTTTGCCGAAGTGGTTGGCCAAGAGCACATTACCACCACACTCAAAAATGCCATCGACAATAACAAGCTGGCGCAAGCCTTACTGTTCTGCGGCCCCCGTGGTGTTGGTAAAACTACCTGCGCGCGCATTGTGGCCAGAATGATCAACGGCTTTGAAGAAAAAGCCGAAGTCAACTCGTTGAATATTTTTGAGTTAGATGCGGCTTCAAACAACTCTGTTGAAGACATTCGAAATCTAATCGACCAGGTGCGCTACCCGCCTCAATTCGGAAAGTTTAAAGTGTACATCATTGACGAGGTGCACATGCTCTCGAATTCGGCTTTCAATGCGTTTTTGAAAACATTGGAAGAGCCACCTCCCTATGCCATTTTCATTTTGGCGACTACTGAAAAGCACAAGGTGATTCCGACTATTCTGTCGCGTTGCCAGATCTTTGACTTTAATCGCATTCAGATATCTGACATTGCGCGACAGCTCAAAAAGGTAGCCGATCAGGAGAAGATTTCGGTAGAAGAAGAAGCGCTGCATTTGATTGCCCAAAAAGCAGATGGCGCTTTGCGCGATGGTCTCTCCATCTTCGACTTGATGGTGACATTCTCGTCCGGTAAAGCCGTTACCTTCAAAGACGTCATCAACAACCTGCATATCCTCGACTACGATTATTATTTCAAAGTAGTGGACGGATTGCTGGCAGAAAATCCAACGCAACCATTGCTCTTGCTGGACGAAATCTTACGCAAAGGATTTGATGGTCATAACTTCATTGTGGGACTGAGTGAACACATTCGAAATCTGATTGTATCACAAGATGCGCGTACCGTCCATTTGATGGAAGTGCCTGACTCGACTAAGAAAAAGTATCTGGAGCAATCTCAAGCTTCATCACCTTCTCTCCTCCTCTCGTGGCTCAACCTGTCCAACCAATGCGACATCAACTATAAGAGCAGTAAAAATCAACGCCTCACGGTTGAATTGGCATTGATGAAAATGGCGCATGTCAATGCTGTTTTCAAAGGCAATCCTGCTTCCAGCCCGGAAGCGGTAAAAAAAAAATTGAGCTAACATCTGAATCACCTGCTGCCGAGGTAAAACCTGCCTCAGTTCCTGTTCAAGAGCCTCCTTCCATTTCAAATGAAGTGAAGGTACCTACTCATGCCGTAGTCGTATCCGAACCGCCACCTATTCCTGTAAAGGAATCGGCTAAGCCAAAAACCACCATTAATCTTGGTTCTATTTTTAAACCAGCTGCTAAGACCGAAGAGAAACAAGCAGAAGTTCGCACACCGATTGTCGACAAGCCATTTCAGGAAGAAGACATCAGGCGCGTTTGGAAAGAGTATGCCGAGTTACGAAAAGATCAGGTGGCTGAATATCATCTGCTGAATCAACAGATCGAAATACAGGGTAAAGAGGTGTTGATTTACATGAGCAATCCGATTGAGGAACCGCTGCTGGCAAACATGAAGGCAGATTTGGTGGGATACCTTCGGGAAAGACTCAGCAACAGCACCATTCAAGTCAAAGGTGAGTTACGAATAGCAGAAGGAAAACAGCGCATGGCCTATACCAACAAGGAAAAATTTGACGCTCTGCTCGATCGAAACCCGTTGCTCCGTGAGTTGAAAGATCGGTTTGCACTGGATGCCGATTTCTAGTTTTTCTTCAAGCCTCTAATAACCATTCGGGCCGTTTTTCCGTTTAAATAGCAAAGCTCCATTGACCCAATGAACAAGCTGTCATCGTATTTAAGACAAGGACTTCTGATTGCGATCAGTGCTTTAGTAGCTCTTCAAGGAATTGACGCCCAGCGATTTATTTCCATAGAAAAAGAGCTAACTGAAATGGCCGAGGAGGTATATGATCCGCTGGAGGTAAGTATTGCGGAAGCAAAAAAGACGAATCTATCTAAGGTTAAAAGACCTTTCAACGGCTTTCTTCATAGCCAAACGACAGTTACCAGGATCGTTAAAAATACCAGCTCCGAATCACCTCTGCAGTATATCCCTAAATTGCATCTGCGCAACAGGGTCCTTCTGATTTAACCTTTACACACATTTCTTTTACTGGTCTTTTTCCAAGACCAATCTCCGTGCGTCTGAACTTTTCTATGTTCAGTCGTAGCGTCAAGCAGAGTTTCCATAATTATTCAAATAACTGAATCCTATGAAGGCAAAATTGTCGATGCTGGACTATTGTAAAAAAGTATTGCGTTGTGTGAGTTTTGATAAGCGATTATTCAGAAAGGAATACCGAAAGTCAATTGCTTGGCTCAATCCTGTTGAAGCGAAATTGCTGAAACAGTGGATTCGCAACAATTCATTATTACCAAACTAGAAAAACTTAAACTCCAATTATATGAAACGCAGTGTCATTGTTATTGCTTGTTGTGTTCTCATTTCTTCTTGCACCGTGGTGCGTCAGGGCGAAGTAGGTGTAAAGCGAAAGTTGGGAAAATTAAGTCCGCAGATTAAAGAGCCGGGCGTGATCGCCTTCAATCCATTTGTTTCGAGAGTTATTAAAATGCCGATCCGCACGATGAATATGGAGATCAATGCGAATCTCCCTTCAAAGGAAGGATTAAACGTGGTAGCCACGATTTCGATTCTCTATCGGATGCAAGGTGCCAAGGCACCATTTATCATTGAGACGATTGGTGTTGGGAATGAAGTAAATGTAATCTCCAGCGTATTTCGTTCTTCGGCTGCCGATGTGTGCTCGCGCTTTTTCGCCAAAGATATGCACTCAGCACAACGGGCTGCGATTGAAAAAGAGATCACTGAGCAAATGTCAAAGATTCTGGTGCCACGTGGCTTTGAAATCGAAGCGGTACTTCTAAAAAATATTCAGCTACCCGCTGGTTTGGCCAGAGCGGTTGAAGAAAAGTTAGAAGCAGAACAACAAGCCCAACGCATGGAGTTTTTACTGGATCGCGAGAAGAGAGAAGCGCAACGCAAAATCATTGAAGCCGAAGGTATCCGTGATTCTCAGAAAATCATTTCAGAAGGATTGACCAAATCAATCATCGAATGGCAGACTATTGAAGCATTTCGCGAACTGGCGAAATCTCCGAACACAAAAATGATTGTGACAGATGGCAAAACGCCCTTGTTGATTAACCCGAACGATAAATAATGATTCGTAACCAAAGAAAGGAGTAGACACTCTACTCCTTTCTCAAACTACCCAAACAACCATGAGAACCACCCTATCCTTTCTTTCTGCTTTAATGGTCTTTCCTTTTTTGGTTTGCCCTGCCAATGCACAAACACCCGTTTCGAAGAGAGAATATAAATCCTTACAGGAAGCTTATGAACAACGGGAGACGGCCACTTGGCTGGACCTGAGTCGGAAAGGAATGACCGCATTGCCGGATTCGCTTTTTGAGTTGGTCAGCTTACACTATTTGGATCTAAGCCGCAATCAACTGACTTCCATTCCACCCCACATTAAGAAACTAACCAAGCTGAAGTATCTGGTACTTTCACACAACCAATTAAAAACACTGCCTGCAGAGTTTAACGGACTTCTGCTGCTACAAAGTCTTTATTTAGATCACAACCCTAATCTGGAGATTAATCAGATTTTGCAAGTGCTTACTGATTTACCGGCATTAAAAATGTTGAGCTTAGCCGGAGACAATATTTCGGTAGTGCCACAAAGTATTGCCAAAATAAAGCAACTGGAAACGATTGACTTTTCAGACAACCTAATTTCTGCTTTACCCGATCAGCTTCCGGAGTTGAAGCGCTTAAAAGTGCTCTATATCAATAACGATGCTTACTTCAATCTAGAGCAAAACATTCGTTTAATCGCCCAAATTAAAAGTTTGAAAGAACTACACGTGGAGAATGATGGCCTCACGCAGGTGCCAGCGAATATTGGAGAATTGAAACAGATTGAATATCTATTTATGGTAGGAAATAAAATCAAAGCATTGCCTCCGGAAATCGGGCAGATGAAACACCTGCGGTTTCTGGATCTATCCGAAAACCCGCTGCCTCCCCTCCTATATGACGAGCGTGTATTAGATCCGAAAGTGATCATTCGGTTGAGCAAGGGAAACTAACCGAATTAGTTAATCCTACTTGTTATTGATCGATAAGTAAAAAGTCCTAACCCATCTGAAATTGAAAAACACCATGAAACTACCTAATCCAAACGTAACTTGGCTTATCCTCTGCTTGACGCTTCAAGTGTCTACAAACATCTCTGCCCAACAAGCGATTGTGGTTGACTATGAAAAGGCTAAAATAAATCTGCAACGGGAGCGTGAAAAAATATTTATTGATGCCTTACAACTCTCTGTTACGCAGGCTACCGTTTTCCATCCGATATATGTTCAATTTAATCAGGAAAAGCGCCTGCTCGATGACCTATTGATTTCACTTTTCGTAAACTATGGAAGCAACTATCATCAACTCAACGAAAAGGTGATGAGTGAGTTTGTCAAGCAATCCGAAGAATACCAACGAAAGGAGCTGGCCGTACGGAAAAAATATTACAAGATTATCAGCAAGGCAATCTCGGTGGAAACCGGATCTCAGTTTTATGAAGTGGACGATTTCATATCCACCAGCTTGCGATTGAGCGTGCTTACCGGGTTGCCATTTACCGGACGAATTTCCAACGAACAAATGATGCGCTAGTCCATATTTCACAAATCAACACATATACACCCCCTTTACTTATGACTGATCAAACTTTGTTATGGATTCTCTTTAATCTTTTTGTGCTGGCCATACTGGCTCTTGACTTAGGTGTTTTTCACCGTAAGTCACACGAGGTTTCTGTGCGTGAAGCCCTTACCTGGACGTGCGTGTGGATAACACTGGCGATGCTCTTTAATTTGTTTATCTACTATTATTTCGATCAGGCGAAAGCCTTGGAATTTTTTACTGGCTATGTGATTGAAAAGTCGCTCAGCGTTGACAACATATTCGTCATCATACTCATCTTTTCATATTTCAAAGTGCCGCCTGCCTACCAGCATAAGGTTTTGTTTTGGGGCATATTAGGTGCATTAGTGATGCGCATTGTTTTTATTTTAACTGGTGTGGAATTGATTCATCGGTTTCACTGGTTGATTTACATTTTTGGAGGCTTTCTAATTTTCACCGGCATCCGAATGCTCACCTCGGGTGACATTAAAATTGAACCCGAAAAAAATCCAGTGGTTCGTTTGGCCCGTAAGGTATTTCCGGTTACAACCTCTTTTGAAGGAGATCGCTTTTTTACCAAAAAGGAAGGAAAAAATTGGGCAACGCCTTTATTCTTAGTAGTGATCTTAATCGAAACAACCGATCTTATCTTTGCGGTAGATTCCATACCGGCTATTCTGGCTATTTCCGATGATCCATTCATCGTTTACACCTCCAACGTTTTTGCCATTCTCGGCTTGCGCTCACTCTATTTTGCGTTGGCAGGCATCGAACAATACTTCAGGTATTTAAAGTATGGACTTTCCGCCATTCTAGTTTTTGTAGGCACGAAAATGTGTATGTCAGACTTCTTCAAGATTCCTACAGAAGTGTCCCTGATTTTAATTGGGTTTATCCTGATGATAGCAATGATCAGCTCTCGAATCTTTCCAAATCGAAATGAAAAAAATGAGCCTAACCGATCATAACGGCACTGTGGGCAAAAGTGTACCAAAACCTTTCCCAAACGGCAGTGATCGAAATCAATTTAGTAAGGCGTAACTTTAAAGCCCAGTCTATGCTCAATCTTGAAATGTAAGCCCAGTAGATAACATCAACACATTCCTTTGGTTTGCTCTGAGAGTCAATCCGTTTCATCTAAAATGAGGGTAACTTTGGTAAAATAAAAAGCCGAACAGTTTATTGGATAGAAAAAATGTGTTAAAATTGAACGTTAAACCTTAAAACCATGAAATTGACCCGTCTTAGTTACTATCTACTTGCGCTGACAACGGCCTGCTTTCTGGGCTCTTGCGGCTCTTCCTCAAAAGATTCCAGCCAAAATGCTGAAGAATTTAATCAAGCAGAAGAATCATTAAAAGACCAAATCCAGGATGTGGTCTACAACATACCATCTCCTTCCGAAATACCTTACTTATTACAGCAAACGGGTGCTGAGTTCAACCAAGGCTTAGTGAACGATCGCAAGAAAGTAGATCAATATCTTACCCGTAACGACAAAGCAGCTCTCAATTTAGGAGTTTATGCGGCCGACATCGGTTATTTGAGCTCATACGACAAGACACAAGAGGCCATTGACTATCTGAATTCGGCTAAGAAATTGGCTGATAATCTGGGCATTATCGGTTCTTTTGATGGCGATGTATTGAAGCAATTCGAAGCTAACATCTCTAACAAAGATTCATTGGCTTCTTTGTTGAACAAATCCGTTCAAAAAACTGATAAGTATTTGAAAGACGACAGTCGCAACAAACTTGCTGCGCTGATGATCACCGGTTCATTCATTGAAGGTTTATCGATTTCTACCGGTTTGATCAAAACTTATCCTAAAGATCTTTTGAAAGACGATCAACGCAATTTGGTTTTAACTCCTTTGATGCGCGTGATCTTAGAGCAGGAGAAATCAGTGGATGAACTTGTAAAAATGCTTAGCACTGTTGAGCAATCAGACCCGATTACGACTATTCAGGCGGACCTGACTGCCTTGCAAGCCAGCTACCGTGCTCTGAACATTGATGAGCAAATCAAAAACAACCGTTCTGATATGGTACTTTCTGACAAAAATCTGATCGAGATTACCAAGATTGTAGAAAAAATGAGAAAGGGAATTGTGGAATAATTTACTTTACCTGATTTGATAAGAGGGATTGGCAAAAACCAATCCCTTTTTTATTTTAACAAGCGTTGGTTGTTTACTACATTTAGACTCAAAGCCAAATCCCTATGAGCGAACCTGTACTCAAAGCCATCATGCGTTTGTTTGCCTTGGTGGCCAAAGAAGATACCGTTACCGAACAAGAGCGAAATCACATCAAACATTTTCTATCTGACCATCTTAGTCAAAAGTCGATGGAAACCCACCTTCGCTTATTTGACGAATATGCTCGCGAAACATCAGACGCGCTTTCTGCCGCCCAACAACAAGAATCGATTCAACGCATTTGTGCGGACATCAACCGAGAAGTTGAGTCAAAGCAAAAAGCAGTAATCATGGTCGAACTAATGAGCCTGATCATGGCCGATGGCTCCATTTCTACGACCGAGCAAAACCTCTCCCACTCCATTGCCAAAGCATTCAACGTAAGTGATGAGGATGCTTCGCTGATGCGACTCTTTATTGAGGTTAAGTCCCCTCAGGCTTTCGCTGATAAACCCATCCTCTTTATTCATTCAGGCTCCGCTCAGCCTTCTACCAAAGCCATTTTAAGAAGCGAATTGGATGGATTTATCGCTGTACTTTATTTAAAAAGTTCCAACATTTTCTTTTTCAAATACATCGGCAAATCCGATGTGTATTTGAATGGCGTTCCGCAAAAACCGGGTAACATCAACGTGCTGGCTACGGGCAGCATTTTACGTTGGGGAGCAGCCGAGCCGATTTACTACGGAGAGTTACTCAATCATTTTAAACAACAGTCCACCGGCACCCGAACCAGTTTTGAAGCCCATAAAATCTCGTATAAATTCAAAACCGGTAAACTTGGCTTGCGCGAGGTAACGGTGATGGAAGAATCGGGTAATCTGGTAGCCTTAATGGGTGCCAGTGGTGCCGGAAAGTCTACTCTGTTGCACGTTTTAAATGGAACAGAGAAGCCCTCCAGCGGTAAAGTGCTCATTAATGGCATCGACATCCATAACAATCCCGAAAAGATTGAAGGGGTAATTGGTTTTGTACCGCAGGATGACTTGCTGATTGAAGACCTGACCGTTTATCAGAACCTCTACTTTGCTGCGAAACTTTGCTTCAGCCACTTATCTGAAACAGAAATCGACCAATTAGTCGTACACACGTTGGATGATTTGGGATTAACACAAACCAAAGACCTGAAGGTAGGATCGCCATTGCAAAAAACGATAAGCGGTGGTCAGCGCAAGCGCCTGAACATTGGTCTGGAGCTGTTGCGCGAGCCCGCTGTTCTGTTTGTAGATGAACCTACCAGCGGATTATCCTCGCGCGATTCGGAAAACATCATCGATTTGCTGAAAGAGCTTTCGTTGAAAGGCAAATTAGTATTTGCCGTGATTCATCAACCTTCCTCGGATATCTTCAAGATGTTTGATAAGCTGGTGATTTTAGATACCGGTGGTTATCAAATTTATTACGGCAATCCGGTAGATGCCATTACTTATTTCCGCAAGAACATCAACCTGGTTAACAGTGACCAAGGCGAATGTCATGCCTGTGGAAATGTAAATCCGGAGCAAATCTTCAACATCATTGAAACGAAAGTGATCAATGAGTTTGGCGATTTTACCAATGAACGGAAGTTTACCCCCGAGCAATGGAATGAAGTATTCGTGAGCAAGATCAAGTTGCCGGAAGTGGCCACATCTAAAGATCAGCCCCACTCTACTTTGCGCATTCCCAAATGGTTTAAGCAAACTCATTTGTTTTCGATGCGTGATTTGCTTTCTAAACTAAGCAACAAGCAATATCTTTTTATCAATTTACTGGAAGCACCTCTGTTGGCATTCATTCTCGCCTTTATCGTACGCTACTACAATGTAGACGATCCGTTTAAAGAAGGATATGTATTCAGCAAAAACCTGAACATGCCTGCACATTTGTTTATGAGTGTGATTGTGGCCCTCTTTATGGGCTTAACCGTGAGTGCTGAAGAAATCATTCGCGATCGCAAAATCTTAAAGCGTGAAAAATTCCTGCACCTCAACCGAAGCAGCTATATCTTCTCTAAGATTTCCATTTTGTTTATGATCTCGGCCATTCAAACCGCTCTTTTTGTGGTGGTGGCTAATTTCATTTTGGAAATCCATGGTATGTTTCTCATTCACTGGGGCATATTGTTTACGGTTTCATGTTTCGCCAATCTATTAGGACTGAATATTTCATCTGCATTCAATTCGGCTGTGACCATCTACATACTCATCCCTATTTTACTCATTCCTCAGTTAATTTTGAGCGGTGTGGTGGTGAAGTTCGATAAACTTAATCCCATTATCGGTAATACGGCAACCGTTCCATTGGTAGGCGATTTGATGGCCTCGCGATGGGCGTTTGAAGCCGCTATGGTCAGTCAATACAAAGACAATGAGTTCGAACAGAATTTCTATATGTACGACAAAGCCATGGCGGAAGCGGACTATAAGAAAATCTACTTAATACCCGAATTGGAAACGCGATTGGATTTTATCAATCTCCATTTCAAGAATACCGATCCGCTTATTAAAAAAGAGGTTAACGATAAGATCAATCTGTTGCATAACGCCATTGTTTCCGAGCAGGAAGAAATTGAAGCTAAGCAAACCAAATACCGGATTACATTCGATGGAATTGAAAACGTTCATCCGGACCGGTTTGACTCCACTACCTATCAGAAGGTGCTAACCTATTTAGAAACACTCAAGAAATTCTATATCTCGCGATACAACAATGCGGATAAAGAAAAGGATAAAAAGATTTCTCGGATGACAGACACTGCCGAAAAAGAAAAAGAATTCGAGAAATTTAGAAATTCATATCAGAATGAAGCCATTACCGAGTTGGTACGAAATACGATGGAAACCAATCGCGTAATTGAAAAGGATGGCAAGCTCATTCAAAAAATTTACCCGATCTATAAAGATCCTGATCCGGATCACATCGTAGATTTTGATGCACAGTTTTACATGCCTGCGAAACACTTCCTCAATCAAAACATTGATACGTTATTTTTCAATATTGGAGTAATCTGGTCAATGACACTGGTGCTGGCTCTCACCTTATACTGGGAGATTTTACGAAAAGTGATTGAAGGAATTGGTAACATTTCCAGCCCGCTGGAGAAGAGAATGTAATTCATGTTTTTTCTATTATCGAAAACGCTTAGTTACTTAATAGCTCCGGTCGTTTTTATTACCATTTTATTGGTATTAGGTGCCACGCTTCGAAACCTCCGTTGGCGAAGACGTTGTCTCATCACCGCCATTGCGCTATTGTTGTTTCTGAGCAATGGATTTATCGTTAATGAAGCAGCTAAGTTGTGGGAACTACCCGCTACTCCGATCCATTCGATCCAAAAAAAATATCAATACGGGATTGTACTAACCGGTGTAACTAAGCTAAACATGGAGCCTGCCGATCGGGTCTATTTTAGCCGCGGAGCCGATCGATTTACCCATACCTTTCAACTGTATAAAATGGGTATCATTTCAAAAATAATCATCTCCGGAGGAAGTGGGCATTTGACGAAAGTGCGCACGCAAGAGGCGGATGATTTAGCCAATGCCTTTCGAATGTTTGGCGTTCCCGAAGAGGATATCTTAATTGAAAACAAATCCAAAAACACCTACGAATCTGCACAGGAAATTAAGCGCCTGTTTGGCGATCAGGTGCATTCCAACAATTCATTGTTGATTACCTCCGCCTTTCACATGAGGCGCTCTCGAGCATGTTTTGCCAAAGCCGGTTTTTCGCTGGATACCTTTAGTACTGATTTTATATCACATCCCCGAAAAGTGACTATCGATGCGCTGTTGATTCCGCAGGTAGAAGCACTCGTGAATTGGCAGATTTTATTCCATGAATGGGCAGGAATGATTGCCTATCGCCTGGCTGGTTATATCTGAGAAGAAAATAATTATTCACAACTTGAAACCTTTATCGTATTTTTACGATTAATAGATTATGGGACTTACCAAAACGAAAGAATTCACCAAAACGCAAAACGAAATTGCTGCGATGGCCAAAGCACTGGCACATCCGGCTCGCATCGCTATCCTTCAATTCTTAGCGAAGCAGAAGTCGTGTGTTTGCGGTGACATCGTAGAAGAACTTCCCTTGGCGCAGTCCACCGTTTCACAGCACTTAAAAGAACTCAAAAGTGTAGGCCTTATCAAAGGAGAAATTGAAGGACCTGCCGTTTGCTATTGCATTGACCTAAAAGCGCTTTCTAAGATCAAATCAATTTTCGGAGAGTTGTTTATAGAAGTAGAACAAAACACCTGCTGCTAAAATTTTTTACCCTTATTAATCGCAATAATACGATAAAACAATTTAACTTTATAACTATGGAAACCATGAAGACCAGCGAAGAGCTAAAGGAACTTGTCAAATCCACCTACACGAAAGTGGCGGCCCAATCCAAAGATGAAAACGCAGCCAGTTGTTGTGGAGCAACCGGATGTTCTACGATCGATACCGCAGTGATGGCGGAAGATTATTCCAACCTAAGCGGTTATGCGCCTGAGGCTGATTTAGGTCTTGGATGCGGTTTGCCCACCGAATTTGCCTTGTTGAAAGAAGGTCAGACTGTTTTAGATCTTGGCTCTGGAGCCGGCAATGATGCGTTTGTAGCTCGCTCAGTAGTAGGCAGCACCGGCCGCGTGATTGGTCTCGACTTTACAGAAGCCATGATTCGCAAAGCGCGGATCAATGCGGATAAACTCGGTTACAACAATGTAGAATTCCGCCAAGGTGACATTGAAGAAATGCCTATTGGTGATAACTCAGTAGACGTGATTGTGAGCAACTGCGTATTGAACTTAGTGCCTGATAAAGCGAAGGCGTTTCAAGAAATGTACCGCGTAATGAAAGACGGTGGTCACTTTAGTGTTTCAGATATCGTATTAGTGGGCCCGCTTCCACGTAGCCTGCAAAAGCAAGCCGAATTATACGCGGGTTGTGTATCAGGGGCTATTCAGAAAGACGAATATCTTGATTTGGTCAAGCAAGCCGGATTTACAGAAGTTACCATTCAACGCGAGAAAAAAATCAACCTGCCCGATGATTTGTTGACGGAGTATCTCACACCGGAAGAAATTGCTGCTTTGAAAAAAGTAAATGGCGGCATTTACAGTATCACGCTCTTCGGTAAGAAAGCCGGAGAAACGAAATCTGCAACAACTTCGGAAACAAAGGCCAAAACTTGCTGCGGACCAGAGTGCTGTAACTAAAAATACACTATGCAATCTTACCAAGTCACTCATCCAAAATCACTCACAGATCTGCAGGCATTTTTGCAGATCAACCAACTTCCCTTTGCCGATGTGCAATTAGCCAACAGCTTTTATCTGCTCTACGAGCAGGATGGCGAACTGATCGGCTCGGTTGGTTTAGAATGGTACGATGAACATGCCCTCTTGCGTTCTGTAGCCATCGCAGAAAAGTGGCGGGGAAAGGGACTCGGAAAAAAATTGGTAGCAGATGCATTGAAGGAAGCAACAAAAGAGAAGAAGGAGGGCGTGTTTCTATTGACTGAGACTGCCGCTCCTTTTTTCTTGCAATTAGGCTTCACCGATTTCGATCGTCAGCAGACACCCAAGGCAATCCAATCCTCCAGCGAATTCAGTCACGTATGTCCATCATCAGCCCGACTCATGTTTGCCCGATTAACCTAAATTCTATTAACTCAAATCCATCAATTCTCTAAACCGCTTATGAAGAAAAAAGTACTTGTTCTCTGCACCGGCAATTCATGCCGCAGTCAAATTGCTCACGGCTATCTGGCCCACTTCGGGGGCAACCAAGTAGAAGTATACAGTGCCGGCATTGAAACACACGGAGTCAATCCCCGCGCGATTGCCACCATGCGCGAAGACGGGATTGACATATCGCACCATACTTCCAACAATGTGAATGAATACGCGCAGATGGAGTTTGATTATGTGATCACCGTATGCGATAACGCGAAAGAAAACTGTCCTTATTTTCCCGCCAAGGTAAAAATGCTGCACCACAATTTTCCTGATCCGGCTAAAGCCAAAGGCACAGAAGAAGAAATCACGGCTGAGTTCAAACGGGTGCGCCAGATGATCAAAGAATACAGTCAAAATTTTATTCAGCTGTACATCGCCTAAAGCATAGGAGCCAATATCCTTAGTTGTTAACTTGCAGGTGATATTATCCTGTAATGAAAACAAATAAGTACTTCGTAATCGATTTCGATAGCACTTTTACCAAAGTAGAGGCCTTTGATGTATTGGCCGAAATTATCGTTAAGGAACACCCCCAGGCTCAGTCGATCAAAAAACAGATCGAAGAGATCACCAACCTGGGCATGGAGGGTAAACTCTCGTTGCGCGAGTCGATTGAAAAGAGGCTAGCTATTTTGAAGCCGGAAAAGCGTCATCTGCCGGCCCTCATCAAACAATTGAAAACCGTAGTGTCTGAGTCTTTTAAACGCAACAAAGATTTTTTCACCACCTATGCCGATAACATCTTTATTGTATCGAATGGGTTCAAAGAATTTATCGAGCCGGTGGTGACGGAATTTGGCATTAAGAAAGAAAATATTTTTGCCAACGAGTTTGTGTTTGACGAAGCAGATAAAGTTGTGGGCTTCGACTTAGATAACCCCCTTTCTTCCAACAACGGAAAAGTAGAACAATTGAAACGCCTCAACCTAAATGGCGATGTGTACGTGATTGGCGATGGCTACACCGACTACGAAATAAAACATGCCGGATTGGCCAACAAGTTTTTTGCCTTTACGGAAAACGTAGAACGCGAAAGTGTGTTAACCCGTGCCGACCACGTGGCACCCAGTCTCGATGAATTTTTATATTTGAACAAATTGAATACCGCCATCTCCTACCCCAAAAATAGAATTCATGTTTTGTTGCTCGAAGGTGTGCACCCGGTAGCGATTGAATTGATGAAAGCCGAAGGCTTTCAGGTGGAGACTTATCCGGCAGGATTGGACGAAGATGAACTTTGCGAGAAAATTAAGAACGTATCTGTTCTCGGCATCAGGTCCAAAACACAAGTTACGGCCAAAGTACTAGAGAATGCCAACCGCCTGATGGTGATCGGAGCTTTTTGCATCGGCACCAACCAGATTGATCTGAAGGCTGCGACCAAAAAAGGAGTAGCCGTGTTCAATGCACCGTTCAGCAACACCCGCTCGGTAGTTGAGTTGGCAATTGCCGAAATGATTTTGTTGATGCGCAACATTCCGGATAAGTCCAACAAAATGCACCAAGGCAAGTGGGACAAATCTGCGAAAGGAAGTTTCGAAATACGTGGAAAGAAGTTAGGGATCATTGGCTATGGAAACATAGGTGCACAACTCTCGGTGTTGGCCGAAAACATGGGGATGAAAATCTTCTATTTTGACAAAGAAGAAAAACTCGCACTGGGTAATGCCACCAAATGCAAGTCGCTGAAAGAGTTGTTGGCATTAGCGGACGTGATCACGCTGCATGTGGATGGCAAAGAATCCAACACCAACCTGATTGGCACCGAAGAGTTTATGCTGATGAAGAAAGGTGTCATCTTCCTCAACCTCAGTCGCGGCCACGTGGTAGATGTAAAAGCGTTGCGAGAAAGTATTTTGAATGGAACGGTAGCGGGTTGCTCGGTTGATGTATTCCCCTACGAGCCCATCAGCAACGATGAAGAGTTTGTATCGGAACTGCGTGGACTACCCAACACGATTTTGACGCCTCACATTGGCGGCAGTACGTTGGAGGCCCAGGAAAACATCGGCAACTTTGTTCCTAATAAGATGATGGACTACATCAACACGGGAAGCACCAGCAACAGTGTGAATTTCCCGAACCTGACTTTGCCCACGTTAGAGAATGCACACCGTTTGATCCACATTCACAACAACGTGCCGGGTATCTTGGCGAAAATCAATAAAGTATTAGCTGATAATGAGATCAACATTGCCGGTCAATATTTAAAGACCAACGAGCACATTGGTTACGTAATTACCGACATCAATAAAGAGTACAACAAAGAAGTGATCAAGCAACTGCGCGCTATCGAAAACACGATTAAGTTCCGGATATTGTATTGATTAGATCAACAGGCTTTGGCGAATTCAAAGCATGGAATAAAAATATAAAACCCACTGAATTTGGTGGTGGTTTCTGAACCCCATAAAAGACAAGTTTTGGGCTGCTTTCTGGCCGCGATCTTCCACTGTTAACCTGCTTTTTGGGCGAGGTCACGCGTAAACGCGTGATGAGGCCTGATTTTGTCCTAAAGCTTTACCCGGTATTGTATAATTGTTAGGTTCAGCAAACGTGTCCCAAATCCAAGTGGGAATTATGATACAAACGTACTAAATGTTGGCGGCTATCAAACCATAATCCAAAAAATTTACAAAGCCGAAACAATCGAATGCAATGGCTGTTGTCGATTGCACGAACGCAGCTCCTGAAAATATAAGGTAGAAATACAGCGAATTGTATGCTTTGCCAATGTTTGAATTTATCTTGCTGCAAATTTGAATGGCATGAACGTGAATTTTACACCCGGACCTTCACAACTTTTCTATACCGTGGCCGATCACGCCAAGGTGGCTTTTAAAGAAGGCATCCCGTCCATTTCACATCGCAGCAAAAAGTTTGAGAGCATCTTTCAAAAGGCTACCGATGGATTGAAAGAACTACTGGGTGTGCCATCGGACTATGCTATTTTCTTTACCTCCTCCGCCACCGAAATCTGGGAGAAATCCATTCAGAATTTAGTAGAAACTTCCAGCGTGCATTTTGTGAATGGCGCGTTCTCCAATCGCTATTTTGAAATTGCCACCCAGTTGGGCAAGAAGGCCGTGAAGATCGAAGTTCCCCTAGGACAAAACTTCGCATCTGTGGCCATCGAAAACTACGCTTCCGAATTGATAGCCATCACTCAAAATGAAACGAGCACGGGGGTATCAATCACGAATGCTTTTATTCAAGAAGTGCGCGCCAAAAATCCGCAGGCCATCATTGCCATTGATGCCGTTTCTTCATTGCCCTACCCTGCTTTGGATTACACGCTGGCAGATACTGTTTTCTTCTCGGTTCAAAAGGGTTTTGGATTACCTGCAGGATTAGGTGTGTGGATGGTTAACCCAAAATGCATTGCCAAAGCCGAGAGCCTGCAAAAGAAAGGAATCTCCATAGGCTCTTACCACAACATTCCCACACTGTTATTAAACGCAAAGAAAAACCAAACCACCGAAACACCCAACGTGCTCGGGATTTATTTGCTGAGCTGTGTGGTGGAAGATTTTCTGCGCATTGGCATTAAAAAGATTCGGCAGGAAACCGACTACAAAGCAGCTATTCTCTATCAGGCATTGGCAAATCATTCTATCATCAAACCCTTTGTTACCGATCCGGCTGCACAATCGAAAACCGTTATAGTGGCAGATGCAGGTGAGCATACATCTCGACTCAGCGAGTTTTTGGCAACACGTGGTTTGTATGCAGGTGATGGCTACGGACAACTAAAAAAATCACAGTTGCGTTTCGCCAACTTCCCCGCTCATTCCAAAGAGCAATTTGAATTGTTGGTGGATTTGATTGGGGAGTTTAAGTAGTTTTCGAAACTGGAAAGAAAGTAAGATAGAAAGACTTAATTTTTAAAGAGCACAGAGTAACTTCCGGCTAGTGGATTTCGTTAGCGTTCGTTGCTTTCGTCCCGAACTTTGATCGAAGCCAAAGTCCGTGTCGCGTGTTCAAATTCTTCTTTTACGACTTTGTCGTTCGCTCTATCCTTGTCTATTGTGAAAGAACAAATAAAAAGAGTGGTCTTGTCACCCATCGACCAGTAGTGAATCTCAAGGGAATCTCCGTCTTGTAAAATGCTCTTTGAATAATGTATTGCATCTTTGTCTCCGAGACGAACTTTAGTCGCTCTTTCATTTTCTGAAAGTTCATCATTCAAATGCTTTTTAAGGTATTTTTCCTTTGATTCAATGTTACCTGTCTCAAGGCGCATTGCCGTAATTCTCAAATTACCTTTCCAGTCATCATTGTCCATGAACATATATGTTCCGTCCTCTTCTTCAAAGCCGGTCCAGTGTTTAGGATATGTCAATTCAAACCATTCATTATTCGAAACAAGTTTATTTTGTTTCATGTCGCAACTTGAAAAAATTAAAATTGTCAGTATCGGTAAAAGTCTCATGTCATGAAATAATGTATACTATCGGTCAGCTTATTTTGGCGGACAATTAAAAAATCTACGCCGCAACTTGATAAAGATATAATAATTCTAACAAAACTTGCTCTTCTCTCCCATTCCTCCAAAAAGTTTGACCGTGGATTTTAATGATTTTAGGACTGATGGGATTGGTTATCAAACCCGTTCGCTAAAGGCCTTTCCATTACAGCAACTTATTTCTTGAGTATCTTTAGCAAATCTGTGATGGATTTCTGATCGATTTTATTTTGTTCGGATGTTACCGCTTGCCGCAATACATCTTTTCGTTTGGGCCTTTGTCCCTTTCGCATCATTTGATTGGAAACAAAGGTATAAACTTCTTTGTATCCTGTTTCGATGTCTTGAAAACCGAGAAAAACCCCATTGAGTGTGTTGGCAACTAAAGTTTTGATGGTGCTGTCTACTTGCTTAAAGTCGCTGACGCGCGCTCCATCGTTGTAGCTGATTTTCTCGAGGATGTCATCCAAATTACTCAGTCCTAAATGGAGTCGCTCGTTGTAGCGGTCCAGTGCGTGCTTTCTGAAAACGAGCGTGTCCGTTTGCCCATCATTCATCTGATTGACGATGGCATACATCGGATAATCTTTCCAAACTCTGCCGCCTACAGGTGCATCTATCCTGAATTTAATCCAGGCGCTCCAAAGCCGCTCGTGAGGATAATAAAAAGCAATGGTTTGTTGTCCGTCAATCACGTATTTGCTTTGAAGCTTTTTGGGAAGTTTACGCAACGGCCTTTTGAGCAGATGCTTCGCTTTCGCAAATACTCTTTCGATGATCTGTAATGAAATTTTATCCAGTTGATTCATCAGCTCTTCCCGTGTCATGTGGGGTACTATCATAATAGTAGGTTTATAAACTGTAGAACTATTAATTTATTGATGAATTTAGTGTGACTCATCATCAACGATCCTGGTTGACCCATGACTATTGTCTGTTGACAAGTCTTAAGAAAGATCTGCCTGTAGCAGAAAATCTGCTTGAGGCATGTATACCTGAACACCAGCGAACTTTATAACTTCCGCAGTTTAAATGCAATGCCTGAGATGGATTTGTACTCAGGGCTGCTTGCTTTGAAGACGGACTTTACATACTTCTTCACTGCTTTGGTGCACGGTACTAATCCGTTGACCGGTTCGAAGAAAAGTTTGTCGCGGTCAATGCGTGCTATGAAATAGGCCGACTTGGTTTTACTCACTTCATCGTTTCGGGCTTCTAATTCACTCACCATCAACTCGAGCATTTCTACTTTCAAATCGAGTTCGTCTGTCAGGTAGTTGGGTTCACCTTCCAGAAAGGTAACAAGCTCAGCAAAGTTGTCTTGTTTACGAGTGAAGCTATTCTGTGTGGTGGAGTTAGTTCTGGCTGCCGGTTTTTCGGGCGCATCTGGCGACTCGGGAGCGCTGGGTGCAGGGGTAGCCCGAGTACCTCTGAATTTTTTTACCAGTGATTCAAACTTCTCTACTTTTCCCGGCATGATATCGCACGAGCCCACCGCCCCTACGATGCATGTTACAAATGCTTCCAAATCATAAAACACTTGCTGGCGCATTTTTTGAGCAGTAGACATTTCACGCGCTGTTTGGTCTACCACTTTCAATGCAAGCAAGATTTTATTAAACAAGGCCTGTAAGTTTTCCAGCTGAATGGAGAACTTAACGGGTTTGTACGCTGCCCCGAAAGAGATGATAAGATCGATCAAGGATTTGAAGTTGCGCACGTTTACAGGGTAACCAGAATCATTTTGTTTTTTCATAAGATTGAAATTTAGTTATGATAAAACGCATACACATCTCGTGCCAAACTCAAAAACACTTAATTCAAAGAAATTAGGCGGTTTGCGTTGAAGAGAAGAAGCTCAACTAACGATATATAAACAATTGACTCGTTTTATTTAACGAAAAAGTCGTAAGTCGAAGGTCAAGGTTGCCCGTCATTGGTCAATAGTCAATGGTCGTTAGTAGTAGTCATGAGCCATTCGGATGTAGATAGCAGAACGATTGGGAAATGATAGAGTGACTTCGTGTGAATCAATTTCTCGAAGCTGCGGATGCCGCCTACCTCTCAATTTGGCAATGGCAATGAAACCGTAAACTCGGTGCCTTTACGCAATGTGCTGACGAACGTGATTTTGCCCTTGTGTCTTTCAATAATAGAGTATGATATTGACAAGCCCAGTCCCACTCCGGAGCCTACTTCTTTGGTAGTAAAAAACGGCTCAAAAATATGCACCGTGTCTCCTTCATCGATGCCCATACCATTATCCTTCACCTGAATCAATAATTCACGGCCTTGCTCGTAGGTTTTAACTTCTATTCTCCGTGGGCCACTTACATCTTTGAGTGCGTGAATAGCGTTATCCAAAAGATTGATCATTACCTGACTGAGTTGAGATGTATTTGCTAATACCTGCGCTCTGTGATCATAGTTAATGGTCAGTTGTATTTCATGATCCTGCAATTTACGTCTTAGCAGAACGATGGAATTCTCTATGCATTCTTTTACATCGATATATGTATTGATGACCTCAGAAGGACTTGTAAAGGTTTTTAAGCTAGCAATAATACCCACAGTGCGATTCACTCCATTGTTGATACTGGCCATCAGATCTTGAATATCTCGAAGCGTGGATTTTAGTTTTTCGGGTGTGTGTTCTTTGCTTTCAAGAAACTCTTGAGTAACCGTATTGATCGCTTGAACGCCACCGGAAATAAAATTGATGGGATTGTTGATTTCATGCGCAATACCGGCTGTCAACTGGCCCAGTGACGCCATCTTTTCAGATTCTACGAGTTGGCGCTGGGTTTTCTTCAGGTATTCGTTGGTGGCATGGAGTTCGTCATTGCTTTGACGCAATTCTTCCTGACTGGTTTCTAACTCCTGATTCGTAATCACCAATTGCTGATTGGTATTTTTCAACTCTTGTGTTTTCTCTTCCACCACTTCTTCCAGCTTTCTTTTCTTCCAATACAGGCTGCGGGTGCGCCAGCGAACCAAAACCATAACCAAGAGTCCGAAAAGCAAAATATAGGTTACATAAGCCCACCAAGTACGGTGCCACGGGGGCAACACCTGAAATGAAAATGAAGCTACATCACTTTCTTGTCCGTATACATTTTTGGCTTTTACTAAAAATGTATAGTTGCCTTCATCAAAGTTTTGGTATTCCTTCTCTGTTGTTCTTTGCCATGGAGACCATGTCTTGTCCAGTCCTTCCATTTTATAAGAATAGAGAGTTTGATCTTCAAAGTCATAATAAGGAGCGGCAAACCGAATGGTAAGATGCCCTGAATCGTATAGAAGTTTAGGCTTTAAGCGACTTAACTCTTTTCCGGAAAAGTATCCGCCATAGAGAATACTGTCATTGAGGTTTACTTTTCGAATGAAACAATGAAAGGGCGATGAATAAGTCTTTATGTCTTCACTTGCTGTATAGCGGACTAAGTACTCTCCTTGTCCGGCAAACCAAACCGACTTTCCATCTGCTAAAAATGCACGATCGCCCACAATACCTACGTGTTGATAGATTCGCTTAAACGGATGGGATACGATGAGCGTATCGCCATTGATGGTTGGCTTTACTTGCAATAGTTCCTCTCCTTCCGATTGCACTTTTTGAAGATAATAGGATCCATCGCTTGGATTTTTATAAATACTTCTAAAGGTACCCAAGGAGTGGATTTTATTTCCAAAGCTATTCCACTTTTCAAATTTATTGGATGTTGGATTAAATTGAAGCAATCCAATATCGCTTCTAAACAGCAACTGACTATCGCCCACTAAATAGGGCCATATAAATCCCTTTGGCAAGCTATCTTTCTCTGAATAGGAAACGATTTTTGCAACCTTAAAAATATCGCTCTTATCATTCGGAAATGCATGAAGTAATCGCCTGCGCGAAGGATCAGTCATCCAAATAGATCCGTCCATATCTTCGGCCAACTCGAGGCATGGGAAATCCACTTTTAATCCGTGCTGTTGCCATTTTCCTTTTGAATAGATTAAACAACTCACTTGAAAGTTGTTTACTAAATAGAGTCGATTGGGGTTAGACCTTGATTGGTGAAGCCAGGTGATGGCGGGTGCCTCAAAGATCACTTTGAAATTGCCCTTCTCATCTACTTCAAAAATTTTATTATCGGGCGTAAGTGCCGCTAATAAATGTTGTTCCTCTCCTATTCTAAAATTCACAATTGACTCGACCCGATGATCGCCCTGAAAAATCGGTTTCATTTCGTTGCTGGCTGGATCAATAACATAGAGATTTTGGGTGGTACTGAAATACACCTTGTCTTTGTATTTCTTCATATCGAGTGGTGTACCAGGGATTGGCCACTGCAATAAATCCGATCCGTGTTCTGTTTTAACTAATTGATTTTTCTTAAACCCAAACAAACCAAGCCAAAGATTGGATTCTTTATCTACATAAGAACCAATCACACTATTCGTTATCAAGCCACTGGCTGTTGTGATTACTTGTTTTTGATTTCCCAATGAATCAATTATTAAACCACCCTTTAGGGTGCTGCCAATGAAGTGGAGTCGCTTATTAATCGAGATAGCTGTAGATAAACTTTGCCTGAATTCTCCTATATCATTCATCGGACGAAGCCGAGCGTTTTTTCCAGAGTAAGCAAATAGACCCGATGGCAGGTTGAGTATACGTTCGTTTCCCGTGAAGGATAAACTCATGGTTTTTATAGGAACTTTTTTGGCGATTAAAGAATCGGTGAACGGAGCACGGAAAAATTGACCGTTTTTTAACACGACTAACTCCTCTCCATCATTACGCACAGTCCACATATAATCATCTTTCACAAACCCATACAAAAAAGTACCCGGATAATGAGTGAGGCTATCGGTGAGAATATCGTATTCAAAAATACCTGTACGGGAGCGCACATACATCTTTTTCTTGGTTGGGTATAAGGACCCTCTTAACAATTGAGCATCTTTGAGGCGGTCTAACAAATTCACAAATTTGACTTGACCTATAGAATCGATTTGAGATTTTAAAAACATATTAGCTCCCACTGCATAGATGGTGCCATTTGAATCTCGGTCAATTCCATTCAAACTATTGACATCAAACAATACTTGATCAAAACGCACTCCATCATAGGTAAAAATACCAGGTCGTGAAACGAAATAAATGATACCTCGATGATCTTGCGTGATATCTCCGACAAATCTGTGTATGGAGGATGAATATACCTTTACGGATGGTTGTCCGATCACATTTTGTCCGGCAACTAAACACGGTATATTTAGTAAAATAACAATAAGAATACCAGTGATTAATTTGAAATGAGATGGCTTTTGAGAATAACTCATAGAATAAATTTATTAATCACAACCCGAATAACTCAATTATTTGATTTTTCCGCGATTTTAAAATTAATGAATTCTTATCAGTCTAAACAATACCTTGTTTTAAAATTGAATAATCTCACGTTAGCGCCTAGGCTGGGCTGAAGTGAAAGCCAACGATTTATACTTAATAACTGTTATATTGCAGTCCATTACTTACTGAAGCCCCTCCACAAAGACGGTAGTAATGTGCGTTAAAAAGAGTGGAACAAGAGGAAATTGGGATATCCTCTCCGATTGACAAATATATCTTTTAATCAGGTATTGGCAACGAAACAGTAAACTCGGTGCCTTTGCGTATTGTGCTAACGCATGTGATTTTACCTTTATGCTTTTCGATGATGGAGTACGAGATAGACAAGCCCAGCCCCACCCCGGAGCCTACTTCTTTGGTAGTAAAGAAAGGTTCAAAAATATGCGCAATGTCGCTTTCATCGATTCCCAAGCCATTGTCCTTCACTAAAATCAGTAATTCACGGCCTTGCTCGTAGGTTTTAACTTCTATTCTCCGCGGGCCACTTACATCTTTGAGTGCGTGAATAGCGTTATCCAACAGATTGATCATTACCTGACTGAGTTGTGACGAATTTGCTAAAACCTGAGCCTTGTGATCGTAGTGTGTAGTCAGTTGTATTTCATGATCCAGCAGTTTGCGCCTTAACAGAACGATGGAGTTTTCCACGCATTCTTTTACATCAATATAAGTATCGATGACCTCAGAAGGGCTTGTAAAGGTTTTTAAGCTCGCAATAATACCCGCAGTACGATTCACACCGTTATTGATACTAGCCATCAGATCTTGAATATCGCGAATGGTAGATTCTAGTTTTTCAGGTGTACGTTCGTTGTTTTCAAGAAACTCTTGGGTAACCGTATTGATCGCTTGAACGCCTCCGGAAATAAAATTGATAGGATTGTTGATTTCATGCGCTATACCGGCTGTCAACTGACCCAATGAAGCCATCTTTTCAGATTCGACTAGCTGGCGCTGGGTTTTCTTCAAGTATTCATTGGTGGCATGGAGCTCGTCATTGCTTTGGCGCAATTCTTCCTGGCTGGTTTCTAACTCTTGATTCGTAATCAACAATTGCTGATTGGTATCTTTCAACTCTTGCGTTTTCTCTTCCACAATTTCTTCCAGCTCTCTTTTCTTACGTTGCAGGCTGCTAGTGCGCCAACGAACCAACCCAATCACATAGACCCCGAAAAGCAGCACATAGATCACATAAGCCCACCATGTGCGGTACCATGGGGGCAACACGGTAAAAGAATAGGACGCAACATTGCTTTCCTTACCATAAATATTTTTGGCTTTAACCAAAAATACATAATCACCTTCAGAGATATGCTGGAACTCGCGCTGGGTTCCTTTTTGCCAAGGCGACCAAGTATTATCTAAGCCTTCAAGCTTGTACGAATATAATGTTCGTTCTTCTGAATCATAAAAAGGTGCCGCATACCGGATCGTCAACCTACCAGAATCGTATAACAGAGTGGGTTTCAATTGTGATAATTGTGTTTTGGGAAGGTTGCCTGCAAACAAAATACTATCGTTTAAAGTTACCTTTCGAATCAAGCACAGAAAATCATCCTCATAATTTTTACGGTCTTCTTTTGCATTGTAGCGAACAACGAAGGTGCTTCCCCCCATCCATATATTGCCATTTTCTTCCGGTAGAAATGCAAATGCATCCACAAGTCCCAACTGGGGAATAAATCGCTTAAATGGTTTTGTTACTACAATGGTGTCGCCATTGGGCATGGGCTTGATCTGGTAAATGTCAAAATTATGATCAGAGTCTTGTTGCAAATAAAAGGATCCATCAAATTGATTCTTAAAAATATTGGCAATGCCTTCGTTTAGTAGATTATTTCCAAACTTGCCCAAGCCTCTCCATGGTTTAAATTTTTTGGTACCGTTGTTAAATTCAAGCACACCCGTATCACTAAGGAATAACAAGTCGTTTTCCCCCAATAGCATCGGATAGAAATATACTTTTGGTAATCCATACTCCTGCGTATAGGTTACTTCCTCTTTGATTTCAAAAATATCATTGTTGTTCTTAGGGATAATTCGAATGAGAGCCGTTTTAGGTCCATTACTCACCCAAAGGGATCCTTCTTTGTCTTCTACCAAATACACACTGGTAAAAGTAGTAGGTATGGAGTTGTACTTCCACGTGTGTCCATTAAATAAAAGATAACCCAACTGATTATTATCACATATATAAAGTCGGTTTGGATTGGTTTTGGATTGACGTATGTAGGTAAGCCGTTTGCCCTGATAGATTATTTTCGGGTTGGATTGATCTTTTGAAAACTCAAATACCGCATTATCCGGAAGTACCGCAGCCAGTAACCGCTCTCGGTTCTGATGCTTGAAAGTAATGACCGACCTGATTTGACGTGAGTTTTCGAACATGGTTCGAATTTCATTACTGGTCGGATTGATCTCAAATAAATTCTGCCGCGATGCAATATAAACTCGGCCATTGAATTTAGCCAACTCCCAAGAAAGTCCAGTCTTTGGCCACAGCTGCAAATCGTTAGCAGACTCCGTTTTTACTATGGACTTACCAAAAGAGTACATGCCGATCCATATATTTTTGGACCGGTCAACCATCAAGGATCCAACAAAATTATCTACCAACCCGGTTTTGACATTGTAATTATACTTCACATTACCTACTGAGTCGATCAGCAATACTCCATAAAACGTTGTTCCCAACAAATGATCATTTTTACTCCAGGTTGCCGAGGCTCCAATACCAGTTACTGGCACGTTAAAATTAGATAGCTCTCGTAATGATGGGTGAACACCAGAATATGCAAACAGTTTTTTATTCGAGTTTGAAAAAAGTAAATTTTCATTATTAGTAAATGGCAAACTTAAAGATGTTAGCCCCCCACCATTCGTGACCTTATTAATTTCATCTTGAAATGGTGCCGGACTCACTTTGCCTTCATTGAGCACTACCAACTGGGTGCCAGCTTTCGTTACCCACAACTTATCATCTTTTATGAATCCACCCGTAAACTTAGAAGGGTAATGATTGAGCTTCTGGTCTTTGATTGAATATTCATAAATACCGGCATCTCCAATACAATACACATATTTACTTGATGTAAGCAATGTAGTGACGCCTATGCTCACCTTGGTTGAATCAGCTGGAAATAGACTTTTGAAGACTATCTTACCTATCGAGTCTACTTCTGCCTTAAGAAAATCCTGATTGGTAGCCAAGTAGATATCTCCCTGAGCATCTTTGATCAATTTCGCAATTCCGGAGAAACCAGTTTTAATGGTTTCAAAATCAACCCCATCGTAAGCAATGACTCCACGTGAAGTTGTGAGATAGATTATTCCCCGATCGTCCTGTACAATAGAAGAAATAAGCCTCGCATCCTGATTATCATAAACACGCATTGGCGGTGCACCAAAAATTTCCTGACTATAACTCTTCTGGCAAAGGGTGAATTGGAAACCTATTATGAGTAATGAAATGCGAAGAAATTGCTTTGTTGAATTTCGATCCATAGGATGTGAGAATGGTAAACCATTTTCTATTTCAACCGATCACTTCAAAAACTGGGCACGGCTTTGTTCAAATAGAATAACCTAAAGAAAATAAAGTATACTGATTTTTCAAAGCAATATCCTTCCTTATTAATCTGATTCTGCCGCCAAATGCAGGCAAACTGCAAGAATTCCGTAAGCTTGCTGGGCACACCTAACTCAACGTACATAAAGTCTGGCCGCTGCCTCTGCACAACGCTCACCATCCATGGCTGCTGAAACGATTCCTCCTGCAAAGCCCGCACCTTCCCCGCAAGGGAAAAACCGCTTAACTTGTGGATGTTCTAATGTTTCTTTATCACGCGGAATGCGTACAGGAGATGAAGTACGGCTCTCCACTCCTACCACTTGCGCATCGTTGGTTAAATAACCGCGCATCTTCGTTCCAAAGTTTTTAAATCCTTGCCGTAAACCATCTGCTATAAAGGGAGGTAGCACCTCGCGCATGTCGGCTGACTGAAGACCCGGTTGATACGATGTATCTAACAATGATGCAGAAGTTTTCTTCTCTACGAAATCAACTAAGCGCTGTGCGGGAGCCACTTGCGTATGCCCTGCCACGTCACAAGCTTTCTTTTCAATTTCACTCTGAAAATATAATCCTGCCAGCGGGCCATGTTGTGCATATTTTTGATAGTCCGCTTCTTCTACCGACATAACGATGCCTGAATTGGCAAAGCGGGAGTCTCTTCGTGAGGGACTCATCCCATTGACGACTACCTCACCCGGACTGGTGGCGGCAGGTACGATGAATCCACCGGGGCACATACAAAATGAAAACACACCTCGCTCCTTACCGTTCACCTTCGCCTGGTGCACCAGCGCATAGGATGATGCCGGAAGAAAAAGCCCACGATCGGTTTTACAATGATATTGAACCTGGTCGATCAACTGTTGCTGATGTTCTACCCGTACGCCTAATGCAAAGGGCTTGGCTTCAATCAAAATCTGCTGCTGATGCAGTTTGTGAAAAATATCTCTGGCCGAATGTCCCGTAGCGAGGATCACTGCATTGGCTTCCCAACGAGTATGATCAGTGGTGACTACACCTTTCATTTCACCATTGCGTAGGATAAACTCTTTCACACAGGTATTGAAGTGAACTTCTCCACCCAAGGCCAGAATGGTTTGTCGCAACTCAGCCACCAGTAAGGGTAATTTATTAGTTCCAATATGCGGATGCGCGTCAAAAAGTATTTCCTCTTTGGCACCGTGGGCTACCAGTATCTCTAAGATTCGTTTGATATCGCCACGCTTCTTAGAGCGGGTATAAAGTTTTCCATCGGAATACGTGCCGGCTCCGCCTTCGCCAAAGCAGTAATTGGATTCCGGGTTGACAATATGTTGTTTGTTAATGGCTGCGATATCCCGTCTACGGGCCTGCACATCTTTTCCTCGCTCTAACAAAATTGGCTTGACGCCTAATTCAATCAATCGCAATGCTGCAAATAATCCGGCTGGACCGGCTCCTACAATGATGACGGAAGGAGCTTGTGAAACACTTTGCTGTGGCTTTCGGTAGGTAATCCGATCAGGTACTTTTTCTGTATCGATGATCTCCACCAAAAAATTGACGACCACCTCACGCCCGCGCGCGTCAATGGACCTTCGCAGGGGGCGTACAAAAAGATTTCCATCTTGCGGCAGATGCAGTTTGTGAAAAAGGTGCGTAGAAAGCTCTTCGCTAAATGCCTCTTCGGGCGACAGATTTACTTCTTGTGTATTGTTCATAGTTGGAAAGGTAGTTATCCCTTCAAGTAGTGATTACCTGCGTCCGTCAAACGAAAACGAGTAACCGAAATTAATTCCAAAGTTAAAACTTTGCGAGAAAGAAGATTGGTTTACGTTCTTAAATATGTCGGCATAAATGGGGTCGACCGAGAATGACCGGAAGCCAAAATTGTATCCGGCAAAAGTATCGATGGAAAATCCATTTCCGTCATTCTTCTCCATCAGGCGCAAGCCAACGAATAAGCCATATTCTGCTTTTTGTTCGCTGGCATTAGCAATGACACGGGCAACCTGAGAAACCGGAAAAACCAGGTCAACATTGGCAAAGTGGCTAAGATTGGTCAACTGCACCTGATGTCCAAAATACCACATACCTGTTTTAAGTGGATTGTAAAATTTCTGGCGTACGGATATCGAATAGCCTCTGGTGAATGTTTTGTTTTTTGCCACATCGGCATCGGCTGTAAAAAAGGGATCGCGTAAGCCTACAAACGAAAACTCATGCCCCAGTCGCTCTTGATTATAAAACTCGATCGAAACGGGCAATGAACCGATGAACGAAAATGCCGGATTCGCAGCTACGATCACGCCATGGTATTCGGGGTAAAGAGGCGCGAAATAATAAAAGCCGGTGCGCTTGCGCGAACGCTGTTGCGGAATAATCGTCTTTGGCTTTTTTACCAACTCTTCAATTTGATTGGCTAATTTTTGATCGTCATAAATGGGTTTGTAATAGCCGGACAGTTTCCCATCTTGTTCATAGAGTTCCCACGTGCCCACACGAATATCTCCTTCCATTCGCCCTTTGGTTTGTAAGGCGCCATTCGGAAAGTAGCCGGTGTAATCGCCCTTCCCATTTTCATATTCGCACTCGCCTTCCAGCTTTCCATCTTCAAAAAAGTATTCCCACTTGCCCACGTGCACATCTTGCCGCTTCATTCCTTTTGCTTTTAATTTTCCGCTCGCATAATACTCGCGGTATTCGCCTACGCCTTGTGTGTAGGTAATTTCGCTGAACTTTTTTCCATTGCGGTCGGTGGACGACCAATAGCCTGACTTTTTTCCATCGGTGTACATTCCCTTCGAATTGACAGTGCCTTCTTCAAAGTAATATATCCATTCACCGCTGAGCTCATCATTTTCAAAGGCACCGGTAGCCAACAATTTGCCGGAAGGATAATACTTCTTCCACGTTCCACTCTTTTTGCCATTCACAAACTCACCTTCGCTTTCCAAATAGCCGTCTTCCGAATAAAACTTCCACTGGCCAACATTGCGGGTGCCGGAGCGAGGGCCTTCGCCATACAATTTGCCGGAATGATAGTATTCCGTGTAACGACCAAAGTCATCCTTGTAATCAATTTCACCGCGCTTCAATCCATCTTCAAAATAGGTAGTCCAAACACCGGAGCGCTTTTCGTGGAGATAGTTGCCGGATTCTTTTAACTCCCCACTTTCATAATACAGTTTCCACAACCCTTCGCGTTTTTTTTCATCGATGGTTCCTTCCATGCTTTTCTTACCGCTCTCATAGAAGAATTCCCAGTTGCCGAAGTTGGAATTTTGCCGAAGAATGCCACGCATGCGCAGGTTACCGGTTTCAAAATAAAACTCCCACATGCCGGTCGTTTCATTATTGACAAATTGCCCTTTGGATTCAATGTTTCCGTTGAGGAAATAAGAGATATAGCGACCTTGTAAGATATTCGAAATGGTGTCGCGCACCTGATACACTTCTTTCAGGTTTTTCTTGGCGGCATCATGGTACGAGAAACGCGTAACGCCTTGCGACAAGGCAAGAACGGGCAAGCAAAGCAGGGGAATCAATGCAAGTCTTTTCACCTCGCAAAGGTAATGATAATTGCGTGGCAGCCCTAGTGTTTCAGAATGGCCGCTTTGCCCCATTCGGCTTTCTCCTCAGCCGACCATAACTCGGGAAAGAAAATGATTTTTTGAAAACGCGGAGGTAAATATTTTTGCCAGTTGGTGCCTCCGGTAGCTTTGATGTCTTCTGGGTCGCGATGCAAATAATGACCTGCAGATTTCAAGTGCGCTAACGGCCACAGCACGTTGGCGAGTTGATCGAATTCGCGCATGCGTGCGATGGCATCGGCAGAACCTTTGAAATGGGTTTCATATAACTTCCAGAGATTCTTGTTGCGGTATTTCATGCCGGTTTCGCGAAATAGCTTGATGTACTTTTCTTCAAATTGCTGAAGGGTCAGAGTTTTGCTTCCGGTGGCTAATTCGGTGGCTCCGCTACGCCAATACAATTTATCAATCTGTTGACCGATGTCGCTGTATTCGGCCAACGCTTCGCGTTCAGCGCTATTCACTAAATTGATCGTATCAGTTGAACAAAGTTCGATTAAACGATATTGCGCGGACTGAAATCCGGATGCCGGCAGCAACGACATTCTGAATTTTAAGAATTGCTCACGCTCCATTCCGTTCACCATCACGGCAAATGAATTCTCGAGTAATTGAAAATAACGGACGATGCGATCGAGTCGCTCTACAAAAAACTTCTCGGTGAGTGATTCATGATTGGCGATCTGCTCGATTTCCCACAAGATCAAATTGAAATACAATTCGGTAATCTGATGGTATACAATGAAAATTTTTTCGTCCGGAAATTGGGTCTTCGGGTTTTGTAAACTCAATAAAGTATCCAAGTGAATGTAATCCCAATAGGTGAGATAATCCGCATGCAACAATCCATCCAGGTACGAAGACAGATCTTGCCCCATCACCGCATACTTTTGTTGCAACTTCTTTACCTGCTCTACCAAGGTGGGATTTAATTCCATGTCGGAAAATTGGATTTTAGATTTTGAATTGAATTAAGTGTGTAAATTTGAACCTTTCAAATAGAATAACCAAAAAACGTATGTCCAGTCATTCTTCTACTTCCGAAACCATCGCAAAAAAATCTTTGAAGCAAGATCGCTACGAACAACCTGATTTCTACGCGATTGATGACTTACTGACCGAAGAACACAAGCTGATTCGCAGCTCGGTGCGCGATTTCGTTAAAAAGGAAATCAGCCCGTATGTAGAAGATTGGGCACAGCGCGCCTACTTTCCTTATGAGATCGTAAAGAAGTTCGGTGAGATTGGTGCGTTTGGTCCTACCCTGCCGGTAGAATATGGTTGCGGTGGTCTGGACTACATTTCCTACGGAATTATCATGCAAGAAATAGAGCGTGGCGATTCGGGCATGCGCTCGACTGCTTCCGTTCAAGGTTCATTGGTGATGTATCCTATTTACAAGTTTGGAAGCGAAGCACAACGCAAAAAATACCTTCCCAAACTAGCCAGTGGCGTGTGGTTGGGTTGCTTCGGATTGACGGAGCCGGATCATGGCTCCAACCCGAGTGGCATGGTGACCAACTTTAAAGATATGGGCGATCATTATTTATTGAATGGTGCCAAAATGTGGATTTCCAATTCACCGAAAGCCGATGTGGCCGTAGTGTGGGCCAAGAACGAAGCAGGAAGAATTCACGGGTTGATTGTAGAGCGCGGCATGCCCGGTTTCAGCACACCTGAAACACACGGTAAATGGAGCCTACGCGCCAGCACCACCGGTGAGTTGGTGTTTCATGATGTGAAAGTGCCCAAAGAGAATTTACTACCCGGCAAAAACGGATTAGGCGCTCCTATGATGTGTTTGGATTCAGCTCGTTATGGAATAGCCTGGGGTGCTATTGGAGCGGCTATGGATTGTTATGATTCAGCCAGACGCTACGCTGCCGAACGCATTCAATTCGGAAAGCCGATCGCGTCTTTCCAATTGGTACAAAAGAAACTCAGCGAAATGCTGACTGAAATAACCAAAGCCCAATTGCTCAACTGGCGTTTGGGAATGCTGATGAACGAAGGAAAGGCGACTACGCCTCAAATCTCAATGGCGAAACGGAACAGCGTACAGATGGCATTGGAAATTGCGCGTGAGGCAAGACAAATACACGGTGGTATGGGCATCACGGGCGAGTATCCGATTATGCGTCACATGATGAACCTGGAATCTGTTGTTACCTATGAAGGAACACATGATATCCACTTGTTGATTTTAGGAAATCAGATCACAGGTATTCCGGCATTTGTTTAACCGCTTCCACCATCGATAATCACTGGCTTCAATCGCTATGAAGGTTGTAACTATTTTAGGCGCTCGTCCACAATTTGTAAAAGCCGCCACGGTATCTCGTCAATTTCAGAAAATAGGAATCGATGAAATACTCGTGCACACCGGTCAGCACTTTGATGCCAATATGAGTCAGGTATTTTTCGATGAAATGGAAATACCTTCACCGCACTATAATCTGGAAATCAGCGGACTGAACCATGGTGCCATGACGGGCCGCATGCTAGAGAAGATTGAAACTGTGCTGCTGAGTGAAAAGCCGGATTATGTATTGGTGTATGGCGACACCAACTCAACACTTGCCGGAGCTTTAGCTGCATCTAAATTGCACATTCCTATTGCCCACGTAGAGGCAGGCTTACGCAGCTTCGAAATGAAAATGCCCGAGGAAGTGAATCGCATCCTTACAGACCGCATCAGCCGGATTCTTTTCTGCCCTACTCAAACTGCTGTCAACAACTTACAAAAAGAAAGGTTCGACCATTTCGATTGTCAGATTGAAATGCCGGGCGATGTGATGTATGATGCGGTGTTATATTATCAGAGCAAAGCGGAGCGAGTAGCTACGATTTTGGATAAAGCTAATCTAGCGTCAGGGAACTTTGTTTTGTGCACGATTCACCGAGCCGAAAATACCAACGACCCCAATCGTCTGAGAGCGATATGTGCCGCACTAAATGAGATTCACCGGAACACACCCGTTATTCTCCCCTTACACCCGCGCACGAAAGGCTATCTCCAATCTCTCCAGATCCAATTAGATGTAAACATCGTTGAGCCATTGGGCTACTTTGATATGCTGATGCTGCTGAAACACTGTAGCCTAGTAATGACTGATAGCGGAGGTCTGCAAAAGGAAGCTTTTTTCTTTCAAAAATATTGTATCACGCTGCGTGATCAGACAGAATGGGTGGAGTTAATAGAAGCTGGTGCGAATCAGCTAGTCGGTGCTGATCAAAAATTGATTATGAATGCCTATCATCAAATGAACAGAAAGCCATTTACCATATCTCAAAACTTATATGGACTTGGCAATGCTGCCGAATTGATTGCTCAAAAGCTCAAGTAAGATTTGCTCAATTTATTTAACTATCTTAGTGAGTTAGTACATAAGTAACATGCGTCATTTTTCCATAATTGTTTGTCTATTAATAATATTTCCTCTTATATCCTATTCTCAGGGTTGTAGTGATGCTGGCTTTTGTACAATGGGTGCCATGAAACCCGATCAGCCTTACAATAAAAAAATTCAATTAAAGCTACGGTCTATGGAAGTAAGCTTTTATCGCGGCACTACCACATTGACACCCATTGTTTATGTCGCCACTGCTGATATGAATTTTAGTCTGGGACCTAAATACACTTTCCAACTCAAAGTTCCTTTTCAATTTGTTGAAGGGCAGTTGGCAAAAACCTCTTCGCTGGGTGATTTGTCAGTTTGTCTCACGAGAAACATCTTTTCCTCCGATCGATTTGATGTGAACCTTTCTTTAGGTGGAAAAATCCCAACGAATTCTTCTGACAAATCAACGCGAGGCTTGCCTTTGCCCATGTACTACCAGACAAGCCTGGGTACCTATGATCTTATTGCAGGCGTATCCGTCATTAACCGAAAATGGCTATTTGCAACTGGCATACAAATACCACTAAACCAAAACAACAACCAATTCACCTGGTCGGCTTGGGATGGTGATGTAGAACAAACCTACGTAGATCGATACACACAATCCAAAAATTTGAATAGAGGCATCGATGTAATGCTGCGCGCTGAGCGAAATTTTCGGTTATCACGATTCAATTTTTCGGTGGGGCTTTTGCCCATTTATAGAATAACCACAGACGAGATAACAAACAGTAGTGGCAATCGTACATCGAAGGATGTAAAGGGTAACGAAGGAAATGGACTAGCCCTATCCGTAATCGGCACAGGAGGTTATAATTTTAATGTACGCTCCGGCATCAAATTGCTGGTCGGTCATAAAATCGTCCAGCGCGAATTCAGTCCGGATGGGTTGACACGCGAGTTTGTCAGTTCGGTGACTTACATGTATCGCTTCTGATGAAACACTGGCTTATATTTTTATTCGGAATTGGCAGCCACTTTGCAGTCGCACAGACTATTTCATTCCGATCTATTGATTCACTGGCATCCAATGCCAATTATGCGGAAGCTATCCAGCAAGTTGATCGCCTACTTGCAAATGCAACTACTCCATCCAATGTTATTCTACTGAAAAACAAAAAAGCTGAATTGCTGCTCTTTCAGGGAAATGTAAATGAAGCCGAAGCTATATTAAAAAACCTTACTACCAGCGATCATTTTTTAGAAGCGGTGGTTTTATCTACACGAGGAAAACTTAATTTAACCAAAGGTAGGTTTGATCTGGCGAAGGAAGATTTAGAAACCGCATTAAATCTCTTTAACGAAACCCAACAGAGTAATTCCACCGAAGCCATTCAATGTTTGGCCAGTCTCGCATCTTACTACGTAGCCACCGGCAAATACAATCAGGCAGAAGAAAATGAAACGGCTGCCTTGCAACTGAAAAGAAAAGTAAAAGGCGAAAACAGTGAGGAAGTGGCTGCTTCGTATAATAATTTGGGATTGATCTATCTGGTTTCCGATCCGGATAAAGCCATTGAGTATTACGAAAAAGCGTTGAACACCTATCAAAAAATTCATGATGCCAATCATCCAAAAATGGCTATTGCAAATACCAATCTGGGGATTGCCTATAACCAACTAAAACTATTCGGTGATGCCATCAACTATTTCGAAGCGGCTAAGAAGATCTGGGAGAAAATTTATCCGAACGGTCACCCCAATCAATCCATCGTATTACGCAATTTAGGCAGAGCCTACGCACTTCAAAAAAACCCGAAGGCGGCTATCGAATATTACAAGCAAGCCATTGCAATCTATCAAAAAGCGTACGAAAACAAACATCCTGAATTGGCTAGCTCCTACAATGAATTGGGTGCCCTTTATTTGAGCCAGAACAACTATGATGAAGCCATCAATCATTTTCAGCGGGCACTTATTGCCAATTCACCTTCATTTCATTCAGAAGACATCAAACAAAATCCGAGCGGAACTGAATTTTACAATCCCTCTGTATTGGTCTATTCGCTTAACTTAAAAGCGCAGGCACTTGAAGAAAAATACTTAGGCAAAACATTGAAGCTCGAAGAATTAAAAATCGCTTTGAATTGCCTGTACAGGAGCGATTCATTAATTGATGAAATCCGTCATCAAAGTGCTGACGAAAACGATAAGCTTTCGTTGGGAAGTCGGGCTGCAGAAGTTTATGAAGATGGTGTGCGCATCGCGATGATTATATCAGAAAACGTATTGCGACCGCAGGCATATCTGGAGAAGGCTTTTTACTTCGCAGAAAAAAGTAAATCGGCCGTGTTACAAGAATCGATTGCCGATGCTCAAGCTAAATCATTCTCCGGCATTCCTCCTGCTCTTTTGGAGGAAGAAAAAGTGATCAAATCCGCTATTGCTTTCGTCACTCAAAAATTAGCGCAGAAACCCTCCGAACAGGAGGTTCAGCAATTACGCACACAACTTTTTAATGCGAATGCTTCCTATCGTTCTTTCATCACAAAACTCGAAAAAGAGTATCCGAATTACTTCAACCTGAAGTTCAGTCAACCGACCTTGAAAGTAAGTGAAATCCAGCGTACCCTTTCAAAAGAAACGGCTGTGTTGAGTTATTTCATCGCTGAAAAAAATAACAAACTGTATTTATTTCAAATCACTTCCAAGGAGTTGAAAGTAAAGACCATTTCACTACCATCGAATTTTGATCGAACAATCATAGGTTTTACCAATGGCATTCTGTTTTCTGAGTTTAACACCTACCAAAAATCTGCGTCTGTTCTGTCCCCATTATTGCTGCCTTCACTGCCATCTTCTATTCGGGAATTGATTATCATTCCTACGGGAAAATTGAGCACCCTTCCCTTTGAAACTTTGACAACTGCACGAATCAAAGGAAGTGATTTCTCTCAAGTTGCTTATGCCACTAAGCGTTACGCAATTGGGTATGAATTTTCCAGTAGCCTACTGATGCAGAAAAAAGAGGTCAATGAAATTCCCCGTCCTTCGATTTTTCTCTGTGCACCGGTGAAATTCGATGAGCAAACCGGCCTCTCGGAGTTGCCAGGCACACAACAGGAAGTAAATACAATTGCGAATCTCTTTCAGGGAAGAAACAAATCGGTTTTGTTTAGCGATGCGAACGAAGTGACTATTAAATCACCCGATCTCACCTCCTATCAATATTTGCACTTTGCCACGCATGGTATTGTAGATGAAGTAAATCCAGAATCATCCCGAATATTTTTAAGTTCATTTGCCAAAGAGGACGGAAACCTATATGCAGGTGAAATCTACAATCTTAATCTTAACGCTCAGCTGACTGTACTTTCCGCTTGTCAGACCGGATTGGGCAAAGTCTCGAAAGGCGAAGGTGTGATTGGATTATCGAGAGCACTGGTGTATGCCGGTTCCAAAAATATCATTGTGTCTTTCTGGAGCGTGGCGGATGAATCAACTTCTCTTTTGATGACCGATTTTTATTCCATCTTGTTGAAACAACAAAATCCAAGCTTCAAGCAAGCCTTGCAGCAATCCAAATTGAAAATGATACAGAGTGGAAAGTATGCAGCACCTTTCTATTGGGCGCCGTTTGTGTTGATTGGAAAATAAAAAAACCTGACCCTCGTCAGAGTCAGGTTTTACACAGTTTAACGCTATGGCAAAATAGGTGTTGGCTGTGCTTTAGAGAACCCCAAAGTAGGGAGTTGAGTTTCATTTTTCCTAAACATTTTCAAAAACTTTGTTAAAGATGAAAAAATGGCCTTTTTTGAGCCAAAATGTCAATGTACTAAGGGATGATCGATGACAACTACCGCCAGCGTGGGCTAAGGAATAATCTGGTAAAGAAACTGCGTTTAAAGGGTATTTTAGACGAAAATGTACTCATGGCTATCGGAAAAGTGCCCAGGCATGCCTTTTTTGACAACGCTTTATTGAACCATGCCTATGAAGATAAGGCTTTCCCAATTGGGGAAGGGCAGACCATTAGCCAGCCCTACACGGTCGCCTTCCAGTCCGAAAAATTAGAAATAAAGCCAGGCGATAAGGTGTTGGAGATCGGCACCGGATCAGGCTATCAAGCAGCAGTATTGTTAGAGCTAGGTGCTAAAGTTTACACCATTGAATTTCAAAAGAAGCTGTACGAACACACCAAAGATTTCCTTCCACAGCTAGGCTATAAACCATTTTTCTTTTTTGGCGATGGCTCGAAAGGAATTCCGGCGAAAGCGCCTTATAACAAAATAATCGTTACGGCAGGCGCACCGGTTGTGCCTACTGCACTTACAGATCAATTGAGCGAAGGAGGCATTCTGATTATTCCTGTGGGCGACCGTACGAAACAACAAATGGTCCGCATCAAAAAGCAGAATGGAAAGTTGTTGAAAGAAACCTATGACAACTTTGCATTTGTTCCGCTGTTGGGTGAACAAGGTTGGCGAAACGCATAGTTCAACCAATTTCTCCTATGAAATTTAATCGAATGCCCATCGAAGTTGAATCGCCTGAAGAAATGGGCTACTCAACTATACAATACAACTTAGCCGAAAGCTCGGTGCGCGATCGAACCATTGGAGAATTGGGAATTGATCTTTCAAACGTTTTGATGAATTACGGACATCATCGGGGATTGCCGCAATTACAAGAAGCAATCTGCGAGGAGAGCAAGGTACTGAAGGCCGAGCACGTGCTCGTAACTGCAGGAGCCGCACAAGCCTTGTATCTGGTTGCCACAACACTACTCAATCCAGAAGATCATCTGATTGTGGTGCGCCCCAATTATGGAACCAACTTAGAAACTCCGCGCGGCATTCGATGCGGCATGTCGGTCATTGACTTATCATTCGAAAGCGGATTTCAACCGGACATAGATCAAATTCAAAAAGCGATTCGATCCAACACCAAATTAATCAGTATCACGCATCCCCACAATCCTACAGGTGTATTTGTTTCGCAATCTACGATTGACTCACTCATCCAACTCGGTGAAAAGCAGGGTTGCTATTTGTTAATAGACGAAACGTATCGGCATCTGAATTTTAAAACTCCTCTACTTCCCTACTTCGCAGAAAAAAGCAATCGAGTGATTTCGGTCTCTTCGCTTTCAAAAGCATTTGGCGCGCCCGGTATTCGGATTGGCTGGGTGATTAGTCGCGATGCAAAGCTGCAACACGATTTACTGGCAGCCAAAGAGCAAATGATCATCAGCAATTCAGTAGTAGATGAATACATTGCGCTCCAAATCTTTTTACAGAAAGAAAAGTTATTGAAAGAAGTTCATTCAACTTTACAAACTAATTATCAAATTGTAGAAGAGTGGCTAAAAGCAAATGAAGCCGTCTTTGAATGGTTTACACCTGATGCAGGCGCGGTGGTGTTTCCACGAATCAAAAAATCGATCCAAATAGATTTTTCAAGATTCAACGATCGGTTGTACAGCCATTATCATACAGTAGTGGGTGGTGGACATTGGTTCGAACAAAATCAACACTACATGCGAATTGGTTTTGGATATCCAACTGCAAGCGAACTTAGCATTGGACTGAAAAATGTAATAAACTGTATTGAAGACAGTGTCATTCATTAGTATCAAAACTCCATCAAAAAACCTTTCAAAGATTCAAAGCCAGCATCCATTTGAATTGACTTTTTCTCACGATTCATAAACTCTTGCAAGCGAGCGGGTAATTCAATGGTATCCCCTATGCTCTCTTCTACCACATCTTTGAACTTAGCGGGGTGCGCGGTTTCTAAAAATACACCTATACTTTCATCACTTAAAAGTTTTTGCAGACCCATGTAGCCAATAGCTCCATGTGGATCCATCAAATAACGATGATTGCGATAACCCTGCTGCATAGCCGCGCGAGTCTGACCGTCTGTAAACCGACAGCCTTTTACATCGGCATTCAACCTTTCAAAATCATTTTGATACAATTGTTGCATGCGGACAAAGTTGCTCGGGTTTCCCACATCCATTGCATTGCTGATCGTGGCTTGTGACACACGGGGTGAAAAGATACCTGATTCCAAATAATTCGGCACAATGTCATTTGCGTTGGTAGCGGCAATCATCTGATCAATGGGAAGGCCCATCCTCTTAGCGAATAAACCTGCCGTTAGGTTTCCAAAGTTTCCACTTGGTACCGAAAACACTAGACGTTTGTTTTGAATCCTCAATTGCGCGAAGGCGCGGAAGTAATAAAACGACTGGGGTAAAAGTCGAGCGATGTTGATGGAGTTAGCCGAAGTCAAAAACAATTTTTGTTTCAACTCCGTGTCGCCAAAAGCTTGCTTCACCAATCGCTGGCAATCGTCAAAGGTGCCATCAATTTCTAATGCCGTAATGTTTCCACCCAAGGTAGTAAATTGTTTCTCTTGAATTTCACTCACCTTACCTGAAGGATATAACACCACAACACGTGTGCCCGGCACATTATAAAATCCATTCGCTACTGCGCTGCCGGTATCTCCGGAAGTTGCCACCAGAATCGTAATCTCGCGATCTTGTTGCTGTGCAAAGTATCCCAATAACCCCGATAAAAAGCGCGCACCAAAATCTTTAAATGCCAATGTAGGGCCATGAAACAATTCCAGTGAATGAATCTGGTCGCGAACATAAACAAGAGGCGCATCGAATTGCAACGTATGATTCACCATTCTATGAATGTCTGCATCGGGCACATCTCCTTTCAAAAATAGATTAGCCACTTCATAACCGATTTCCTGAAAAGATAATTGCGGTAGCGAGGCAAAAAAAGAATCTGGCAATACCGGAATTTGCTCCGGCATAAATAATCCACCATCGGGCGCAAGCCCTTGAATCACCGCTTCGCGTAATCCTACTTCTAATTTTCGATTGCTGGTACTATAATACTTCATAATTTCCTGATCGCTATTAACTAAATGATTTTGGCTCCTTCCGGATTTAGTTTTGAAATCACCACATCGGTTTTTAATTGATGATTCGCAAATTCGTGCTGCATCGCCTTGGCTACCTGCCTAGCAATTTCTAATTTAGAACTCAGTGCAAACAAGGTTGGTCCCGATCCGGAAATACCGCAGCCCAATCCACCTGTACCAACTGCCGCAGATCGAACCGCTTCGAAACCCGGAATAAATGCAGAACGAACCGGCTCTGCAATTACATCCTTCAATGACCGTGCAATCAATGCATAATCGGATTGTGTGAGGCCCAACATCAGTCCGGCAATATTTCCACTCTGTATCACAGCATCGCGCAATGACACAGTAGGACGAAGCACTCTCCGCGAATCGGAAGTTTTTACTTCAATGTGTGGATGAACCAATGTACAATACAATTCCAACTTTACATCAATCTTCACTACATCCAACGGTTGATAATCACGAATCAACACAAAGCCGCCCATTAAACTGGGCGCCACATTATCCGCATGTGCTGATCCACATGCGATGCGTTCTGCTTCCATCGCAAAGGGTACCAACTCTTTTCGCGTCAGGCGATTGCCCATCAGATGGTTGATTGCTACCAATGCCGCTACGCCACTCGCGGCACTCGACCCCATCCCGCTGCCTAATGGTAAGTTCTTAAATAGTTGAATCTCCACTCCTACTTGTTCGCCAATGGCTTGGAGATAGGACTGTACTGCTACACCCGCTGTATTTTTTCCAGCCTCACGTGGCAGTCGACCGCCATCACCAACAATTTGTGAAATGGAAACTTCACGCGAATCATTCAACGTCAACACTACTTCATCACCGGGATGATCCACTGCAAAGCCTAACACATCAAACCCACAACACACATTGGCAACCGTAGCCGGAGCAAACGCTCTTACTGAACTCTTCATATTAGTTGGTATAATTTCCAATTCGAATAATATCGGCAAATACGCCAGCAGCTGTTACCTCTGCACCGGCACCCGGTCCGCGAATAACCATCGGGCGCTCTTTGTAGCGCTCGGTAGTGAGCAAGATGATGTTATCACTTCCGGCCAATGAAAAGAAAGGATGATTCGCTCCTACCGAAGCCAGCGACACACGCGCTCTTCCATTTTCAATCACCGCCATGTAACGAAGCTTCTCTCCTTTTCCGTTGGCTTTATCAAACAAACCGGAATAATGCGAATTAAAATTTTCCAATCGTTTAAAAAATTCCTCCACCGACATTTCACCTCGGCATTCTTCCGGCACCAGATTTTCTACCTGCACATCCGAAAGCTCTAACGGCAAACCAATTTCGCGCGATAGGATCAACGCTTTGCGTGCCACATCCATGCCATTCAAATCATCGCGGGGATCAGGTTCTGTAAAACCTTTTTCTTTTGCTTCTTTTACAATCTCACTAAACTTTCGATTACCGTTGAATGAACTAAAGATAAAATTGAGCGTACCGCTTAACACAGCTTCAATGCGCAACGCTTTGTCGCCACTAATCAATAAATCATTTAAGGTGTTGATAACTGGCAACCCAGCACCAACATTAGTTTCATACAAGAAGCGAACGCCTCGTTTGCTGGCGGTTGATTTTAATTTTTGATAATTGGAATATGATCCGGAGTTAGCTTTTTTATTCGGGGTAACGATGCTGATGTTGGACGCCAAAATGCGTTCATAATAACCGGCCACTTCTTCGCTGCTGGTGCAATCCACAAAAATGCTATTCGACAAATTCAGCGCTACCATGTTTTCAAAGTAAGCAGCCATGCTCATGGTTTGATGACTGTTCAGCAATAAATCAATGCCATTCTCAAGAGAGATACCTTCTTCCTTAAAAAACATCTTGCGACTATTAGCGAGCCCGACAAAGTTGACTTCCAAATGATTTTCTGAAGCCAGTTTTTGGTATTGCTGATTAACCATGAGCATCAATTCTTTACCAATCAATCCGGTTCCAACCAAAAAGATATTGAGCACTTTACGATCCGATAAAAAGAATGCTTCATGCAACACATTTAGCGCTTTGGTGGTATCGGTTTGCTGGATCACTGCAGATATATTCAACTCCGAAGAACCTTGAGCGATCGCATTGATATTCACACCGGCTTTCCCGAGCGCGCCAAACATTCTGCCGCTCGTGCCGGGGTTGTGCTTCATCCCTTCTCCCACCACAGCAATAATGGTCAGGTTGTTTTCCACCATCACTTCATCCATTTCACCTCCACGAATTTCATATTGAAACTCCAACTCAATCGCTTCCTTCGCCTTAGTTGCATACGATGTTTCAATCGCAAAACAGATGGAATGCTCAGATGATGCCTGACTAATTAATATAACATTGATTTTCTCTTTGGCAAGAATTCCAAACAAGCGCATGGATACACCCACCACACCTTGCAATCCGCTGCCCTGAACATTCAGTAAACTGATATTGGCCATGGAAGAAACACCTTTGATCAAAAGTGATTTACCATTGGCATCGGCTTTAATCACGGAGCCTTGAAAAGTGGGATTGAATGTATTCTTGATCCAGATTGGAATCTGCCGCGCCATGGCCGGTTGCATGGTAGCCGGAAAAATAACTTTTGCACCGAAGTGTGAAAGTTCCATCGCCTCTTGGTACGTCATCTCGGCCACGGTAAAAGCTTTCTTCACTTTCCGTGGATCGGCTGTCATCATACCATCTACATCGGTCCAAATTTCCAGCGATGCAGCATTTAGCGCTGCAGCAAAAATCGCTGCGGTATAGTCAGAGCCACTTCGTCCAATCGTTGTGGTTTCTCCGGAAGGAGAAGTACCAATAAATCCGGTGACAATCTGCAATTGCGGATGATGTTGAAAGTGTTCTGCAATCAATTGATTGGTTGCAGCGAAATCAATTTTGGCGTAGCCGAAATTATTGTCGGTCTTCACCACCTGGCGCGCATCTAAAAATTCCGCTTCAATTCCCTGTGATAAAAATCCTTCAGAAATAATATAAGCCGATAAACGCTCGCCAAAGCTCATGATATAATCCAACGAGCGGAGGGTTCTTTCTTTGATTAAGAAAATACCATTCAAAATATCTTCCAGTTCATTAATCGTAATTTTGACCTGAGCAATTACCGTGCTTTGTCTTTGAATATCCACCAATTCACGGACGGCTTCCAAGTGTCGCTTTTCAATTTGCTCCAACTGTTGCTTATAGTCGGTGTTGCCTTGCAGTGCCAGCGTGCTTAACTGAATCAACGTATCGGTCACTCCGCCAAATGCAGAGAACACAATCGTAATTTTCTCTTGCGCGAGATAGGGTTTTACAATGTCAATAACTGATTTGATGCGAGCGGGAGTAGCTACCGATGAACCTCCGAATTTTAAAACCTTCATAAACTAAAAAGTAAAAATCAATGACTAAGAATTAGAGTGAATAAAACACAGATCCGAGCCTGAGTTTCAGGTGATCAATAAAAAATAATATATGGGTGGAGTTTAATTAATGGAGGGAGCTACCCCGTAATAGTAGTGATAGTAATTGTTGTAGCAATTACTGAAGTTGTTGTAGATGTCGTAGCGTTTACCATAATTCTCACGCAAGAAGAGCATAGCCCACGACTAATGCAAAATATTTTTTGAGAATTTTTCATTCGAAAGAAAAAACAAACTAACGGTTAGTAGTAACTTGCCGCAAAATTGAAGAATGGAAAGAAAGAAGAAGTTCCCGCGCGAGTCATCTGTTAGCATGACTGAATTGGTATTACCCAACGACACCAACACACTTAACAACTTAATGGGTGGTCGCCTCATGCACTGGATGGATATCGTATCGGCCATAGCCGGACAAAAGCATTGCAACAGCATTGTGGTGACTGCATCGGTCGATAATATTTCCTTCCGTGAGCCCATTCGATTGGGTGACGTGGTGACGCTTCGCGCGAAAGCGACTCGTGCATTCAACTCTTCGGTTGAAATCCGAATCGATGTGGATGCCGAAAATATTCCGGAAGGAAAAAAGATTGCCAGCAACTCCGCTTACTTTACTTTTGTGGCGGTAGATGCCAACGGTAACCCGGTGCCTATTCCTGAGATCGAACCGGAAACAGAAGAAGAGAAAGAATTGTATCGGGGTGCTTTGCGCAGACGCCAACTGCGTTTGATTCTGGGCGGAAGAATGAAGCCCAGCGATGCGCACGAATTAAAATCAATTTTTGATATTAAAGAATGACCGAAGCCGAAGTAATCTATTCCGATACGCTGTATCAAGTACCAAGTCCGGTAACGGTGATCATTGAAAAGCCGTGGACTGCCATTACTCCGGAAGAAAGAACCCAACTTTCTAAAATTCTTAATGCCTTAAAGCTTGGCATCGATCGGGTACGCATCATCCATCAGTCATCTTTAGATTTGAATAAGCTGGTGGATAGCCCAAGCCATGTGATTGTTTTTGGTTTAACCCTTGCGGGAGTCAATCCCTACGAATCGCTGACCGTTTCTGACAAAAAGGTGGTACTAGCCGATAGCCTTACCTCGCTCCTTCCCGATGATGCCGCCAAGAAGAAATTATGGCTGGCCTTGAAGGCGATGTTTGGGCTATAGTTGAGCTCAAAAAGCCTTTAAAAACAGTATTTTAAAATATTAGCCCTTCTTCTATCTTTGCCACACTTTTTAAAAACCTGTCAAAAGGACGGGGGATCATTAATAAACTAAACCTGTATGCAAAACCTATTGTATGTATTGCCCCTTTTCGGAGTGTTGGGCTTATTGTATGTTGTTTGGAAAAGTGCCTGGGTAGCCAACCAAGATGCCGGTACCGACAAAATGAAGAAAATCGCCAGCCACATTGCAGAAGGCGCCATGGCTTTCTTAAAGGCCGAATACAAAGTATTGATCATTTTCGTAGCCTGTGTGGCCGTTTTATTGGCCGTTACTGCGAATAGCACAACATCTTCACCTCTCGTAGGGGTATCTTTTGCATTAGGTGCATTTAGCTCTGCATTAGCCGGATTTATCGGAATGCGTGTGGCTACCAAAGCCAACGTAAGAACCACCAACGCTGCCAGAAATAGCCTAGGCAAAGCCCTTGAAATCGCCTTCGTAGGTGGTTCGGTGATGGGTATGGGGGTCGTAGGTATCGGGGTTTTAGGTTTGAGCGTTCTTTTAATCGTTTATGGAAATATGTTCGGCATGGACACACAAGAAAATGTGACCCGTGTCATCACTATTATAACTGGTTTCTCATTTGGTGCTTCTTCAATCGCTTTGTTTGCACGTGTAGGTGGCGGTATTTATACCAAAGCGGCTGACGTAGGTGCTGACTTAGTGGGTAAAGTAGAAGCCGGTATCCCCGAAGATCATCCGTTGAATCCTGCAACGATTGCCGATAACGTGGGCGATAACGTAGGTGACGTTGCTGGTATGGGTGCCGACTTATTTGAATCGTATGTAGGTTCTATTGTCGGAACGATGGTATTGGGTGCTGCTTTCATGGTTCCCGGCTTCAACGATAACTTCAATGGACTTTCTGCTGTATTGTTACCACTTGTGTTAGCAGGCGTTGGTATCATCATGTCATTCGTTGGTACTTTCTTCGTAAAAGTAAAAGAAGGTGGCGATCCTCAAAGAGCCTTGAATATGGGCGAATTCTCTTCTTCTATTGTGATGATCATCGCTTCGTATTTCATCATCACCTGGATGCTTCCTGCAGAATGGACTTACAATGATTTATTATATAGAGATGCCGCAGGCAACCCTACTGTTCGAGTAATGACTTCATTAGGTGTATTCTGGGCAACCATTATCGGTTTGATTGGTGGTGTGTTAGTAGGTCTGATCACTGAATACTACACAGCCATGGGCAAAAAGCCGGTATTATCTATTGTTCGCCAATCTTCTACAGGTGCCGCAACAAACATTATCGCAGGTCTTGGTGTGGGTATGATGTCAACCATGCTTCCAACACTCGTTATCGCTTTCTCCATCATCGGAGCCTTCTATTTTGGCGGATTGTATGGTATTGCCATCGCAGCCGTAGGTATGCTTTCAAATCTTGGAATTCAATTAGCTGTTGATGCGTACGGACCTATTTCTGACAATGCCGGTGGTATTGCGGAAATGTCTGAGCTTCCTAAAGAAGTTCGCTCCAGAACTGATAAGTTGGATGCCGTAGGTAACACAACAGCTGCGATCGGAAAAGGCTTCGCGATTGCTTCTGCAGCATTAACCGCACTTGCATTATTCGGTGCTTTCATGACAACTGCTCAAATCAACTCCATTGATGTTTCCAAAGCCAATGTAATGGCCGGATTATTCATTGGTGGTATGTTACCATTTGTATTCTCTGCCCTAGCGATGGGTGCTGTAGGTCGTGCCGCTATGGCGATGATTGAAGAAGTACGCAGACAGTTCAATGATATTCCTTTGTTAAAATCAGCTTTAGCCGTGATGAAGAAAAATGGCGACAAAGACATGAAAGACTGGTCTGCCGAAGACCAAAAAACCTTCCATGATGCCGATGGCTCTGCCGAATATGGCAAATGCGTAGAAATCTCTACTAAAGCCGCCTTAAAAGAAATGGTACTTCCTGGTCTGATGGCCGTGATTGTGCCTGTAGTGATTGCATTCTTGCCTGGATTTGGTGTAGAAGCCTTAGGTGGTATGCTGGCTGGTGTTACTGTATCTGGTGTATTGATGGCTATTTTCCAATCGAATGCAGGCGGTGCTTGGGATAACGCCAAGAAAAGCTTCGAAGAAGGTGTAGAAATCAACGGACAGACGTACTACAAGAAATCAGAACCGCACAAAGCGGCCGTAACTGGCGATACTGTGGGCGATCCTTTCAAAGATACTTCTGGCCCTTCTTTGAACATCTTGATCAAACTGATGTCGATTGTAGCGTTGGTAATCGCACCTTTATTGGTGAAAGGAGTGCCTGCCACTGCAAAGTCAGCACGAAAACCGGTAATCGAGTCAGTTACTCATGTAACTGAGGTAAAACAACCATAAATCAAAGTTTTAAGAACATCTAAAAAGCATCGGAATCAACTTCCGGTGCTTTTTTCATTTTTGGCCTTCAATCACTACTTTTAGCACCATCTGAAATCAAATGTATTATCTATGAAGTCATTTTATTTGATCATCATGGGCGCCATTCTATCAGTATCCGCCCTGGCTCAAAACTCTGTATTGGGAAAATGGAAATCGATTGACGATAAAACTGGGGCAGCCAAGTCCATCATTGAGATTAGCGAGCGTGACGGAAAGGTTTATGGCAAAATTATTAAGATATTTCCCACCGACCCTAAAAGAACCGATCCCATCTGTGATAAATGCCCCACGGATGATAATCGCTATAACAAAAAGATCATCGGAATGGAAATTATGCGAGATATGAAAAAAGATGGAGATGAGTACTCGGGCGGAAATATCTTGGACCCGGAGGTGGGTAAAGTTTACCGGTGCAAAATCTGGGTAGAGGGAAATGAGTTGAAAGTCCGTGGTTACTTAGGTCCGTTTTACCGTACCCAAACCTGGCAGCGACCGTAACTATTGGTTGTTTTATCTAAAAAAATGTGAACTTTAACGACATAAACACCCCATCCCATTACCTAAAGGTTACCAATTGTGGCATTACGTGTATTCAAAACCAGTTCTCAGCTTGACGAAAAGGAAATCTTTGAAAGGATTACGAAAGGGGATGAAAAAGCCCTCGAATTAATCTACAAAAAGTACTACCGCATGATGACGAAACTCGTTATCTCCAACAGCGGTACCGAAGAAGAAGCTAGAGACGTATATCAGGATGCACTGGTTGTATTCTGGCAAAAGGCGAGATCAGGTAATCTGATTTTGACTTCCAAAATGAGCACCTTCATCTACAGTATTTGCCAAAATTTGTGGAGAAAAGAGCTCGATCGAAAGAAACGTCTTTCGAATGAAGAAAAGGATACGCCAATATCCATTGATATGGATAGCCCGGAACGAGAAAAGATTATGGCCAAGTGCTTAGATCAACTCGGTGAAACGTGTAGAAAGGTTTTGATGTACTATTATTTTGACGAGATGTCGATGCAGGAAATAGCCGAAAAATTGGGATTCGCTAACACGGATACTGCCAAGACCAAGAAATATAAATGCAAACAAAAACTGGATGAATTAGTGAAGGCTCAATATTCGGAGCAGGATTTTTTAGATTAACAACATCATGAGTAACATAGAATTAATTGACGACTATTTGACCAATCGCTTGAGCGATTCGGACAAAGCTGCGTTTGAAAATCAAATGGCAACCGACCCTGCCTTGAAGGCAGAGGTGGAGTTGCAAAAACAAATTATTGAAAGCGTGCGTAAAGCCCGAGCAGCCGAACTCAAAACGATGCTCAACCAAGTGCCTGTTTCAGCAACGGTGTCCATCAGTTTGCCGGTCATGCGCATGGCCGCCAGTATTGTAGGTGCCGGAGCAATGATTCTTGCCTTCAGCTATTATTTCAATTACAGCAGTGAACAGCCGAAAATGGCCACTTCTCTGGAGGATTCCATTCAAAAGGTAAATCCAGCTGATTTTGAGCCGCTGGAAGAGCCTACCGCTGAACCGACACCTGCTGCAACTGAAAAGACGCCATCGAATACGGTAGAACAAAAACAAGCAAAAGAATCTAAGCCAGCTGTCACTCCGGTCCAGCAACCTAAAATTGATGTGGTGGATCCTACTAAAGACATGACGGAAGGCAACAATGCTTCGATTCCTTCCAATGACGTTGTCAAAAATGCAATTACACCGTCTCATATAGCTGTGGAAGTGGATGCAACAAACAAGAAGTTTCCATTCCATTATCAGTTTAATCAGGGCAAGTTGTTTTTGTATGGTACTTTCGACAAAGGACTGTATGAAATCCTCGAGATCAATGGCGAATCACACTCAGTCTTTTTATTCTACAAAGACAACTACTATTCGCTCAATGAAAAAGCAACGACTATCACCGCGTTGGAAGCTATTCAAAACCAGGCGTTGATCAGCAAATTGAAAGAATACAAGAGTCGATAATTTTGGATTTTCAGGTTTAAAGGTTCGAAACCCTCTCCTACCGAGAGGGTTTCTTTTTATTATATTTGCAGCTTATGGAAGCAGGCAAATCTAAATTCAGAAAGAAGAAACTCGGAAGCTATCCATATGTGAGTGTCGTTTTTAGCATTACGCTGGCTCTATTTGCCATAGGCGTGTTTGGCACGCTGGTCATTTATTCCAAAGAGTTGGAACGGACTGTGCGAGAGAATGTAAAAATTCAGGTATACCTGAAGAATCAGCTCTCCAAAGAACAAATTAATAAGATTCAATCCCGACTAAAGTCGTCTTACTTTGTTTCGAAAACAGCCTCGGAAGGAGCTATTCTATTCGTATCCAAGGAATCAGCGGCTAAAGAATTCATTCGTGAAACGGGCGAAGATTTCAAAAAGTTTTTAGGTGAAAATCCATTGCGCGATGCTTACTTAGTTCGCATCGATCCGGCCTATCATGACAAAGCCAGCTTGGCTAAAATCAAAAAAGATACTGAAAAACTGGACGGTGTATTTCAAGTGTATTATGTTGAAAACGTGATCGAATCAATTAACGAAAACGTGACCAAAATCGGGTTGGTTTTAATGGGATTGGTAGCGCTATTGCTGGTAACAGTAGTACTCCTTATCAACAATACCGTTCGATTGGCTTTATTCTCACAGCGATTCATCATTCGCAGCATGCAATTGGTAGGCGCAAAAAAATGGTTCATTCAGCGACCATTTCTGTTTCAAGCTATGTGGCATGGGGCATTAGCCGGACTCATTGCTTGTCTCCTACTCTATCTATTGGTTTCATTTACTACACAACGAATTGAAGATCTTAACTTAATACAAAATACCAGTCGCCTTTATTTGCTGGGCGGATCACTTCTGATTTTGGGAATGGTGGTGGCAGTAACCAGCACCTACCGCGCGGTGGCAAAGTATTTACGCTTATCTTTGGACGAATTATTTTAACATGAGCAAATTACCTTTCGGCAAGAAGAATTACCAGTTGATGATTGCGGGCATTGTAACCCTGATTGTCGGCTTCACTATTATGGCCATGGACAAAGAAACACATGGGTTCGGTTTCTTAGGATTAACCCTTGGTCCGCTCATCGTATTGACCGGTTTCGTATTGGAAATCTTCGCTATTCTGCATACGCCCAAAGAAAGCAAATAACCCATGTCGAATTGGGAGGCCATCATTCTCGCTATTGTAGAGGGACTTACGGAGTTTTTGCCCGTTTCTTCTACCGGACACATGATCATTGCATCTTCCTTGATGGGTATCGCTTCTGATCCATTTACCAAAACCTTTACAGTTGCCATTCAGCTCGGTGCTATTGCTTCGGTAGTCGTGCTTTACTGGAAGCGTTTCTTTCAAACCTTCGATTTCTATTTCAAACTATTTGTTGCGTTTATTCCGGCTGCTGTTTTAGGTTTTCTATTTAACAAGAAAATCGATGCCTTACTGGAACGCGTGGATGTGGTGGCCGTTACGTTAATCCTTGGCGGGATTTTGTTTTTATTCATCGATAAACTCTTCAAAAAAACAGAAGAAGCGGGCGATCAAACCGTTTCCTATCCGGTTGCCCTTAAAATAGGTTTCTTTCAAACCATCGCGATGATACCCGGAGTTTCACGATCTGCTGCTACCATTATAGGCGGATTAACACAAGGTCTCACCAAAAAGATGGCGGCTGAGTTTTCCTTTTTTCTGGCTGTGCCGACTATGTTCGCAGCCACTGCGTACAAACTTTTGAGCTTCTATAAAGACGGTAACACCTTTGGCACTGCCGAACTAACCACGCTGGCGATTGGCAACGTAGTTGCCTTTGTGGTGGGCATGTTGGCCATCAAATCTTTCATCTCTTTCCTTACGAAAAACGGCTTTAAAATCTTTGGTTACTACCGGATCATTTTAGGCTCTATTTTGTTGATTCTCTCATGGATGGGAATTCAATTGTCGATCGTGTAATGGAAGCGGCAGAAGGCAGCGTATTGCTCATCAATAAGCCACTCAAATGGACTTCATTTGACGTGGTGAATAAACTGCGCTATCGGCTTCAAACCAAAAAGGTAGGCCATGCCGGGACATTAGATCCGCTCGCGACCGGTTTACTGATTATCTGCACCGGAAAAATGACTAAGCGCATTGAAGAGTTTCAGGCACAGGAGAAAGAATACACGGGTTCATTCACAATCGGGCAAACAACTGCTTCCAGCGATCTGGAAACACCACCTACCGAACCGGTAGATGTCTCCGGCATTACCGAATTGGCAATCCGCGAAGCAACTCAAAAATTCATCGGAACCATCCAACAAGTTCCCCCGATTCACTCGGCCATCAAAGTAGATGGTAAGCGTGCTTATAAGTTTGCCCGCAAGGGACAAGAATTGATATTACCTCCACGGGAAGTTTCGATTTCTGCTTTTGATATTTCCTCCATCGAGAAGCCGGTGATTCGATTTAGAATCGTATGCTCTAAGGGCACCTATATCCGCAGCATTGCCCGCGACTTTGGCCAAGAACTGGGTGTAGGAGCTTACTTGAGCGAACTTGTACGCACACGCATTGGCGAATTCCGATTGGAAGATTCTATCTCTGTTGAAGCCGTTGAGAGGCCGAAAGTGACCCCGAGTATAACATGAGAATCTATCATCAAATAGACGACTTCACCCGGTTGAACAATGCGGTTGTTACCAGCGGCACGTTTGATGGAGTACATCTCGGTCACCAAAAGATTTTGGCGCGACTAAAAGATGTGGCGGAGAAAAGTGGAGGTGAAACGGTGGTTATTACCTATTGGCCACACCCACGCTTGTTACTCAAACCAGAAGATACTTCTCTCAAACTTTTAAATACGTTCGAAGAGAAAGCCGAACTATTAAAAGAACAAGGCATTCAGCATTTACTGCGAATTCCATTTACAAAGGAGTTTTCGCAACTCACCTCTAAGGAGTTTATCTCCTCCATTTTGATTGATAAAATCGGAACTAAGAAATTGGTAATTGGCTATGATCATCGGTTTGGCAACAACCGCGAAGGAAGTTTTGAGCAATTGAAACTCAGCGCTCCAACGTATGGATTTGAAGTCGAAGAAATCGCTCGACAAGATGTAGATCATGTAACCGTCAGTTCTTCAAAAATCAGGAAAGCGTTGGAAGAGTCCGATTTAGATACGGCTATCCATCTTCTGGGAAGAAAGTATTCCATCAGTGGGCGCGTGGTAAAGGGCGACAAACTGGGCAGGGTACTTGGATATCCCACTGCTAATATCGACTTGGATTCTCGCTTAAAGTTAATTCCTTCGGACGGAATTTATGCTGTTACCGTTTTACACGAACACACGCTTTACAAAGGCATGCTCTATATCGGCAATCGCCCAACGGTAGATGGCAGTAAGCGAGTGATTGAGGTCAATCTATTTGATTTTTCAAAGGAGATTTACGGTGAGTCACTAACTGTTTACTTCCATCAATTGATTCGCTTGGATTCGAAGTTTCAGGATTTAGAGGCATTAAAAACACAGCTTGGCCTAGACAAACTGGAAGCGCTTCGTTTGCTTTCAGCGAAGTAGCTATTTCGTTTTCAGAATAAAAACGACTTTACCTTTTGACCGCTCCGGCTTCTTTCCGCCAGAAGTAGGTACAAGTGAGTTTCTGCGAATTTCGTCTTTCAAAAGTTGTTCGGCTCTTGGACTCAGTCCACGATGTTTTGTAAAGATATTGACGATATCTCCATTCTCATCACATTCAATTTCAAACTCAATCATTCCATCTTCATTATCAGGAAGTTCAGGAATTTTAGGATCGTCAGCCCACGCCCATCCGGACATCGCCAAAGCAAATCCGTCACCTCCACCGCCACCACCGGGCTTACCATAAAGCGCTTTCGCATCCGGTTTACCTTCGGGATTTCCTTTGTCACCTGTCTTGCCCGGATCATCTCCCTGGCTTGGGGCTTTGGTTCCTTTGTTGGCTATAGGAACCTGAGTAGCCGGATCCGGCTTGGGGTCTTTCTTCGTTTCTTTTGTTGCTTCAACGGGTTTTGCTTCAGCTACTTTCTCTTTGGGCTTTTCGATTACCGGTTTCTTTTCCGTTTCTTTCACTACTACTGGACTCTCCTCATTGGAAGTAACAGTTTCCGGAGGGGTTGATGTTTCTTGGGTAGCTTCCTGTGGCTGCTCTTGTGGTGTATTCTCTTCTTGTGTGGGTTCTTCCGTACGAACTGGTTCTTCAGGCTGCACATCGCCACCTCCTTGATCATCAAAACCAAGATTGATTTCTACACCGGGTAAATTGAGTGGAGGATTGGGTGGGCGCCATGCTACGAGAAAAAACAGGATAAGGAACAATGAAGCGTGAATTGCTAATGAAGTAAGCAATGCTATTTGTTTGTTCTTTTTTTCCCTCTCCTCTTCCACTTTCATAACTTATTTCGGTTTGGTTGCGATGGAAACTTTCGCATTCATGGAATTCGCTATTCCGGCTACGAACACCAACTCACGAGTTGGAACGCTTTCGTCAATATGTAAAACTACTACGCCCTTGGGGCCGCCAATTTTACTTTTCAATTCAGATTCTAAAGTTGCCTTTGTTACTTTCTTATCGTTCACAAAAAACTGTAAGTCTTTCGTAACTGTCACAGATACTTTCTGCACTTCCATCGCACTGGGTTTGCTGGTGGGCAAATTCACAGGCAATCCTGATGGAGTGACAAAAGAAGAGGTGAGCATGAAAAAGATCAACAAAAGAAAGATCAAGTCCGTCATGGAGGCCATGCTGAACGCTGCATCTACTTTATTGCGGCTTTGGAGTTTCATGGTTCGTTATATTTTGGGTTTACCGAACACCTTATCTTGGCTCTTGCAATAAATCGATGAACTCAATAGCGGAGTATTCCATTTTGTGCACCACCTTGGAAACACGAGTTACTAAGTAGTTGTACCCCAAATAGGCAATAATGCCCACCAACAAACCTGCTACCGTGGTGATCATAGCCGTATAAATACCATCGGCTAATAGCTTAGGGCTCACTGAACCTTCCTCCTGTGCAATGGAAATAAAGGCCTGCACCATACCAATTACTGTTCCTAAGAACCCCATCATCGGAGCTGCACCGGCCACTGTAGCGAGTACAGAGAGGTTTTTCTCCAATTTGAATAATTCAATCTTACCTACGTTTTCAATAGAGGCTTCAATGTTTTTGAGTGGGCTACCGATGCGGGCTACCCCTTTTTCAATCATCCGGGCTACGGGTGTATCGTGTTGGTTGCAGAGCATCTTGGCGGATGCAATATCTCCTTTCAAGACCAATTCTTTGATTTTACCCATAAAAGCATCGGGGCTTTCGTTGGCTTTGTTCACCGTTCGGAGGCGCTCAACGAAAATGTAGATCGCTACAAACGAAGACAGCACGATGGGTATCATCAAAGGTCCACCGGCCAATGCCAATTCTATTACAGAAATTGACTGATCCTGTTGACCTACGGTGATTTCTGCTAAAATCATAATTAATAGAGTTTAAAAAATATCCTTATAAACAGTTATGCTTTATGATCAGCATAACGCAAAAAATCAAACGCTAGTACAACCTAGTACTTAATCACCCACACGGCATTGCCATAGTCGGCTTTTGATGCATCGGCTGCCGATTGCGCATTGGCAAACGTATCATGATCACCAACTGCTAATCGATTAAACTTCGATTTGCCGAATGGAGGGATGATTTTTGTACTCACTCCTTTCGCACTCAGTTTTTTGGCATAGTCCATGAGCAAATCAGCATCTACCGCACTCGCTACAACTACGTAGTACTTGCCTGTTTTGTCTGTCAACTTATCGATAGTGCCTTCAGCCGGAGTTGCTTTAGCAGCTGCTTCGGCAGCCAAACGCTGACGCTCCTCTTCTTCTTTTTGTTTTGCAGCACGTTCAGCTTCTTCTTTGGCTTTTCTGTCTTTTTCAATCTTTGCCAGACGTTCCATTTTAGTTTTCTCGTTGGCTGGTTGAATCACATACTTCCACACTAGAAAACCTGCCGCCAGAATAACAACCGCTATCAATAAACCGATAACAATAGGGGCATTTGATTTCGGCTCGTCCGGTTCAGGAATAAAACCATGTTTGTCGTACTTCACACCATCTCCCCCACTTGCCGTCTCCTCGTGCAACACTACGGTATCGCCAGACTCAAATTCAATCGGTTCTACTTTGGTTTCTTGCGGCTTTTCCTCGAGCTGGTCGAGTGGTTTATAGTCTAAATCCGGCAAACCAAAATTATCTTCGTTTTGATTGTTCTTGTTTTCGTCTTCGGTCTTGAACGACATAAGCTTAAGGTTGAAGTTTAACTCAATATTAACTTACAAATAACGCAAATTCTTTTGAAAAAGCTATTCTAAAAGCTCCAACTAAAGCCGGCCAACGCCTGAAATCCACGCACCGGGTAGTACAAATACGTTTGATACTGACTTCCCAAAACATTGTTCGTTTGAACAAACAGGTGTACCTGCTCAGACAATGAATAGCTCACTTTCAAATTGAGGTCAGTTGCTACCGGTAAGTCTGCAATCGTACTGAAATAGCTTGATGCATTATCTTTCTCCATTGTTTTTGCCTTCATTCCTCCTTGCACAGACAGGTCGGCAATGAGTTGAATCTTGTTGTAGATATTGTAAGAGCCTGAGAAATTGAGTTTGTATGACGGACGATGCCATGCCTTCTGAATCTTATCAGTAGAATATGCAAAATAGTCTCCGCGCAGTGCAATTCGAACCAAAGCGGTTTTTGCATACGCCACTTCAGCAAACAGATTGGTACGTGTTGCATCATCGTAGGTAACTAAAAATAGCTCCGGACGATTGGTAGTGGCTGGTGTTACTAATCCTTGATACAGATCATTTTGATAGAAGTATAGATTCTTAAGTGTAGCAAAAGACAAACCCGTTTGGAAGGCTATGCTGCTTCCTAGCTTACCATACAAACCACCTAAAAACTCAAACGTGCGGTTGGTATGATTGAGGAGTGCGTTTGGTGCCAGCCATGCATTTTCCCGCGAAAGCGTATGCAGTGAAACCCGGTCAATACCTCCCGTTAATCCGGCATACGCCTGAATGTTTTCGGTCAATTGATAGCTTGCACGCACATCCGGATACAGATTGACATTCTTAACAGAACCGATGATGTCGTTTTGGAATGCAGCCGTAACTCCCACCTTCAATTGCAAGTTTTCGATTGGCGAAAAAGTATATGAAGGCATCACCCGGAACAAATGACGTGCTCGTGAGCTTCCCGAAAAATCGCGATTCATCAACGTGTAATCTCCGGCCAGATCAATGAATTTTTCATTCGCTACTTTCAAGTTACTTTTTAAGTCTAACGATATTTCGGTTTCCGAAGATTGGAGGTCGTCCTTGAGGTAAGAGAATCCGCCCGTGAGGTTGTAGTTAAAATCTTTCGCCACAACATTCTCTACATTCGCTGAAAGATTGATGATGGAATAAGATTGTGACACAATAGGAGCTGCTGTTACACCCGGAAAGACTCCATAAAACTTAGCCGCCCTGTTTTCATATCCAATTGCTCCGCCTACCGCCACTACCCTGCTAAATGCTTTTCCGAAAACACTCACTTCTGTATTTCCGCTGGCCGAATTGCCATCGCCCACGGGGCCGCTACCAAAACTGCGGTGAAAAAATTTCGCTCCGTAGTACTTATTCTTATCGCGCTTGTTGGTGATATAACCTTCCAAATAAGGAGAGGTGTAATTGCCAAAGCCGGCACTCACATAGTTATTATTCAGCTTATCGATGGCTAGCGACTTTAACTTATGCGGACGAATGGAAGGATTGTAATCCGAGGCGGTGAAAGAAATATTTTTAAAATCATAGGTGATTTCAGGTTTGATCGGCTCTACCGGCCGTGGCGGTACTTTCTCGAAAGTACGGGTAGCAGGTGGCAGCGTAATCTGTCTGTTCTTTTCAATGACAATCTCCACATTTGGAATTTCACCCTGATCTTGCGCAAAAAGCGAAACGCTAGCGGCAAATAAGAGCACTATTAATACGACAAAAGAATTTCTCATGATGGGCAAATTTTTCTACTTATCATTATCAATGCTATCCGCTTTTACTTTTTGTTTTAACTCCGATTGATCGATCTGCAAAAGCTTGGCTTTAGCGGCAGACTTAACTTCTTCGGTGGGGAAGTTATCGATCAGTGATTTCAACACGGCTTTGGCATTGAATGAATCGCCACTTGCCAAAAAATTATCCGACAAGAGTAAGTATGACTTTCCTACCCATTCGGTATACGATGCAAAATCAGTGTTGAGACTTACCAGCGTTTCATAGCATTGCTTGTAGTCTTTGCTTTGATAAAACAATTCTCCCAAACGATACTTAGCTTCAGCTCCAAACTCATCTTGAGCTGAATTGATGGTAGTCAGGTATTCGTCCTTAGCAGTTTCAAAATCTCCGGAAGCCTGTGCGTTTTTTCCCAGATAAAGAGTGGCCTTATTCGCTGCGCCTACTTGGCTGCTTCCCTTTTCCAGAATGGTTTGAGCGTAGAGCTTGGAAGAATCATATTTACCCAATAAGTAATACGACTCCATCAAACCATTCCAGGCTGTATACAAATCTTTTTTCAGACTGGCTGTTTTGGCCAGCTGTTGAAATTGAACTACTGCCTTGTCGTACTTGGCTTGTTTAAATTCCAATTCGGCAATTCGGCCAACCACCCGATTTAAAAATTCAAAACTTTTCACGTTTACCAATCCATAATAAACCGGTAGAGCACCATTAAAATCGCGGGTGCGGTAGTAAGATTCAGCTAAGTAATACTGTGCATAAGTTAGGCGGGGACTGGTTGGATATTGTCTGATATAATTGGTTAGGCTGGTAATCGCTCGCTTGTAATCTTCGATAGAATATTGATTCTTGGCAGACTCAAACTCCACCGCTTCAATGCCTTTGGCATCCGGATTACTTTGACGATAGGCGGCCAAGTATTTATCGAACTCGTCCGAGCGCCCCGCCAGATTCAATGCTTCCTGCAAAGGCAACAACACATCTTTGGTACCTGGATGACTTGGGTATTGGGTCAGCACTGTGATGTAATCGCTGGCGGTTTTATTGTAGTCTTTCAAATTATAGTTGGATGCCGCGCGTTTTGTATACGCATAAGGTGCAAAGCGCGAAGTGGGATGCTCCTGCAACAATTTGGAATAATTAACCACAGCCGGAGCATAGTTGCCTTGCTCAAAATCCAATTGCGCACGCTGAAAAATAGCTTCATCAATTACACTGGATTGGGCATAGTTCTTAATTACTACATCCAGTTCTTGAGATGCCTCCGGGTATTTTCGAAGAATACCAAAAATAACTCCGGATTGAAGGTGCGCATAATCCTTATCAGCTGTGTTTAGTTCAATCGCCTTTTTGTAATTAGCTAGTGCCTCGTTATACGATTTCGAGATATAATAGCAATCAGCCAATCGCAACACACCATCCGCTAGATGGGCTGTGCCAGAAGTTGCCTTGTTACTAAAGTCTTTAAAATTAAAGAGGGCCTTATCGTACTGTTGTTGATTGAAGAAGCAGTACCCCATTCCATACCTCGCTTTCACCAACCAATTGGGAGCTACATCTGTCAATCCCACGATGCGTTGGTAATGACTAATGGCGGGATCGTACTTCCGTAAAATAGACAGCGCTTCTCCACTCCAGAAGCTCGCCTCAGCCACATAGTTATTGTCCACCGGAGTTTGTAATGATTTCTCAAAAGCCTGAACAGCTTCTTCGTGGTTGTCTTTATTAAAGAAATCCAGTCCTTTTAATAAAGTAGCTTTTTGATATGCCCGATCAATAGCTGCATTGCGTTTAGGCAAGGACTCGATGTAGTCGATAGCACGATTAAAGTTGTTCGCGTTTACATAGGCATGCGAAAGCAACTCTTTCACTTCGTTTACATGAACACTTCGCGGAAATGCAGTTAAGAACTTTTCAAATTCGGTAATCGCCTGATCGGGCCTTCCCATGTCGTAAGCCACTTTCGCAAACTGAAAGGTAGATTCTTCGACCAGCTGCTGATCGGCCTTATACTTGCGGGCAATGTCAAACGAAGTTAAGGCCATCGGTTTCTGATTACTTTTCAGATAAATCAATCCGAGGTAATAGGATGAATAATATCCGATGGAGTCTTTATCGGTGAATGACTGCTTCAGATATTGCAAAGCCACTGCATTTTGCTGGGTAACGAAGGCAGAATAGCCAGCACGCAGCAACACACCTTTGTCGGCTCCCTCCTTTTGATCTTCTAAAAAAGCATTGTAAGCTGTCAATGCCGAAGTGTAATCTTTCTTTTTATAGTAGGCCTCTGCTTTCAGCAAAGCAATTTCATCCGCATTGGTAATGCCTTGTCGGTTTTGGATCGAGGTTGCATAAGTCAACAGCGATTCATAATCGCCCTTCTTGTAATAAACATTAGCAATAAGGTAAGGCACTATGGCTGCGTACGCTTCGTTTTGTTCGGCACGTTTCAGATCGATCAACGCATTCTCAAAATCGCTCTGGCTGTATTCTACAAAACCGGCATAGTAACTGGCAGCAGGACCGTACTGGCCGCCTTGCATCTTCACAAAGTTGAATTGATCCAACGCTTCCTTTAAGAACTTCTGACTAAAGAAGCTGTACCCTGCTCCAAAGTGAGCCGCGTTTTGCTGTTCAGTTGTGAGCCCCGCATAATCTATTTTAGCATAATAGCCGGATGCCTTCTTGTAATTCTTTTCTATGTAAAAGAAATTAGCTAAGTCGAAATTGGCGGTAGATGCAAGCGGGTGATTCTGATGATTGGCGATGAAGTTAGTGAACATCTTTTCAGCATCGCTGTGGTACAGATTCAATGCACAAACGGCCAGGCTATACTCAGCAGTGACGCGCTTCAGATCGGCAACCTCGTGCAACTTTAGATATTCTGTAAAGTTCGAGCGGGCAGCCGCATACTGTTTCTTTTCCATCAAGTCGATGGCGGTTGCGTAAAGTCGTTCGCTGCGCTCTTGTGAAACGATGTCTTGTGCCTGAACAGATGCTAACCCTATTCCAAGCAATAGCAAGAGTGATATGAAGTAGCCTTTAATGATTCGATTGGCAACGAGTTGGGTCTTTTGGGGAATGGATGAGTCTTTAAATAAATAGTAGGACATGAATTCGTTTTTCTGAAAACAGATATTGGCAACAGATATTGCCTTAAGTTTAAAAAATGTCATTCGTGCAAAAAATAATATGAATTACACGGAATCAAAGCTAGTAATAACTTCACGATTGACCGAATAAAATGAACAGATTGTAAAAAGTGGGCACTGCTTGAAGTAATCATTGAAGCTGCGACAGATCGTCAGGCAGCATTCATAACTATCAGTAGATCAACTTAAAAACAAGTTCTTTCAAAATTTGACTTTCATCTTCACTACCGACATTCACACCCTTCAATTTTAAATCGGCCTGCTTGAGTGCATGAATAGCAAAGATGACCTGTGATAGTTGAAATCGGTTCAAAGCAGCTGTATAATCCTTAGCGGCAAAGGGGCTGATTTTGAGGGCCGTAACTAAACCCCGCTCGCTCCGTTCGGGAGTTGAATACGCTGCCAGCAACTTACTGAAGAATGAAAACAGAAATGCCACCAACGGGATGGCCGGGTTCTTTTTAACGTTGCCTTCGAAGTAGTTTAAGATCTTTGCCAACTGAAAAGCATCTTTCTGAATGAGAGCTTTCTGAAGTTCAAAGATGTTGTACTCCCGGCTGATACCAACCTGCGCCATTACATTATCTGCAGTAATTACTGCGGACTTTTCAGTGCCAATCAGCACCTTATCAATTTCGTTGGACAATCGATTGAGGTCGTTGCCAACATATTCTGCGAGCAAGTGCATCGCAGCATCTTCCATCTTATAGCCTTTGTCTTTGAGGTAGGAAGCGATGAAGTCGGGAAGTTGATTTTCGTATGGCTTTTTGAAAACAGCCGAAGTTGTTAACTGATCAACCTTTTTACCAAGTTCCTTTCGCTTATCGAGTGTTTTATGTTTGTGGCATAGAACCAAAATGGTGGAAGGAACGGGGCGTTGAAAATAATCGAGTAGTAGCTTCGCTCCTGCTTCTTTTTGAAGATCGGGAATATCCTGCGCCTCGCGCACAATCACCACCTGCCGCTCCGCCATCATCGGAAAGCGCTTGGCGTTGGTAAGGATCACATGAGCGGGTGCATCTTTTCCATACAACACCACTTGATTGAAACCCTTTTCACTATCGCTTAGTGCATTTGCTTCAATGTAGTTTGCAATCAAGTCTATGTAAAAAGTCTCCTCGCCCTGTAATACATAGACAGGATCAAACTTCTTAGCTTTTAATGAATCCAGTATCTTTTTAGCGGCTGCGTCCATTTATTCTCTGATTCTCTTTTTATCTGCTAACTGAAATGCGGTTACCCCCCCTACAATGGCTCCTGCCAGATGTGATTCCCACGAAACGTGTGGATCGGTAGGAATAACCCCGTAAAAAATACCACCATACGCTATCATCACCACAATTGAAATCAACAAGGACCAAAAATCCTGACGGATTAAACCAAAGAAGATGAGAAACGAGGCTAATCCATAAATGAGCCCGCTGGCACCGATATGATAGGATACCCTAGGGCTGAAGAGCCACACCAATAGGTTCGTAATGAAATAGCAGCGAAAAAACACCACCCCTGCTATACGATCATAAAAGAAGAACAACGCTGTACCCAGAAACAGCAACGGGAATGTATTGGATATCAGATGCATGTAAGAACCATGCACCATGGGGGCTGTAAATAATCCAATCAGCCCAACCCAAGTACGTGGCAAGATACCGAAGATACCAAGGTCAATATGATAGAAAAATTGGATGCTAAAGGCCAGCCACATGATAAAGACGAGCCGGAAAGGAACCGCAGAGCTATTGAAGAAACTTCGTTCGGACATTAATACGTGGATGGATCGGTAATCATCGGCAAATTAACATATTTTGCCTCTTCATTACCTATCGATTTCATCCCGAGTAATCCCCCTGACGATTCTGCAATTTTCTGTGCAATCTCGCGCAGACTTTGATAGAACTCTTTGGCTATTGTTTTGTCGATTTTAGGTAATAACGCATTTAGCTCCTGCAGATCCATTGTTATCAATGGGTTGCGCTGGGTAGCCTCATACGGATAAGACTGGATAAGCACCTTTAACTTATCCTCAAAATCTTCTCCGGCTACTTTGTAAAACTCTACTAAATGCGAACCTGCTCTTTTCTGCTTGTTGTTGGCTAAATCAATAGCTTTTCGGATTTCTTTACGATCAATATCGTTGTCCGCTCCAGCTATCAAAATACAAACCAGAAGAGGGGCTCTGAGCACCAAATCACTTTCGGAGGGAGTTAATCGTGCCAATTGCGCTAACATGGTAAAGTCGTTTAGATGGTAAAACTCTTTGTTTTAATAATTTGAGTAAATTTCAACACTTTTAGCTCTATTCGCTAATGCGATTCGAGTACATTTAATACTAAGTAATACAGATGTACGAAAAAGACCCAATAAAAATATTTGTCGTTGAAGACGATGCCGCTTACTCTAAGTTCTTAAAGTATGTGCTTAGCCTCAACCCGGATTTTGAAACCGAATTTTATACCACCGGAAAGGAGTGCCTGGACCACCTGTACCTGAAACCCTCTGTCATCACGCTGGACTACTCTCTGCCTGATATGCCGGGCGAAAAGGTGCTCAAGGCCATTCGGGAGTTTGATCCAAACATTAGTGTAATTATCGTTTCAGCACAGGAAAAGATCGGAACAGCGGTAGAGCTACTAAAGTCTGGAGCATTTGATTACATCACCAAAGATGAAGATGCCAAAGAACGCATCTTAAACTCCATCAAAAATGCTCGCAACAAGACTTCGCTCATCCGCGAAATTGGCAGGCTACAACAAGAAATTTCTGTTAAATACGATTTTGAGAAAAGCATTATCGGTAATAGTTCCGCCATCAAAACCGTTTTTGAAAACATTGAGCGCGCAGTAAAATCTCAAATCACTGTTTCCATCACCGGAGAAACCGGAACGGGAAAGGAACTGATCGCTAAAGCTATTCACTACAACTCCAAGCGAAAGAACAAACCATTTGTAGCGGTGAATATAGCCGCTATTCCTTCCGAATTAATCGAGAGCGAATTATTCGGGCATGAGAAAGGAGCATTTACCGGAGCGCTGCAAAAACGCATCGGTAAGTTTGAAGAGGCCGAAGGCGGAACTATTTTCTTAGATGAAATCGGAGAAATGGACATCAGCCTGCAAGCTAAATTGTTAAGAGTTCTGCAAGAGAAAGAAGTAGTGCGTGTAGGTGGTAACCAAACCATCAAACTCGATGTGCGCGTATTGGTAGCTACTCATCGAAATCTACAGGAAGAAGTGAAGGCAAAGAAGTTTAGAGAAGACCTTTATTATCGATTACTCGGATTGCCCATTCATCTCCCTCCCCTGCGGGAACGAGGTCAAGATGTGATTTTGTTGGCGAAGCACTTCTTGGATCAATTCACCAAAGAGAATCAATTACCTAAGATCAAGATTAGTCCGGAAGCTCAGGCTAAACTTATGCAACACGCTTTTCCGGGCAATGTGCGAGAGTTAAAGTCGATTATCGATCTGGCAGCTGTATTGACCGATGGAGATGAGTTAAAAGCGCAAGACATTACTTTTAACAGTCCGTTAAGTTCAGAATCAATGATGCTGAAAGAAATGACACTGCAAGAATACACCTATACGATCATCCGAAATTATTTGAACAAATACGATAATAACGTATTGGATGTAGCTAAACGATTGGATATCGGAAAATCTTCCATCTATCGTTATTTGAAAGAAATGGAACAGCTTGGTATTTAATCATGACATCATTAGCGAACTATGTAAAGAAAGGCGGCTTCTACAAAGCGGTTGTCGAAGACGGATCAGATATTATCTTTATTATTGACTATGATGGAAAAATTCTCTACCACAATAGTTCTGTAAAAGATACCTTGGGGCACAAGCCTAAGAGTTTAATCGGGAAAAATTTTCTTTCCTACCTCCATCCAACCTCTTTTCAGGAATTCAAACACATCTTTTCAAAAATCAAAAAGAAGCTCTATCATGAAGGAGTTGAATTTCAATTTTTATGCAAAGACGGATCTTATAAATACTTAGAATTTAACTCGATCAATTTAAAGCAAAAAGAAAAAATCAACGGGTTTATTCTGGATTGCCGAGATATTACTCAACGTAAAAAGGATGCCGAGGAGCTGCAGCGTGCCCAAAAGGCAAAAGAACAATTTTTAGCGAACATCAGCCACGAAATCCGAACACCTATTAATGGAATTGCCGGCATGGCTACGCTTCTAGGTCAACGCCCTAGTCAGTCAGAACAGAACATCTATCTCAATGCCATTAAAAGCGCTGCCGACAACCTTAAGGTAATTATCAATGACATTCTCGACCTCGCGTCCATTGAATCCGGAAAACTAAAATTTGAAAAAATAGGATTTAACCTCAACGACCTGCTGCAATCGCTGATCGTCACCTTCAATCATCAGGCACAAGAAAAGAAAATCATGCTTTCCTACGAAGTCGAGAAAGAAGCAAATCAGATTTTTTTAGGAGACCCTGTTCGATTGAATCAAATCTTGATCAACTTAATCAGCAATGCACTTAAATTCACTCACAACGGATTCATCAAAGTAAAATGCGGCTTACAGAAGAAAGAAAGAAATCTGTACTTTTTACGATTCGAAGTATGGGACACTGGAATTGGAATCCCTAAAGATAAACTCAACACGATATTCGAAAGCTTCAGTCAAGCAGATACGAGTGTTACTCGCAAGTATGGCGGCACCGGCCTTGGGTTAACCATTGTGAAGCAGTTGGTTGAATTACAAGGAGGCACCATTTCGGTAAAAAGTACGGTTGACAAAGGGTCCGTTTTTTCGTTTACTATACCCTATCCAAAAGGTGATATCAAAACAACCAAAGAAAACAGCTTTGGCTCCGGAAGTTATGTTCACCGAGATCTTATTGACTTGCGTGTTTTACTCGTAGAAGACAATGATATTAATCGCCTCTATGCCAGCAGTATTTTAAAGACTTGGGGATGTTCCGTTGAAAGTGCTGAGAATGGATTTGTAGCTGTTGAAAAAGTTCGCAACGAACATTTTGATATCGTGTTAATGGATATTCAAATGCCGGTGATGGATGGCTTTGAAGCCACTAAAAACATCAGATCCTTCACCAAGCCCAAAAGTAATATTCCCATCATTGCGCTTACTGCAAATGCCACCCGCAGAGATGTGGAGAAATGTTTAGCTGAAGGAATGGATGATTGTATTGCCAAACCTTTTACTCCTGAGGATTTATATTATACTCTGAACAAGCATTACCGGAAAGGTAGGTTGGCAATGAAGAGTACGGCTCCTTCTAACAAGATTACTTTTGACCTTAGTTACCTTAGAAGCATCTCCAATAACAACGAGGAGTTTATCAAAGAAATGATCACCACCTTTATCCAAACCTTGCCGCAAACTATTGACGAAATTCAATCGTCTATGAAAGTAAGTAATTGGGAAACGGTAGGTCGTGCTGTTCACAAAATCAAGCCTTCGATTACATTAATTGGTTTAGGGGATGCGAAATCACTAGCCGTTGAAATTGAGACTTTGGCTAAAACCAATCAACCAACCGAAAGACTCTTTCAGTTGGTTGATGAATTTTGTATTATTTTAAATAATGCACTTCAATTTCTAAAAAAGGAAGCGGTTTAGTGTTGATTCATCACAATTAGTTTTCGATAGATCGGCACCTGTCCTTCGGCTCCAATCAACACAAAGTAAACTCCATTGATCAAGTCAGATACATCTACTGACTTAATTCCATTAGCTCCGTCTGAGAAGTCTCCTTTCTTGACAAATACACCACGCTGATCGGATATCTTCCAGATATATCCTGCGGGGAATTCGCCCGGTATTGCAAAGTTGAATTTGCCATTTGCCGGATTGGGGTAGATTTGAAGCTCATTCAAAGAAGTAGCCGAAGGATTTTCAGGTTCCACTCCCACTATCGTTGATCCCACTTTCTTATTCGCAATGTTTAAGATTGTGCTTTGATAGATTTCACCGGTATTCTTATCCTGAATAAATCCGATTAACTTCAGTTTAGTCCAATCTTTGATAGGAACATTGATCTGTGTTTCCACAGTAGGGTTAGGCCGAATTGCCACATCTCCTTTCGCAAATGGTGTAGAAATGGTGATACCGTCCGGCTTCGTTGGATCGCTACCGAATAATAACTTACGGAGCACGTTTTTATGAGTACGGTTCGGTGTAGTTGTTGGTACATCATCTTCTACCAATGCTACTTGAGCTATCAATGGAACATTCACAATCGTATCTGCCGTAATCGTCATTCTGACACTTATGTAGTTGCTCTTGTCGTTTACGGAAATCGGAATCGTATCTAATTTCAAAGTAAACTTAGGATCTTTTAGTGCACGTCTATCTACTTCGATCTTATTCAACTTTGTAAATGTACCGTCAAACTTAGCATTTTTGATTCCATCCATGAAAGTCTTAGGTGGTTGCGAAACCCCATAATTCGAAGCACGTGTGTTCGGATCATTTGGATTATCAGCATTCAATAAATCAGAGTTAGCACTTGAATAGCTGATGTGATATTGTATCTGATTAAAATCGCTCTTTCCACCTGGTCGTATGCCGGTTAATAGATCAATTTGATTATTGTACAAGTCATTAATATAATCATCAGCAGTTAAGCTACCTGACAAAGATGAGTTCGTAAAGTGCTCCATTAATACTATTCGCTTTTTCTCTCCTACAAAGAAGTTATCAAATGCAAATCCATCATAGGTATTAGAAGCTTCATTTCCATCATTGCTACCGAAGGCAATTCGAACCCTTACCTGACCTCGTTTCGCTTTTGGAACAATATCTAAATTGTACCGTGCATTTCGAGGTAATTTAGTTAGCATATCTACTTGTTTACCAGTCCAACCAAAAGATGAATTTTGTCCAGGATTTGAAGGTAGACCTTTTTCATTGTACCAGTTTACACCCTGATCTATTGGCTCACCTGCCAATGGTCCAACTAACTCCCAGTTAAAACCTCCATCCGTAGAATATTGCAAAACAGCACCATCGATGTTTTGCTCTGTATCAGACCAATAGTCTAATGCCACCATTGGGCGCTCAAGTTGCGTTAAATCGAAACATGGACCATTTACCACTGATTGTTCCTTAGTATAATAGGAATTAGAATTCTTACCAGTCCACCAAACATCATTACCGGAAGGTGTCACAATTGTAGCTCCTGAGGCAGGGCCATGCTGCCAGCTAAATGGTGAAATTACTACTGGGCCTGTACTCACTTTTAATCCTTCTGGAATCCAACCGGCTTGTGTTCCATTAAAATCCACCAGATACGGCACGGCCCCAGTAGGCTGAACGGTTGTACCACCCGGAAGAATGAAGACGCTTCTTTGCACGGTACTAAAACATCCATCATTGGTAGTTACGGATAACTTCACATTATAAGTTCCATTAACCACATAGTTATGATTCGGTAACTTATAAGTTCCTGTAGATCTTCCACCATGTGTCGCTGGAGGAACGGAAGCTGCTGCAGCACCTGACAAAACATCTCCATCGCCAAAATCCCAAGTATAACTTACGATAGAACTAATACCCGGAGGAGTAGCACCTTGTACTTTAGTAGTTAAATCCTTGAAACTAGTCTGATCATTTGTACAAATAGCAGACCAATCGAAATCTACATTAGGAACATCACCTACTCGCACATTCTGCGTTGCTGTACCAACACAGCCTTGAGAAGTTCGGACGTTAAGGGTTACAGTATAAACGTTTGCTGATGTATATGTATGAGAAACGAACTGCCCCACCTGCGTAATATTATCTCCAAAATTCCAGTTCCATGTAGTTTTAGTAGGGTCGGGTGGATATGGATTAATGGGAGGGAATGCTATTGAACCACTGAGTGGTATAGCCGAATCTATACAGTTGCTGGCTGCGATTATAGATGGTATTGGACTTGACAAAATCTTGACAGAGTTGAATGTGTCAGAAATTACATCCGAAGCATTTCTGTATCGAAAGCGAATAGAATAGGTTCCTGATACGAGGCCAGTAGTAGGAATGTAGAATTTAGTTCCAACTTGCTTTAAAGTCAAACCTGGTGTCAAACTTGTAAATCCAGTTTCTGGCAACTTACCCGGATTTCCACCATCAATTGGAATTAACTCTACATCACCTGTCTCATTACACACTAAGAAATCACCATTTGAATCTGTTGTAGCACCATCAACTGTAAAGTTCACAACAGTCAACGCATTGACAATTATATTTTGAGACGTGGAATTGGTACAAGTATTTCCATCCGTGAATGTATACGTTACGGTATTAATTGTAGCTGGTGTTCCGTTGTATAATTCAGCTGATCCCGGATCAAAAGTAGCTTCGTCAACATTAAATGCATTGATACTGGTTGGGCTAATTCCAAGGCCCGGGGTAATCGAAAACACACCACCTCTTTGATTTCCATTAATATTAAATGGTGCTATATTTTCAGCAACGGATGCCGGCAAACCAAAGAAAGCAACTGTCGGTAATGGATTAATCTTCAAATTCATTTGATCAGATTCTGCCAAACATGGTCCAGCTCCATCAGGGTCGTTTGCTGTAATCGTTAATATTAACGTTTGATTAATTTCTGATGGATTGCTATAACTGTAATTAGATGTAGTGCTCGTATTATTCGAATAAGATCCGAGTCCGCCAGACCAAACAATACCATTTGGAGCGTACGTAATCGAACCTTGCAATGCTATGGATGAAATATTTGAGCAATGCGCCAAATCAATGCCCGCTGAAACTTGCGCCTTTGGATTAACAGTGACACTAACAGTAAATGAATCACCTGCACATCCATTCACTCCGGTAGGATTAATAGTGTAAATCACCACTTGAGGAGTAAATGAGTTATTTACCAATACATCTGTAATTATTGAAGTAGTTTGAGCATTTAATGTGCTAGCACCTGACACTAACGGGTTTACAGCTGCAATCCAAGTAAAGTTAGTCGTCAATCCATTTGATAAATTAACATTAGATTGCAAATTATAGTTAACGGCCGAACCACTGCATACTGTTGGAGCTATTAAAGATGTACCAACAGGTTCGGGTTTCACAATTACAGAAATAACGAATGATGATCCTGTACAACCATTCACTCCGGTTGGCGTAACTGTGTAAGTCACCGTAGAATTGCTGTTGGTAATATTATTTAAAACATCTGTAATAATCGAACCCGATTGAAGGGTTGTACTCTCTCCACTAACATTAGGATTAGAGGTTGCTATCCACTTAAAGGTACTTCCTACATTATTTCCAAGTAAGGCCACATTATTTATCAAGTTGTAATTTGAAGCTACATCGCTACAGGTCGTAAATGTATCAGTCACTCCTACCGGTTCAGGCTTCACTGTTACCGTAATGGTGAAGTTATCGCCCACACAACCACTCACTGTGCCTGTAGGGGTTACTGTGTATACCACCACCTGATCTACGCTTGTCGTGTTGATCAACGTATTGTTGATCACATTGCCCGCCTGTGCAGTCAGGCTCTCTCCGGTTACATTCGTATTGTCCGCTGCCAGCCAGCTGTAGCTGCTCGCCATCGCGTTGCCAAGCACATCTACATTGCTCGTCTGTAAATCGTAGCTCACTGAACTGTTGCTACAGATCTGTTTGCTCGCATTCACGCCCCGTGGCTCCGGCTTCACCCCTACCGTTACCGTGAATACATCGCCCGCACAACCAACTCCACTAACCGGTGTAATCGTGTAAACGACATTCACATCCGATAAGGTTGTATTCGTCCAACTGTCATCCGATAATTCATTCGCCAGCTTGCCCGTGCCAGCACTCACCGTGCCTGCACTCTGTATTAAGCCATTGCTGTTCGTACTGATTGTATAAGTCGTAGCGCCAACTACACTCAACGTGTAACCTGTCGACACATCACTGCATACCGATGCCGCCACCACATTGGTCGTGGTCACCGGCTCCGGTTGTATCGTCACCGTTACCGTGAACGGTGCACCCACACAGCCTGCGCTGCTAACCGAACTCACATTGTAAATCACATCTACCGCGCTGCCCGTCTGGTTCGTCCAACTATCATTGATCAATTCATTGGCTGGTTTGCCTGTTCCTGTTACCGGGCTGCCTGCACTCGCAGTCAATGATCCGCTGCTAAATGTAATGCTGTTGATCGTGTAGCTCGCGGCACTTACACTCGTCCCATTCGTAGTCAACGTCACTCCACTGCCCAATATCTCATCGCTACATACTGTCTTCATTTGAGCTACGCCTACCGGTTCAGGCTTCACTGTTACCGTAATGGTGAAGTTATCGCCCACGCAACCGCTCACTGTGCCTGTAGGGGTTACTGTGTATACTACCACCTGATCTACGCCTGTCGTGTTGATCAACGTATTGTTGATCACATTGCCCGCCTGTGCCGTCAGGCTTTCTCCTGTTACATTCGTATTGTCTGCCGCCAGCCAGCTGTAGCTGCTCGCCATCGCGTTGCCAAGAACATCTACATTGCTCGTCTGTAAATCGTAGCTCACTGAACTGTTGCTACAGATCTGCTTGCCCGCATTCACACCCCGTGGCTCCGGCTTCACTCCCACCGTGACCGTGAATACATCGCCCGCACAACCTACTCCGCTCACCGGAGTAATCGTGTAGACAACATTCACATCTGATAAGGTTGTATTCGTCCAACTGTCATCCGATAATTCGTTAGCCAGCTTGCCAGTGCCTGCACTCAACGTACCGCCACTTTGCACTAAACCATTGCTGTTCGTACTGATCGTATAGGTCGTAGCTCCAACTACACTCAACGTGTAACCTGTCATCACATCACTGCATACCGATGCCGCCACCACATTGGCCGTGGTCACAGGCTCCGGTTCCACCGTCACCGTTACCGTGAACGGTGCACCCACACAGCCTGCGCTGCTAACCGGACTCACATTGTAAATCACATCTACCGCGCTGCCCGTCTGGTTCGTCCAACTATCATTGATCAATTCATTGGCTGGTTTGCCTGTTCCTGTTACCGGACTACCTGCACTCGCTGTCAATGATCCGCTGCTAAACGTAATGCTGTTGATCGTGTAGCTCGCGGCACTTACACTCGTCCCATTCGTAGTCAACGTCACTCCACTGCCCAACACCGCATCGCTACAAACCGCATGCGTTTGTGATACGCCTACAGGCTCAGGAGTTATTGTTAACATTATTTCAAATGAATCTCCTAAACAACCTCCTATTGAGCTAATTGGAGTTATTGTATAAACCACATTCACTGGATTTACGCCAGAATTACTCCAAACATCATCTTGAAGTTCTGTTGATGTCTTGTTCAAGCCGGCACTTATGGTTCCTGCTATTTGAGTTAATCCGTTTGAATTAGTCACAATATTAAAACCAGAAGGAGATACCGAAGCTGGCGCTGAGGTAATTGTAATTCCAGAAGGCACTCCACTACATTGAATTACATTTTGAGTAATTCCTACAGGCTCAGGATCGATTGTGACGGTCAGTGTGAAAGATGCTCCCTGACATAATCCGGTCACACTAGTTGGAGTAATCGTATATGTCACGATTTGAGGACCGGTGGATTGATTGGTTAGCTTGTCTGTGATTGCCGAAGATGACTGAATGCCTAAACTTTCCCCAATCACATTTACATTATTGGACCCAATCCAGGAATAAGTACTTACTACACCATTCGAGGAATTAATATTTGTTTGTAGGTCATAATTCAGAGCAATATCACTGCATATTGTGATTGCTTCATTTACTCCAATCGGAAGCGGATTAACAGTCAAAGTGGCTAATGAGCTCGTTATTGTAGAACAAGTTCCTGTTATAACAACATCGTATCCGTTGCCATTTAGAGAAGCTGGAATATTCGCCAGACTTAAATTTGCCGTTGTTGCCCCTGAATAAATTCCCCCATTTGTAATTGGTGTTCCATTTTCTCTCCATTGGTAATTTAGTCCCGTACCAACTGAGTTCACAGAGAACAGTACGATCGTATTCTCACACACAATCTTATTCGTGGGTTGATCTATAATCACAGGGTTTTGCTGCACATTCAATTGCGCAACAGAGCTAACGGCAGTTGGAGGACATGCACCTCCAATTATTACTTTGTACAAATTACCATTTTGAGAAAGTGGCACATTGGTCAACGCCAAAGTATTTGATGTTGATCCTGAATAAATTCCGCCATCAGTTAAATTGGAATATGTCAAACCTCCATTTGTGCTTACTTGCCATTGGAATGTTGGAGATGTTGTAGCCCCAGAATTTACCGTGAATGAAGTCGCTCCATTTTCGCAGATAGTACTGTTTGATGGATTTAAGGTGACTTCTGGCAATTCATTGATCGTTAATGTAGACGCTGCGCTGGTCGCACTCGGTGCGCATGTTCCACTCACCACTACATCATAATTACCGGCATCCCCTGTAGTCGTGGTCGCGATCGTGTAGCTGCTGCTCGTTGCTCCGCCTATCAGAGTGCCGTTGAATCGCCACTGATA
>DGYK01000013.1:162258-162401 GCA_002398365.1 Flammeovirgaceae bacterium UBA5008
TGATACGTAGGCGAGGTCGTCACGCCCGCATTCACCGTAAAGGTAACGCTCGTGCCCGCACAAACTGTTTGATTGCCGGTAACTGTGATGATCTCGGGTTGTTCGTTGATGTTTAATACCGAACCTGTGCTCGTCACACTCGG
>DGYK01000068.1:0-67747 GCA_002398365.1 Flammeovirgaceae bacterium UBA5008
AAGCGCAACAACATTTTAATGATCGGGTCGAAACGGGCATGGGCCACCTGAAACTCGTAGAGCTTGGTTTTGTCAGCTGTGAAATGTAAGCGGGAAGGATGATAAAAACTTTCGTTGAATTGCAGTAACCCTGCTTCCTCCAGTCGCTTGAGTGCAGGATAAACAGCAGATGGCTTGAATGAAAACTTTTTCGAAAATTGCTCCATATCAAAATCATAGCTCTCGCCTTGGCCGGCATGTATCGCCACTTGAAAATGATTAGCAAGCGCTTGATAAATTTTTTTTAAATAGTCAAAGGTAGGATAAGCTTGTTCTGCTTTTGTTTTCAGCGATTCAGCATCCGTAGGGTGAAAGAGAATCGTAGCATAAGCTTGCTTTCCATCACGCCCTGCCCTTCCAGCCTCCTGATAATAGGATTCCAAATTCTCCGGCAAATCGAGATGAATTACGGTACGCACATCGGCTTTGTTAATGCCCATTCCAAAAGCGTTGGTTGCTACCATCACCCGAAATGTATTATTCAGCCATTCACGTTGCCGTGTCGTTCGCTCATCGAAATGCAAACCAGCATGATAAAAGGTGGCAGAAATCCGATTGCGTTGCAAGAACTGCGCAATAGCTTGCGTGGATTTGCGGGAGCGAACATATACAATTGCAGAACCCGGCACTTTCGTGAGAATCTCCACCAACTTCTTTTCTTTCACTTCGGTGTTGCGTACCACCAGCGAAAAATTCTTTCGAGCAAAGCTGACTTGAAAAACGGCTGCCTTTCGAAACTGCAGTTTCTCCATAATATCATTGCGTACTTGCTGGGTGGCCGAGGCTGTCAATGCGATAAAAGGAACATCCTGCTTTACTTCACGGAGCTCTGCAATTTCCAAATAAGGCGGCCGAAAGTCATAACCCCATTGCGAGATACAATGCGCCTCATCAACCGCTATCAGGCACACTTTCATTTTTTCAAAACGCACGCGAAACAACTCTGTTTTCAATCGCTCCGGAGAAACATATAAAAACTTTTGCTGACCGTAAACACAGTTATCTAAAAGAATATCTATTTCACCATGACTTAGTCCGGAGTGAATAGCAATGGCAGGAATATCATTCTTTCGGAGTTGAGCAACCTGATCTTGCATAAGAGCGATCAGGGGCGTCACTACAATGCATAGACCATCCATCATCATCGTTGGCACCTGAAAGCAGATCGACTTGCCTCCACCGGTAGGTAGCACGGCTAACACGTCTTTGCCATCCACCACAGCCTGAATAATTTCATCTTGTGGTGAACGGAAGGAAGTGTATCCCCAATATTTTTTTAAGACTTCAGTGGCGGTCACACATCAAAAGTACATACTTCCCGCTATTCGTTGGGCGCTAGTTGATTTTTACTTTTAATGATATCCGGATTAATGTAGCTCCATAAACTACTACCATTTCCATTCCCGCTTTTCTAAAAATGCAGCAATCCCGTTTTTACAATCATCGGTGGCACGGGCATGAGCGTTCATAGTGGCTGCATAGTTAAGTGCATCAGGCAAACTCATAGACTGAACTTCACCTATCATTTGCTTGGTAATCTGCATGGATCGGCCGGAATTGGAAGTAATCAATTTCTGCGCAAAATCGTAAACCGTTTTTTCGAGTTCTTCCTTGGAAACCACGGTAGAAATCAATCCCATCTCTTTCGCAGCAGTGCCATTTAAAAGTTCACCAGTAAGAAGGAGTTGGCGTGCTTTCTGCTCTCCGATTTTGCGTATCAGAAAAACTAAAACCATGGCTGGTATAAATCCAATGCGCACTTCGGTATACCCAAATTTTGCTTCAGGTACGGAAAACGCAAAATCACAGACAGTAGCAAGTCCACATCCGCCAGCCAATGCATGGCCTTGCACTTGAGCGATAACCACCTTCTTTAGCTGGTAAATCTGTAGGAACAACTCTTTCAGGTGGTGTGAGTCGGCCTTGTTTTCTTCGAAAGAAAAATGTTGCAGTTGTTGCACATACGCCAGATCGGCACCGGCACAAAACGCCTCACCATTCGCCTTCAAGACTACAATTTTAACTTCGTCATCTGCTTCTGCTTGAGCAAAAGTGGATTTTAATTCTGCCACCAACTCATGGCTCAATGCATTTCGTTTTTCAGGACGATTGAGGGTGATGTAGCCGATGCGATCTTTTTTGGAATAAAGGACTAAGCTCATTTTGATTCAGTTAATGTGAAGGCACCTTGATGCAGCACCGAATGAATCGGTATCTGATTTTGCCTTGCAAACTTAATCAACTTGTTGCAATAGTTTCGCGTGTTGCTACCATCCAACACAATCATTCCTATCTGTTCTTTTCGGATATTTTTGTAATTCAACGCATTGTGACTCACCACTACATAATCGGCATTGGCTATGCGTGGCACCGTGTCATTGGGACGGCAAATGTGTACAATCAAGCGTTGATTCCATAGAGTTACATACAGGCCTTTGGTTCGAAAGGATAAAACTGTGTCGGACTGAATTTGACGAACGCCATGAATCAATCGATTGGGTCGAATATGAAAACGAATTTTTTCGGTATCGGCCATCAATGCGGAGTCTGCCACAAAAAATGTCTGCCGATCTGAAATAAAATCCATGGCCCTATGGCCATTCACGGCATAAACAATCCATTGCTCTTTACGGACTTTAAAATCGTAATGGATCCATTGCCCTGTGCTAAAAAGAACCCCGCACACTATTGCGCCATAAAGACTATACAAACTCTTCCATTCAAAAATCCAGAGTACACCTAAGCATACTCCCATCAATAGCCAGCACTGCAGGGTAGTAATGTACACATCGCTGATCAGGCTATACGGTAATTGCTCCGTAAGAAAAACAGTCTGATTGAGCAGATAGATAATTAATGACAAAAGCTTGCCGATTAATACGGCCATTGCCGGAATAAAGGAGAGTCCAAGCAAAACGATACCCATCACCAATACGGCAGTAGAAAGCGGAATTACAAAAAGATTGGATACTAAAAAGTAAACCGGAAACTGATGGAAATATAAAAGCCCCAATGAAAAAGTTGCGATCTGGGCTGCCAGCGAAACGCACGTGATCTGCCACACCCAATCGCCTACTCGTGTTTTAACATCCCATACACTGTAAATTGGGCGCTGCAGATAAACTATCCCCAGCACAGCCAGATAAGACAGTTGAAAGCCTACAGACATGATCAGGTAAGGATTGTAAAGCAACAAAGCAAAGGCTGAGGCTGCCAACGTATTGTAAATATTCGTGCGCTGCGCAAAAGGGCGCGCCAATGCCACAAATGAAAACATGGTGACTGCCCGCAGCACAGAAGGTGTCAAGCCCGTAACAAATGCAAAGCCCCAAAGACAAATTAAACTCACACCAGCGATGAGCCACACGCTTCCGCGGAATTTTGAAAAGGGTTTCAAAAGAAAAAGCAACAACGCATAAATTATACCCACGTGCAATCCGGAAACGGCCAATACGTGCATGGCACCACTGGCTGCGTAGGCATTTAGCAACTCATCATCTACGTCATCCGTCACCCCTAACACGAGTGCAGACGCGATGGCTCTTGCCTGTGGATCTTGCACATATCGATTGAGCTGCAAGGAAGCCCATGCTCGCAACTGATGGGAATAAAAAATAAACCCTTTGCGCTCGGCTGTTGAAATCCACTGTATCTGATTTTGTCGAACAAATTGTTGGTGGTAGATATTCTGAAAACTTAGAAAGCGCTGGTAGTCAAACTCCCCCGGATTAGTTGGCCCCCTTAGCCGTGCGGGTGCGCCTCGCACCAAAATCTGATCGCCATACTTCCATGAAAGCGGTATGGAATCTTTTGCAATGTAAAGCAACACTTTTCCTTCGGTCGCTTTCCATTTACTTGATTTGATAGCTTTGATGTCTGCTACTAATTTCCAGCTTTTGATTTTTTTTATCGGCACACTTCGAACCACAGCTAAATAATAATGAATCGAATCCGAAGAGTGCATAAAGTGTGCCGAGTGGTTCGCAGCTGTTCGTAAAGACACAAGTTGATAACCCAATAAACCAATTGCAAGTAATCCAATAAATCCGAGGGGAATAGCAAATTGTTGCTTTTGTTGAATAGCTGCTATTACAAAATACGCTAACAGCATCGCTGCGATGATCGCGGGAAGCAAGAAAGTAGGAAGCTGCCTTGGGAAGTAAATTGCGGCCAGGATACCGGCTATTAAAAAAGCGGTGATACGAACCATCGCGATGGGTGCCCAACGAAACATGACAAATAGATGTTAAAGTATTGTGGGGAGAATTGCGCGCGGGGAAAGGCGCAGAATAAATCTGCTATGAAGATAGAGATTTTAATTTATCAGGCGAAAATCATCTGGAGTGTGTGTGGATTTAGAGTGTGTTCGGTTTTAATGTTAGATCTTTCCACCGAACTTTGCCAGTGAATGAATTCTCCCTGATTATAAAACCGTTCATAGCTCTACTCGGGAGCAATTGACGAAGGTGCTCAACTGATTCACCACATGCAATGGTTATCCTGAATCACTTATTCCACGAGTTTATATCGCTAAAAAGGCAAGATTATTGTGCCTTGCTTTAGTCGTGAGATCAATTACATCAAATCGTCTGACTTCTGTAAAGGAGCCCATATCGCTATCACTATTGATTAGAATTGCACCCACAAGAATTACATACTTACAATTGTATTTGGTCTTATCAACTAATTCATTAATCCGTTTATCAGTGGCTTCATAAATAACTTCTGTCGCTTCAAACAAAGGGGTGCGGGCACTAAGAATTCGATCTTTCTCGTTGAGAAGAATTTGTTCAATCGTGTTCATCTGATAATCTAACTCTGTAATGTTGCCGGCTGTAATCTGATTGTTAATTAACTTCCCTAATGCACCTTTTGCCGCCCCACAACAACCACTGTTTTTACTTTGTCCAAAGCGATGAATTTCACCAATGGTGCCGTCTTTCGTTATTCCAATATGAGGGCCATAATAAATGAACACCGCACCATCATCCGGAACATGGCTGGCAAATGCGCCCATACCTGTGAGCCCGGTAAATGGAAAGCCGTCTAAACCTCCCATCTTGAATGGTCCGAGGAATTCTTGTGTACGAGCCGGATATTGAATGCTGTTTACATCGTCACTGCAAATGCTGTCGGCTAGCATTACTTGTTTGGGTTCTAAATCCAATTTCCCTTCTACAAAGTCGATGATTTTATTGACGCTGTCAATGGTGGTTATCGCCTTTGGGTACCAGGCGTGAATGATTTCTAATCTTTGTCGCTTCTTCATATGCACCAAATTTAAAGAATGATATTATTCTTGGGTTGTAAAGCAGGTGGCAAATCAGTTTCACCAAGCATTTCTCTTAAATCTATTTCGATGGTTCTACTGATCTGAGAAATAGGAACATCGTTGGCGCTTCCTTCAAATGGATTTTCTGTGCTCTCTCCCACTTGCTCTAACGAAGTATAAACCCAAGAAATGAGCACACTAAACGGAATAACGAGCCATACCATATTGCCATTCATTAAGCCTTCCATTCCGTCATTTAGTTCGTCAAATTCTTTGAGCATACCAAAAGGTAAAAGCAAACAAAACAACTTAATAAAAAATGAGTTGATAGTTGCAAATTGCCGAGGGTAAGGAAAATTTTTTATTCTTTCGCTTTTACCTTGTTGGTCGTAAAAATCTTTTATCATGCGTTGCATCTCTACAAATTGATAACTATCAATTTGTTTATTGTCAAAAAGTTCTTTGATGGTTTTCGATTGTAAACTCATCAATTGCGCTGCTCTATTTTTTGTACCAAGAATAAATTTTACTTCTTCGGAAGAAATATATTTTTCCAACTCTGTTTCTATGGTTGTTTCTTTCTCTGGAACGCTGTAAAATTCTTTGTATTCGCTATTATAGGCTTTGTTCATTGTTTCCCACACTCGGCCATCCCTCATAGCATACCGAAGAGCAGTAAGCCAAGCAAAATGCCGGTACACCAATAATTTTGTAATTTCTGAATTGTTTAAAAAATCTCTGCACATCGTTCCCCAACCTCTACTGCTATTGAGAATAGCTCCCCAAATTTGACGAGCCTCCCAGGTTCGGTTATAAGTCTGTGTGTTTTTGAAACCTACAATAAATGCGGTTGCTGTTCCCAACAATGCAACTACGGTCCAAGGTATTGCCAACCACTTCAAGCCAGCAATTTGATAGAGAACCACCGGAATGATTCCTATAATGAGTGTCTTGTAAATGTTTCTTCTCGTCCATAGAAGAAATTCTGAAAATTTATATGCTTTCCCTGAATGCATTGGTTAGTGGTTTTTGAAATGAAGTCATTGATAAGAAGTCAGTATTGGTTTAAGTTTCATTTTTGTCAGTCTTGGGACACATGCGACTCCTGCTACACAGTCGCATGTGGCGCACAATAAACAGGCTATTTTTTTCTATTGCGTCACCCCCTCCGCAATCTTCTTTACATCCTGTTGCTCCATGCATTTGAAGTGTCCCTTCGGGCATGTTTTCGTACCAAAATTAGAACAGGGCTGACAGGTTAGGTTGGGTACTACAAAATTTTTATAAAGAACTTCTTTCTGTTGCGTGCCGTAGTAAGGCTCTACATCCAACATAGGTGATGTGCCGCCCCAAATCGCCAGCACTCTTTTTTGCAATGCACAGGCAATGTACTGCATACCCGTGTCGTGCGAAATTACAAGCCGCGATTGTCGCAATAAATCCGCACTGGCAGGTAAATTGAACTTTCCACATGCGTTAAAAATCCGCACGGTATCTACTGAAGCAATCTGCTCTCCTTCCTCCGCATCTTCTTTGCCACCCACTAAAATAATCGGTTGTTGTATTTCAAGACAAAGGGCTTTTAACTGATGCACTGGTAGCTTCTTGGTAAAATACGAGGCGCCAATCACAATGGCCACGAAGCCCATCTGATGTGACTTAGGTAGTTGCTGCGGATCTACTTGATCTTTTTCAGGAATAAAATAATCCAACCCCAGCCCATCATCCTTCACGCCCAGTGGCAACACGGCATCCAAACATCGCTGGGTAATGTGTCGCCCTGGCATACGGTCGATTCCAAACTTCGTCAATAAAAATTTCTCAACACTCAGCTTACGATAGCTCAGCGTTTTTACTCCCAACGTCCACCGAATGCGATACGAACGGAAATTCTTATGTAAATCGATGATGTAGTCAAATTGTTCCAACTTCAGTTCCCCCATCAAGTGGGACAAATCACCAGCGAACGTATGAACTTTATCTATATACGGATTGCTTTCCACAATGGAGGCAAACTGTTTCTTTATCAAAAAGTGAACCTCCGCACCAATCAGTTGTTTTTTCAATACCCGCATCACCGGTGTGGTCAGCACAATATCACCAATGGAAGAAAAACGAATCACTAAAATCTTCATAGAAGTTATCGGATATTGTGTATTGTGCGCCTTGTTAAATTGCTATGTACACCATAACAAATGTAAACGGTATTTTGATGGATGGAAAATACCAAATCAATTTGCTACTTTAGAAATCTAATTGATAAACCAATGAACTACTGGCTTGTAAAATCAGAACCCGATGTGTATTCGTGGGAGGATTTAGTGAAAGATAAGAAAACCACCTGGGATGGTGTGCGTAATTTTCAGGCACGCAATAACCTGAAAGCCATGAAGAAAGGCGATTTGGCATTCTTTTACTACTCTAATGAAGGGAAAGCTATTGTGGCGATGGTAGAAGTAAGCAAAGAAGCATTCCCCGACCCAAAAGACGCGAATTGGGTAGCAGTGGAAATCAAGCCCAAAACTTTACTAAAAAACCCGGTTTCGTTGGCTACCATCAAAGCCGATAAAAAATTGGCTACCATGGCTCTGGTAACAAATTCACGCTTGTCGGTTCAGCCTGTAAAACCCGAAGAGTTTGACTATATTCTGGCATTATCTGAAAAATAAATGAACGGGATCGTGCGTAATGGAAAAAAACGATGGCTGCTAAGCGTGGTCGTAATGGCTGTTTCGCTCAGTGGCTTCACGCAGGTATCTCAACCAAATCGCTTCGAGAAAGAACAAAAAAGACGGTTTGGCGACTTCCATGTCGTGTCTCTGGAAGAACAGGGCCTTGCATTACTTCGCGATAAAGAAAAATATGAACAGGGTGATCGTCTTTGGGAGTTTACACAAGTAGATACGCTCTTGGCAGAAGTGTGGACCAAAGAACTGTCGGTAGAGCCGAAGTTTCGATTGGTAGGATACGACTATCGTGATAAAAACTTGTATTATTTATTTCGTGCGGGTGAAACCGATATGGGTGATTTAAAAATTGTAAAACTGGATCCACGAGACCGGCAAGTACTTGAATTTAACTACAAGCCTGAGTTGGCCATTCAACTTTCTCATTTCAATATTGTAGGCAACCAAATCCTTCTTGCGGGCTATGTATCGCGGCAACCCACGGTGCTGTTATTTAATATGGAAACCAATCAGGCAAAGATTGTTGCAGGCTTGCTGGCCGACAACACCGAAATATTGGATGTGCGTGCGAACATTAATAACACTTTTAATGTGATGATGACTGAGCGACAGTCTAAAGCAAAAAAACGATTGATCTTAAAAACCTATGATGAAACCGGAGCGCTACTGCTGGATGATATGATTGAAGTAGATCCTGAAAAAACATTGCTCTCGGGTATCACCAGCACGCTGGTGCGCGATGAATTGATGCTCGTAGGCACCTGGAGCGAAGGCATCGCCAAGCAGGCATCAGGAATTTTTACCGTTTTGGTAGATCCCTACAACGAACAAAAGATCAACTATTACGACTTTGGCCAACTGACGCACTTCTTCGATTACATGACGCCCAAACGTGCAGCCAAAACAAAAGAGAAATCCGATTCGCGGAGGAAGCTAGGTAAGATACCTGATTTTAGAACCAACGTAATGCCCGTGCGGTTGGTAGAAACAAAAGACGGTTTTGTGTTTTATACCGAAGCCTACTACTCTTCTTCCATATCTAATAATCCAAACTGGAATGCGGCCAATCCTTACTATAATTATCCATACAGCATGTATGGATTTGGTAGCCCTTATCGCTACGGATACCCATACGGAACCGGATACCCCTACGGAGGTTATCCGTATGGGAGTGGAAACACTTCATCAGAAATCAAAATGCAGATGGCCAGCATCTTCGTGCTGAGTAATAACGGTGAACTAAAGACCGATCATGGCTTCAAGTTGGAAGACACTAAGATTCCTTCTGCTGAACAGATCGCTGATTTTATTTTCACACCCTCTCGTGTTACGATTTTATTTTCCAAAGAAAATCAAATTCACTTTCAGGTATCGCAAGCTGATGGCGTGCAACTGATCAATGAAAAAAAAGAAATTCAGTTAACCCAGGCATCAGAAAGCACTCGGCCTGATAGCGAAGATGTGGCCACGGTCCGTTACTGGTACAAAAACATACTTTTTGTGTATGGCTACCAAACCATCAAAAATTCGGAGAAGGGAAATCGCGATGTATTTTACATTAACAAACTGAAGATTGATTAGATTTTTACTCATCCTGTTTCTGTTGACACCCTGTCTTGCCTACTCACAAATAGAACAAATGGGGCGATGGGAAGTAGGCATCAATGCTGATGATCCGGGCAACTATAAAGTATCATCGGTGGACAGTTTAGGATTACTGATTTATCATAAACTCAACAACCAGAGAGACGACCAATTGGAGTTAATCATGCTTGATACAACTTTGCACGAAAAGTGGAAAGGTTATATTACTATTGAAAAAGGATTAATTGTAACTAAAACAACAGCCTACAAAAACTTCTATTACATCTTGCTTCAGCGGCCGGGCTTTGCTGGTTTTGTGATGATCTCCCTTAACTTAAATACCGGGCTCTATACCACACACCTCATTAAAAATGCCATTCCGTTTACACCAAGCGAATTTCAGGGAACCACAGGTGCTGTTTTAATTGGCGGATATTTTAACTATCGTCCGCTGGTTTTGCACTACTCCTTTCAAACGAACAAAGCCAAAGTACTCCCCGGTTTTTTCAATGAGCCTGGAGAACTCACACAAATGAAGATAACACCGGACGGATCTATTGATGTGATTGTATCATCTAAAAACTTCGAAAAAAGAAAGAGCCTGTGGATTCGTAATTACAATGCCGAAGGCGAATTGATCAAAAGTACGGTGCTGGAATCGCGGGATAAGAAAAACCTGATTTTTGGGCGATCCATTAAAATGCCAAATAACGAACAAGTAGTGGCCGGTGTGTACGGTAAAAATAGCGAATACTCTCGTGGCATTTTTGTAGCTGCCATCAACCCGGTTGGCGAATACACCATTCGCTACTACAACTTCGCTGATCTGCAAAATTTCTTTCGATATCTGAAAGCAAAACAAGAAAAGCGAATCAAAAAAAGAATCGAGCGCAGGCGAGTGAAAGGTAAAAGTACACGGTTCAGCTACCGCTTGCTGGTGCAGGAGTTGATTCCTTATCAAGATCAATTTGTGATGCTGGGTGAAGCTTTTTATCCTAACTATGTTTATCGCCAGTCGGGGTTTAACAATAATGGGTTCGGAAGAGGAGGCTTTGCCAACTACTCGAATTACAGAAATGAAGCCATCTTCGATGGATACCAATATACTCATGCCATCGTCATTGGTTTCGATATGAATGGCAAAGTAAAATGGGACAATAGTTTTGAGATCAACGATGTGAAGTCATTTCAACTGGAACAGTTTGTAAAAATCGCTCCCGGCAAAGACAACATTGGGTTGCTTTACTTATTCGAAAATCTGATCCGCACGAAAGTGATCCGCAACAATGAAGTGCTGGAAGGAAAAACTGCCGATGAACTAAAAATATTCAGCGATGAAGGTATCGTGACGCGCGAGGATGCCAAAACGAGTCACTTGGACTATTGGTACGGCAACACGCTTTTTGCCTCGGGCGTACAAACCGTTCGCAAATCAAAAGACGGCAGTTTGCCTTTCAAAAAAGTCTTCTTCATAAATAAAATACGCTACAAGTAATATCCCCATTACGGGGTGCGGGCGAAGAAAGCTTCCAAATTGGAGTTTTTAAAGGTTAAATTTTAACGATCCAAAATTTGGGTTCAAGGTTTTTGCTTACCTTCGCACCTGCGTATGCAGAAAAAAATCGTCCTAGATTCTCAGCTCCTCGACATCACGCTCAATCGGCTTTGCCAACAACTTATTGAAGCCCATCACGATTTTTCTGAAACCGTCATTCTTGGATTGCAGCCACGAGGCATCTTTTTGGCTGAATTGATTCACGCCAAACTAAAAACACTGGTAAAAAAACAGATTCCACTTGGCTATTTGGATGCTACCTTTCACCGCGATGACTTCCGCAGACGGGATGTTCCAGCCAAAGCTAGCGAAACGCGGATTCCGTTCGCGATTGAAAATAAGAACGTAGTATTGATAGACGATGTGCTCTTTACCGGCCGCACCGTACGCGCAGCTCTTGATGCTATGATTGCTTTCGGACGTCCGGCCAAAGTAGAGTTGCTCGTTTTAGTAGATCGCACTTCTACCCGCGACCTGCCCATCTCTGCCGACTACGTAGGAAAATATGTAGACACCCTTGAGTCGCAAAAAATATTAGTAGAATTAGTAGCCCAAGGGCACAAACAAAATAAAATCTGGTTGATCAATAAGGATTAAAAACTATGTCAAAGCTAAGTCAACGGCACCTGCTCGGAATTAAAAACCTTACCCGCCAAGACATAGAACTTATTTTTGAAACAGCCGACAATTTCAAAGAAGTCATCAACCGACCAATTAAAAAAGTTCCTTCCTTACGGGATGTAACCATCGCCAACATCTTTTTTGAAAACTCTACACGAACCCGTCTTTCGTTTGAGTTAGCTGAAAAACGCCTTTCGGCCGATGTGATTAATTTCTCTACCTCCAACAGCTCGGTGAAGAAAGGTGAAACTTTGCTCGATACAGTCAACAATATTTTGGCCATGAAGGTGGACATGGTGGTGATGCGCCACGCCAGTGTTGGTGCACCTCACTTTTTGTCCAAGCACATCAAAGCCAATATTGTCAACGCGGGCGATGGCACACACGAACATCCTACACAAGCATTATTGGATGCCTTTTCTATTCGTGAAAAGCTAGGTGGTGTGGAAGGAAAGAAAATTGCCATCATCGGAGATATCCTCCACTCACGCGTGGCCTTATCCAACATCTTCGCATTGAAAAAACTCGGTGCCGAAGTAATGGTGTGTGGCCCGCCAACGCTCATTCCAAAATTCATTTCTTCTCTGGGCGTGAAAGTAGAGTGGGAAGTACAAAAAGCCTTGGAGTGGTGCGATGTAGCCAACGTGCTACGCATTCAACTCGAGCGCCAGCAGATCAAGTATTTTCCTTCGCTACGCGAATACTCGCTGTACTATGGCATCACGAAAAAGACTTTGGACGATCTGAAGAAAGAAATCGTGTTGATGCACCCAGGCCCTATCAATCGTGGAGTAGAATTGACAAGCGATGCAGCAGACTCCCACCACTCGATCATTCTCGATCAAGTAGAAAACGGAGTGGCCGTGCGAATGGCGGTGCTGTATTTGTTGGCCGGTGCGAACTAAGATCTCACCACATTAAAGTCCAGCTTGCGCCTATGCGTGCAAGAACAACCTGAAACAATCTTACTTCTGCCAGCCTTCAATCTCTTGCAGCGTGGGATTTTGCACCGATTCTAATTTGAGTTTCTTACGCATGCCCGGAATGTCATTGAAAAGCTTGGTCGGCTTGATCTCTTTCAACTGTGCTTGCGAATGAACACCCAACTTGATCAGAATCGGAATTAAATCGGCTCGCACACCGGCTGCCTCCAATTCCTTCTGCGGATCGAGCTCTATATTTTTCTCCAGCTTCATCTGCGGGAAGAAAATCACATCCTGAATGGAAGGTGAATTCGTCATGATCATCGACAAGCGGTCAATACCAATCCCTAATCCGGCTGTGGGTGGCATTCCGTATTCCAATGCACGCAAAAAGTCTTCGTCCAGTGTCATGGCTTCTTCGTCACCACGCTTGCCCAATTCCAATTGCTCTTCAAATCGCTTACGCTGATCAATCGGGTCGTTCAACTCAGAGAATGAATTACAAATTTCTTTGCGGTTACAGATCGCTTCAAAGCGCTCTACCAATCCCGGCTTGCTGCGGTGCTTCTTCGCTAATGGCGACATTTCCAACGGATAGTCGGTAATAAACGTAGGCTGAATCAATTGATGCTCGCACTTCTCGCCAAAAATCTGGTCAATCAATTTTCCTTTGCCCATCGTGGCATCGGCTGGCACATGCAATTGCTTACATGTTTCGCGAAGCGCAGCCTCATCCATTTCCGAAATATCAATGCCGGTAAAATGTTGAATGGCTTCGTACATCGTAAAACGTTTCCACGGACGTTTGAAGTTGATCAGGTTCTCGCCTACTTTCACTTCGGTTGTTCCGTGCAGGTCGAGTGCCACTTTCTCGATCATCTCCTCCACCAAGTCCATCATCCAGTAATAATCCTTGTAGGCTACGTATAATTCCACTTGCGTGAATTCAGGATTATGAAATCTTGACATCCCTTCATTACGGAAGTCTTTGGAGAATTCATACACACCATTAAATCCACCTACAATCAAACGCTTCAAATACAATTCATTGGCAATTCGCAAATACAGCGTCATATCCAATGTATTGTGATGTGTTTTGAAAGGCTTGGCAGCGGCACCACCATACAATGGTTGAAGGATGGGAGTCTCCACTTCCAAATATCCTTTGCCTGTCAGGTAACTTCGCATGGAGTTCACCAGTTGTGTGCGTTTCACAAAGGCATCGCGCACGTGTGGGTTCACCGTAAGGTCTACATAGCGCATGCGGTAACGTTGTTCCGGATCGGTAAAGGCATCGTGTAAAACAGAATTGCCCTGCTCATCTTTAGTTTCTTTGACAATCGGCAGCGGGCGCAGCGATTTTGAAAGAACTTTGAAACTGGTCACGTGTATGGAAACTTCCCCGGTTTGGGTGGTAAACACAAATCCGGTTACACCGATGATATCACCAATGTCTAGTAACTTTTTAAATACAATATTATACAGTGTTTTGTCCTCAGTAGGGCAAATGTCATCTCTGCGGAAATAAACCTGAATGCGACCGGTTTCATCCTGCAGTTCGGCAAATGAGGCATTGCCCATCACTCTGCGGGTCATGATACGTCCTGCGATGGATACATCCTTGAATTCCTGCTTCGGGTAGTTGGCATGAATCTGCTGTGTGGTCACATTGACATCAAATAATTCAGCCGGGTAAGGATTGATGCCGAGTTTATTCAACTCGTCCATACTTTGTCTGCGGATGATCTCTTGTTCGCTTAGTTGCATAGTTTCTTTAACTCTAAATAATTATCCTTTTCTTCTTTTCAATTCTTTCCGAATCAGCGTCAACTCTCGGCTGCTCTGCCCGGCAACCGATGTGTTTTCTGAAGCTCTTCGCAGCAAGTATGGCATCACCGATTCCACAGGACCGTAAGGAACATACTTGGCTACGTTATATCCGGCCTTCGCCAAATTGAAAGAAATGTTATCACTCATACCTAACAACTGGGCAAACCACACACGGTTGTCGTTGTTCTGCATACCATGTTTATTCATCAACACCGTTAAGTATTGGTTGCTGTATTCATTGTGCGATCCACACACTAGCGAGATACGCTGTTTGTTATCAATACAAAAAGCAAGTCCCTTGTTGAATGCATCATCCGTTGCTTGCTTGTTAGGATGGATTGGATTCGGATACCCCAATTTAGATGCACGCTCCGCTTCTTTTTCCATGTACGCGCCTCGCACCATTTTCACACCCAGAAAATAATTGTGCATGGCCGCATCGTGAAAGGCATTGCGTAAGTTACCTAACATATCAGCCCGGTACATTTGATAGGTATTAAATACAATCGCCTTTTGCAAATTGTATTTACGCATCATTTCGTATGCCAATGCATCAATCGGGTTTTGAATCCAACTGTCTTCCGCATCGATCAGCACCGGAATACCCGCTTCAAATGCCTTTCGGCAGATTTGATCCACCCGGTTTCTCACTCGCTCGAATGCCGCTTGATCTTCCGCGGAAAGCGTTTGTGCTGCGTGTACTTTCTCTAACAAATCAAAAGCGGCTAGACCCGTCACCTTGAAAACACTAAAAGGCACAGCCGAATTTTTTTTTGCTTCATCGATGGTAGCGAGAATTTCTCGCGTAGTTTTATCAAACCCAGCCTCATCCTTTTCTCCCTCCACAGAATAATCGAGGATGGTGCCCACCTTAAACTTAGCCAGCTTTTCAATGGTGATTTCACTTTCCTCAATGGTTTCGCCTCCACAAAAATGTTCAAAAACCGTAGCCCGGATCATCCATTTTACCGGAAGATGCAGGGCCAAACTCATTTTTGCCATAGAGGTAGCAATAGCTGAGGATGTGGGGTTATTGACCAGGGAGAAGATGAGGTTTGCTTTCTTCAACTCGCGGTCACTTTTGTAGGAAAAAGCAACCGAAGTATCGTCAAATTGAATTGAAGGAACTGTTTCCATAGGCAAATTGGGCACAAATATAACAGGGTGGCAGATTTTATTGTTTGAAATAACCTGAAATCACCTGCCCTTATTAAAAAGTAAAGATTACCATGCGAAAGGGCATATTTCAGCTAATTTTAAGCTTGAATATTTCGAAATGCACGGTCGGGTTATCATAGAATCTAACGCCAGTCAAATGCTGAGTGGCTTTCTGAAAGAGGTAACGTTTACACAATTAGCAGTTTTGGCGGACGAAAACACCCGCAAGCATTGCTATCCACTCATTCAATCGGCTTTGCCACCCCATCAAGTTATTGAAGTGGCCGCAGGCGAAGAATTTAAAAATCTGAACACCTGCACCCACATCTGGCAACAGCTGACGGATTTGCAATTCGACCGCCATGCGATGCTGATTATCATTGGCGGTGGTGTTTTAGGTGACATGGGCGGCTTTTGTGCAGCCACGTATAAGCGAGGTATCAACTTTACATTGATGCCCACTACTTTATTGGCGCAGGTAGATGCCAGTGTTGGAGGGAAACTGGGAGTTGATTTCAATCATTACAAAAATCATATCGGGGTATTTCAAGAGCCCGTGGCTACTTTGATTAGTCCTCAGTTTTTAGGAACCCTTCCCCATCGTGAGTTACGTTCAGGCTTTGCCGAAATTTTAAAGCACTGCCTGATCGCAGATCGGGCGAAATGGGAGGAGGTTATTCTGCATGACCTGAACCACCAAAACTGGGAAGAGTTAATCGCTCATTCGGTCAAAGTAAAGAAAGCGGTCACCGAGGCAGATCCCCGAGAAAAAGGGCTACGCAAAACCCTCAACTTCGGGCATACATTAGGACATGCGCTGGAAACATTCTTTTTAAACTCACCGAATCGGCTTTTCCATGGTGAAGCAATCGCCATTGGCATGATGACGGAATCTTTCATTGCCCATCAAAAAGAGCTATTGAGCAAAAAAGAGTTGGATAGCATCTGCCGCTATATTCTCTCGATTTTCGGAAAAGTAAATGACTCGACCGATCAAAGTCAGATCATCGCTCTTACGTTACAAGACAAGAAAAATAAGGGAGCTAAAGTTTTGATGGCACTTCCGCAGGGAATTGGGAAAGCCATTTGGGATGTGGAAGTAACGGATAAAGAGATGGCAGAGGCATTAAACTATTATCAAAGCTTATAGCTATGATCTGAGCCTCAACCAAATCTTAGACGTAGTGTACGTCCGAGTCATCTTGCTTTTTGTTGTCTTTGCCGCCAAAGGTGTTTTTTAAATCTTCGGCTGCTTTCGAGACAAACTCTTTCGTTTTTTTCTTACGGTCTCCCGTTAATAACCAGGCTGCTAACAGGGCCCCGCCTGCTACGCCCAATCCAATTGCGATTTTCTTTGAGGTGTTCATATAAAAGCTTAACTGATTTTTAAAATAAATTGTTTCATCTCGCTTAACTATTTTCTCCGAAGTGCAGAATGATCTTACCTTTAAGCACTGTTTGATGTAAAATTAAAGTTCACCCAAACAGAAAATTAAAAAACGATTAAAAAAAGTTTATCACCAACTAGCTAACCATCGTGAGTTCGTACCTGCTACTGCACAAAAAAAATTCCGTTATTGGCACCATTCAACAATTATCCTCTTCCAAAAGTATAAGTAACCGGGCTTTACTGTTGAAAGCACTGAGCGGACCAAAATCAATCGTGCAAAATTTGTCCATTGCCCGCGATACGCAACTGATGAATAGTCTGGTGAACAACGAAGAAAAAACCATCAACGTATTGGATGCCGGCACGACCATGCGTTTCCTCACGGCTTATTTTGCCCTGACGGGGAAAAACAAAATCATGACGGGGACCGATCGGATGAAAGAGCGCCCCATAGGCTTGCTGGTGGATGCGCTACGAAAGTTGGGAGCTACAATAGACTATTTGGGTGTGGAGGGATTTCCACCTTTGGAACTAAAAGGGTTCGGCCAACAATTAACATCAGAGATTGAAATTCCGGGAAACGTAAGCAGCCAATACATTTCTGCCCTCATGATGGTTGCTCCTATCCTACCGAAAGGTTTGATCATTAAGTTGAAAGGAGAAGTCGGCAGTGTGCCATACATTCGGATGACGGCCTCTCTGATGGAAGAATTTGGTGTACACCCCGAATTGAATTTTGAGAAAGGATTTATCAAAATTGAAAACCAAGCCTATCGCCCCGCCACAGTAACAGCGGAAGCTGATTGGTCTTCTGCCAGCTATTGGTTTGGGTTTACGGCATTAGCTGAGCAGGCCGATATTATTCTTCCCAACGTTTCAGAAAAATCTTTGCAGGGCGATCGGGTGATTGTAGAAGTAATGAATCAGGTGGGCGTTCATGCTCAATTTGAAAATGGACATGTGCGACTTACCAAAAAAGAAGCTACCAACCATTTAATTTGGGATTTTAAAGATTGCCCTGATTTAGCACAGACGGTTTTGCCTGCCTGTGCGGCTAAGGGGATCAGCGGTGAGTTTACCGGTTTAGAAAGTCTGCGGATCAAAGAGACCGATCGCATTGCAGCGCTACAGACTGAATTAAAAAAGATTGGTGCAGAGTTAAGCGAACCCGCTGTTGGGAAATGGCATTTAAGTCCCGGAAAAATTCCGAATCAAGCCATTCCAATTTCTACTTATCATGATCACCGCATGGCAATGGGTTTTGCGCCCTGGGCTACCTTGACAGATTTAAAAATTGAAGCACCGGAAGTAGTCAATAAATCATATCCTACTTTTTGGGACGACCTTCAGTCGGTGGGAATTGAAATCAAACTAGAAGGGAATTGAAATAGGCGGGAGCCAACAACATCCGGTTTCCATACCAGGAAAACATTTCACCATCCACCAAAACAATTTTTGCCTCAGGGAGAAGTAATTTCAGTTCAGCTATGTGCTTTTCAGCGAATGGAAATGGCTCACTGGAAAGAAAAACGACTTCGGGATCGATCGCCAGAATTTGTGATTCAGTTAGTGTGGAGTACCGATCCAGCATCACTGCATTTTGCCAACCTGCATGATTGAGCATCGAATCTATAAAGGTGTTCTTTCCGGCCGCCATCCAGGGCGATTTCCAAATAAGATAAAGTACCCTTTGAGGATGCCGCTTTTGTAGGTGGGAGAAAGAAATTCTTAAATCACTCACCAGCTGGCTAGCTAATGGCTGACGGTTGGTGATTTCCCCGATCGACTGAATCATGTTTAAGGCATCATCTACCGTGTCAATATCACTCATCCATACGGGGTATTTCTTTTCCAAAAGGGTAATGGCTTCCCGATCATTTTCCTCTTTATTTCCGATAATCAAATCGGGGTTTAATTGTTCAATGAGGTCAAACCGAATGGTTTTGGTGCCTCCTACTTTTGTGATTCGCTTTACTTCATCTGCAGGATGCGTGCAAAACTTGGTTATCCCCACAAGGGAATCACGTAACCCCATATAAAACAAAAGTTCCGTCTGAGACGGAACTAATGATATGATTCGCTTGGGAGGAAAGTTAAATTCTACGGTTCTGCTAAGTTGATCAACAAAAGATCGACTGCCCACCGATTAAATAACGATAGCCATGCTACTGAGTTGGCTGGCAACTTTCAAAGTAGACGAGGAGACCGAAGCTTGGTTTAGTTCAAATTTCAACTTACCGTCAATGACTTTAAAATTGATACAGCTACCCTTTTTCCCCAGATTGAAGCTATCCGTGATCGTTAGAATGGGCTTTCCGGTTACTGCGTTTTTCACATTTTCAAACTGACCACTCTTGTTTTTGCCGATATAAACCACAGCGCATGAGGAAGCTTCCTCAGCGCCTGAAAGCTTGCGGATGGAGTATTTTTTGGCTCCTTTCGGCTTACCATCATAGTAGCTTTTTAAAGTATTGAATACATCGTCTTCGCCAATGATTCCTACCACAAATTCGCCAGGTTCGCTGTCATTCGGCCATTGAATGTACTTGATAAAGTTATAAATCATCTGTGCATGAATTTCATGCATCGGCTTTTCCGTTTGTGCGAAGCCAGTGAGGCTGCTAATCAGCAGAAGAACAAGAACGGGGAGTATTCTTTTCATAGTATCCTAGATTACAAAACACAAAGGTAATTTAAACTAAATCTTAACAAAGACCTACTTAAATTAAGATGGCCATAGAAGTCAGGGCACTGGAAACCTTCAAATTTGCGGTTTCAATTGCCTTCTGATTTATCTCGTAGCGTAACTTTTCGTCTACTGTTTTAAAGTTGATACAGCTTCCTTTAGCACCTAATCCGTGGCGGTCTGTTACAATCAAGGTACCTTTGCCTTTTACCTTGGAATTGATTGCTTCAAATTCTCCACTTTTGCTTTTGTCGATATAAACCACTGCACAATCTGTCACCTCAGCTGCGTTAGCAAATTTCTTAATCACATAGGTTTTGTGTCCTTTGGATTTTCCGGTATACCAACTAGATAGTGTCTTGTAAACATCTTCATTGCCCACAACGCCAATTACAAATTCACCGGGCTGGTCTTGATCAGGCCATTGAACGTATTTGGTAAAATTGAAAACCATCATGGTGTGGATTTCATGCATAGGACGATCTTGAGCAAAGGCGAAGTGGCTTACTAAAACGAAAGATACAAGGGCAAAAAATCGGGTTTTCATAATCATTGTTTTGGGTATTGCTGTTATTTTTTCTGATACAAAAGTAAACCCTTCCAGTTTCCTGAAAGGGTCTCTCTTTTTTGAATCCTATCGGATGTAATATTTTCTGATTGATTCTATCCGGATAGGCCTAATTGGCCAAAACAATCGATAGACGGTAAATTTTGAATCTCCTATTTGATGTAACGATAGTCGTGCCCTGGCTTTAATTGTAATAAAACTTCATAAATCAGGTTAATAACATTCTCCACATCTTCTTTGTGGACGGTCTCTACGGTGGTATGCATATACTTCAGAGGTAAGGAAATCAAAGCTGAGGCTACTCCTTCTGCTGAATAGGCAAAAGAATCGGTATCAGTGCCGGTAGAACGGGAGACGGCCTGGCGCTGGAAGGGTATTTTCTTCTTTTCGGCCGTTTGGGTAATGACTTTCAGCACGTTGTTTTGAACGGCCGGACCAATACATACCACTGGGCCCAGACCACACTTCAGATTGCCGCTTTCTTTCTTATTATACATGGGCGACTGCGTATCGTGGGTTACGTCTGTACAAATCGCCAAATCGGGCTTAATTCTGCGGCTGATCATTTCCGCCCCGCGCAAGCCAATTTCTTCCTGCACAGAATTGACCACGTAAAGACCATAAGGCAGCTTCTTTTTGTTCTCGCTCAGCCTGCGGGTAACTTCTGCAATCATAAAACCACCCATCCGGTTATCAAGGGCACGACCCACTAAGTAATTCTTGTTCATCTCCATCAGGTCAGCCTCAAAAGTGATTACCGTGCCCACATGAATTCCCATCGACTCGACTTCTTTTTTAGAGCTTGCACCGCAGTCGATAAAGATGTTTTTCAAGCTAGGAGCTTCTTCTTTACCAGCATCACGTACGTGGATGGCCGGCCAACCGAATACGCCTTTTACAATTCCTTTTTCGGTATGAATATTTACCCGCATGCTTGGGGCAATCTGATGATCGGAACCGCCATTTCTACGAACGTAGATATAACCGTCATCCGTTATGTAGTTAACAAACCAACTGATCTCATCGGCATGCGCCTCGATCACAACTTTATAAGCAGCTTTCGGATTGACAATACCCACTGCCGTGCCGTACACGTCAATCATGTAGTCGTTGATGTAAGGCTTAATATAATCCAGCCAGATTTGCTGACCAGACGATTCAAAGCCGGTAGGCGATGCATTATTTAAATACTCGTAGAGGAATTTTTTACTTTGTTTGTCCATGTGCTTTAACGTTTTACTCTCAAATCTATCTTAATTTTCTTACATCTTGATTTCAATAACCGGATCATTGCAAAGTTAGGCAATCTAGTAAGCATAAAATAAATTTATACGTATATTTGAAATATGAAAGTCAGAATTAACCTTACCATTGAAAATGAATTGCTGGTAAAAGCGAAACGATACGCTGCCAGTAAGAAGACAAGTGTTTCTGAACTGTTTGAAGATTACTTGAATAAAGTTGTTCAGCCAAGCAAGCGCAAAACGGTGCTTGAGGTTCTCGAAAAATTGGAAGCACCGCAAGTCGATTCTAAAAGAGACTTGAACAAAGAATTTTATCAAGAACGAGCTAAAAAATATGGCTTCTAAGGCTTTTCTGGATGCTAACGTACTTTTAGATCTCACGCTGAAAAGAGACGGCTTTGAATCTGCTAAAAAAATTATCGAATTGGCGATCCAAGGGCACGTAAACGTTTATACTTCTTCTTCTATCATTCACATTGTCGGTTATTGGCTCTCCAAAGCGTATTCAGCAGATCAAGCAAAAACGATTCTACTTGCTCTATTGGATGATGTTCATGTTTTAGAAACAGATCACGAAACAATCGTTCATGCTTTGCAATCTTCGATTGTTGATATTGAAGATGCTATTCAGTACTACACCGGTGTTCATCATGGAATAGACAGATTCCTGTCACGGGATAAAATTCTAAAAAAGTCATCTCAGCCTGTTCTTCCAATTCAAACACCTGAAGAATTTCTTCAATGGATAAAGTAGGCTTACCAGCCAATCGCATAACTCGTACTTCTTCCGCCACCCTCTTCTTTCACCAACATCCCTTTATCGATCAGGTTTTGGATATCCCGTAAGGCAGTATCCGGAGAAGTTTTAGTCATCTTAGCCCATTTGGAAGAAGTCAGTTTGCCCTCAAATCCATCCATCAGTTTATTCAACATGGTGCGCTGTCGTTCATTGAGTGCTACCGCGCGGTGCTTCTCCCAAAATGCGGCTTTGTTCAGCACACCTCCTACGTCTTCAGTAGAGGCATCCAACGCACGATCATAGCAATTCAAAAACCACAGCAACCACTGCGTGATATCCAGTGTGCCTTGTTGTGTTTTTTCCAGATGATCGTAATAGGCATTTCGCTCTTTCAATATCTGAGCCGACATGCTGTAAAATCGCTGGTTAGTTTGATCCGACCGAGAAAGTTGCAAGTCGGCTATGGCGCGCGCTATGCGGCCGTTGCCATCATCAAATGGATGTATGGTTAAAAACCACAAATGAGCGATAGCTGCTTTTAATATGGAGTCGAGTGATGTGGGGCGATTGAACCAATCTAGAAAAAGAGTCATTTCCTTTTCCAAGCGTTCCGCCACAGGTGCTTCAAAATGCACACGCTCTTTTCCCAACGCTCCGGATACCACTTGCATGGGGTCACCTTCCGCATCGCGCCAAGCTGCAACTTGTATGGCGTGCATACCGCTTCGTCCGGTTGGAAAAAGGGCACCATGCCAGGCAAACAATCGGTCTTTCGTCAATGGCTGCTCGTATTTCTGCGTGGCATCCAACATCATCTCCACCACGCCATCTACATTTCGTGCCACATGCACCAAGCCCGCTACTTCCAGTCCGAGTTTACGTGCTATAGACGAACGAACCTGATCCATAGGCAACCGCTCACCTTCAATCTCGCTGGACTTCATTACATCCAATATCAGGTTGCCAAACGAAGCCTCAGATCGCAATTGAAAACCCAGTCCTTCCAATTTCCCCAAGAGCCTCCCCTGCTTATGGCGCACAGCCGCTAGTGGGTGTACCATAGCCTCATGATCCCAGGTAAACTCTGGCCAATTTTTATCTAAATGAATGTATTTGGGCATTCTCCGCAAAATATGCGGTAAATATAATTCGTCATGCGCAGATTAGCAAGTTATTTACCGCAAAATATGCGGAGAATAAGTGTGTTATTCTCCGCAGTCGTTTATAGCGGAATGTTGCCGTGCTTCTTTTTAGGCAAAACGGCCACTTTATTTTCCAACATTTGAAAGGCCCGAATCAGTTTTTCACGGGTTTGTTCCGGATAGATTACTTCATCTACATACCCCCGATGGGCAGCGCGGTAAGGGTTGGCAAATTTGCGGGTATACTCGTCTACTTTCTCTGCCAGTTTCGCCTCGGGGTCTGCCGCCTCTGAAATCTCTTTCTTGAAGATAATCTCGGCAGCACCTTTCGCACCCATCACGGCAATTTCAGCCGTAGGCCAAGCGTAGTTTAGGTCGGCACCGATGTGTTTGCTATTCATCACATCATACGCTCCACCGTATGCTTTGCGGGTGATAACTGTAACGCGCGGAACGGTGGCTTCGCTAAATGCATAGAGCAACTTGGCACCATTGGTAATGATTGCATTCCACTCTTGATCAGTGCCGGGTAAAAATCCGGGTACGTCTTCTAAAACGAGCAACGGTATGTTGAATGAATCGCAGAAGCGAACAAAGCGCGCGCCCTTCACACTCGAATCAATATCTAAAACTCCAGCCAATGATGCAGGTTGATTGCCCACAATACCAATGCTGCGGCCAGCCAATCGCGCAAAGCCAACAACTATATTTTCCGCAAAGTTTTTGTGTACTTCAAAGAACGAATCCGCATCCACAATCCCCTGAATCACTTCGCGCATATCGTACGGCTGATTGGGATTAGCCGGAATGATATTGTTTAATACAGGGCGTTTCTCATCTTTTAATTCATACGGCAAACGAGGTGCATCATCCTCGCAGTTTTGTGGAATGTAGCTAAACAGTTGCTTGATCTGTTGGATACACTCTACCTCATTCGCGCAAGCAAAATGCGTAACACCACTTTTTGTACTGTGTGCTGAGGCCCCACCTAACTCTTCGGCTGTTACGTTTTCATGTGTTACTGTTTTCACCACATTAGGGCCGGTGACAAACATGAAAGAGGTTTTCTCGACCATAAAGATAAAATCCGTCATGGCGGGAGAGTACACGGCACCACCAGCGCAAGGGCCCATAATCGCAGAGATTTGCGGCACCACACCAGAGGCCATCACATTGCGATAAAAAATATCAGCATATCCGCCAAGCGACACCACTCCCTCTTGAATGCGGGCGCCTCCGGAATCATTGAGCCCGATCACGGGCGCTCCATTTTTCATGGCAAGCTCCATCACCTTCACAATTTTTTCAGCATGTGTTTCAGAAAGCGATCCACCAAAGACAGTAAAGTCTTGTGAAAACACATAGACTAATCTTCCATCTATTGTGCCGTAGCCGGTTACGACTCCATCGCCTAAGTAATGTTCCTTATCTAAACCAAAGTCTTTACTTCGGTGCATGACAAACTTTCCCAATTCCTCAAATGATCCCTCGTCCAGCAACAAAAGCACACGTTCGCGTGCGGAAAGTTTTCCCTTCGCATGTTGTTGTTCGATTCGCTTCTCACCGCCACCCAACAAAGCCTCGGCATTTTTTCGGGTTAGCTCACTAAATTTATCGGAAAGAGATTGGTCAGCCATACTGTAAATGATTTGCGTTAAGCGTCCGAAATATAGCTAATGGGTTGCTAAATTTGCCTATCGATTTTACGATCGCTATCAACCTAACCAAGCCAACGATGAAAGAACGAATTGCGATTGTGGACATGGGCACCAATACATTTTTACTATTGATTGCAGAAAAGAACGGGCGCGAACTAAAAAGCATTTACCAAGATCGGATTGCCACTAAAATCGGGAAAGGAGGCATTAATGGTGGCTTCATCACGGAGGAGGCGATTGATCGTGCTATGGCAGCGTTGCAGCAATTCGACCAGAAAGCAAAAGGGATGAATGTTACCAAAGCGGTGGCCATCGGTACCAGTGCCATTCGCAATGCGAGCAATCAGGCAGATCTGATAAAACGGATTGAATCAGAGACATCTTTCCAGCCGCAAGTAATTTCCGGAGAAAGAGAGGCCGATTTCATTTATCAAGGTGTACGTCAGGCAATCGACATTCCTCCTTCCAAAGCTTTGATTGTAGACATTGGTGGAGGAAGCGTAGAGTTTATCATTGCCGATGCGCGAGAAGCATTTTGGAAACAAAGTTTTGAAATTGGTGGCCAGCGATTGATGGAACTCTTTCACCACCACGATCCGATTTTACCCGAAGAAATCAGAAATACTCAAAATTACTTAAATGAGAAACTGGCGCCCCTTTTTGCGGCACTCGTAAAATGGAAACCTGAAGTGTTGGTCGGGGTTTCGGGTTCGTTTGATACGCTCAGCGAAATTTACTGTAAAGAAAATTCAATCCCTTGCTCCAACAGCCCCGAAACTCCACTCACCATTGAAGCATTTCAATCGATCAGCCAAAGATTGTATTCTAAAACACGCGAGGAGCGCATGCAAATCCCGGGCATGATTGAATTACGTGTAGATATGATTGTGGTGAGTTGTTGCCTCATTGAGTGTCTTTTAACTCACTATCCGTTCAATCGTATTACAGTTTCTTCCTATTCGCTGAAGGAAGGTGTATTGGCTACGCTATAAAGTTTAACAAGTCTTTAACAGTCTCTTAAGAAGTTTTTAAAATCTGGAATGCAAAAGAGTCTGATCTTTGAAACATAAATTATATAAAAATGATAAGCAAAAAGTGGATGCTTGGTTTAGGATTGGCAGTTGCCATTGGAATTGCCTTTGTAGGATGTGGAAAGAAAAATCAGGAGGTAGCAACTGAAAGTGGCGCTGCCGCGAATACACTGGATGGTTCTGGAGCTGTTTATATCGTGGATACGGTAGCCAGCTTGATCGAGTGGACAGGTGGTACACCTACCAATTATAAACACACTGGAACCCTCCGTTTGAAAGACGGGAAGTTTACCGCGAATGAAAACCGACTAACCAGTGGAAATTTTACGATTGATATTAACTCAATCAATAACTTAGATCAAACAGGAAAAGACAAATCAAATTTGGAAGAACACTTAAAGAACTCCGATTTTTTTGAAGTGGAGAAATTCCCTGTGGGTCAATTTGAGATTACCCAAATTAAAACAGATTCTTTAGGGCAAATGGTAGTGGGCAATCTTACTTTGAAAGGGAAAACCAACTCCATTGAAATTCCGGTCACGATACGTATTGACGAAAATAGAATTTCGGCAGAAACACCTGAGTTTATAATTGACAGGACTAAATGGGGAATTGTATATCAATCAGGCATTATTGGCACATTAAAAGATGATTTAATCAATGATGAAGTCATCATTAAGCTAAAGATTGTGGCCAATAAGCAAGTTCAATAACTAAAACCAAGCGGTGACACTTGCTACTAATTGAAAACTGGTACTGGTAGGCAAGTTGTTAGCATCAAAGTATAACTGATCCGGTGAAAAAAACTGACGGCCTTCCACTCGTACTAATGCGTTGTGGTTGGCTTTATAGTTAAGACACAATCCACTGCTAAACGAACGAAATTTGGAAACGCCTGTAATAGGTATCTGATTGACACCTTCATCTTCATAATATTCCACACGACCCGATAGTGAAAGGAGCTGAGTGAAGTGATAACGACCGATGAAATTAACTTGCCACCATTTGAGTGTTGACGAATTAGCGCGCTCCTGCAAACCGATGTATACGCAGGCGGTGGCATCAAATTTTTCGTTGGCTTTGTAAATCCAATAGAGATCAGTGAAATATCGATTCCGAAAATCGGGTGATTGTACCGTTTTGTTCGTACCGATGTAAGTATCCCAATTAAACAACATTTTTTGATTGGGGCGAAATTCTACTTGTGTCCCTATTGCTTTGTTCTTATCACTACTTTGAATAACCTGCCAGCCATTCAATAAAAAAAGGTAAGTAGACCACTTTGCATTTAACGGAACACTCAGTTTCACTCCGGACAAATAGTATGGAACATTTTCGGGGGCGAAAGAGCGCGTGTACATTAGATGATCTTTAGAGATAGCACTCTCATTGGTATACGGAGAGCCAAACACACCAAAATCCAACCATATATTTCGTTTTGCCGAAAGGCGAAGGCCTGCATTCGCTTCTACAATGTTTTTAAGTGTACCTACCTCATTTGCATAATTCGAATTCATATACGTGCCATAGCCGGGCACAAACCGAAAACGAAAATTGGTAGACTTGTAACGAAGATCCAGGTAAGCCAAATTAATATTCATTTCATCATGGCGGTTGGATGAAACAAAGTAAGGATTCGTGCCTCCCTGAGGTTGATTAAAATTGTAACCGTAGTAAGTATCCAGATATCCACCTACAGCCAAATGCCCAATCACTGTGCTTTCCAGTGTGTCCATGGTTGCCGTATTAACAATTTGGGAATAGCTTTCTAAATGTAAGCTTAAGCAAACAACCAAAACGAAAACCTTTGAGCGCATCATTGTGCAAAGAACAAAAAGTAAATGAGACAAAAAAAGACCTTGATAGAGCGCATCTAATGGCGTTTTTAAAATTCAATGTTATCTCCGCAATTATCTTCCCAAAACATTGCAAATTGCATCAACTAATCATATGTCTGTATGGCTGACGTAACCTTTTCACATGCTAATCTATGGCAATTTGCTTTTGACGTCTTCCAAAAAATAAATTGTCCAGAGGAAGAAGCCAAATTAGCCGCCAATGTTTTGCTCAGTGCCGATTTGCGGGGGATTGACTCACACGGGCTTGCCCGGTTATCCGGGTATGTGCGGCTGTGGGAAGCCAAGCGCATCAACAGCCAACCCAAAACTAAAATTGTTCATGCCCGTGCCAGCACTGCCGTGTTGGATGGAGACAGCGGACTCGGTTTAGTAGTGGCTCCTAAGGCAATGGAAATTGCGATTGAAAAAGCAAACAATGTTGGCACCGGTTGGGTAGCCGTAAAAAACTCTAATCACTTTGGAATTGCAGCTTATCATTCAATGATGGCATTACCACATGATATGATTGGCATTGCGATGACCAATGCCAGTCCACTCGTAGCTCCTACATTTTCTGTAGAGCGGTTATTAGGAACCAATCCGATTTGCGTGGCCATTCCGGCTCATCAACAACCGCCTTTTATAGCAGACTTTGCTACTACTACTGCAGCTAATGGTAAACTCGAAATTCTTCAGCGAAAAAATAAAGAAGCTCCCCTGGGATGGATTCAGAAAAAAGACGGAAGTCCTTCCACGAACCCAAACGAATTAAAAGATGGTGGTGCACTTATTCCTCTGGGAAGTGATCGCGAGCACGGAAGTCATAAAGGATTTAGCCTTGGCGCCTGGGTAGATATTTTTTCGGCTGTATTGAGTGGCGCCAACTATGGGCCGTGGGTTCCTCCCTTCGTAAGTTTTTTATCTCCGCCTGCTGATCCGGTTGGTGAAGGCATTGGTCATTTCTTTGGAGCAATGCGTGTAGATGCCTTTCGGCCAGCGGATGAATTTAAATTGCATATGGATAAATGGATCACACGCTTTCGTGAAGCGAAAACAGTCGAAGGACAACCTCGCGTAATTATTCCCGGAGACCCCGAAAGGGAAAGCGAAGCGATTCGGATAAAAGAAGGAATTCCTTTAAATGATAAAGTGGTGGAAGACCTCCGCGAACTGGCTAAGAAACTGGAAGTAAAATTCTTCGATTAGAAGGTAAAATAAGCACGTACTACCCAAGGAGAAGCGAAAGGTCCGTTTGCTTTGTAGAGTACGTCATACATACCTACTACATTTAAACCACCTCTGCCGCCCAAAGATTGCGAATAACCAAGGCCTAACAACATTCGATCAACAAAATAGCGCTTGCTGTCATTCACATAATTGGTTGAAATGAGATTGTATTCCGCCATCGCAAACAGCTGATCGAAATTGTAACGGACAAACGGACTGATACCGTATTGATTAATGTTGATGCTCGGCTTAATATCGGTATAACTCAATAGTTGATAGCTTAAGCCCATTCCTCCTGAAAATTGAGGTGTGATCATATATCCAATGATTGGATTGACAGACACCGAAAAATACCCCGTGCCCCCTCCGATACCAAAACCGCCACCGAAATACATTCTGTCCTTCAATTTGTGGGGTGTATCCTCATCGACTTCGCGTTGTGCAATTGCTAAAAAGGGCATACAACCCAAGATGAATAAAGTTACTAATCGTGTCATAACCTGATTTTTTTAATCTTCCTCTTGAATAATGAAAATATCTTCGGTCTCCTTCTTCATCAAGTACTTCTCACGGGCAAATTTCTCAAGCAACTCCCGATTAGTCATTAACTCCTCTCGATCCTTTTGAACCTCGGCTATTTTCTCTTGATAATACTCTTTTTCACTGTTTAGGTTGCGCAGTTTGGCTCCTAACTTAATCCGCGATATCAAATCGTTTGAATCCAAAAAAATCATCCAAACTAAAAAAGAGAAACCCGTAACTGCGTAGAAGTTTCTAAAGGCAGGTGGTAATTTCTTGAACATAGCTTAAAAAATGGTTGTACGAAGATAGGCAAAATTTGGAAATACTTTATAAAACGAAAAAGCCTCGCATTGGATGCAAGGCTTTTCAAATCTCATTAAAGTTGGATTAAAACTTCTTTCCGGGGAAATAGGCAACTTCGCCCAACTCTTCTTCAATACGAATCAATTGATTGTATTTCGCCATCCGATCGGAACGTGAAGCTGAACCGGTCTTGATTTGACCAGTATTCAAAGCCACTGCTAAGTCTGCAATGGTATTATCTTCCGTTTCACCCGAGCGGTGCGACATGATGCTCTTGTATGAATTGCGTTTCGCTAAATTCACTGCGTCAATGGTTTCAGTCAACGAACCGATTTGATTTACCTTAATCAAAATGGCATTGCCTACACCTTTGTCAATACCTTGTTGCAAACGCTTCACGTTGGTTACGAACAAATCATCTCCTACTAATTGCACGTTCTTGCCAACATTATCCGTCAATGCTTTCCAGCCAGCCCAATCGTCTTCTGCCAAACCATCTTCAATAGAAATGATCGGATACTTCTTTGTCCAATTGGTCCAATATTCGGCCATCTCCAATGGCTTCAATTTTTTGCCTGAAGATTTTTTGAATGTATATAATTTGGTTTTGCTGTCATAGAATTCGGAAGCTGCAGGGTCCAATGCGATCATCACATCTGAACCTGGCTTGAATCCAGCTTTCTCAATGGCTTTCAATACAATCTCAATCGCATCTTCATTGGATTTGATGTTCGGAGCAAAACCACCTTCATCGCCTACGTTAGTTGATAAACCTTGGTCATGTAATACTTTTTTCAAGGTGTGGAAAATTTCAGCTCCCATTCTCAATGCTTCTGAAAATGTCTTGGCACCTACCGGCATGACCATAAATTCCTGAAAGTCGATGGAGTTATCCGCATGGCTACCACCATTCAAAATGTTCATCATCGGCACAGGAAGTGTATTCGCATTTACACCACCGATGTAGCGATACAGTGATTGTCCGGCTTCCATAGCTGCGGCTTTCGCAACGGCCAACGAAACACCTAAAATCGCATTGGCTCCCAACTTTCCTTTGTTGGGTGTGCCATCTAATTCGATCATGATTTTGTCAATCAACGACTGATCGAAAACAGGGAATCCAACTACTTCAGCAGCAATCTTGGTGTTGACATTCTCAACAGCCTTCAACACACCTTTTCCCATATATTTCTTCTTGTCACCATCGCGAAGCTCAACTGCCTCGTGTGAACCGGTGGATGCACCGGATGGAACTGCGGCACGACCAAACGCACCTGACTCCGTAAATACATCTACTTCTACTGTTGGATTACCACGGCTATCAAGAATTTGACGGGCGTGGATGCTTTCGATTAAACTCATAGGTTGATTTTAGATTTAAGATGTTAGAATTAAGATTTATAGACTATCTGATCATAGATAAAAACTGATCAAACAAATACCTTGAGTCGTGCGGACCTGGCGATGCTTCGGGATGGTACTGAACCGAAAATGCCTTTTTGTTTTTCAGACGAATGCCCATGATCGTACCATCATTTAAGTGAATATGTGTCACTTCTACTTCCGGATGTTGATCAAGCCCTTCATTCTTCACTGCAAATCCATGATTTTGTGAAGTCATTTCTCCTAATCCGGAAATTAAATTCTTTACAGGGTGATTCAATCCTCGATGACCGTGGTGCATTTTAAAAGTTGAAAGTCCGGCAGCCAGTGCCAATAGCTGATGCCCAAGACAAATTCCAAAAATTGGCTTGTCCGCATTTAGAATTTCCTTCACCGTTTTAACTGCATAATCCATCACCGAAGGATCGCCAGGGCCATTAGAAATAAAATAACCGTCCGGATTCCAAGCTGCCATTTCTTGATAGGAAGTCTTAGCAGGAAACACCTGAATGAAACAACCTCGCTCGGCCAGGTTTAGCAGAATGTTTCTTTTTATACCTACATCCAATGCTGCAATTTTAATCGAAGCAGTTGGTTCACCTACGAAATATGGTTGTTTAGTACTAACCACAGATGAAAGCTCGAGGCCATCCATGGACGGTACTTTTGCTAACTCTTGCTTTAATTGATCTGGAGTGAGCTCTGATGAAATGATGGCATTCATTGCTCCTTTGCTGCGAATATGGCGTACCAATTTTCGTGTATCCACATCGGCTATGCCAACCACATTGTTTTTTTCAAGATACTCCTGAAGGCTATGTTTCGCTGTTTTGCGACTGAAATCATCCGAGAATTCATTAATTACAATGCCTTGGATATGAGTTGCCGATGATTCATTCTCACCTTCCACAGTGCCATAATTGCCAATATGGGCAGTGGTGTTTACAATGATCTGACCATGATAAGACGGATCGGTATAGATCTCCTGATAGCCCGTCATTCCGGTGTTGAAGCAAATTTCGCCACCGCTGGTTCCACGCTTGCCAATGGCTCGCCCTTCTACCAGAAGGCCATCAGCTAATAGTAAGTATGCTTTTCCGTTCAAATTGGTTTTAATTAGAGGTTGACAAAAATAGTTTGAGTGTGAATTGATTGCTATCGAATTGGATTAATTCTTTCTGCACTCGTTGGAAATAAGGCAATAAAAAAGGGATTGAACAATGTCCAATCCCTCTTTGATGAATCGAAGAAGTCACTTATTCTTCTTTTTTGGTCTTTTTAGCTGCCTTTTTAGGCTTTTCTTCGGTTGCTGCCTCAGCTACTACTTTCGCATCTTCCACGCCTTCTTCTTTCTTACCTTTTCTTCCTCTGCGTGTTTTGGCTTTCTTGGCTGCTCCGTCTTTGGTATACAAATCGTTAAAATCTACCAATTCCATCAAGCACATATCAGCCGCGTCACCTTGGCGAACTTCGCTCAATTTGATGATGCGAGTATATCCACCAGCACGATTCGCAATTCTTCCTGCTACTTCGCCAAACAAAGTCTGTATTGATTCTTTGTTTTGAAGGTATGAGAACACTGTTCTACGCGAGTGTGTAGTGTCATTCTTAGCTTTGGTCAACAACGGCTCAACATACTTTTTCAATGCTTTTGCCTTCGCTACCGTAGTTGTAATTCGCTTGTTCAATATAAGCGAAGATGCCATGTTGGATAACAACGCATGTCTGTGCGCTGACTTACGGCCAAGATGGTTTACTTTTTTACCGTGTCTCATTAGTCTTCTTCCAATTTATATTTTGCCAAATCCATTCCGAAAGTCAGATTCTTATCGGCTACCAATTGCTCTAATTCAGCAAGTGATTTTTTACCAAAGTTTCTGAATTTCATCATGTCAGAAATGTCTAATCTTACTAAGTCGCCAAGTGTTTTCACTTCAGCGGCCTTCAAGCAGTTGTATGCACGAACTGAAAGATCTAGGTCATGCAATTGTGTTTTCAACAACTTGCGCATGTGAAGCATCTCTTCGTCAACTTGCTCTACTTCACTGTCTTTGGTTGTCTCTAATTCAATTGACTTATCAGAGAACAAGCGGAAGTGTTGAATCAAAATGAAAGCAGCTCCTTCCAAAGCCTTTTCAGGATGAATAGAACCATCTGTTTCAATGTCAATCAACAGTTTCTCGTAGTCAGTCTTTTGCTCCACACGTGTATTTTCTACACTGTATTTTACGTTTTTCACCGGTGTGAAAATCGCATCGATCGGAATGAATCCGAATACTTGCTCATTCGGCTTATTTTCTTCCGCAGGTAAATAGCCACGGCCTTTCTCAATAATCAATTCAATCTCGAACTGAGAAGTCTCGTCCAAGTTACAGATTACATGCTCCGTATTTAAGATTTCGAAACCTGAAGTAAATTTCGCGATATCGCCAGCCTTAAATTGCTTTTGTTTCTTAATCGAAACAACCACTTTAGATTCGTTGGATTCACCCACTTTACGGAAGCGAACCTGTTTTAAATTCAAGATAATCTCGGCAACATCTTCAACCACTCCTTCGATGGTAGAAAACTCATGCAATACACCCGGAATTTTGATACCGGTGATAGCATATCCTTCCAACGAAGACAATAAAATTCTTCTCAATGCATTGCCGATAGTTACTCCATACCCTTTCTCCAAAGGTTTGAAAGTAAAGAAGCCATGGAAGTCATCTGACTTTTCCATTACTACTTTCTCCGGCATTTGAAATGCTAATATTGACATACTCGATTTTAATTAATGTTGAAACTATTACTTAGAGTACAACTCGACAATCAACTGTTCGTTGATGTTTTCCGGTATATCTTCACGCGGAGGCAGGTTAATCAACTTACCTTCCATTTCTTTTAAATCCCACTCTAACCAATTGTACTTCTTAGCACCTTGAATAGAAAGTGAATTATTAATCGCTTCCAAAGATTTTGATTTCTCACGAACAGCAATTACATCCCCTGGCTTTAAAAATGCTGAAGGCACGTTCAAAACTTCACCATTAACAGTGATGTGCTTGTGCACAACCAACTGACGAGCCGCTCTGCGTGTTGGAGCTACTCCTAAACGGTATACAGTGTTATCCAAGCGAGACTCCAGCATCTGTAAAAGCACTTCGCCAGTTACGCCTTTCTTACGAGAAGCTTTGTGGAAAGTGTTTTCGAACTGACGCTCTAAAATTCCATAAATAAACTTTGCCTTTTGCTTTTCAGCGAGCTGCACAGCGTATTCTGACTGCTTGCGTTTTTTGCCTTTACCATGCTGGCCAGCAGGATAATTTTTCTTGGCCAACGTTTTGCTGTCGCCAAAGATAGGTTCATTATACCTTCTGGAAATCCTTGTTTTTGGACCGGTGTACCTTGCCATGATTTATTCTTTCTTATTACTGAAATTAAACTCTTCTTTTCTTAGGAGGACGGCATCCGTTGTGCGGAATAGGAGTAAAATCCTTGATGATTGTTACCTCAATTCCGGAAGCTTGAATGCTACGGATAGCAGACTCGCGACCTGCGCCAGGGCCTTTTACGAAAACCTCTACTTTGCGTACGCCTAATTCAAACGCTTTAGTAGCACACTCTTGAGCAGCTACCTGAGCAGCATACGGAGTGTTTTTCTTGGAGCCTTTGAAGCCCATCTTTCCTGCCGATGCCCAGGATACAACTTGTCCTGTGCTATTGGTCATAGAAATAATAATGTTGTTGAAGGTTGCACGGATGTGAGCTTGGCCTACGGCCTCCACATTTACTACGCGCTTTTTGCTTTTGTCCTTCTTCTTTTCAACTGCAGGTGCTGCCATACGAAAAGTTTATAGTTTTTTTAAATTAATTAGCCTTTAACTGCCTTCTTCTTGTTCGCAACGGTCTTACGCTTTCCTTTGCGCGTACGAGAGTTGTTTTTGGTTTTTTGTCCGCGTACAGGCAAGCCTTTGCGGTGACGTAATCCGCGATAGCAACCGATGTCCATCAAGCGTTTAATGCTTAGCTGAACTTCTGAGCGGAGTGCACCTTCAATGCGGAATTGCTCTGCAATAATTGCACGCACGGCATTTGAGTCTTCATCATTCCAATCTTTTACCTTCTTATCCCAAGACACATTCGCCTGAGTAAGTATTTTTTGGGCAGACCTGCGTCCAATCCCATAAATGTAGGTAAGGCTGATTTCGCCTCTTTTGTTATCCGGAATATCTACACCAGCAATACGTGCCATAATTATCCTTGTCTTTGTTTATAACGTGGGTTCTTCTTGTTAATCACATACAACTTGCCTTTGCGTCTGATGATCTTGCAATCAGCGCTCCGTTTTTTTATTGATGCTCTTACTTTCATGTCTTCTCTATTTATATCTGAACGTAATCCTGCCTTTTGTTAAGTCGTAAGGAGACATTTCCAGTCTCACCTTATCACCTGGCAAAATGCGGATGTAATGCATTCTCATTTTACCCGAAATATGAGCTAATACTTCGTGGCCATTCTCCAATTGTACCTTAAACATGGCATTGGAAAGTGCCTCTTGTATTGTTCCGTCTTGCTCTATCGACTTTTGTTTCGCCATTTAAAACTATAACTCTCTTCTAAGTACTCGTGTGTTGTCAAAATCTCGGTGCGATCTTTATAAATCGCTACCATATGTTCAAAGTGTGCCGAAGGCTTCTTGTCTTGCGTTCGGATCGTCCATCCGTCTCGCTCTTGAATTACCTTCTTTGTGCCCATGTTGATCATGGGCTCGATAGCAAACACCATTCCCGGTTGAATCTTCGGTCCTTTACCTCTCTTTCCGTAGTTAGGTACTTCCGGATCTTCATGTAAGCTCCTGCCTACTCCGTGTCCTACCAACTCTCTTACCACACCATAACCAAACTGTTCAACAAAGTTCTGAACAGCAAATCCAATGTCTCCGATTCGGTTTCCCGCCTTTGCTTGAGCAATGCCCAAGTAAAGTGATTCAAGCGTTCGATCGAGCAATCTTAGAACATCATCTTTTACACCCTCCAATGGATAGGTATATGCAGAGTCGCTGTGAAAGCCTTTATACAAAACACCGCAATCAATCGAAACAACGTCTCCTTCTTTCAACTCATAATCACTTGGAAACCCATGTACCACTACATCATTGACTGAGATGCAGAGGGATGCAGGGAACGCATGATAATTCAAAAAAGAAGGCACTCCATTGTGGTCTCTAATATACTCCTCGGCAATTTTATCCAGTTTTTTCGTTTTCACTCCGGGCTTAATGGCCTTGGCTACTTCCGCGTGTGTTCGGGCTAATACCTGAGCACTTTCCTTGATCAACTGAATATCACTGTCCGTCTTGTATTGAATCATTCAATTTCAAGCCGCAGCAAACTGAGAACGTCCTTTTACTCTACCCGATTTCATCATTCCTTCATAGTGGCGCATTAACAAATAGCTTTCTATCTGTTGAAGCGTATCCAGCACCACCCCTACTAAAATAAGTAGTGATGTTCCGCCATAGAAGTATGCAAAGTTTTGCGTTATGCCAGCCATCACAGCAAAAGCCGGAAGGATAGCAACCGCAGCCAGCAACAATGCACCCGGTAAAGTTATTTTCGATAAAATACTGTCTATAAATTCTGCGGTTTGCTTACCCGGTTTAATGCCAGGAACAAAACCCCCGTTGCGCTTCAAATTCTCTGCAATATCGTTCGAAGGAACGGTGATAGCAGTGTAAAAGAATGTGAAGATTATGATCAATGAAGCAAACAATAAATTGTACTGCCAAGATGTAAAGTCTGCGAAAGTTGTTCCAACATAAGCTCCCACATCACTGTCTCTCCAAATTTGAGCTACGAGTGGAGGAATGAACATTAGAGCTTGAGCAAAGATAATTGGCATTACACCGGCTGAGTTCAACTTCAAAGGAATGAAATCACGCTTGCCACCATATAATTTGTTTCCAACTACTTGTTTTGCGTATTGTACAGGAATTCTTCGAACAGCTTGAGTCAATGCAATAACACCAACTACTACAAAGAATAAGGCAAGAAATTCAAGTATCAATAACAGACCACCACCTAAACCTTTTGCGTCAGCTTCTTGGTAGATAGCTGCGGGGAAACGAGACACGATACCAATCATGATCAGCATACTAATGCCATTTCCAATGCCCTTATCAGTAATACGCTCTCCTAACCACATACAGAACATGGTTCCTGCAACAATAATCATCATAGATGATACTGTAAAGAACAGGCCTGGGCTGATGATCGCTTCTTGATTAACGGTCGCTCTCAAGTAACCATAAGACTGAGCTGCTGTAATCAGAATAGTCAGAATACGGGTCCACTGGTTTAATTTTTTTCTTCCACTTTCGCCTTCCTTCTGCATTTTAGTGAAGGTAGGTACTGCTACTGTAAGCAATTGCACTACGATGGATGCAGAGATGTAAGGCATAATGCCCAATGCAAAAATGGAAGCACGACTAAAAGATCCTCCCAAGAAAGTATTGAGGAAATCAAAAATTCCTCCTTGGCTTCCCGTTAATAAATTAGGGTCTACACCGGGTAATACGATATACGATCCTAATCTAAAAATAATCAGGAATCCGATCGTATTCAGAATTCTAACGCGTAAATCCTCGATCGAAAAGATGTTCTTTATGGTTGTAAAGAAGCGCTTCATTATCTAACTGTTGTAGCTGTTCCGCCTACTGTTTCAATTGCCTTGGTAGCTGTTGTAGAGAATGCATGTGCTTCCACATTCACTTTCGCTTTCAACTCACCTCTTCCCAAAATTTTAACTTTATCATTTTTCCCAACGATACCGTTATCCACCATCAACTGAATGTTTAGTGCGGAAGCATTGGTTTTTTGTGCTAATTCTTGTAAAGCATCAAGGTTGATAGCTTTAAAATATACTTTGTCATTATTCTTGAAACCGAACTTAGGAACACGTCTTTGCAAAGGCATCTGACCACCTTCAAAACCGAATTTCTTATGGTTACCAGAACGTGACTGAGCACCCTTGTGTCCACGACCTGCAGTGCTACCGCCAGAACCTTGACCACGGCCCAATCTCTTATTTGTTTTTACCGAACCTTCTGCCGGCTTAAGTGTATGCAGCTTCATTTTATAATTCTGTTACGCTCACTAAATGACTAACTTTTTTTACCATCCCCTGAATTTGAGGAGTATATTCTACCTCTACTGAATGATTTACTTTTCCTAAACCCAAAGACTGAATAGTCAACTGTTGAGTTTCAGGTCTTTTAATCATGCTGCGAGTTTGAGTAATCTTCACTTTTGCCATGACGCTTATCCGTTAAATACTTTTGACAATGAAACTCCTCTGTTACGAGCGATGGTTTGAGGATCGCGCATCGTGGTCAATGCCTTGAAAGTAGCCTTTACCACGTTGTGAGGATTTGATGAACCTTTTGATTTTGCCAATACATTGTGAACTCCGGCACTTTCCAATACAGCACGCATCGCACCACCGGCAATTACACCTGTACCTGGTGATGCCGGCTTCAATAACACGAAACCACCACCAAATTTACCAAGTGATTCATGAGGTACTGTTCCTTTGATGATCGGAACCTTTACCAAATGCTTCTTTGCATCATCGATTCCTTTGGTAATCGCATCGGTTACTTCATTGGCTTTGCCAAGTCCGTATCCTACCACACCATTGCCGTCTCCAACTACTACGATAGCCGCGAAACTGAATCTTCTACCACCTTTAACCACTTTTGCTACACGCTGAATGGCAACCACCTTTTCTTTAAGGTCGATTTCGCTGGCTTTTACTGTGCTGACGTTACTTTGTGTCATGCTATTAGAATTTTAAACCACCCTCTCTGGCACCTTCTGCCAAAGCTTTGATATTACCATGATATAAATATCCATTACGATCGAAAACGATCTCCTGAATACCGCTCGCTAAAGCTTTTTCCGCTACCTTCTGTCCTACTGACTTAGATACAGGTAAGGAAACTCCACCATCCTTTGACAAATCCTTAGATGATGCTGCCAACAATGTGTGTCCTTTGGTGTCATCAATAACCTGAGCGTAGATCGCACGGTTACTCTTAAACACAGTAAGTCTAGGACGTGCAGTAGTACCCTCCACTTTTTTGCGGATACCTTTCTTAATGCGTAATCTTCTATTCTTAATATTTGGCATACTCTACTATTATTTAGCAGCTGCTTTACCAGCTTTTCTGCGAACAAATTCTCCAACGTAACGAATACCCTTTCCTTTGTAAGGTTCTACGCTGCGCAATGATTTAATTTTTGCAGCTACCTGACCAATCAATTGTTTGTCAGTGCCTTCCAGAGTAATAATTGGGTTTTGGCCTTTTTCCTGAGTCGCCTGAACTTTCAATTCAGAAGGAATAGCCATGATAATACTGTGTGAATATCCCAAGCTAAGATCGAGTACGTTTCCTTGAGCAGAAGCCTTGAAACCTACACCAATTACTTCAAGTTGTCTTTTGTATCCGGTGCTAACACCTTCGATCATATTAGCAATCAATGAACGATATAAACCGTGCATTGCTTTGTGACGCTTTTGTTCAGTTGGTCTGTGAACCAACACATTGCCTTCCTCCAAAGTAACTTTGAAATCAGGATCAATTACTTGCTTCAACTCGCCTTTCGGACCTTTTACAGTCACTTGACGATCACTAAAAGTGCATGTAACACCTTTGGGAAGTTCTATCGGAAGTCTACCTATACGTGACATATTCTATTATCGGATTAGTAGATGTAACATAAAACCTCACCACCTACATTTAGCGCCTTTGCTTCTTTATCGGTAATTACACCTTTGGAAGTGGAAAGGATCGCAATGCCCAATCCGTTCAATACTTTGGGCAGGTTATCTGCACCTTTGTACTGACGAAGACCAGGAGAGCTGACACGATCTAATTTCGTGATAGCAGATTCTTTGGTTTCCGGATTGTACTTCAAGGCAATTTTAATGCTGCCCTGTTTGTTAGCTGTTTCCTCAAACTTATAGTTAAGGATATAGCCTTTGTCGAAAAGCACCTTAGTTACCTCTTTCTTCAAGTTAGAGGCAGGAACTTCTACCACGCGGTGACGGGCCTTGATGGCGTTGCGCAACCGGGTTAAATAATCTGCGATAGGATCTGTCGTCTTCATTTCACTTTTCTTTAAAAAGCAAGCCCCATTTTTTTGAACGGGGCTGCAAAGATAAATAACAATTTTAGTTATCCAAACTGTTACCCGGTTTCGTTGTAAAAACGACCTCGGTACTCAGCAACCAATAAAATACTGCTCGAATTACCAGCTTGCCTTTGTCAAGCCTGGTATTTTACCATCGCTTGCCAATTGGCGGAACTGGTTACGGCATATGCCAAATTTCGACATATAACCTCTCGGTCTTCCGGTAAGCTTGCAGCGGCTGTGCAAACGAACTTTAGATGAGCTTCTTGGAAGTTTATCCAAGGCATCCCAATCTCCTGCTTCTTTCAAAGCAGCACGTTTTTTTGCATAGCGCTCTACTAAGCGCAATTTCTTCTTATCTCTTGCAATGACTGCTAACTTTGCCATGCTATTAGTTTTTAGTTACGAAAGGCATACCGAAGGCTTTCAAAAGCTCATAGCTTTCTTCATCGGTAGAGGCGGTTGTTACAAATGTGATATCCATACCATTGATCTTCGTTACCTTGTCAATGGAAATTTCCGGGAAAATGATCTGTTCTTTCACACCCAGTGTGTAGTTTCCACGACCATCAAAACCTTTGTCATTTACACCTTTGAAATCGCGAACGCGTGGCAGAGCAACATTCATCAATCTGTCCATGAATTCATACATGCGATCTCCACGAAGGGTAACTTTTGCTCCAATGGCCTGATTGCCACGAAGTTTGAAGTTTGAAATGTCTTTCTTCGATTTGGTAGAAACTGCCTTTTGGCCAGAGATTGTGGTAAGCTCTTCTACGCCTACTTCAATCAATTTCTTGTCAGCTACCGCTGCACCAATACCTTTGTTGATGCAAATTTTTTCGACTTTAGGTACCTGCATGACCGACTTATACTGAAACTTATCTCTCAGTCCGGGCACGATTTCCTTGAGGTACTTCTCTTTTAATCTGGGCGTTGCCATTATTTTATAAATTCACCTGTTTTCTTAGAATATCTTTGAAGCTTGCCTTTGGCATTCAACTTACGACCGGTGCGAACTGCTTTACCAGTTGCTCCGTCAACCAACATCAAGTTACTGATGTGAATCGTTCCTTCTGTCTTTTTGATACCTCCTTCGGGCTTGCCGGCAGTTGGCTTTTGGTGCTTTGTGATGATATTGATACCCTCTACGATAGCACGGTTTTTATCAGCAATGATTTCAAGAACAGTACCTGTTTTTGACTTATCATCCCCTGCCAACACCTTTACGGTATCGCCTTTTTTAATGTGCAGCTTTTGCTGCTTGTTTGATTTCCTTTCCATGATTATAATACTTCAGGAGCTAATGAAATAATTTTCATGAACTGCTTTTCACGCAATTCGCGGGCAACAGGTCCGAAGATACGGGTTCCGCGAGGCTCGTCTTGTTGATTCAACAACACGGCTGCGTTGTCTTCAAAACGAATGTATGAACCATCCTTTCTTCTGATTTCTTTCTTGGTGCGAACGATAACCGCTTTTGACACAGTTCCTTTCTTAATTTGGCTGGTAGGGATGGCAGACTTTACAGTTACCACAATTTTATCGCCTACACTCGCTGTGCGTCTGCGGGTTCCACCCAATACGTGCATACACAAAACTTCTTTGGCACCACTGTTATCGGCTACGGTTAGCCTTGATTCGGTTTGTATCATGGTTACTTTGCTTTTTCTACGATCTCAACTAATCTCCAACGCTTGCTCTTGCTCAATGGGCGAGTTTCCATGATGCGTACGATATCACCGATACCGGCTTCATTTTTCTCGTCATGGGCCATGAACTTCGTGGTTTTGTTCATGAATTTTCCATAGATCGGGTGTTTCACCTTTCTGTCGATTGCAACCGTAATTGACTTGGTCATCTTATTGCTGGTGACCCGGCCAACTCTTTCCTTTCTTAGATTACGTTCCGTCTCCATGAAAATTTATTTTTTTGATTCTTTTGCTGTTAATTCAGTTTTCAACCGAGCAACCAATTTGCGTGCTTCTCTGATCTTCATTGGGTTTTCAATAGAAGATATTTGGTGTGCAAATCTGATTTTGCGAAGGTTTTCTTGTTCGCTTCCGATTTTCTCTTTCAACTCTTCCGGAGTCAATACTTTAATCTCGGTGTTTTTCATCTCTTTACTATTTTTTGGTTCGATCTTCGTTGCCGAAGGATCTTATTTTTTCTCTGCTTGTTCTACGTAATCTCTTCGAACAGTAAACTTCGTTTTGAATGGTATTTTACCATCTGCCAACGCTAATGCTTCCTTCGCGGTAGCCATAGTAACACCACCCGCTTCAAACAGGATTGTTCCTGGCTTAATCACAGCTACCCAATATTCCGGAGCTCCTTTACCTTTACCCATACGAACCTCTGCAGGCTTGCGGGTAATTGGCTTATCAGGGAATATGCGGATCCAAACCTGACCTTCACGCTTCATCGCGCGAGTAACAGCCACACGAGCAGCCTCTAACTGACGTGCAGTGATCCACCCTGGCTCTAATGCTTTCAATGCGAATGATCCGAAAGTGATTTGGTGACCACGTGTGGCCATACCTTTCACTTTTCCTTTCTGCATCTTTCTAAATTTCGTACGCTTCGGTTGTAACATAACTTAGCTACCTTAAAATTTTATCTTTTACCGCCTCTTTTTCTATCACCGCCTCTGTCTCCGCCACGCTCATTTCTGTCTCCGCCTCTCTCTTGTCTTCCTCCACGATCATTGCCGCCTCTTCTTCTGTCGCCACCACCTTGCTGAGCACCGCCTTTGTTTTCACCGGCTGTGTTGCTCACCATTCCTACGTTAGGAGATAAGTCGCGCTTTCCATAAACCTCGCCTTTGAAGATCCATACTTTGATACCGATCTTACCATATACCGTTTGTGCTTCAGAAATTGCATAATCGATATCCGCACGAAGTGTGTGCAAAGGAATTCTACCTTCTTTGTATTGCTCCGTGCGAGCCATATCTGCACCGGCTAAGCGGCCTGATAGTTTCACTTTGATACCTTCCGCACCTACACGCATCGTTGAGGCAATTGCTTGCTTCATCGCTCTGCGATAAGAAATTCTGGCCTCTAATTGCTGAGCGATTGACTCACCAACTAAGCGAGCGTCTAACTCAGGGCGTTTTATTTCGAAGATATTGATCTGAACATCCTTCTTAGTTAAGTTTTTCAACTCTTCCTTGATTTTGTCCACCTCAGTACCACCTTTACCTATCACAACGCCCGGACGAGCTGTATGGATAGTAATTGTAATACGCTTGGAAGTGCTACGCTCGATAACCACTTTCGCGATTCCTCCTTTTTGGATACGGGCGTCAACATACTTCCTGATCATGTGGTCTTCCACCAACTTATCAGAGAAATCTTTGCCACCATACCAAGCTGAATCCCAGCCGCGTACGACACCTAATCTAAAACCTACGGGGTTAATCTTCTGTCCCATTATTTTTCAGTTTCTTTTGCTACAGTCTTTTTACCTTCTGCTTTTGCAGGCATACGATCTACCACCAATGTTACATGGTTTGATCTTTTTCTCACACGGTGCGCACGGCCTTGTGGTGCTGGGCGAAGGCGCTTCAAAATGCGACCACCTCCAACAAAAATTTCTTTTACGAAAAGATCAGCCTCTTCCAACTTCACATCAGTGTTCTTTGCTTCCCAGCTGCTGATCGCTGAAAGCAACAACTTTTCCATTTTAGATGAAGGATGCTTTGAGTCGAATTTTAAGATGTTCAAAGCCGTGTTTACACGCTCTCCTCTGATCATATCCGCAATCAATCTCATCTTACGAGGAGATGTAGGAACGTTGTGCAAATAAACAGTTGATGGACCCGTCTTCGCTGCTTCTTTTACAGCTTTGATTTTAGCCCTTTTCGCTACTGATCCTTTAATTTTCTTTTCTGTTTCCATGATCAGGAATTATTTTTTAGCTGCGTCAGCTTTGTTGTTACCACTGTGACCTTTGAAAGTACGAGTAGGCGCAAATTCACCTAGCTTATGGCCTACCATGTTTTCAGTTACATATACCGGAATGAACTTGTTTCCGTTATGTACTGCAAACGTATGGCCGATAAGATCAGGCGTGATTGTTGATCTGCGAGACCACGTTTTGATGACCGATTTTTTTCCAGATTGCTCCATTACCTGCACTTTCTTTGCGAGGCGGGCATCCAAATACGGACCTTTCTTTATTGACCTTCCCATATTATTTCTTTCTTCTAGCTATGATTAAACCATCGGAGTACTTCTTCGGATGACGAGTCTTCTTGCCCTTCGACAACAAGCCCTTTCTTGAGCGTGGGTGACCACCAGAAGCGCGACCTTCACCACCACCCATCGGGTGATCTACCGGGTTCATCGCTACGGCACGTGTGCGAGGACGAACTCCTCTCCAACGGCTGCGGCCTGCTTTACCAACACTTTCGTTCATGTGTTCTGCATTTGAAACAGCACCTACTGTTGCCATGCATCTCACTAATACATTTCTCATTTCGCCTGAAGGCATCTTCAAAGTTGCATACACATCTTCGCGAGCCACTAACTGAACAAATGAACCAGCACTGCGGGCAATAGATGCACCCTGACCTGGTTTTACCTCTACGTTATGTACGATTGTACCTACCGGGATTTTTGCTAACGGCAGCGCATTTCCAACTTCAGGGGCTACGTTATCGCCAGACACTAAAGTTTGACCTACTTTCAATCCTTGAGGAGCAACGATATATGCTTTTGAACCATCTGCATAGTATAATTTCGCAATACGAGCTGTTCTAGAAGGATCATACTCGATAGACTTCACTACGGCAGGAATGCCGAATTTATCTCTCTTGAAATCGATCAAGCGCAACTTTTGCTTATGACCACCACCGATGTAGCGCATCGTCATGCGGCCGTTGCTGTTTCTTCCTCCGGTTTTCTTTAGGGTAACCACCAACGATTTCTCGGGAGTTGATTCCGTTACATCGTCAAAAACAGGTGACAAGCGGTGACGCGTGCCGGCTGTGATTGGTTTAAGTTTGCGTAGTGCCATCTCGACTATCTAATTAAACGTTGCTATAAAAATCAATTACTTCACCGCTGGCCAAAGTAACGATCGCCTTTTTATAATTCGGGCGTCTTCCGGCTACGGTTCCTCCTTTGGTGAAGCGAACTTTGCTCTTTCCTAATACATTCGTGGTGTTAACTTTTTCTACGTTAACCGAATACATTTTTTCTACTGCCTTTTTGATCTCTACTTTATTAGCAGCTGAATCCACGATGAATCCATACTTGCCTTTCTCATTGAGGGCAGATACTTTCTCAGTAACCAGGGGGCTAATTAATATACTCATTGGTTGCTGTTATTTTAAGATGTTGTTGATTGAATTAAGAGAGCTTTCTACTAAAACCAACTGGTCAGCATTCATTAAATCAAATGTATTGATTTGAGAAGCAGTGATGATTTTAGAGTTGGGAACATTTCTTCCAGATAGAACAATGTTCTTTTTTACTTCCGGAAGAACGAACAAAGTCTTCTTGTCATTTAAAGACAAAGACTTCAACATGGCTAAGTATTGCTTTGTTTTAGGAGCTGAGAAATCGAAATCTTCTAAAACAGAGATTGAGTTTTCTTTTGCTTTGTAGGTAAGAGCCGACTTACGAGCTAAGTCTTTTACCTTTTTGTTCAACTTGAACGAGTAGTCGCGGGGAGTAGGACCGAAGATACGACCACCACCTTTGAATTGAGGGTTTTTGATGTTACCCGCACGAGCACCACCGGTTCCCTTTTGCTTCTTGATCTTTTTTGACGAACCGGAGATCTCATTACGTTGCTTAGACTTGTGAGTTCCCTGACGTTGGTTGGCCAAAATGCTTTTTACATCCAAGTAAATTGCATGATCGTTTGGCTCAATTCCAAAAACCTCTTGGTCAAGGTTTACTTTGCGGCCTGTTGTTTCGCCACTTGATTTTACAACTGCTATGTCCATTATTTCTGCAGGATTATCGTTGAATTCTTAGCGCCTGGAACCGATCCGCTGATCAGGATCAAATTCTGCTCTGGCATAATTTTAACTACTTTCAGGTTAACTGTTTTTACACGCTCACCACCCATGCGACCAGGAAGACGCTTTCCTTTGATTACACGAGCAGCGAATGAGGCGTTACCCATTGAACCGGGAGCTCTTAAGCGGTTATGCTGACCGTGCGTCTGGCCACCTACTCCGGCAAATCCGTGACGCTTTACAACGCCTTGGAAGCCTTTACCTTTGGAAGTACCAACTGCATCGATGAAATCGCCTTCAGCAAAAACATCGCCAACCTTTATTTCTTTGCCTAATTCTGCGATACCATCAAAATCTGATGTAAAATCGCGGAACTCAACTAAGTTTCTTTTTGGAGTGGTGTTAGCCTTTTTGAAGTGACCTAACATGGCAGAAGAGGTGTTTTTCTCTTTTTTCTCGCCAAATGCCAATTGAATGGCCTTATAGCCATCCACTTCGGGAGTTCTGACTTGTGTTACTACACAAGGACCTGCCTCGATTACAGTAACCGAGATACTGGTGCCATCAGCGCCAAAAACGCTGGTCATTCCTACTTTACGTCCTAATATTCCAGGCATGATTCAAACCGTTTTACTTGTTTCTAAAGCAATTTGCGGCTTTCCTACCGCAAAAAGGACTGCAAAGATAGGAACATAAGATTAGTTACCAAGTGGGCAATTCAAAAAAAGATAAGGATTTTGGTTTTTGTCAGAAAAATCAAATTAAAAAGCTCAGAATGAATGATTTAGAGATTTACGAATTGTGCATAAATTTTAAAAGAGGATCAAACCGGTAGGAAGGCGGGTCTTAAAATTCCATGGGAATAGAAAATCGCAAAGATTGGCCAAGCCGCCAATTCACAGTACTTTTCGAGGATTTTTAAAAGATGAGTGAATCTGGTTTTTGGACTCGTGGGCTTTTTCTAGGCTTTCTGTTTTGCCTTTTGCTGGTGACAGATGTCGCTTGGGGTAGCATTTCGATTCCATTGGGCACGGTTCTCTCCTCATTATTCAGCCCCGAATCTTCTACCTTCAGCGATATTATTTGGCAATTCCGGCTGCCCAAAGCAATCACCTGTATTTTGGCCGGTTCGGCATTGGCCACCGGTGGGCTGATGATGCAAAGCTTATTTAGAAACCCTTTAGCCGGACCCGATGTGCTAGGACTTAGTTCGGGTGCGAGTTTAGCCGTGGCAATTGTGATTCTGATTGGTCAAACGGCTGGAGTTGGTTCTGTTTTGATGGGAAATTGGAGTGTTGCTACGGCAGCGAGTTTGGGGGGAAGCATTGTTTTGCTGATCGTTATCTTTATTTCAAGGTTCATAAAAGACAATACCTCTTTATTGATTATTGGCCTCATGATCAGTGCGGCTACCTCCTCGCTGGTAGGTATCCTTCAATTCTTGAGTAAAGCCGAAGATTTACAAATTTTCCTGATCTGGTCGCTGGGAAGCGTGGGTAGCACCCACTGGGGCGAGGTGCAGGTGTTGGCTATTATTACTTTCATCGGGCTCGCGATTGCCTTTTTTCTTCAAAAACCGCTTAATGCCTGGCTTTTGGGTGAAAATTATGCAACCAATTTAGGGATCAACACCAGTCGATCGCGCTTTTGGATCGTCATCGCAACAGCTCTACTCACCGGTGGCGTAACTGCATTTTGTGGCCCGATTGCATTTGTCGGCCTGGCCGTGCCACACTTGGTTCGATTATTCATTCCTACCACAAACCATAAAATTTTGCTGCCTTTCGTCATGGTGACGGGAGCTTCCCTCCTACTCTTTTGTGATATGGTGAGTAACCTGGCCGGAGGCGCTCAAGTGCTTCCACTGAATGCGATTACCTCGCTGATTGGCGCTCCGTTGGTAATCAGTATGGTCATTTCCAATAAACAAGTCCGCGTATGATTACCTCACATCAGTTAGCGGTAGGGTATAATTCGAACGGAGATGAATCTGTTTTACTGGAGGATTTGAACCTTCATTTGCGCGAAGGGGAATTGGTGTGTTTTATGGGACCAAACGGAATTGGGAAATCGACCCTATTGCGAACGCTGGCAGGATTACAAAAGCCGCTGCGGGGTGAGCTGACAGGAATTGAAAATGGAAAGCTTTCACTCGTTCTCACCGATCGCATCACGGCAACCAACATGTTGGTGTATGATTTAGTGGCATACGGAAGGTATCCTCATTTGAGTTGGAATATTTCGCTGCGAGAAGAAGACCATCGCATCATTGAAGAAGCCATCGCGCTTACGCAGATTGGTCATTTGAAAAACAAACGGCTGTATCAATTGAGCGATGGGCAGATGCAATTGGTGATGATTGCCCGCGCGCTAGCGCAACAAACTCCTGTGATGTTGCTGGATGAGCCTACCGCCCATCTGGATTTGAATAATCGGGTGGAGATCATGAATCTGCTTCGAAAGTTGGCCCGGCAGGAACGCAAAGCCATTTTGGTGTGTACCCACGAATTGGATTTGGCCTTACAAACTGCGGATTGGATTTGGCTGGCTACGTTAAATAAGAAAGTCGTTTCCGGGATTCCGGAGGATCTTGTGCTTAACGGAGCATTTGATGAGGTCTTTCAATTCAAAGGATTTGACTTAAAGACAGGCAAAGTAGAGCACGAGGCCCATCGCAATAAACCCATCCGATTGATTGGCAAAGGCTATCCATATCTGTGGACTAAAAATGCTCTGGAGCGGTGTGGGTATGAGGTAACTGCCGATGCCGAAACCGTTATCAAAATTCAAACGGAGCAGACTACCACCTGGCAACTTCAGGATCTCACTTTAAATAGTGTTGCCGATTTGCTGGTATCCTTAGCTAAAAGATAAAATCACTTTTTGAAAAGGGTCGGATGCTTGGTTTCAAAATCCGTGATCTGTTGGTAAATGAAAGAAGCCTCTAATAAGGGCGCTTCATCATATAAGTTTCCAATGAACATGATAGCAGTGGGTCTTCCTTTAGAGTCAAAACCATTCGGCAAGCTGATGGCGGGGTGCCCAGTGAGATTAGTGGTTAAGGAGATATTCTGATGATTAGACGGAGCGATGACAAAATCACAAGGTTGGATAATCGCATTAAACTTTTCAATCAGTACCGATCGATGTCGATTGGCTTGCAGATATTCTACAGCTGAAATGAAGCGAGATTGACGAAGCGAATTAGCTCTTGATTCTTCGGTTTGTTCGGAAAGCAATCGATCCTGATGTGATCGAACCAACTCATCAAAAAACGCTCCGGCCTCGGATCGCAAAATGATATCAAATACATCAAATGGAATGGAATCTGGCATGTTAATCTCCTCCAATGTTGCACCCAACTCCCGAAGTTTTTGAAGAGTGAGTGAATCGTTTTTAGCGGCTCGAGATGTGTCCTTTTTAGAAAATAGTCTTTTGAAATAGCCAATTTTGTAACCCTGAAAATTCGTAGGCGGATGAAAAGAAAACGGATAGTCTACAACTGATCGATCTTTATCAGAAGGATTTTTTCCTTTGATGAAGGGAAATATCAGGGCGCAATCTTGGGCTGAGCGCGCAATGGGACCAACTTTGTCCATAGACCAAGACAGAGTCATGGCGCCTTGGCGACTAACAGCACCAAATGAAGGACGAAGACCGGTTGCTCCACATCGTGAAGAGGGCGATAAGATAGATCCCAATGTTTCTGTGCCTATCGCAAAAGCGACCAATCCGGCAGCCACCGCAGAAGCAGATCCGGCAGAAGAACCACTGGCACCTTGCTTCAAGTCCCATGGATTTTAGTTCTGCCACCAAACCAAACATCACCTCTGGCCAATGCACCAGTTGTTAATTTTGCTACTAATACAGCTCCAGCATCTTCAAGGCGTTTCACTACGGCAGCTTTCTCGTTGATGATTTGATTTCGATAGGGCTCTGCTCCCCACGTGGTGGGATAACCGGGTACGGCAAACAAATCTTTGATCCCGTAAGGAATGCCATGCAAAAGACCCCGGTCGATTCCTTTGGCTATTTCTTCATCGGCTTGCCTAGCCTGCTTGAAGGCTAATTCTTCGGTGATGGTTACAACTGCCTGAAGCGTGTCTTTGTATTTCTTCAGACGGTTAATGTAAATTTGAGTGAGGCGCGTAGAAGAAATTTTTCGAAACTTAATAAGCGTGCTCAGTTCAGCAACGGATAAAAAGGCTATCTCAGAATCATTTTCAGGCAGAGTTACTTCTTGCGGCACTTTCCAATCGGAAGTGCTTTGGCGATTTTTGCTTTGAAATTGCGAAGGTCGAGGGTCAAAATACAGCGCAGGTGTAGCGGAAGTTGGCAGCGAAAATTTACGCATGCTGTCGTAGCCTTGCCGATTGGAGGAAAGGTAATTCAGCATGGTATCAATCTCTGATTTGGAAAAAGTAACTCCCATCAAGCGCTGAGCAGAAAGTACATCGCGCCTCTTTATCTGATTCTTACCAATGTCTTTGGCGCACGCAAAAACCAAAAAGGCTACAACCAACCAGCTTAGCTTTCGCATGATTGAACTATTAATGCCAATTAGATTTTTTCCACTCCCAGTCCGGGCTTATCGGAGCAATACATTACGCCATCTTTCAGAATAAATCCTCCTTTTACTACATCGCGCGCCAGATCTAAGCTTCCATCTAAGTCGATATACTTTGTATTTGCGCATGAAAAAGCCAAATGCAATGCGGCAGTGATGCTAATGATACTCTCATCGTTGCAACCCCAGAAAAGATCTACACCGGCATTCAAGCCAATGTCGGCTATTTTCAAACCCTGACTAATGCCCCCACATTTCATCAACTTAATATTGAAGATACCGGTCGCCCGTGGTTGTTTCACCAATTCGAATGCATTTTTAGGTGTCAACAATGATTCATCGGCTGCTAAAATCGCACGAATTTCATCAGGAAGCGTGCGCATTTCATCAATGGCTTTGGCTGGAAGCGGTTGCTCGATTAATTCAACTGCGAGGTGTTTGGTTTTATTGTAAAACTCAATGGTCTTAGCCACATCATAACCTTGGTTGGCGTCAATACGGATGACAAACTTGTTACCGAATTTTTCACGGAGTTTTACGATACGTTCGATGTCTTCGGCTACGTCCTTGCCCAATTTCACTTTTAGAACCGTAAAGCCACGCTCGCCATATTCTTGGGCTTCTTTCAAAGTCTCCTCCACATTTTTAATGCCGATGGTATTGGAAGTGGGTAATGAATGAATTTTCTGTCCAAGGAATTTTACGAGTGGAACGCCTAAAAACTTGGTGAATGCATCATACAAAGCAATATCAATGGCCGCACGTGCGGCAGGATTAGCCGGAAACTTATTCGTAACTTCAAATGTGAGTTGGTTTAACTCCCGAATATCTCTGCCCACTAAGAAGTGGAGGTTCTTTTCTTGTAAGGCATTCTGGCACTGTTCGAAGCTTTCACCTGTTACGTACTCGCTTGGATTGCCGGCACCTATTCCGGTGATTCCATTGTCCAATTCTATTTCGACAAATGCATTGAGAACTTCGTCAATCGTCTTGAAAGCGATGGTATAGGGTTTGGTATTGCCTAAATCAGCAGACCAGGTTTTGATGGATTTTATTTTCATTTGAGTCTTTTTCTAATGAGTTTGGGGTTTCTTGAATGATGGATGACACCAATTATTTTGATTATGCTATCATAAATTTTAAAAATCACCTTGTACGGAAAACGCTGTAACAAGGCAACTCTTGATTGCTTGATTCTAAGTTGAAATGCAAGCGGATTACTTTCTATTAGTTTTAATGTGATTTCGAGGGAAGAAATAAACTCATTCTCTAAACCTTCTTTCTGGTCGCGATACCAATCAATGATCTCTGAAATATCTTGAACGGCAAATTCCGAAAGCTCAAGCGAGTAAGTCACTATTACAAAGAAAGTTTTCTTTTTGCCTCCTCCCAGCTGTAGGTTTTAGCTTCTCCAGATTCGATCAAATCGATTCTTCTAATAACTTCTTCCTCCTGCTCTTTCGTAAAGCTTCCCGTCTTATGTGTATCTTCCGCAATACTGTCCCAGATAGCTTCTACCATTTCGAGTCTTTCATCGACACTTAGTTTTTTTATTTCCGTGATGTCAATCATAAAACAAATCTACTTAATTTGAAGTCAGCAACCTTTACACCTGCGCAATCGATTTTTCGATCATGTCTTTAAAGATAGGTACTAATCGGCTTACACTATCTTCCAGCGGAAGAATTACCGGTATTCCCAACTCTTTTTCTTTTTGAGCTGCAAAACTTCTGGCATCCGCTTCTGCCATTTTATGGGTGTTGATTGTTACCGCTACCGTGGGCGATCCATAAATTCGGATCAGTTCAATTTCATCTTTCAGGTCTGCGATATTGGCGGGATAATCTTCCAATCCCTTATATTTTTTTCGGGCGGGATGGTGTTGCAAAACGGTGGCGGTAGCATCGGCAGACACGATCCACTCTGCCCCAGCCGGGCCACTTGGGTTGCGTAATGAAGATTGACCCTCAATAAAAATAATATCGGGCTTGGCTTCTTCCCAACATTGCACAATGGCGTGTTCCATCTCACCGGAAATAAAGTCATTCAATGTGCTGTCAAAAACAAAACCATATTTTGCGCCTTGCATCCAGCCGGTTTGTCCGGTGTAAATCATCTCTGCACGATAACCTGCTTCGCGCATGGCCTGTACTAAAAAACGAGCGGTGGTTCGTTTTCCCAAAGCACAATCCGTACCCAATACGGCAATCTTAGGACAATGCACGGATTTGATTTTGCCCGACCAAAAATGTAGGTCTTTAAACTTCTTCGGCTTACGCACATCAATAATCTCAAGCCCTCTTGATTTGGCAAAGTCCGCCAATTCGGTAATATCAGAGATGTATTCATGCAACCCGTTCACTAAGCTGTATCCATGAACCAAAGCATCTTTCAAAATCACTCGAAGTGAATCCGGGATAACTCCGCCTTTAGTGGCGACACCTATAATTCCGTAAACAGCTTTTTCCTTGCTGTTCTTAGCAAAGTCTTCAATGGAAGCGTAGATAGGGATATTTCGCTTTTTACCATCCAGCACTTCACCGGCATCTTTGCCGGCTTGCTTATCATCGATGACACCTATTATATTGAAACGCTCGGTGCCACGAATCAATCCGTGAGCTGTCTTACCATTAGAAGAATCTAAATGACCTGCGGTAATTATAATTGCATTTGATTTTTGCATAGCTGAAAGTTGAATTCGAAAATTCGTTGAAAGTGGTGGTATGTGCAAGTAATTTTTAGGGAACAGTTAAATCGTTTTCGTCTAGCGGTCAATCCGAAATTCAGAAAGATCAGGCTTATACTTCCTTTTTCGCTTACGCTCGTACTCATAAATTACTTGCCCCAAATTTTTCATGAAAGGATAGCCAATGGTTTTGTATTCATACTTTCCATCATTATAAATTCCATCGGTGTTTGTATTAATCACCGCAGAAAGCATAAACTCCACCCCATTTTCAAAATCTACGATGTAAGCATTGTCAATTAAATAACCATAGGCATCTCCTACCTTATTAAAGACTCTAATATTGTTTGGGATGGGGGTTGGGTCATCGCCAAATAAAAGAAACTTACAATAAGCATCGTACAGTGTCGAATCTTTATAATAAGCTGGCTCCTGCGTTTCTCGCGGCAATTGAGACATGTACTTCATTACAAACTGTCTGTCATCCTGAGTCAGATTAAATCTTCGGTTTGCATCGACCGCTTCCGGAAATAAAATAGCTTTCAAGATTTCCTGCTGTTCTTGCAAAGGGTATGAATTCTTGTAGGTAAAGTCAAATGGTAGTCGGATCAGTGAGTCTTTCCGGATAAAACCTTTTCCTTTCAAAACTTTACGAGGAGCACGAATGGAATCGGTATTGACTAACATAGGCTGCATAAATAGGACGGTGTCGTTTCGCACAAATCGAACTGCTTCTGTATGTCGATTTTGATCGGGGGTAAGCGGCCGCTCCAGTCGATGCAGAAACCGCACATTGTATCCTTTTGCGCGCATCTTTTCATTCGTTGCCTTTTGCCCGACAAACTCATAAAGTCTATTAAAAGCATCATTATCACTGACAACCATAATTTTTTTAGCATAATGTGCGATGGTTGGGATGCTGTCTTGAGCGGTTGTGTCCATTTTCACCGACAACTGACCTTCATACAAACTATCATGGTAAATGGGGGAATATTTATCGATTGAATATCCCTGCGAGCGTAGCTCATTTAATTTTTCAAAAGCCAATAAAACTTGCGGCAGTTTGACCGTACTAGCCGGATAAAAATAATGCGTAGAATCTACTTGATAGTAAAAAGACTTAAAACTGGGTCTATTGAGCGAATCGCGAATGATTTGGGTATACATAATTTGAACTTCGAAGCTGTCGTTGGAAAGTATGGCCTGAAATTTGGAGGTATTACGTTCGAGTAGATGAGTTAGAAAGAGTTCATCTTCGGGAATAGGGCGTTCGCATGCTGCTAATGCAACGAAGAGAATGGATAATAGAATTCGAATCATAGCAAAGTTGTTGGCTCAAATTAGCTTAATTTTGTGAAGACTGCGCTTAAATTGGATTATTAGTAATTACTGTAATCTATCAAGTTTAGAAACATTTATAATTTGAATTTATGAAAGCACTTGTTTTGTTTTTCTTAGTTGGGCTTAGCGGTTCCATTTATGGTCAAGGAATTATTGGCACGTGGCAATTGACAGACGATCAAAGCTGCCTGAAAGCACAGTTTGAAAAAAGTGATACTGAAAAGGAATTGGAGAAATCGATGGGTTCGACCCAAACGGGTGTAGCAAAACTGATTCGTTTTGATAAAAAAGGAAACGGTGAAGAAGGCATTTTTTCAGTTGGTAAAAAGAAAGGCACTGGCATGACTTCCTTTCAATATGATGTAAAAGGCAATGAATTATTTTTGAAAGATAAAAAATCGGGGATCATCACACAGAGGTTCATTATTGATGATGTCACCGAGTCGACTCTAAAGATTCACAATGCACTAAAAGATTGCGAAGTCAAGATTTTTTCGAGGGTAAAGTAAATTATGGAAGAAACATCAATCAAAAGAGACATTCGCAAACTGAAGTTAGATGAACTGAAAGCGTTTTTTGTTGAACATGGCGAAAAACCCTTCCGTGCCCAACAGGCGTATGAATGGCTGTGGATTAAATCGGCCAAAAGTTTTGATCAAATGACGAATCTCTCCCTGGAAACGAGGGAGATGATGAAAAAACACTTTGTAATCAATCACATCAAAGTAGACAAGATGCAACGCAGTGCTGATGGCACCATCAAAAATGCCGTCACTCTACACGATGGGTTAGTGGTAGAATCGGTTCTCATTCCAACGGAAAAAAGAATCACCGCTTGCGTATCCTCGCAAGTAGGTTGTAGTCTGGCTTGTAAATTTTGTGCTACCGCCAAACTAAAGCGGCAGCGCAACTTAAGTCCAGATGAAATTTATGATCAGGTTGTAGCCATCAAAGAGCAAGCCGAATTGTTTTATGGTCGCCCGTTAACCAACATCGTATTTATGGGCATGGGCGAGCCGTTGCTCAATTATGCCAATGTAACCGAAGCGATTTCTAAAATCACCAACCAAAAAGGGTTAGGCATGGCCACCAAGCGGATAACAGTCTCCACAGTAGGCGTAGCTAAGATGATCATGAAAATGGCCGATGACGGAGTCAAATTCAATTTGGCCGTTTCATTACATGCAGCGATCAATAAAACACGTTCCTCGATTATGCCCATCAATGATTCCAATTCGCTGGAAGAATTAGGTGAAGCACTTGCCTATTGGTACCAAAAAACAAAAAGCAAAGTCACTTATGAATACGTAGTTTGGAAAGGTATTAACGATTCATTAGAACATGCCGAGGCCTTACTCAAGTTCTGCAAAATCATTCCATCGAAAGTAAACCTGATTGAATACAACCCTATTGATGATGGTGAATTTCAGCAAGCTTCCGATGAAGCTCTAAACATGTACATGGATCTTTTAGAGCGAAATGGAATTACTACCCGCATTCGCAAAAGTCGTGGCAAAGACATTGATGCTGCCTGCGGACAGCTAGCGAACAAAGGATAATTAATTTTAATAAAACCATTTCGCCACTACATTCATCGTATTAGTATATTTCGGAGATTACCGTTTGTATGCCTAAACTGAAGTTAATTATTGTAGCTGTATTTGCCCTTCTTGTATTTGGGCATACAAAGGTAGTTGTTGGCCAGAGACTCATTCAAGGGATGGTGGTGGACTCGCTAACACTCAATAACCTTCCGGCCGTTAATGTGAAAATCAAAAATACCAACCGAGGAACTTCCACAAATCCGAATGGAATTTTTACCATTCTGGCATCTGAAAAAGATACTTTGATTTTTTCATACATCGGCTACACCAAAGCTGTAGTGCCTGTAAACTTCGAAGATGAAACGATGTTTGTCCGCCTCACGGAAGAAAGCTTGATGCTGAAAGAAGTTGTTATCAAAGACCAGGGCTTTCATATCGTTCAGAAATACCCTAAATCTCCCACCCTTACTACCACCAAACCATTGAAAGCCCGTAGTACAGTGGGTGTAGGTGTCAATTTCGCCTACTTTTCAAAATTGGAAAAAGAGAAAAGAAAATTGGTAAAAGTAATGGCCGATAATGAAAAGGTTAAAACCTATCTGGATATTGTAACTAATCCTGATTTCCGAAACGATGTCATGGATCGCTACGCAATTACGGAAGAGCGCTTTTATGATATTCTGGCCGTGTACAACGAAAAGAACCGAGAAATCATGTATTCCTCTAATAAAGGTCTGATCATGAATTCGTTACTTTCTTTTTTCCAAAATGCCGCTGGCAAGAAAAAATAATTTCAGCACCTTGATTAAACCTAACGAGGCCAGGCGCATCCAAGTGACAAAAAAATTAACCCCTATGAAAACGAATACATTCAATTTTAATTGGAAAAGCGTGGTACTTTCCACAGTTTTTATTGCCACCAGCATGGTAGCTTGCAAGGATAACTCCGAAGACTTTGCTGATGAGGAGGCAACCGTTCAAAATGCAGCAATTGGCGATAACGAAGCAGATGATGCTTCTCAAGTTTCTTACGCTGCTGAGTTTGATGCAAAAGGTGCTCGTGTTGAAAGAGCTTTGCCCGCCTGCGCAGTTGTTACGAATGACAAAACCAACAAAATCTTAACTATTGATTTTGGCACCGGATGCACAGGAGCTTATGGTAGAACTCGGAGTGGTAAAATTTTGATTCAGTACAGCGGTGTATTGGGCGACAGCTCAGCAAATCGTACGATCACTTTCGAAAATTATAAAGTGAACAGCAAAAGCATTGAAGGAACCATAGAAGTTAGAGATATACTTAAAAATACCTCTGGCAACTTACAAGCAACTCGCAAGCTTACCAATTTAAAAGTAACGTTCGCCAGTGGAAAATCGATCACAGTTAATGGATCTCGCACTCGGGAATGGATTGCAGGAGCAGGTGATGGAAACCCCGATAACAATAAATACAGAATTACAGGAACCCTCGAGGGCACCACTTCAACAGGACGCTCATTTACCCAAGAAATCACGACTCCGATCGTAGTTGACTTTGCTTGCGCGAAAGAAGGTAAGTTTGCCCGCGTATCGGGTGTGGTTGAATTCACCAAAGTAGGCGGATTTGGCACCCGTAAAAGAACTGTAGACTATGGTGATGGTACTTGTGACAACACGATCACTGTCACCACATTCCGAAGAACATACACGATCACTGCAGATTAACCCAAATAATTTTCATGCGATCGAAACCCTTGAGGAAACTCGAGGGTTTTCTTTTTTGTAACTTTATCAAAAATTGAGGAATGGAAGAACATTTTAAAAGTTCCGAGAAAGTAAGAGACTTTGTCATTGGCATGAGCGATGGCCTCACCGTTCCATTTGCGTTGGCAGCTGGTTTGAGTGGCGCTGTTAACTCTACGGATATCGTGATCACAGCCGGACTGGCTGAAATTGCCGCGGGGTCCATTGCCATGGGACTTGGTGGCTATCTGGCCGGAAGAACTGAAATTGAACATTACGAGTCAGAAGAAAGAAGAGAATACGATGAGATCATTCATAAACATGAAATTGAAATAGCCGAGACGAAAGAAATTTTTGCTCAGTATGGCATAAGTGAGGAGCTACAAGAAAAAATAGCTCGCGAGATGGCCAAGAAACCCAAAGAGTGGGTGGATTTTATGATGCGCTTCGAACTTGGTCTCGAGCGGCCCGACAAAAACCGAGCACACACCAGCGCGTTCATCATTGCCGCCAGCTACATCATGGGAGGACTTATTCCACTCAGTGCGTATTTCTTTACAGACACAGCCCAAGAAGGATTAGTCTACTCGAGCATCATCACCTTAATATGCCTAACTATCTTCGGGTTGGTTAAGAGCAAGTTAACGGGCCAACCCTTATTGAAGGGAGCTGTACGTGTTACCTTAATTGGTGCCGCTGCTGCAGCCGCAGCGTTTGCTATTGCTAAGATGATTGCATAGGTTTTATTTCTTACTGGCGTTAAAAAGTTTTTCCTTCTCTTCTTTGGAGAGACTTTCATAACCTCGGTCAGAAATTTTATCGAGTATCGCATCGATCTCGTCTTGTGATGCTTTCGAAGTTACCGAAGTAGATTTTCTTCCTTTTGGCTCATCTTTACGGTAAGTCACTTTTACTTTTGGACGAGGTTGGAACAATGATTTCGTTGCATCGATAACAGATGTTATCCAGCCGCCCCAGTTGATGCCAGCTTGCATTTGTCGAATGTAAATGAAGCCTATCAAAGCTCCACCTAAGTGAGCGAGGTTTCCACCGGCATTCCCTCCGATCGTTCCAAGAAAAGACAAGAAAACGATAATTGCCGCGATATATTTGATTCTTACGGCCCCGAAAAAGAGCATAAAGAAAGTATAGTCTGGAAGTAAAGTTGCAGCAGCAACTACAATAGCATTGACGCTGGCAGATGCACCCACCATCACAATAGGATCAGCTATTGACTGCCCCATGAAGTATGGGATAAAATTATATGACAATAAATAGAAAACGGCTCCGGCTATTGCACCCAATACATAGACCGCAATCAATTTGTCACTACCTAAATACTCCACAAATAACTTACCAAACCAATAAAGAGTCAGCATATTAAAGAGGATATGCAGAATTCCTCTTAAATCATGGGCGAAAGAATATGTAAGCAGGGTCCAAGGCCTTGTAACAAACTCAGTAAATCTAGCAGGGATTTGGAATTGCTTATGAATTGCTTCAAAGAAGGAAGGAAATCCACCGATCTCTGAAATAACCATAATCACGCCAAGTATAACAAACACAACCACGTTGATAATGATCAACTGCACATGTGCATTGTTATATTTCTGAAATGCGTTTTTAAATTCTTCGAACACAGCTAGTGATTTACTTATTCTGCAACAACGAACTGATTAATAAAGTTACATGGATTTTATCTTCCCTGCATTCTCCAAAAATTTATAATCAAAAAGGCAACAAATGCTCCCCCAAAGTGAGCTAAATGAGCCACCGTGCCGGATCGATCCATGGCATATGTCATAAATCCCATTAAAAACACCATATACTTTGCCTTGATGGGAATAGGCGGAAACAACAACATTAACTCCATATTTGGAAACAACATTCCAAAGGCCATCAGTACACCATACAATGCTCCCGAGGCGCCAAGCATGTAACCGCCATTTCCTGGAAGGAAGTAATCTACACCTGCGTAAATAATTGCTGCTCCGATGCCCGTGGCAATATAGAAAATGAGAAATTTTTTATCGCCCCAGTACGTTTCGAGAATTGGTGCAAAAGATGCAAAAGCCAGCATGTTAAAAAATATGTGACCAAAGCTTCCGTGTGCAAACATATAAGTAAACACCTGATAAGGTCGGAAGAAACCAGAATTGAGACCCCACAATGACATATATTCGGTTACATGCCAATTGGCAAACAAATTCTGAACCAGAAACACTCCGACATTAATAATTATAAGTGTTCTAACCAGCGGGGTAATATTAAACATGATAATTTCTTAACGGTTAAAATAGCTTTCTAGCTTAGACGAGTCAAAAGTAAAAAATGTTGGGCGTCCGTCTGGCGAATAGTTGGGGTTATTGCATGAAAATAAACCTGCTACCAGCCTCTCCACCTCTTCCGGCTTCAGCCGATCGCCTGTTTTCACACTCGTGCGCTTGGCCATCGCCCGCGCCAGATTCTCGCCAATGGGCAACTGCAACTCCGATTGGTTCTTTTTAAACTGCTCAATCAAGCCCTCCAACAACTCCTTTTCATTGCTCTGAATCTGTGCCGGAGCCCCCGTTATCAACAGCGCATTTTTCCCCATCACCTCCAACCGAAATCCAAGTGCTATCACTTCTTTCTCCATCTCCATCAGCAACGCAAAATCCGGAGGTGAAAAGTAAACGGTCTGCGGAAATAAACTCTGCTGACTATTTCCGGCCGCACCTTTCAACTGCCCCAAATATTTTTCATACAACACCCGCTCATGCGCAGCTTGCTGATCGATAATCATCAAACCGGAGCGTGTAGCCCGCACGATGTACTTATTCAAAAGTTGGAACACACCTTTCTCCTGCTCCGCAGCATCTACCTCCAGGTTCATCGAACTTTGAAAGCGTAGCTCCATCGGTGGCGCCACTTCTTCTTTCTGAAACAGTCGAGAATTACTGCCCTCTTCAAATGCCTTCTCCCAATTTTGCAGATTCGATCGCGAAAGCGAAGAACCGAATTGCTCTTCGTAGTACGTCTCTTTCGTAAAGCCTTGCGTAGAAAGTTTCGAATTCAAATTCACATCGGCTTTAAAATCCAAAGCCGGTGCCAAATGATGAACTCCCAAAGCTTGCTTCACAGCCGACCACACCACACCGTACACCGCGCGCTCATCATCAAACTTAATTTCCGTTTTAGTCGGGTGTACATTCACATCGATGTGCTTCGGATCAATCTCAATAAACAACACATAAAAAGGAAAGTTACCTTCCGGCAAAAGTCCTTCATACGCACTCGTAATCGCGTGGCCCAGATAATTATTTCGGATGTAACGCTGATTCACAAAAATAAATTGCTCACCGCGCGTCTTCCGCGATGACTCCGGCCTTCCTGCATATCCGGTAATTTTTACTAATGAAGTTTCTTCTTGGGCCGCGGCCAATTGATGTTGATATCCTTTGCCAAACAAAGCCACGATGCGCTGACTCAATTTGCCGGGAACCAAATCATACACCAACTCATCACCTTGTGTCAACGAAAAAGCAATGTCCGGATGCGCCAGTGCGAGACGTTGAAACTCGTCCATGATGTGGCGCATTTCAATCGGGTTCGACTTCAAAAAATTTCTGCGAGCCGGAATATTGTAAAATAAATTTTTGATGCTGATGCTCGTGCCCTTCTCGCAGGCTACCGGCTCTTGCTTCTTTATTTCAGATCCTTCTACCACCAGCAAAGTGCCCAATTCATTTTGGGGCTGCCGCGTTTTTATTTCCACCTGCGCCACAGCCGCAATAGAAGCCAATGCCTCTCCGCGAAAGCCCATTGTGCGCAGCTTAAACAAATCTTCAGCCGTACGAATTTTAGAAGTAGCGTGGCGCTCTAAACTCATGCGGGCATCGGTTTCACTCATGCCCACGCCATTGTCAATTACCTGAATCAGTACTTTGCCCGCCTCTTTTACAATTAATTTTATTTCCGTAGCACCCGCATCAATCGAGTTTTCCATCAACTCCTTCACAGCCGATGCCGGGCGTTGCACCACCTCACCAGCGGCAATCTGGTTGGCAATCGAATCAGGAAGTAAATGAATAATGTCCGGCATGGTGGCAAGTTAGCGGTTATCCGTCAATCGCGTCAACTTAAATCCCACTTATAACCATCAACCTGTATTACTTTTTAAAGTCCTTAAACTTCATATACAAGTAAAACGGAATAATCAGAAAGCCGGCATACAAGGCGTTTTTGCCCCATTGAAACATCGCCATTAATAATAGTGTCATGAACAGCAGCACACCAAAGCGCATCAACACCGCACTCTTTGCGGCCGTTGGCTTTGAGCGCTTGCGAGCTGCCTGAAAAGAACCCGCTATACGTGTGCGGTAATTGCCCGGTTCAGCAGTACCTCCCCGTTCCAACTCCAATTCTCTGCGAATGCGCTCTTCGCGTTCCTTCATTTCCTCCTTCTTCGGATCGTAATACCGAGGTCGATAACTAAAGCGCTGATGTTGGGGCGCCTTCGTAAACAAGGATATTATCTTCATAGTCTTTTAATTTAAGGAAAATGACCGCTAGCTTCGTGGTTGTAAAGTTACAAAAACCAACTGCCCGATGTTTAAAAAAGTGTTACCCTTTCATTTTAAACCTTTGGCGGGCTGCCGTGCGAGGCGCCACGGCACCGGGCTATCCGCTCCAAGCCACGCGAGGCGCGTGGGCTTTCCGCTACTATCCCTGCCCGAAGCACTCCGCATCAAGGGCACCATCAACTTTACAATTTGCCTTTTCATCGTATTGCTTTCAAACTTTTCAATTCACGCTCAAAGTAAAAAACAACAATGGGTCGACAGTGTTTTTCAAACCCTCACCCCCACCGAAAAAATCAGCCAACTGTTCATCATTCCGGTTTCTACCTATGCCACCCCGGCTGAATTAAGTTCACTTTCATCGCAACTAAAAAAACATAAACCGGGCGGCCTACTCATAACGCACAGTTCGCCTGTTAGTCACGTTCGGCTCATCAATAAACTGCAATCGGCTTCATCGATTCCCTTGCTCGTAACCGCTCGAGTCGAAACCAGTTTGCATCAAACCATCGATAGCACCGTAGCCTTGGCATCGCCCCTACAATTAGCAGCCATTGCCAACGATACACTATTGTTGCAAGCAGGCAACGAACTAGGCCGACAAATGAAAACGCTGGGCATTCATCTCAACCTTTCGCTCAATGCCGATGTGCACGTAGCCGATGATCTTTACCCGAACACATTGCGCTATTGGGGCGAAGACAAAAAGAAAGTGACCACTAAAACACAATGGTTCATGAAAGGCCTACACCAACAAGGAGTGCTGGTAGCTGCCACGCATTTGGCCAATCCAAAAAAAGAACGACACATTGTTATCAAAGACAGTACCGAATTACTCAACCTTAATCAACTCGACACGGCCGGTTTCTATCCTTACCAAAAATTAATGGAATCGGGTGTGGATGCGATTGTCACTTCTCATCTGGATTACTCCGTGCCGGGCAAACGCAAACCGATTCCGGCACCTATCTCAGATATTTTCATCAGCGATATCATCAAAAACAAAATCGGGTTCAAGGGACTTTCCATTGCTGAGGTTCCCTACCTGCGCAAAGTGTCTCGGAAAAAGAGAGCAGGCGAAGCGGAGTTACTCGCCTTCGAAATCGGAAACGATCTGATCATCGAACCAAAAAATATTCCTTCCAGCATCAAAAAAATTTCAAAGCTGCTGCGCAAAGACCAAAAATGGCAACAACAACTCGATGCCTCCGTCAAAAAAATTCTGAGTGCGAAATATGATGCGGGCTTAGCCAACTCGGCCTTCACCAACCCCGACAATCTGTTGTTGCCTTTGCAAGCGCCTTCGGCTCGCGTCATTCAACACAAACTGGCAGAGGCCGCACCGACTGTGCTTGTCAATTCATCTGCGCTGATTCCCGTTCAGCCATTGGAAAGCAACACCTTTGCCTCCATCTGCATCGGCAAAACCAGCGACAACGAATTCAATCATTATCTCTCCAAATATGTGCAAATTCAAAAACACGAAATCGTTTCGTTGAAAGACACCTTGGGGTTGCAACAAAAAGTAAATAAAGCTTCCATCGTCATCATCGGGCTTTTTCCATCGGCCAAAGGCATCACATTACAAGTAGCAGCACTGATCAAAAAACTAGCGGTCAATCATGCGGTGATTGTTTGCAGCTTTGGCGATCCGGAAGATTTAAAATTTTTAGAAAACACCTCTGCATTGCTGACGGCTTACGCCCCTGATGATGTCAGTCAAAAAACAGCAGCCGAAGTTATTTTTGGCGGCATCGGTGCGCAGGGAAAATTACCGATGGCCATTTCTCCCAAACTTTCGCTCCAAACAGGCTTCGAAACGAAAAGCATCGACCGCTTGCGCTATTCCGTGCCGGAAGATGCCGGTATGGACAGCCGCACGTTGCAGAAAATAAAAAGCATCATGCAAGAGGCTATCGACCTGGGTGCTACACCGGGTTGTCAGGTGTTGGTGGCGCGCCATGGAAAAGTGATCTATGAGCAATCAGCCGGATGGTTTACCTACGACAAAAAAATTCCGGTAACGGAAGAAGCCATTTACGATTTAGCCTCTGTCACCAAAGTGACGGCCACACTTCAAACCGTGATGTTCATGCACGAAAAGGGACTGATCGACATCAACAAAAAGATTTCTGTTTACCTGCCCGAGTTGAAAGAATCCAATAAAAAAGATTTTACCATCAAAGATATTCTCACGCATCAGGCGGGCTTGTGGCCATTCCTACCCTTCTGGGCACAAACGGTGAAAGACTCCACCTACCTGAGTGAATATTATCAAACCAAGTCCAGTGCCGAGTATCCTTTTCCGGTTGCGGATAGTTTGTTCGCACACAAAAGCATGAAAGATTCCCTCTGGCGATGGATCGTTCATTCAAAAATCAGAGAAAAAGTGCCACGCACCGTATACGATTATCGCTACAGCGACATGGGCTTTTACATGCTGCAACATTTAGCCGAGAAAATGCTCAACCAACCCATGCATGAATTTTTGGAGCAAAATATTTATGAGCCGCTCGGTGCTTACACGGTGGGATTTTTACCACGGAACAAATTTCCGGCTAATCAAATTGCACCCACGGAAAATGACAAACTTTTTCGAAGACGTTTGCTGATAGGCTATGTCCACGATCAAGGCGCGGCCATGCACGGTGGTATTGCCGGGCATGCGGGCTTGTTTGGTGGCGCCAACGACATGGCGAAACTCGGACAAATGTGGTTGCGGAAGGGAAGCTATGGCGGGCAACAATTTTTCAAGCCTGAAACATTCGATCTTTTTACGGCCAAACAATATGCTGATAGCCGGAGAGGATTAGGCTGGGACAAACCTGTGCCGAGCGATCCGGCTGGACCGACTTCGATTTTTGCCTCGCCCCAAACTTTTGGACACACCGGCTTTACAGGCACGTGCATTTGGGTAGATCCGCAATTTGATTTGGTCTATATTTTTCTCTCCAATCGGGTGTATCCGGAGATGACGAACAATAAAATATTAAACGCCAACATCCGTCCACGTATCCAGGATGTCATTTATCAATCCATTTTCGATTATTGTTCAAAATCAGACTAGCCGTAGGTGTAAAAATGAGAACTTTATAGCACCAAAGCGGGTTAATAATGAACTTTGTATTTCGGAATAGCTAAAAGAACTGCTACAAAAATGAAAATAGGAATCGTATGTTATCCCACCTTTGGTGGAAGTGGAGTAGTGGCCACTGAATTGGGCAAAGCGCTGGCCAAAGAGGGTCACATGGTTCATTTCATCACCTACAGCCAGCCGAGTCGCCTCGATTTCCTGAACGAAAATTTGTTTTACCACGAAGTTGATTTTCGCTCATACCCATTATTCGAATACGCTCCCTACGAATTGGCATTGGCCAGCAAAATGGTGAGCGTAGTGAAAAACGAACAACTTGATTTGCTCCATGTACATTACGCCATTCCGCATGCCTCGGCTGCTTACATGGCGAAGCAAATTTTAAAAACAGAAGGCATTTGTATTCCGGTTGTGACCACGTTGCACGGAACAGACATTACGCTCGTGGGCAAAGATCCATCCTACGAACCGGTGGTTACATTCAGCATCAATCAATCCGATGGCGTTACTTCTGTATCCGAAGATCTGAAGAAAGAGACTTACGAATTTTTCAAAATCACGAGAGATATTGAAGTCATTCCCAATTTCATTGATCTGGAGAAATTCAAAAAGCAGAAGAAAGATCATTTCAAGAAAGCCATTTGCCCGAATGGCGAAGCGCTGATTGTACACACCTCCAACTTCCGTAAAGTAAAGCGCATCAAAGATGTGGTCGATATTTTCTACAACATTCAAAAGGAAATTCCGGCCAAGTTGCTGATGATTGGCGATGGCCCTGAACGCGCGAAGGCAGAAAAGCAAGCCCACGATTTGGGCATCTCCCACGACATTCGCTTTTTAGGAAAACAAGAAGCAGTAGAAGAAGTATTATCAGTGGCTGATTTGTTTTTAATGCCATCCGAAAAAGAAAGTTTTGGATTGGCCGCTCTGGAAGCCATGGCCTGCGAAGTTCCCGTGATTTCTTCGAACACCGGTGGTTTGCCTGAGTTAAATGTTCAAGGGGTAACAGGCTTTATGAGCAATGTGGGTGATGTGGAAGACATGACGCGCAAGTCATTGTTCATCTTAGATAAAGATAACCTCCCTCGTTTTAAAGAAAGCGCCTTGAAGCGCGCGAAAGAATTTGATATTTCTAACATTTTGCCGCTGTACGAATCGTACTACGAACGGATTCTGGCAAAATCGAGAGCCGAATTGGTAGGACAGAAATAAAAAAAGCCACGTAAAGTGGCTGAATATTCGAAAAGAACCCCCGAATTAAATTCGGTTTGCCTTAGCTGGCTTCGCTTCTGGTGCCTTTGAATAGGTAGGGCAAGTATACTGGCTACAAGCCGTTGCTAACGCAGCTACCACTAAAATGAGCACAATTGACTTTTTCATGATGATTCGATTAAAGTTGATACAAAAATAGACGTATCGTTTCAAATTATATTGCAACAACGGCAAATTCCTTACATAGGTTCCATAAAAGGTCATTTTTGAAGATAAAGCGGCATAATGAATTAAAGTTTAGAGCAGCCGGAAACAGATTGCGCAATTATTTGGTTATTTAGCTACATCAGAATTTTAGAAACTTATGCTCGGTCATCGTTTTTCAAAATATACACCTCCTCCCGAAAGCGAAAAAAGCGATTTCAAAAGACTGCTGCAGGTTTTCATGCAGTTGATTCTGATCACTTCT
>DGYK01000068.1:67979-69101 GCA_002398365.1 Flammeovirgaceae bacterium UBA5008
TGCAATGGCTGACGGAAGTGGATAAGCAGTATGGATTGACCAACGATCAGTACGGAATTGGAGACTTCATCGAGGATTTGAAAAAAAACGGATACATCAGCGATGAAGGACCAAATGGAGGCTTCAAACTCAAGGCGAAGGCAGAACAGAGCCTTCGGCAGTCGGCATTGGAAGAAATTTTCGGGAAGCTGAAAAAATCAAAAACAGGCGATCACAAAACACCTCACAGCGGCAGGGGTGATGAAACCACCACCGACAGACGTGATTACGAATTTGGCGATGCCGTAGAGCAAATCTCCATGACTGAATCCTTGCGTAACGCTCAAATCAATCATGGTTTGGATGATTTCCGCATGATGGAAAGCGATCTCGAAGTGCTGGAAAGTGAATTCAAAACGCAAACCTCTACAGTGTTGATGATTGACATTTCGCACTCCATGATTTTGTATGGCGAAGATCGCATCACGCCAGCCAAAAAAGTGGCGATGGCGCTGGCTGAACTGATCAAGAAAAAATATCCGAAAGACACGCTAGACATTCTCGTGTTTGGTGACGATGCCTGGCAGGTTGAAATCAAAGACCTGCCCTACTTACAAGTGGGGCCCTATCATACTAACACTGTAGCTGGTCTGGAATTAGCTATGGACATCTTACGAAGACGCAAAAATGCCAACAAGCAAATCTTCATGATCACCGATGGAAAACCTACGTGCATCAAGCAAGGCATCAAATATTACAAAAACAGTTTTGGCTTGGATCATAAAATCCTAAACAAAACACTCGACCTGGCCACACAGCTTCGAAAAATAAAAATACCCGTCACCACTTTTATGATCGCCACTGATCCTTATTTGAAAGCTTTCGTGCGCGAATTCACGAAAGCCAACAACGGCAATGCGTATTACAGCAGCTTGCAAGGATTGGGTGATCTGATCTTCGAAGACTTTAAACGAAACCGCACTAAAAATCTTTAGTCATTACTATTTACTAACCGCAGGCATTCGAAATGAAAGACCACAAAAACATAAAGACACTCGCACAATTAAAATCAGCCGGATACAAATTCAAAACAATCAAAGATGAGCTTCGCGCGAATCTGATTGAAAAATTAAAAAACAAAGA
>DGYK01000068.1:69291-92991 GCA_002398365.1 Flammeovirgaceae bacterium UBA5008
ATTAAAAAACAAAGAGAACGTTTTCGAGGGAATCTGGGGCTACGAAGAAACGGTTATCCCTGATTTGGAGCGCGCTATTCTAGCTGGCCACGATGTCAATTTGCTCGGGTTACGAGGTCAGGCTAAAACACGCTTGGCGCGATTGATGGTAAATCTGCTTGACGAATACATTCCTGTGATTGAAGGCTCTGAATTGAATGACGATCCACTCCATCCGATTTCGAGATTTGGTCGTGATAAAGTAGCCGAGTTAGGCGATAGCACTCCCATCACTTGGTTGCACCGCGATGAACGCTATACTGAAAAACTGGCTACGCCCGATGTGTCCATTGCCGATTTGATTGGCGATGTGGATCCGATCAAGGCAGCAACTTTGAAATTACCTTATTCCGATGAACGCGTGATTCACTTCGGATTGATTCCGCGCTCGCATCGCAGTATTTTCGTCATCAACGAACTTCCTGATTTGCAGGCACGCATTCAAGTGGCCCTCTTCAACATTTTGCAAGAAGGCGACATTCAGATTCGTGGATTTAAACTGCGATTGCCGCTGGATATTCAATTTGTATTCACCGCCAATCCGGAAGACTACACGAATCGCGGAAGCATTGTGACGCCACTGAAAGATCGGATCGACAGTCAGATCATTACCCACTATCCGAAGACGATGGATATTGGTAAAAAAATTACACAACAGGAAGCACGCATCCGTGAAGAACAAAAAAGTCGCGTGACCGGAGTAGAGATTACCAAAGATCTGATCGAACAAATTGCCTTTGAAGCACGCAAGAGCGAATTTGTTGATTCAAAAAGTGGTGTATCTGCGCGGCTTACTATTTCTGCGTATGAAAACTTAGTGGCTACCGCAGAGCGCAGGAGTTTCATCAATCAGGAAAAAAACGCTACTATTCGCGTTTCTGATTTCATTGGCGTGGTTCCATCTATCACCGGCAAGGTAGAATTAGTTTATGAAGGCCAGCAAGAAGGGCCGGGCATTGTGGCGCAAAATCTGGTGGGTAAAGCCATTCGCAGTCAGTTTGTAAATTATTTTCCTGATCCGGATAAATTCAGAAAGCAAAAAGAAAAAAGTCCGTACAAAAAAATCACCAACTGGTTTGGCGATGGCAACACGATCGACTTGTTGCATGATATGAATCAGGCTGATTTTGAAAAGACCCTGAAAGCCGTTCCGGGTTTGTTAGATTTAGTCAATGAGTTTCATAAAGGTCAAGATGCTGCGATGAAATTGTTTTTGATGGAATTTGCGCTGCATGGATTAGCCGAATACAGTTTAATCAGCAAGCACCACCTGACTGCCGGCCATCAATTCAAAGATTTGTTGAGCAGCATGTTCAGCCCACCAAGTCCGGATGAAGATGATAGTGAGGAAGATGATGAATTAAGAGGGTTTAAGAATTAGATCAGGATAAACTTCACTCCTTTGAGTTAAGTCTACAAAAGCGGAACTTGCACGAGTGAAAAACTGGGAGGATATAAGGTTTAATGAAGAGCACTTTTACGAGCTGCGTAAGCTGGCTATCCAAGGGGAAGGAATTCATCTGGAATTTAAACGAAAGGCTACGCATCCTGAAAAGGTAGTTCGGGAAATGATCGCTTTTGCCAACACGCATGGCGGGACAGTTTTGATTGGCGTGGATGATGATGGCTCACTGGTGGGCGTAAAATATCCCGAAGATGAAATGATCGAGGTTCAAAGAGCACTTCAAAACTGCAAACCTATTTTGATCTATAATGAAAGCCTTTTTGCGCTCCGCGAAAATCGATTTGTCATTCGTTTGGATATTCCGGAAAGCGATCGCAGGCCTCACTTCTACGCCATCGAAAAAGAAACTTCAGAGACCTATGTGCGTGTCAAAGACATGAGTATCAAGGCAAGTGCCGAAATGCAGGAGATCATCCGTAGAACGCGAAAGAAAAAAGACATTCAGTTTACGTATGGTGATCATGAGAATCAGTTGATGAAATACCTGGAAGAACACAAAACCATCACCTTGCCACAATTTCGTGAGTTAACCGGACTGAACCGTTTCAAAGCATCACGTAAGTTGATCTTGCTGGTGTTGGCCGATGTGTTGAAAATCACCGCTTCCGAAAAAGGAGATTTGTATAGTCGCGGGGCGAGCTGAAATTACAAATCATCACAAATTAATGATCGGAAAAAATTGCTTTTATGAGATTGCTTTACTTAGTTTATAGTAAAGAATAAATGTCGCGAAGAAACGTTTTATATCTGCACAGTTTTCAGTAGCTCTGCAAGAAACGTGTCTCCGCGATTTTTTATTATAGCCCCTTCACGCCTATGAGCAAAACCAAAAAAGAAAAGGACAAAAAGATTTTCGTCCTCGACACTTCTGTTATCATCTTCGAACACAACAGCATTCTGAACTTCGATGAACACGACATCGGCATTCCCATCACTGTTTTAGAAGAACTCGACAATTTCAAAAAGGGCAACGACACCAAAAACTTCGAAGCCCGCGAGTTTATCCGACTGATCGACAAACTGGCGAAAAACCAAATGCTTCATCAGTGGAATCCGATTAACGGAAAGGGCAAAGGAAATTTTAAAGTCGTCATGGACACGGGTGGCACCACTCAAGTGGATGCCAACAAAGTCTTCAACGAAGATAAACCGGATCATCGCATTTTAAATGCTGCTTTGCATCTGCAAAAGGAAGAGAAAGGTCGCAAGGTGATTTTGGTTTCGAAAGACATCAACCTGCGTCTGAAAGCCAAAGCGCTGGGACTCACCGCGGAAGATTACACTACGGGCAAAATTCAAAACATCAGTTCGCTGCACACCGGCAGAACTATTGTGGACAATGCCACTTCCGATGCGATTGATCTGATTTATGAAAAAGGGTATTGCCCTCCGGAAGAAGTGCTCGGCAAACAAAAGCCGATGAAAAATCACTATTACATTTTACGCAACGGTAAAAAATCGGTGTTGGCGTTTTACAATTCCGCCAACGGTATGGTGGAGCAGGTTGAAAAACGAAATGCCTATGGCATAAAGCCACGCAACGCAGAGCAAGCCTTCGCCATTCATGCCGTGTTGAAGCCGGAAATTAAATTGGTGTCCATGCAAGGCGTTGCCGGAACCGGGAAAACATTGATTGCATTGGCAGCCGCACTGGAGCAAAAACGCGAGTACAAACAAATTTACCTCGCGCGCCCAATTGTGCCGCTCAGCAACAAAGACATCGGCTACTTGCCGGGCGACATCAAATCCAAATTGAATCCTTATATGGAGCCGCTGTGGGATAACCTGAAGTTTATTCAAAATCAATATAGCGAAAGCGACAAAGAGTACGCTAAGATTACCGAGATGGTACAAAACGAAAAGCTCGTGATTACTCCGCTGGCGTATATTCGTGGAAGAAGTTTATCCAATATCATTTTTATTGTGGATGAAGCGCAGAACCTCACGCCTCACGAAGTGAAAACGATTATCACACGTGCCGGAGAAAACACGAAGATTATTTTCACAGGTGATATTCATCAGATCGATACGCCTTACCTGGATTCACAAAGTAATGGCTTATCGTATATCATCGATCGATTAAAAGATCATGAGCTATACGCCCACGTCACCTTAGAAAAAGGTGAGCGCTCTGAACTTGCCAATCTGGCAAATGAGCTGTTGTAGACTTTGAAAACGAATTGATAGAAGCGCTGGGTTATTCGCCTAGTGCTTTTAACATTGTATCGCCAATCAATGCAGGAGACTCCACCACGTGAATGCCACACTCGCGCATGATTTTCATTTTGGCTTCGGCAGTATCTTCAGCTCCTCCAATGATAGCACCCGCATGACCCATTCTGCGACCGGGAGGGGCAGTTTGACCAGCGATGAAACCAACCACCGGCTTTTTGTTTCCGGTTTCTTTGATCCAACGGGCAGCTACAGGCTCGTAGCTTCCACCGATTTCACCAATCATAACGATGGCATCGGTTTCAGGATCGTTCATTAATAATTCAACGGCATCTTTCGTAGGTGTTCCGATGATCGGGTCACCACCAATTCCAATAGCCGTGCTGACACCTAAACCAGCTTTTACAATTTGATCAGCCGCTTCGTATGTAAGTGTACCGGATTTAGAAACAATTCCTATGCGACCTTTCTTGAACACGAAGCCAGGCATGATTCCCACTTTAGCTTCGCCTGGAGTTATTACGCCAGGGCAATTCGGACCTATTAAAGTTACTTTTCTGTCTTTTACATATTGCTTGGCAATCATCATGTCTTTTACCGGAATTCCTTCGGTAATGGCCACGATTACTTTAATGCCACCTTCGGCAGCTTCCATAATCGAATCGGCTGCAAAAGCCGGAGGTACGAAAATGATGGAAACATCGGCTCCTGTTTTTAAAACAGCTTCTTTCACCGTGTTGAAAACAGGACGGCCCAAATGCGATTGACCTCCTTTGCCGGGTGTTACCCCACCCACAACGTTTGTGCCGTACTCGATCATTTGACCAGCGTGGAAAGATCCTTCTGATCCGGTAAAACCTTGAACAATAATGCGGGAGTTTTTATTGACTAGTACGCTCATAAACTTCTAAATAGGTTAGCTCACAAAATTAGGATAATTAAGTTGTACGGCAAATGGCAAGGTTGAAACTCACTTGATAAAAAAACTGGGCAAAACCGCCCTGCCAAAGGAATAGATGGCGGCTGTAAAAACGATGCTCCAGCCAATTGCACTAATCAGCATAAAAAGCAAAATCTTTCCTTTGGGCTTGTTCAGGCCAACCGCCAAAATAGTGCCCCCGATGGGCGTTAATATCAAGGGTGTAAAAAAAGCAATTCCACCCAATCCATACTTTCGTAAAAGGATCATGAACTTACGTCTGCTATTGGATGGATTGTCTGGCTTCTGAAAAAACCGACTGAACCATCTTTTCTTCAACCAATCGCCAAAATAGGTGAAAGCGACCACGCTAATCATCATTCCTAGAATGGTAGATAAACCTGTAGTGATCGGATGCAATTTTAAGATAGCACCTTGAATTGGTCCGGCAATAAACTTAATCGCGCTGGCCAACACTACCGGAATCGCCTTGAGAATTTCTTCGAGCATATCAAATTTTTTCCCCGAAACTCAAATCGCCTGCATCGCCCAAACCGGGTACAATGTAAAATTCGGAGTTTAGATTTTCATCCATAGATACAGTAAATAAGGAAGAAGCAACTGACAGGTGCCCATTTATATTTTTTACACCTTCAGGTGCCGCTACCAGCGAAGCCACATAAATGTGCGATGGGCTTCCATGCTTTAACAATGCTGCCACCGATCGGATAATGGAATTGCCGGTGGCAAGCATCGGGTCAATTAAAATAACTTCTCGATTCTGTAGAGTAGGCGTAGCCAGATAGTCGAGTTGAATGCTGAGTTCTTGCTCGCCTTCTTTGCGATACGCGCCAATAAATCCGCTATCAGACTGATCAAAATAATTTAAGAAGCCTTGAAAATAAGGCAGACCTGCACGTAGCACTGTGATCAAAACCGGTTGTTGTTTGATGGCAAAAGACTGTGTCTTTTTGAGCGGTGTTTCAACAACTACCTGATGGTAAGCTAGTTTCTTCGAAATTTCGTAAGCCATCACTTCGCCCAAGCGAGTCAGGTTATGTCGAAACTTCATTCGGTCTTGCTGAATATTTTTATCGCGGAGTTCAATCAAAAACTGATTTGCCACCGAGTTTTCTTTATTCAAAACAAAGACATCCATAATTTACCTTTTATCTGTCCAAAATTTAAGATAAAGTTGCAGAATATGGCAAAAGAAAAAAGAAAGTCGACCAAAAACAGCGAAGATTGGAGTTTGCTGAAACAACTCTGCGAGGTGCAGGCTCCTTCGGGGCATGAAAAACCGCTTAAAGATTTCTTACTGAAATACATCAAGCAGGCGAAGAAGAACTGGTTAAGTAAACCAACGATTATTGAGGGTGAGGAATTTCAGGACTGCTTGATTTTGAAATTCGGCAAACCACGCACCGCCATTTTTGCACACATGGATAGCATCGGATTTACCGTGCGCTATTTCAATCAATTGCTTTCTATTGGTAGCCCCGATGCAGAAATGGGTACTAAGTTGGTAGGTCAGGATAGCTTCGGTCCTATTGAATGCGAATTGGAATTTGATAAAGAAGATCATGCGTTCTACAAATTTGGTCGGATGATTGAACGCGGCACACCGCTCACCTACAAAATTGATTTCCGCGTAAGCGAAGATTTTATTGAAACCGCTTATCTCGATAATCGGTTGGGAATCTACAACGCGCTCAAAGTAGCCGAGACGTTAAAGGATGGTGCAATCATTTTTAGTTGCTGGGAAGAACATGGCGGAGGATCGGTGGGATATCTGGCCGATTACATTTATAAAAAATGGAGTATACGTCAGGCGCTCATCTCCGACATCACGTGGGTTACAGAAGGTGTGGAACATGGCAAAGGCGCTGCTATTTCATTGCGCGATCGGAATATTCCACGCAGAAGTTTTGTCGATAAGATTATTCGCTTGGCGGAAGAGAATGAAATTCCTTATCAACTGGAAGTGGAAGGAATGGGCTCGAGCGATGGAGGCGAATTGCAACGAAGCCCTTATCCATTCGACTGGTGTTTTGTGGGAGCGCCCGAGATGGGACCACATACGCCTAATGAAAAAGTGCACAAGAAAGACATCGAGAGCATGATCGCGCTATATACTTGCCTTATGAAAAAATTGTAGATTAAAATTGAGTGTATGCTCCAAACAGCTTCACCTAAAAATAAGTAAGTTTGAAATGACCTAATCAGCAAACTATGAATTCTACCCGCAGAACATTTCTAAAAACAACAGCCGCAGCTACACTGGGAGCCAGTTTGCTCCCAACTTTCGGATTCTCTTCCGCAACCGATGAGAAATTACGATTGGGTTTTATTGGTGTAGGTCTCCGTGGACAAAATCATTTGGAGTTGGCGCTTTCGCGAAAAGATGTAGAAGTGGTAGCCATCTGCGATGTGCAACAACGCATGATTGATATGAGCTTGGGATTAGTGGCCACTGCCGGCAAACCTAAGCCACACGTCATTTTAGATGGACCCAATGGCTATAAGAAATTGTTGGATCGCAAAGACATTGATGCAGTCATCATTGCCACTCCGTGGGAATGGCACACGGTGATGTGCTTAGATGCGATGAACGCCAAAAAATATGTGGGCTGCGAAGTGATCACTGGTATGACGGTAGACGAGTGCTGGCAATTGGTAAACACTTCCGAAAAAACCGGCATGCCGTTAATGATGCTGGAAAATGTTTGCTACAGACGCGATGTGATGGCTGTGATGAACATGGTGCGACAAAACATGTTTGGCGAACTGATTCACCTGCAAGGTGGCTATCAACACGACTTACGTGAAGTAAAATTCAATGATGGCATTTCTCCTTATGGTGGAGGCGTTGAGTTTGGAGAAAAAGGATTTTCAGAAGCACAATGGCGCACCCAACATTCAGTAGATCGTAATGGTGATTTGTATCCAACGCACGGCATCGGCCCTATCGCGATGATGGCAAATATCAATCGAGGTAATCGTTTTACCAAATTGGTTTCGTATTCAACCAAAGCGCGTGGCTTACACGAGCACATTGTAAAAGTGGGTGGCGAAAATCATCCGAACGCCAAAGTAAAATTCAAATTAGGTGATGTGGTTTCAACACTGATCGAAACCAGTAATCAGGAAACGATTCTGTTACAACACGATACGAATTTACCTCGCCCCTACTCCATCGGATTTCGGGTACAGGGAACCAAAGGAATTTGGATGGACATCAACAAATCCATTTACTTGGAAGGCCAAAGCAAACAAGTTCACCGTTGGGATGATGCCAAAGAGTGGTTGGAAAAATATGATCATCCACTTTGGAAAAAATATGGTAATGATGCAGCCGGTGCCGGGCATGGTGGCATGGATTGGTTTGTATTAAATGCATTTATCGAATCAGCTAAACGCAAAATCACACCACCGCAAGATGTGTATGATGCAGTAACCTGGAGTGCGATCACACCATTGTCTGAAACTTCGATCAAACAAAATGGAGCTAGTGTAGAATTCCCAGATTTCACCAAAGGAAAGTGGCAAAACAGAAAAAATACTTTTGCATTAGATGATACTTTCTAATTGTATTGCTTAAATACGGAGCAGTAAATCATCAACCATTCTATTCATCAAAAAAAGTTTGATTGATTTCAATCGGATGCAGGTTTTTGCTTTCCCATAACTTCCAATTTTCACTACCTGAATCGCAGAAGAATAGTATCTTTGCCGCTCTCCAAAATAAAATGAAGATAAAAGACCTCCATTTTGAAAAATTTATTGACTCAGAACAGATTCAAGAAAAAATAGCACATCTGGCTGCGCAAATTAATGCGGACTATCACGATAAAAGTCCGATATTATTACCAATACTCAATGGATCGTTTATGTTTGCTTCTGATTTGATGAAGCATTTGAACATCCCTTGCAAAGTTTCATTCGTAAAAATCTCATCATACTCCGGCACTGCCAGCACAGGTCAATTGAAAACATTAATTGGCCATGAGGATAGCCTCTTCAACCAAGATGTGATTATCGTTGAAGATATTGTGGACACCGGCCTGACACTTGAAAAAATCATGAGCGACTTAAAAGATCGTGGAGCCAAATCAGTAGAAGCCATTAGTTTACTGAGAAAGTCAATTGCCCGCGAAAAAAATGTAGCAGTGAAGTACGTAGGCTTTGATTTGGAAGATGAATTTGTGCTTGGCTATGGAATGGATTATGATGGGCTGGGCAGAAATTATCGCGATTTATTCAAGAAAATCGACTAATTATCTAGTATCTTGCTTATCCTTTAAACCAAATTTTTGTAAAATCGTCACTCACAAAGCGAATCGATCATGAGTCGGTCATAGGTGACTTTAAAATTATCAACAGATGAAAAATCTAGTACTCTTCGGCCCTCCGGGTGCAGGCAAAGGAACACAAAGTGAAAAACTGATTCAGAAATACGGCTTTGTTCACATTTCTACAGGCGATCTGTTCCGCTGGCACACGAAAAACGATACACCTCTGGGCAAACGAGTAAAAGAAATTATGAATAGTGGTGCCTTAGTGCCCGATGAAATCACCATCGCCATGCTCAAAGAAGAGTTGGATAAAAATCCGAACGCCAAAGGATTTTTGTTTGATGGATTTCCCCGTACCGTTCCACAAGCGGAAGCACTGGATCAATTCATGAAAGAGAATAATTCAGCTATTCACCATGTCATTGCTTTAGATGTTTCAGAAGAGGAAGTGCGCGTGCGAATAGCCAAGCGCAGAACCACCGAAAATCGGGCAGACGATGAGGAAGAAAAATTAAACAAACGCATTACCGAATATTTTACAAAAACGATTCACGTATTGCCCTTCTACGAAAGCCAAAAGAGATTGGTGACCGTTCATGGCATCGGAGAAGTGAATACCATTTTTGAAAATATCTGTAAGGTATTAGATAAGTAATTCAGCCAACAAGATCTTAGATCTTGCTCGCTTCGCTCACTTGAACCCACTAACGTGTCCAATCCAAATTTCATTGACTACGTAAAATTTAATGCACGTTCCGGCAATGGCGGTGCAGGTTGTCTGCATTTTCATCGTGAAAAGTTTATTGAAAAAGGAGGCCCGGACGGTGGTGATGGTGGGCGCGGTGGTCATATTATTTTGCGCGGCAACGCACAACAATGGACCTTGCTCCATCTCAAGTATCGCAAACATATTTTTGCTGAAAACGGGCAAGGCGGCATGGGTCAAAATATGACAGGTGCCTTTGGTAAAGACATCATTCTCGATGTTCCCCTCGGCACGGTGGCCAAACATGCTGAAACCGGTGAGATCGTCTGTGAAATCACAGAAGATGGTCAGGAAATCATCCTTGCCCAGGGTGGTCGTGGCGGCAAAGGCAATTCGCATTTTGCTACGCCTACCAATCAGGCACCACAACACGCTCAACCCGGAGAACCCGGAGTGGATGAATGGTTCATTTTAGAATTACGTTTGCTGGCCGATGTGGGCTTAGTTGGGTTTCCAAATGCCGGTAAGTCTACACTTCTTTCGGTAGTATCAGCGGCTAAACCTAAAATTGCTGATTACGCCTTCACCACATTAACACCGAATTTAGGAGTTGTTGCTTATCGCGATAGCCAATCATTTGTGATGGCCGATATACCCGGTATTATCGAAGGAGCGGCTGAAGGAAAAGGATTGGGTATTCGCTTCCTGAAACACATTGAGCGCAACTCGTTGTTGCTTTTCATGGTGCCCGCTGATGCCAAAGACATTCGGGTGGAGTTCGACATTTTGCTCAACGAACTAAAGAAGTACAACCCCGAGTTACTCGATAAAAAGCGTCTGCTCGCTATCACCAAATCAGATCTACTGGATCAGGAGTTAAAAGATGCTTTAAAGAAAGAGTTACCTACCGGCATTCCTTCTGTCTTCATTTCCTCACTGACCAATCAGGGCATAACCGAATTGAAAGACCTGATTTGGAAAAACCTGCACTAAAAGTGCCGACATCTTGGCATAATTACACCCTTTGGCAAAATTGTTGTCCTTTGGCAAGCTAATTAGATCGAAGTAACATGGAAAACAACATACATCCGGAGTCAGAATTAGAAAACAGCACGGAAACCACGGCAGAAGTTCCACCTACGCAAAGTCCGGAGCCTTCTCAGCCCGAAAAGACAGAAGATAAACCCGATCCTTTGAAAAAACTGCAAGACGAATTGGCAGAAGCCAAAGACAAGTATATCCGGCTTTATGCCGAATTTGACAATTTCAGAAGGCGTTCTGCCAAAGAAAAGTTGGATATGATTCAATCGGCCAACGAGCAGTTAATCAAAACTTTGTTACCGATTACGGATGACTTTGAGCGTGCCGAAAAATCGTTCAAAGATAAAAATGATAAGGAGTCAGAAGGCTTCTTTTTGATTCAGAATAAGTTCAAAAAAATTCTGGAGCAAAATAATGTGAAGCCGATGGATCTCAGCAAAGACATCAGCTTCAATCCAGATCTGCATGAGGCGATCACCCAAATTCCGGCACCGGAAGAGAAGCTGAAAGGAAAAATTATGGACGTAGTCGAAAAAGGATACTTACTCAACGACAAAGTAATTCGCTTCGCGAAGGTTGTCGTAGGAAGTTAATTTTTCAACTCCTGTTAATTCTCAAACAAAATGGCAAAAAGAGATTATTACGAAATATTAGGTGTCAGCAAAGGCGCTACGGCAGAGGAGATCAAAAAGGCCTACCGTAAAACCGCTATTCAGTTTCACCCGGACAAAAATCCGGGCAATAAAGAGGCGGAAGAGAAATTTAAAGAAGCCGCTGAAGCCTACGAAGTATTGAGTGACGAAAATAAGCGCGCTCAATACGATCGCTTTGGTCACAACCGCCCCGGTGGTGGTGGTGGCTACAGCTCCCATGAAATGAACATGGACGATATCTTCAGCCAGTTTGGAGATATTTTTGGTGGCGGTGGCGGAAGCCCCTTTGATAGTTTCTTTGGCGGTGGTGGCAGTCGTTCGCGCCAGCGCAAAGGTTCAAATCTCCGCATCAAGCTTAAACTTACTTTAGAAGAAATCGCGAATGGCGTAGAGAAGAAGATTAAAGTAAATCGCTTGGTGAGGGCTGAGGGGGTTACTTTCAAAACATGTAATACTTGTCAGGGCAGCGGTCAGGTACGCAAAGTGGTTAACACTATGTTGGGCCAGATGGTATCCGCCAGCACCTGCCCTACCTGTAATGGGGCCGGACAGATGATCGATAAAAAGCCATCCGGTGTAGATAGTTCCGGGCTCGTCTCTAAAGAAGATTTGATTACGGTAAAAATACCGGCCGGGGTAAGCGAAGGCATGCAGCTTTCTATGTCGGGCAAAGGTAACGAAGCACCGGGCGGTGGCGTACCGGGCGATTTGCTCATTTTAGTGGAAGAAACCGAGGACAAAGAGCTAAAGCGCGATGGTAGCAATCTTGTGTACGACTTACACATTAGTTTTATTGATGCTGTATTGGGCACTTCCGTAGAAGTTCCATCCATTGGAGGCAAAGTGCGCATCAAAATTGATCCGGGTACCCAAAGTGGAAAAATCTTACGCTTGCGCGGAAAAGGTTTAAAGGACATCAATGGCTATGGCACTGGTGATCAGCTCATTTACATTAATGTATGGACACCCAAAAAGCTATCCAGTGATGAGAAAGCCAAGCTGGAAAGCCTCCGGAATTCCGTTAATTTTCAGCCCCATCCCGATGCAAACGAAAAAGGGTTTTTTGAGCGGATGAAAGAATATTTTGGATAGCGAAAATTCATAAAACCATTTTAAAAGTAACCCGTATAAGACCTATTACGGGTTATTTTTTTAGTTGGAATTTGCTCAAAAGAGCTTCCTCAACATAAAAAGTAAGCCCGCTAAAAAGTAAAGAATGGTAAAAGCAGCAATTCTTATTTTTAGTAGCCTTAGCCTGGTCAGTGTAGCCCAGGTGAAAAAGCAATTTTCAGTGGAAAATGCGGGTAACTGCAAGCGTGTCGATCTATGCATAAAATCGAAGTCTGGCAACTGCTTTATTCGCCCCAGCCAAAACAGTGACTTCCTTAATATTTACAGCAATCAGGATTTAGAGCAATATTCTCACTCATTCAGCAATGAAGTTAAAGGTGCTACCTGCATGTTAAAACTTTCACTGGAAGAGCAAGATCAAAAAGGTGTCGGCCAGAAGATTTCTTATCAGGTGTTTGGCCGTGACGAAAAGCGCAGCGATAAATTCTGGAAAGTATATTTAACTGAAGAGACTCCATACGCGCTCAATCTGGATTATGGGCTGGGCAATGCAAACATCGACTTATCGGGTTTAGCGGTTGAAAAACTTAAGATTATTACCGGTAATGCGGATGTAAATGTGTCGTACAGTTCCGGAATCGAAAACAAGGTTACCATGGACACCTTCTACATCAAAGTAGACATGGGCACCGTAAATGCAAAACAAATTAATCTCGCACGCTCAAAAGTTGTACTTGCCGATGTTGGGTTTGGAAATATGTTTTTGGATTTCTCGAATAAACCAACTTCCGGTAACCATATTATTGGCAGCGTGGGTGCAGGCAACCTAACGATTCAATTGCCAGATGAAGGCACCCCAGTAATGGTGCATATTAATGACTCTTGGCTGTGCAGCATCAATCTAAGCAAAAGCCTTAAAAAGATTGGTGAAAACAAATACGCCAATGCTGCCTATTCTAAAAATGCCAAAGGCGCCCTTACATTTGATTTGGATGTATCTATGGGCAAAATCGTTTTTAAAGAAGCCAACTAATTTGTTTCGGCTCCAAACCTGATTTAGTTTCTCAGGTTTGTAATTTCATCCTTATTTTTGGCACTAATACACAAAAACCCTACTTCTGTGGAAGCATTGATTGCAAAAAATGTCACTAAAGTTTATGCCGAACATAAAGCTTTAGACAATGTAAGTCTCACCATTCCGGAGAAAACCATTTTTGGCTTGCTCGGCCCCAATGGTGCCGGAAAGACAACCCTTATCCGGATCATTAACCAAATCATCAATTCCGATAGTGGTGAGATTCTGATCTTTGGCGAGAAACTGAAACCAAGTCACATCGAAATTATTGGCTACCTGCCGGAAGAGCGCGGCTTGTACAAAAAGATGAAGGTGGGAGAACAACTTCTCTACCTTGCACAATTGAAAGGCTTGAGTCGTAAAGATGCCATGGCCAGAATTAAAATCTGGTTAGAGAAATTTGAAATCAAAGACTGGTGGCATAAAAAGGTTGAAGACCTAAGTAAAGGGATGGCGCAAAAGGTGCAATTCATTAGCACTGTATTGCACGAACCAAAGTTGATTATTTTGGATGAGCCGTTCTCCGGATTTGATCCGGTGAATGCACAGTTAATCACAGAGAAAATTCTGGAGCTGAAAGAAAACGGAAGTACGATTATCTTTTCCACTCACCGGATGGAAACGGTAGAATCCTTGTGCGATCACATTGCGTTGATTAATAAATCCAAAAAGATTTTGGAAGGACCTAAGAAGCAAGTAAAAGAGCAATATCGCTCGAATACGTTTTTAATTGAACATCGTGGAAATCATTTTACGTTGCCTTCCGAAAAGTATGAAGTAAAAAGTCAGACGCGCATAGAGGATGATCTTTTCTCAACGACATTAAAGGCAGCTGATGGCATTAAGGGCAATCAGGTAATCAAAGATTTGATTGACATTACAGAAGTATACAGCTTTCAGGAAAAGCTGCCAACGATGGCCGACATCTTTATTGGCTTGGTAAAAGCCGATGGTGATGATGCTTTGCGCAAACATCTTCAAGAAGTTTAATTCAATCCACTCCAAGACATAACATTGTATGAATAAAATTTGGTTGATCATCCAGCGAGAATTTTTGACTCGTGTTCAAAAAAAGTCGTTTCTCATTACAACAATATTGGTGCCATTGATATTTCCGGCTATCATTGGTGTATTGGTTTATATCATGAAAAAAGAAGCTGAATCCGCAAAAGCAGATACGGTACAAGTGGTAGATGAAAGCGGTAAGTTTATTTTTGAAAATACAAAGCGGTATAATTTCGTGCCTCTTTCTTTGAGCATCGATAAGGCCAAAGATGCTTATAAACAAACAAAAGATTTCGCTCTGCTATACATCCCTCCTTTTGATATCAACAAACCGGAAGGAATGATTATTTACACCAAAGAAAATCCAAGCATTGAAAAAGTAGGTGGTCTGGAATCTATTATTCAGGATCGAATCAGAGATTTGAAATTAGAAGCCTACAAAATTGATAAAGAGACCTTGAAGAGCCTTAAGGTTAGTGTTAATCTAAAGCAAATTAACATCTCCGAAACGGGTGAAGAAAAAACGAGCAATGCGGGAATATTATTTTGGTTAGGATTAGCTCTAGGCATTCTCATCTATATGTTTGTGCTTATCTATGGTATTCAAATCATGCAAGGCGTGATAGATGAGAAGACTTCCAAGATTGTGGAAGTCATTGTTTCATCGGTTAAACCATTCCAGCTTATGCTTGGGAAAGTTATTGGTATTGCCTCAGTAGGGTTGTTACAATTTACGATCTGGATTATCTTAATCAGTGCACTTTCATCCGGTGTTTTAGGATACTTTGGATTAAAAATGCCACAGCAGCAAGCCATGGAAGAAGTAACAAAACAACTTGATAATGAAGAAGTAAAATTGGCAATTGATCAACAAAAATCAAAAACAACTGAAATATTTCATAGTCTATTCCAATTACCTCTTGGTAAAATAGCATTCATTTTTGTGTTTTATTTTCTAGGTGGATATTTGTTGTATGGCGCTTTGTTTGCCGCTGTTGGATCGGCAGTGGAATCCATGCAGGAATCCCAGCAATTTCAATTCCCGATCACGCTTCCTTTATTGATTGGTTATTTTGGATTATTCATGTTTGTCCTCCGTGATCCGCACGGGTCAGCAAGTTTTTGGTTATCAATAATACCATTCACGTCTCCCATCGCAATGGTCGGTAGAATTGGATCAGGGGTTCCAGATCAAGAGCTTTTATTATCTATGTTTCTATTGATCGCTGGTTTTATTTTCACCACTTGGATCGCAGGTCGCATTTACCGTGTTGGTATTTTAATGACCGGAACCAAAGTAAGCTGGAAAGTGCTAGCGAAGTGGTTCTTCATGAAATCCTAGCGGTACTTAGCTTTAAGAATAAAAATCCGGATATGACCTATCCGGATTTTTTTATTTATCTTCATGCTATATGCCTAGCCCCTCTTCCTCTCCAGCATCGATGGAGTTTTACAAAGACAACACCAATTTGAAATGGATCATTTTGGCAGTATCGCTTTTCATCAGCGTGGGCACGATTCTCTTTACCAATATTCTGGTCGATCAGCTCAAAGAACGAGAGAAAAATCAAGTAAAGCTTTTTGCTAAAGCGCTTGAATACACCATCAATGACAATGGAAATGAAATCTTATTTATTACAGAAGAAATCATTTTCAAAAACAACTCAATTCCTACGATTTTAGTGGATGAAAAAGGACGCATCATTTCACATCATAACATTGACATCAATCCGAAATGGAGTAAAGAAAAAAAAGAAGCCGTGCTACAAGAGGTGTTAGCCGAAATGAAGGAAACGTACCCGGCCATTGACATCATCCTCAAAGATTCCGGTAATGAAGGTACATTTGCTGTGCAAAAAGTATATTACAAAAACTCATTTCTCTTGGCCGAACTGATCGTATTTCCATATGTCGAAACTTCGATTCTAGCCATCTTTGGATTTATATCTTACCTAGCTTTCAATTATTCAAAAACAGCTGAACAAAATCGTGTGTGGGTGGGCCTTGCGAAAGAAACAGCTCATCAGATAGGAACACCGCTTTCTTCGCTAATGGCATGGGTAGAAGTTCTTCGCGATGATCCCGACTTACGCAACCGTGGATTCGTGGAAGAACTTGATAAAGATGTGCGCAAATTACGAATGGTAACGGAGCGCTTTTCCAGTATTGGCTCAACACCAACCTTGAAGGAGGAAAACATCTTTCAATTAGTGAATAATGTTGTTGGCTATTTACAACCACGCTTGTCGTCCAAAGTTAAAATAGAAGTTTACACCTTATCCGAAACAATAAAAGCGCAGGTGCATGCACCTCTTTTTGAATGGGTAATTGAGAATCTTTGTAAAAACGCGGTGGATGCGATGGAAAACACAGGTACAATTGCCATCAAAATATTACGCGGCAGCGACAGCAAAGTATTGATTGATATTTCTGACACAGGAAAAGGGATTCCGAAAAAGATTATTCCGAATGTTTTTAAGCCAGGCTTCACCACTAAAAAAAGAGGATGGGGTTTAGGGCTCGCCTTGGCAAAACGCATTATCGAATTGTATCATCAAGGAAAAATATTCGTGAAGTCATCCGATGAAAATCAGGGAACTACTTTTCGTATTGAACTAAAAAGTGCTTAAAGGCTTTTCCAGAGATAAAGTGTGGCATACGCTTCCCATCCTTTGTATTTTTTAAAAATTCTTCGTACCTGATCGAGTGTTGGTTTTTCCTTCATCCGTTTTAAATTCTTGATGGCATTGTGTACACCTGCATCTTCTAATGGAAATGCGTTAGGATACCGAAATGTTTTCATTAATGCATAATTGGCCGTCCAATTGCCTACGCCTTTAATGGACATCAGTTTTTCCTTCGCCTCTTCAAACGGCAACTTCGCAATGGATTCTTTGGAAACTTCTTGGTTTACAAATGCCTTCGCAATCTCCACCACATATTTACTCTTTTGCTTCGAGAACTGTAATGGCAGTAAATCAGCATCATTTAATTTTGCCACCTCCTCAGGTTTAGGAAATAAATAAAAGGTTTTATTCTGTGCTATCTCTCGATATCCAAACGATTCCACAAAACGTTGTTTAAGTGTGTATGCAAATGACAGATTGATTTGCTGGCCAATTACCGCCCAAATCAATGATTCAAATAAATCCGGTTGACCAACAATGCGATACCCGTAGAATTGTTTGACTAAAGGGCCTAGCAACTTATCATTATTTGCCATTGCATAAAATGGTTTTAAGTCCGTATACAGATCAAACCATTGACTAACATATTCTTCGACCAGAATTTGATCCTTGAATTTTAGCCCAGCATTTAATATCCGAATAGTTAAATGGTGATTTTCAAAACTTATTTCTGTTAAAGCAACAAAGCTGGGTAATGAGATAGCCTTGTATACCTTTCCCTCCGTCACAGAATGCAATATCTCTTTTGGGGAGCGTAATAAAAATTCGACACAACGATCGAAACTAAATTCTAATGGTAACGGAATGCTGAATTGATACATGATACAATAGTATTAAAAAAACATTCACAGTTACTAAAATTGTTTAGCAAGAATCGGGTGGCTAAAATCGATCGATCCCAACAAATTCGCTTTATGAAATTAATAGAAGCTGCAAAAATAACGAGCGACCTTCAATTGCATGGCTATGCCGTACTACCCAACTTTCTTTCAAAAGAGGAATGCCGGTCTTTAGTAAAAGATTATGATAGTCCAGATCTTTATCGTAGTACTATAAATATGGAGCGGTATCGATTTGGTAAGGGACAGTACAAATACTTTTCCTACCCATTACCGGAATTTATTCAAAGCATTCGCGAACAGGTTTATTCGCAGTTGGTTGATCTGGCTAATAGCTGGATGACTCAACTGGGAATTGAAAAACAGTTTCCAGACTTACATCGTGATTTAATTGAACAGTGCCATCATAAAAATCAATTACGGCCAACGCCATTAATTCTAAAATATGAAATAGATGGGCATAACACGCTCCATCAGGATTTGTATGGAGAAGTTTTCTTCCCCTTTCAAATGGTGATTGTATTAAGTCAATTCGGTGAAGATTTCATGGGTGGCGAGTTTGTTTTAGTTGAACAAGTTCCACGGGCGCAGTCTAAAGCAGAAGTTATTCATCTGAATCGTGGAGATGCATGTATCTTCACTACCAACTTTAAACCGGTAAAAGGAAGCAAAGGGTTTTACAAAGTCAATGTAAAACATGGTATTAGCCGCATACGGTCAGGCAATCGTTATGCTTTAGGAATTATATTTCATGACGCTATTTAAAATGACTTTATGATTCATCACACTGCTTTTAGCCCATCAGAGATACGAACAAAAATACGAAAGCAAGAAATTCAATTGGGCGGTCATGCACCCAGCAAGATTTATGGAACCTTGCGATGTGCAAGGGGAAAACGAATGAAGATACATAACCGCGTATTTTTTGAGTCCGCTGAGGAAGCAGAGGCGAATGGATTTCGTCCATGCGGAAATTGCATGCACATCGAATATAACCGTTGGAATGAGCGCAACAAACAGGTTGAGTATGGCTTATAACAAGCATTCCTTTGCATCCATAAAACAATTAACTTTATCAACATGAATAAAGATGAAAACACTTTTAACTATCAAAGAATTGAACAGGCTATTCTTTATTTAGAAAAGAACTTCCAGCATCAGCCTGAGTTGGATGATGTGGCTGAGAAAGTGCATCTGAGTCCATTTCATTTTCAGCGGTTGTTTACTGAGTGGGCAGGTATCAGCCCGAAACGGTTTTTACAATTCCTCACGGTAGGCTTCCTGAAAAAGAAATTAGAAAATTCTAAGAACCTATTAGAAGTTGCTGCCGATGCAGGGCTTTCAAGTCAATCGCGTGTGTATGACTTGTTTACCACATTGGAAGGAGTCACGCCACAAGAATATAAACTTCACGGCTCCGGAATTCACATTGACTACGGATTTCACGAAACGCCATTCGGCATTGCATTGATTGGAGTAACGGAGCGTGGTATCTGTTGGCTCTCATTTTTAGCGACCGATGAAGATCGGGGTTATGCTTTAGAAAGCATGAAAGAGCACTGGCACAATTCCATTTTTCACCAACGCCAAGAAACCACACAAAGCTACATTGATGCTATTTTTCACTCGATGAATCGAGGAAAGAAGTTACATGTATTTGTGAAGGGTACCAATTTCCAGATCAAAGTTTGGGAAGCGTTACTGCGATTACCTATGGGCGAAGTGACAACTTATCAAAACATTGCGCAGCAAATTAATAGCCCTAAGGCCATGCAAGCAGTTGGATCTGCTGTGGGCTCGAATCACATCGCATATCTCATTCCATGTCACCGCGTAATTCGAAAGGATGGCATTCTTGGAGAATATCGTTGGGATGCCACTCGTAAAAAGAGCATCATTGGCTGGGAGATGGCGAAAATTATAAAAGAATAATCTAACCATCTCTCCTAGTAGGCTTTGAGCACCTCTTGTATACAATATTTACGAAGAGGTGCTAAAAGATATATCATTGGCTATTTTCTAGTACACAATAATACGTTGTGTTTTGCCGGATCCATTTCTAACGAAGTACACTCCAGGGAGCAAAGATGATGTGTCTAAATTATTTGATCCCAAGATCTTTATCAAAACTACACCCATGCTGTTTGAAACAATATAATCGTTTGACTGGCTAAGAACTGCATTGAATCCAGATTTACCAAAATTGGGCGTAATGGCAAATCCCGATTTGTCTTCCATATCGACCGAAACTACATGGGAAAAAGTAAACTTACCATCAAAGTCAGTTTGTTTTAATCGGTAATAAGAAATTCCTGACTTGGGAGTTAAATCGATTAATTGATATTGCTTTTCTAAAGTGGTCGTGCCGGCTCCCATTACTTCCCCCACTTTTTCAAACTCAATACCATCAGATGATCGTTGTACTGTAAAATAGTGATTATTGAATTCACTGGCAGTTGCCCAATTTAATTGCACTTTATCCCCAAACGTTTGTGCCGTAAAGTCAATCAATTGAATTGGCAAAGGATTCAGTGTGCTTGTAGAAGCAAGTGTTATTGGGCTTGGATTTAAACTGAAGGTATTCGTGGTAGATGATGTCACTGTTCCCGTAGATGCGGAACCAGTAGTAGATGCATTACCCAAGTTGATCCAATTTGTTCCATTCCAACGAGTAACCAACAAGGTTGGGAGATCAGTGATATAATCGTTTACGGTGCAATCTGATCCATTCCATGATAATGTAGTATTTACTGCAGATGAACCAACATTGCGATTTAACAACCAATACTCACAAGTACTTACTTTTACGATTCCTGGAGCATAGGTTGCTACACCGCCATAGGGGTGTGCTGCCTTGAAATACTCTGCTGTGTAGGAATCAGTAGTTGTAGCTGGAGCGCTAATGGTGATCGGGCGAAATAGACCAGCATCCCCAACCGGAAAACCAAAAGCAGCATTTCCGATTTTCGTAACGGGCCCATCAATGTGACTGTTATTCGATCCTCCTGATGCCGTTGATCCATTTGCGAAACTCAAAATATTTGTGGAAGTAGTGTTCAAAATACCAGTGGTAAATGTAGCAGAAGTGGTTACACTGGCACTTGTATTTAATGTAACTGCTCCGGCTGATTTATTCATCAGCAATCTCCTGAAAATTGGAGAAGCTGATCCACTTCTATTAATAGCTTGCGATGATCCACCAGCAAAAGTAATCGTACCATTGTTGGCCCCAAACGTAATAGCAGTTGAACCATTAACGGTTACATCTCCCCGAAATGTAGATGCAATATTATAGGCTGGTTGAATTGTTCCGCTGGTTTGGTTAAAGATAACGTTCCCCGTAAAATCATCAGCTGTAGTATTTGCAAAGCGGAATACTCCAGTTCCGGAATTTGTAAAGGTGCTTGTTCCGCCAAAAATATTTCCGCCCACACTGGAGTCTGTTGATGAGCCTGTTTTAGTAATCGAATTGGTGTTACCATTTAACGTGGTGCCGTCTAAAAATACTATGGGCGCTGAGACAGTTAGTGGGCCGTTCCAGATAGCCGATGGACCACTGCGGAAAGTGGCTGATGAAGTCAATGCTATATTCTGACTTGTGGTTCCACTTTGCGTAAATCGTTGTAACCGGAGTTCGCCAGCAGAAAAACCAGAGCCGACAGAGATTGTTCTTCCTGAGGCTAGGGTTGCTGTTCCAGCAGCATTTTCACAAAAAAAAATTCCATTTCCCGCACTACTATTTACAGTAATATTACCATTGAAAGAATTTGCACCAATATATGCAGCTCTAATGTTACTGGTTCCTGTATTGGTCATTGTAACATCTCCATTGTAAGTGCTTGGAGTAGTTAACTCTAACAAAAAGTCTGCAGTTCCACTGTTTAACAAAGTAGTTGTTCCATTAAATGTATGACCACCATTCGTTCTTAATTGTCCACTACCACTGTTCACGATAGTTGCCGTAAATCCATTGGCAAATGTAGCTCCACCGACACCTGTGTTATTGGTTGCCCCCGTTTTTTCCAGATAAGCTGACCGATTAAATATTGTTGAGTTGATTATTAATTGAGGTGATCTGAAATTGACATCTCCGTTAAATGTAGAAGAAGTTCCTAATTGAAGTATTGCCGTGCCTGTTAAGGTCAATGTTTGAGCAGTAGCTCCCAATTGCGTAAATCGAATTAATCTCAATTCTCCCGCAGTAAATCCTGTTGCCCCTATAGAAATGGTTCTACCAGCAGCCAATGTGGCATTTGCAGTGGCAACGTTATTGCTGAAATAGATTCCGCTTCCAGATGTAGTGTTTGTAGAGTTTACCGCTATGTTCCCATTGAAAACTGTCCCTGGAATATTATCTGCCATGCGAATAGAAGCTGTACCTGTATTAGTTAATGTAAGATCGGCATTAAACGTATCCAGAATCGAGTTGGCACTAGTAAAAATGCCGCTTCCAGAGTTAGCTAAAGTTGTAACTCCATTGAATACATTTCCTCCACTGCTGTTGTCTGTACTTGCACCGGTCTTTTCCAAATAAGTAGTTCCGTTATAGATACAACCATCCAAAGCTAATCGAGGTGCTCTGAAATCAAGGACTCCATTAAAGGTAGAAGAGGGTCCAATTCGAATTAATCCTGTTCCGGTTAAGAGCAAAGTCTGGCTTGTATTTCCTATCTGCGTAAATCTTCGGAACCTAAGTTCACCACTACTAAAGCCTAAGCCACCCACGGACAAGGAGGCGCCAGTCCCTAAAGTAGCGTTACCTGTTGTGTTGTTTGCAAAGTAAATGCCCTGGCTACCCAATGTAGAATTGAAGGTAATGTTTCCATTGAATTGAGACCCTGCAACATTATGTGCCAAATAAATGATGTTTGAACCAGTATTTGTAACTGTTAAAGTGGAAGCAAAAATATCAGGTGAAGCATTTGCTGTTAACAGGTATCCACTCCCAGAATTAACAAGTGTAGTTGCTGCATTGAATGTATTTCCACCAGTTCCCACATTATCGGTGGCGCCCTTTTTCTCTAGATAAGTAACTCCATTGTATGTGGTTCCATTCAATAAAACCTGAGGAGCTCTAAAATCTACATTTCCATCAAAAGTTGAAGATGGGCCTAGTGTCAGGATTGCAATTCCCGATAAATCCAAAGTTTGCGCAGTAGAGCCTACCTGGGTAAATCGGATTAATCGAATGTCTCCGCTAATAACTCCGGTTGTTCCAACAGAAATGGTATTTCCAGCCGTGAGGGTAGAAGTTCCTAGTGCTTGATTTCCAAAATAAATTCCACCGCCAAATGTAGAGTTCACCTCAATATTTCCGGCAAACACATTACCCGAAGCATTGTCTGACAATCGAATTGTTGACGAACCCGAATTTAAAATGATTAGCTTATTATTAAATGTATCTGGTGATGAGGAAGCAGTTAACAAATACGCACTTCCGGAATTAACCAAAGTAGCAAGTTGATTGAAAATATTTCCTCCCGTTCCGTCATCATTCGAGGCGCCATTCTTTTCGAGATAAGTAATGCCATTAAAGGTAGTTCCGTTTAAAAATAATCTAGGTGAAACAAACGTCACATCGGCATCGAATTGAGATGTAGGTCCTAAATACAATTGTGCACTCCCCGTAAGGGTGACTGCCTGGGAAGAAGTGCCTGTCTGTGTAAATCTTCTTAAACGCAATTCCCCTACATTGTATCCTCCTGCACCGATACTGATTTTGTTTGTAGCGCC
>DGYK01000018.1 GCA_002398365.1 Flammeovirgaceae bacterium UBA5008
TCTCTATGATTCTAAATGAGTCAGCTATTAAAAAATTAGGCTATACAAATGAGACAGCCGTAGGTAAAAACATTTATTATGATTGGATGGAGAAAAAGTACACAATGAAGATAATTGGAATAATGAAAGATTTCCATTATCAAAGTCTTCATCAAGAGATCAAACCAATGGCGCTCACCGTTTCACCGACTTTTGCTGGAACTACTTATTATCTGGTTCTTCATGCAAACACAACCAACTATACAGAATTGATTAAAAGCATCGAAACAACTTGGCATAAAATGAATGCCGACTCTCCGTTTGTATATTCTTTTTTAGATGGCGATTTCCAAAAAAACTATGAACGTGAAGAACGCACCATGTCATTGATCCGCTACTTTACTTTGATTGCGATTATCATTGCTTCGCTGGGTTTATTTGGGTTGGCCAACTTTACAGCCGAGCAACGATTGAAAGAAATTGGAATCCGGAAGGCGTTGGGAGCAAGCGTGGCCCAAGTGGTGATGCTGTTATCCAAAGATTTTTTGAAGCTGGTAATGTTAGCGATTGTTATGGCTGCACCAATTGGTTACTTCGCGATGGACAAATGGCTACAGAGTTTTGCATACCACATCAACATTTCTGTTGCCGTATTTATAATTGCTGGTGCTTTTGCTATTGCAATTGCGTTGCTCACCATTTCATTTCAATCTGTTAAAGCAGCTATGGCTAACCCGGTAAATAGTTTGAAAGCTGAGTAAGGCCAGCGATATTTGTTTTGATGAGTTTTAAGCACTTCTTTCTTTTTGTAATACTAATTTCTGCTTGCGGTCAGGAAAGTAGACGACCGATGTCTGCTTGCAATGATATGCTCAATGCTTGTTCGAATAATGCCAACGCTCCATTTTGTAGGTTTGGGTTTAAGTTTGGCGATCAAAATCCATTTTCACCGGCAGGAGCCTCAGTGCCCGGGCCACACCTAAAGGCGATCGATATTTCCTATAAATTTCAAAGTGCCGGGCTCACTTTCAATACGCACTCGCAAGATGGAATTGTAAGTGCCGAAATTTCGGAAACAGATAAAGAAGGAATTAGACTACGGTTTGCGATGTGGCAGGCTGCGTCAAACATTTCTTTTACAGAAAAATTAGTTGCAAATAAAACGGATATAACCGTGATCGTGGCATCTATAGAACAAGGTGGCATTGGCTACCCAGCTTTTGTAGCAGAGCCTTGCAAACAGATTGCTGGATATTTAATTCTCAATACTAAAAACGGAAATAAACCAAAACTTTCACTTCACGAAATCGGACACGTACTTGGATTAGGCCATGTGTCGAGCAACAATGTCATGAATCCGAATCAATCGTATGATGAACTCCAGCCAGGAGACATTGCAGGCGTTCAGAGTATTTATGGAGTTAAGTAGCGATTAATTTTTAACAAGAATCGCCCGAGTTTGCGAACAATCTGTTCGCCATCGAACAATTCAAATAAAATTATCCTTCTAAAACGCGCAATTAGCACGTTTTTATTTTTGGCACAATTATTATTACTACAAATAGGAATTAATTCTTTATGAAGAAATATCAATTAGGCGAATTTGAAGAAGTGGTGATGCTCACCGTAGGCATTTTGTACAATGACGCGTATGGTGTCTCTATCAAAAAAGACATTGAAACACGGCTGAAGCGGACCGTCAGTGTTGGTGCTTTGCAAACAGCTCTGAAACGCCTCGAAGACAAAGGTTACCTCAAATCGTTTGAAGGCGAAACTACCGAAGAGCGCGCAGGTCGCCCTAAGAAGTATTTTCAGATCACCGCTTTAGGTAAAAAGGCAATGGAGTATACCAAAAGTACACGCGATGAATTGTGGAGAGCGATACCGAAAGTAGCGTGGGAGGTGAAAATTGTATAAAAATTGACCAATTGACAAATCAGCAATTGACAATACATGCCTCCAAAACTCACCAACCTTTGTCAATTGTTTTGCTGTCAACTGTCAACTGAAAATCAAATAAATTTTGAAAAACATCAGTAACCATCCACCCACATTCTTTTTAAAATTCTTCCGTTGGTTCTGCCATCCGAAGTTGCAGAAGTACATCGAAGGCGATTTGATGGAATTATATGAAGAACGCAAAGTTAAGAGCGGGAAGCTCCAAGCAGATTTAAAATTTGTGAGAGATGTGCTTTTGCTTTTCAGACCAAGTATCATCCGACCCATGGAAGGATATCAGAATTTAAACAACTACGGTATGATCAAAAATTATTTTAAGATTAGCCTCCGACAATTAATCAAAAACAAAACATTCACTTTTATAAATGTATTTGGTTTGGTGTTGGGCATTTCATTTAGTACGATGCTCTACACCTATGTAAGCAATGAACTTTCATACGATTCCTTTCATCAGAAATCAGACCGGATATACAGAGCGCTTTGGGTGAATAAATCCATCCCCGATAATGTCCGCACCTTTGGCAGTATCGTGCCACTGATCGGTCCTGAATTAGTAAACTCGTTTCCCGAAGTAGAAGAGATGACCCGACTCTTTCAATTTTCCGGCCAGGTGGTGGTGGAAATTGGGGACGCCAACTATAGTGAGCGAAACTGGTTCACGACAGAAGAAGCCAACTTTTTTAATGTCTTTGATTTTGATTTCATAGCAGGCGATAAAGCAACCGCGCTGTCTCAATCTTTTTCAGTGGTACTCACCGAGTCCACCGCAAAAAAATATTTTGGTGACGAAAATGCTATTGGTAAAACCTTTAATCTACAAAACATTGGAGTAGTTAAAGTAACCGGTATTATCAAAGACCTTCCTAAGAATTCGCACCTGCAATTTGACTTACTGTTTTCTAAAATTCTTGTCACTCAGGATTGGACCGACTATCTGAATAGCTGGCAGGATGTAGGAGCTTTCACCTATGTGGTATTGAAAGAAGGAAAATCGATTCACGAGGTAGAAGCGAAGATGCCCGCGTTTAGAAAAAAAAATTGGGGGCCTGATCTGGAAAACCGTGAAATTGCTTTTCAGCCCATTCAGGATATTTATCTGCACTCGGGTGATATTCAAAATGGTGCAGAAAGTGAACAAGGCCAACTTTCGTATGTGTACATTTTTTCCAGCATGGCGATATTTCTGCTAATCATTGCAGCCATCAATTACATCAACCTCACCACATCTAAAGTTTCTTCGCGTGCCAAAGAAATAGGTATTCGCAAAGTAGCTGGAGCTGTAAAAACACAACTCATTTTTCAGTTTTTAACAGAGGCTTTTGTCATCACCTTCCTTTCCATGCTGCTGTCATTGGTCATGATGAATCTGTGTTTCCCTTTCTTCAATTCAATCACCGGAAAGGACTTTGAACTTACCTTTTCAAACATGGGCGAGTTCATTCCCGCTCTTCTGGCAATTGCTCTGATCATTGGCATTATAGCAGGAAGCTACCCGGCCTTCTACTTATCAAAACTAAAACCAGTCGCCACGCTCAAAAGCCAGACAGCGTTTACAAAAAGCAGATTTAATCTCCGTACGTCACTAGTGGTTTTCCAATTTACCATCACCATTGTATTGATTGTAGCTACACTGGTGATCAGCAACCAGATCAACTTCATTCAAACGAAAGACATCGGCTTCGACAAAGAGCAACTGATGATCATTGATATCAACAGTAGTGCGGTGCGTAACCAGTTTCAGGCGATGAAGAATGAGTTCGCTAAAATCGCAGGTGTGCAGCAAGTGGCCGTTTCCTCGCGCGTGCCAGGCGAGTGGAAGAACATTCGTCAAGTGTATGCGCGAACCACCAATGAAGCTGGTGCAAATGCAGACTCGCTGCAGACGTACTTCATGGGGTTTGACGAAGACATGATGAGTACCTATCAACTTCAACTGGCGGCAGGCAGTTTCTTTAAAGGCACTGCGGCCGATTCGATGAACGTGGTGATAAATGTGTCAGCAGTAAAGGCCATGAACTTGCAAAATCCGATTGGTACCGTGCTTCAGATTACCACACGCAATGGCAAATGGAATGCACAAGTGATTGGTGTGCTGCAGGATTTTAATTTTCAATCGTTGCATCAAAAAATTGCGCCAATCATTATCGGCTATCGCAACAATCCCGTTCAAGCGATCGATTACTTTACCCTCAAAGTTTCAGGCGATACACAACCGCTCATTGAAGGCGCAGCTAAAGTCTGCGAAAAGTTTGATCCCGAAACGCCTGTTGAATATCATTTTCTTACCGAGCAGTTAAACAACTTTTATGTGTCCGAGAAAAAGGCGGGCATGATTTTTCAGATGGCCGGAGCGCTGAGTATATTGGTAGCCTGCCTCGGTTTGTTGGGCTTGGCCAATTATCATGTAGAGCGCAAAAGTAAGGAACTTGGCATTCGAAAAATATTAGGCGCAGGTTCGCTCAATTTATTTTTGATGGTATCACTTTCGTTTACGCGCCAGGTGGCGCTTGCCTTTGTGTTGGCCTGCCCGTTGGCGTGGTATGTGATGCGCGAGTGGCTAAGTGCATTTGAGTACCGCATTCCGTTGGGTGCAGGTGTGTTTGTATTGGCCGGTGCGATCGTGTTGCTGTTGGCACTGTTTACAGTGAGTTATCAATCTGTAAAAGCAGCTATGTTCAATCCGATTGACTCACTTCGCAAAGAGTAAATGATAAAAATTTGAAGGAACGGATGAGCACCAAAAAGGCCTTTAGAATAACCGAATCGTGAAAAACGTCAAAAGCTATCCACCCTCCTTGTTTTTAATATTCTTCCGCTGGTTCTGCCATCCGAAGTTGCAGAAGTACATCGAAGGTGATTTGATGGAATTATATTATGAACGATTGAAAGAAAAAGGTAAGCGAACAGCCGATCTGAAATTTATGATCGATGTATTGTTGCTCTTTCGGCCGAGCATCATCAAACCGGTGGAAGGATATCATCACTTAAATGAATATGGCATGCTTAAGAATTATTTTAAAATCAGTATTCGTACTACCTGGAAATACAAAGTATTTTCCTTCATCAACATTTTTGGATTGGCCGTGGCGATGTCGGTAGTGTTGTTGCTTGTGTTAATGTTGAGCGATCAGCATCGATACGATCAATTTCATCCTAAGAAAGATCGGGTTTTTCGAATTTTATCCGCTTCATCAACCAGCCGACAGCCTTATGCCTCGAGCCCGTTTCCACTCGCTGCTGCTTTGCGCGAATACCCGGTTATTGAAGACGCAACCTTCCTTTCTCCGAATGTGGGTGGGGATGTGCATTATGGACAAACCCAGGCAGAGATGAAGGGGTATTTTGCCGAGCCCTCTTTTTTTAAAGTATTTGGTTTTGATTTAGAGAAAGGAAACGCTGCAATCGCTTTGGCTAATCCAAACTCAATCGTGATCTCAAGTGAATTGGCTAAACGACTTTTCCCGTTTGAGGATCCCCTTGGCAAAGTGGTAGAATTTTCGGATCGCCAATTGCCCTTTCCACAGGGCTCGGAAAGTATTGGCGCGCCTCCGGTAAGCTGGGGATCATTTACAGTTACAGGAGTACTGAACATTAACCAATATAAATCTCATTTGAAGTTTGATGTACTGATGTCGTCCTCATCAATGCCGCTTTTGTATGCAGAGAAAAAATTAACTGATGCGAGCCATGACTGGGAGAATTATTTCAAAACGTATACTTATGTATTACTACAAGAAGAAAGAGACAAGGATGAATTAGCAACTCTACTGAATGATTTCGTTAAGCGAACGTATGCATCCATCACCTCCGATCAGACCAAAGATTTTGTATTGAGACCTCAGCCGCTCACGGATATTCAATTAGAGTTACGAGGAAACGACACTAACCAGCGAATGCCGCGCATAGGTTATTACTTCATCGGATTTTTGGCACTAGTTGTTTTAATTTCAGCAACATTAAATTATACTAACCTCACTGTAGCGAGGGCACTCACTCGTGCAAAGGAAATTGGTGTGCGCAAAGTAAATGGTGCTTTTCGAAGATCCATTGTATTTCAATTCTTGAGCGAATCGGTAGTGACTTCCTTGTTGTCTCTTGTTGTTGCGCTGACTTTGTTATTAATTATAAAACCCGCATTCAAAGACCTATGGGTCAATCAATATTTGCAGTTTGAATTACCGGAAGAGATTACAACGTATTTCATTTTTGTAGCATTGGCCGTTTGTATCGGAATGATCGCAGGTTTCTATCCGGCTTTGTATATATCTAGGTATGCGCCCAGCAAAGCATTGAAGGGAGAGATAATGGAAAGAAATAGATTTGGATTTCGCAAAACGGTTACTGTTTTTCAATTCGTGATTTCACTTTTCTTTATTGTCACATCCATCGTGGTGTTTAGTCAGTTTCGCTATTTCATGAATTTCGATTATGGATTCACAGCAACGAACATTGTAAATATTCGAACACAAGGAAACGATTTTCAGAAATTGAGTAATGAAATGAGTTCTGTTCCAGGAGTTATTTCTATTTCGGGCAGTGATATTATTCCCGCCACGGGCACCAACAATAGTATTCAGTTTCGTAAGCTGAATACAAATGCCGACTACCATCAGTCCAATATTCTTTTAGCATCACCCTTGTTTATCGACAATTTGAATTTGAAGATAATTGCGGGGCATGCCTTGCAGGAAAAAGAAGCCGATCGATTTATACTAGTGAACGAATCGGCCGTGAAAAGTTTGGGATATAAAACACCACAAGAAATAATTGGCGAAAGCTTTGAAACGAAATGGGGAAATGAAACGCTTGAAGTAGCCGGTGTTGTGAAGGACTTCCACTACATGCTTTTGCTGGATGGCAATGGAATCGAGCCTCTGTTCATTCGCAATCAACCTCAACAGTTTCAGTTTATCAATGTGAAAATAACTTCAGGCCAAACCAATGCCACGTTGGCCAACATGGAAACAAAATGGAAACAAGTAGACCCGAGCCATTCATTTCAATATCGATTTTACGAAGATGAACTGACATCCACCCATCAGGCTATTTTTGATTTAGTATTGATTTTAGGTTTCATCGCATTTCTGGCAGTAGTGATCGCGTGTTTAGGATTGTTAGGCATGACAATTTACACCACCGAACGGAAAACGAAAGAAGTGAGCATCCGAAAGGTAATGGGCGCCAGTGAATGGACTTTGATCCGACTATTGTCGCGAGAGTATTTTGTTTTGTTGATGATAGCCATTCTGGTAGGTGCCCCACTCAGTTATTTTGCAAACAACTTCTGGCTGCAAACACTTGCCAACCGGGTTGAGTTTAGCTGGGGAATTTTATTGGTGGGTGTCGTCATCTTAGTCGCTTTGGGATTAATCACAATTGGTTCGCAAACCTGGCGCGCATCCAAACAAAATCCTGCCGATACGCTGAGAATGGATTGAAAAAATCGTAATGACGGGCAGCCAAACCCCAAATGACGGGTAAAAGGCGGGCAAAAACGGAATCTTCTGGTTCCTACATGCCCGTTAAACGCGTAACATTGTGCTTCAATAAAATGGTTATGCAACAACCCGAATTAGGCAAACGACTGACCGCTTTACGCAAAGAGCGAAACCTAACCCAGGAAGAACTGGTAGAAAAAAGCCACGTAAGTGTGCGCACCATTCAGCGCATCGAAGCGGGCGAAGTTTTGCCGCGCGTTTCTACGATTCGTATTTTATTGAACGCACTTGGAGAGGACTACGAATCATTTTTAACCACAAACCAAGTGATGGAAACACCCAAAACCAATTTGCCAACGGCAAATCGCAACAACCTGCTCATCGCAGTCATAGCCGGAGCACTTTATTTAATCGCTGAAATTATTCTGGGCACACTCGATATCCTATGGATGGAGGGGGGCCGCAACTGGGGCTTTCGTATGAATGCCACTTATATCACGCTGACCTGTGTGATGGTGGTTGCGTATATTTTTTTTGCACGAGGGTTCATTGCGCTCAGCAATGTATTTGAAAACACGCTGTTGAAAGTGGCCGCTTACCTATTAATGATCGGCACTTTAGCAAGTGCAGTTTTAGATGTATCCACTCTTTCGGTGGAAAGCTTTGAAACCATTTGGATTCCATACGCACTTTTGGCTGTCATTATGGGTGCAATATCAATTGTATTTGGAATGGCGTTGATCCAACTTCAGGATGGAATGGGTGAGTTATCACGCATTGCAGGAGTACTCGAAATCATATTGGGCTGCATACTGGTAACCGTGGTATTGTTCTTTGTGTCCTATATCATATTAATACCCGCTACCGTTCTGGAGATTATCATTCTCTATCGCGGCTACGAATATCTTTCAAAACCCACTGAGCCAACCCCTCAACTCGGTTAATTTCCATATCCTCTAACTACTAAACTCTTTTTTTATGAAAATGAAAATAGCTGGAATCATTGTGTGCACACTAATCATACTCTTTTTTATAATAAACCTGCAACCCACTTCCCTGCCGGATAACCATGGAAAAATGGATACACATCTTTACCTCAGCGATAGCGCGCGGCAGCCCTTGGTCGTTGGCTTTGGAGGAGGCTCGGGTGGAAATGATTGGGAGCGAAATTATCTGAAGACAAAACGCGATTCCATACGTGCACTGGGATATGCCGTATTGGCCATCGGATATTTTAATTCAGGAACTTCGCCCAAATCGTTGGATCGGATTTCACTCAATGCCATTGCGGATACGATTTTATCTATCGCCAGACGTCATCCACAGATTGATACATCCAGAATTATATTGATGGGCGCATCGAAAGGAGGAGAGTTGGTGTTGAATCTGGCAAGTCGCTATCCTTGTTTTAAGGGAGTGATTGCCCTTTCTACCTCACACGTCAGCTTTCCGGCACTCACCATCTCTGCCAATACTTCTTCATGGACCTACCATGACGCGCCCGTTCCATTTGTGCCCGCGCCATTCGAAACCATTTGGCCTGCATTGAAAGGTGATTTGCATGGAGCATTTTCAATGATGTTGGAAGATACCGTTGCTGTAAAGCAAGCCGAAATTGAAGTAGAGAAAATTAATGGCTCTATTTTAATTCTCTCGGCTAACGAAGATGAGCAATGGCCTGCAACAATAATGTCGCATCGGTTAGTGGAAAGATTGAATCAAAAAAACTTTCAATATCCATACAAACATATCGTGCTGAAAGGCGGACATATAGAGCCGCTGAATCATTTTAATCGTGTGTATGAGTTTCTTCGGTCCATTAAATAGCCGAAGATTTGGCTCAAAAACCCATTTGTCATACAAATGTCGCCTCAATGGCGGCCTAAAAATTTAGTGCTACTTTTGAGTGCCCGTAGCTTTGCATGCAAAAAACACTCAAAGAAATGACTGCTTCTTGGCTTCGTGATGGAAGGCTATCGAAAGGGCTTACCCAAAAAGAACTATCCGAACGATCGCACATCAGTATGCGATCTATTCAACGCATTGAAAATGGTGAGCTTGTTCCGCGCAGCCACACGTTGAAAACGCTTGCAAAAATTCTCGAACTGTCGTTTGAAGACTTTATGAAGTCGGCACGTGAACAGGAGTTTACCATTCCGCAAGGGGAGCCAACTTCGCTAACTAAGCCACAACGGTTGGTGCTTTCCGCAGGCATAAGTCTTGTAATTATTGTCCTGGCCTTTGCTTTCGTAGCACAATCACCCAACTTTCCTGAAACCACTTTTGAACTGTTCATTTTCGTAAGTGCAATGCTTACGCTGATGACAGGCATTCTTTTTTTGTTGTGGCGTAAAAACGCCTGATTCCTCATTTTAATTACACCCATTTTATGATTGGTATTTTAATTCAATTGGCCCTGTCGTGGCTATTGGTTTGGCTTTTTGATAGAAGTAATCTTTCTGTGTTGGGATTACTGCCCACAAAACAGCGACTGCAACACTTTATAATTTTTTTATTGACGACTGCTGCTTTTAGTGCTTCCGGGTTTGGGCTTAAGATTTGGATTGCGGAACAGCGATGGCAGCTCAATCCTGAATGGACTTCACAACTCATTGCGGATGGAGTGTGGTTTAATATCAAATCGGTTTTATACGAGGAGCTGATTTTTCGAGGAGCCTTGTTTTACATCCTCATCAAAAAGTTGGGTGCGACTAAAGCCATTTGGATTTCATCTGCAACTTTCGGCATGTACCATTGGTTTTCGCAAGGGTCGTTGGGAGATCCTGTCCCCATGCTCATCACCTTTGTAGTTACCGGAACAATGGGTCTGGTGTTGGCATATGGCTATACCAAAACCCGATCGCTCTATTTGCCCATCGCCATTCACTTTGGGTGGAATGTGGTACAGCAAGTTGTGTTTTCAAATGGTCCAATCGGCAAGCGACTGCTCATTGAAGTGTTACCTCAACCTGAAGTAACGGTTTCATACTTTACTTTCTTCTTCATGCAATTATTTCCGATTGTAGGGGTGTTGGTTGTTTGTGCGTTGGCCATAAGATATTTGAGATCGTAATGAGTCATTAGCTAATTTGGAATTACTTCGATTGGGTAATATTAGAATTCAGATCGAAGTCTCCTTTCATGAATGAGCAAGTTTTTTATAGAATTTACTTAACAAAAGTGAAACTAATCTATTATATTCACGTTTGTTAAGTAAATATCCCTATGACACAGCAACAATCCCTTGGTGAATTTGAAGAACTCGTTTTACTCTTAGTGGCAGCCCTACACGATGAAGCTTATGGCGTAGCCATTCTCGAAAATCTGGAAGCGAAGCTCAAAAAGAAAGTGAATATCAGTGCTGTGCACGTGGCGCTGAAGCGGATAGAAGATAAAGGCTTTGTCAAGTCGCGCTTTGGTGGAATCACCGAAGACCGCGGAGGAAGGAGAAAGAAATTTTATGTTATCACTGCACTTGGCAAAAAGATGCTAGACAATCAATATGCGTTGCGCACGAGTATCTACCAGCAGATCCCAAAGATTTCTTTTGGATGATGGCACTATTAAAATCAAATGCGAGCAGAACCGCGCATGGGTGTTATGATTGTAAAAAAATATGTGTCCAAATAAAACCCCGCAGGGGTGAAATGATTGTAGAAAAATATGGGTCCAAATAAAATCCCGCAGGGGTGTTATGATTATAAAAAAATATCGGTGCAAGTAAAACCCCGCAGGGGTGAAATGATTGTAGAAATATGTGTCCAAATAAAACCCCGCAGGGGTGTTATGATTATAGAAAAATATGGGTCCAAATAAAACCCCGCAGGTGTGAAATGATTGTAAAAAAATATCGGTGCAATTAAAACCCCGAAGGGGGTGAAATGATTGTAGAAATATGTGTCCAAATAAAACCCCGCAGGGGTGTTATGATTATAGAAAAATATCGGTGAAAATGAAACCCCGAAGGGGTGTTATGATTATAGATAATTCGAATACAAACAAAAACCCCGAAGGGGTGATATAATTATGCCGGGAACATTTTCACAAATCTACATTCAAGTTGTTTTTGCCGTAAAACGCAGGGAAAATTTATTACAAAAGCCATGGCGCGATGAAGTGTTTAAATACATGGCGGGTATCATCAAAGAGAAAAACCAAAAGCCAATTATTGTAAATGGCGTCACAGACCACGTCCATCTTTTTATCGGGCTTAAACCCGTCATGTCATTGTCGGATTTAATTCGTGATGTTAAGAACAACACTACAAATTTTATCAATGACAAAAAATTCCTAAACACAAAATTTTCTTGGCAAGAGGGCTATGGAGCTTTTTCGTATTCCCATTCGCAATTGGATACGGTTTACCAGTACATATTAAATCAGGAGGAACATCATAAAAAGAAAACGTTTAAAGCTGAATACCTCGAGTTGCTTGAAAAATTTGAAATTGAATATGATGAAAAATACCTGTTTGATTGGATCGAATAATTATTTCACCCCTTCGGGGTTAACGAATAATCGTGAAATGAATTTCTATAATCATGACACCCCTTCGGGGTTGATGAATTGTTGTTCGTTACATATCTATAATCATGTCACCCCTTCGGGGTTGATGAATTGTTGTTCGTTACATATCTATAATCATGTCACCCCTTCGGGGTTAAAGAATAATCGTGAAATGAATTTCTATAATCATGTCACCCCTTCGGGGTTGATGAATTGTTGTTCGTTACATTTCGATAATCATATCACCCTGAAAGGGTTTATCTGCTCTGATCAAAATCATACCACATCTTTTCCGGATTAAGAAAACAAAATGGTGAAACGCTCTCCACCCAAGCGCCCTCTTCAATTTCTCCGCTGGTTTTGCCGGGAAGATTATCTCGATGAAATTGAAGGCGATCTGATAGAGGTTTTTTTAAAACAAGCGGAAGCAAATCCGCGCCAAGCAAGCCGCGCATTTACATGGAGTGTAATAAAATATTTCCGACCGGAATTCATCAAGTCTTTTAAACATCCCTATTCATCTAACGCAACTGATATGTTAAAAAATTATCTAATCATCGGCTGGCGCAGTCTTGTGAAACAGAAAATGTATTCGGCTATTAAAATTGGTGGATTTGCATTGGGGATAGCTGCATGCTTATTGATTACTTTGTTTATTCAAGATGAGTTGAGCTTCGATCAACAATATGCCAGAGGACATGCTGTTTATCGTGTAGTCGGTGTCGTTAATGGAAACAACGGTATTGAAAAAAATACTTTTTTTCCTGCTCCGATGAGTGCCGCCATGAAAGAAGACTTTCCGGAAGTACTAAAGGCGGGTCGCTATAATGCAAGTGAATTGTTTGGAGCCGGCAGCAATGAAGTACGGCCCGGAGATCAGATTGAAAATTCATACGATGAGGGTTTTGCTTACTTCGATCAGGAATTGGCTGACTTACTGCCTTTGAAATTTATTCATGGCAGTGCAGCCCACGCGTTGGAACAACCTAATTCCATTGTCATCACACAACGTAAAGCAGAAAAATATTTTCCCAACCAAAACCCGGTTGGAAAAACCCTCATCATCAACAATGAATTAAATAAACCCTACACCGTGTCAGGTGTAGTGGAGAATTTTTCAAACACACATTTGCCTTTTGATTTTTTAATCAGCACTAAAGGATTGGAATTCTGGCAAGGCGAACAGAAAGATTGGGGTGCTAGTAATTATGCTATCTATATTTCTGTTGACCCTGCCGTAAATCCAAACGAGTTGGAAAAGAAAATCAGCAAGGGCATCATTGATAAATATGTTTTGCCCATGATGGTGGAAGGTGGCATGTCGGAAGCAGAAGCGAAACGGTTTATGGTAGAAAGAAACGTACATCTGGAGTTGCAACCTCTCCGCAACATTCATTTGTATTCATCAGATGTTCAAGATGGGTTAATTCATGGCGACATCCGATTTGTGTGGATGTTTGGCGGGATTGCCATTTTTATTTTGTTGATCGCGATCATCAATTTCATTAATCTTTCGACGGCCAAATCGGCTAATCGTGCGAAAGAAGTTGGCTTACGCAAAGTGGTAGGATCGGAACGTAGTAGCGTGATCAATCAATTTTTAACAGAATCGATCTTATTCAGTATTTTATCTTTTGGAGTAGGTTTGATACTTGCATGGGCATTGTTGCCTTACTTCAATGTGTTGTCATCAAAATCTTTGACAATGCCATGGGCTGAATGGTACGTATTTCCTGCATTGCTGGTAGCGGCTATTCTGATTGGAATATTAGCGGGTTTATATCCATCGCTGTATCTGTCTTCCTTTCAACCCATTCAAGTATTGAAGGGAAGCATCAGCAAAGGGAGCAAGAGTTCTCCGCTGCGAAGCACGCTTGTGATTTTTCAGTTTACAACTTCGATTGTATTGATCATTGGCACATTTGTGATTTATCAACAAATGGAATTTATTCTGAATAAGAAAATTGGATTCGAGAAAGATCAAGTCGTGATTATCCAAGGAACTAATACGCTAGGGCAACAGACCACCACATTCAAAAATGAGTTGCTCAACATTCCCCATGTAGAGGCTGTATCGGTAAGCGATTATCTTCCTATTCGGGGAACGAAACGTAATGGCAATCAATTTTGGGCGGAAGGAAAATCAGGCCAAGACGAATCAGTGAATGGTCAGATTTGGAAAGTAGATCACGATTATATTTCTACACTTGGAATGAAGATCGTACAAGGCCGCAACTTCGATGTCAACCATCTCACGGATTCTTCTGCCATCATTGTCAATCAATCGATGGCGAAGCAATTAGGTGGAGATGTGATTGGTAAGCGCCTTATCAATGGTGGACAAATTCCATGGACGATCATAGGCGTAGTGGAAGATTTTCATTTCGAATCGATGAAGGAAAACATTGGCAACCTCTGCTTGCGTTTGGGCAATAGTCCATCGATGATTTCTGTGAAAGCAAGTTCTACGAACATGCAAGAGCTACTCAGTAATCTGACGGAGACTTGGAAAAAATTTGCACCTCATCAACCGGCACGCTTTGCGTTTTTAGATGATCGTTATGCGGCCATGTATGCCGATGTACAAAGAATGGGTCGCATCTTTACCTCATTCGCAGTGTTGGCGATCATTGTTGCGTGTTTGGGTTTATTTGCGCTCTCTGCTTTTATGATTGAGCAACGCACAAAAGAAATTGGCATTCGATTGGTGATGGGCGCTTCGTTGAAAAACGTGTTTGGCTTGCTCACTTTCAACTTCATTAAGTTAGTGATTGTTTCCATTGTAATTGGGGCTCCCATTGCGTGGTACTTGATGAATAAGTGGCTACAAGATTTCGCCTATCGTATTGAAATATCGTGGCTCGTCTTTGCCCTTACGGGGATGATTGCCGTTGCTATCGCAATGCTCACCATTAGTTACCAAGCAATAAAAGCTGGTCTTGCGAACCCGGTGAAGAGTTTGCGAGTAGAATAAATATTAATAGAAGTATATGGATGTGGAATAGTTTGCCGTTTTTTATTATAAAATTCCCATCACTAAAATTCGATCCCAATGAGGTTATCTCTGATTCTAATTTTTATAGTAATAGGTGTTAGCCCATTGATTGGCCAGACACTTTCTCAAAAGTATATTGAAGTAAGCGGCTTCTCTGAAAAAGAAATTACCGCAGACTATCTGGAGATATCGATTATCGTCAAGGAGAATGACAACATCAAAAAGGACAATGACTTCGCTATTCGCGAGAAAAACGTGCTTGATGCCTTAAAGAAATTGGGTGTCAATGAAGCGGATATTCGGTTGGAGAACTTCAATGTGTATCGTTTCGGCTGGTCCAATTCCTCCAACCGCTATACGCTTTCCAAATCTTACATTGTGAAAGTGCGAAATATGGATTCCATCAATGAGTTTACCATTCGGCTATTCGAAGCGGGAGCAAACGATTTGGAAATTGTAAGACGCGTAAAAACGGATTTAGAAAAATACAAGGCAGAAGCCGTGAAGGAAGCTGTTGAAAATGCGCGCGCAAGGGCCACGTTAATTGCCACCACACTTAATGTTTCGATTGGCTTGCCTCTTTTTGTTTCCGAGTTGAATGAATATGAACGCGAGTCCAATTCACCACAAGATAGGTTTTATGCTTATCAAAAGCTTCAATCAACAGGTGCTGTTCATCGTGGTGTTTCTGATTCAGCACCAATACCTTCCGATTCTAATATTGATATTCGCAAGATGAAAGTGAGTTATCGGGTGGTTATTCAGTTTGAAATTGTGAAGTAAAATCGGCCATCGAAGCTCAAATTATCGCCACCTAAAAAATAGTTGCCTGTTTCGTGCAACCTCTGGCATTAAGCGAAGTATATCTTCTTAACAACTCAAGAAAGTTTTACTATTCGCCACGCTTACTATGCTTAAAAACTACATAAAAATTGCTTTTCGCAATCTGATCAAACAAAAAGGCTACTCATTCATCAACATTGCAGGGTTGGCGACCGGAATGGCGGTGGCTATTTTGATTGGCTTATGGATTTGGGATGGACTGACGTATAACACGTATCACCCCAACTATAATCGAATCGCGCAAGTGTGGCAACACAATCTCTATAATGGACAGAAAGAATCGCAAGTTTCTAATCCGTATGTGATGGGCGAAGAAATTCGCAATAAATATGGGAGCGACTTTAAATATGTGCTGCAAGCCACGTGGAACTTCACACGTATCTTGACGGTAGGTGAAAAGAAATTCAATAAAAATGGTTATTACTTCGAACCGGAAGTAACAGAGATGCTTTCGCTCAAAATGTTGAAAGGCACACGTGATGGGCTGAAAGATCCCTATTCCATCTTGTTATCAGAATCATTAGCGAAAACTTATTTTGGCGATGACGACCCCATGAATCAAGTGGTGCGCATCGACAATAAATATGATGTGAAAGTGACGGGCGTGTATGAAGACTTGCCGTACAACACGTTCTTCCGAAACATGAATTACATTTTGCCTTGGGAGCTCTATCTGATCAGCAATGAGTGGATCAAGAAAATGGAAAATCCATGGGGCAGCAACTTCACACAAACCTTTGTTCAGATAGCCGACAATGCTGACATGGAGGTTGTGTCTAAAAAGATCAAAGATGTAAAATTCAATCAGCTAAAAGATGAAGGTGATCGTAAGTACAAGCCGGAGGTTTTTCTTCACCCCATGAGTAAGTGGTACCTCTATTCTGAATTTCAAAATGGCGTTAACACCGGTGGTCGTATCGAACAAATTTGGTTGTTTGGTACCATCGGAGTATTTGTGTTGTTGCTGGCGTGCATCAATTTCATGAATTTGAGCACCGCCCGATCGGAAAAACGTGCGAAAGAAGTGGGTATTCGTAAGTCGATTGGATCAGTACGTTCTCAGTTGGTAAGTCAATTTTTTAGCGAGTCGTTGGTGGTAGCATTCATGTCATTTTTAGTCGCATTGCTGGCGGTGCAATTGATGTTACCTGCTTTTAACATTGTAGCTGATAAGCGTTTGTCTATTCCGTGGAGCAGTGTTCCGTTTTGGCTTTCAGGAATAGCATTTAGTTTGTTCACTGGCTTGGTGGCTGGTAGTTATCCGGCACTTTATCTTTCCTCATTCAATCCGGTAAAAGTTTTGAAGGGAACCTTTCGTGTAGGTCGTTTTGCTTCACTGCCGCGCAAGGTGCTCGTGGTGATTCAATTTGCCGTGTCCGTTATTCTTATTATTGGCACCGTTATCGTCTTCCGACAAATTCAATTTGCGAAAGACCGACCCATCGGCTACGACCGAAACGGATTAGTTCAAATGTTTATGATCACACCCGAACTGCACAAACACTTTGAAGCTGTACGTAATGAATTAAAGTCCTCTGGTGCAATCATAGAAATGGCTGAGTCAGGTAGTCCTCCCACGCAAGTGTGGAATACCAATGGTGGTTTTGAATGGAAGGGTAAAGATCCGGCTTTGGCCGTTGATTTTCCCAACAACGCAGTTACGTTTGATTATGGCAAAACCATTGGATGGCAATTTGTAGAAGGAAGAGATTTTTCACCTGAACACGCTACCGATTCTTCTGCGTTTGTAATCAATCAGGCAGCAGCGAAATTTTTAGGATTTGAAAATCCGGTGGGCGAAGAGTTGAAGTGGAACGATAAATCGTACACGATTATTGGAGTTATCAAAGATATGGTGATCGAATCGCCTTATGAGCCTGCACGCGCAGCGTTGTTTCATATTTCAAAAGATGACGGCAATGTTATTTTGTTGAAGCTCAATCCGGCCAAAGGTTCGCACGAATCTATTGAGAAAATAAAAGCTATTTGTGAAAAGTATAATCCGGAAGCTCCCTTCGAATATCAATTTGTTGATCAGGAATATGCACAGAAATTTAAAGGAGAAGAACGCATCGGAAAGTTGGCCAGTTTCTTTGCAGGCCTCGCCATCTTTATCAGTTGTTTAGGAATTTTTGGCTTAGCATCTTTTGTTGCAGAGCAACGTGCTAAAGAAATAGGAGTGCGTAAAGTGATGGGGGCCTCGGTATTTGGTTTATGGAAAATGTTGTCAGGTGATTTTGTAGTACTCGTGCTCATCTCCTTTTTGCTAGCCGCGCCCGGGTCGTATTTTTTGATGGACGGATGGCTAGCCAAATATCAATATCGCACAGAGATTGCTTGGTGGATTTTTGTAGCGGCAGGGCTGGGAGCTTTACTCATCACCTTGGCGACAGTAAGTTATCAAGCCATTAAGGCCGCCTTGTCTAATCCTGTGAAGAGTTTACGTACGGAGTAGCGATCAAATAAAATGCGGTTGATCTAGAAGCCATCCGGTAATGCTGAGTCGCTCGCGTGTGGCAGGTAGCACTTCATGTTCGAGCAAATCGCTGCGAAAGCAAACGAGCCTTCCCGCCAAGGGTAGCACATCTTTCGTTTCGTTTTCGAGATAGATACGCAACTGACCACCGTCTGATTCTTTCCAATCGCTGTTCAGGTAACAGATCACTGAAAGTTTTCGGTGATCTTCTTTTTTGAATTGGTCGAGATGGCGTTTGTAAAAAGTGCCAATTGGATAAATTGTTTGGTGCACTTCAAAGTCCTTCAAACTGAGATATAGATTTTGATTGACGAAGACAATCAATTCTTTCAGCTTCGATAGATAGACTTGCAGTGGAGGCTCTGCAGATTCGGGCTTAATCCACTGAATATAATCACCCCGAATCGCTTCGTTGATTTGCTTTTCTTGGCTTTTGCCGATGCCGGCTTTCTTGAATTGTAACAAACCGTTTTTAAATCCGTCCAGTTCTTGGATATTATGTACTTCTTCTAGACTTAAAAAGTCATCGATCACAGCATAACCCTTTTCGGCAATGCCATCGGCCAGTTGATTAAGTTGGTAGATAAATTGATCGTTCACTGCGTAAATTTACGATCGCTTTCCGCGAATGCGATTTTTGGAAGGAAGTATTTTGAACCGAGACGATAGAAAGTGCATCCGTAGGGCGTAACTTTGAAATTCTATGAGATTAAATCTGATAACTTGTTTTGTGATGGTTGCCTTGTGTGCACTTGTTTTTTCGTGTGCCCCCAAGGAACAGGTAGTGTTTAAGTCGATCAATAATTTATTATTGGATGGCGACATGGGTGGTTCGCCCACATTGAAGGGCGATGCCCTATTTTTCAATCCCAACAAAATGCAAACACGCCTCAAGGAAATTAAAGTGGACGTGATGGTAGATGGCAAGAAGGCGGCTGAGGTAGATCAAATGATGGATATTGTCGTTCCTAAGCAATCGGACTTTACGGTTCCTATTCAGGCAAAGCTGGCGTTGCAAGACATGGGCCTGTTGGATGCGGTGATTGGCTTCTTCGGGGGCAAATCATATCAGGTTCAGTTTGTAGGATATATTCGAATTGTAAAGCATGGAGTTACTATTAAAGTTCCTGTGAAATATAACCAGGAAGTTAAGTTGAGATAAAGCCGGGTTTCCCCAAACATGAACTCCCCTATTGTTTTCCTAATTGGTTTGCTCATCATCGCCATTATTTGGTTAGTGGTTACCATTATCAAGCTGAAGACTAAAAACCGAATCATTACCATACAAGGAAAGGAAATTGAGCGGCAATTAGCCGAGCTCAATAAAAAAAGTGAAGAGCTAAAGGATATTATCAACCAAAATCAGCAAATCATCAGTTTGGTATCGCACGATTTGAAGGGCCCTTTCAATCGCATTTTTGCGTTGGTGCAATTACTTCAATTAACCTCTCAAAATCTTACAGTTGAGCAGCAGGAGTACATTGATAAAATACATCAAATAGTAGCAGACGGCCTTGGCATGATGCGCAACTTATTGGACAATCGTAAGCTTGAAGACAAGGGGATCACTTTAGTGCATGAGAAGTTGAGCTTGTCCACGTTACTTCAAACACTAGTTAAGAATTATGAGATATTAGCTTCTAAGAAAAGGGTAACCATTCATTACCAATGCGAAGCTCCCGTTTATCTGGAAAGTGATAAAAGCTACCTGATTCGCATTTTCGAAAACTTATTATCAAATGCGCTGAAGTTTTCAGAAGGTAATAAAAACATTTATGTAAGTCTGACGGACAAAGATAGATGCATCGAAGCAAAAATTCGCGATGAAGGCCCCGGCATCTCTCCGGAGGAAATTACTAAGTTATACCAAAAGTTTCAGCGACTGAGTGCCAGACCGACTTCCGGTGAGAGCTCAACCGGATTGGGATTATGGATTGTGAAAACAGTACTCGAAAAGCTGGGTGGAGAAATAGAATGCGAAAGTCAGGTGGGAGTAGGCTCGACTTTTACAGTTCGATTAAAACCGACTAATTAAAAAGATAATCATCATCATTGCCCTCTAATACGGCAGTGAGCGACTCAATCACACTTTCATCTTTAATTACATAGTCGCGCACGCCTTTTTGAATGAAGCTCAATACCATGTTTCCATCATCCAGTGCGCTCAGCATAATAACTTTATGAGAGTCTTTGATTTGGCCTTTTATTGCTTCGAATAGCTCAATTCCGGTCATTCCGGGCAGCTTATAATCGACAATAAGAGCATCGGGTATTCCACTTTTAAGGGCAGCTAAAGCTTTCTCAGCCGAATCAAAATGAGTTATCTTATAACTAGGCTTAAGGCCAAGTGATTTCTTGATAAACTCTGCATAGATTAGGTCGTCTTCGATCAGGTAGATGTTCATGGCCAAATGATAGAACCCTGCAATATAGCAACGATATTCTTTTTCGTCACGACCCGAACCATTAAAAATGAAGGAGTTCGATGAACCTATTGGGTTTTAACTGTTACCCAGTTGGCAGCGGCCTTAGAAATCAATTCAGCCTGTTTTTTATTCCACTCTTCGCGCACCTTTGTATTGTAATTAAGGTAGAGCTTTCCGTCAGCAATGGTCCACGCATCCGGTTGGGTTTCAGCTTTGTAGCCTCGGCTCATGCCAAAAGCGCAGTAGCCGCCAAATTGTGGAATGTATTTTTCGGGATCAGCTTTAAACAGTTCAGCGTTTTTGGTTGATACGAAGTGCCATTTTGCCGACTTATAATCTACCGTAAATTCAGCTTTACCTTTTTGAGGTACACTGTCTGTAAAATAGCTTACCGGATCATAGCCACGAATAGCGCCATCCTTGGTTGAAAAAACTTCTGGTTTTTGAGCCATAACGGCTAAAGATACAGCCGTCAATAGAATGGTAAAAGCGATCTTTTTCATATTCATTTTTTTGTAAATATGAACAGGTCGCTTTTCTCCAATAGTCAAGTTGCGGACATTCCTCTAATCAATCTTTCACACATCGGATCGACATACCGTCATTGGAAGTTCCAGTGCTTTTAGTGCGCAAAGAAGTCAAATTGTTAGTGAGGTAAAAAAACTCTGCCGACTGTGAACTCCACCAATAGCCATCGGTTCCAATATCAGCAAATAACCCACTATTACTTAAACAGATGCGGCAGTAAGATCCTCCTGGCAAACCTGTAAATCCACTTTCATTGGTAGCGCCCTCATTGGGTGTAGCCCAAGTGGTAGATATAGCCTTCATTCTGCCGCCAGCCAGATCTAAGCCTCCCAGCGAACTTGCCAACGAATACCAATCACTGCTGGAGGCGATATGCCAACCCTGCATGCAAACATTTTTTGTGTTGGTCACCGTATATCCGTTGTAGAGATAGCCAAAGGTTGGCAAATTTCCTGCGTTGCCATTATAGACTGTGTAGGCACTTTCATTGGTGTTTTTAAAATCACTCTCCGCCAATGATGCTAACGAAGTGCCATCATTGAACTTCGTTACTTTTAGATTTTCAGCCATCCAGGTTTTTAATCCAATCACTACTGTTTTGTATTTGTTCCCATCCACGTCAGTTACTTCCCCGTAGACAGGTGCCGGCAGCAACAAAACTTGAATTTCATTTCCATAAAATGTACCATGCTTATTAATTGCATAACCACGAACATAATAAGGCACACCCGATGTAAGCGAAGTGATGTTGTGAGAGAACTCTAGACTGCTTCCGGTGTCGGTATGTTTGTTTTTAGTGACATCCGGATTTTTGAAGGTGCTCCAGCATATTCCTTTTTCGAGTAACGGATCAGTCCAACTATAATTTAATTTAATGGTCATCTTAGCTGAGTTTGCTGTTCGTTCAGTCGGATTTTGAGTAATTACCTCCGGAGTGATGAAAGCTAAATCAAAAACGATCTGATTGCCGTAATAGGTCTTTCCGCCCAGCGTAACGTAAGCACGGATGTAGTATTTACCTACACTCAGTCCGTTGATTACAGTTTGAAAAGTGCCAGCCCCTGTTCCATCTTCCGAATTTTCAGATGTGTTTCCCAGTTCCGGGTTGGACATTCGGCTCCAGCAAACCCCGCGTGCCGTTATTTGATTAGCAAGCTCTGTTGTAATTTCTCCACCTGTTGTAAGCGAAGTAAGCGTAACGTCAGATACAGCGGTGGTTGTAATTTTTGGAGGATTCACACCCTCTTCTTTTGAACACGATGACAACACATAACCAACAAATGCAATCCACAAAAAGCGTTTCATAATTTAATGAGTTTATCAGCAAAATTGGGTAGAACGAAATGGAAAAGTGCTATATAAAATGGGTGTGAGCAGAATGTGTATTCAGAAAGTGTTGATTGATCTATGAACCGAATGACTCAATCAACAGAAAGAGTCGTTTATCGTATAGGAACCCGACAAATTATCGTTGTAACCTTTTTCCAACTATCTTTCCAATTCTTTTCAAAATCAGATTGAGGTAATGAAGAAAGCAGGTAGTGTAGTTGTTTTGTGGTGTTGCATCATTCATTTAGTCGGAGCACAGTTACTACCGCCCAATAGCAAACCTGAAAAAGACTTGATTGATGTTGGCGGCCAGATTTTGAAAGCAAAGTGGCTGACCAAACATGATACCATCTCTAAAAAATCGGGCCGAGTATATTTTTCAGGAGCACCCTCTCTGGGGTATTCACTCACCAGTAATCTGGCAGCTATTTTTGTTGGCGACTTCGCCTTTTTTACCAGCGAGGTAGATGATCAGAAAATTTCGATCGTGTATTTGGATGTACTCTACACCCAAAAAAATCAATTTGTATTTCGCATTCAAAATAACCTATGGACGAAGAACAACACATTCAATATCGTATCCGACTGGCGTTACTATTGGTATCCGCAAAAAACGTATGGCTTAGGAATTCAATCCCGGTTAGACGATGCGGTAGATCAAACGTATTCGTATGTGCGGTTTCATCAATCCATTCTCAAATCATTTAAAACCAATTGGTACACAGGAGTTGGTGTTGCTATTGATCATCACTATAGTATTACACAAGAAAACGGAAGCCAACAATTAAATGATGAAATTGCCCGATATGGAATTGGAAGCCAATCAACCTCATCGGGTTTTCTTTTTCATCTATTGTACGATAGCCGTGTAAATTCAATTAATCCATGGGGAGGCGCGTATGCCAATTTTGTATATCGACCCAACTTCACTTTTTTAGGTAGCGATGGTGCGTGGCAAATGGTGCAGGTTGATTTACGCAGGTATGTGCCGTTTCCGAAAAAGAGCCAGAACATTTTAGCCCTTTGGAGTTATAATTGGTTTTCATTTGGAGGAAATGCACCTTATCTGGATTTGCCGGCAACAGCTTGGGATGCAAGCAGCAACATTGGCAGAGGATATATTCAAGGTCGGTTTAGAAGTAAGAACCTGGTCTATCTTGAATCAGAATATCGATTTCGCATTTCACGGAACGGCTTGTTTGGTGGTGTAGTGTTTGCCAATGCACAAAGCGTGACCGAATGGCCCTCTAATAATTTCAATGCCATTGCGGTGGGTGCCGGTGCGGGTATGCGGATTAAATTCAATAAACACTCACGCACCAATGTTTGTATTGACTACGCATTCGGGCAAGGCGGCTCTCAAGGCATGTTCGTTAACTTGGGAGAAGTGTTTTAACACACTCTGCAATTGGTGAGCAGGAAATTTTCTACTGTAATTCGCGCAGGTACAATTGAATCGTGTTTTCCAATCCTAAATAAAGTGCATCGCAAATCAATGCGTGCCCGATCGAAACTTCATCCAAATGCGGAATATTTTGTTGGAGATAACGCAGATTGTTCAAATCTAAATCATGACCCGCGTTAATTCCTAATCCGATAGCGTGAGCTGCCTCAGCCGCTTCAATATAGGGTTTGATGGCGGCTTCTCTCTTTTGATGATAATGCGCTGCATAAGGCTCCGTGTAAAGTTCAATCCGATCAGCCCCAACTTGCTTGGCACCTTCTGCCATCTTTACGGATGGATCGACAAACACAGAAACGCGCACGCCTTGTTGCTTTATTTCTGAAATTATTTTTTGAAGAAAGGCGGCATGCGTAATCGTATCCCAACCTGCATTGGATGTAATCGCATCAGGTTTATCGGGAACGAGTGTTGCTTGAGCCGGCTTCACTTCTTTGATCAATTGAAGAAAACGCGCATCCGGATAGCCTTCGATATTAAACTCGGTGGTCACCACTTTTTTAAGTTCAACTACATCGCGAAAGCGAATATGTCTTTCGTCCGGCCGCGGATGAACGGTAATTCCCTGCGCTCCAAACCGCTCGCAATCCATTGCCACTTTAATCACGTTCGGGTTGTTGGCTCCGCGCGCATTGCGTAGCGTAGCGATCTTATTGATATTAACTGAGAGTCGGGTCATGGCAACAAAACTATAATTTTTTTAACCACTACACTATGAAAAACCAGCACATCCATAACTGCATCTACGCGCTTTTTGTTTTGTTGGCTAAATGACATTGAACGCTGTGATTTCTGTTGGCGATTTTTACTTCGTCAATTCTTGCACTAACTTTACAAGGTTAAATGAGATACACCATGAGTTTAAAGACCCAGATTGACAACGACATTAAAGCAGCTATGCTGGCAAAGAACAAAGATGAACTGACTGCTTTGCGCAGCATTAAGTCCATGATATTATTAGCTGAAACAGAAAAAGGAGGAAGCGGAGATTTAGCGCAAGACATTGAGGGTAAGCTACTCATGAAGGCAGCAAAACAGCGTAAAGAATCAGCAGAAATATTTCAGAAAGAAGGCCGCGATGATTTAGCTAAAAAAGAATTACTGGAATACGAAGTCATCAGCCGCTATTTACCCAAGCAATTGACTGAGGAAGAGATTTCAGCCGAGTTGAAAAAGATAATCGAACAAGTAGGTGCCAAAGGTCCGCAAGATATGGGAAAGGTAATGGGCACTGCAACCAAGCAATTGGCAGGCAAAGCGGATGGAAAAGTGATTTCTGAATTAGTTAAAAAACTGTTGGCTTCTTGAGCACCATTGATATAGTAATTGCATTGATTTTAGCAATTGGAGGATACCTTGGTTACAAGCGAGGTTTTTTAATGGAACTGTTTTATTTGCTCGCGTTGGTGCTGGGTATTTTTTTAGGCTTTAAGTTGATGGGCAAAGGAATGCAAATCCTTCATGAGCAATTCAATGCCGATCAAACGTTTCTGCCTTATCTGGCCTTCATCATTATTTTTGTTTTGGTGATATTGTTGGTCATCTTTTTAGGCCAGCGAGTTAAAAATTCGGTCGATCAAACTTTTCTTGGTAAAGTAGATGCCATTGCCGGAGCAGCTTTGGGTGTGATTAAATACTCGTTTTGTTTGAGCATCATTATTTGGCTTGTTCAATCATTAAAAATAGAATTGCCCCAAAATTGGCTGGAAGGCTCTCGATTATATCCATTTACGGCCAAAGTGGCCGAAAGAACCTCTTCTTTTTTAGGTCAATTCATCCCTTTTTTCAAAGAAATATTCAGACAGTTCTAAGGTTCAGTTTTTTTTAGTTAATTATCATCAAATAAATCAATTCGAATGGGGCTGGTTGTAAAAGAACAACATGATTTTAAGTATGTAGACGAAGGCCAGGGAGATGTTCTCATGTTGTTGCATGGGTTATTTGGAGCCCTTAGCAATTGGGAAGGTGTGGTTAACCACTATTCGAAGCACTTCAGGGTGATCATCCCCATGCTGCCCATTTATGAAATGCCCATCAAGGAAGCAGGCTTAGGTGGCTTGCGCGAATTTACCGAGCGTTTTGTAGAGATGATGAAGCTCGACAAAATGATGATCATGGGCAACTCGTTGGGTGGGCATGTAGGTATTTTGTACACACTCCAAAATCCCACGAAAGTGACCAAGTTGGTTTTGACAGGTAGCTCGGGATTGTTTGAAAATACCATGGGCGGATCGTACCCGCGCAGAGGAAGTTACGACTATATTCGTGAGCGAGTGGCTTATACATTCTATGATCCTAAAGTGGCTTCGAAAGAATTAGTAGACGAAGTTTTTGAGACTACGAAAAGCATTCCAAAATGCATGCGCATTGTAGCGATTGCCAAATCGGCACAGCGAAATAACCTTGCATTAGAATTACATAAAATAAATGTGCCCACTTTATTAGTGTGGGGCTTGAATGATACCATCACACCACCCATGGTAGGCCATGAGTTCAATCGACTCATTCCAAATTCGGAGTTGAAGTTTATAGACAAATGTTGTCATGCACCGATGATGGAGCATCCACAGAAGTTTAATGAAATAGTAGAAGATTTTTTGGTAAGACCCATTGCAAAATGATAGCTGAAGAGCTGATCAACCACATGATTCCACCGTTGAAAACTACGGACGATGCCGATAAGGCCATCGTGTGGATGGAAGAGTTTCGTTGCAATCACTTGCCCGTAGTTGAGAAAGGACAGTTGCTGGGATTTATCTCAGAAGAAATCATTTTAGAATCCAACGATATCGGAAAAAACCTGGCAGCATTTCCATTGGTTGGAAAAGATTGCTTTGTGCACCAGCATGCGCACTTCTACGACATCCTAAAAATTGCGGGCAACAACAAATTGCAGATCGTAGCAGTGGTGAATGACGATCAACAATATGAAGGCGTGATCACGGTGCAAGATATGATGATTTCTTTTGCTCAGACGGCTTCGGTACAAATGACGGGAAGCATTTTGGTGCTCTCCATGGATTTGATTGATTATTCGTTGGCGGAAATAAGCCGCTATGTAGAAGAGAATAATGCCAAGGTGATCAGCAGCAACATGATCGAAGATCCGATGGATAAAGGCAAAATCAAGTTGACATTGAAAATCAATCAAACCGATTTGAAACGAATCGTGGCAACACTTGAGCGGTTCAATTATCGCGTCATTGGACGCTACCAGGAAGCTCCACGTGAGGCCGATGATAAAGATAAAATAGATATGCTGTTGCGCTATCTGGAAATCTAACCCTACTCGATGATCCGCATAGGTATACATGGCAAAGATTTTCAGAATAAATCCCTTCGGTTTTTGGAGCGGGTGCTCGATCACTTAAAAAGAAGTCAGGTAGAGATTTGGGTGTCTGAAAAGTTTTTGAAACAATTCAAATCATCCCGCATTAGCGCCTACAACCTGCGGTCGTTCAATCACGAAGACAACCTGCATTCGCTGAATTATTTTCTTTCATTAGGCGGTGATGGAACATTACTGGAATCAGTAACCTACATCGGCAAATCTGAAATACCGATTTTAGGAATCAACACAGGTCGTCTTGGATTTTTGGCTACTACGAGCCGCGATGACATGGAAGATTCACTCGATGGATTGCTCAACGGAAGTTATTCTATCGATAGCCGCTCTGTATTGAAATTGATTTCTTCACCCAAACTTTTTGGTAAACTTAATTTTGCATTAAACGACTTTACCATCATGAAGAAAGATACTTCCTCCATGATTACAGTTCATGTTTATGCAGATGGCGAGTTGATTAATTCCTATTGGTCGGATGGAATCATTGTTTCTACGCCTACCGGTTCTACCGGATACTCGCTTAGTTGTGGAGGACCATTGGTTCATCCCAAATCAGAAAGCTTTGTGATAACGGCCGTTAGCCCGCATAATTTAGGAACGCGCCCAATCGTATTGTCGGATGATCGGGAGATTACCTTTCAAATTAAGTACTTTTTGCTACGTCCCTCAATTTGAAAGGTAATCTCCCGAT
>DGYK01000059.1:0-131 GCA_002398365.1 Flammeovirgaceae bacterium UBA5008
CAGCAATAAGCTGAACGTTAGCAGCAACCCGTTTGGACAGCTATGGGACCATTTAATTTTAGAGCAAAGGAATCAAAACCTGCGACAATTCTTCAGCGCTTGATTGACTATACACCTGAACACTATCGAAC
>DGYK01000059.1:341-3563 GCA_002398365.1 Flammeovirgaceae bacterium UBA5008
TGAACACTATCGAACTCACAGCCAGTTTAAAGATAGTGTTGAATATTTAGAACATCGAGAATGGGGACTTGCTTTGGACAGCCTTATAGAGTTGACTGACGAGAGTGGAGATTATTTCTCAGAAGAATTTTGGAGTCAACTTGGGGACGTTGCGGACAAAATGGGATTAAAAGAAAAGGCGGACTATTGCAAAGTCCAAATTAAACGAAACGAGAAAGAGATTAACTCAAAAACTCCTTTTGGTTGGACGACAGTAAAAATTGACGACACTCATTCTCAACACCACATTTCCGACAAGTTAAAAGAACAATGGACAGACGAGAGACGACAAAAGGATAAAGTTTGGAGTTTAACCGACAAAGAAGGTATTCATTTAAAATCTAAAGGACGAAGTGGTTTTATTTATCTCGTTGACAAGGGAAGAATTGCAGAGATGGACTATGAGTTAGGAATAAACGGACTAATTCTCTTCTTTGAAATGATTGACCATTGGACCATACCGACAAAAATTAAAATGACGGACGAAGAGAAAAATGAAATAAGACAACGTTTGACAATATGGTCGACTGAGACACGAAACCCAATTGAATTCCATTGACAGTGGAATAAACGGGCAGCTGCTAACAACATGTTTGCGCTACGGCCGGGCGACCAGTAAATTTTTAGTATTTTCAAACCAACAACGTTTCGTTTCGCGGGACAACGCACGGCTTAGGAAGCCGGCCACATCGCAAACACAAACGTTGGCGGCAAGCTTTCTAATAACATGCATCTTTCAAAAGAAATACAAAGGCGACTGGATAAACTAAATTCGGGACTACAATTGAGTTCAACAATTGACGCACGTTTCCTGACAAATATGCATTCTATGATAAAGATGGACGAAGCTTCAGGACTGAATTTGCTTCGACTGACAGACAATTTTCAATCGTTCTATTCGAGCGGACCAACCAACTGAAATACGAAAATTGTTTTGCAAGAGGACTTTTTGACAACCTTGACAGACTTGCCCAAGTCATCAAGTTATGGGCTAGCGACAAAGATGACGTTGAATCGATAAAATTGAAGCTTGACGAACTCGAACAGTACCAGGACTTTGATTTCAAGCATTCAAACTCAGACATTGACAAAGCGTGGACAAAAGTCAAGAACATGTTCTTTAACGACACGGGGTTCTGGAAAGACCCCGATTGGAACGATAGATATTTGGAACTACTGACAGCAGCAAAGCGACACAACTCCCTTCAAACTTACTTCCCGTTTACAAGCCATTACTGCTTACGTTTCAGTGTCGACCAAGAGATCAAAGAAACATGGACACTTGACCTTTATATTATTCCGACAGCCTACAGTGAAGAAATCAAAGAGGGCTCAGGAAAGTTTTATGTTTCTTATAACGAAAAACCGATGGGTGGCCAACTATTCGACAACGTGAAAGACGCCATTGACTTTTATGTAGAGAAGTTAAAAGAAACAGACCCTATAAAATGGGTGACGGTGTGAAAGCCAGCCGCCAACAATAGCTATGCGCAAATTGCCGGGAGTGGGTTCAAACAAATAGTTATCTTCGCATTCACGTTTGGTCACGTGTGACAGATTCGACCAAGTAACGCTAATCATTCCCAACGGTCATTTTTTAGCGTTACCAGCCGGCAATCTGACGCATAGCCAGGCGTTGCCGGCAATTTTCGGGACGACCAAGAAGATAAAATATGAGACAAGTTGGACTTTACATTTTACTGGTAGTTTTGATTAGTTGTGACGGACAACCCGACAGAAGTGAAAACTTGAGTATACGACTTGAAAAAACATTTGCCGACTCAAAATCGGTAATGTCTGACTTTGTGGATAAATGGAGTAAAGACTCAGGTTTACTAACAAACGACAACCCAACTGATTTAGAGGCCAATTTTCTCGCAATATATAAAGAGGTATTTAGCCCATTTAATTATAAAATTTACGGTTGGGACAAATGGGAGGACTGGACACATTTCACTGGGACGAAGTACATCGTTATTCAATCTGAAATTCCATACGCTATTGTAGACCAGGTTGACACCGTTGAGTTTGATTACAACTATAGTGACACTTTAATAAACTTTTTTCCTAAAGTGAGTTTTAAAAATGTAACGACACTTCATCTTGACAGTACCTACCAAGACACATTTATCAATTTTTTAGGTAACCCGACAAATGAAAGTGAAAGAGAAATATTTCGTGAGAAAGTCGACTTCTTAGAAAATACACTGAAACTTTCCCATGGATATAACTGGAGAGTTATTCTGACGCAACCAATTATAGACGGCATTTGCATCTCTAAAGACTTTCAAGAAGCGACAGTTGACTTTAACATTGTTTCTTCTGGACTGAGAAGCTACCTTGTAAAGGAGAATGACAAGTGGACTATAAAGACGACAAAGGAGACGTGGATTGAATGAAAACTGCCGGCAACAAAAGCTATTTGCAATGGCGGGGTTCAGTGTAAATTTGTAGTTTAGTTTTCAAATTACGTTTGGTCACGGTTGACAGTGACGTGTAGGTCGCGCTAAACATTCCGCTTCGCTCCATTTTTTAGCGCTCCTATTCCCGCCACTGCAAATAGCCAGACGTTGTGGCCAATTATTTTAGAACAGTGAAACGACTTTATACCTTGACGACTTTCTTAGTTTTATTTTGCACTCATTCATGCGACTCAGGTAAAAACGGACTGGAAATTTTTTTAGTCAACCAAGAGTCTCACTTGATGTCCCCTACTCCCGATTGTAGTTTCTGTTTTGAACCAACAACAAAAACTCTATCCGACAAACCACTACTTTTGGCATCCGACATCGAATACTTCGACTGGACTAACCAACAAATAAAACTTAAAGAATCCGGACTTGAGAAAATAAAGAGATTGGAAATACCATTGGGCGGACTACGCGCGGCAATGGTCGTTGACAGCGAACCTATTTATGGGTTATGGTTTTGGAATGAATTTTCATCCCTAGGCTGTGATTACGTTTTTACTTATCCAACAATGGACTTTAAGATTGGATTTGGACTACCAGCTGGTCACGCAAAAGGACTTGACCCAAGATTTGACACCAAGCTAAGAGAGTCCTTGAACAGAAGTGGACAATTAAAATAACTGGCCACAACAAATGCTTATTGCAAGCGGGCGGGACTGTGCGTCATTGAAGTTTGTGGTTCTTTATTTATCTTTATCTTGTTGGACAGGGC
>DGYK01000059.1:3790-4698 GCA_002398365.1 Flammeovirgaceae bacterium UBA5008
CGCCAGCAATAAGCTGAACGTTGTGGGTAATTGGGCTGGCTCCGTGGACAGTAACGACTAAACCAAAAAATAGATAATGAGAGAACAACGACAAGTAGGACTAAAAACAATTTTTGATCTACTAAAGCAAAAACCCGGTCATTTAATTTTCGGGACAATTTTTACAGTGTTTCCATTTTTTTTCGGGGGACTATTTGTGCTTATTTTTAGTCTTGCAGGTTCGGACAGTCCAGAAGTTGACTATGAACTGGTTAACACAAATGGTACGACAACTCAAGCAGTCATAAACAACATTGAAGTTCAAGGTAACATAAGTATAAATAATGAACACCCAAGAATTGTAAGCTATTCGTACAAGAGCGGGGACAAATCAATAGACGACAAATTTAGGGTTCTGGATTCAGCTAAGGTTTCGCGACTGGAAATTGGAGACACAATTCAAATTAAACATTACAACGGACAAACAATAATCGCGGACTTAAAACCTTACGCCTTCCCAGCAAACATACTCTTATTGATATTGACGCCAATGTTGGGTATCGGACTCATTGCGTTGGGACTGTTGTACTGGAGAATAAAAGGACAAATCGACCTCTTTAAAAATGGAAAAGTTACAAATGCAGAGATTGTTTCAATGACTCCTGTATCAGGACTTCCAATATCAGGTATTGGACAAAGAGTCAAAGTTCATTATCAATACCTCGCAGCAAACGGACAGAAAATATTAGGAGAATCAGCGACAACGGATTACAGCATACTGACGAGTAAAAAACAAGGTGACAGCATAAAAATATTTGTATCACCGGACAAAGAAACAGAGTCATGTGTGTTTTCAAAATTGGACGAGATAAGGAACGACTGGAAAATATCGTGAAAGCCCAACTACCCACAACAGCATGTTTCTGCAA
>DGYK01000059.1:4863-26214 GCA_002398365.1 Flammeovirgaceae bacterium UBA5008
AACAGCATGTTTCTGCAATGGTGCCGTGACGAGTTGGTTTAAAGTTTTATCTTCGTTCAACGCTTTGGTTTCCCCGCGAAGCGCGGGGCAGGCAGTGGGCCTCCCCTACGCGAAACACTTCGGCTGACTAGCAGGACGCGGCTTCGGAAGCGCGCCATTTCAAAAAAACGCAAACGATGGGCGCAATGCCGCCCGACAAAATTAGAGTTTGAATGAAGAAATTATTGACAAGCCAACTGACATTCTTTTACAAAATAATTTTCCCGACAATTTGGACTTTAATATTTGTCGGACTGATGGTATTCATATTCATCGACTCAAATGACCCACGAACATTTTTCATGGTAATAATGATTTTACCCATGCTTTTAGTGATTAAAATTCAACAGGTAAGTTATGACGACAAATATGTTTATATCTACAATTGGCGGACAACACGGACTTATGAGCTTAAGGACATCAAATCAATAAATGAGGGAAATATGTTAGCATTCGACCCATTTTTTGAAATTGAGATATTGGACAAGAATGGAACAATAAAAAAGGTCGACTTTATGCCAAGAGTTTTTGAACAATTGACGTACATGTTTACAAAAAAACACACTGGACAACTACTCGACTTTAAAACTAAAGTAGCGACATCACATAAAAACTGAAGTGAAGGAGGCAAAGCCTACAACAAAAAGCTTATTGCAAGCGGGCGAGTGCGGCATTGAAGTGTGTAGTTCTTTATTTATCTTTATCTCGTTAGATAGGGAGAAGTTTTTTAATGGCCGCAGCAATTGCTGAACGTAAAAGCTAATATAAAACAGCATCCAAAAATGAAAAAAAGTATTATTCTATCAATATCTATTTTATTTTTTGGTTTGGCATACGCACAAACACCGGTTCCTATTGACAGCATTTATGATTTAATAAAAAAGAGCAGCATACATTCAAAAAATGCTAATTGGACAAACATTGGCGATGGTTTTACAAAAAGACTCAAAGCAGCTAAAAATGATATTGATAGTATAAAATCATTTGTTTATGTTTTTGAGCAACTGAACGATTACCACAGTGCTGTAATCTATAAAGGGAATTACTTTACTAATTACCCAACCTTTGACGATTCAACTTTAAAATATCTAAGTCCCTTAGTGGCACTCTCAAATCAACGAAGCGGAAAATTTTTCGCAGAAACATTGAGTGACAAATACCTTTATATTCAAGTAAACTCAGTGCAAGCAATGGGGGCCAACGTTTCATTATTTGCCCAAATTCTATCAGACACCTTAAGTAGATATATCACTAATAAAACAAAAGGGGTTGTATTAGATTTAAGGCTGAATGGCGGTGGACAATTTAGCTCAATGGTAGCGGGCCTTTCCCCACTTTTGGGTGACATTTATATTGGAGGAGGCGTAAATGGTGACTCAATTCAAACCATGACCTTTAAGCTCAAAAATGGAAACATCTTCCTCAATGATTATCAAATGACTTCCATTCAACCCAAGATAAATCGAGATTTGAAGAATTTGCCAGTTGCCGTAATCATTGGACCTGCCACAAGGAGTTCGGGAAGTATTTTAGGTGTTGCATTCAAAGGCAGACCTAAAACTGTATTTATTGGAGAAAATACTGCTAATGGATATACAACAAGTAATGACTACTTTCCATTTGGCAATAATTTATTCTTAAACCTATCGACAACAAATAGTATTGATAGAAATAATAAGATCTACAAAGATGTAGTAACACCAGACATAATAATCAAAGGGGGCGACAATTTCATCTCAATTAAAGATGATGATAAGGTAAAAGCTGCCTTGAGATGGTTGAAGAGTAACAGTCGCTAACATCGTATCAGCTATAGTGGTGTTAAGATACTTGTAATCTAATTGGCATTTATGCAAATGGATTTTATATCTCAATTACTTTAAAGCCATTTGTCGTTCACCCCAGGCGCGCATTTGTTTAATGAATGGAATCAATTCTTTCCCGGTAGAAGTAAGTGCGTACTCCACTCTTGGCGGAACCTCCAAATAAACTTTTCTTGTAACAAGCTCGTCAACTTCCAACTCCTTTAGTGTCTGTGTAAGCATTTTTGGTGTTATCCCCACCACTGCTCTTTTCAACTCGCCATAACGCAAAACTCCATCTTTCAAGACCCATAAAATTCTTCCTTTATACTTTCCTCCGATTCGTTGAAAGGCATAATCCACTGCGCAATATGCTTTACGTGATTTTTTCTTCATTTTCCTGAAATTTTTAAAGTGTTGACAATCAACATTAGTATAGTTCTGGTATGTAAGGTACATTCTAGTATGTACTTGTAACAAAGATATTATGTATTTCTATTTACAAGAACTTTTCATTAGAAAGACTCCATTAACGCAATCGCCCATTTCTGAATCAAAGTAACAACAAACTGAAAGAATTATGAATGCGTTTGTCAACAAAGTACTGTTCTTTCCAATTACTAAAATTATCGTAGGCATAGTCGTTTGTTTTTCGCTATTCGTAGTAATTCAAAACTTCGTATTAAAACCATTATTTTTTAGTATCATTCAAGATAAAAGTATTGCTGCCCCTATAATACATTGTATTTCATTAATTGTATTACTAATTAGTTATTACTATTTATTTCGTTTTTACGATAAAAGAAAAATAACAGAGCTATCTACGAAACATTTATTCAAAGAAATGTTTGGAGGGTTTTTCTTTGGTTTTTTTTCGATTTCATTATCCATTTCCATTTTATTCCTCTTTGGGTACTATCAAATTGTTGGTATTTCAACGACTCACTACTCCATAAAGTTTTTCACCGTATTGATATTTGCAGCCCTTGTTGAAGACTTATTCCATCGAGGACTAATCGTAAGGGTCTGTGAAAATTGGCTAGGTACTCATTTAGCACTCGTCATCGGAATGTTAGTAGAATTACAACACATTTATAATCCCAATTCTAACCTGTTTAGCTTTTTTAATTATTTGATTTGAGGGTTTACTATGGGTATGTTGTTTATTTATACTAAAAGAATATGGCTACCGTATTTCTTTCATATAGGTTGGAATTTTTCTCAACCTTTTTATGGCTCCAATCTCACTGGTACAAATGATTTGGGTAGTATCATCCAAGCAAAATTCTCTGGCCCCGAGTTGATTACAGGAGGTGCAGTTGGAATTGAGGATTCCATTTTTACAACAACTTTTTTGTTGCTTATTGGAGTAGTACTTTATGACAGTGCAAAAAAGGAAGGTAAAATTATAGAAAGCAAACTGTTTAAAAGATGAGCTTAATGATGCGTCACTATTTCTCACCAAAAATTATTGGCGAACTAATTGTTTGCTCCGGTAATCAACTATCGTGAGATACTTATTACGAGTCAGTTTGTAGCATTGGCAAGGCACCAACTCAAAAACATAAACCATGTTGTGAATTTTAAATAGACCACTATAAATCATAACTCAAAAAAAGACCTATTATGAAGATAAAAGGAGAATCGAATCAACTCATTCAGAAATTTCTCTTAGCTACTATTTTATTCACAACATCACTTGCTAGTTTTGGTCAAAAGCCTGACATTATTCTGCCGACCAGCAACAGTATCAATACTGAACTACTATACACCGGAAACTTTGTGTGGGAACAAAAAGTAAGCAATCTTTTTAATAGTGGAATTCCTTCAATACCGAATAAACGTTTTGTTACGATTCGCAAGACAGCAAAGGAAATAACCATTGAGGAACGAATGACAGAAAATGGAAAAGATGTTGTTAGAAGAAAATTAGTTGTAAATGCTAAAACATTTGAGCCTATCAATGCTACATCTGAGACAGATAGATTTACCTATAATTTAACTTTTGGTACCAAAATAAAAGGGGAGTTAGAAAATTATGCAAATGGCGAAAAAGAAAAATTTGATGTTCCCATTGAAGAGAAATTTTTTCTTGGCAGTTCGCTGGAAATTTTAGTAAGCATTTTACCACTAAAAGAAGGTTACAAAGCATTTATTCCCCAAGTAACCTTTGACCAAGGCTTTCGAACCAAAGTCATGCGATGGGAATTAGAAAAAGTGCAAGAGCTTAAAATACCTTCTTGCAAAACAGGTGAGATAGTAGATGTATTTTTAGTAGAGCTTAGCAACACGCTTACCCTTACTGAAACTTATAAAATAGTGATTGACAAAAAATCCAGGCGAATAATAACAGTTGTCCATAATAACGGAAGCGAAAAATTTTATATCGATAACCAAGAAGATATCGATCCTATCAAAGCTAAATTTGATGCAGAAGAGGCTAAGAAAATGATTAGTCAAGGTACCGCCAAAATTTTCGGTAAAGCATATACGGTCGATGAGAAAAAACCAAGGTCTATCTTGGAGAGTATTCGAAGTAGGGATAAAATAATAGCACCAAAAGGAAGCGTTGTGATGCTCATTCCGAATACCGCCTACTTTAAAGAGTGGGTAGAATTCAATCTTTCTGTACAAAAAAAATTCCCCGGTACAATAGTTGGAGGAGACGTAATAAGTGGATGCAGCACCTATCCATTACCATTGCAAGTAAAGGAACAAACCCTACTAACCGAAGTTACAGATCACAAAGGAAATTTTTCATTTCAAAATCTGAAACCCGGAGAATATTATGTAACCGTTCATTTTGTAGCCACTAAATATACTCATACCACGCGCACACCGAACGGCACTTATAATATCGTTATTAACCCTGACGGTTCAGGTTCCGCAAACCAGAATGTTGATGTTACACAGTGGGGGTCTCCTACTAATGTATTGAATACTAAATTGGTAATAATTAAAAAAGAAGGCGAAGAAGTAAAAGTAGCATTAAACTAAGGAGAACTGCCACCACAGACAACAAAATACTTATGCCCATCAGGGCACTGCTTGAAAAAGCTATACCGCCATCATCGGAAACTCAATTGAAAAAGTGCTTCCCACATTCAATTTGCTCTTAATCTTCAAATTACCTCCGGCCATTTGCAAATACTCTACACAAAAAGATAAACCCAATCCCGTGCCTACCTCCTGTGCTGTGCCTGCACTGCTTTTGGCCCCTGCGGGTTTCTCTAGCTGATGAATTAACTCCTCCGTCATGCCCACACCTTCGTCTTGCACATGAATGCTGGCGCGGTCATCTTGTTCTTCATAGGCAATCCAAATCGAGCCACTCTTGTGCGAAAATTTAATAGCGTTGGCAAGCAGATTGCGCAAGGTTAAATTAAGGATGCTGCGGTCGAAGTAGATGGTCTTCTCCTCCACCGGCTTCACACGGATGGTCACACTCTTGTTAAAGGCAATCGTCTGAAAAAGATCTACATTCTCCTTCAGTAACAAATTCAAGTCGAAGTTCTCGTGGCTTACCTTCACACCTTTTAACTGCGCGGCCTTCCAGTACAAAATATTTTCTACCAACAAACTCGTGCGACTCAAGTCGCCCTCGATGCGTTTGAAATAATAATTGAACTCCGACTGCTCAATTTTACCTTTATTATAAATAGAGAGAATGCCCCGCAGTGAATTGAGCGGACTCTTGATATCGTGCGACATCACCGACAGCAGGCGATCCTTCACGCGGTTAGTCGAACTCAATTCTTCCGTGCGCGCCTGTACTTGTTGCTCCAACTGCACATTCATCGACTCTAAACTCAAATAGGATTTGGCATAATGGTTGGCCAGCAGGTACACTTGAAACAACAAAAACACCAGCACCCCTAACTCCACCAAATACATAAACTGAATATCGAGTGCCACCAAAATAGAGTTCTTCAAAATCTCGATGAGGATAAACGGAAACGAAGCCAGCACACCAAAGAAAATGATGCGCGCATCGCTGCTACCCTCGCGCCACGATTTACTCACCACATAAATGACATACACAAAACCCAGCAGCAATGCCACGTGGCACACATCCAACAGCTTGCCATAGATATATTGAGGCGTCACCACCACCGCGGCACATAGCAGCACTGCTACCGAAACAAAAATAATCACGGGCCAGCGGGGCGATTTGTCTTTGAACAAATAATAGATGTACAGCGGAAAAAACCCCACCGTGCCATACACCGCACCAAACTCTATTTTCTTCCATATCTCCCAACTGACAGCCGGAAACAAATCGGGTAACAAAAACGAACCTCCGTGAACAATCATGGCGCGCACGGCTGCACCCAGGCAAATCAACGAAAGCCACAAGTACGGTTTGCCACGATCGAATAAAAAATAAAGAATGAGCTGATAGATAAACATGGCAATCAAACTGCCGGCAAAAAAATTCTCTACACCATTCTTCTTGCTGACATCATTCAGCAATGCTGTTACCTTTCCCAACTTCGGTGCTTCCGGAATGCCGCCAGAGAAATAAGTGAAGTTCGCCACCTGCACCACCACCTCTACTTCGGTAGTATCGGACGGCAACTCAATCAACGTGGCCGCCAGCTTGGCTTCATAAGCATCTTCGGTCGTGCCCACCTTTCCTGCGGTAGCAATCTTCTTTCCATTCACCCAAAAGGCAGCCGATGAATTCATCACCGGAAAATAAAGCGCCAGTCCCGAGGTAGCCGGAATGCGAAGTCGCGTGCGATACGTGCCATAGCCCAACGGAGAATAGCCACGCTGCCGGTTCCAACTGCCGGGCACATGCAGCGAATCGCGATGCGCTGCCGATGGTATCTGATCGGGTGTCAGCAACTGATTCCAGTAAAACTCCCACGTGCCGGCCATCGAATAAATATTCTTCTGATCCCATGATGCAGATCGAAAATCAAACACCGGCTCCGCAACAGCCGAGGTGCTGATCACCAGAAAAAAAAGCAACAACCGGAAATGGTGAGCCATAATTCCAAAAGTAAATCAATTTGAAATAAATCAGCAGTGCACACAATGATATTAAAATTCTATTTTCAGGAACACTTTGCCAATTAATACTGTTGATCTTCGCATGAATAGAGCTCTATTCCTCAAATCACTGGCCTCGCTGCCGCTTTTATCTATGGACATGAATTTAAACGATCTCTCCAAATTATCCTCTTCCTTTGCCACCACCACCAAAATGCCCGTGCTTTTTCTCGGGCATGGCAGCCCCATGAACGCCATCGAAGAAAACGAGTTCGTGGCCGGCTTCCGCAACGTGGCTAAAAATATTCCACTGCCGCAAGCCATCCTCTGTATCTCCGCTCATTGGTTTACACGTGGCACCAAAGTTACCGCCATGGAAATGCCACCCACCATCCACGACTTCGGTGGATTTCCTCAGGCCTTGTACCAAGTGCAATATCCCGCCAAAGGAAGCCCAACGCTCGCGGCCGAAACAAAAACATTATTACAACCCACGTATGTCGATCTCGATGAAAAGTGGGGACTCGATCACGGTGCGTGGTCGGTCATAAAACATTTGTATCCCAATGCAAATGTGCCCGTCATTCAAATGAGCATCGACTACACGCAGCCCGCACGTTATCATTTTGAGTTGGCGAAAAAATTAAGTGCGCTCAGGCAGAAGGGAATATTGATTATCGGCAGCGGCAACATCATTCACAATCTGCGCATGGCCGACTTCCCCAATATGCACAAAGACAACTACGGTTACGATTGGGCCATCGAAGCGCGCGCCACCATCAACGACCATCTGCAAAAAGGCAACTATGCCCCACTGATTGATTTCGAAAAGCAAGGCAAAGCGTTTCAGTTAGCCATTCCCACGCCCGATCATTATCTGCCGCTGATCTACGCACTCGGCCTACAAGAAAAAGCCGATGCCCTTTCTCTCTTCAACGACAAGCTACTGGCCGGTTCCTTGAGCATGACGTCCGTGCGTATTGGAGAATAAGATTTTTTTTGGGCGTGTCCCTCGGTCTGTGTCCTCACAGATCGAAACTAACCATTAAATTAATTTTACACCCTCGATCTCTACTCTTACAGACCGAAACCAAACTTTTGAGATTTTTTTTGGGCGTGTCCCTCGCCTGCCATCCTCCGCGAAGCTTCGGTTGGCAAGCTCGGGGTCAGGCTTTTCACTACAATCATTTTGCACCAGTTATTCTTCCCAGATGCAAAATGATTTCCGTTGCAATCCTTCACTCACGGGATTCATTATGATTTAGTCATATATTTATTAAAGCAGTAAATAATTATTTATCTGAAAATTACTGACTTTGTATTCATTAGTGCTTAATAACAACTCTAAATACAACTGGCTGTTTGTCCAAGTCAACTGTCCTTAGCAAATAGACTCCTGAAGTTAAATCTCCAGTTTCTAACTTTTTGATTAGATTTTCCTGATCTTGAGTAGTATTAATGGTTTCAACACCACTCATCGAAATCATTTTAATATTTGCTCCCACTGGAACATTGCGAACCCATAGTTCATTGTCCGCAGGTGTAGGATATGCTCCGAGTATATTGGGTTCGATAGCCTCATCGGTATCATTGACGGACGGTGAATCCGGTGCGATTCGATTCGTGCATGTTGTACAACCTCGGATATCAACAATATTGTTAGCGCCTGTACAATACGATAATCTTGTACCACCTACTTGCGGATAATAGATCCAGTAATTAGCACTTACCGTTGGGAATGGATCTGGCTCATTGTTTCTGTCCCATGTGATATATGTAGCATTATTATTCGGGGCGGGAATGGTTGTCCCAAATTGATCAGTAAATCTTCCATAGTTAGGTGCAACGGTTGGGCTAATGTTCCATGAGTATTCATAGCCATCAAAATTGGTGCTATAATATGATATTTGTCCTACACTGACGGGTGAGGGTCCACTCATGGATGGTCGTCTCATATTTACTCCATTGCGCGCTAGGTTCGTATTTGTACAATTGAGAGAACTCTTAAAATAGGTAACAATAATTGGAATAAAACCACCCGATCCCCCTCCCGAGGTGGTCCAATTAACGTTAGTGCTTTGAGCACTGGCAGTCGCAACACCTTGTCCAACATTTGTGACAGTAGGTGCGCTCCATGCGTAGCTTGAAAATCCCGCATCCGTACTGTAACTACCAATATTTTGACTATCACTATAACACACAATGGGTACTGCACTAGTTGAACCCCTGAAAGAAATAGTTGCGGGGGTAACGTTCATTACCTGCGATTTCTCCGAGGAGTTACATCCTCCTCCCATATCATATCTTACTTTGATAGTGACAGTCCCATAGAAATTATTGGTGGTTCCGTCAGGCATTAATTTTGTATTAAAAGTATTTCTGTCAGTGCCAGTTTTTGTATATGTTCTTGTAATAACGGAGCCACTATATTCTTCAGATTGTCCAGATATCGTCCAAACATAAGATGGATAGCCTAGTTCGGTTGCAAAAATACGAGATGCTTTATAGCAATATTCATTAGCAGGATATGCATCTGTTGGAGTTAGTGTCGGCATTACAGGTGTAAGAGGCACATTTAATGTTGCGGATCTGATACAGCCCTCCATTGAGGTGTATTGAACATTTACTGTGCCAGATGCTATATTACAATTCCATTTAATCCGCATCGGTTCAGATCCCTGAGGGTCAATCAAAGTACCGCCAGTAACACTCCAAGTTCTATTTGAGCCAGATATTGAGTAGGGATAAGAAAAACCACTACTTGCCGGAGTAGTCCCAGTAATTGTTCCACCATAATAAGTTTGTATAGTAATTGGCTTGGTGAGTGTAAACACTCCACAAGAACTGGTATTGTATGTTACAGAGATCACAGCGTTCGCCTGAGTATTAGATGCCCAAGTAACTGTTAATGTATTCCCAGAGACAACAAGATTATTGACTTGAATATTGACACTCCATGACGACAATGAGCTGAATCCAGATGAAGCGGTAAATACGGAAGTAGAGCCATAACAAACAGTGCTTGGGCCAATAATACTAGGAGAATCGTATACGGTCATATTGAAGCTGGTTGAACACCCTCCTCCAGCAAAAATACCAAATGATCCTGCACTGTTGAATTTTACAGTTATGTAGCTAGAACCATTACCTCCAGATAATATTTGCATGGCTGATGGACCCGACCAAAATATTGGACCTCCAGTACATCCAGATACCGTATATGTTGCAGTACAGCCTACCAAAAGAGTGGTAGGGCCAGAAATGGATGCAGCGAATAGCAAGTGGCTACACGCAAAAAAAACAAACAGAAAGCTAATTCGTTTTGTAATCATATCGTGGGGTAGTTAACTGATAAGTAATTTAAAATCTGAAATAAAGTTACCCGAAATATCAGAATATTCTAATTTAGGAAAGATTTTCGACCAGGAAAACAGTTGTTTTGGTAAAAAATTACCTTGGAATAACCAGATTATCAGCTGGTCAGAATAAATACTCTCTCTTACCTAGTACGCTTACGACTTTACAACAATTACTAGATTCAATTACCGGATTAGTTTAAACACCGCTAGTTCTATCTTCAAACTGATTGAAACAAAATACAAGTCAACAGTCCCATTCGAAAAAAGCTAAAAAAAAATTTGACAAAGCTACTATTGCCATTACCCTTCATCAAATTCATAAAAAAATGACTCCAAAACGACCTTAATTGCGGGTAGAAAAGTTTCTATCATAGTCACATAGGGGCAACCTGTTTATAGAAAAAATCAATAAACGCATGAGACTCCGTAGGAGTCGCCTGAAATATAAATATCCTCCAACTCGGTTTAGGTATTCACAAACCAATAATACCTCCTCGCCTCATTGGTTTGTTGTCTAATCACTTCCGTTGCCTTAATTTGATGCCGCAATGAAAGTTTCCGATCCTGTCGAAGTTCAAATCCGAAAGATGTATCATCCGGAGGTAGCCATCTTTCTGATCTGCATTCCATTCATCAGCGCAATCAATTATTATCTCACCTACTCCAACATCCAATTGGGCGGGTTTCTCCTCCTCACCTTTTCCATCGACACCGCGCAAGGCTACCTGGCCTGGATGCTTGTTCGTCAGTTTATTTTCTTCCTCGATAGCAAATGGCCCTACACGACTCATGGTGTGAGGCGCATCAGCGTTCAGATCATCGGCTCCTTGATCATCGGCCTCACCGTTATCGCTCTCACCACAGAGTTAGTCAGCTGGATCGCCAAAGGCAAACCTGCTCTTCCTTCCTTCTACAGCATCGACTTGTTCATCATCGGTATCTGGTTTTTTGTGATCAACGGCATCTACATCGGACTCTATTATTATAACCTGTGGAAGCAGACCATCACCACCAAACAGCACGAACAAAAAAATGCACCGGAAGGCCTGTTGGCAAAAAACGGAAAGCAAGAGCTACTCATCCCATACGAAGAGCTTTTAGGTATTACCGTGGACCATGAATATGTAGTCGCATACCTGCAAAACAAGAAAAAGCACTACCTCGATCAATCCCTCGATAAGCTGGAGAAGACATTACCGCCCCACGAATTCTTCCGGCTCAACCGGCAAACCATCATCCACCGGCAGGTGGTAAGTGGATTTAAGCGCGAAGAGAACGGAAAGATCAGCGTCCTCCTCAAGCCCACCGATTTCCTGCCCACCGAAATCATGGTCAGTCGTATCAAAGCACCTGCATTTAAAGTTTGGTTTCGGCCTTAAGGCTGTCAGTTCAAGGTAAATCTTCCTACACTTCGCAGGAAAACTTCCAAATCGGGCCTGTGGACGACCATGCGTTGCGTACCATTGCAAAAAAGTTACGCTATGAAAATACTTACAATACTGGTCGGCTGGCTGCTGATCGTACCGCACACCATCCACGCCCAAGACATAAAACCGTATTCAGATTTCCCCATTACCATCAGTGTAAACTTTCATGCCTTCACACTTCCGTTCCGCGACCTTAAAACGAATTTCCGCAACATCGGAATCGGCATCGGCACCGAAGTGTCGCTCAACTCATCCGCCACGTGGGTGCAACAGGTGGGTGTGGTGTGGTATCACAACCAAGCACTCGGCAACGGACTTTTGTTTTCTACCCAAAATGTGTGGCGCCCCACCTTCGGCAGCAACGGCTATGGCGAAGTGAAAGGGGGTGTCGGTTATCTGCAATCATTTCTGCCCACCAAAGGATTCCGAATGACCAACGGCACCTGGCAAGAAACAAGCCGAAAAGGCAAGGGCATGTTTTGTGTGCCCCTGGGAATTGGAGCAGGTTATGATATCCGTCAATCACAATCGATGATCTCTCCCTTTATCAATTATCAATTCATCGCGGTAACGGGTTACAACACCAGCATTCCGGTGGTACCCAACACATTAATTCAGGTAGGAAGTCGCATCCATTAATTCAAAGACAAACCATCATGAAATCTTTACTACTACTATTCCTCTTGTCTGCTAATTGCGCACTCGGTCAATCACTCCCTATCACTAATTGCAAAGAAGATTCCTCCGTTGTTATCAACACAAAGTATTCCAAAGCAGCAGCCGTAAATGCAGCATTGCTTAAACTCACGCAGATGGGTGTGCCGGGTGTGTCGATGGCGGTCTATTCGAAGGAAGGCTGGTGGAGCACTTCTCACGGTTATGCTAAACTCGAAGGTCAAGTGCCCATGCAAGGGTGCCATCTGCAATACTTGCAAAGCATTTCCAAAACTTATATGGCGGTGGCTATTCTCAAACTAGCAGAGCAAGGCAAAATCGATTTGGATCAACTGATGACGGTGTACTTGCCCAAAGCTATTTCGCAACACATTACTCAGGCAGAAAAGATTTCAGTTCGCATGTTACTCAACCACACTTCCGGCATTCCCGAATACAATCTGCAACCCGCGTACGTAAGCTATTTGTTACAACATCCTAAACACATTTTTCAACCGGAAGATTACTTGCGCTACATCCATCAAAAGCCCCTCGACTTTCCACCCGGCAGCAAATACTCCTATCGCAACACCAACTATCTGCTGTTGACCATGATTGCTGATTTTATCATAGGTGATCACACAAAACTCATCCGCGAAAGCATTTTCCAACCGCTGCAACTGACGCACACCTTTTATCGGGGTGATGCCGATTATCTCAATTACCCTACGCTTGTCAACACGTATTGGGACCGACACAGCAAAGGCATTCTTGAAAATGCATCCCTGCTTCAACGAAACAACGTTGCCAGTTTAGTAGGTGATGATGGCATTGTTACCTCACCTATCGAGGCAGTAAAGTTTTTAAAGGGACTAGTCGCAGGGCAATTACTCTCCTCCTCTTCGCTAGATAAGATGAAGACGTGGGTGAAACGCAAAGAAAAACCGGTGTATGGGTTGGGTCTGAGTTATGTCACCTTCGCAGGAAACATCGGCTACGGGCACAGCGGTGGCGGCATCGGTGCGGGTTGCCAACTCTACTACTTTCCTGAAAAGGATGTGTGCGTATTTGTAGCAATCAATCTGGGAACCGTTACCGACAGTCCCATCCACAAAAAGGCAGAAAGTGTTATTGAAGAATTCTATGCTGCCCTTTTGAATTGAGTAAACCTAAAAATTAGCGCGAGGAACCTTACTCCTTCACCGGATGGGTAAAAAAGATGATTCCAAAAGCGACCGCAAAAACAACATAAACCGCGGTTATAACCCATAATAATGGTTGAGATGCTGATTTCAACAGTGCCAGCGCACCAATGACGAAGTGACTCAGGTTGCCGATGGCCAGCGGGCGCGCATAAATCCCTCCAATCAAGTTGCCTTTGGCTGTCCAGTTGATCATGGCAAAAGCAAAATACAATGCCCCGAGCAACTGCAGCGTCACCGGAGGCACGCTGCCCGGATTCCCTCCGCTCAGGTAATTCATTACTTCTGCCGGCAGAAACGAAAGTACCAATCCTGCCAAACCCATGGTGACCGCACTCACCGACATGACCACTTTGGTGTTCATAAAAAATATTTTTACAAAGCTACGACTATTTAAGCTCCTTGCTTTTGGAGAAACACGCGCTTTCGCGACATTTGAGGAATTCCAAAAAAACATCCACTATGTCCTTCACTTCACTTCGCGGCCTGAGCTACTCAGCGCTCCTGATCCTTTTTTTCTCTTCCCTCCTCTTTAACTGCAAAACCAAAAACGAACCCCCGACTGGTTTTATCGATCCGGCATTTGGAGAATACATTTCCACCTACACTGCCGGAGTCATAAGCTCTAACTCACCCATTCGCATCATTTTTGCGAAAGAGGCTGTCGACTCTGCTTCGATCGGGCAAGAGACGTCCGTGAAGTTGTTTGATTTTAATCCATCCATCAGCGGAAAAACCAAATGGCTCGACCGCAGAACGATTGAATTTAAACCCGATGGCCATATGCCATCCGGGCAAGTTTATCAGGTAGAATTCAATCTCTCCAAGCTGTTTGAAGTTCCTAAGGAGCTCACCTCCTTCAACTATTCTTTTCAAATCATCCCTCAAAGCTTTGAATTGAGTATTAACAATGTAAAACCTTATGTAAAAACCGAGCTGAAGCGCCAGCGCATTGAAGGCTCCTTGACCACAGCCGATTTTGCAGAAGCGCAGTCCATCGAAAAAATGATGGAAGCCACCCAAGAAGGAAAAAGTTTAAAAGTAAACTGGACACACGAAGGCGAAGGCAAGCAGCATGGATTTACAATTGAAGACGTAGCTCGTAAAGATGAAGCCAGCGCAGTAGAACTGAAAGTGAATGGAAAAGTGATTGGTGTCGATCGCGTAGCGGAAGAAAAAGTGGAGTTGCCTTCACTGAGCGATTTCAAATTGATGGGTGCCAAAGTAGTGCAAAACCCCAACCAATATGTCATCCTTCAATTCTCTGATCCGCTCAAAGAAAAGCAATCGCTCTTAGGGTTGATCTCCTTGCAAGAAGAGAGAACCACCAATCTGGATTTCGACATTCATGATAATGAGATTTGGGTGTACATGCCCACTCGCCAAGCCGGCACCAAGACCATCATCATCGAAGCCGGCATCCAGAACATTCTGGAATACAAAATGAAGTCCTCTTCATCTACGGAAGTAATATTCGAACAACTGAAACCGGAAGTACGATTTATTGGCAAAGGAAGTATTTTGCCGAGCACCAACGGACTCGTGTTGCCATTCGAAGCAGTGAATTTAAAAGCAGTAGATGTAAGTGTATTGAAAGTATATGAAAACAATATCCTACAGTATCTGCAAAAAAATCAGATCGATGGCTCTTCGGAATTGTATCGGGTAGGAAAAAATGTATTGAAGAAAACCATTCAACTGGATAACACGGGTATTACCGACATTGGCAAGTGGAATCGCTTTACGCTCGACCTCTCCAAACTGATTCAAACCGAGCCGGGTGCCATCTACCAAATCAATTTAAAGTTTAAGAAAAAGTATTCTGCCTATCTCTGCGAAGGCCAATATGAAAACGAATTGGAAATTGAAAGCACGGATGCACTCGACTACTCCGGCTACCGAGAATACTATTACGAAAATGATTACGAATACTACGATGACGATTACAATTGGAATGAGCGCGACAACCCTTGCAACAGCTCGTACTATTCTTCGAATCGAAACATCACCCGAAATGTTCTTGCCTCCGATTTAGGTTTGATCGCCAAACGGAGCAATGACGGCATCACCACGATCATTGCCACCGACTTAAAAACAACGGCACCCATTTCAGGAATAACCGTAGAGGTGTATGACTTCCAGCAACAACTCTTAGCCACACTTACCACTGATGGTGATGGCAAAGCCATTTACAATCTGCGCGAAACGCCATTTGCACTCATTGCCAAAAGCGGGGCGCAGCGTGGCTACATGCGTTTGGTCGATGGGGAGTCTCTTTCATTAAGCGGATTCGATGTTTCAGGTGATGCATTAAGCAAAGGCTTGAAAGGATTTATCTATGGAGAGCGTGGCGTGTGGCGTCCGGGCGACTCATTGTATCTGAGTTTCATCTTAGAAGATAAAAACAAAGTACTGCCGCCTACCCATCCGGTGGTCTTTGAATTACAAAATCCGCAAGGCGTTGTTACCACACGTCTGGTAAAGTCTACTTCTGAAAATGGGTTCTACCGATTTGCTACCGCCACCTCACCTGATGCACCTACCGGCAACTGGATGGCGCGCATCAAAGTGGGTGGAACTGATTTCAGTCAGAACATCAAAATTGAAACGGTCAAACCGAATCGACTCAAAATCAATCTCGACCTCGGCAAAGAGCGGTTGATCTCCAAACAAGTACAAGGCAATCTCGATGTGAAGTGGCTGCACGGAGCTCCCGGCAAAAACCTGAAAGCCGAATTTGATGTCACCGTCATGCAAAGCAGCACCACGTTTGTGAAATACGATGACTTCACATTCGAAGAACCATCCAGCGATTTCAACTCAGAGACTCAAACGTTCTTTGAAGGATATACGGATGCCGATGGAAAAGCATCGTTGAATGCTACGCTGCCGGGCGATCGTTACCCGGGCTTTATGACAGCCGTGTTCCGTGGAAAAGTTTTTGAAGAGAGCGGCAACTTCAGCATCGACCGATTTGCGTTGCCCTTCTTACCGTATGATTCATACACCGGCTTGCGTGTGCCGAAAGGAGAAGAGTACAGCAGTATGCTTTACACCGACAAACCACAAACCATCGATGTAGTTATTTTAGATCGCGATGGCAAACCCATTGATCGTGAAAATGTGGAAGTAAATCTCTATCGCCTCGAACGTTATTGGTGGTGGGATAACACGTACGACAACATTGCCAATTATGTGCAAGGCAACAACGCCACGTTGTTGACATCCGGTCAACTTAACACAACGAACGGAAAAGCAAGCTGGAATTTCACCGTGGCAAAAGAAGATTGGGGTACGTATTACCTGCGTGTGTGCGATCCGGTATCCGGTCATTGCACCGGTCAAATGCTTTACTTAGATCAACCCGGCTACTTTGGCCGCAACAGTCGCGAAGCCACCAAGACAGCCGCCACGCGACTCACCTTCTCTTCCGACAAAACGAAATACAATGTGGGCGAAAAAATAAATCTTTCGATTCCCGGCAGCGGAGAAGGCAGAGCATTGGTATCCATTGAAAACGGAACAAAAATTCTTTCAACGCGCTGGGTGGAAACGAAGAAAGGCGAGAACAAACTTTCGATCGAAGCAACAGCCGAGATGACGCCCAATGTATTTGTAAACGTTACCTTGTTGCAACCGCACGCGCAAACCGTCAACGATCTGCCCATTCGTTTATATGGCATTATTCCCATCGGTGTTGAAAATCCGAAAACGCATTTAGAGCCTGTAATTGACATGGCGTCTGAAATCGAACCGGGCGCGGAGGTAAAAATCAAAGTTTCTGAAAAGTCAAAACGCAAAATGACGTTCACACTGGCAATGGTGGATGAAGGTTTGCTGGACATCACGCGTTATAAAACTCCCGAGCCATGGAATAAATTCTATGCACGCGAAGCGCTGGGCGTGAGAACATGGGATTTGTATGATGACGTGATGGGTGCTTTCGGATCGCGCATCGAGCGCTTGCTGGCCATTGGTGGTGATGCTGCCATGAAAGCAAAACAAGATGATCCGCGCGCTAATCGTTTCAAGCCCGTAGTAAAATTCTTTGGACCTTATACGATTGATGGCGGAAGTAAGGACATCAATTTCACCATGCCACAATACATTGGTTCGGTGAAAGTGATGGTAGTAGCCGGTTATGATGGCGCATACGGCAACACCGAGAAAGCAGTGCCCGTGCGCAAGCCGTTGATGGTATTGGCAACTCTTCCTCGTGTATTAGGTCCGGAAGAAAAAGTAACGCTGCCGATCACGTTATTCACCCAAGACAAGAAAATCAAAAATGCCAAAGTAGAAATCAAAGTAAGTGGCGGTCTTACGGTAGCCGGTGAAGCAACTCGTTCTATTGTTATACCTCCTTCCGGAGATTTGACGGTTGACTTTGGTTTGAATGTGAAATCAGAAATAGGCATTGCGAAAGTAACCGTGATTGCCACGAGCGGAAGTTACAAATCGACCGATGAGATTGAAATCGAAATCCGCAACCCGAATGTTCCCGTTACGCAAGTCAGCGAGATGTTCTTAGAGAACGGCAAGTCGTGGAACGCATCTACCACACCTGTCGGCATTGCAGGCACCAACACAAGTGTGTTAGAAGTTTCATCGCTGCCTCCGATCAATTTGGGTTATCGCCTCAGCTACCTGATCGAATATCCTCACGGTTGCATTGAGCAGACTACTTCTTCGGCTTTCCCGCAATTGTATTTGGACGTGGTGAGAGATTTAAGCGATAATGAAAAACGGAGAATTAAAAACAATGTAACGCGAGCGATTGAGCGTTTGCGGTTGTTCATCACCCGCGATGGCGGATTTGGATATTGGCCGGGTTATCAAGAGGCTAACGATTGGGGAACCAGCTATGCCGGTCATTTCTTAATTTCTGCTATTGACAAAGGATACTTTGTTTCGGATGACATTATGAAGCGCTGGAAGAAATACCAGAAGAACAAAGCAGCCGAATGGCGCAGTCCACTTAACAAAGACTATTATTACTATTCCGACTTACAACAAGCCTATCGACTGTACACACTCGCTCTGGCGGGCTCGCCCGAATTAGGTGCTATGAATCGCTTGCGTGAATTGAAAGATATTTCCGTACAATCTAAATGGATGTTGGCGTCCGCCTACGCAAAAGCAGGACAACCGGAAGCCGCGAAACAATTGGTGGCGAATCTGACCACACAGATCAAGCCGTATCAGGAAATGTATTACTCTTACGGAAGCGACATCCGCGACAAAGCGATCATCTTAGAAACCACGATCTTATTAAACGAAAAAACAAAAGCGTTTGAAATGGTGCGCGAGTTGTCAGGCGCGCTGAGTAATCAAAGCTATTGGATGAGTACCCAAACGATCGCCTATACATTAAAGTCGATCGGGCAGTTTGTGAATTCCGAAAAGCGGAATGGTATTTCATTTACCTACAACTTCAACAGTCAATCGATCAACGCAACTTCGCAAGCTCCACTGACTCAAATCAACCTCGATGTGAAAGGTGCGCAGAAAAAACCGATCAGTATTTCAAACACCAGCGGTGGCGGATTGTTTGTGCGGATCATCAATCGTGGCACACCTGCGCGCGGAGCGGAAGAAGCACTGCGCACCAATCTTTCCATGGAAGTGCTATACACCAACTCCAAAGGCGCAGTGGTTGACGTAACCAAGCTAGAGCAAGGCACGGAGTTTTACGCATGGGTTACGGTGCGAAATCCGGGCTTGCGCGGCAACTACGAAAACATGGCACTCACGCAAGTGTTTCCTTCGGGCTGGGAAATCAACAACGTACGTTTAACCAATGATGAAGGAATCGAGAAGATAGATCGTGGCGATTATCAGGACATACGTGATGACCGGGTCTATACATACTTCCGATTGTGGTCAGGCAATCAGCGCACGTTCCGTGTATCTCTCACCGCCAGCTACAGTGGAACCTTCTACTTGCCTGGCGTGTACTGCGAAGCGATGTATGACAATACTATCAACGCCAAAGACAAAGGACAGGTAGTAGAAGTGGTGAAGAGGGTGGTGCAGTAGCTCTCTTGCCATTAATTGCACTCTGCATAACTAATAATTAATTAAATAATTGCACAAGTAAGCAACATATGATCGCACATTCAAAAAAAATAGTCATACTTTTCTTGATGGCTTTTCTTGCTCAAACTTCGTATAGTCAAATAAGATACCAGCAAGGTTATTATATTGATAACAATGACCAACGCATCGATTGTCTTATCTATGGTTTAGAGTGGTATAATAACCCAACCGAATTTACGATTAAACTAAACGATTCAAGTAAACCGGAATCTAAAAAGATAAGTCAGGTAAAAGAGTTTTCCATAACCGGATCATCACGGTTTATTCGAGCTGTCGTAGACATGGATGAATCTACTGATAATATTGATGGCCTTACTAATAATCGGAATCCCATTTGGAAAAAAGATTCTGCCTTCTTGCGCATATTAGTGGACGGGAAAGCTACACTCTATTCCTACACCAAAAGCAACCTCTTTCGTTACTTTTACAAAACCGAGCAAAAAGAAATTACACAGCTCATTTACAAAAGATTTCTGACGACCAATGGAATTGTTGCAGAGAATAATTCATTTCAGCAACAGCTATTTAATGATGTGAAGTGCCCCAAAACTACTATCCAAGAAGTAAGAAAAGTTAGGTATAAAGATAACTCTTTAGTAAAGTACTTTATAGGCTATTTAGAATGTAATGGGGAAAGCAATCAAACCACTAAGCCATCGACAAAAAAAAGAAATTTAACTATTAGTGCAATTATTGGTAGGCAACTTATCCGAGGAGGCGGCTCATCATTCATTGGAGCCCCGGTAATTAATTCTTTTACACAATTTGGTGTTGAATTAGAGTATAACCTATATTCTAGAAATAAATGGTCATTTTTTATAGAACCCAATATATATACGACATCAGAAGTAAACTTCATATCGATTCCCATCGGCCTTCGACATTACTTCTTTATAAATGATGATCTTAAATTGTTCCTAAATGTTTCAGTCTTTGGACCGTTCTATTCACCTGAAACAAAATTCATAGGAGTTGGAATAGTACCTCCTTTCGTGGGTGGCGGAATTGCTTTTAAACGATTTCGATTAGAAGGACGAATTCCGGTTTCAAGTTCTGAAAATTCTCTTAGTACAATTATGGTCGGCTACAGTTTTTACAAGAAAAAATAAGCCATGAATTACTCCAAATACTGCTCTTTATTACTATGGCCATTATTAACCTCTAATATTTTGCGACTTACACTTTACAATATGTTGATATTTGTGCGCTCTACTGTAATAAATGATTAGTATGATTCTACACTATTATAGCTTACTTGCTCCGCGATGAATTATTGCAGGAAGGAAATCATTAAAGTCAATTATCAAACATGAAAAAAACACAATTATCATTCATTATAATTATCCTTCTAGCCCAAACAACGTATTGCCAGGACTATATTGTGAAAGACTCTACCTATACCAGTGGCACGGTGAAATTATTGAGTGACGGTTCAATAACCTTTAAAAAACTAATATCAGATGTACCTACAACATATTCACCAGCTGAGGTTAAAGAATTCGGATTTGAAGGAAAAGTATTTGAGTCGATTCCGATAAACTCAAAGAAAGTATTTAAAGAGCGCATAGCTTATGCCCGACCTTTAAAGGTTTTTGTGAATGAAGACGACTTGGTCGTTCTAGTAAATGATTCGACAAAAACAGTAAATAAAGCAGGCCTAATTCAGCTTTTGCAAAAGTATTCATCGTGCGGTTCCTATCAACTTCCTAAAAAGATATTTTCATCTCGCAAATCGATTGGTTATAATCTAAACATGATTGTGAAATCATGCAAA
>DGYK01000058.1:0-34250 GCA_002398365.1 Flammeovirgaceae bacterium UBA5008
GACAATTTGGAATGAAGCGCGGATAATTTGGAATGAGGCGCAGACAATTTGGAATGAGGCGCGGGTAATTTGGAATGGAGCGCGGATAATTTAGAATAGGGTTCGGATAATTTGGAATGAGGCGCAGACAATTTGGAATGAAGCGCGGACAATTTGGAATGAGGCGCGGATAATTTGGAATGGAGTGCAGAGAATTTGGAATGAAGCACGGACAATTTGTAATGAGCGTGGACAATTTGGAATGGAGCGCGGACAATTTAGAATGAGGCGCGGATAATTTGGAATGAAGCGCGGGGTAAAATAGAATGATTCTAAATAAGGAAAAATGGTAAAATGAGGCACATGAACAAGCACCAGAGAAAATAGCCGTGTAAAAGTAACAATAGGGGTGATGAGGTGCGATGATAAGATAACCTGTATCTGACAAAAAAGTGAGATGAAAAAGAAAACAAACGCGGCAAGTAACGTTGAAAGGCAACGCACTTGATGAAAACCAACGTTGTGTTTATTTTACATGCGCAAAACCAACAACCATAAAAGAATCCACTAGCGCGGATGTTGTGAGATGGAATGTGTGTTGGGTCATCCGTGCTCTCTAAAAATTAACTCACCACTAGCGTGGAAGTTAGAGTCCCCCCCTCTAGCGCGGAGTGTGTCGTGAAAGAAACAAGACAGGCGGTCGTGTTTCTATACTGTGCAAAAGATGATAGTAGGCCTTTCGCAGTCCGTGTGTAAGCACAGGCTGTAAACCACCTCTCGGTGCTGGTTTGGTAACAACTCGGTAATGAACGGAAAGTAGACAAGGTTCAATTAAAGGAAATAGGTAGTTAATGGCTATTTCTAATATTGAACTATTATTTTCCTCACCAATCTCCAAACCCCTATCTTTACCCAATGAAAACCGCATTGTTTGCTTTCCTGATTTTGTTGCTGGGCATAGGTGCCGTGGCGCAGGTAAAGGACAGCGTGCAAATTTCAACTCAAGCGGCCAAAGAGAAACTCCAACGTGTCGATTCAGTGCAAAACCAGCTAAAAGCAAAGCTGGATAGTTTGCAACTGCCGGGAGATAGCACCGCCCGTGCGGCAGCCCGCAAAGCCGAAGCCATCCGAAATGATTTTCAAACCAAGACCGATAGCTTGCAACGCGCCTACCAGCAACCTATCAATCAACTGAATGAACGCAAGGCGAGTCTTCAACAAAAGATTGATAGCTTAAATCGTTTAAGCTTACCAACGGACAAATACGCTTCCAAACTCGATAGTATCAGTCGCCTGAGTACCGCCAAGACTGTCGAGCTCACCCAAAAAGTAAACGCACTCAAAGACAAAGCCACCAAAAACTTAAAGGACTTGCAGATGCCCTCTGAACTGCAAGGACAAATAGCACCTTTGGAGCAGGCCATCAGCAAGTTTAACATACCCATGGTGAATGGAAAAATTCCTGATGTTGGAATCAATAATCCAATTCCCGGAGTTCAATTGCCCGGCATGAGTGGTTTGCCTTCGGGTGCGCCAAGTATTCCCGGTGTCAGTGGAGTAGGAGCGAATCCAGTGAACATACCCGGTGCACCGGCAGGGCAATCCATTCCGGATGTGAATCAGGCTATCAATCCAACCCAGCAGTTGGGTGAGTATGGCAAAGATGTGCAAGCCCTTTCGAAAGGAGAGTTACCGGATGCCAAAAGTGTGGAGAAAGCAGCCGAGAACGAGTTGAACAAGTCGGGGCAGATGAAAGAAATCACCGGACAGAACACGGAGTTAGATAAATACAAAAAGCAATTAGGCAGTCGCCCGGACAGTGCCATGCTCAACATGGCCAAAGACCAGGTGAAGACGGAAGCGGTCAATCATTTTGCCGGAAAAGAAGAAGTGCTGAAGGGTGCCATGGAAAAGATGGCGAAGCTGAAGAGTCGCTACAGCGAAGTAAAGAGCATGGCCGATTTGCCGAAACGGCTGCCCAATCCTCTTAAAGGAAAACCACTGATCGAGCGATTGGTGCCGGCACTGACATTTCAAATCATCAATGAGAAGAGCATTTTGCTTGATATCAATCCATCCATCGCTTATAAAATTTACCCCAAGTGGAAGGCGGGTCTGGGTTGGGTAGAGCGCATTACCTTTGATAAATGGACGCCCAAAGTTTCAGAACGTGTGTATGGCTTCCGCACCTATAATGAAGTGTCGCTGCCCAAAGGATTTCAGGTACGTGGTGACATTGAATGGGTCAACGCCCTGATTCCACCCTTGTTACTCAGTCAGACAGAGTTTGCCAGACGCGACTGGGAGTGGAATGTGATTGTGGGCTTGAAGAAAGATTTTAAAGTATATAAATCCATTATGGGCAATGTGCAAACGATGTATCGCATTTGGAGCGATCACGATAAGGCACCCTATCCCGATCGCCTGATGGTGCGCATCGGTTTTGAATTCCCCATGCGAAAGAAAGTGAAGAAGTAGCCGTTGAGACGGCTTTCAGCTGATTAAAATTGGCCATTCTTTTCAAATCCGGAACGGTAATTTAGTTGAATTTTTTGTGGGTTATTCCGTCAATTTCCTTCTACACAAAATCTTCTTTGGTTATTTCAGTTTTTGGAGGTTTTGGTGAAAAAGGAGTCCGAAAAAAATTACAAACGATTGCGGTCACGTTTCCGTAACATTTTTTTCGATTTTCACTACCTAAATCCATTCTTCTTTAATTAGTTTTAAGCGAAACAAAATTTGCCCATACTATGAGGATGGGCGAATGGAAACCTGACCAAATAATTATTAACCCTAAGTATCTGTATGATTAAATTTTACCAAACAGCAAGAAAGTGCCTGACGGTATTGCTGGTATTTGGCTTTGCGCCAATTTTTGCCCAGCAAGTGGTTTCGGGAAAAGTGACTTCTTCGGACGATGGTTCGCCACTGCCTGGCGTGAACATTCTGGAGAAAGGTACCACCAACGGAACGGTGACGGATGGAGACGGAAGTTTCAAAATCAGTGTGGGAGCCAACGCGGTTCTTGATTTTTCTTTTATTGGTTATGTAACGCAAGAGATCACCGTGGGAAATCAAACTACGATTAACGTGGTGTTGCAAGCAGATGTAACGGCATTGCAGGAAGTGGTGGTGATTGGTTATGGAGAAGTTCAAAAGAAAGATGCAACCGGTGCAGTAACTGCCATTTCCAATAAAGACTTTAACAAAGGTGTGCTCACCTCTCCACAAGATTTGTTAGTTGGAAAGTTTGCCGGTGTGGCCATTACATCATCCAGTGGTGCTCCTGGTGCCGGTTCAACTATTCGTATTCGTGGTGGAGCTTCACTAAACGCTAGCAACGATCCATTGATAGTTATCGATGGTTTTCCAGTGGATAATACAAGCCCCGGTGGTGTTGCCAACCCACTCGCTACGATTAACCCAAATGACATTGAAACATTTACCGTGTTAAAAGATGCTTCGGCCACAGCTATTTATGGTTCACGTGCATCCAATGGCGTCATCATCATTACCACCAAAAAAGGTGCGGAAGGCAAAACGAAGTTTACCTACAATGCCAACGTCTCCATTGGTTCTCCTGTAAAATATGTAGACGTATTGAATGCCACACAATACAAAGCGCTTATCAACAGTTTGCCCAACGGAACATCAGGTATCGATGCAGCAGCTAAATTGAAATTAGGTAATGCCAACACTGACTGGCAGCGCGAAATTTTCAGAGACGCGATTTCGCACGATCATAATTTAAGCGCATCCGGATCTATTAAAGGTGTTCCGTATCGTGTTTCTTATGGGTACACAGATCAACAAGGTATTTTGAAAACTACCGGATTGCAACGGCACTCTATTAATATCAACGCAAGCCCTACGTTCTTAAACGGAGATTTGAAATTGGATATGAGTGTGAAAGGCAATGTTTCATTTACAAATTTTGGAGAAGCAGGAGCGGTGGGAAGTGCCGTTACATTTGACCCGACACAACCTATCTATGATGCGAGTGCTACGCAATATGGCGGATATTTCTCATGGCTGAGCAAAGGAGCCATCAGCGGAACAGCTAATCCGGTTGCACAGTTGAATCAAACAGACAATCAGTCAACCGCGAATCGTATTATTGCCAGTTTCAAAGCTGACTACAAATTAAAATTCTTCCCGGACATCAAGATAACCGTTAATGCCGGTATTGACCGGTCAGTTAGTGATGGTTTTAACAGAGCGCCTATTACTGCCGCTTTTGAAAACAATGGTGTTGCTGCTCCGAATACACAATTAGTAGGAAGAGACAATACATATGGTGGAAGAAACCAATCGGAGTTATTAGATATTTTCGGTAATTACACCAAGCAGTTTGGAGATCATAAAATTGACTTTACTGCTGGTTACGGTTGGCAACATTTCTATCGCGATTCTTACAGTGTTAACAAAAACCTGGCTCGAACCATTTCGAACCCATCAAAAAGCCAAAATTATCTAGTTTCTTTCTTTGGCCGTTTGAATTACACATTTAACGGAAAATACTTATTGACGGCTACGTTGCGTAATGACGGTTCATCTCGTTTTGGACCTGCCAATCGTTGGGGCCTATTCCCATCTGTTGCATTAGCATGGAGAATGAAGGATGAACAATTTTTGGCCAACGTAGGATTTTTATCTGATTTGAAATTGAGAGCTGGTTTTGGGGTTACAGGTCAACAGGATATCGGTTCAAACTATTTTCCTTATCTCGCCACTTATCAGTCTTCCGATTCGCAAACACAATACCAATTGGGAAATTCATTCTATGTGACCCAACGTCCTAATCCATATGATGGAAATATCAAATGGGAAGAAACAACTACTTACAATATCGGAGCTGACTTTGGATTCTTCGAAGATAAAATTTCCGGTTCTATCGAAGTGTATCAAAAAAACACCAAAGACTTGTTGAACTACATTGCAATTGCAAACGGAGTTAACTTCTCTAATTTTATCAATACGAATGTGGGAAGCATGGAGGTGAAAGGTTTTGAATTAACATTGAAGGGAACACCGGTGTCTACGAAAGATCTCACGGTCAATGTGGGTGCTAACTTCACTACTTTCAATAGCAAGATCACCAAACTTAATCTGACAAATGATCCAACTTACCTCGGTAACTTCAACGGAGGAATTGGAGTAGACGCTTTCATTCGCAATGATCAGGTTGGTTACGCAGCCAATTCATTCTTCCCATACCAACAAGTTTACGATGCTGCTGGCAAGCCAGTAGAAGGTTTGTATGTGGATCGTTCGGGAAGTGGTGGTAGCGTAGTAGGTAATAACCTGAATCGCTACAGATATAAAACACCGATTCCAGATTTTTTAATTGGTATCAATTCACGAGTAAATTATAAGAAGTTTGATTTCTCATTCTCCGGACGTTTGAGCATTGGAAACTATGTGTACAACAATGTAGAATCCGGAAGAGCATTCTATAACGGGTTGTATAATCTTGGCTTCTTCAGCAATACATTGAATTCCATCAATGATACGAAGTTTACCACTCAACAAATTTATTCAGACTACTATGTTCAGAATGCTTCGTTTTTCAGAATGGATAACCTGAGTTTAGGCTACAGCTTTGACAATGTGTTTTTGGAGCGGGTGAAGGCGAGATTGAGCTTGACGGTTCAAAATGCTTTTGTCATCACAGATTACAAAGGCTTAGATCCGGAAGTTGATGGAGGCATTGATAACAACATTTATCCTCGTCCCAGAACCATTTTACTTGGTGTAAATGTTACTTTTTAACTAATTAATGAATCAGATTATGAAAATGAAATATATAAAACTTTCTACGCTGAGCGTTTTTGTCTCAATGACGTTTCTGATGTCATGCGTTGGTGACCTCGATGTGAAACCGAATGATCCATTCTTGTCTACTTCAGATAAAGTTTACACAACGACTGAATCGTACAAGCAGGGGTTGGCGAAGCTGTATGCAGCCTTTGCCTTAACGGGTCAAAAAGGACCAGTGGGTGCTCAAGATGTTGCTGGTGTGGATGAAGGATTCAGCTGTTTTGTTCGCTCATTGTGGTATATGCAAGAATTGCCTACGGATGAGGCAGTGTGGACCTATCCCAATGATGCAAACGGTACTATCTTCAACTTGCACTACAATACATGGTTGCCATCAGATGGTATTCCAACAGCCTTGTTTGCCCGTATCATGAATGTGGCGGCACTATCCAATGAATTTATTCGCGCTACTTCAGGTAAAACAGGTGATACAGAGATTAAAAAGTTTCAAGCCGAAGCGCGCTTCCTCCGTGCGTTAGCATATTACCATGGTATCGATCTGTTTGGAAAAATGCCGTTTGTTACTGAAGCCGATCTGCCCGGTGCTTACTTTCCTCCTCAAAAATCGAGAGCTGAATTGTATGCTTATGTTGAATCTGAATTAAAGGCTATTAAAGCAGATTTGGGTGAACCTCGCTTCGAGTATGGTAGAGCAGATAAGGCAGCGTGTGCGATGTTGCTGGCAAAACTCTATTTGAATTCCGAAGTGTATATCAACCAACCTAAGTATACAGAGGCAATTACTCAGTTGAATGAAGTAATTGCGGCTGGTTATACGCTTTCTCCTAAGTATGCTAACCTCTTCCGTTCTGATAATAACACCAATAATACTGAGATCATTTTCTCTCAAAATTTTGACGGTGCAAAATCGCAGGCGTATTCAATTGTGCAAGTAATGATCAATGGAAACGCAGGTAACGGTGGTTGGTCGGGCTTAAGAACGACTTCAGCATTTGTAGCAAAATTCCCTGTGCTGACTGAATCACGGGCTATTTTTGCAAAAGAAGACAAAGGTCAGTCGTTAGAAATCGGAGCAGTGAACAAAAGCACTGACGGATACGGAATTTATAAGTTCAGAAACATTTCATCTACTGATGTGGTCGCTCCAAATGATGCAACGGGCTTTCCGGACACTGATTTCCCGATGTTCCGTTTGGCGGATGCTTATTTGATGTATGCGGAGGCAGTATTAAGAGGTGGATCGGGTGGTAATATAACTACGGCATTAGGCTATGTGAATGCTATCCGTACCAGATCTGGAGATGTTGCAGCCGGAAATGCACCGGGAGCAATTGCCGCCAATCAGTTAACACTCGATTTTATTCTTGATGAGCGTGCCCGTGAATTGTATTGGGAGGCGCACAGAAGAACAGACTTAATTCGCTTCAATAAATTTGTTGGATCGACTTATTTGTGGCCTTGGAAAGGTGGTGTTGCTGCGGGTGCATCTATTGAAGCTAAACGAGCTTTGTTCCCTATTCCTGCAGCTGATCTTGGGTCAAACCCCAACTTGAAGCAAAATGATGGTTACTAGTACTACCGAAACATTGATCAATAAAAAATATACAATATGAAAATAGTCAAAGTTGCGAGAATCTTCAGCCTGTTGGCTTTGATGGCTACGCTTTTTATGACATCCTGTAAAGATGATGCTGTAAAGCCAACACTTAAGTCATCGGTTACTGCCAACGAACTGTTGGCACCAACTGCTAGCGCCTATGTGTTAACAGTTGAAAATGCTGCGAATACGTTAGAAACATTCAAGTGGACGGCTCCTAATTTTGGATTCAATGCGTCAATTACCTACAAGTTACAAATCGATAAGTCGACTGGTGATTTTACAACTCCAATTGAACTTGCGTCTGTGTCTAATGGAAAGTTGGAAGCCGCGATCAAAGTAAGTGATATGAATGAAAAGCTTCTTGGATTAGGATTGAATCCGGAAGAGGCAGCAGCGATAAAGTTGAGAGTTACTTCAACTGTCAGCGACAAAGTTGCTACGGTAATTTCTAGCGTAAGAACGATTACAGTTACTCCCTACGCGACCAGTTTTCCTCCTATTTATGGCATGGGTGCTGCGTTGAATGGTTGGGGACCTTGGCCGGATGCGGCTGTTGAACTACAAAGCCCTGCATTTAAGAAATATGAGACCATCGCTAAGTTTACCAATGGACAAGCGTTCCGTTTCTTTGCTCAACAAGATTGGGGACCTGTGTCTTACAACTATCCTTTCTTTACTACAGTAAGCTCTTTGTTTGAAAATGCCAATGATGGCGACAGCAATTTAAAATTTATTGGCACTACAGGTTATTTCAAGGTTGAAGTAGATTTGAAAACAAAGACCGTAGCGATGACCGCTGTGGATGAGCCAGTGATGTATATGACCGGTGCAGGTATTGGTGGATGGGATAAACCAGGCACTGGCGCTAGTGTGAAGATGACGTATGTTAAACCAGGTGTTTTTGTAGCAAATGCGAATTTTGTAGTAGGCGCTTTCCGTTTCTTTGCGCAGGCTGATTGGGGACCTACATCTTACAATTACCCATTCTTTACTTCGGTAGATGCGAAGTTTGTCAACGCCAACGATGGTGACAAAAATCTTCAATTTACCGGTTCACCCGGCCCCTATAAAATTACCGTAGATATCAATAAGAAGACAGTAGTTGTTGGCGATTTGCCAAAACCGGTATTGTACATGACAGGAGCCGGAATTGGTGGATGGGATAAACCAGGAACAGGGGTAAGTATCAATATGACCTATATTAGTGCTGGTGTTTATGAAGCCACTGCTAATTTTGTGAATAATGAAACTTTCCGCTTTTTTGCTCAAGCAGATTGGGGACCAACATCCTACAATTATCCATACTTTACAACCGTTGATGCTCTTTTTGAGAACGCGAATGATGGCGACAAAAACTTCCGATATATTGGAGCATCGGGTTCGAAAACAATCAATGTCAATTTGAACACCAAGGTGGTAACTGTTAAGCCATAATCAAATATTGTTTTAACCAAGAGGCTGTCTCATACGTTTTCTGAGACAGCCTCTTTACTTTATACTCCGTTTTATGAAAAGATATTTATTGATTTTGTTGTTGGTGCCCCAGTTAATATGGGCTCAGGTAGTCACCACCAATCCTGCTTTTCCGGTGGCGAATCAACCAGTAACGATTACTGTGGATGTTACTGGTACCAGCCTGGCGAACTTTACAGCATACGATGCGAACACAAATCCGGTGTTTATCTGGACATGGATTAAAAAAACGGGCAGTGCTGATTTTGATGCCCCATCTAACGTGAATCCGGCATCAAGCAATACAACTTTGACTAATGCAGCCAAGTGTACTCGTCAAAGTACCAATGTTTATCAGATCACCTTTACACCAACTACTTTTTTCAATAAAACAGCAGCGGATATTCCAAGGATTGGTTTGAAATTAAAAACCAACAACTGGAGTGATAACAAACAAACGGATGTAGATAAATTCATTGACTTTTCATCCGGATTTAATGTCACTTTTGCCTCGCCTACCACCACTTCATTCCTGAAAAATACTGGTGACCAATTTCCGATCACTGTCAATGCTTCGGAGAGTGCCACACTCACCTTAAAAATCAATGGTTCTACCGTAGCTACTCAAACAGGTACTACGCTTACGTACAATCATACCGTCAATGAAACAAGCGGCACCACGCAGGTCGTATGCGAGGCTGTGGCTGGAACTCAGAACAAAACCATTTCATTTAATTATACCATTCGGACGGCCACCGTAGTGCAGTCTCGCCCCGCGGGAATCAAAGATGGTATCAATTATTCAGCAGATCCAACTAAAGTTACCTTGGGGCTATGGGCTCCAGGCAAATCGTCTGTCTATGTAATAGGCGATTTTAACGATTGGGGCATCAACGCTGCCTATCAAATGAAAAAATCAGGCGAACATTTTTGGTTGGAAATTTCTGGCTTAACATCCGGAACAGAGTATGCCTTTCAATATTTAGTGGATGAGACTTTACGAATAGCTGATCCCTATGCGGATAAGATTTTAGATCCGGACGATCAATATATACCGGCAGAAACCTATCCTGCACTGAAGGCTTTCCCTGAGAAAGCACTCACCGATAAATGGTATTTCAATCGGGTATCGGTCTTACAAACCAATCAACAGCCTTACCAATGGCAAGTCGCTAATTTTCAAAAACCGGCTAAAGAAAAATTGGTGATTTACGAGTTACACATACGCGACTTCTTTGGCACTGGTAAAAAGAATTATCAAAACTTAATCGATACGATCAAGTACTTCAAACGACTGGGCGTGAATGCCATCGAGTTGATGCCCATCACCGAATTCAGTGGCAATGATAGTTGGGGATACAACCCGAATTTTATGTTTGCTCCCGATAAATTCTATGGCACAAAAAACAAACTCAAAGAGTTTATTGATAAATGTCATCAGAATGGTATTGCCGTTATTCTGGATGTGGTCATGAACCAGCAAGATTTGCCCAACTCGTATTTGATGATGGACTTTAACTTTACCACCTTCAAACCTACTGCCAATAACCGCTGGTTCAATGTAGACGCCACGCATCCATTCAATGTCTTTTTTGATATGAATCACGAAAGCCCGTATACCAAAACGTATCTGGATACCATCAACCATTATTGGCTGAATGAATTTAAAATGGATGGCTACCGATTTGATTTATCGAAAGGGTTTACGCAAACCAACAACCCGACTAATGTGAGCGCCTGGGGAGCGTATGATGCGTCTCGGATTGCCATATTAAAGAGAATGGCCGACAAGATTTGGTCGCATACACCAACGGCCTATGTGATCTTGGAACATTTTGCAGATAATAGTGAAGAAAAGGAGTTGGCCGAGTATAAATCTAATGAAGGAAAAGGAATGATGCTGTGGTCTAACTTTAACAATTCATTTAATCAAAACACGATGGGGTATGGGTCCTCAAGCAGTATCAGCGGAATGTATTATGTCAACCGATCTTGGACTGTACCCAACAATATAGGTTATATGGAGAGCCATGATGAGGAGAGATTGATGTATAAAAATCTTCAATTTGGAAATGCGGCTGGTTTGTATTCAGTGAAAACACTTACCACCGCACTCAATCGAATGAAGGCAGCTAGTTTAATCTTCTTTTCTATACCCGGACCAAAAATGATCTGGCAGTTTGGTGAATTGGGTTATGATAAAAGTATCAACACATGCACCGATGGAGTTACGATCAATAATGATTGTCGTACTGCTGCCAAGCCGATTAAATGGGATTATCAGCAGGTTGCAGATCGAGCCAGCTTATTTAATGTAACTGCCGATCTCATTCGCCTCCGAAAAACCTACAGTGTATTTACAAACGGTGATGCAACGATCACGCCTGGAAATGATATCGTAAAGCAGGTGATGCTCAAGAACAAACCATATACGGCAACTCCTGCGAATGCATCGCAAATGAATGTTGTCTCTGTGGCGAATTTTGATGTGACCAACCAAACCGTTCAGGTTACTTTTCCACATACAGGCACATGGTATGATTATTATGCCTATGGAGCTGCGGTTAATGTTACTTCCACGAGCCAATCGTTTGAGCTGACTCCTGGTCAATATAAGTTGTATACCGATGTAGCAATTGAGAATTTGATTACTTCAATTAGCGAAGAAGCAATTTATCTAAGTGTTTATCCAAATCCTTCCAACGATGTGCTGCGTATTGAATCTGATCTCGAGATACAGTCAGTCCATCTCATCAATATGCATGGTGCGACCGTACCATTGCGTCAGTTGGATGGAACATCTTGGGACGTAAGTACCATAGCCAACGGGATGTATGTTGCTGAAATTAGACTGGAAGGCGGAATCGTTAAAAAGCGGTTTTTGAAAAAATAGCAGCCATGAATGAGATTCGAATGGTGCGCTTTGTCAGCAAATTCCGATTCTTGTTCCTGTCAACTTTCGTCTGTTTTTTCTTTTTTGCATGTAAGCAGAGCAAAGATGTCTTATTTACAAAACTAGATCCGACTGATTCTGGCATACAATTTTCAAACTTGATTGAAGAAACAGCTGAACTGAATATTCTTACCTATGAATATTTATACAACGGTGGGGGAGTGGCTGCGGCTGATTTTAATAACGATGGCTGGTGCGACCTCTACTTTACCGGTAATGTGGTCAGCAATAAACTATACTTGAACCGCAAGAACCTCCGGTTTGAGGATGTAACCGTGGTTGCTGGCGTTGGAGGGCGTGCAACCTGGAAAACTGGTGTCACTACTGCCGATGTCAACAGCGATGGTTGGCTCGACATTTATGTCTGCTACTCAGGTGCAGACACAAGCCAAAATTTGTCAAATGAGTTATACATCAATAACGGGCAAGATACCAACGGCCAAGTAACATTTACCGAACGATCCAAAGAATATGGATTAGATGCTGCCGGAACGTTCTCCACGCAAGCTGCATTTTTTGATTATGACCGCGATGGTGACTTAGATATGTTTCTCATCAACCATGGCAATCATTTTTATTCGCCTTTTATCAATACCAATAAGTTGCGAAACATGCGGCATCCTAATTTTGGAAACCGCCTTTATCGCCAAGATCAGCAACGAAATGATTTGATCGGCTTATCGAAATCTTTTTTTACGGAAGTGAGTGCAGAAGCCGGGATCCATGGAGGTGGCATCAATTTTAGTTTAGGTGTTTCTGTAAGTGATTTTAATAATGATGGGTGGCCGGATATCTATGTAACGAATGATTACGAAGAGCAAGATTTCTTCTATATCAACAATCGGAATGGTACTTTTCAGGAAACGTCCGAAGCATCGTTTGGTCACTTTTCCAGAAATGGAATGGGAACGGATGCAGCCGACTTTAATAATGATGGGAAAATTGATTTAGTAGAAGTAGACATGTGGCCGGAGGATAACTACCGGCAAAAGTTATTGAAGGGTCCAGACGATTATAACCGTTACCAGTTGATGTTGGATAGCGGATTTCATCACCAGCAGATGCGAAACACATTGCAATTAAATCAGGGAAACACAAATTCGCAGATTCCTTTTTTTTCTGAAATCGGGCAATTGGCGGGTGTATCAGCTACGGATTGGAGTTGGGCTCCTCTGCTAGCAGATTTTGATAATGATGGCTATAAAGATTTGTTCGTCACCAATGGCTACCTGCGCGATTTCACAAGTCTGGACTTCCTAAAGTACACCGTTGAAGATGCAAAAAAAGAGGCAGCACAAAAGGGAAAGACGCTAGAACTCTTTCAATTAATCAGCCAGATGACATCCACAAAAACATCGGACTATGTCTTTCGCAATAATGCCAATCTTTCTTTTGAAAACGTTACAGAGAAATGGGGATTGTTCGAACCCAATCTTTCATTTGGTTCAGCTTATGCCGATTTGGATAATGATGGAGATTTAGAAATCGTTACGAACAATACGAATGAGGTCGCTAAAATTTGGTTGAATCATCAAAGTGAAAATGCGAATACACACTTCGTTGCAATTAAGCTAAATGATTTCCCAACGAATACTTTTGCCATTGGTTCAAAGGTGTACGTTCAGACTGATAGCTTGCAACAACTACAAGAAGTTACCTCTACACGAGGATTTCAATCTTCTGTTTCTTCCATTCTTCATTTCGGGTTAGGAGCAGGCAAAGCGAAATATTCAATAAAGGTTGTATGGCCCGATGGTAAAATAACAAAAACGTCTCAGGAGGAAACGGATCGCCTCGTAGAGGTTTCTTACAAAACGGCAGAGCATCATCCGGAAATGGAGCCTTCCATTCATTCAGAATGGAAGGATATATCCGATGTCAGTGGAATTGATTTTGTACATCACGAAAGTAGTTTTGTTGATTTTGATCGTGAACCTTTAATCCCCTATCAAATGTCGCGATACGGACCTGCTTTGGCAGTTGGTGATGTAAACGGAGATGGTCAAGATGATTTTTACGTGGGAGGAGGAGCCTATCAAAAGTCGGTGCTTTTTCTCGGGGAAGGAAAAGGAAAATATAGACGCGCAGGTTCTCAGCCGTGGGAAGAAGATCAGGAAAAAGAAGATGTAGGAGCTGTTTTTTTTGATGTAGATGCAGACAAAGATCTTGATTTGTTTGTGGTGAGTGGAAGTAATGAATTTGAAGGCGGAAGTGATCGATTAGACGATCGACTTTACATCAATCAGGGCAAAGGACTTTTTAAGAAAGCAGCACTTGAGTCAACCCCTCAAGATCACATCAATGGTAGTTGTGTAACAGCAAGCGATTTCGACCATGATGGAGATATCGATTTGTTCGTAGGTGGCCATGTGAGGCCCGGAGCCTTTCCGTATCATTCACCCAGTGCCATTCTACGCAATGAATCCGATCAATCAACAGGCAGGATAAAATTAGTAGTCGCTACGAATGAAGTGAATCCCGATTTGCGTGAAATCGGATTAGTGACCGATGCAAAGTGGGTTGATTTGAATGGTGATTCATGGCAAGACTTGGTAATTGTAGGTGAGTGGATGCCCATCCGGATGTTTGAAAATCAGAAAGGTAAGTTGGTGGAGATTGCTGACCATGCATTGAAAGACACAGATGGCTTGTGGAATTGTATCGAGCCGCTGGATTTAGAAGGGGATGGAGATATCGATTTCATTGTCGGAAATGCAGGCAGTAATTTACCGTGGAGTGTTTCTGCGGAAGCTCCATTAACTGTGCGATATGGAGATTTTAATGGAGACAATCGAATTGATCCATTGATATCCTATTATAATCATGGAAAAGAGTATCCAATTGCAACACGCGATGAAATGCTATTTCAGTTGCCCACATTAAAGAAGCCCTTTAACAACTATTCAACTTATGCACGAGCAACCCTTTCGGAGATTCTTTTAAATGGAACCGTGCGTGATTCGAAAAGCAAGCATGTAAAATTACTGCAAACCATTGCGTTGAAAAATAATGGATCAGGTAGTTTTTCGATAGATGTGTTACCGAATGAATTACAGATTTCATCGGTTCGGGCTATTGTTTCAAGTAGCAATACGCAAAATAATATGCCAGAAATCTACGTGTTAGGGAATTTTTATTCTTGTAAAACACAGTTTGGACGATTAGATGCGTCATTTGGTTCAAAAATTCAGTACGAAGAGGGTCGAATTGTGGTACAAAAAAATGCCCTTTTCGACACCGGTTTTGATGCAAGAAAAGCCGCATTTTTGGATGGGCAATATCTGCTGATCCTTAGCAATTTTGATAAAATAAGGGTTTTTAAATAGGAAAATAATAAGACCGCAATCGTTTGCGCAATCGTTTCTTGTTTTTTTTATGCGGTTTTTAGCGCTAAAACCTTAATAAATGGGTAACATTGCTTAGTAAGTAATTTTTAATTAACCCTAAACTAATTCAAACTATGACCAAATTGTATCTGTTTGTTCGCAGGTACCTCGCGGTGATGATGATGTTCGGGGCCGCCTCGGCCTTCGCTCAGCAATCCGTGTCAGGTAAAGTAACGTCTTCCGATGACGGCTCGGCAATCCCGGGTGTAAACATTCTCGAAAAAGGAACTTCTAATGGAACAGTGACTGACGCAGATGGTAATTATACCATTTCGGTAGGTGCAAACGCTACCTTAGTCTTTTCTTTTGTGGGGTATGCTCCCCAAGAAGTAGCAGTTGGTGCACAAACATCTCTTAATGTCACTTTGCAGTCAGACGTTACCGCATTATCAGAAGTAGTGGTTGTGGGTTATGGAACTCAAGATAAGAAAGAGATTACCAGTTCAGTTGCAACCCTTAGCACAAAGGATTTCAACGTAGGTAACATCAACGATCCTACTCAACTTTTGCAAGGTAAGGTTGCTGGTTTGAGTATTTACAACAGAGGAGGTGACCCCAACTCAAGTGCTGTAATTCGTTTAAGAGGTATTTCAACAGTAGGTTCAAACGTTCAGCCATTGGTTGTAATTGATGGTGTTTTAGGAGCCTCTTTGGATAACGTAGATCCAAATGATATAGAATCAATCAACGTTTTAAAAGACGGTTCTGCTGCTGCTATCTATGGTAGCCGTGGTTCTTCCGGTGTTATCCTAGTAACAACCAAAAGAGGATCAGGAAAAGGCGGTTTATCAATTGATTACAATGGCTATGTAGCTGCAGCTTCCGTTGCCAATAGCATACCTGTCATGACCGCTAGTCAATATGTAGCGGCTGGAGGAAATAATCTGGGTTCAGTAACCGATTGGCAAAAAGAAGTAACAAGGACAGGTGTTTCAAATGTTCATAACATCTCAATCGCAGGAGGTAGTCAACAGACTCAATTCCGTATTTCTTCTAACTTCAGAAATGTAAATGGAGTTCTGAAGAAGTCAGGTTTCGACCAGATTAATACAAGAGCCAGTTTAACCCACACCGCACTTAATGATAAATTGAGAGTGGATGTAAATATGTCCTTTACAAATAGAAATAGTAATTTTTCATTTAATGAAGCGTTGCGTTACGCTGTACTATTTAATCCAACAGCCCCCGTCCGATTTAACACAGGTGATTATTATCAGGCAATTTTGTTTGATAACTTCAACCCTGTAGCAATTCTGGAACAAAACGTCAATGAAGGAAAAAGAAAAAACCTGAACTACAATGCGAAGGTTGATTATACAGTAATTGACAATTTGACTGTCACAGTAAATTATGGACAACAATTCGAAAGCGTATTGAATGGAGAGTATTATTCAAGAAATTCTCTTTTCAGAGGTTTAAATAGAGGTGGCTTAGCCAGAAGATATACTTCTGATCGCTCATTTACTCTATTTGAAGGATATGCAACCTACTCTAAGAAGTTTGATAAAATTGACTTATCAGCAACCGCTGGTTACTCTTATCAAGAAGATCAGTTTGAGGACATATTTCTTTCATTGGGAAATTTCCCCAACGACCAATTGGGTTACAACGCATTAGAGAATTCGGGTGATATCTTAAGTGGTAACCCTAATCTACTAGGCATCAGCAGCAGCAAGTCACCTATCAATAAAATTATAGCAACTTTTGCTCGTGTTAATTTAACATACGATAATGCTATATTCTTCAATGCGTCAGTACGGAGAGAAGGTTCAACTAAATTGGGCGCAAATAATCGCTATGGTGTTTTTCCTGCAGCTGGTTTAGGAGTTGATTTGAATAAATATTTACAGATTGATCGTGTAGATAATTTAAAGATCAGAATTGGTTATGGAGTGACAGGTTCTCTCCCAACTGATTCAGGTGTTGCACAAGATCTTTACACTTACTCTAACCAAGGTGGAGGAAGCATTACAAGACAGCGTGCTGGAAATCCGAATTTAAGGTGGGAAGAAAAAGCCGAAACCAACGTTGGTATCGATTTTGGATTATGGGGTAAATTATCAGGTAGCTTAGATGTTTACACTAGATCAGTAAAAGATTTTGTTTCTTTAGTGCCTACTCAAGTGGCGCAGGTTGGAGCTCCTTTCCAGTTCCAAAATGCAGGATCTTTGAAAACAGATGGTATCGAATTAAACTTGACTTATGCTTCACTTCAGTTTGGACAAGTTAGATGGACTCCAGGAATTGTTCTGAGCAGCTATAAATCAACCCTCGAGTCAATTGTTGGTGCTAGTACACAAGTGAGAGCCAACTTGGGAGCCCCTGGTCAAAATAGCACAAACCAAATTCGCGTTGCTGTTGGTGAAGAAATCGGCCAAATTTGGGGTCCAGTATTTGCTGGTGTGAATACAGATGGAACGCCTAAGTTTGCTGACTTAAATGGAGATGGAACGATTAAGGCTGCCCCTGGTGATGCTTTATTAGCTGGTGCGGATTTCAAGAAGCTTGGTAATGGTATCCCTACAATGGAAATAGGTTGGAGAAACCAAGTGAATTATAAAAACTGGGATATGAATGTATTTTTCCGTGCAGCTTTTGGTCATAGCTTGGTTAACAATTTCCGTGCTTTCTATGAGCCTATTGATTTGGGAGCTATCAATTCTTACAATAGAGTGATTACCAACAAGGCTGTAGCTGGATTAACCTCTGCTCAGTATAGTTCTTTGTATGTTGAGTCGGCTGATTTTTTACGCCTAGATAACATGCAAATAGGGTATACAGTAAAAGGAAATCCTAATAGCATGTTCAAGAATATCCGATTCTACATTAGCGGCCAGAATTTGTTTACAATCACTTCTTATTCTGGAATTGATCCTGAGCCAGTACTTCAAGATCCAGGTGCTGTTGACAACGGTGGATTTGCAAGCACCACTTCAGACGTTTTGGCTCCGGGTATTGACAGAAGAAATAACTACTTCACAGCAAGAACTTATACTTTCGGATTATCAATTGGTCTGTAATAAACTAGTTAACGAATTAGATATGAAACATATATTAAAATATACATTGGTGTCTGCCCTGATTGTGGGTGGTGGAGCCTGCACGAATCTGGATGAAGAATTGAAAGGCGACTTTGCTAACAATGCGCCATTACAAAATCCAGGTGTAGGTGTTAAAAATAATGTGAATAAGGCTACACCGAACGATGGGCTTTCAGGAGCTTTCTCAAGAGTTCTCAATGGTACAGCCAATCATGGAAGTTACTTTTCTGTTCAGGAAATTTCATCGGATGAAGCAGTAATCACTCAAAAAGGTGGTGACTGGTTTGATGGTGGTATCTGGTTGAGCATGCACAAGCATCAATTTAGTTCAACAGTGGGTGGTATTAACGGAGCATGGAATGATACATATACCGGTATCTTCCAGTGTAACGAATTACTTGCAAATGCTAGTATTACTGCCGCGAATAAAGCTCAACTTCGATTCCTGCGCGCTTATTTTTATTGGAGATTATTGGATGTTTTTGGACGAGTAAAACTAGCTGTATCTTCATCTGACGTTCCACAATCTGATAGACCTACTGTTTACGCGTTTGTTGAGTCTGAATTATTGGCTGCATTACCTGATCTTCCGGCAGGCAAGGCAGAATATGGCAGAGCTAACAAAAGTGCTGCAAACGCTTTATTGTCTCGCTTATATCTGAATGCCAATATTTACAAAGGAACAGCTCCGGATAATGCAGATTACGATAAGGCAATTGCGGCTGCAGACGAGGTGATCAACAGTGGTTTGTACAGCCTGTCACCTGAATATAAAGATGTATTTTCTCCAGCCAACGTAGAAAATGTGGAGCACATATTTGTAGCTCCATTTGATGAGGTTACTGGAAGTGGTATGAACATCGCACAAATGACTCTCCACTATCCTAGCCAGTTAACTTACAAGCTTGCTCAGCAACCTTGGAATGGTTATTCTACGATGGAAGAATTTTATAACTCTTATGATGCGGCTGATAAGAGAAAAGCTGCAAACTTTATTGCTGGACCTCAGAAGGACGTTAATGGAAATCCTATTCTTGACCTAGCTTTCGATAAGGGTGATACAGATGGACCTGAAATCAACTATACTCCAGCCATTAATATGTTGGCTCCCAATGGCTCTCGTCAAGCAGGTGCCAGATTAGGAAAGTTTAGCTTCAAATTAGGCCAAAACCCCGAAATGGATAATGACTTCCCTCTTTTGAGATATGCGGAAGTTCTTTTGAATAAAGCTGAGGCACTTTGTCGCAAAAATGGTTATGGAGATGCAACCGCAGCTACTTTAGTAAATCAAGTTCGTACACGTGCAGGTGTTGGAGCGTTAACTCCATTAACTGCTGGTACGTTACTTGCTGAGCGCGGTAGAGAATTGTTTATCGAATCTTTGAGAAGAACAGATTTGATTCGCTTCGGTGCATGGGGCAATGCTTGGTGGGAAAAAACAGCTCACGCAGACGCTTATAAGATATTAATGCCAATTCCTCAAGAGCAGATTAACGCTACTTCTGGACTTGGAGCTAATAAGCTTACACAAAACCCTGGTTATTAATTTAAGAAAACGAACTGTTTAATTTGAAAATAGCGTCTAACTTTGTTAGGCGCTATTTTTTTTGAATGCAAAGATCGTTACCGCTTCTATTTTTTTTCTTTCTCATCTTTGGTTGCTCTGAAAAAGAGATGCAACAACCGAAGTTGTTCACTAACATCACCGCACAAACAGGTATTAAGTTTCGAAATGATATCCAGTACACTGAACAATTTAATCCATATACATTCCGTAATTTTTACAATGGTGCGGGTGTGGCAATTGGTGATATTAACAATGATGGATTGCAAGATGTATATTTCACTAGTAATCAAACTGAAAACAAACTTTACCTTAATAAAGGAAGTCTTTTTTTTGAGGACATAACTAAAAAAGCGAACGTATCGTGCGGTGGGTCTTGGTCAACAGGTGTAACATTTGTTGATATCAATGCAGATGGTTGGCTAGATATCTATGTATGTAAATCAGGTGATCCACATTCCGCAAATCGAAACAATCAATTATTTCTTAATAATCATGACCTCACTTTTAGTGAAAAATCAAAAGAATATGGACTTGATATAATAGGACTCTCAGTACAGTCTGCGTTTTTTGATTATGATAAGGATGGGGATTTGGATTGTTACCTGTTAACTAATTCTATTAAATCAGTTGGAAATTTTACTTTATCGAAAAATCAACGAGATATTCCAGATGAGCAAAATGCCGGAAATAAATTCTTTATAAACGACAAGGGAATTTTTCGTGATTATACAAAAGAAGCAAATATTTATAGAAGCTCAATTGGTTTTGGATTGGGTATAACACTTGGTGATTTTAATAATGACACTTGGACTGATATTTTTATTTCTAATGACTTTTTTGAAAGAGATTACTTATATATCAATGATCAAAAGGGGAAATTTATTGAGTCATTAACTGATTATTTTGGGTCCATTAGCATGGGCTCTATGGGAGCTGATTTCGCGGACTTGGATAATGATGGTAGCATGGAGTTATTTGTGACAGAGATGTTGCCTGATTCTTTGAATCGAAAAAAGACTAAGACTGTTTTTGAGAATTGGAATAAGTATCAGTTGAATTTAGAAACTGGATATTTTCATCAGTTCGGCCGGAACGTATTGCAGAAGAAAGTAAATGATCATAGCTACGCAGAGGTGGGTAGATTAGCATCTGTAGCAGCTACAGAGTGGAGTTGGGGTGCATTAATGTTTGATATGAATAATGATGGCAATCGCGATGTTTTTATTGCTAACGGAATTTATAAAGACCTCTTAGATAGAGATTACCTTACCTATAGTGGTGATGAAGAAAATGTTCGAAATTTAATTCAAACAGAAAAGCAAGCAATAATTAAGTTGATTGAACAGATGCCTGTTTCACGATTTTCAAATTATGCTTACCGCAATGATGGTGAACTTACTTTTAATAACTTATCTATTGCGTGGGGATTAGATGAACCGCTCATTTCTAGCGGAAGCGCTTATGGAGATTTGGATAATGATGGTGATTTGGAATTAGTAGTAAGTAATCTTAATGATTTATGTACTATCTATAAGAATAACTTGGATACTGCTTCGTTTAAATCAATCTCTTTTGAGTTACGGTCTAATACAAAAAATCAATTTGCTTTAGGTGCAAAAGTAACGGTGATGACCGGTGGAAAATCCTTTATAGCTGACAATTTTGTGGTTAGAGGATATCAAAGTTCAGTTCAGCCGCGAATAACGATTGGGCTTGGTAAAGTGGGTATGGCAATAGACTCTGCCGTAATTCAATGGCCAGATGGGAAATATTCTAAACATAAAGCGTTTAAAGTGAACAAAAATCACCTTTTAAAAGAAGATGACTTTACGCTTTTTGATTATAATCCTTGGAGCCCGCCACCATCCAACAGAAGCTTTTTTCTGGAATTGATATCTAATCGTGTATTCAAGCATCAGGGTAACCAACAGAATGATTTTAATCGTGATCGGTTATTGCCAATAATGTATTCTAATGAATCTCCATCGGTTGTTGTATCTGATGTGGATAAAGATGGAATTAATGATTTTTATGTAACTGGCGGAAAGGGACAACATGGACAATTAATTCAATTTCGTGGTGATAGGTTTGTTCCATCAGATTTAAATAATACTAGTCATGAATTAGCATCAGAGGAGACAAGTGCTCTGTTTTTTGATGCGGATAAGGACAATGATTTAGATCTTTATTTGGCGTTTGGAGGCCGATCCCTTCCTAAAAGCTCAAGTGCATTAATGGATAGAATATTTGTTAACGATGGGAAGAATAATTATAGTGAAGCGGATGCATTGCCCTTTATGGATTTTATTTCCACTAGTGCTGTCGAATCGATTGATTTTGATAAGGATGGCGATTTGGATTTGATTGTGGCAGAACGTTTTGATCCGTTTACGTATGGCGTTGGCGGAAGAGGGTTCTTATTCGAGAATGTTGAGCCTGGCAAATTTAAAGATGTGACGTTGTCGAATGCTCCTTCGATAATGAATCTAGGGATGATTACCGATATGAAGGTGCTCGATTGGGATTCGGATGGATGGCAAGATATTGTAATTGTAGGGGATTGGATGCCCATTACTATTTTAAAAAATAATAATAAGAAATTCGAAGTGGATTCAATCACAGGAAATTTAAATAACACAAATGGGTGGTGGAACAAAGTTGAAGTGGCCGATTTGAATAAGGATGGTAAACCAGATCTTGTAATTGGTAATCATGGACTAAATACTTTTTTCAAATCGGGTGACCGAATGTATGTGAAAGATTTTGATGGTAATGGCTCGGTTGAACAGATTTTCTGCACGAAGGTTAATGGAAGCTACTTTCCGATATTAGAAAGAGATGAATTGGTTTCGCAGATACCTTCATTAAAAAAGAAATTGCTTTACTACAAAGACTATTCAAACAAGCCGATCGATCAGCTTTTTGATGAGAAAATATTATCTACTAGTATGATTAAGGAAGTCACTATCTTAGCCTCTGTAATGTTAATTTCGTCTCCAAAAGGATATTCAATTATTCAATTGCCGAAGAATGCACAATACGCTCCAATTTATGGTTTAACAATAGATGATTTTGATAATGATGGGGTTATGGATTTGGTGGCAGGGGGTAATCAATATCAGGTAAAACCTCAATTTGGAAGATATGACGCATCTGAGGGGTGGTTTTTTAAAGGTAAGTTGGATCAAGAGAGTTTTACATTTCTTTCAGGCGTTAGTTTACAAATCAAAGGACAGATAAGAGACATTAAGACGATCGACATTAAAGAAAATAAATATTTGGTAATTGCAAAATATGATGACCAGCTTGAAATTTATAAAATACGCAAGTAGTATAGTTTTAACATCGATGCTATTGACAGCATGTTTTCAATCTGAATATACACGCTTAGTCAAAACTGAATTGGCCAAAGGTGTTCGGTATGATTCGCTGGTGTTTACCATCAAATTTGGTGATACTCAGAATGATTTTTTTGGCGCTTGTTATGACCTAAATCAACAAAAACTAGTCACTGCGGGCGATGGAAGCAGAGTAGAATACATTATCAATGATTCACTTTTTCATACCAAGCCTACCAAAATCAGGATGTTATTTTTCCCGACTTTTGATGATGAAAAGAAAATCGCAGAAATGAAGATTGAGAATTCTTATCTGGCTTGGGCACCATGGAATGCAGAATATCAATCGGATAACCTCCGTGAAAAGACGATCGAAATGTACGAAAAGATTTATAAGGGCAATAAGTTCATTACAGTCAAGTCTGATGATGGCGATTTATATGTCAAGTTAGATGGTAATCGAAGAATTGTAATTTCTATAAAGGATGCAGAAAAAATAGATATTCGAATCCAAGATATTCTACACCCCAAGTTTCAGCATTCAATAAGTGCTAAAAAATGATTTTGAATTTGTTTTCAATGCCAAAAGCTCTACTTACTTTTCTAATCGCCTTATTAGCTTGTCTAATATGGTCGTGTGAGGAAGGAGAGAAGGATAAAGGAAAATTGCCTTTGTTTACAAACATGTCTTCAGATTCGACAAACATTGCGTTTGAAAATCGTCTGTCATTTAATGAGACATTCAATATTTATACTTATCGAAATTTTTATAACGGTGGTGGAGTAGCACTTGGAGATGTAAATAACGATGGTTTGCTTGATATCTATTTTTCAGCAAATCAGGCGAAAAATAAGCTATACCTGAATCGAGGTAATTTCAAGTTTGAAGATATAACAACCAAAGCGGGAGTGGGGGGCACACGTGCTTGGTCAACTGGTGTGAGCATGGCAGATGTAAATGCCGATGGATGGATCGATATTTACGTTTGTAATTCAGGGGATGTAAAAGGTGATAATAAATTAAATGAACTGTTTATCAACAATCAGGATGGAACCTTTACAGATAAAGCGAATGAATACAATGTAGCAGATCCTGGCTACACCACACACGCTGCTTTTTTTGATTATGATCGTGATGGAGATCTTGATTTATATATTCTAAACAATTCATATCAAGCGATTGGAAGTTTTAATCTGAAGAAAAACGAACGCCCGAAGCGCGATCAATTGGGAGGCGACAAATTGATGCGTAATGACAATAATCATTTTGTGGATGTAAGCGAAAAAGCAGGAATTTATGGAAGCGTTATTGGTTTCGGCCTCGGAGTTACGATAGGTGATATAAATAAAGATGGGTGGCAAGATATCTATGTATCAAACGATTTTTTTGAACGCGATTACCTCTACATCAACAACCACAATGGAACATTCAAGGAAGTTTTAACAGAGCAGATGCATAGTATTTCAGGGGCATCTATGGGAGCAGATTTGGCTGATATTAATAATGATGCGCTTGCAGATATTTTTGTAACTGAGATGTTGCCTCAGGATAATAAGCGATTAAAGACTGTAACTACGTATGAAGATTGGAATCGCTATCAGTATAATTTGCAAAACGGATACTATCACCAGTTTACGAGAAATATGTTACAGATCAATCAAGGTAATGGACGCTTTGATGAGATAGGAAGGTTGTCGGGAGTTGCAGCTACTGATTGGAGCTGGGGTGCTTTGCTTTTTGATATGGACAATGATGGCCGCAAAGACATTTTCGTAGCCAATGGGATTTATCAGGATCTCACGAATCAAGACTTCTTACAATTCGCCAGTAGCGAAGAGTTTGTCAAATCAGTGGTTGTAAATCAAAAGGTCGATTACAAAAAGCTGGTTGAAGTAATTCCTTCTAATCCAATTTCAAATTATGCATTCAGCAATTCAGGGAACTTCAATTTTACAAATAAGGCAGTCGAGTGGGGATTGGCGCAACCTAGTTTTTCAAATGGAAGTGCCTACGGTGATTTAGATAATGATGGAGATTTGGATTTGGTGGTGAACAATGTGAATATGAAATCATTTGTTTATCGGAATGAAACAGATAAACTGCTACAGGAGAATCACTACCTGAAATTTGAATTGATAGGTGAAGGCAAAAACACACAGGCATTAGGTGCAAAGATTACTTTGCATGTAGGCGATGAAAAATTGTATTTAGAACAGATGCCAATGCGTGGATTTGAATCTACAGTCGATGCGCGTCCTAACTTTGGGCTAGGAAAAAACAGTGTTGTAGATAAAACAATTATTGAGTGGCCGGATGGACGAATCACTGTGTTGGATTCAATAAAGTCAAATCAAACAATCCGTTTAAAGCAGTCCGACTCGAAAAAGCTTATCCCAAAAACTACAGCGCATTCTGTAGCACTTTTTGAATTAATGGATAAAAAGTTAGAGATTAACTTCCGTCATACAGAAAACGAATTTGTGGATTTTGACCGCGACCGATTGATCTACCAAATGTTAAGTGTCGAAGGATCCAAGATGGCAGTTGGCGATGTGAATAATGATGGCCTAGACGATATTTATTTTGGAGGAGCAAAAGACCAAACAGGAGAACTGTATGTTCAATCAACGAATGGCGCTTTTTCTAAATTGAATCTAACTGTATTTGAAGCAGATCGCGTATCGGAGGATATGGGGAGCACTTTTTTTGATGCTGATAATGATAGTGACCTGGACTTATATGTTTGTAGTGGAGGTAATGAATTTTCCCCTAGCTCTTCCGCTTTACTCGATCGCCTTTATATTAATGACGGCAAAGGAAATTTTACAAAATCAGCACAGGTGCTTCCTGCGTCAACTTTTGCAAGCACTTCCACAGTTCAGGCAACTGACTATGACAGTGATGGAGATCAGGATTTGTTTGTAGGTGTAAGGTTAATTCCTTTTTCCTATGGCATGCCAAGCGATTCTTATCTGCTTCAGAATGACGGCAAAGGAAACTTTATGAATGTTACCAGCTCAAACGCTCCCGGTCTTTTGAAAATAGGCATGGTAACAGATGGATGTTGGGCTGATATTGATGGTGACAAGGATAACGATTTGTTGGTAGTAGGTGAATGGATGCCAATCAAGGTTTTTATCAATGAAAAGGGCAAACTCAACGATGCTACTGACAAATGGGGTACGCAAGCAAGCAACGGATGGTGGAATGCGATTAAGCCGGCAGATTTAGACGAAGATGGCGATATAGATTTTGTAGTGGGTAACCATGGTACCAATTCCAGGTTCAAAGCGACCAGCGATAAACCGGTATGCATGATGGTAAATGATTTTGATCGGAATGGATCTGTTGAACAAATCATTTGTGTTTATTTTGGTGACACTAGTTATCCGATGGTCTTGCGACACGATTTACTAAGTCAAATTCCAAGCTTAAAGAAAAAATATTTAAAATATGAAAGCTTTAGTGATCAACGATTTGAGGACATATTTTCTGAAGAACAGCGAAAAGGTGCTTTAAAACTTGAGTCGAAGACCTTAGCAAGTTCAGTTTTGATTAACAAGGGCGGTCGTTTTGAACTGAAAGAGTTGCCGGTGGAAGCTCAATTTAGTCCCACCTACGCAATTTGTATTGAAGACATTGATCACGATAAGAAAAAAGATTTGATCATCGGGGGGAACTTGTACAGAGTAAAGCCAGAAGCAGGTCGGTATGATGCCAGTGAAGGATTATTTCTAAAAGGCAATGGCGATGGAACCTTTAACGCTATCCCAAACAGGTATTCCGGAATCGATATTGACGGCCAAGTACGTGACTTGCGCATGATTCGTAATGCTAATGGAAGATTTTTGATCGTCAACCGAAATGACGATTCTGTTTTGACTTACAAAATTAAATAATCTTTGACGCGGTTTATTTACATTACTTCTTTTCTTTTCTTTCTCTTAACGGCTTGTTCGCAAAGAGAGGTTGACAAAAAAATGTTTTTATCTATTCAAAAAAGCCAATCTGGTATTCATTTTAAGAATTCGCTACAAGAGGACACGCAATTTAATATAGTTGAATATCTCTATTTCTATAATGGAGGCGGAACTGCACTAGGAGACATCAACAACGATGGCTTGTTGGATATTTATTTCTCAAGCAATCAGCAAGCTAACAAGCTATACTTAAATAAAGGGAATTTTACTTTCGAAGACATCTCTTCCACAGCAGGAGTAGAAGGAAGTGGAAATTGGAAAACAGGCGTCAGTATGGTAGATGTGAATGCGGATGGCCTATTGGATATTTTCGTTTGTGGTGTTGGTAGTTATAAATCATATAATGGGTATAATCAACTATTCATCAATAATGGAAACTTGACCTTTACCGAGCGAGCAAAAGAATTTGGCCTTTACTTCAAGGGATTATCAACTCAAGCGTCCTTTTTTGATTATGATCTCGATGGAGACTTGGATATGTATTTGCTTAACCATTCCGTTCACTCGCAACGCACATACGGAAAAGTAAGCCTTCGTTTTGAATATGATTCGATAGCAGGTGATCGACTCTATCAAAATCAATTCAAACAAACCGGAAAATCTTTTTTTATTGATGTTACCAAGCAAGCCGGCATTCTCTCGAGCCAAATCGGTTATGGCTTGGGCGTAGCTGTTTCAGATTTAAATCATGATGGATATCCGGATATCTATGTTTCTAATGACTTTAGTGAAAACGACTACCTCTACCTGAATCAAAAAAATGGGACTTTTGTTCAACAGGCGGAGGCAAGCTTAAATCATAGTAGCCGCTTTAGTATGGGAAATGATATTGCAGACTTTAATAATGATCTTTGGCCCGACATTGTTACGCTGGATATGCTGCCTAAAGATGAGTCAATCATAAAGACATCAGCAGGTGAAGACTCTTATGAAGTATACAATTTTAAGTTGAAGTATGGATTTGGAAGACAAGTATCGCGCAATGGACTTCAGCTTAATCGAGGACTTGTAAACGGCAAATTACTTTTTACAGATATCGCTCCGTTCGCAGGAGTTGAATCAACGGACTGGAGTTGGTGCCCACTGATGACTGACTTTGATGGTGATGGATTGAAAGATCTGTTTATCACTAATGGTATAGCACGCAGACCGAATGATCTTGATTACATCAATTTTATTTCAAATGATTCCGTTCAAAAAGCAGGCGTAAAAGATCCACAATTTCTGGTAAGCGGAATGCCGGAGGGAAATGTTAGTAATTTTTTCTATCACAACAACGGTGACTTGACTTTTGCTGATAGTACAGAAGGTTTTGGTTTACAAAAAATTGGAATATCAAATGGTGCCGCTTATGGTGATTTAGACAATGACGGTGATCCTGATTTGGTTATCAATCAATTAAACGAAACAGCACTTATCTACAAAAACAATTCTGCCCAATCTTCCTTTTTAAAGATCAGACTCAAAGGCGATTCATTATCAGGAAATCCATTTGCAATCGGAGCTAAAGTAATCGTTATACAAGAAAACACAAAACAATTGCAGGAGGTATTTCCCACTAGAGGGTGGTGTTCTTCATCTACCTATGATTTGAGCTTTGGACTTAAACAAGGTATTGCTTCCATCCAAGTAATTTGGCCAACCGGAAAAGTTTCTGAAATACAAACGGCAAGTAGAAATTTGGTGGTGCTGGAGAAAGATGCCAAAGGTAGTTTTGATTATGCTACTTGGCTCCCGCAGCATTCTTTACTGAAGACGGACACAAGCATTGCATTTGTGCATCGTGAGGATGAGTTTAATGCATTCAATCGCGAAGCATTGATGCCGCACATGCAAACTACGGAAGGCCCCCCCATATCAAAAGCAGATGTAAATGGCGATGGACTGGAAGACTTTTTTGTAGGCGGAGGAAAAGGTCAATCAGGTCAGGTTTTTATACATTCGGTGAATGATCGTTTTTTATCAACCAAACAAATGGATCTGCAAAAGGATGCATTGGCAGAAGATGTAGATGCCGCTTTTTTAGATGTTGATAGCGATGGAGATCAAGACTTAGTAGTTGTGTCTGGCGGCCAAGAGGTAATGAAAGAGAAAGAATTATTGGAGCCACGCTTGTACCTGAATGACGGAAAAGGAATTTTTTCTAAGAAGCAAGGAGCTTTTTCTAATATACTTTCCAACGCCTCATGCGTCAGTCCGATGGATTATGATCAGGATGGAGATGTCGATTTGTTTATCGGATCAAGCGTTATGCCCTTTCTATATGGCATGAGCCCTATAAGTTATTTATTGTTGAATAACGGGAAGGGAGAATTTGCTGTAGATATGAATTGGTGTTCCTCATGTCAATTTGATAACCCCACTCGCATAAGACCGGGTTTAGTCAAAGATGCAGCATGGGCAGATATTAACAAAGACGGTTTACCTGATTTGATTTTAGTAGGAGAGTGGATGCCCATTACAATACTATTACAAAATCGATATCATCAATTTGCTAATGTAACAAATACATGGGATGTGGGTAACACGCATGGTTGGTGGAATTCAATTGAGGCTGCTGACATGGATCAAGACGGAGATATTGATTTTGTGGTGGGTAATTTGGGTTTGAATGCGCGTGTAACAGCCAGTGTAGATAAGCCTTTGACTATGTATTTAGGAGACTTTGATTCCAATGGAAGTTCCGATCATATCTTGGTGTACTTCAATGGCGACAAAAGTTACCCGTTTACTTCACGCGATCAATTGGTAAGACAAATCCCGGCATTAAAAAAGAAATTTTTGCGTTACCGCGATTATCGCGATGTAAAATTAGAGGACATCATTACACCTGTGCAAAAAGGGAATTCAGCCATTATGCATGTCAACACACTCACGTCAGTTTATTTGCGAAACGATGGTGATCGATTTACGGTTAAACCACTGCCAGCTGAAGCTCAATTTTTTCCTATCTTCGGGAGTTGCATTACCGATGTGAATGAAGACGGATTTCAGGACGTATTGCTCACCGGAAACTTATATGCAGTGTTACCGGAGTTTGGCGCCTACGATTCTGGACTCGGACTCGTATTATTAGGAAATGGAAAAGGTGAATTCACATCATTGTCTCCGAGAGCTTCGGGATTTTTAGTGCTAGGCGAAGGACGTGACATAGAAGTAATACGCAGTAAAAATGGAAAGCCTCTTTATTTGGTATCCAGAAATAATGACCGGGTTTTGGCATTCAAAAAATAACAAACTATGAATCGAATTTTTATCCTCCTTGCCATGCTTACCATTGTGGTTGGCACGATGGCGCAATCATCCGCTGATTGGCAAATCCAAGCTGATCAAATCAATCCCAACCAATACTACGGAGTTACAGTGGCGAATGGTATGATTGGATTGGTGTCTTCACCTGAACCCATGAAAGTAAAAGATGTGGTGCTAAATGGCGTTTACGATTATTACCAAAGAGGGAGAGTTTCCAATATTTTGAAAACATTCAATCATGTTAACATGAATTTGGATGTGGATGGCATGCGTGTTTCACCCAACAACGTGTCCAATTACCGACAAGTGCTCGATATGAAAAAAGCGGCACTCACCACTTCGTTTAACGTGGATGATAAGTTGGTTGTTGAACATACGCTGATGGCACTGCGTCATTTGCCCTACACCGCCATGACGATTGTGCAAATAAAAGCCAAGAAGGATGTTACCATTACACCCATGAGCGTGATCGAAGCGCCTAATCACCTCACAGATGTGCGAAATATGTTCAGCGAAATTGATCGTCCGCATGTAACGATTCCATTGCTTACCTCTGTTGGCAAAAGTCCTTCCGGAAAACATACCGTAGCCGTCAGCAATAGTTTTATTTTTTCAGAGCCTCATGGAAAAGAACCCAATTTGATTCATGAAGACTGGGACTATAATATGCATTTAGCCAAGTTCACCAAAGTATTGAAAGCCGGTGAGACGTATCGCTTTAGTGTGGTATCCTCTGCTACTTCTACGGAGCATTATCAGGATGCATTGAACGAAGCCGAGCGCTTAACGATTTTTGCGAAACTGGAAGGCACCGAGCGTTTGCTGATGCGGCATGAACAGGCATGGGTAGAACTTTGGAAGAGCGACATCGTCATTGAAGGTGATTTGCAAGCTCAAAAAGATATTCGCTTTGCCTTGTATCATCTCTATTCTTTTTCTAGAGAAGGTACGGCCTACAGTCTTTCGCCTATGGGGCTTTCTGGTTTAGGTTACAATGGCCACGTGTTTTGGGATACTGAATTATGGATGTATCCACCCTTGTTGGCACTACAACCTGCAATTGCAAAATCGATGTTAGAATATCGGTATCAGCGATTAGGTGCAGCTAAACAAAATGCATTTTCACATGGATACAAAGGCGCCATGTTCCCATGGGAATCATCAGACGAAGGATCGGAAGATACCCCAGTGTGGGCGCTTACCGGCCCGTTTCAGCATCATATAACCGGTTGTATTGGTTGGGCATTCTGGAAATATTATCAGGTTACCAAAGATAAAGTTTGGCTCCGCGAACGTGGGTACCCGGTTTTGAAAGAAGTGGCCGACTTTTGGGCGAGCCGCGTGGAGCGAAAAGGTCCCGGTAAATATGAAATCAATAACGTAATTGGTGCTAACGAGTGGCAAGAAAATATTGATAACAACGCATTCACTAATGGAATGGCAATCACGGTTTTGCGCTATGCCAATCAGGCTGCAAAGGAATTAGGATTGCCAACCAATTCCGATTGGGAACTAGTCGCTCAGAATATTCCAATCCTGAAATTTACGGATGGCACCACCAAAGAGAATGCTACTTATGATGGCGTACCGATCAAACAGGCTGATGTTAACTTACTGGCTTATCCGTTGGAGATTGTTTCAGATCGAGGACAAATTCAAAAAGACTTAGCCTATTATGAGCCGCGATACGCTGCAGATGGTCCTGCGATGGGGCCCTCAGTACTAGCAACGCTTTACGCGAAATTGGGTAATGCCGAAAAGGCCGCTGAGATTTTTAAGAAGAGCTATATTCCTAATAAAGTACCTCCTTTTGGTGTTCTATCAGAAACAGCCGGAGGAACTAATCCTTACTTTGCCACTGGGGCAGGAGGAATGCTACAGGCTGTTATATTTGGTTTCGGTGGACTCACCATCAACGATCAAGGCATTCAACAGCAAAAAGGTGTGCTTCCTAAAAATTGGAAATCATTGCAATTAAAAGGAGTGGGGCTTAGCCGAACCAATTATTCTGTGAAGTGATCGGATCTGATATTTGTCATATTATCAAAACAGAATTACTAGTAATTTTGGCTTATTCAAATCTTAGCCCATGAACTCATTTTCTATTAAATCAATTGGATGGCTGATTGCCTTGATTTTGGTTGCCTCCTGCGGGGGCAACAATACAGAGTACAAGTCAAAAGCAAATAATCCGGAGTTTCTTCATCGCACGATGAAGGCCATTACCGATCGCATTGTACACGACATTTTCTCGCCTCCGGTGGCAAGCCGGATTTACACCTATTCGAGTGTTGCCGCCTATGAGGCTATTATTCACGAGAATAAGAATTACAAATCGCTGGCGGGTCAATTACACGGTTTGACGGAAGTTCCTAAACCTGACCCTTCATTGGAATACTGCTTCCAATTGGCATCAACACAGGCGATGATCAAGGTCGGTCGTACATTGATATTCTCAGAAGAAGATTTTGATAAGTACTCACAACAGGTTTACACGGAATTTAAAAATACAGGTATGCCTGATGATGTGTATGAGCGATCGATTGCTTATGGAGATCAGGTAGCTGCACATATTTTAGAATGGTCATCAAAAGACAACTATAAGCAATCACGCAGCTTCCCAAAATATTCGATTGAAAGTAATCCGGGCACGTGGAAGCCAACACCACCGGCTTATATGGATGCAGTAGAGCCCCATTGGAATAAGATCAGAACTTTTGTGATTGATTCAGCTGCTCAATTCAAACCAGTGCCACCTACACCATTCTCCATTGAAAAGGCGAGCCAATTTTATAAAGAGGCAAGTGATGTTTATCTAACCGGAAAGAATATCACAGAAGAGCAGCGCGCTATTGCCAGTTTTTGGGATTGTAATCCTTTTGCTATGAATGTGCGCGGGCATGTGATGTTTGCTACGAAGAAGATTTCACCCGGAGGCCACTGGGTGAATATTACCCGTCATGTGTGCGAAAATTCAAAAGCAGATATGGTGTTGTCAGCCGAAGCCTATGTGCGCGTTTCACTTTCGTTGGTAGATGGATTTATCAGTTGTTGGGATGAGAAGTATCGAAGCCGAGTCATTCGGCCCGAAACGTACATCAACCAACACATTGATGAAGATTGGGTACCTGTTTTGCAAACACCACCCTTTCCGGAATACACCAGTGGACATAGTGTAATTTCATCATCGGCTTCTGTGGCATTAACCAAATTGTTTGGCGATAATTATGCATTTACCGACTCCACCGAGTTGGAATTTGGAATGCCTGCACGGAGTTTTAAATCATTTTATCAAGCAGCAGATGAAGCAGGTATTAGCCGTTTTTATGGCGGCATTCATTATAAACCAGCTATTGAATTCGGTGCGAAGCAGGGTAGGGCGATTGGTGAGCTAATAGCAAATCGGGTTAAGACAAAGAATTAAGCGAAATAAAAGCAGTTAAAAGAGGCTCAAATCAAATTTGAGCCTCTTTTTTTTATCAACTAATTAGACAAAATGATGGAATAATTCTCACCAAAATGTCCGGTATCGCTTTCGTTATTTTGGTATATTTAAAATCAAAATTTTTAATACCACTATCATGAGGATTTTATTGTTGCTGGCAGGTTGGTTTCTTGCAATTACTTCTTTTGCGCAAAGTATAGAAGTGTACCCACCCAATTGGTGGGTTGGAATGAAAATGAATACGGTACAGATCTTGCTTCGTAGCACAGATCCTACGTTTAGCAAACAAACATTTACAGTTAATTATCCCGGTATAACAATTACCAAATCGCACACATTTGAAAATGGGAAATACGTTGCATTAGACGTTACGATTTCACCTGATGCTAAACCGGGAATGATCACCTTTGCCGGAGTAGACGGCAAGAAGAAATCGAAAGTGGTGTGGAAGTTGCAAGCGCGTAGAGCAGGCAAT
>DGYK01000058.1:34483-35556 GCA_002398365.1 Flammeovirgaceae bacterium UBA5008
CTTTTGCTCAGGGGGTAAATTCAAGCGATTTTATCTATTTAATTATGCCCGATCGATTCAGCAATGGAGATCCATCCAATGATCGAATTGCAGGAATGCGCGATCAAACGCTCAATCGTGATTCCATTTTTCATCGGCATGGTGGTGATATCAAAGGAATCATTAATCACATTGATTACTTAAAGAATTTAGGTGTCACTGCAGTTTGGTCGATGCCCTTGATTGAGAACGATCGAACGATTCGTACAGAACACGGTTATGGATTTACTAATCACTATAAAATTGATCCACGTTTAGGTGGCAATAATGCGTACAAACAATTGAGTGATTCGCTGCATAAACATGGATTAAAATTAATTCAGGATGCCGTTTACAATCATGTGGATATCGACCATATTTTGTTTCGCGAGAAACCTTCCAAGGACTGGTTTCATCAATGGCCGAGTTACACTGGAACGAGTTACAAAGATCAACCTTTGTTTGATCCGTATGGCGCTCAATCGGATAAGAAGATAACCACCGATGGTTGGTTTACGCCATTGATGCCTGATGTCAATCATTCCAATCCGTACATGGCGAATTACCTGATTCAACATGCGATTTGGTCAGTAGAAGAATTTGGTGTGGATGGATGGCGCGTGGATACTTATCTCTACAACGATTTGAATTTTATGAATCGTTGTAATGCAGCCTTGTATAATGAATATCCTAAGCTTACCATTTTTGGAGAGTTGTGGGTACATGGCGTTCCATCCCAAGCTTATTTCGTTGAGAATAATGTAGATGTCCCATTCAAAAGTAATTTACAAGGAGCAACCGATTTTCAAGCGCATGACTATGGAATAATACCCGCATTGACGCAACCATTTGGATGGACAGAGGGAGTCAATAGACTATACACAACACTTACGTTTGACTACCTCTATAAAGATCCTACTCGGAATGTTTTGTTTCTCGATAATCATGATGTCAGTCGCTTTTTCTCTGTAGTAGGAGAAAATGTGGCAAAACAAAAAATGGGCATTCAATGGTTGCTGACCTGCAGAGGTATTCCACAAATGTATTATGGAACA
>DGYK01000055.1:0-1698 GCA_002398365.1 Flammeovirgaceae bacterium UBA5008
ACGGCAACGAAGAACAGCATTGCGACAAGCCGCACTGCCTTTGGATGTTCGAGTGCACCAGTAACGGTGAAGGTGTTGGATAATCGCACGAATCCACAAGTGATAGTAAGTTCTACCCCGAACGATGCATGTATAGCATCGAACTGGGATGGATCAATTACGGTGAAGGCAGGCACGACAGGATTTGGAGCGGGCACGTTGTATAATTTTACATGGCAGAGCGATCCGAGCACGGCAATTCCTCCGGTAGCCGGAATCATAGTTACGAATGGCACGAATCAGGCAAGTGTGGCCCCGGTGGCTCCATCACTGCTGTCATTGTCTACCTACAACACACCGGGCAGCGATCAGATCGGAGCTGGGGATTATGTAGTTCGGGTATTGAATCAGACGAATGGCTGTACGACCGATGCTACGGTCACAGTTACCCAGAATACCATTCCAATAGCAGTTACAGCAATCACACTTCCTCGTACACATTGCGTGTTGTTGGATGGATCCGCGAATGTTACCGGTGTTACAGTTGGAGGAACAGCAGGAGTGATCGGTGAATTTAGTTATAATTGGACCAGCTTAATAGGTCCATTTGCTGGTGCAAATTTGAATGGAGTACTGGATGCTGGTGATTATACGGTTACCGCTACAAAGAACAGCATCGCGACAAGCCGTACAGCATTTGGTTGCATAAGCGCACCTCTTACAGTGAAGGTGTTGAAGGAACAGGTTTCACCATCGATTAATTTTGCTTCGCTTCCGAGCACTTCGTGCGATACTAACTTTGATGGACAAATCACTGTCAACGCGACAACTTCATCACCTCAACCAGCTGTGGCAAATTCAAATTATGATTTTGTGTGGACGGCCAACCCTGGAGGCGGAGTGGTTGTAGCAAACGCGTTGAATCAAACGAGTCCATACACCACCCTAGCTGGCGATAAAATCGGAGCTGGTACCTATACAATCCGCGTCACAAATTTGGCTAATCAATGTTTCATGGATGCCTCATTTGATGAGCAATCAGCCCCTGGTTTAATCGAGATAATTAAGACTACGAAGATAGATCAGCTTATTTGCAATCCGGATGGACAGATCACGGTTAATGATGTCTCTGTGAATGGATCTGTTGATGCTAATCACAATAACTTTACATTCGATTGGTACCAAACCTCAACCACCAATCCAACCATACTGAGTGGGACAAATGAAGATCTATTGGATAAAGTCAAATTCCCTACCATTGGAAAGGGAATCTATTTCGTGACTGCGAAACGCGTGGCAGGTATATCAAAAGGCTCCGGATGTATATCCTCACCAGTTAGAATTGATATTGATGACTTGCATGTTAACCCGACTATTGCTGCCGCAACGGTCAATCCGGATGTGAACTGTGCGGGCGCAGCAGGTGCAGGAACTATTCAGATCAATGAACCTACTCCTGCGAACTTTACGTATTCATGGTTTACAGGAGATGATACTTCTGGAGCACCCGTATTGACAACAGCCGGTGTGAATGGAGAAATCGCACAGGCACTTCAGGAAGGTAAGTACACCGTGCAGGTTAGAGACAACGCAAGCAATTGCGTGTCGATAGAGCGCTACACGATTCAAAATAATCCTACTATTGTTTCATTCAACTCTGCTGGGTTCACTGCGCCAGCTATCACTACTTGTAACTTAGCTACGGGGGTGCCGGTAAAT
>DGYK01000055.1:1858-17365 GCA_002398365.1 Flammeovirgaceae bacterium UBA5008
CGGGGGTGCCGGTAAATGGATCAGCAACGATTTCTACTATTTTAGAGAATAATGTGGCGCAAGCTTTGGGTAATTATAATTTTGTTTGGACGGATGCTACTGGAACTGTTCTACAAAATAGTAATGCAACTGTATTAAACAACCTGCCTCCAGGTTCCTATTTTGTAACGGCCACTAATACTGTTTCCAACTGCGTTGCTGACTTTGGCTTTAATGTAGATGATAAGACAATTGGCACCACTACAGTTACATTGGCCAGCTTTATTCAACCGGAACGCTGCGTTGATCCAAAAGATGGTTCTTTAACTGCGTTAGCCAGTGGAACGGGCGCCTCCTATGCCTACGAATGGTTTGCTGGAGATCAGCGCCCTTCACCCGCAGGAGCAATTGTAGCAAATACCGCTACACTTGCGAATATTGCAGTTGCACCTCCTTCAACTAATGTCACATTTACGGTTAAGGCGATTAATAACAACAACAATTGCTGGGCAGTAGATGTGTTCACCGTGCCTGTTATCATTAATCCTGTAATTTTGAGTGCCTCCACTAGTCCATTGACATTCTGTAGTGCCGATAATGGCGAGGCATTTGCAACTATTGCAAACGACAATAAGTTTGATTACGACTATTTCTGGAGCAATGGAAACGTTGTGAAGCCGGTAGCTGATTTTGTTGGCAACGACTATATCGGTTTGGCAGCGGGCACTTATACCGTGGTGGCTATTGATAAACTAGACAATACATGTGTTAGTCAAACGCTATCGGTAGTTGTTACGAATGAACAAGTTATTCCGGTGGTAACAGCGCGAGTGTTACAAGATTTGACCATGTGCGATTTAACAAAACCCGATGGTGTAGCCAGTGCAGATGTGGCAGGTGATGTGATTCACTATACTTTCGATTGGTTTACAGGCACAACCACTACAGGTGTTTCTTTTTACACGGGTTCCGAGGTATCAAGACTAGCGGCAACGGACTATGCTGTATTGGCTAGGGAAAATACAACTGGCTGTTCTGCTTCTGCAACGGTGAAAGTAAAAGAGAATTTCGCTATCATTCCAGATCCAACTATCGTAAAAATATCGGATGTTACCAGTTGTAAAAAAGACAATGGTGAATTATCGGTTTCGGTAGGGGGAGTAACGAAGGATTATATTTTTGATTGGGCGAATGGAACCTCGGCACCTCCACCTATTGATTTTACTGGTGAGTTTTATAAAGATTTAAGTATCGGTAGTTATACGGTCATTGCTACCAGCCGAATTACCGGTTGCGTTTCCAAACCCAAAACTGAATCGATTAAGAAAGATCAGATATTCCCTAAAATGGATTTCTTGATTCAGAATGCTTCGTGTACAGAAGCAAATGGATTCATTACAATTTTAGTTCAAGATGATTTACCAATAGATAGTGTTACTTGGTTGCAGAACGGTGCTGTGATTGCGGTAGGGCCTAATTTGCAAAATGCTCTTTCCGGTACCTATCAGGTTTCGATTATTACTACAGAAGGCTGTGAAGTTATTCAGGATATTTTCTTACCTGCCGACATTCAACCATTCAATGGAGTGTCTCGCACCGATGATAATCTAAATGATTTCTTCACGATTGATTGTATTGAAAATTTCCCAAACAATCATGTGGAAATATATAACCGAGCGGGCACGAAAGTTTACGAAGCAGACGGATACAATAACCTGGATGTAATTTTTGAAGGTAAATCCAATCAGGGAATCAGTATAATGGGTACTAACCTGCCTGCAGGAACTTATTATTACATCATTTCCAAAGGAGATGGATCAAATCGATTAGCAGGTTATTTGGAATTGGTGGATTGATGTTGGTACTTAGCTGTTAAATATTAAACTGTCAGCACCTTTTGCTAGGAGTTGACAGTTTTTAAATTTGTGTGTAATGAGATTTCGACTACTTGTTATTGTTCTGTTTTGCTCCATCACCGCAAGTGTGAAAGCTCAATTGTATCCTGTTTTCTCTCAGTACTACTTTAACGAGCTTATGATCAATCCTGCTTTTGCAGGGGCCCACGTTCAATTTAGTGCAACCGCCACCTATCGAAACCAGTGGATTAATTTTCCGGGTGCCCCCAGAACACTCTCCTTTACCGCGCACAGTTCATTCTTTAAAGGTAAAGTAGGCCTCGGCCTGATGGTCAACGAAGATAAGATTGGTAGCTATGCCAATCAGGACATTACCATGAGTTATGCCTATAAAATCAAGTTTCCAAAAGCAACATTGTCATTTGGTATTCAAGGGATGCTTTACATGATTAATGCGGATTTCAGCTCACTAAAGTTGAAGAGTACAGGTGACCCTGAGTTTGTGCCCTACAATGAAGTAGTACCCAACGTAGGTGCTGGCTTGTATTATCATCGCAAAAACTTCTTTGCTGGCTTCTCCGTACCGTATCTGATCAATAGCAAGTTTACTTCTTCCGGATTGCAAACTTCCGGAACGGGACTTGAACAATTTAGAAATTACTTCCTACGATCGGGAGCCATTTTTAAACTTACGACCAACGGAAACATCAAAGCCAATCCGTCAATTATGGTTCGTTTCCAAGAGGGACAACCGTTATCTATGGATTTAAACAATTCGTTTATTTTTTATGACGTATTCAGTGCTGGTGTTTCTTATCGCAGCGGTGACGCCATCATATCAATGGTAAGTCTGAAGCTTTCAGAAAAGCTTTACTTCAACTATTCATTTGACTTTACGTCCTCCGGTTTAGCGCCATTCTCCAGCGGCACACAAGAGATCATGATTAACTACCGGGCAAAGATCACCTCGGCACATAAAAACCTCGGTTGTCCTACCTACCACAACTACCGCGAGTAAAACAGATTCAAATCACGATTATTAGTCATTCCTGATTACCTTTGAGGGTTTATTGACTCTTAATACTTTGTTTTCAGTGAATTTTGCACCTCAACTCGATGAAATAAAGGCGATTCGATCGGTATCCAAAGCAGCAGATCGCCTAGGTGTACAAACATTTGTGGTAGGCGGATTTGTTCGTGACTTGATTCTTCATCGGCCTTCTAAGGATATAGATTTTGTTTGCGTGGGAAGTGGCATTGCCTTGGCCCAGGAGGTAGGGCAGGAGTTGGGCGAAAAGCAGGTAACCGTTTTTAAGAATTTTGGAACTGCCAACATTAGGCACTACGATTTGGAGTTGGAGTTTGTGGGTGCCCGCAAAGAGTCATACCGCAGCGAATCGCGCAAGCCCATTGTAGAGGATGGAACACTGGAAGATGATCAACTGCGCAGAGATTTCACGATCAACGCCTTGGCTATTAGTGTGAATGAGGCTACCTATGGCGACTTAGTAGATCCGTTTGGAGGTGTTCAACACTTGAAAGAGAAGTTAATCAAAACACCACTAGGTCCTGACATTACCTTTTCGGATGACCCGCTGCGGATGATGAGAGCGATTCGTTTTGCCTCTCAACTTAACTTTGATATTGAGGCAGATACTTTTGAGGCGATTGCTCGGAATAAACACCGATTGAAGATTGTATCGATGGAACGCATTTCGGATGAATTGAATAAGATCATACTTTCATCGGTGCCTTCTTATGGATTTAAGTTGCTTTTTCAAAGCGGCTTACTCAAAGAGTTCTTTCCAGAAATGGTGGCCTTGCATGGTGTGGAGTATCAGGATAACAAAGCACATAAAGACAATTTCTACCACACGCTTCAGGTGTTGGATAATGTATCTAAAGTCTCGAACGATCTATGGCTTCGGTGGGCCGCTATTTTGCATGACATTGCGAAGCCTGCCACCAAGCGTTTTGATAAAGAGGTAGGATGGACCTTTCACGGACATGAAGATAAAGGGGCTCGTATGGTACCGGGTATATTCCGTAGGATGAAGTTACCCATGAACGAGAAAATGGACTTTGTCCAAAAGCTGGTACGATTGCATTTGAGGCCTATCGCGTTGGTCAAAGAAGTGACTGATTCTGCCGTGCGCAGGCTGCTTTTTGAGGCGGGGAATGACTCAGAAGCTTTAATGATGCTTTGCCGTGCCGATATCACCTCTAAGAACAGTGAGAAGGTGGTGAAATACCTCAAAAATTTTGAAAAGGTACAACAGAAAATGATTGAGGTGGAAGAGAAAGATCAAGTTCGTAACTTCCAACCGCCTGTTACTGGAGATGAAATTATGGCCATTTTTGATATTGCCCCCGGAAGAGTGATTGGGGACATTAAAGATCAAATAAAAGAGGCTATTTTAGAGGGCTCAATTCAAAACAACCGCGAGGAAGCATATGAGTTGATGTTGCGCTTAGCGTCCGAAAAAGGATTAAAATTAAAACTAAATCAATAACCAATTCTCTATTTATGATGATACGTAGTTTACTTGTTATAGTTCTTGCCTTCATAGCCACTACTGGTTTTGCCCAGAAAAAGAAAAAGAAAGATGAGCCAAGAGCGATGGAAGAAGTGCCAGCCGCACCAACGACCACACCCGCACAAACCCCTCAGCCTGTAGCCAAGGATACGCTCCCAAAGATCAGTCCGCTAACCCAGCATTTTGCACGTAAATATGCTACGGCTGTGCAATGGAATGATTATGAGGTGGCCAAAGACGCATTGTATGATTTGATTATTGAAAATCCTCAAAATGATTCACTGATTTTTGATTTAGCGTTGTTCTATTATCAAAATCAGAAATCAGCTTCGGCTGTATTAGTTTCTAATGAATTATTGGCTCGTAATCCTAAAAATTTAGGTGCTCTTGAAATTGCAGCTGGAGGGTATGAGGCATTGGGCGTTCTGGATAAAGCCTTGCAAAGCTATGAAAGCCTATACCTGCTCACCAATAACATTGGAACGATGTATAAAATGGCGTTTTTACAATACCGCTTAAAGCGCTACAAGGAAAGTGCAACTTCGGCAGATATCATTCTTGCCAGCAAGGAAGTAGAAACCTTAAAAGCCTCATACACAGGTGCTGACAATAAACCGAAAGAATATCCGATTAAAGTTGCAGTTATCAACCTGAAGGGAATGATCGCACTAGATCAAGGCGATAAGGTAGGAGCGAAGAAGCTGTTTGAAGAAGTATTGGCAATCGCGCCTGATTTCACCTTGGCCAAGGAAAATCTGGCGAAAACGAAGCCAACTGCCAAATAGTATTAAATTAAAAAATGCACTTTCTCCACTGGGAAAGTGCAACCTTTTCCGGTACAGTCGGTCTTTGTAATTGAATAGCATTTACTTGGAGCAGCCGGTATTACATGTTCACCAAGAGCTTATTGATCGATGTCGTCAGAACGATCGGAGGGCCTATCATGAGATATACAAACTGTACCACCGCAGTATGTATAACACGGCTTTGCGTTTTATGCGCGAGGAAGAAGCTGCGCAAGATGTAATGCAGGAAGCATTTATTAGCGCCTTCGAAAATCTGAGTTCCTATCGCGGTGATTCTGCGTTTGGTGCATGGCTCAAACGGATAGTCATCAACAAAGCTATTACTCATCTGGGCAAACGAAAAATGGAACGTTTGCCGGAAGATGAACGGTGGGATGTAAAGGAAGAAGAGGCCATAGATATTTTTGAGGGATTTCCCTTTACAGTTGAAAAGGTACGCAAAGCGATTTATGATTTGCCAGACGGTTATCGCAGCGTACTTTCACTCTACTTGTTAGAAGGATATGATCACAGCGAAATTGCAGAGATTATGGGTATAACCGAATCCACTTCAAAATCGCAGTTCAATCGTTCGAAGAAGAAATTGAAGGAGCTACTAGAAGGTAAATTATCAAGCAAATAACTGAATCGAGAAAATGAAAGATTCACTTAAAGATTTTATTGATCAAAACCGGAATGAGTTTGATGAGGCTTCACCCAAACGTTCAGCTTGGTACAAAATCGAATCACGATTACCAGCCAATCCGAATTCGCTTTGGAACTCCGTTTCGCTCTGGCGCTCGGCAGCTATCGTTTTGTTAGGACTTACTGCATTCCTAGCAGTTAAAGAAAATATCAATCCGGCTAAGAAGGAAACAGCTAAGATCAAAGGCGATTTTCGCGACCTCGAAGTATTCTACAGCGACCAGATTCTTCAAAAGAAAGAACTGGTAAATCAATACCAGGTGGAAACCGGTCTCACAGAAGATGAGGTGACCCAAAATATCCAAAAACTGGAAGCCATGTATTTAGTGCTGAAGGACGAGATGGAAAAGCGACCATCGCAAGATGTAAAAGATGCACTTGTTTTGAATTTATTAGTGCGAATTGATCTGTTAAATCAACAATTGAATAAATTGGATCAGGCAGATTCTTCTTCCGAGAAGAAGCCTTCAAGTATTTAGTATTCCGAATACAATTCAAAAGTTTCCTTTGCGGAATCGTAAAGTTTTCCCTCTTCGCATTTCAACACTCGTGCCGGGAATTTCTTGATCAATCCGTAGCTATGCGTAGCCATCAATATGGCTGTTCCGCTCTTATTGATTTGTTGGAAGATCTTCATGATCCCGTGTGATACTTCCGGGTCCAGATTACCGGTTGGTTCATCGGCTACTAGAATTACCGGCTCGTTGATCAACGCACGAGCAATCACCACACGCTGTTGCTCACCACCTGAAAGTTGATGAGGATATTTTTTCTCGACTGCACCCAATCCCACATTCATCAATACTTCCGCCAATCGGTTTTTCATACGCGCATTGTCCTTCCAGCCGGTGGCCTTCATCACGAAAAGTAAATTTTCTCCTACGGTACGATCAGCCAGCAGTTGAAAGTCCTGAAAGATGATCCCAACCTTCCTTCGCAGCATGGGCACTTGATTGCTTTTAATACCACGAATGGTAAATCCGGCTATGCTGATATCACCCTGACGCAAGGGTAAATCGGCATACAAAGTTTTCAGCAGCGAAGATTTACCCGAACCCGTGCGGCCGATGATAAAGACAAATTCACCTTTATCCATCTCAAAGCTGATGTCATTCAAAACCGTATTCTGATCTTGAAAAATACTGGCTTCTTTTACGCGCAAAACAGGGTCGGTAGAAAACATAATGGCCTTGGCTTGTTTAATTATCCGTTGGCTTTCTTATGATCCGCCAGGAATTTCTCCAAACCACTGTCAGTCAATGGATGTTTTAGCAAAGCCATAATCACGTTGAGCGGACAAGTAGCCACATCGGCACCGATCTCAGCACATTTTATCAAGTGAATGGTGTGGCGGATGCTGGCTGCTAAGATTTCGGTTTCGTAGCCGTAGTTGTTGTAGATCAATCGAATCTGAGCAATCAGGTCAAGACCGTCTTGCGAGATATCGTCCAAGCGTCCAATGAATGGTGATACATAACTTGCTCCGGCTTTCGCGGTAAGCAAAGCCTGACCCGGTGAGAAAACCAACGTGCAATTGGTTCGGATGCCCTCGCTGGTGAATTTCTTAATGGCTTTTACACCATCCTTAATCATAGGCACTTTCACCACAATTTTGTCATCAATCTTAGCCAGTTCTTTTCCTTCTTTAATGATGCCTTCAAAATCGGTCGCAATTACCTCTGCGCTCACATTGTTATCGACAATATTGCAGATGGCTTTGTAGTGCGCCATTACCTTTTCTTTGCCGGCAATGCCTTCTTTGGCCATCAGAGAGGGGTTGGTAGTTACGCCATCCAAAACGCCTAAGTCGTAGGCTTCTTTAATTTCGTTGAGGTTGGCGGTATCAATAAAGAATTTCATGTAGAATAGATTTAGTGGTTGCCTGCAAAGCTAATAGAATGAACGCTGTGAAGGAAATAGAATTATCGGGAATGCGGATGAGGCTTGTGAAGAAGCCTATCGGGAGGGCAAAAAAAATGGCAAACCGAACATCGCACCGCTACAACCGCCTACCCTTGCTACCTTCCGGTCCTGGGGGAGTTCAGCAGGAGCTGGTCGTGCCAGTTTGCCGTTGCAAAGATAGGATATTCAAAGCAACCCCGCCAAATAAAGATTAAACTCTATCGCATTTACTTCCACAAAGCCATCTTCCTTCAAGTCATCGAAGATTTGACTGTCCAACTCGATGTTGCGTAATTCCGCTCCAGCGGCTGTTACGGTTAACTCGCTGCCGATCATGTGGATGGGATTGACTTTCACGATAATTTTTGCTCCTTCCAGTTCTTTTTTGAAATATTGGTGCACGATGTTGTTGCTTTTAGCCATATGACTTTACCGGAAAGATTTGAAACTGATCGACTTGTGTTACAGCGGCTAAGGTACGAAGATGAGCCGGAGATTTTCTATACCTACGCCAGCAAGATCGAGTGCACCCGTTATATGAGCTGGCCTACGCATCAAAGCCTGAAAGACACTCGTGCATTTTTGAAGTATGCTGTCAATGGCTGGCGTGCGGGGGTTGATTTTTCATGGAGCATACGACTCAAAAGCTCCAACCGATTAATCGGAAGTTGTGGAGTGATTAATGACAATGGCAAAATTCAGTTCGGATATGTGTTAGGCCCCAATTATTGGGGACAAGGCTACGCTACCGAGGTGTGCCGAAAGCTTTTAGCTTTATTGAAGACTATTCCGGAAGTATATCGCATCAATACCTTTGTGGATATGGATAATGTGGCCTCATCGAACGTATTGAAGAAGTGCGGTTTAGAGGAGGAGGCTGTTTTATTGAAGTGGTTCCGTTTTGTCAATCAAGGCAACGAGCCCAAAGATTGTGTGTTGTATAAACTGCCATTATAGCTCTCTTTGCAGGCTTGTTAGGCTAATCTTTCCAAAGAATTTTATCGGTGCTCTTTTTTTATTTGTCACAAACAGTGTATTATTGCCCCATAATTAGAAAAACCAATGGGTAGAGGAGATAAAAAATCAGCAAAAGGTAAAAGAACGATCGGATCGTTCGGTAACACCAGAAGCAGAAAGAAAATCAAAGCACGTTTAAAGCGTGTGGCTAGTGTAAAGAAATCGGCTGTAGCCGGTGCTGACGAAAAGCCAAAAGCAAAACGCGTAGTTAAAAAGAAAGAAAGCGCTGAATAATGAATCTACATTCAAACAATATGATGTGGTGGTGGCACGGTTCTGAATCGGATCGTTGCTCGACTATGTTATAATTTTTTGAATAATTAATAATATAAGCCCGCTCCGATCCATCGGGGCGGGTTTTTTGTTTTTAAAGTACTTAGTAATTATGATTTATCAATTACAGACTTCAACTAAAAATATGCTGGCCGATACACTCACGCCAGTGAATATCTATCTCAAGCTGCGCGATGTGTATGCCGGTAGTATTTTGTTGGAGAGTTCGGATTATCACGGTAACGAAAACAGCCTGTCATTTATCTGTTGCGATCCGATTGCTTCTTTTGTGGTGAAGGATGAACAGATTTATTCTCGATTTCCTGACGGAAATGAAAAAACATTGCCCATCACTCAAGGCGCAGAAGTATTGCAGCAGTTTGAAGCATTCCGTCAGGCGTTTTCGGCTCAGGAGTTAGATTCTAAATATCCTTTTACAGGGATGTTCGGTTATATGACCTACGATTCGGTTCGCTATTTCGAGAAGGTAGATATTCAATCTTCGAAAGAGGGTATACCGGATATGGTTTATCAAGTGTATCGCTATGTGATTGTGATCGACCATTTCAGCAACCGTCTCAGTTTGTTTGAAAGGAATTGGGCAGGCGAAACAGAGCGCGTGTCGGGTTTGGAAAAATTAGAGAAGATCATTTACAGTAATCGCTTTTCTACGTTTCATTTTCATCAGGAAGGAGAGGAGCAGAGCAATCTGACGGATTCGGCTTTTATGAAAATGGTGGAAGAAGGAATTCGCCATTGCCATCGGGGCGATGTGTTTCAAATTGTATTGTCACGCAGGTTTGCCACTCAGTTTAAGGGAGATGAGTTTAATGTGTATCGGGCGCTGCGCTCCATCAACCCATCGCCTTATCTTTTCTATTTTGACTACGGCAGCTACAAGATCTTTGGCTCTTCGCCCGAAGCGCAAATTCAAATCAAGGATGGCAAAGCCAATATCTATCCTATTGCCGGTACGTTCAAACGCACGGGTAACGATCAGGAAGATGCTGCACTTGCCGAGCGCTTGTCGCAAGACGAGAAAGAGAATTCCGAGCATGTGATGTTGGTCGATTTAGCGCGCAATGATTTAAGTCGCAGTGCCGAACAAGTGAATGTGGAAGTGTTTAAAGAAATTCAATACTACTCACACGTCATTCATTTAGTTTCAAAAGTATCAGGTCACTTACGTGAAGGAATTTCTCCATTGCAACTTTCAGCCGATACATTCCCGGCCGGCACCTTATCCGGTGCACCAAAGCCAATGGCCATGAGTTTGATCAACAAATATGAAAACATCAGTCGAAGTTTTTATGGCGGTGCCATTGGTTTCGTAGGATTCGATGGAACGGTTAATCAGGCGATTATGATTCGTACTTTTTTAAGTAAAGGAAATCAATTGATTTTTCAGGCGGGTGCCGGTGTGGTTGCGAAATCTGTTCCGGCCAGCGAATTGCAGGAAGTGAATAACAAAGTAGCGGCTTTACGCAAAGCCATTCAAATGGCGGTTCAATTATAAAATGGTTATGAAGATTTTAGTTTTAGATAATTACGATTCGTTTACTTACAATCTGGTGCACATGCTGCGCGAGTTGGGTCATGCTCCGGCCATTTTCAGAAATGATGAGATTGCGCTGGAGGCAGTGGCAGCGTATGACAAGATTTTGTTATCTCCGGGGCCGGGCATTCCCGATGAGGCGGGCATCTTAAAGCCACTGATCGCGCACTATGGAAAATCGAAAAGTATATTCGGAGTTTGTTTAGGTCATCAGGCCATAGCGGAAGTATTCGGAGGAACGCTATTCAATATTCCCAATGTGCTGCACGGAGTTACATCACAAGCGAATATTGTTGATCAAGATGAAATCCTTTTCCGGTCGGTGCCGGATGGATTTCGGGTTTGTCATTACCACTCGTGGGCAGTGAGCGAAAAGAATTTGCCTTCGGAATTGAAAGTAACAGTTACCAACAAAGATGGATTGATTATGGCTCTGAGACATCAGTCGTTGGATGTCCGGGGTGTGCAGTTTCATCCTGAGTCAATCATGACTGAACATGGCATGACGATGATGAAAAATTGGTTAGCAAATTAATGAAGGAGACATGAAGCATGTATTGACCGAATTGATTGAACACCGCTCGCTATCGAAAGATACGGCTCGTCAAGTATTGATCGATCTGGCATCGGGCAAATACAATCCGAGTCAGACCGCCTCATTCATGACGGTGTATATGATGCGCGGAATTACCATTGACGAATTGCAAGGCTTTCGCGATGCTATGTTGGAGTTGTGTATTCCCGTGCGCATCGATGCACCTGTGATGGATGTGTGTGGCACGGGGGGCGATAGCAAGAACACATTCAATATTTCTACACTAAGTTCATTTGTAGTCGCTGCCGCAGGGCAGCCGGTAGCAAAGCATGGCAACTACGGGGTATCGTCTGTTTCGGGTTCATCCAATGTCTTGGAATATTTTGGTTATCAATTTACCAATGATGTGGACGAGTTGAAACGAAGCATCGACCGTGCGAATATTTGTTTCATGCACGCACCGCTTTTTCATCCGGCTATGAAGAATGTTGCGCCTATCCGAAGGGAGTTAGGAGTAAAAACATTCTTTAATATGCTAGGCCCGATGGTGAACCCCGCTTTTCCCACCCGACAATTGGTAGGTGTGTTTAATTTAGAATTAGCTCGTCAGTACGGCTACCTCTATCAGCAAACCAACAAGGATTATGTGATTCTTCATTCATTGGATGGTTACGATGAAGTATCACTAACGAGTGCATTTAAATATTTCTACAATGGTGGAGAAGTGTTGGCACACCCACACGATTTACAACTTCCAAAGCTTACGGCTTCACAATTGCAAGGAGGAAACACCGTAGAAGATTCAGCAAAAATTTTCATGACCATTTTGGAAGGCAAAGGTACAGCAGCTCAAAACGCAGTCGTGATTGCGAACGCTGGTATGGCGTTGTATTGCGGACATCAGAAAGAAGGATTGGATGCCGCATTGGCCAAAGCAAAAGAAGCATTGGAATCAGGACGTGCGTTGATGAGTTTTAAAAAATTGATAGATAAAAAATAGCGATGGATATTTTAGAAAAAATTATTGCCCACAAATACCGCGAAGTAGAAGAGCGAAAGAGTTTGTATCCGGTAAAGTTACTCGAACAAAGTATCTTCTTTGCTTCGCCCGTGGTTTCGTTAAAAAAGTATGTGCAGCGAAAAGATAAGTCGGGGATCATTGCGGAGTTTAAACGCAAGTCGCCTTCCAAAGGAGTGATCAATAGCGCAGCTTCGGTAGAACGAACTTCCATCGGCTATATGCAAGCGGGTGCTTCGGCTCTTTCCATCATTACGGATAAAGAATTTTTTGGTGGAACCAGCGATGATCTTACCACAGCACGTAAGTTTAATTTCTGCCCCATCTTGCGAAAAGATTTTGTGGTTAACGAATATCAGATCATCGAAGCCAAATCGATCGGAGCCGATGCCATTCTTTTAATTGCCGCTGCGCTCACACCGGCACGCCTGAGCGAACTCGCTAAAGTGGCGAAAGGATTAGGCTTAGAAGTGCTCATGGAAGTTCATACCAAAGAAGAGTTACAATCTAATTTAGATGCTCCCGTTGATTTGATAGGAGTGAACAACCGAAACCTAAAAACATTTGACGTGTCATTGGAAATCTCCAAAGCACTGGCTCCTTTCATACCTAACGACAAAGTAAAAGTTTCGGAGAGTGGTATTGATTCGGTTCAAGCAATTTTGGATTTGCGTATGCATGGTTTTGAGGGTTTCTTGATGGGACAGAATTTCATGCAAAACAACCGACCTGATTTGGCGGCACGTGAGTTTATCAAAGAACTCAACAAAGCAACTTTGGCATAAAATAGAGATGAAAGAGCTTGCGGTGAAAGTATGCGGGATGCGGGAACCTGAAAACATTCGGGCGGTAGCTCAATTGCCGGTGGATTTTTTGGGATTTATTTTTTATGCGCAATCACCACGTTTTGTAGGTGATCACTTTGTGATGCCAGCCAACTTGCCGGATGCAGTTAGGAAGGTAGGTGTGTTTGTGAATGAGCGTACCGAAATCATTTTGAGCCGTGTGCAACAATATGACTTAGACTTTGTTCAGTTACATGGGAATGAATCAGCAGCGCAGTGTGAAGAATTATTTCGTTTGCATGTTCCGGTGATTAAAGCATTTTCAGTCGATGACAAATTTGATTTTTCAACGACAGTTCCATACGAGCCTTTTGTCAATTATTTTTTATTTGACACGAAAGGAAAAAACTACGGGGGCAATGGTGTCACTTTTAACTGGAATGTGTTACGCAAGTATCAGCAGCGGGTTCCTTTCTTTTTAAGTGGTGGCTTAAACGAGTCGAATGTGGCCGAGATTTCTCAATTGAAAGATTTGAACTTGTTCGCCATTGACTTAAATAGTGGTGTGGAAGTGGAGCCGGGAAAGAAGAGGATTGATAAAATTGCAGCAGTGATTTCTAAAATAAATAGTATCATTAAATAGTAACGCACGAATGAAATACCAAGTAAACGAGAAAGGCTTTTACGGACAGTTTGGTGGTGCCTACATTCCGGAAATGCTTTATCCCAATATTGAAGAGCTACGCCTTCAGTATCTGCAAATCATTAATGAGCCGTCATTTCAAACCGAGTTTGATCAGTTGTTGAAGGATTATGTTGGTCGACCAACGCCTTTGTTTTTTGCCAAGCGGTTATCGGAGAAATATAAAGCTAAAATCTATTTGAAGCGCGAAGACTTATGCCATACTGGAGCGCATAAAATCAATAATACCATTGGGCAAATACTGGTCGCGAAAAAGCTCGGCAAACAAAAAATCATTGCAGAAACGGGAGCAGGGCAACATGGCGTAGCTACCGCTACGGTGTGCGCACTGATGGGCATGGAGTGCATTGTTTATATGGGGCAACTCGACATTGAGCGCCAACGACCCAACGTAGAGCGTATGCGCATTTTAGGTGCGAAGGTAGTGCCTGCTACCAGTGGCAACATGACCTTGAAAGATGCAACTAATGAAGCCATGCGCCATTGGATCAATCATCCAACCGATACACACTACATCATTGGTTCGGTGGTGGGGCCGCATCCCTATCCGGATATGGTCGCACGGTTTCAGTCAGTGATTAGCGAAGAAATCAAGAGCCAATTGATTCATGAACTGGGTAATCCTTTCCCGGATTATGTGATTGCATGTGTTGGTGGTGGCAGTAATGCAGCAGGAGCATTTTATCATTTCTTGAATGATGAGCATGTAAATTTAGTAGCAGTAGAAGCAGCCGGTAAAGGAGTTGATTCAGGCGAGTCTGCAGCGACAACTGCGTTAGGTAAAGTGGGTATTTTGCATGGTAGTAAATCGTTGTTAATGCAAACACCCGATGGGCAGGTGATTGAACCCTATTCTATTTCTGCCGGTTTGGATTATCCCGGCATTGGTCCATTGCATGCACACTTGTTTGAAACTGGACGCGTTCAATTTCTTTCGGCAACAGATGACGAAGCCATGAATGCTGGTATTGAGTTGAGCAGGATGGAAGGTATTATTCCTGCGATCGAAAGTGCACATGCTTTAGCAGCACTTTCACAATTGTCGTTGAGTGAAGACGATGTGGTGGTGATTAACCTCTCCGGACGTGGAGATAAAGATTTGGAGACTTATATCCGCTGGGGAAAATATTGAGTTTGTTATGTGTTAATTATTTAAAATGAAGAATCGCGTTATTTCATTGTTTGAGAAAAAGAATAAAAATATCCTTTCGGTTTTTTATACAGCCGGGTTTCCTGCATTAAATGCCACAAAAGAAATTGCAGAATCATTGCAAGAGAGTGGTGTTGATATGATTGAGTTAGGGATTCCGTTTTCTGATCCGGTAGCCGATGGCCCTACCATTCAGGCAAGTAACAAAATTGCTTTGGACAATGGCATGACTGTGCCTTTGTTACTGGAGCAACTCAAAGAAATTCGTAAGACTGTTTCGATTCCAATTTTATTGATGGGTTATCTCAATCCGGTGTTGCAATATGGTATCGAACGTTTTGTGAAAGATGCAGCCGCTGCCGGAGCCGATGGTTTTATCTTACCCGATTTGCCCTTGGATGAATATTTAGATTCATGGCAATCGCAGGTGGAGCGAAATGGTTTGGTAACTACGTTTTTGATTTCACCTACAACCTCGGAAGAACGCATTCGCAAAGTAGATGCGGCTACGAAAGGATTTATTTATGCAGTTTCTTCCAGCAGTACTACGGGTACACGCGCAGGCTTTGACGAAGAGCAAGTGGCCTATTTCAAGCGATTGCAATCCTTGAATTTATCAAACCCCTATTTGATTGGCTTTGGTGTTTCCAATCGCGAAACGTATCAAACAGTTTGTGAATACGGCCATGGTGCGATTATTGGCAGCG
>DGYK01000063.1:0-19785 GCA_002398365.1 Flammeovirgaceae bacterium UBA5008
CTTTTAATAGATTGTGCTGAAGAGTTCTGTAATTAATATTGGGAGGATTTAGAGAAAGACTCATTATCTCCTTTTCATCTGATGAGAATTGATAAGGGTAATCTCTGGATGTAGTATAATTATAATAGGTATAAGAGCCATTTGCATGTTGAACCTTTACTTCGGAATACCCTATGTCAATAGGTAAAAAAGGAGTATCAAACCATTGAGTAATGTTAATGCCGGGCTCATTAAAATAAAATGCGTATTGAACTTCATTATCAATTACGCCAGAAGAAAAACCTTGAAGAAATTGCTTTTCGTAGAAAAATCTTTCTATCAGATTCTTTGATGGATCTATTCCATCATAACTTTCTATCCGCTTAATCCTTAATCCTCCTCCAATCTTGTTTTGTGAAAGAATACTTGATGCTGTATAGCGATAATCATTGTTTTCGTATTCAAATAGAGTAAACCCTCCAGTAGGGTATATTATTTTCTTTAAAACACCGGCTTGTGTGAAGAGCGGGTTCGGAGACCTATCAATTAAGCCTGTCAATAAATCCCCATTTTTATAAATCGATTCCAAAGGGATACTTGAGTGAAATTTCGGTTTTTCACCATTATAGTACCCCCAATGATCGAAGCCGCAAATTGAACCATAAGTGGGTGACCACCGCCAAGGCAAAATTGTTTGGTCATATTCTAATTTAAATGATTTTGGTTGAATTGGACTAGTTGTATTGACTTCATCAACTGAAACTAGGTGATATCTATTACCATTAACTATAGTCCCATTCTCAATATTTCGTTCTTGGTATGGTTGATAATGAAATTGATACGTTTTTATCTCAGTTCCATCTTTTTTTTGAATCCTTAAATTGGTTAGCCGAATTGGGGAAGATGCTGATTGAGTATGCTCCGTACTGATCAGTACTTCAACATTGCTGGATATAATCTTAGATAAATGAATTGCTTCGGTTGTTACATTTGATTCGACTGTTTGGTAATCTTGAGTATTATAGCCATATGTACTGCTAATGTAGTTTGCTGCAAACTCTTTAATTGTTACCTCATTGGAATTCATTGATGGGCTATCATCTAAATGGTTTCGATATTGGAACTCAATAAGAAGCTGTCCATCTGGCGCAATGATCTTCGTCAAATACCAAGCCGTTGTAACATTCGCTGACAAACCACCTCCAGCTCCACCTCCTCCTCTCCATCCATATCCTCCAGTATTTATTAGCACAATTTTTTCATTTTGTTCAAACACATAACGAACTCCATCTTCTCCAACAATTTCCCACCCATTTATCCTTTGTCCTGGTTGGCCCTTTAAAAACCAAGTATAAGTGATCTTTATTTTGGAATCAGTAACTGCCAATCCATTTCTGTCAAGCATGAATTTTCCAGACTTTCCACAGAAGTTGAAAAGAAATTCATCAGGTTCAGTATCTGCACCAAAATACCAATCTCTTTCATCGTCATCCTTTACGTCCAATGGGGAAGAATATGTAGAGGTCACTTGGTTCCAAACTTCCGGAGTCAATTTAAATCCCACCCCACTAGTTGATTGCTCTATATACCCACTTTGGTATCGTTCATCAAAGTTTCCCCTTTGATTACGTACAACTACTCCTCCACCGTTTAACACCCATCCAAGGCCCACGAATCCCGGGGATTGATCCACTTTTATGCCAGAGGCATGATAGTCTAGGGTGACGTCACAATTATAACCCTTTTCAGATATCGTATAGAGAGGAATAGATATATTGGGAAGCCCTTTGTAATAACTAACAGGATAAGAACCATAAATGCCCAAATTAGCGGCATTCGCTGATGGTTTTATAATCTCCTCAAACTTGATTCCTGCCGTTTGGGCAATCGCACCATTAACTACTAAAATGATTGTGCAAACTTGCAACAAAAATGCTTTCATACTTTATATATCTTATCGTGACTTCAAATTCTAAAAACAATTGAATACCACAGTTAAAAATCAATGCTTGCAAATGTAATTAATTCTTGAGCTAAGCTAAAGTTTAACTAGCACTTTATTGGCCAATATTTACCTTTTTAGGCATAAGAAAATTATAATACTACAACCATTCAAGTAATGTTTAAGCGGCAAATGGCTTGAGGTTAATGGCTTCTATCCTAATTTTAGCAAGTTGTTCATTAGTAGCCCAAATAAATTATCAGATCATATCACGAAAACAAACTAGTTTGTCTACTATTCTATTACCAGCTGGTGCTTTCATCCTGCTATTTTATTCACTTCAATTGAAGTAATAACTTTCTTTAACAATGAATTCCTTAAAATCACACTGGATTTCAGTGGTATTCTTGTTGCGTATAGATATGATCAAATATGTTAACTCATTACGCACCAATAATAGATAACAAGTCAACGTTAATGCTGACAATGACGAAGGCCAATCTAACAAAATATCTATGTATTCATTCAGGTAAAAAATCTATGTACTCGACTATTGCGAAGGTCAAGAAATTGATTCCTTATTTGTTTACAATTTGATAATCTGAAAGAGGCATAGAAACAAGCTATTGAAATTTACTGCCTTCTAATACTGCAATAAAAAAAACATCTATCCTTACATCTGTAAAAGACGATTATCTTGGAAGAGCAGTATAGACTAAGGATAGGTTAGGTTATTAGTTGTAAAATAAGGACAGTATGTTAGACTAACACAAACTACCGATAGCATCAGTAGCTTTAACTTTTGAAAAGGCTGCTAAAAAGCATCTTTAAAGTAAAAAATCAAACACTTAGCTGAGTTTTCAAGAACACTTTTGTCTTTGAAAAGTAACTCATGAGTTTCAAACACATGAGTAAAGTAGAGACTAAGAATAGCTAGGGGCAGCAATTCAGACTAACACAAACTACAGATTGCTGGGCGAGAGCACGGATGATCGAACACAGATTTCATCTCACAACAGTCAAGTAGGCAAGGGCATTTCAGCCCAAGCCTCCCACAGAACCCTACGTGAAGTTCTCACTTCATACGGCTCTTGTCATACAATTAAATCCAATTATAAACTAGCCAATGATAAAACAGACCGGGATAACTTTGTTTGGTCGCTCTCAACCAATTAAATGCCCGCTCATAACTACCGTTGAATCGTTTATACTTGTTTAAAACCCATTTAGCTAAACGAAGGTGTAAGGCCCTCACTAGTTTATGTAAGCCTATCGAATTGATTTTGCCAAAATACCCAATTAACCCTCGCATCTGAGGATTAATTCTGTTAGCAATTTCTTGAATGGATAATGTAGACTGCTTGTGCCAGTCTAACTTCTTCCATCCCTTTATTACTTTTGTCCTTGCATTTTGACTCATCTCGCATCCATAGCCAAGAAAAACATCCTCTCCTGCTCGCTTGGATTTGTAAACTTTGGGCTTAAAATCAAAACCTAGAAAACAAAATTTGTTCCCGTAGTCCTTCCTTTCTTGCCTTTTATAATCCTTGCAGTACACCAGTTGAGTTTTTGTTTCACTAAGCCAAAGCTTACACTCCAGTAGTCGTAATCGAATTTGATCAAGCAGGTCTTTCGCCTCTTCCTCACTGCTGCAATGTAGCACGACATCATCTGCGTAGCGTACAAAAGCTAGTTGTGGGTATTTCAACTTTAACCATTTATCCAGCACATAATGTAGATACAAGTTGGCTAGCAGAGGGCTTATTACACCTCCCTGCGGTGTGCCTTTACCTTGCTTGTGAGTCAATGTGCCATCGGTTGCTTGACTTGGGCATTCAAGCCAACGCTTGATATACATCTTTACCCACTTTTCTTCTACATGTTTATCCAGTGCTTTCATTAGCAACTCGTGGTCTACTTCATCAAAGAAACTTTTGATGTCCATGTCGATCACCCACGCATACTTGCGTACATTCTTTTGTACTTGCAATAGTGCCTGATGGGCGCTCTTCAGTGGACGATAACCATACGAATGTTCATGAAATTGAGATTCTAGTCTCGGCTCCAGATACGACCGGATTACTTCTTGCGCTATTCGATCACTTACTGTCGGGATGCCCAGCTTTCGTTTTCCTCCATTGGTTTTTGGTATCTCTACTTCGCGAACCGGTTGAGGAAAATAACTACCCGATGAGAGCCTGTTCCAAAGCTTATACAAGTTCTGCGACACATTGGTTTGATACTGTTCCAAACTCTCCTTGTCTATACCCGCACTGCCTTGATTCGACTTCACCTTTTGGTAGGCCTTCCTTACCATGTCCTTAGTAATAGGTACCGTTTTCGATTCTGTTTCAAACAATAAGGTCATCCTCTTTGCAAAGTTGTTTTATTAATTGAAACTGCATGACCAGTACCCTTCGCTCCTACTTCATTACAAAGTGCTCTTCGCTACTATGGTACTGTCCGACTTCCTCTTCTGCTTCGATATTTAAACCTTGTAGGCACAACCTACTTGTGTCTTTTCTCTTCACATCAGATAGAGGACCTCTCGTGTTCCATACTAAAGCCTGAATAAGAGTCATGCCTCCTAAATGACGATTGCCCTACAACCAGTAAAGTAAGTTCATGTTGTAGTGATCACGTGTTCGCGGAATAACACGCTTTTGACAATGTATTTACTTTATCGACACTTCATCGGAGGTTCACTTGCGTTCATCTCTCTTACTCTCACCTGATTCATCTTCGAACCTTTTCCTCTTTCCGTTCAATACCGATTCGTTACCAAATCAGCACCGAGAGGTGGTTTACAGCCCGTGCTTACACACCGACTGTGATAGGCCTACTATCATCTTTTGTACAGCATAGAAACGCGACCGTCTGTCTTGTTTCTTTCACGACACACTCCGCGCTAGAGGGGGTATTTCGGGATGACCATTGACCAGTTGGTGAATTTCGATGGCCATATCCCCGATGAAGTAACTGTGGGCGATAAAACTTTGATGGAGCAGGTAAAGCTTATTCAGGAACTCGAACCAGAGGAAAAATCTATGGTCTTTAAAATGATCGACACCTTTCTAACAAAAAAGAAGTTTAAAGGCTTCTTTCAAAAAAATGTAGCTGCTCTATAAATGCAAAAAGCCCGGAAACTTGCCGGGCTTTTTGCATTATTTTTTCATCTGATAATGAGAACTATCAACTTTGTCCATGAAGGAGTTTAAATCAGACACTGACTTGATTTTTTCCAAGTAGTCTTTCAATTCCTCTCTTGATTCTATCCTGTAAGCAACATCATTGAAAATCATTGAGACTACTTTCTCAATACCTCTCTCAAAACCAACTATCATTAAATCGTGGAATGTATCAATATATACAACCCATCTTAAAGTGGTGCTGAACAAAAAAAGGTTATAAGCTGATGTAAGTTCTGAATCATCGTTCACCATTCTAAGATAATCCTTGTACTCAGTGTGCATGTCGCACTTCACCAGCTTATAAAAATTCTCAGAGTAATCCGAATTAGTAATGTAAAAAGTGTCTTCGTTCAAAGATGATGTCAGCATCACGAACTTTTTAAAATGGAACTCATCAAAAACGTCCCAGCCTTCAAAAAAAAATGTTTGCCAATCTGATTTCTTAAATAGTCTCTCCGGAAAATTATTTGAATCCACCACCTGCATAAGTTGGCTTGTTATTGCCTTAACCTGATTGGGGTTTTCTATTACTTCTATCATTTATTTGAAAATCTAATTTTCACTTGGGTCGTCACGCCCTCTGTTTTAACACTAATCGTTGGGACGCTACCAGTACCACTTCTTAGAGTAACGGTTTGTCCTTGCCCCGTTCTGAAATAACTAACGCTTCCAGTGGTTTTTATCTCACCACCGTAATACTTTGCCATAGCGTTAAAGGTCTCTCGAGCGCTGCCAGAGTTTTCATAAATTCTCGCCCCATGATGGGATGTTCTCACGCTCGTTTGCAAAACTCTTTCGACAGTGGGATTTTCTCCTCTTACGGAGACATTCATTTGCTTTGCACCCGGTAACTTTGCTTGTGAAGCACCTGCTGAACCGGCAGCCAAGGCAAAACCAAATGCCCCCATCTCACCAGCTTGATAGAAAGAACTTGTTGTTCCGTACTTCTTTTCATATTCGCGCACACCATCTCGCGAGTTCAATGGTTGCATGATTCCCTGTGCTTCACTTGCTAAAACATATGTCTTGATTGGGCTATCACCTGACATGATCTGATCTCTTTTCTTCATGTCATCAGCATTGTAGACGTAACCATTCTTAGTCTTATCTAGGGTCAACCATTGCCCACCACCTAAGTATATCCAGGCTCCGCGGTTATTCTCGACAATTGCTCCTCGTGCATAAACTTTATCTGCTTCTTCCCCCTGCGGACAAGTCGGGCAATCTCCATAAGGATCATTATAGCGAACCGGATTGTTGAAAGCATAATTGTAAGGAGATAGTTCAGGAAACATCTCTGCCATTGGGTCGATCTGCCACCAACCTAAACGACCCCACGGATCATACTCTCTTAAGTCAGTCCAATAGATTTGTAAGCCAAGATCATCAACAAGTTCAGAACCTTCATTGAATTTATATCTGTTCTGTACACTATTCTCTCTCTGGTAACTGTTGAACTCACCACCGAACGGATAATAATCATTCATTGACACTACCTGGCTTTTCGTTTGTGTCACTTTAAAGTCATCGAAGCAAACTTCCACCGGTGTTTCATTTTCGTTACTTAACCAGATATACACATACCCTGCCTCGGTAATGGTAATGTCATTATCAGGCTTTAATGGGTAAAACGCAACATCGGAACCATCTTCGCGGCCACCCAGTACACGCTTGTACCCGCTCTTACTTAAAATCACATTGTAATCTTGGTCAAACACCAGCCAATTCAGGTAGGCTTTTGGTAATGTGCCCGTCTCGGCAGATTTATTAAGTGAGTTACCAAAAGGGACGCCCGTGGCGGTGTTACTAGCATAACCAATACCGTCTACCACTATCCCCCCTGCTGCCGTATTGGATGCAATTTGCGAGATCAAAGTGGTCAACCAAGTCTGATTGGTGCTGTTACTTGGATCAAAATATTTGGCGTAAGCTTCAATCTGAACTTTATCGCCCGGCATTACTGAAATAGAACGTGCCAAACCTACTTTCTCAGTCTCAGAGCCGCTTAATCGAACTGCATAGCCCGCTGTGGTAGTCGGATTAACTCCTGCGGTGCGGTCAAATAAATAGCCATTAATTCTTCGCACCTTATCATAATTCAAAAACTGTCCCTGTTCTGTGGATTGATTAGCCGTCTCAAACGTTGCTGTGGCCGGGTCGATTTCGTCTGCTTTCGTTGTAAACGTTAAGCGCACATTGCCCAAATGATCCTTTAAATGATACTGATACTCATTGTAATTTCCGCTGGCTGCATCTTTTACAATCCGTCCTTCCTCGTGGTTAATGAATTGAAGCACGTTGTTTTCATAAATGTACTCTCCTATGTAGTCCGTGGTTTTGGTGACTACATTGCTGGAATTATATACCTCCTGCTTTAGTTTTCTTCCGCCTGCATCATAGGTGTATTTGATATACTCATTCGTATTCTTCGTTACTTTCTCTGGAAGATTCAAATGGTTGTAAACTATGTTTCCGGTGATGCCTTTGTTTTGATCCGTCACCATATTTCCGTTTACGTCATAGGTGTAATCATTTCCGGTCGTAGTTTCTACAAAGCCTTCCGTATCCACTGCGCTATCGTCTACCTTTTGTAATTGATTGCCGAAATACGCATAACTCAGGTCGTCCATCTGTCCATAGGTAGTGATCCCTCCGACTACTCCCGTCTTGCCTTTTCGGGTTAAGAACTTAATATTTCCATTCAGATCATAGCCACTGGTGTTGAGTTGGTTGTTCCATATCTTCTCATCAAAGCGGCCGTTGCGGGTAGGATCGGTTGTGTTATAGTACTTCGCTTCAACGAGGCGGTTCATCGGGTCGTACGCGTATCCATACGAGTTGGTTCGTGCATCGGGGCCTCGCCAAATGGTTTCGCTGATGTTGCCGTTGTATTGCGGTGTGCCTCCGTTGGCAGTCGATGTATTGTAGTTCAAATCCATGCTAAACAAGTCACCGGTTGTAGACGTGGTCACATCATTTACTTTGGTAAGCCACCCTCTGATGTTGTAGCGGTAGTCAACGCTTTGTTTGTATTGGCGATTGGCATCCGGTGTAGCCGCTGGATCAGTATTGTGCAGGTTCTTTGTAACCAGTTGCCCAATCTCATTGTATTCGTTTTGTGTGAGCAATACCGTTATTGCTCCGTTAATGCTGTGCCATGTTTTTAGCAAGCGTCCGGCATGGTCGTAGTCAAATGTGCGGGCTGTTGTTTTGTCTGCCACCGATGGAAGGCCATGAACGGTTTTGGTTGCCAGTACTTTACCGGAGAAATCGTAGATATTGGTTGTACAATCTTTGCCGCCCTTATGGTTGTCGGCTATCGTTTGAATAGAGCGATACTTATCATCATAATACACTACGTTTAATAAGAAGGTAGTCGGTGAACTGCCCAACACTTTAGTCTTCGAGGCAGTCACTTGGCCTTTTACTTGTTGATTCCACGTAGCCTGCGAGTAGGTGCCTGTCGCTGTTGTTTGTGCACTCAACTGACCGGTTCGGTAATCGTTAGCCGGATCGTTGCTGTACAATGCTTTAAAGCCATAGTCATCATAATACGTTACCGTGAGGTATTGATTCACATCGCTTACCAAGGGAAAACTCTTGTTGTCATAGCCATGCACTGCTCCACTGCTGCTGAATGTCTCATACCAGCTTCCGTTGTTGGTGGCCAAATTATCATAGTAGCTGTTTATCACTCCTTGCATGGTAGCCTGATCAATCGCACTGCCATGAGTATAAATACCTGTCAGCACAGGCCTGTTCAACGCATCATACTTGGTAAACGTCCATTGGTTCTGCAGCCTCTGGTTGCCGTCCTGCGTCATCACCAACCTGTCTCTATTGTCATACACCATGTACACCCAGTCCGCACCTGGCACTTTCTTGTGCGTCATCCGCTTGCTGCCATCGTATTTGTACAAAAAGGCAAAATTGTTAATAGTTTCCTCTTCTAAAGTTAGCGTCTCAAAGGGCAATTCGTTTGTATAGGGTGAAGCTCCAACAGCATTAATCGAACGAATGCGATAATAGTATTGTGTATTGGCCGTCAAGCCTTGATCGATGTATTCTGTAGTATTGGCGGGGGTAGTATTTACCAACGTATACCCAGTACCGCTGGTAGTCGAGCGCTCAATTTGAAAGCCCGTCTCCACCAAAGATGCATCCACCCATTTTAGCTTTAACTGTGTAGATGAAACCGCAACAGCAGATAAGGAAATAGGGGGTGCAAATAATGTGGTAGCCATTGATTCGGTCGTATAAAGCGAGTTACTTACAGCATTAATGGCTCGGACGCGATAATAATATGTTGTTCCGTCTTGTATTCCTGTATCCGAATACGATGTTGCCTGTGGTGCAGTAGTCGCAACTAGCACATAGCCGCTGCCTGCTGTTAGTGACCTTTCAATCTGATAGCCCGTTTCATTGGACGAAGCATCTGTCCATGTCAGATTAATTTGATTCGTAGAAAAAGCGGTAGCTACTAAATTCGTAGGGGCAACCAAATAGGTGGCTGCTGAAAATACTGAAGTAAAACTCGAGCTTCCTACCCCATTCGTTGATAGTATCCGATAAAAATATCGCACACCAGGGTTTAGTCCTGCTGAAGCAAAGAAGACAACATTCGGACTTGTGTTAAAAATAAACGAAAATGGGCCAGTTGCAGATGTCCCTCGCTCAATTCGAAATGCCGATTCATTATTCGAGTTATCTGTCCAAGTAAGATTGATTTGTGTGATAGAGGCAGGTGCCGCCCCTGGTGAGGTGGGCGCAATCGGTGCGGTTATGGGCACAACAATTTCCGGTGAGTAAGCTGAAAGCCCTACCGGGTTTTTTGAACGGATACGATAATAATAAGTAGATCCATTGGTCAATCCGGTATTGGTAAAGGTAGTTGCATTAGCCGCAGTTGTGTTAATTAATGTATACCCGCTGCCTGAAGTAGTGGACCGCTCGATCTCATAACCGGACTCATTAGTAGCATTATCGGTCCATGACATACTTATTTCGGTTGTGGTAGAAGGCCAACCTCTAAACAAAGTAGGGGCAGCTGGTACCGTTAAACTGACGGTTAGCACAGAGCTGTTAATAGCAACTACACCATTTACTGCCTGAATCCGATAGTAGTATACTGTTCCAGCGGTGAGGCCTACATCTGAGAAAGAGACCGTGTTGGGAGGAAGATTACCAGCCACTACGAAACCTGCTGTAGTGGAGGTAGTCGACCGCTGGACTACATAGCCCGTTTCAAAATTATTGGGGTCGGTCCAGGTAAAATCAACTTGTGTTGGAGAGATAATGGTATATGCTACACCAGTAGGCCCTGCAGGAATCCCAATATAAACACTTGCTACAGGTGAATAACTGGAGGCACCCACCGCATTGATGGAACGAATTCTGTAGTAATACCAAGTATTCACCGCGAGGCCAGTATTCAATCGTGAAACCGTGTTCGCAGCATTCGTAAATACGAGACTGAATCCGGAAGAAGCGGAAGTGGAGGAGCGTTCAATCTCAAATCCTGTTTCGTTGTTCGATGCGTCTGTCCATGTGAGCGTTACTCCTCCCGAAGAATTAGTTAAACTCGCCACAAAATTGGTGGGCGTACTGGGAGCAGATGTAGCAACCATCACTTCAGCTGTATTAGCCGAACTACCTACTCCATTGGTGGAGCGAATGCGATAATAATAGGTGGTATTGGCAACTGCACTAACATCCGAATAGGAGGTTGCATTTGCTGCGGTAGTAGTCACAATCGTAAAGCCAGAACCCGAGGTGGTAGAACGCTCCACAACAAAACCAGTCTCGTTGGTAGAGGCATCTACCCAGGTAAGGTTAACTTGTGTAGCAGAAGCAGCTGTTGCTGTAAGGGTGGTAGGAGCTGCCGGTACAACAATAGCCGTACCGATTTGTGTGGTATAAGCGGATGGAAGACCGCCATTGAGTGCACGAATACGATAGTAATAAGTAGTGCCGGTGGTAAGCCCGGTATCTACAAAGCCGGTTGCATTTATAGCTGCGGTTGTCACTAATACAAAACCGGTTCCAGATGTAGTTGATCGCTCTACGCCATAGCCGGTCTCTATGGTGGCATTATCTACCCATGATAAAGTGATCTGGGTGGGCGAAGTGGCAATGGCGGTAACACTGGTAGGCAATGCCGGTGTAGAGGTGATGGAAGTGGCTTCATTGGTATAAGCAGAAGTAAGCGCTCCATTGATGGCGCGTACTTGAAAATAATAGCGAACGTTTACCGAAAGCCCGGTGACCGAGCGTGTAACCTGATTAGCTGGATTGGTGGCGATCAAGCTATAACCACTGCCTGCCGTGGTAGACATCCATATCTGAAACCCTGTTTCATCCGCAGAGCCATCCACCCAAGCCAGATTAATGCTGGTGGTTGTACCAACAGTAGCTGTCAATCCGCTCGGTGCCGAAGGCGTAATCGTAGATGAACCCGTTTGTGTTGAATATGCCGAACTGCCTGAGCCATTGGTAGACCTAATGCGGTAATAATACATGGTATTAGCAACAACTCCCGCATCTGAGTAGGATACTGCGTTGGCAGCCGTTGTAAATATTAATGCAAAACCGGTGCTTGAGGTAGTAGAGCGCTCTATTTGAAAACCGGTCTCGTTGGTAGAAGCATCTACCCAGGTGAGGTTGATTTGGGTAGACGAAGCGGTTGTAGCTGTTACTGATGTAGGCACAGCCGGAATTTGTGCCATCACGGTGGTGGCTGATAGACTTAGTGCGATCAACAACACGAAGGCTCGTTGTAGTTTTTTTGGTAATGAAAAGAAAGTTGCAGCTTTATTCATCACCCAATCGTTTGGTAAACTCAAGCTCATCCCAATCATTCTTTGTATACTTTTATTTTTTGCTTCATCTGATATTTCTTTGTTGCAAATACAACTTTCTTATGCTTTTGTATTAGGTTATTTTAGTTCATCAAAGCTCTCACCGCTTCCGGTGGCAATACAACTCTTAGATTACCTAAATCATCGTAGATGTAGTACGTATATGCCCAATGACTATCATTATCCGTAAAAGGTGTACCGGAGAATACCTGCACTTTCTTTAGAATTATATGTCCCTCTTTATCCACATATTCCCGCACTTCGTTACCGTGTTCATCCTTTGTTGACTTCACACGCAATTGACCGCTCCTATAATATCCTCCTATAAGAGAGGAATTCGTAACTGTACTCTTAACTGGTATGCCATTTGAATCCACATTCCAATCAAGGATGCGCTCTAGACCTTGGCCTGTCCCGTCTAAATTGAATACATAACCATGTGTAACGGCTCTATTATTGTTACTCCAATCCTGTCCGGGGCCAAAATCCTTAAAGGGTCGGTTCAATGGTGAAGTTTCAAAAACAGTCTCACTAAATGGACGTGTATCATCCGCTATCTTATCAGTAGTCGTGGAATAAAAGGGTTCCGCAATTCCGATGTATGCACCGGTTGAAGAATGAATAATTGTGTTATTCGGTTTGTACCAAGCATTTGTTGGCGCAGTAAATGGCAAGTAGGATTTATTGTTTCGCCCTAACTCATCATATACAATAGGTGTCACAATATCTTTTTTTGTTGGTGACCCTTCAATTGCTATATTCTGCATTAGTCTACCAAGACCATCAAAGTACTGGATAGATTCTGACGCTTGCTCTGCTGGTAGCAACTCTACCATTGCTCCGTTTGTAACCCCTGCCGTTAGGAGTGTACTGGATAAAATGTAATTTTCATTCGAGCAAAAGGCGAAGTCATTATTGAACTTAATGTTCACATCATCTATAGACGAGGTACAAGGCCCGTTACTGATGGTCCAGCGTAAAGTATAGGCAACGCCTGGTGTCCCATTAAATGTTGTGGTCGAACTGGACGCATTCACAAATGATCCCCCAGAGCCAACGATAATACTCCAACTGCCTACCCCCACAACAGGTGCGTTTCCGGTTAACGACATAGAGGTAAGACCACAGGTCGCTTTACTGGTCTGGTCGAGACCAGCATTGGCGCTTGTTGGGGTTCTATTAAATGCAATAACTACCTCATCTGTGGAAGAAGGACAAGGACTATTGCTGATCGTCCATCGCAAGGTATAGCTGTTTCCGCTAGTCCCGATAAAAGCGGAGTTATTGCTACTAGGATTGGTGATAGTTCCACCAGTGCCATTGATAATACTCCAAACCCCTGTTCCCAAAGCTGGAACATTGCCTGCAAGTGAAACCGATGTTTGATCACAGGTAGAAACGCCTGTTTGATCAATTCCCGCATTAGCCGTGGTAGGATTGCCGTTAAATGTTATCAGAACATTGTCAGTAGAAGTACAACTACCGCTTGCAATAGTCCATCGCAGCGTATACGTTGAACCGGCAGTTCCGGTAAATCCGGAAGTAGGGCTGGAGACATTTCCAAAAGATGCGCCTGCACCACTTACTACCGTCCAACTGCCTGTTCCTATTACTGGTGTATTGGCAGCTAACGTAGTGGATGTAACCCCGCACGCTACCGTTTGATCAACGCCTGCATTGGCAGCGGTGGGGATAGGATTAGCAGTAACAGTGGTTGTTATTGATGTTCCCGCACACGAATTTGCTGTTGGCGTAATCGTATAAGTCGCAACCTGAGGCACAGTGGTTACATTAGAGAGCGTCTGCGCGATAGTTGTGCCTGACCCTGCGCTTGCACCGGATATATTCGGTGCAGAAACTGCCCAACTAAAAGTAGTTCCGCTAACTGCATTCGGATTCGTAATTGTTACCGTTGACATTGCTTGACCTGAACAAATTTGTTGTGAGGCTATTGAAACGGCAGCGTTCGGAACTGGGCGTACAGTAGCCGTGATGGCAACCCGCGGTGAACTAAAGCAATCCGAAGCGGCATTGTAACTTTCAATATAGTAAGTTGTTGTAGAACTAATGGAGGGTGTTGTATAATTGGTAGCCGTGGCTAAAGGGGTCCCACCGGTAAGAGCAGCATACCATCGCAAGGTCGTTGCATTTGCACCTGGTGTTCCAGAAAGAGCTACTGTACCTGTTCCACACCGAAATGCAGGCGTTGGTGTAGGATTTGTTGGAACATTTGTAATTGTGAAGTAAGCGCTATAGAGAGGTGAACCTGAACAACCACTTGGAGGAGTACGTTTCAATCGAAATGTGCCTGTAGTAGACCAAGTGACTGTAAACGTAGATGAGGTTCCTCCAGGATCAGATATGGATCCGCCCACCGCACCATCCCATGTAGCATCACTATACGGTCCATAAGAACAACCAATGTTTCTCGGAATATTAATGGAGGTAGTGGAGCCAATGCACTGAGCTTGCAACTCGTTATTCAGCGAAAATGCCATTAGAAATATGATTGCAATGAATCGAATAAGCTGCAAATAATAGGTTCTTCTTTCTATATCAATATTCCAAAGTCTCATTGAATATTTCATAATCAAAACATTTTTTCTTTGTACAATTCAACCAACTAGATTTTTTCCAAAAAACTTATGCGTACCAGTTGACTATTAACTATTAAGCGCTTAATAAAAGCAAAAACGCAAAATAAGCATTGTATTAGAAAATTCTATTCAACGACACAATATAATTATCAGAAATGTTGAATTGTAAGAAACTATTCGATCTCTATACTTTGTTCTGTACAACGCCTAATGATGCTCCGCTTTAATCTCTTTCCGATAGCGAACTTTTGAAAGTTGGGTTTTTTTGTGTTTTCCCTACCCTTTAAAGCCTGATAATTACATACCATTGCTCTTTACTGAATTGTCTATATTCTATCAGAGAAACATTAACTCGGACAATTGAAATAAGGAGAATGCTCTTTTCATTCAACTTCTTGCCTTTTATTTATTAGTTGGAACTCAAAATGTATTATTTAAAATTAAAATCTTAATAGTTTAGTTACACCTCCTAAAAATTAAGTTAACATTCACTTTCTACCTTTCGGACATATTAAACCGGATTTATAAAGCCGTCCCAAAACGGTTCATGCATAAATCATCAGGGTTGGTCTAGAAAAAGACTATTCAGTGTTCAAGAAAGTATACTCTTTCGTTAATTTGATCACTCACTCAGTCACCAACTGTTTAATAGTTGAACTTAACGAAAGGAAATGTGAAGAAGATTTTGTTCACCGTAGGCTCGCTCAATCAAACCACTCAGATGCATGCCATTGCATCGCATCTATCGGAATATGATTGTTACTTCAGTCAGTTTTATAGCGACAATCCCATCATCCAATATTTTGTTAATGAAGGTGTTGCGGATCACACCATTCTGTCGGGTCAATTCAAACAAAATGCGGAAGCTTATCTACGCCAACATCAACTAAAAAATGATTACGCGCAATCCGTTTACAATAATCAGTACGATTTGGTGGTGGTCTGCAGCGATTTGCTAGTTCCCACTTCCATTCGCAAAATGAAATCAATCTGGGTGCAAGAAGGGATGACCGACCCGATTACTCCGCTTTCACGATTGATCAAAGCGCTTGATCTTCCGCGCTATTGGGCCATGAATACTTCGCTGAATGGCACTTCAAATCTCTGCGACATTTATTGTGTTGCCAGCGAAGGATACAAAGATCACTTCAAGAAATTAGGAACAGAAGAAGCAAAGCTAATAGTTACCGGTATGGTGAACTTCGATCATGTAGCTTCTCTCGCTTACAATAATTTTCCGCATCGCCATTATGTGCTTGTCGCAACTTCTGACATCCGGGAGTGTATGGGCTTTGAAAACCGGCCAGCCTTTATTCGTAAAGCTGTTGAGATCGCGAGCGGTCGCACACTCATTTTCAAATTGCATCCCAACGAAAAAAAGGAAAGAGCTATCCGTGAAATAAAACAGAACACTCCGGAAGGCACATTGATCTACACCGATGGTAATATTAATCACATGATTTACCATTGTGATGAATTGATTACACAATACTCTACCGTTGTATATGTTGGTCTGGCGCTCGGCAAGAAAGTGCATTCTTATTTCAACATGGATGAACTCCGAAAGAAAACGCCCATTCAAAATGGAGGCAAATCAGCAGCTCATATTGCAGAGATATGTCGAAGATATATTGAGTATCCTCAAAGCCTTAAGGAATTTTTAAAAAACGAATTGCCAACAATTCAAGCTGACTATCAAAAAATCGCTTGCTAAAAAACTGATCCTTTGAAAATAGTAACCGTAGTACAAGCCCGCATGAGTTCGAGCCGACTTCCCGGCAAGGTGCTGTTGCCATTGTGTGGCGAACCGTTGCTATTGAAAATGCTTGAACGGCTATCTCATTCCAAATTAGTTGGGAAAATAGTAGTGGCTACTACAAAAGATGTAGAAGACGATCCAATCGAGCCACTCTGTCAAGCTCGTCAAATCTCCGTCTATCGAGGAAGCAAGTATGACTTGCTCGATCGACATTATCAAGTGACTCATCTTTACAAAGCCGATGCGGTTGTAAAAATCCCTTCGGATTGTCCTTTGATCGATCCGGCTGTTATTGATAAAGTCATCAGTTATTATCTCGAACATCAACATGAATTTGATTACGTCAGCAATTTGCATCCCGCTAGCTATCCGGATGGGAACGATGTAGAAATCATGTCTATGAAGGCGCTAGAAAAAGCATGGGAATCGGCTACCGCAAAATTAGAACTGGAGCACACTACTCCTTTCATTTGGGAAAACCCAAATCTTTTTCGAATTGGAAATATAAAATGGGAAAGTGGCCTCGACTACTCCATGAGTCATCGTTGGACAATTGATTATCCGGAAGATTACCAATTCATTGAAGCGATTTACAACCAATTGTATCCGGTTAAAAATATATTTTCTCTTTCCGACATTTTAGAATTGCTCGAAGCAAAACCGGAAATACAATCGATCAACCAAAAATGGGCGGGTGTGAATTGGTACCGCCATCATTTAGACGAATTGAAAACAGTCGGAAAGAATCAAACTAAATTAATTGAAGAAGCATCATGACTGAAGAACGATTAATTGATTTGCAAAAACTAGCGCTCGCTGTTCGCGAAAATATCGTGCGCTTGTCGACTGATGGTGGTTGCTTCACGGGAGCATCACTATCGTGTGCTGATTTGCTGGTCTATCTTTATTCACATTATCTAAATGTCAACCCATCTAATTTAACCGATCCAAATCGCGATTATTTGTTTCTATCCAAAGGGCATGATGTGCCTGCACTCTACAGTTTGTTTGCCGAGATTGGATTTATCGAGCCATCTCGGTTAGCGAATCATTTGCAAGCAAAGGATCATATCTACTGGCATCCGAACACACACATTCCCGGAGTTGAATTTCATTCCGGCTCGCTCGGTCACTTACCGGCTGTAGCCATGGGTGTGGCAATGGATTGCCGAATCAAAAAGCAATCCAATAAAATCGTGGTGATTACTGGAGATGGTGAACTAAACGAAGGTTCGGTTTGGGAAAGCGCGCTTGTAGCTGCTGCTTACAAATTAGATAATCTGATCTGGATTGTAGACCGAAATTATTTTCAGGCTAACGTGGCTACCGAAGAATTGATTCCGCTCGATCCCATTCATAAAAAATTTGAAGCTTTTGGATGGAATGCGATTGATGTGGATGGTCATGATTTTAATGCGATGCACGAAACGTTCACTTCCATAGCAACCAATGGCAAGCCTAGTGTCATCATCGCTCACACCGTTCGTGGAAAAGGATTGCCTAGCATTGAAAAAAGGGCTGATCGCTGGTTCTGCAATTTTACACGTGATGAAGTTTCCGCGCTACTCACTGAATTGCACGAAAACAAATTGGCTGAATTGAATTCTGAAACATTAGTGGTACGATAATGAATTACGAAGAACTGATTTCCAAAATAGCATTAGCCGATGAACGCTTTATCATCATGACGGCTGAAAACCGCGCGCTCATTCGCAACATTCCAAAAATTCCTGCATTGGCGGATCGCTTCATTGATACTGGCATTACCGAACAAACAATGATCGGAATGGCAGCCGGATTAGCTCTACGTGGTCGAGTGCCTGTGGTTCATGCGTTGGCGGCATTCCTTACTATGCGTGCATATGAATTTATTCGCACCGATGTGGGTATTGCTCACCTTCCGGTAAAACTAACTGGTTTCATTCCCGGATTTCTTTCTGATGGAAACGGACCCACACATCAAGCTATCGAAGACGTGTCCATCATGCGAGGCATTCCAGGCATGCAAGTCTTCGCTCCGGCCGATGAAGAAGATATGATCTTGTTGTTACCTGAAATTTGGGACTCGTCATCTCCTGCTTACACAAGAGCCAATCTTATTAAACCTCTGATAACGCACGACAAAAATTTCCGAATTGGCAAAGCCGAAGTGATTGCAGAAGGATCGACCATTACCTTCCTCACGTATGGCATGCTGTTTAATAATGTGTTTTACGCCAAACAAGTTTTAGAGGCACAAGGTCTTTCTGTAGGACTCGTGAATATGCGCAGCTTGAAACCGGTGGACGAAGAAGTAATCGTTCGTGTAGCTAAACAAAGTGAATTGGTAGTGGTGGTAGAAGATCACTTCACTACCGGAGGGTTGTATTCCATCGTAGCTGAAGTGCTGTTAAAAAATCAGTTGACTGCCAACGTTCAACCACTTTCACTCAACGAACAATGGTTCCGTCCGGCCAGACTTTCAGAAGTATTGGAATATGAAGGTTTCACACCAGAGAAAATCGCTGCACGTACGCTGGGAATCTTAGAATCAACGGCACCAAAAATTCAATTATGATCAACCATCAATATCCGGACATCACCATCAGCAATGCTTGGTATAAGCGTGCTCAACAAGTCATGTTTCCAGTTACACAAACCATGGCTAAAGGTCCATCACAATATGTGAATGGGGTGGCACCGAAATATGTAGCGAGAGGTAAAAATGGCCATGTGTGGGATGTGGACGGAAATGAATACATCGATTACACGATGGCCGTTGGTCCTGTTTCATTGGGCTATGCTTACGATCGAATAGACGAAGCCATCAAAACTCAATTGCAGAGTGGCATTACGTTTTCACTGATGCATCCATTGGAAGTAGAGTTGAGCGAATTGATTCATCAAATCATTCCCAATGCAGAAGGTGTGCGTATTGCCAAAACAGGAGCTGAAGTTTGCAGCGCGGCTGTTCGTGTTTCACGTGCTTACACGGGAAGAAAAAAAGTTTTGTGTTGTGGATATCACGGCTGGCATGACTGGTACATTGCCACCACGAGTCGGGCGGAAGGAATTCCAGAAGAGATCAAGAGTTTAACAGGAACCTTCGATTACAACAACATCGAATCGCTTCGCGCGCAACTGACCGATGAGGTAGCCTGTGTGATTCTGGAGCCATTTATCTTCGAACATCCAAAAGAAAATTTCCTGGAACAAGTGCAAGCGCTTTGTCAGGCAAATGGCACATTGTTAATCTTTGATGAAATGTGGACGGGATTCCGCGTAGCGCTTGGTGGTGCACAAGAATATTTTGGCATCACACCTGATCTGGCTGTTTACTCCAAAGCTTTTGCGAATGGCATGCCCATCGCATTGCTTACCGGCAGAAAGGATATCATGCAGTTATTCGAAAAGGATGTTTTCTTCTACTCTACTTTTGGTGGTGAAGCTCTTTCGCTCGCTGCGGCCATTGCAACCATTC
>DGYK01000063.1:19903-109872 GCA_002398365.1 Flammeovirgaceae bacterium UBA5008
GCTGCGGCCATTGCAACCATTCAAGAGATGAAAGAAAAAAATGTAGCTGCTGCCTTAGCTGCGAAAGGAAAAGTATTAAAGGACGGCTATAATCAGATTGCTAAAAAAAATAATCTGAGTGCATTCACTACTTGTCAGGGATTTGATTGCCGAACGATTATTACGTTTAATACATCTGCCGGAGATCCATTGATTCTGAAATCATTTGTACAACAAGAAATGATTAAGCGGGGAATTTTGTGGGGTGGCTTCCACAATGTTTGTTTCACGCATTCGGAAGATGATTTGAACCAAACACTCAAAGCGTATGATGAGGTGTTGTCGTTACTTGCAGAAGCCCTTCAAAAAGGAAATATCGAATCGATGCTTCTTGGCAAGCCAGTGGTGGCCGTCTTCCGCAAAGTGGGCAACGTACAAAAAGCATTTAGTGAAAAAGAACTTCAGGTAAAATAATGGAACTGTTCTCATTAAAAGATAAAGTCGCTATCGTAACAGGTGCGTGTGGGCTGCTAGGCAAAAAACATAGCGAAGCATTAGCTGAAGCTGGTGCGCATGTGGTTGTTGCCGATGTGGATGGAAAGCTGGCCTTTGAATTTGCGCAGTCGCTTGGCAGCAATCATCTCGGCATCGGATTGGATGTTACTAATGAGGCTTTGATTCGTTCAGCTAAAGAGGAAGTCGTTAAAAAGTATGGTCGAATTGATGTGCTGGTGAATAATGCCGCCATCAACGACATGTTTGAAAACCCCATTGCTGCACTCGAACAATCACAATTTGAAAATTATCCACTTCATCTTTGGCAGCGATCGCTCGATGTGAATATGACCGGAGTTTTTCTCTGTAGTCAGGTTTTCGGAACGGTCATGGCCGAAGCAGGAAGTGGCAGTATCATCAACATTGCTTCTACTTACGCCATTATGGCTCCTGATCAAAAACTATATCGCAGCGAAGCAGGCGAACAAACTTTTTATAAATCAGCAGCTTACCCTAGCACGAAAGGTGCGGTGTTGGGCTTCACCAAATTTCTTGCTTCTTACTGGGGAAACAAAGGCGTGCGCGTCAATGCGCTTTCTCCAGGTGGCGTAGAAAATGGACAAGATACTTTCTTCATCAAAAATTATAGCGAACGCACACCATTGGGACGGATGGCTGACCGCTCCGATTACCAAGGCGCTATTGTATTCTTAGCGAGTGATGCTTCTCGTTATATGACGGGCGCAAATCTGGTAGTGGACGGAGGGTGGACCATCATTTAGATGTGAGAATTGAGATTAGAGATTAAATACAACAAAATGTCGATTGACGAAATTAAAAGAAGAGCAAATAAAATCAAGTTGATGATAACTGATGTGGATGGCGTACTCACCGATAATGGCGTGTACTACTCCGGCAATGGTGAAGAGTTAAAACGTTTTTCGTTTCGCGATGGAATGGGTGTGGAGCGCTTGCGCAAAATTGCTTCCATCGAAACGAGCATCATCACCCGCGAAGATTCGCTTCCTGTTTTTAAACGCGCTGAGAAATTAAAAATAAAAGAACTGCACATGGGTGTGCAAGATAAAGCTCAACGTCTCCAAGAAATCATGGAGCGCATCCAAATTTCAAAAGAAGAAATTGCTTACATCGGAGATGATATCAACGATGAAGAAATTATGCAGCAAGTTGGATTGTGCGCTTGTCCGGCTGATGCGATGAGCTTTGCCAGGCGCGTTGCCCACTACGTTTGCACTACTAATGGCGGACACGGTGCTTTCCGCGAGTTTGCCGAACTAATTATTAACAGCAAAATAAATCTAAACTAAAAATTTTACGATTATGAATCATGTCGCGTTGAGTAACGGAAGAAAGATAGGCGCAGGTCATCCTGTCTATATCATTGCAGAAATTGGTATCAATCACAATGGCTCTGTTGACATCGCCAAAAAGTTGATTGATTGGGCTAGCATTGCCGGATGCGATGCGGTGAAGTTTCAAAAAAGAACTCCTGAATTGTGTGTTCCCAAAGATCAGTGGGACAAACCGCGTCAAACTCCTTGGGGCACGATGAGCTATATCGACTACAAACGTAAAACTGAATTCGGAAAAGCGGAGTTCGAAGAAATTGATTTGTATTGTGCACAAAAGAAAATTGATTGGTTTGCGTCTGCCTGGGATGAACCTTCGGTAGATTTTCTAGAGCAATTCAATCCGGTCATGTACAAGCTAGCCTCTGCAAGCCTAACCGATTTCGATTTGATTAAAAAAGTGTTGACCACGGGTCGTCCGCTCATGTTATCAACCGGCATGTCTACCGAAATGGAAATTGAAGATGCCATCGACTTAACCGGAACGCGCAATGTGATGGTGGCTCACTCAACTTCAGCATATCCTTGTGATCCTGCTCAATTGAATTTGAACATGATCCGCACACTCATCAACAAATTTGATTTACCGATTGGTTACTCCGGCCACGAAACCGGTCTCGCTCCCACGCTGGCAGCAGTTTCTTTGGGTGCCACTTTCGTGGAGCGTCATGTTACACTCGACCGTGCTATGTGGGGATCTGATCACGCTGCTTCCGTAGAGCCGCAAGGCATCGTGAAGCTCGTTCGTGATATCCGCGACATCGAGAAAAGTTTAGGCGATGGCGTAAAGCGAGTGTATGAAAGCGAACTAGAACCAATGAAGCGTTTGAGAAGAGTCATTAATCAAACCGTAACAGCTTAGAGGGGTTACCACATTGGTGCCGAGGAATTTTCTCTTAGTGCCTTTGTGTCTCAGTGGCAAAAGATGAAAGCAGAGACCATTACATTTTTGATTTTAATTTCCTCAGCAGCTACCATCATCTGGCTGGAGCGAAAGTATCCCTATACCAAAGGTCTGCCCTTTTTCCGTGAAGGATTTTGGGTAGACTTGGTTTGGTATACATTAATTCAAAGTTTCTTTTTGAAGATTCTCATCTTCGACTATATCATTCTACCAATCGATCAGCGGTTCTCGCTATCCCCATTGAAACTGATCTCAGATTGGCCTGTTGCAGTACAAGTTTTGTTTTTTTTAATCACGCATGACTTCTACATCTACTGGTTTCATCGGTGGCAACACAATTCAAAAATTTTATGGCGCACACACGAAGCACATCATTCAGTCAAAGAAGTAGATTGGATTGCTGGTTCACGATCTCATGTATTAGAAATCATCATCAATCAAACTATTGAATTCGCTCCGATCATTTTACTGGGTGCAGATCCAATGGTCGTTCCAATCAAAGCATGCATCGATGCAGTGTGGGGCATGTACATTCATTCGAATATCAATGTCCGTTCAGGCAAGTGGCAATATTTTATCAACGGCCCTGAAATGCACCAGTGGCATCATGCTGAAACGGTAGAAACCTATTTCGCCAATTATGCTACCAAGTTTGCGTTTTGGGATTGGCTATTTGGAACAGCGTATCTTCCCAACACAAAACCAAATGTATTCGGACTGCCTTACAAATACCCCAAAGACTATTTTTTACAACATGCGTTTTCGGTAAAACGCTTTGATGAAGATGAGCTGAAAAAGAAAAAGGGTTGGCGCCAATATCTTGATCTACGTTTTTCAATCATGAAATGGCTTGCCGGACTATTTTCTGGTTCTGAAAAACGGAATTCAAAAACCGAAAGTGTAGCATAATGCAGTGGTTGTATTTGATCATTGCTGCTCTTTTGGAAGTGGGTTGGATCTTCAGCTTAAAGAAATTCAGCTTCGTTGAATTAAAGAAAGTTTCATTTCAACTTGCCATCCATCAACCATTAACTACCTCCTTGTTACTCCTACCGTTACTTGGGTATATTCTGTTTGGTTCAGGCAACATCTATTTTTTTTCGCTTGCCATGAAACAAATTCCTGCTTCTACTGCATTTGCGATTTGGATGGCATTAACACTAACAGGTGTTAAACTGGTCGAGATGACTATCGAAAAACAACCACTCCGAATGATTGAGTTACTCTTTCTTGGATTGATTCTCATCGGAATTGTTGGATTGAAGGCAACAAACTGAAGCTTTAATCAATCATAACGCTCCCTTCACGTTCAAGTAACAGTGCATACCGACCTTTGCAATGCAACATGAAGTTTCAACTGATCCTACTTATCAGTTTCATTTCTTTCAAGGTTGGCTTTTGTCAATCGCAGACTTCTTCACCTCCAGCCCAAATCAAAATTCTCTCCTGGAATATTTACATGCTACCCGGTATGGTAAAGAAAGGTGGGAAAGTAGAGCGAGCAGCCGCCATCGGAAAAATTCTCAAAGAAAGTGACTACGATGTGATCGTCTTTCAGGAAGCTTTTCATCGCAGGGCTCGGAAAAAAATCTATCAGCAATTAAAAGATGCGTTTCCTTACCAAACCGGTCCGGCCAACCAACAACTCATTTCTTACAAAACGAACAGCGGCATCTGGATTTTCAGCAAGCATCCCATCGTAGCCTCGCAGTCCATCATATTTAAAAATCGCTCGGGCATTGATGCGTTTTCGCGGAAAGGCGGCCTCATTGCTGAGGTCATGATCAATCAAACTTTGGTACAAGTGGCAGGCACACATTTACAAAACTCCGGACAACCTTGGATTCGCCAAAGTCAATGTGTGGAATTCTACAATAGACTATTGAAGCCGATGCAGAAAGAAGGTGTGCCTCAAATTTTGTGTGGCGACTTTAACATTAATCGCAAAAAAGAGGAAGAGTACAATTTCATGCTTCAAACACTGCGAGCTACTGATGGCGAACTATGTGGCGAATGGAAATACACGTATGATCGCCAGCAAAACGATTTGCATGTAGAAGCCGGACAAGAAAAAGATTTGATTGATTATATTCTGATTCGCGATTCAGAAAATCTTTTGGCCGGCTCGTCTCGTCAAATCAAAGTGATGCGCGATAAATGGCATCGACTACATGCGGATCTTTCAGATCATTTTGCATTAGAAGCAGAAATTCAGTTTGCACAACCAGCTCTTGTATCGCAATTGAATCAGGCAATCGGGCAATTCCACAAATAGGGATTTTTCCTAATTAATCTTCCTCAACTTCTCCAACTGCGTTTCTTTCACCTTCTTGATTTGCACAGCCGCATTCGCGATGGAATCTTGTGCTTTTTTATTATTCTCGATTTTAATTTTCAGGGCCGCGTTCTCTAGCTTATTCGCTTCTAATTCTTTCTCTAGCTTAATGCGCTCCAGTTCATTGTTGGCCAATTTGTTGGTCAGGTCTTTTCCCTGATTAATGAATCGAACGGATTGTTTATCAACTGCATCCAGCGCCTGTTGAGTTTCATCAATCTGACCTTGTGCTTTTTCCCGGTTGAAGCGTACGCCAAATTCTTTTGCCATACGCTCCAATTGTTTGTTGATCATCTCCACATCTTTGCTATCCCATTCATTTGGTTTAATGCCCAGCCAGGCAGAAACCACATTCCCACTTTCAGTGATAAAAGCATAGATCGATTTTTTGGCATATACATTTCCATTGAAAACCGGATCGGTAATCACTAATGGGTCTGAAGACAAAAACTTGATTTTGCCGACCTCTTTCAAATAGCGAGTCAATGAAGAGCTGACATCCGACTTTTTACCTTCCAGGTCTACTGCAAATCCATCAACATTCTCACCTTTCAGGCGTTGCTTTTGATTTTTCACTGTCACCGTTTGAGCATTCACTCCTATCCCAACCAAAAGAAAAAAAACAGCAACTCTAAACTTAATCATATGGGTTATGTTATTTTGACAATACTTTCTTTAATCGGCTTCAAAACTACAAATAATGCGCCACAAAATTTTAATCACCGGTGCCAGCGGTTTGGTAGGCACCCAACTTTCACAGTTACTCCTGCAAAAAGGCTATGAAGTAGTGCAGTTAGGTCGAAGTAAAAAGGCGGGCAACATTCCATCATTCGTTTGGAATGTGGAAAAGCAAGAGATCGATACCCAAGCACTGGAAGGTGTGGACACGATTGTGCATCTGGCCGGTGCCGGCATTGCCGACAAACGATGGAACGAGGCGCGCAAAAAGGAAATCCTGGAAAGCCGTACCCACTCAACCCGACTATTATTTAATACACTCAAACAAACACCGCATCAGATAAAGAATTTCATCTCAGCTTCTGCCATCGGTTACTATGGGTTTGAGGAAACCAACGATGTATTTACAGAGGAAAGCAACGCAGGGAAAGATTATCTGGCCGATGTCACGAAGCAATGGGAAGCCGAAGCGGATCAAATGACCACGCTCGGCATACGGCTGGTGAAAATTCGCATCGGGATTGTGTTGAGCGAAAAAGGCGGAGCTCTGGCAGAAATGGCCAAGCCGGTTCAATGGGGTGTGGGTTCTCCACTCGGCAGTGGCAAGCAATGCCTGAGTTGGATTCACATTGATGATTTGTGCGCCCTGTTTGCTAAAGCCATTGAAGATACCCGGTGGCAAGGCGCCTACAATGGCGTGGGAAAAACCTGGGCCACCAATGCCGAATTGACGAAAGTAATCGCCAAGGTTTTGCATCGTCCGTTGTGGTTGCCTGCGGTGCCATCGTTCGTTTTAAAAATTATTCTGGGTGAAATGGCTTCGCTCGTTCTCACCGGAAGCAAAGTATCGAATGCAAAAGTAGAGCGAAGTGGTTTTACTTACGCTTTCACCGATCTGGAAAAAGCAGTGACTGATCTACTTGGGAAAAATAATTGAACAGCTTTCTCTGCTTCTAAGGAAGGTGTGGCATCATGAGTCACCACTGCTTTGTATGCATTGTTTTATTTTTTTCTAACTTGTCCGGCAATTAATAATTTGGACTATGTGTGCAAAACAGAAAAATGGAAAAAAAGTGAAAGAAGTGAGCACGTTGCCACTGGAAGAAGAGCATCGCATTCGTAAAGCATTTAAAGATAAAGATTGGGCAGAGATCAAGAGTTCCGACTCGTGGGTGATCTTTAAAGTGATGAGCGAGTTTGTGGAAGGTTTTGAAAAAATGGCGAAGATCGGACCTTGTGTTACCATTTTCGGTTCGGCACGTGTCAAACCCAACAATCCCTATTATAAGATTGCCGAAAACATTGCTGAACAATTGGTTCATCAGGGCTACGGTGTAATAACCGGTGGTGGTCCCGGAATTATGGAAGCCGGAAATAAAGGTGCACACAAAGCCGGAGGAAAATCCGTTGGTCTCAACATCTATTTGCCTCACGAGCAAAAGGGAAACATTTACATCGATCCGGATAAGTTGATCACCTTTGATTACTTCTTTGTGCGCAAAGTAATCTTTGTAAAATATTCACAAGGCTTCATCGTAATGCCCGGTGGCTTCGGTACCATTGACGAGTTGAGCGAAGCACTTACACTCATTCAAACAAAAAAGATCGGGCGCTTTCCCATCGTACTCGTTGGTAAAAAATTCTGGGCTGGTATGATCGATTGGATCAAAAAAGTATTGGTGACCGAAAAAATGATCAGCAAAGAGGACTTGGATCTATTTAGTTTAGTAGATACTCCTGAAGAAGCTGTAAAAGCCATTGACGACTTCTACACCAAATATCTACTCTCTCCCAACTTCTAATGATCAGTGTACTCGGCATTCCTTTCGATGCGAACTCTTCTTTCCTAAGAGGAGCGGCATTAGCCCCTGCACGCATCCGCTTAATGGATACCGAAGGATCAGCCAATTCATTTTCGGAATTGGGAAGCGAAATCAAAGCGGGACATAGATATCACGACTTGGGCGATTTGAAATTTGAGAGTGCTGATCCTGCCAAAGCATTTAGTGTCATTAAAAATGCCGTTGCTCAAGAGCTGGCTTCTCACCATAAAGTTTTGTCGCTGGGAGGCGATCACTCTGTGTCGTATCCGATTATCGATGCATACTCCGAGCACTATCCAAATTTGCATGTGCTTCATTTGGATGCACACACCGATCTATACGATAATTTTGAAAACAATCCCTATTCACATGCTTCACCTTTTGCACGTCTCTTAGAAAAAGGAAAAGTGCAATCGCTCACGCAAGTAGGCATTCGCACGTTGACCCGCGATCAACGCGAACAAGCCAAACGTTTTCAGGTGAAGATCATTGAGATGAAAGATTTCAACTTTGATTTTGTTAGCCACTTGAAAGGTCCGCTCTATATTTCATTGGATTTGGATGTACTCGATCCGGCTTTCGCCCCGGGCGTATCGCATCACGAACCGGGTGGCATGTCTGTCCGCGAGTTGATTCAGATCATTCATCAAATCAACGTGCCTGTGGTAGGTGCCGATATAGTAGAATACAACCCTATTCGCGATCATCAAAATATGACGGCTATGGTGGGATATAAAATGATGAAGGAACTAATTCACGCGCTAACGGTATCATATTGAACTTTTTCTAACAACCGATTGTCGTGCAGAGGATACTTTGCTGAACATCCAAATCGTAACTTTGTTTTTACTGCACTAAACCTACTAACATGGAAAGCGCCTATTATAATCCGGAAGACCTTAAAAAATTTGGTAACATTGGCGAGTGGGAGAAAAACCTGGCCGATAAATTTTTCTCGTACTATGGCGATGTTTTTAAAGAAGGCGATTTAACAGCCCGTGAAAAATCATTGATTGCTTTGGCCGTAGCGCACACGATTCAGTGCCCCTATTGCATTGATGCGTATACGCAAGATTCACTGGAGAAAGGTGCTACTGAAAAAGGGATGATGGAAGCAGTTCACGTGGCTGCAGCGATTCGCAGTGGCGCCACTTTGGTGCATGGAGTGATGATGATGAATAAGGCAAAAAAAATTTCTATGTAGCGCGTACTCCTCTCAACATCCAGTTTTAAGTATCCCGTTTCTATGATCAAATCCCTCCACGCAAGGCAACATCAACTAGCGCAACAAGAGCGACAAGTAGAGTGGCTAAGCAATGGCATTTTTAAAGAAAATAAATTATCCACCTTTCAGCACAAGCTGGAACAATCCGGGCAATTTCCATTGCGTTCCGGAGCAATTGAAATTTTTCAAATCAACATCGGCTACATGTGCAATCAGGTTTGCAAACATTGCCATGTCGATGCGGGGCCTGATCGCAAAGAAATAATGACACGTGAAACCATGCAGCAATGTCTGGATGTAATGGAGCACGCCAAAATCAAAACGCTTGACATTACCGGTGGAGCACCTGAAATGAACCCTGATTTTCGCTGGCTGGTATCGGAAGCACACAAGCGTGGCGTGAAGGAAATCATTGTGCGATCTAACCTCACCATCTTTTCGGCTAATCCAAAATTCAACGACCTGCCGGAGTTTTTCAAACAGCACGGTGTGCGTGTCTGTTCCTCGCTGCCATTTTATAATGCCGACAAAACCGATCGCCAACGTGGCGAAGGTGTATTCACCGATTCGATCAAAGGATTGCAAATGCTCAATGCAGTTGGCTATGGAAAAGAAGGTAGCGGATTAATTCTTGACTTAGTTTACAACCCAACGGGTGCTTTTCTTCCGGGCGATCAAAAAGCGCTGGAGCGTGATTTCAAAAAAGAATTAAAAAATCATTTCAATATTGATTTCAATCAACTCTTCACCATCACTAACATTCCGATCAGTCGGTTTTTAGATTTTCTGATTGAGTCGGGTAACTATGAAGGTTATATGGAAAAATTGGTGAATGCTTTCAACCCCGCAGCCGTTGCCGTAGTAATGTGCAAAAACACCATCTCCATCGATTGGCAAGGAAATATGTACGATTGCGACTTCAATCAAATGCTGGGATTAAAAGTAGAAAAGAAAGCAGGCCAACATATCCGTGATTTCTCATTGGCTTCATTACAAAATCGCGAAATCGTAATCAACCAACATTGCTTTGCGTGTACAGCCGGTGCGGGCAGCAGTTGTCAGGGAGCTACGGTTTAATTCCTAATTCCATTTTATGAATACTTATTTAGAAACCACACGCAACGTATATAAAGAAGCGGCAGAAAATCCGCAAAAGGGTTTGTGTTGCACAACTACACCCGTATGGCAACTGCCAGGGCTAAAAATCCCAAAGCGGATGTTGGATATGAACTATGGTTGTGGCAGCACGGTGCATCCGCGAGATTTGGCTAATGTGCCATCCATTCTTTATGTGGGTGTTGGCGGGGGCATGGAGTTACTCCAATTTTCATACTTCAATAGGCAAAAGGGAAGCGTAATAGGAGTTGATGTAGTAGACGAAATGTTGCACGCTTGTCAGCAAAACTTCAGCGAAGCTGAAATAGAAAATGACTGGTTCCATTCTGAATTTATTGATTTACGAAAAGGTGATGCGCTAAATCTGCCAGTAGCCAATCAATCAGTAGACGTGGCCGCACAAAATTGCCTGTTCAATATCTTTTCGCATGAAGATTTGAAACAAGCACTAAGTGAAATGTATCGTGTGTTAAAACCTCATGGGCGATTAGTGCTTTCTGATCCTGTATGCGATATGGCAATGCCTGCGGCTTTGCAAAACGATGAACGTCTGCGAGCCTTGTGTTTAAGTGGTGCATTACCATTAAATCAATATATTCAACTGATTACAGATGTCGGATTTGGAACTGTTGAAATTCGCGCTAAGCGTCCTTACCGTATATTAGACCCAGCTCATTATAATACAAGTGAAAACATTTTTATTGAAAGCGTGGAAGTGTGCGCCATCAAAGATCCGATGCCTGCCGATGGCCCATGTGTATTTACTGGAAAGACAGCAATCTATTTTGGACGCGAAGAGTACTTCGATGATAGAAAAGGGCATACTCTTTTGCAAAACCAACCATTAGCAGTGTGCGATAAGACAGCGAATGCTTTAACTCTCCTGAATCGAAATGATATTTTTATTTCTGAATCCACATGGTTTTATGATGGCGGAGGATGTTGCTGATAGTGTTTGAATTTGATACTTTCGTAGGGAAGCTATTATTAATATGCGCCCTTACATTTTAAAAGAAACCAATTGGAAAGCCATTCAGCAAACCAAGTTTGATGTGGCTGTATTACCTTGGGGTGCTACAGAAGCACATAACTATCACCTCCCCTATGGCACTGACATTATTGAAGCAGAAGAAGTAGCCGCAGAGGCGGCACGACTAGCGTGGGAAAAAGGCGCGAAGGTAATTGTGTTACCTTGTATTCCGTTTGGTGTCAACACTGGGCAGTTTGATGTTACACTGGACATCAACATGAACCCGAGCACACAACTGGCCGTTTTACACGATGTGGTCGATACGCTCAATTGTCAAGGGATTCATAAGCTCGTTATTTTCAATAGTCACGGTGCGAACCATTTCAACAATGCGATTCGTGAGTTGGGATTAAAGTTTCCGGATATGTTTCTGTGTGCCTGCACATGGTTCAACGCGGCAGATCAAAAACAATTTTTCGAAAATAAAGATGACCATGCCGGTGAAATGGAGACGAGTGTGATCATGCACCTTCATCCTGAGTGGGTGCTACCATTGGTAGAAGCCGGAGATGGTAAAGCCAAACGATTTACGTTTAAAGCTATGCAAGAAGGCTGGGCGTGGGCCGAGCGCAGATGGACGAGTGTGACGAAAGACACCGGTGTAGGCGATCCTAGCAAAGCTTCCGCAGAAAAAGGCAAGCGCTTCTTTGAAGCCACTACACAAAAAGTAAGTGAGTTCTTTGTAGAGTTAGCTAAAACAGATCGGAAAGATTTTTATAACTAACTTGATTTTCAAATTATCACATCTTCAAATTTTCAAATTACCTAATTATCAAATTGTCTCATTTTTCAAATTAATTTATGCTAAAAGAAATCAACGAAGCCACCGAGTATCTAAAGAAACATGGAGTTGATCATCCGGAAATTGGAGTGATCCTTGGAACGGGTCTGGGCAATTTATTTGTGAAAGAAATTAAGAATCCCATCGAAATTAATTACAACTCCATTCCGCATTTTCCGGTTTCTACGGTTGAGTTCCACAAAGGCAAACTGATTTACGGAGAAGTTAAAGGAAAGAAAGTACTGGCTATGCAAGGTCGCTTCCACTATTATGAAGGCTACAGCATGCAAAAAATTACGCTGCCCGTGCGCGTCATGAAAATGCTCGGCATCAAAAGTTTGTTGATTTCCAACGCAGCCGGCAACATGAATCTCAAATGGAAAAAAGGTCAATTGATGTTGATTGATGATCATATCAATCTGCAACCCGATAACCCGCTGCGTGGTGAAAATTTTGAAGTGTTGGGCCCGCGCTTTCCGGATATGAGCGAACCTTACTCCAAAAAAATCAACAAGATGTTGTTGAAAATTGCAAAGGAGAAAAAAATAAAATTAAATCAAGGGGTGTATGTAGCCGTCATGGGGCCAAATTTAGAGACGCGTGCCGAGTATCGATTCTTGCACCAAATTGGAGCCGATGCCGTGGGCATGAGTACCGTGCCCGAAGTATTGGTTGCCAACCACATGGGCCTACCTTGCTGTGCGATTTCGGTCTTAACGGACGATTGTGATCCGGATAACTTGAAACCTGCTGTGATTTCTGAGATTATTGAAACGGCCGGTAAAGCAGAAGCCAAACTGACACAATTATATGTGTCGCTGATCGGTAAGCTCTAAAATCCCAAGCAACCTTTTGGTTTGGATTAGCGTCTAACCCACAAAACAGACGCATATGAAACCAAGTTTACTGCTCCTCTTAGTAGGTTTTTATTTTACAGCACCCGCCCAAATGAAAGATGGCGACTCGAGCTTCGCCTCTTTATTCGCATTCTCTTCGTTTGCTCAATCGCAAAAAGAAGATGGTGAATTTCATTTGGAAAAAGAATATAAGATCAACAGCACCGGACAATTGCGCTTACATTGCTCCGATGCAAAAGTGACTATCAAAGGTTCATCACGAAGCACCGCTCATGTTAAAATCGATCGGATTGTTGAATCCAAGGGGTTTATTTTCGGTGACAGAGAGTTCACAGTAGACATCCAAGAAATCAATGGCAACCTAGATATTAAAGAGCGCTCGCAAGGCAGCGTGGGTATGATTGGTTATTATCATGTCAAATACACCATTGTCATTGAAGTACCGGAAGGTATCAGTTTAGATGTGAATGGCGATGATGGCGACTATACGCTTACATCCATCAACGGAAAAATTGATGTCAGTTTAGACGATGCGGATGTGCAATTATTTAGCTGCAAAGGAAATGATTTTCGTTTTCGTTTAGATGATGGCGACATTCGGATGGATCAGGGTCGGGGTACTCTAGAGATTGATGGCGATGATTCTGACATCGAAATCAGAAATGCCAACTTTACCAGTGTAGTGGCAGATGTAGACGATGGCGATTTTATTATCGAGACAACCCTTGCCGATAATGGCAGATACTCCATCGATGCGCAGGACGGGTTGATTTCTTTTACCGTACGATCCGGTGGCGGTACGTTTGATGTACGCCATGATGACTCACGCGTTACTGCCGAAAATGGATTTGTGTTACAAGATAAATCCGAAAGTCGTACGCGTTTTGAATTGCCGAACGGCAAAGCCCAAGTGGATCTACGTGCTGATGATGCACGCGTGAAACTTGCTCGCTTATAATCCGAAAATTATTTTCCTTTCGTGTTGAATTGATCTTGCAAAGAATGGGGTAGCTTATCAAAAGCTTTGAAGGTAATGATAACGACCCCATTCTTTCCATTTTCTGCATATTGATTAATTGCTTCCTGATCTTTCAATACATGCATTGACTCGATGTTATTGGCATCCAGTTTATCCACATCCAATCTTTCGCTTTCATCGGCTTTCAATTCCAATACACGATCATCAGCTTTTAAGACGAGATAAGGTTTCTTCTTAGCTAGTATTTTAATTGTGCCATAATTCGGTTCCTGATCTTGTGCCGCCCCCGAAGTTGAAATCATTACCATCAGGGCCATCGCTAAAAGTACCGTATTCGTTTTCATGATTTTCATTTTTTAAACGTTACAAATCTTGATCGCGTTCTTGAGTGAATTCAATTTATCCTTATGCGCAGGAATAAACTCTTGCGCCACATATCCTTTAAAACCAGTTTCCACAATGGCCTTCATGATGGCCGGATAATACAACTCCTGACTCTCGTCAATCTCATGGCGGCCTGGAACGCCACCCGTATGAAAGTGAGAAATGTATTGGATGTTTTTGCGGATGGTAGCAATCACATCACCTTCCATGATTTGCATGTGATAAATATCATAGAGCAACTTGAAGTTTGGCGACCCTAGTTTTTCACAAAGTCTTACTCCCCATGAAGTGTAGTCGCACTGATAATCTTTATGGTCTACTTTGCTGTTGAGTAATTCCATTGACACGAGCATGTTGTATTTCTCAGCTACTTTCATCACCGGCTCCAGTCCTTTGGCACAATTCTCTAAGCCTTGTTCAGATGACAACCCATTTGCATTTCCGCTGAAGCAAATTACATTCTTCAGTCCGGCATCTGCTGCCTTCGGAATATTAGCCGTATAGTCTTTCAACAGTTGCTCGTGAAAAGCAGGATTATTGAAACCTCGCTGCAAGCCCCAATCATTAGCGTAAGCCATCGCACAGGTCAATCCATATTTCGCGGCAGTCGCCCACTGACTTGAGTTCAACAGATCAATGGACTTAATGCCCATGCCCTTGGCAGCTTCACACAGTTGCTCAAGTGGAATGTCGTTGTAGCACCATTGGCAAACCGAGTGATTAATTTTTCCGCTTACTTCTTCCGGCAATGCCATCATCGAATTGGCAATTTGAGGTAGTGTAAAAGTGGCGGCAGCGCTGGCTGCCATTGTTTTTAATGCTTGCTTTCTGTCCATAGGTAAAAGTTGGTGGTACTAGTTACAAATTCGGATAGTAATATTCAACGGAAGACGAATTCAAATAAGCAGTTTATGGCGCTGGAATCGTTACCGGTTAACAAGAGTCGGTTCGATATACTTATTTCTCACTTCTATAAATCACACCATCCTTCATCACAAATTTTACCTTCCTCACATCCGAAATAATTTTAGAAGGATCGCCTTGTACAATCACAATGTCTGCTTTCAATCCTTCCTTTAAACTTCCCACCTGATTATCCAGATGAAATGCTTTGGCGTTGACACTGGTGGCTGCGCGTAACACCATCAATGGCTGCATACCATATTCCACCATCAGTTCCATTTCCAACGCATTTTCACCATGCGGAAAAACACCCACGTCACCTCCCATCCCAATGGCAACACCACTGGCAATGGCTTCCTTAAAACTTTTCTTTTTGTTGGTCACGTTGGCGGGCTCTGTCGTTACTCCTTTTTTCCAACCCCGGTATTGCGAAATCATGTCAACAGCTGCAATAGTCGGAATGTAGGTCACGTTATGCTCCTTCATCAGCTTACCAATTTCCACATCAATAAAATCACCATGCTCGATCGTTTCGGCTCCGGCCATCACTGCCCTGCGAATAGCCTCTTTTGATTTGGCATGACACACCATCACGCGTCCGCTGCTGCGGGTTACTTCGTTGATCAGTTTCAATTCATCGAGTGTAAACGAAGGCTGATCTTCACCTTGTAAGCCCCAACGATAGTCGGCATAAATTTTTATGAAGTCGGCACCCTTACCAATTTGGTCACGCACCACGCGCACTAAGTCGTTTCCATCGGCAGGCTCTGCGCCCAGCATAATTTCCTGATCGTGATCATATCCTTTTGGTCCGTAAGAACCGGTGGAAACAATGGCGCGTCCGGCAACCATCAATCTTGGACCGGGAATGATTCCTTCATTAATCGCGCGTTTCAAGGCAACATCCGAATATCCTGCGCCTTCTGTACCCAAGTCACGTGCGGTGGTAAACCCGGCCATCAATGTATTTTTTGCATGAACAGTGGCACGTGCCGTGCGATAAGCATCTGTCTCCTTCAACACTTGTGTATCCCAATCGGTAATGTTGTAGGGATAGAGGAGTAAATGCGAATGCCCTTCGATGAGACCCGGCATCAGTGTGGAGCCGGGGTAATTTACTTTTGTAGCCCCAGACGGAACCTTTATTTTTTCCTGAGGCCCAATGGCAACGATTTTATCCCCCTCCACTAAAACAGCCCAGACTTCGTGCATATCCACACCATCAAACACGCGGTCGGCTGTGAGATAAACAATTTTCGATGTCTGTGAAAAAGCAGTAACAGACAAAACAAAGAACAAGGAGCTGAAGAAGTATTTCATTTGGATTGGTTTACGTATTCAAAATACCAAATTACCTGCAACAAAAAACCCTTTCTGTGATAAAAGGGTTTTTGTGATTCAAAATATTATGATTCGCGGGATCAGATCGCTTTTAGCGCTGCTTCATAATTGGGCTCTTCGCCAATTTGTGGAACCAACTCCGTGTGTTTCACTTTGCCTGCTGAGTCTAACACCACTACTGCACGGGCAAATAATCCGGCAAATGCAGAATCAGTCAATTCCACACCATACGATTTTCCAAATCCGCGACTGCGAAAATCCGAAAGTGTAATTGCTCGGTCGATTCCTTCGGCTCCACAGAAACGTTTCATGGCAAACGGCAAATCTTTAGCGATGCAAAGCACCACCGTGTTATCCATTTCTGCCACGCGCTTATTAAACTCGCGCACCGAAGCGGCACACACACCCGTATCAACACTTGGAAAAATATTGAGCACTACATTTTTACCTGCAAAGTCTTTCAACGACACATCTTTCATATCGTTGGCCGTAAGTACAAAGTCTGGTGCCGAAGAATGAACAGCGGGAAGTTCGCCAATCGTGTTAGTCGAATTTGGGCCTAATTTGGTTTGAGCCATAAAATAATTTTGATTTAGGATTTATGATTTTAATTTATCGGAGACGATCAGAGTCACGCACAAGCTTTTCATCTCTGCGAATAAACCGCAGTGACAACCAGTTGAAAGCAACGGCAGCAAAAGCAATGTAAAGTACCAATCCGTTTTTACCACCCGGATAGGTGCGAGCCAAGGGATTCAGAAAAACCACTACTGAAATCATTACACCAGCCAGCAACAACGAATTTAAAGTGCCAATCTTGATCTGCGTTATACGATTTTCAAATTTTGTAATGCTGATAACGGCCAGCGTTGCCACCGCTACCATCAACACAGAAGTGATGGCATACGGAAGGTAGGTGCTGGTGCGCACGCCATTTGAAACGACTGTGTAATGAATAGGATACAATTGATGCGAATTACCTGCCGGATCGGTAAAAATGCCAATTGGTAAAAATAAGGCCACTGCCATGCAGATAACTACCATTGCCAGAAACACTGTCTGAATTCTTTGCCACATACTATCGGTTCATTTAACTTGCAGCAAAAGTAGTAAAATGGCTGTAGGGCACAAGCGATGAATGCACAGCGACCTCGTAATCTCTTAGAATTAACTTAAAATGAATTCCACTTACATCATTGACATCTTACGCACACCGATTGGCAAATATGCCGGAACATTAGCCTCGGTGCGGCCGGATGATTTAGCTGCAGAAACAATTCGTCAGTTGATGGCGCGAAATCCACAAGTGGAAGCTGCATCGATTGAAGATGTTGTCTTTGGGGCTGCCAATCAGGCGGGTGAAGATAATCGCAATGTGGCTCGCATGGCTCTTTTGTTAGCCGGCTTACCTACTTCTACCGGAGGTGTAACCGTGAATAGGTTATGTGCTTCCGGTTTGCAAGCGATTATGGATGCGAGTCGTGCGATTCATCATGGTGATGGCGATGTGTATATTGCAGGAGGGGTAGAAAGTATGAGCCGTGCTCCGTTCGTAATGAGCAAAGCTGAAGAAGGTTTTTCGCGGAAAGCAGAAATTTTTGATACCACCATCGGCTGGCGATTTGTGAATTCGCACTTATCGAAATTATATCATCCCTATTCGATGGGCGAAACAGCGGAGAATGTTGCTGAGAAATGGAAAATCACGCGCGAGCAGCAAGACGTTTTTGCGCTGGCTTCGCAAACTAAATATGCTCAAGCGCATGCCAATGGCCGATTTAAAGAAGAACTAATTACTGTTTCCGTTTCGAAGGGTAAAGAGAAAATTGAATTCAGCAAAGATGAATATCCTCGCGAAACTTCTTTGGAAAAACTGGCACAATTAAAACCTGCTTTTAAAGAAGGCGGCTCTGTAACGGCCGGCAACTCATCCGGTATTAATGATGGTGCAGCCGCAGCCTTGCTGATGAGTGAAGCCAAAACAAAACAACTCCATCTGAAACCACTTGCTCGGGTAGTATCTGTTGCCATAGCCGGAGTCGATCCTGCCTACATGGGTGTAGGCCCGGTGCCGGTTGTAAAAAAAGCACTGCAACGTGCAGGGCTTCGAATGAACGATATTGGATTGATTGAACTGAACGAAGCCTTTGCTTCTCAATCACTCGCCTGTATGCGCGATCTCGAACTAGATCCTGCAATCGTAAATGTAAACGGAGGAGCCATCGCCATCGGCCACCCACTTGGGTGCAGTGGTGTGCGTATCAGTGCCACGCTCATCCACGAAATGCAAAAAAGAAAAGTTCGCTACGGCATCGCAACCATGTGCATTGGTGTGGGACAAGGGGCCGCTATTATTTACGAATCGCTTTAGTCAATGATCAAACTCTTACGGAAAGTCAGGCAGAACCTCATTGATTCAGGGAAAACAAAAAGTTATCTCCTCTATGCAGTGGGCGAAATCGTACTGGTGGTAATTGGTATTCTCATCGCCTTGCAAATCAATAACTGGAATGAAACCAATAAGGACCGGCAACTGGAGCAAGTGTATTACTCCAAGCTGTTGGAAGATGTCTCGCAAGATCAGGTTTTGCTAAAAAAATTAATGGACGAAGATCAAGAGCGGATCTATTGGGTCAATCAAAGCATTCATTTGCTTCAACAAAAAACAGTTGACCGCGAGGCATTGGTAAATGCCATGCGTAAATCCATCAACCTGATTCGGTTCAACTTCAAACCTAGCTTATCCGCTTTTGATGATTTGAAATCCAGTGGGAAGCTGGGAATTTTAAAAGATCTGGAGGTGAAGAAAAAACTGCTAAACTACTACGCAGTGTTGTCAGGCTATGGCGATATTCAAGACATTGTAGCCGATGCCAGCTTAGATAGTTACTTGCATCCTACCAAAGACTTTTTAGAGTCTGGGTTTCCGCAAATTGATTTTGTAAAAGCAGAGTTGGATACTGCGTTGGTAGATATCTCAAAGTTAGCCCCCACCTCAGCAATGCCCGCATCTATCCGAAAAGAACTTCTGAACGAATCCATCCTTCATCTCAACTCCAACGCTCGCAAAAAGGCAGTTTTCAAATTGATGGGAGCCGAAGTGATGGCTATGAAAACGCTACTAGAGAAAAAGTGCAGCCTCATCAAATAAACCAGGAAGAAAATTTAAGCACCGCCTTTAATTCATGCGCTACTTCTTCGAAATTTCATACAACGGAAAAAACTACCACGGCTGGCAGAATCAAAAAAATGCAGTGGGTGTTCAGGAAGTAGTAGAAAGTTGTCTTTCCAAAGTTTTTCGTACGCCTTTAGAAATTGTAGGCAGTGGCCGAACAGATACCGGTGTGCATTGTGCACAACAATATTTTCACGTGGATATCGACCAGGAATTGGATGCGCGAAGCTGGCTCATCAAACTCAATTCCATTCTTCCGCAAGACATTGCCATTCGATCTATCCATCACGTATCTGATCAGGCGCACGCACGCTACGATGCCATTGAGCGATCGTACGAATACAAGATCACGCCTGTAAAAAATCCACTGCTAATCGGGCAGGCATACTTCTTTTTTAAGCCGGTCAATCTGGCAACTATGAACAAGGCTGCCGCGTTACTGGTGGGGGAAAAAGATTTTGAGTGCTTCAGTAAAGTAAAGACAGATGTAAATCACTTTATTTGCCACATTAAAAAAGCAAACTGGCACCATTCGGGCGATTTATTGGTTTTTAATATCACTGCGAATCGATTTTTACGTGGTATGGTGCGAGCTATTGTAGGCACGTTGCTGGATGTTGGCATTGAAAAAATTTCTGTTGCCGATTTTGAAAAGATTCTGGCGGGCAAAGACCGAAAAAAAGCAGGTATGAATGTGCCTCCGGAAGGATTGTACTTAACGCGGGTCGTTTACCCAAAAAATATTTTAAAACAGCCTTAAATCGCTTTCGCGGATGAAAAGGCGTTGACCAACAACATGGAGAAGGAAAAAGTAAGTAGTGGAAATATCATCGACTTTAAAGTTCTAAAGCGGGTAATGGACTTTGTGCGGCCCTACAAAGGGCGATTTTATTTAGTCATTGCCCTCACTTTACTCTTAGGAATTCTTACACCGATCCGGCCATTCCTGATTCAGTACACACTCGATAAAGACGTTCAGTATGGCAACTACTGGGGCATGGTGAACATCATGATTATTGTCTTGGTCTTATTAGCGGTGCAGGCCATCGTTCAGTATGCACACACCTACGTAAGTGGTCGCATTGCTCAGTTTGTAATTCGTGATATCCGAATTAAACTATATACACATCTGATCAATTTGCGCCTTCGGTTTTTTGATAAAACTCCGATCGGGCGATTAGTAACCCGCACCATTTCAGATGTTGAAACATTGGCCGATGTTTTTAGTGAAGGCTTGGCGGCCATGGCAAGTGACCTGTTGCAAATTGTCTTCATTCTGGTGTTCATGTTCATCACCGATTGGCGCCTCACGTTAGTGAGTTTGTCCACCATTCCTTTGATGTTGCTGGCTACCTATGTTTTCAAAGAGAAAATAAAGATCGCCTTCAACGATGTGCGAAATGCGGTTTCTAATCTGAACGCTTTTGTGCAGGAACACATCACTGGTATGACCATCGTACAAATCTTTGGTAGCGAGAAAAAGGAGTTTGAAAAATTCAAAGAGATCAATGCCGAGCACAAGGCCGCTCATTTACGCTCTGTACTTTATTACTCGGTTTATTTTCCGGTAGCCGAAATTATTGCAGCCATGGGCACGGGTTTGCTGGTGTGGTACGGTGCCAAGGGTGTCATCAATCAGGAAGTTTCTCAGATCACACTTGGCAAGTTGGTATCGTTCATCATGTACATTCAGCTTTTCTTCCGTCCCATTCGCATGATTGCCGATCGCTACAATACATTGCAAATGGGTATTGTAGGTTCTTCGCGGATCATCAACTTATTGGATGATAAGGAGCACGTGGTTGAAAATGGCTCTTTCCAGTCGGAGGCAGTAAAAGGAGCCGTCAAGTTTGATCATGTGTGGTTTGCGTACAACGAAGAAGATTTTGTTTTGAAGGATGTGTCGCTGGAAATCAAAGAAGGTGAAACCATCGCTCTGGTAGGCGCCACCGGAGCGGGCAAGTCGTCCATCATCAACTTGTTGAACCGATTCTATGAAATCAATCGCGGCAGCATTGAGGTAGACGGGGTAAATATTCGCAACTATGATTTAAAATCACTTCGTAAAAATATTGGCGTGGTATTGCAAGATGTATTCTTGTTTAGCGATACCATTCGCAACAATATCACACTCGGCAACAAAGACGTAACGGACGAAATGATTTTGCACGCTGCAGATTTAGTGGGTGCGCGAAAATTTATTGACCGCCTTCCGGGTGGATTAGATTATAACGTGATGGAGCGTGGAGCCACACTATCCGTTGGTCAGCGACAATTGCTCTCCTTTATCCGGGCGATGGTGTACGATCCCAAAATTCTAGTGTTGGATGAGGCCACTTCTTCGATCGATACAGAAACGGAGGAGATGATTCAAAACGCTATTTCTAAAATGATGATCAATCGCACGTCCATCGTGATTGCACACCGCTTATCAACCATTCAAAAAGCGAATACCATCATCGTATTGGACAAAGGGGAAATCAAAGAATCAGGCAATCACGAAGAGTTATTGCAAAAAGATGGCTATTACGCTCAACTGCATCAAATGCAATACAAAGAGGTAGTTTAGCCGTTGATCGATAATTTTCAGCTGTTCGACCTAAAAAAGCTATATTTGCTTGAATGCCCCGATTCAAGTACATCCCCATTGTTCTTTTTTGGCTCTTTTTGGCCGTTTATCCGGCTTTTTCGCAAGTCAAGAAAAGTGTGCGTAGCGCAGGTTATGGCATGCCAAAAGTTTCTAGGGGCAAAGCCATGATCATGTGCCCTATTTTTGAGGAAAGTAAATATCCTTATCAGGGCGTTGGTTTTAAATTGGGTGATCCATTTGCATTTACTTACAAGTTTTATCCCAGTAAGCATTGGGCTTTTGCGGTAGATGCCGGAACAGCCGCCAGCGGACTCTACAACACCTATTACAAAGGAGTTTTCGCGAGTTACTTGCCGGATACCCTCCAAAACAAAGATCAAGGAGTCAAATACCTTACTCACCTTATTAATTCAGATTGGTTTCTGGAATCAAAGTTTTTATATCAGTGGGATGCAGAAAAGATTTCGAAAGGCCTGCAACTCTATGCAGGCTTAGGCATGCAATGGAGAAACGTTTCCATTCAATACGATTATATCCGTGACATCGATCGTACCGAAAGTCGTTTTGGTCGATTTTATCAAAACCGCTTCACCTATGGATTGGTAACACTGGTGGGCTTCGAATATTCGTACTTCACGTTGCCCGTTTCTGCGTTTATTGAAGTGGAAATGTTTACCGATGCATTTGCTGATCCGGGCTATCAGCGCTTTCAGGGTGGTGTAGGACTTCGTTACATATTCTAAACCTTCCAAGGTATTCTATAGATGACCGACCCAGCTACGTGGGTCTGTTGAGGGCTTTTACCCTTTTTTAGATACAGCCTTTATCCTGATCAAACCTTCCTGTATTTACAGATGATCTTAAAATAAGAGCGTCTTGCTCCTTCTCGGAAACAAGACGCTGTTATTGAAATTAAGTATATCGATTACCCTTTTCTAAGAATGCTATTCTTTTTGCTATAGGTAAAATAAATTACTAAGCCGATGGCCATCCAGATGGCTGCGGATACCAATGTATCTTGACCTAATGAAAAAATCATGGCTGAGCAAACCACCATTCCTAAAATTGGAACCAATGGAACCAACGGAGTTTTAAATGGTCTTACAGCATCCGGATTTTTAACGCGCAACACCCAGATACCTACACATACCAACACAAATGCAAATAAAGTACCGAAGCTGGTCAAATCTCCGGCTACACTGCCCGGAACAAAGCCTGCAAACAATCCCACAAAAATGAAAAGCAATGCGTTTGATTTGAATGGCGTGCGGAATTTTGGATGCAACTCAGAAAATACTTTCGGCACCAATCCATCTTTTGACATTGAGTAGAATACCCGAGACTGTCCCATCAACATCACCAAAATCACCGAAGAGAATCCGGCCAAAATTGCTACCGTTACTAATGTACCGAGCCACTCATAACCGGGCATGTAGGTTTTGATGGCATACGCAACCGAAGCTTCTTTTCCTGCAATTTTAAAATCTTGCCAGTTGGCCACGCCTGTCAATACGTGTGAGAACAGTACATATAATATAGTGCAAACCAATAATGAACCTAAGATACCAATAGGCATATCGCGCTTCGGGTTTTTCGCTTCTTGGGCCGCTGTAGAGACTGCATCAAAGCCAATGAACGCAAAGAATACAATACCGGCACCTCCTAGCACACCACCCCAACCGTGCACATTCCAGCCTTCGTGGCCGGGAGTAGTTTCAGGAATCATGAAAGGAGTATAATTCGCTTCGTTGATGAAGCCCCAGCCAATTACAATAAAGATCAACACGATAGCCACTTTAACAAAAACGATCACCGCATTCAAAGAAGCTGACTCTTGCGTTCCTTTGATCAACACCAGTGTAAGGATGACCAAAATAACGAGGGCGGGCAAGTTGATAATACCAGATGTCCCGTCCAACGCAGCTTCAAATGGCGAGTGACATAATTCATATGGTATGACACCCCCCAACAAATTATTAAGATATTCACTCCACGCGATCGATACCGTGGCCGAAGCAAGTGCATATTCTAAAACCAAAGCCCAACCAATGATCCAAGCCATGAATTCACCCATCGTGGCATAAGCGTATGCGTACGCGCTTCCGGCAATCGGAATCATGGAAGCAAACTCGGCATAGCACAAGCCTGCAAAAGCACAGCCCACGGCAGCCACAATAAATGAGATCATTACAGCAGGACCGGCTGCAGAAGCAGCTGCATCAGCCGTACGCACAAAAAGGCCAGCTCCGATAATAGCCCCAATTCCCAACGCGATCAAATTACCAACGCCCAGGGTACGCTTCAGTCCCTTGCTTGAATCACCCTCTTGTGCCATTAACTGCTCAAGGGGTTTCTTTATAAATAAACTCATGAAAAGGTAAGATTAGGTTAATACAATCCCTAAAAGTATAAATAATAATGAATTTTTAACTTATAGTTTTTGTGCAGCGGCATGAATGCATTAAGGAATGCTAAATAGTTTGAGTGCCTCCTATTTTTTCACCTTGGCGGGATCGAATTTCACCTTTACAAGCACCTCACTTTCTACCGGCACATCATCTTCGGTTGAGGCCGTCCATTCTGGGCCTTCTTTCACAAGTCGAATGACTTCTTCATCGCACCCGCTTCCTAAACTTTTCACCACCTTAAACTCATCAAGGCTGCCATCCACGCGCACCGTAAATCGAATGGCTACTTTGCCCTTGACGCGTTTGGCCAAAGCTTCTTTAGGAAATTGCAAATTGTTGTCGAGGTATGCATCATATGCTTTCAGGCCTCCTTCTGGAACAGCGAGTTTGATGATGGGAGCCCGATCACTGTCATCATTATTTCGCACACCGGTTACAACCACCTCACTCAACTGGGAAACATCCGGAGCTAACGCTACATTCATTTGTGTTTGAGCTGCATCTACTTCTTTTGTTTGCAAGCCAATAAATGAAAAGACTAATTTCTGATCGGGGGATACGTTGGGTAGCTGGAAAAATCCATCCAAATTCGTCACCGTTCCCACTTGCGTTCCTTTGACCAACACATTAACACCCGGAAGCGGAGTGCCATCTTCCAATGAAATTACCTGACCTTTAACTAAGTTGATGGCCATGGCGGAGTTGTTTTGTACGGAAGGGACAGGGCTGGATAAACTAAACGATCGCTTTGCACGATAAAGATCTTGCGCATCGGCTTTTTGCTCTGCTTGCGCAATAGCTTTATCTCCCAATTTAAAATGAGTCGTTTCATCGGCAACGGGTTTTGCTGCTGTTGCAGGAGCCGATTCTGATTCTACAGAAGATACTTGTGTTGTTGAAATGGGTTCAATGACGGGTTTTTCTTCTTTGGCTTTTGCCTTTTTCTCATCTTTTTGAAGAGCGAGGTTTTTCAATCCCTCTTTTTTTGGAAGACTAGGCTCTTCAGCACGTTTGTTTTCTATAGTGTCTTGAGTAGTATTTTTTGATAATTCCGAAGGTTCTTCCTTTTTCTCAACAGGTGCCACTTCTTTATTCAATACCAGGTCTGACGAATCTTTTGGTATCCATTGATTGGCCATCCAGAAAATCCCAACTAACAACAAGACTGAAGCGGCAATTCGCAATGGCCAAACCCAAGGCTTAGTTGATTGAACAGCAGCCGGAGAAGCCTGTGAAGCGGCAATCACAATTTTCTCCTTCGATACCAACTTCGCAGTTAAGTCTTGAATATCATGCGAAAAATTCTCAGCCGAAATTTGTTCAGAACCTTCCAATGCATCGGCCAAAAAGGGATCCTGCAACGCATGCTTTTCAAAAGCATGCATCTCTGCCGGGGTCATTTTGCCCATTCGGTAGCGCTCCAGATCGTTTTGCCAATCAGTCATTTTGCTCCATGCAATTTTTTAAATTCCGTTTTCCGTTTTGGATATAACTCTTTACCTGATTCATATCAAAGCCGGTCAACTCAGCTACTTCTTTGTAACACTTCTCCTCCAAAAAGAAATGCCGCACACATTGTTGCTGTTCCGCAATCAAGGCTTCAATACACTTTTCCAATTTACTAAGATTTCCCTCCATTTCGGGCTCCTCTTCCAGATGCAGCAGGAACTGGTTTTCCACAAGCTGCGGTGATATTTCTTCTGTAAATCGACCTTTCCTAGCACGAAGCTGCATTAAACACTGATTTCGGGCCGTAACATACAACCAGCTTTTAAAATTTTCTACCTCATGTGTTCGCAGGGTAGTCACCAGTTTCTCAAATAGTTGCATCACCCCATCCTTCGCTTCATCGCGGTCTTTCAGGTATTTGAGGCAAACTCCATACACCATGGCCGTGTAGCGTGCATACAACTGGCCGGCAAGCGCCACCTCACCCGACTCTTTATAGAGACGTAGCAATTCTGCATCAGATGGGGTTTGGTTTTGCACGCCTCAATATAAAATATTTTACCACTTGTTGTGGAATTCCCTTTGCTCCGGCATCTGTAAGAAAAATTAAAACTAATCTGTATGAAAAAATACGTAATCATTCTGGCGGTTTTGCTGATTGCTTCGATGGGGTTTATTGCTCCCGAAGAAAGAACCATCAGCGGTAAAGTAACTTCTGCCGAAGACGGAAGCGCATTACCCGGAGTAAATGTAGCTCTGAAAGGAACAAAGCTTGGGACTGTAACCGATGCTCAGGGAAACTACCTGCTCAAAGTTCCGCATAGCGGAGGTATCTTGGTCTTTTCATTCATTGGATTAAAAACCCAGGAGGTTGCCATTCGATCGAAAAACAGAATTGATATTTCGCTTTCGCTGGATGTGAGTCAATTAAGTGAAGTGGTCGTAACTGCACAAGGTAGAGACAAAAAGAGTATTCGCGGTTTTCTAAATGGAATAGTAAGTCATAATGCTAAACCACAGACAAGTTATTCGCTTTACGATAAGGAAATTGAAGACGCGTACTCAAACACTGAAGAATACGAAGGAATCAGTGAAAATGGTTTTCACGATCCATTGAAAGATCCGCTCTCTACGTTTTCGATTGATGTCGATGCCGCTTCTTACAGCAACATTCGCAGATTCATTCATTTAGGCCAGCGCCCTCCCAAAGATGCCGTGCGCATGGAAGAGATGATCAACTATTTTGATTATGACTATGCTCAACCCAAAGGTGAAGATCCATTCTCCATCACCACCGAAATTTCCAGCGCTCCCTGGAACCCGAAGCACAAACTGGTTCACATCGGATTACAAGGAAAAAATATCGCGAAAGACAATCTTCCTCCTTCCAACTTGGTTTTCCTGATTGATGTTTCGGGATCGATGAGTGACGAAAATAAACTGCCTTTATTGAAAGCTTCTTTTAAGTTATTGGTGGAGCAATTGCGTGAGCAAGATCGTGTGGCGATCGTAGTGTATGCCGGTGCCGCAGGCTTAGTTTTACCAAGCACCTCCGGCAGCGACAAAAAGAAAATCATTGAAGCCTTAGAAAATCTACAAGCAGGCGGATCAACTGCCGGTGGTGAGGGTATCCGTTTGGCGTATGAAATTGCCAAAGAGAATTTTAAAAAGGGAGGCAACAACCGGGTGATCTTAGCTACGGATGGCGACTTTAACGTAGGCGAATCCAGCAACGATGCCATGGAGAAATTAATTGAATCCAAAAGAAACGATGGCATTTTCTTAACCACCCTCGGCTTCGGTATGGGCAACTACAAAGATTCTAAAATGGAAGTGCTGGCCGATAAAGGAAATGGCAACTACATGTACATCGATTCCATTTTGGAAGCTCAAAAAGCACTTGTGAATGAATTTGGAGGCACTTTGTTTACCATTGCCAAAGATGTGAAACTTCAAATCGAGTTTAATCCGGCCAAAGTAAAATCGTATCGCCTGATTGGCTATGAAAACCGAATGCTGAAAAGTGAAGATTTCAATAACGATAAAAAAGATGCGGGTGAGTTAGGCTCCGGTCACTCCGTGACTGCCTTGTACGAAGTGATTCCGGTAGGCGTAGAAAGTAGTTTTGATTTAGTTGACGCTTTAAAATATCAGCCTGCGAAAAAACAAGAGCCTGTTCAAGTAACGAAGTCTGATTTTAGCAATGAGATTCTCACCGTAAAATTTCGCTACAAAAAACCCGATGGAGATGTGAGTAAACTAATCGTTCATCCATTGGTAGACCAGCATGTAGCACTCGATAAAACATCTGACAATTTCAGATGGTCGGCTGCAGTAGCAGCATTTGGAATGATCTTACGTGAATCGGATTATGTAAAAAATTACTCCACTAGCGAAGCCATCCAATTAGCACAAAGTGCCAAAGGCAAAGATGTAGAAGGGTATCGGATTGAATTCATTAATCTGATGAAATCAACTCCGGCTGTGGCCATGCGTTAAATCAAAAAAAACAATAATAAAAAAACCCGACTAGTCAGATAGTCGGGTTTTTTTTTGACTGAATTGCAGCTAATTTGCCAGACTAAATGAATTCGCTGTCCGGCCCAAGTGTTTCCATCGTGCTCGCCACCTATAATGGTGAAAAGTACTTGCGCGAACAATTAGATAGCCTTTTTGCACAAACCTATCCGCTATTAGAAATCATAGCGGTGGATGATTGCTCGTCCGATTCGACTGTTGCGATTTTAAGAGAATATGCGGCAGCACATCCCATTTTGCATATCTTTCAAAATGAAGTCAACCTTAAACACAACCGCACTTTCGAGCGCGGCATTCAGTTGGCTAAAGGAGATTGTATTGCGATGTGCGATCAGGATGACATTTGGCTGCCAGAAAAAATTTCGTCACTCATGGCCCAATGGTTGCCCGATAGTTTATTGATCCACTGCGATTCTGAATTTATTGATGCTGACGGAAAAAGCATGAATCGAAAGATATCGAGCATTAAGAATCTGCAAACGTATTTGTCACCGGTTCCATTTATCATTGGAAATACGGTAGCAGGACACGCGGCTATCTTTCGCAAAGAATTAATCAAAACTATTTTGCCATTTCCTTCCATTGTGATCCATGATTGGTGGATGGCATTTATCGCAGCCACGCAAGGGCCAGTTCAATATGTAGATAAACCACTGATTCTATACCGTCAACACGCGGGGAATGTGATTGGCGCTATCAAAGTGAAAGGGCAGAAAAAGAAAAAAGATAAGTCCGAGCTACAGCAACGCATTCGCGAGCGGATAAAGTTATTCGCTCAATCGTGTCCGGAAAATCATGCAGCTAAAAACTTACTGAATGAGTTGGCTCGCAGCTATTTGAGCTTTAGCTTATCAAATAATTTTTTACGAATGAATCTTTTCTTTGCTCATCAAGAACAATTATTAGCCACTAAAAACCGATCACCCTTTCGCAAGTGGCTCTTTTGTGTGAAAATGTTCTTCACGGTTCAATAGCCTGTTCCCATTTTCAGCCTGATATTTTAGTACATTTACGGCACCAAAATCTATCCTGCATGGCAGTCTACGGCAATCAACGCTATCTCAAGTTATTTGAAAACGTCAGTAATACTCGGATCTATTTCTTAGATAAAATCAAAAAACAATCTGAGTTAGTTTTTATCACTAAGCCCATTGCCATTAAAGTACGCGTGCCGCGCAGGCTCATGCTCATCTTCAAAGAAATTTTCATGTCTGATGTATATAGCATTCATGAACTGGCTAAAGGATTGAATGAAAATTCTGTGGTGCTGGATATCGGTGCCAACGTGGGCTTTTTCAGTGTGCTACTCTTATCCAAAAAAAACATCAAGAAGATTATCGCCTTTGAACCTATTCCGGTTAACATTCAAACACTTAAAAAGACCATCGCGGAAAATAAAGTGCTGCAAGAAAAATTAGTGCTGCAAGAGAAAGCAGTGACCGGCCAACCGATGGGCGATCTTACTTTGTTCTTGGACAGTGAAAAAGAGTTAACCGAAAATGCCTCTGTCTTCTCCGGCTTCGAATCCACACACGAACAAAAATTAGTAGTTCCTAGTATTTCACTGGCTCAGATTTTTCAAGAAAACAATCTTGATCAGGTAGATTTTGTCAAAATGGATTGTGAAGGAAGTGAGTTTGATATTCTATACAACACGGAGTCTTCGCTATTGAAAAAAATCAAACACATGATTTTGGAAGTACATGATCTGGATGATGCCAAAAATAATACCGAATACATGAACTCTTTTTTGCAGTCGCATGGGTTTACTACCACCTATTACCGACTGAGTGCGAAATCTCATGTGATCAATGCGCATCAGAAAGCGTAACGTATGTTAAAGGTTCTATTTTTAGCGAAAGCCGATCGCCCCGACTACCTCTGCGATATGATCTATCACGGGCTCAAAACAACAGAAGGCATTTTGGTGGAAGAAGTGAATACCCCTCACTACATGTATAGCTATTACATGGCTCAAGGGGCATTGTATGGCAAAGGTTTTACGATGTATTGTCATCTCAAAAGTTATCCAACCTGTATACCTGTGCCGGAAATGAAACGAAGAGTAGAGAAAAAGTACTACGACTTCATTATTTACGGCTCTATTCACCGGTTTGAAAAGTATTATGATTTAATCACTTATCACTATTCAAAAGACAGAGTTATTACCGTAGATGGTGAAGATGAGGATCGTTTGGACCTTCGGTTTGCGCAAGATAGTACGTATTATAAAAGGGAATTGAGTGTTGAAAACGCACTGGTTAAACCAATTACTTTTTGTATCCCTGAATCATTAATCGTACAAAACGTCCCTGCCAAAACAAAACGAGTGGCACACATTGTACCCGGTGATTTATCCACGTACATTTTTGATCGGGTAGAAGACTATTATCAAGACTATCAAACTTCTGTTTTTGGCATCACGCGAAAAAAAGGTGGTTGGGATTGCCTGCGCCATTACGAAATTTTAATGAATGGCTGCATTCCTTACTTTATTGACTTGAAGAGTTGCCCACGGCTCACGATGCATCAATTGCCAAAAGAACTGCTTTTAGAAACAAACGAACATTACAAAAAAGGAACCGACTTCGATCATGTTCAATACGAGCAGGAATTATTAAACTACACCCGACAGCATCTCACTACGAAAAAATTAGTGGCGTATCTGCTACCGCGTTAAACTCGGCTATCCCGGAAATAGCCATTGATGGTTGAAAAACATTCCAGAACATATCCATTATCCTTCAAATATTTCACGATCGGATCATCGTTATTTTCCGAAAGTTTAAATTCATGGATTTCAATTACAATAAACCGAGGACGGTATTTATTCAGATTCACCGACATCAAAGCATGGAGGTCGTGTCCTTCAACATCAATACTAAGTAAATCAATGGCTGTTCCTTTCGGCAGGTGCTTGTCGAGAATGGTTTCGATTCGCTGCGTTATCATCTTCACTTCCCGATTGAACTCCCAATGTTTTTTCCATTCCTCCAATTGATGCTGATCAATCGTGGAAACAGCCGGGACTTTATCGGAAATATGGAAAGTCACTTCTTTTTCTACATCTGAAACTGCCGCATGTACAACGGTATCAAAAGGACGCGCTTTCCTAAACTTTTGACAGAGTCTTTCATTTGCATCCACACAGATACCGTTCCATCCGGATAAGTATAGGAAAAATGTATTTGAAAAATAGATCGGTGTGTTGCAACCAATATCTACATAAACGCCATCCTTACGCTCACGCAACAAAAACTTCAGCACCGTATCTTCTCCGGTTTGTGAAAAATAAATATTTGCCTCATTCGCCATCATTTTCTTTATCAGAATGAGAAAACTAAACCGAAGGGCTGCTAAAAAAGGTAGTTTTTTAAATAACTTTGCGAAGGTAATCTTCATGTAGATTCGTGGCTATGATTCTCAGGTGTGAAGATAGCTTAAATATTAACTTGAAAAGGATCCAATGCCGAACTCTGCTTCTCTTTTAATCTCGACCTATAATTGGCCCCAGGCATTAGAGCTCTGTCTCCTCAGCGCTTTGGATCAAACGGTTTTGCCAGGAGAGATTCTGATTGCGGACGATGGCTCAACGGAAGAAACCAAATTACTGATTCAAGACCTTCGAAAAAAAACAACAGTGCCTATCAGACACTTCTGGCATGAAGATATTGGCTTTCGCAAAACCATTATTCTCAACGAGGCCGTTCGTCATAGTCAGTTCGATTATATTATTCAGACTGACGGTGACATTCTTTTGCATCGCAGGTTTATAGAAGAACATTTGGCAAATGCCAAAGAAGGGTTTTACCTGCGTGGTAGCCGTACCTTGATTGATGAGCCAACCACGAAAGAATTAATCAGCTCCAAAAATTACCTGATAAATTGGCTGAGCAAGGGAATCAAAAATCGTTTCAATTCCATCCACAATCGTTTCATTTCCAAAATATTTATGCTTTTCAACAATCCCCATTCCATCGAAGGCGTGAAGGGCTGCAATTTTTCTTTTTGGAAAAAAGATTTCGTGGGGGTAAACGGCTTTAATACCGAAATTGTTGGTTGGGGAAGAGAAGACAGCGAATTAGCCATTCGATTAATCAACAATCAGGTGTACAAACAACATCTCAAATTTCAAGCAGTTTGTTTTCACTTGCACCACACTATCTTCTCTCGTGATAGGGATGAACGTAACATGAAAATGCTGGAAGCAGCCATTCAAAACAAAACAGTATGGGCTGAACAAGGATATACACAAACAAATCCGGTAATTGAGTATTAATGAAAGTTGCAGCACATATTCCATTCTTTTTTGTCGAATCAAGAATTACATACCTCCGGCAAGTGGTCGACCATTTGCAACGCATTCCGGCAGAGATAGATATTTTCATCTACACCAATAATCATTCCGTTCGTAGCCATTTCGCACAACCCAATGTTTTTATCCAGTATTATGGATATTCGAAACATGGAAAAGTCGCGTACTTCAATGGATTGTGGAATCGCCTCGGTCTCACTTCGCTGGTTCACCCCTACTACCTGACTTGGGAAAATCGCAAAGTGATAGAGAAAAATCTGAATAATTACGATGCTCAGCTTTATTTAGAAGACGATATCTGTTTTACAGCCGAAAACTTCAATTACTGGCTTACACACAAAGATGTTTGCTATCAAAATGATTTCAATTTGGCCTTTTTACGTTTTGAAGAATCCAGTCAACAAACCAAGTTTTTAACAGATCTTACGGCTGTCCCTGAAAAAGTGATAGAACTAAACAATCTATTTTATCTATTAAACGATGTAAATCCTTATGGTGGATTTTGGATTTATGATCGGAACGAACTCATTCGCTTTAGTCAATCGCAAGAGTGGCGATTTAATTTTGATGGATTTCCAATTCGTGAAAAATCGGCTATTGGATATCATTCTTTACAGATGAATCGTTTTCGGGGCAATCTCATTCCGCGGGTAAGCTACGATGCTCATACCGGAATAGCTAAGTTGCCAACTAGTTGTTTGGTACATCATCTTCCCAACACCTATATTGGTCATTCCCTCTTTTGTAAAGTTAAAGTGGAGACTTCTTCAGACACCAGCTTTACATTACTTGATACATCAAAAACTTCGTCCAAAAAAAGTTAAAAAATGAAAGTAGCCGGTTTTACAATGGTGCGCAATGCGGTAAAGTACGATTACCCCGTAGTGGAAGCGATTACTTCGGTGCTTCCGCTTTGCGATGAGTTTATTGTAGCCGTTGGCAATTGCGAAGATGAAACTTTGGCCTTGATTGAAAGTATCGGGTCTACTAAGATAAAGATTATTCACACCATTTGGGATGATACGCTTCGCGAAGGCGGCCGCACTTTTGCCTTAGAAACAGACAAGGCGTTTCAGGCGGTAGCCGCTGATGCTGATTGGGCCTTTTACATTCAAGCCGATGAAGTCATTCATGAAAAATACCATGATGCCGTGCGTCAGGCCATGGTTAAATACAAAGACAACCGCTCGGTAGAAGGGCTCCTTTTTCATTACAAACATTTTTATGGTTCGTATGATTACGTGGGCGAATCGTGGAATTGGTACAGAAGAGAGATTCGAGTAGTACGGAACGACAAGAATATTTTCTCTTATCGCGATGCGCAGGGATTTCGCAAGAAGCCCAATGAAAAGTTGCACGTTAAACTGATTGATGCCTACATCTACCATTACGGTTGGGTGCGCGATCCGCGAGCGATGGTTCGAAAGCAGCGTGCTTTTACCAGCTATTATCATGATGACCAGTGGCTGGAAGAGAACTTAGCCAAAGCCAGTGAATTTGATTACAGCAACATCGACTCGTTAGAACTTTTTACCGATACGCATCCGGCCGTAATGAAAGATCGGATTGCCCGCAAAAACTGGAAGTTTGACTTCGATGTATCGAAGAAGAATTACTCGTTTAAAGAGCGGGTAAAGCGGTTTTTTGGCTTTCGTATAGGCGAATACAAGAATTACAAAATCGTTTAAACTTCACGTTCCAGAATCGGGTTTCCTTTACTACTTTTACCGGCTCATGGAATTGGAAGAAGAAGTACCCAAGCAAAGCTATTCAGAAAAAGAGAAAGGCGAGATCTTCAATCAGGAGTTTCTGCCTCATATCCATTCGATGTATAACTTCGGTTATCGCCTTACGCTTGATCGCGATGACGCAAAAGATCTAGTGCAAGACACCTATCTAAAAGCATATCGCTTTATAGAATCATTCCAAAAAGGAACTAATGCGAAGGCATGGCTGTTCCGCATCTTGAAAAACAGTTTTATCAACGATTACCGGAAGAAAAGCAAAGAACCGGCTAAAGTTGATTATCAGGAAGTAGAAACTTATTATAATTCAGAAGAGGTAGACCGACAAATCACCCCTGACCTGCGCGTGGAATCGCTCAAAGACATGATTGGGGATGAAATTTCGAATGCCTTGAACTCATTGGATGTTGATTTTAAAACGGTGATTATACTGTGCGACCTGGAAGGATTCAAGTACGAGGAGATGGCCAAAATTTTGGATATCCCCATTGGCACCGTGCGCAGTCGACTGCACCGAGCCAGAAATCTACTAAAAGAAAAATTGAGCGAATACGCCAAGTCAATGGGTTATAATAAAGCTTAGCTATGAACAATCCGATCAATCCTTTTGCAAAACCCGATCAGCAAAAACCGAGCTGCATGGAAATGTTGCAAACTATTTTGGATGGCCAAGCCACCGAAGAGCAGAAGCAATATTTCAAAATGCACATGGATCATTGCATGCCATGTTACAAGTCGTATGATTTGGATATGTCACTCAAGCAACTCGTTCAATCCAAATGCTGTGGTGGTGCCGCCCCAAGTGATCTGATCGAAAAAATAAAGCAGCAAATCGAACAAAAATCTTCATAGCGAATGGCCGGTAAAGCACTCATCTTCTCTGCGCCATCCGGTTCTGGCAAGACCACCATTGTAAAATACCTCCTCGAAAACAATCCTGATCTCGGCTTTTCTATTTCAGCCTCTACCCGCGACAGACGGGGAAGAACAGAAGTAGATGGAAAAGATTATCACTTCTTAACTCCGGAAGAATTCAAAGAGAAAATTGACGCCAACGAATTTATTGAATGGGAAGAAGTGTATGCCGGTAATTTTTACGGCACCCTAAAATCAGAAATCGAACGTATCTGGGCTGAAGGCAAAAATGTGATTTTTGATGTAGATGTGAAAGGCGGTATTAACCTGAAGAAGTATTTTGGCGACAAAGCACTTGCTATTTTCGTGAAAGTGCCTTCCATTGAAATTCTGGCACAACGCCTCAACTCACGCGGCACCGAAACAGAAGAGAGTCTTTCGCGTAGACTCTTCAAAGCAAAATTTGAAATGTCATTTCAAGATAAATTTGATGTAGTGTTGCTCAATGAGGACTTGGCTAAGTCGGTGGCCGAAGCGCAGGCATTATACGATCAATTCAAAAAGAAATAGCTTGATAAGCAACCAATGCAAAAAATTGGTCTTTTTTTCGGTTCATTCAACCCCATTCACATCGGGCATCTGATCATTGCCAATGTGATGGCAGAAAATACTGACCTCGACAAAGTTTGGCTGGTGGTCTCTCCCCAAAATCCGCTCAAGCCAAGCAAAGGTCTGCTTCATGAGTTCGATCGCTACGACATGGCCAAAGTAGCCGTGGCCGATCATTATAAAATCGAGGTGTCGGACGTTGAGTTTCATTTGCCCAAACCGAGTTTTACCATTCACACGCTGGTCTATCTTTCCGAAAAGCATCCCGGAAAAGAATTTAAGGTCATCATAGGACAGGATAATCTCGAAAGCTTTAAAAAGTGGAAGAACTATGAACAGATACTCGAACAATACGAATTGTATGTTTATCCACGGCCGGATGTAACAAATACAGAACTGATTCGTCATCCACATGTCAAAATGATTGATGCTCCCCTGCTGGATATCTCAGCCACATACATTCGTCAATGTATCAAGGCCAATAAGTCCATTCGATACCTCGTACCCGAATCCGTAGAAAATATGATCCGCACCAAAAACTTTTATCATTAGCGGAGCATCCTTAGACAACCTAAACTTGCTTACTTGCGTCTATGGCATTAATGAAAAAATTATTTACCCCACTATTTGCGTTTACTCTGTTAATTTCTTCATCCGCTTTCGCGGGAGGGATTCGGGGTACCATCAAAGGCGATGATGGAGCAATTCTTGCATTTGCCAGCGTATTTGTTAAACAAACTTCTGCCGGTGCTGCCACAGATATGGAAGGCCGATTCGAATTATCGTTGCCTCCTGGTCAATACGATGTGCTATTTCAATACCTAGGCTACGAAACCACACAACGCAAAATTGAAGTAGGCTCTGGCTTCGTTGAAATCAACATCGTGTTGAAAACTCAAGTAGTGGTTTTGCAAAACGTTGTAATCAAAGCCGGTAAAGAAGACCCCGCCTACACTATCATGCGCAAAGCCATTGGTAAAGCTAAATACCACACACAACAACTCGATAACTACACCGCCAAAGTTTACATCAAAGGAAAAGGCCAATTGAAAGATTATCCATGGTTTGCCAAGAAGGCAGTAGAAAAAGAAGGGATCACCAAAGACCGTGTATTTATCTCTGAGTCTGTAAGTGAAATCAAATACACACGCCCGAATAAGTTCGAAGAAAAAGTAATTGCAGTATACACGAAAGGAAAAGACCGTAACACCTCACCCAATCAATTTGTGTTTGGAAGTTTCTACGAATCAGAAATTGCTGAAGTGGTATCGCCCCTATCACCTAAAGCATTTTCCTATTATAAATTTGAATACCTCGGATCATTCAAAGACAACAACTATGAAATCAGCAAGATAAAAGTAACCCCTAGATCAAAAGGCGATAATGTTTTTGATGGAATGATTTTTATTGTTGAAGATTGGTGGAGCATTCACAGTTTAGATCTTCGCACCGTAAAATTGGGAATCAATTTTAAAGTAAAACAGATTTACAATCCCATCGAAGACAAAGCATGGCTACCAATTTCTCAGCAGTTTTTTGTAGACGGAAAAGTTTTTGGATTTGAATTTACAGCCGAATACCTCGCAACATTAAAGGATTACAAAATCACCCTTAATCCTGATTTGGTGGTAGCGGAGATGAAGGTAATCGATGAGAAGATTGAAAAAGAGGAAGCCAAGAAAATTGAAAAGAAATTCAGTAAAAAAGATCAACAAATTCAAGAGCGCCTCGCCTCGGGCAAAGAAGTAACCAACAAGGAGCTTCGCCAGATGGTGCGCGAATACGAGAAGCAAGAGCAAAAAGAAACTAAAGAACCGGAAGTACTTTCAGAAAGCACATTTACTGTAGACTCCGCTGCTTACAAAAAAGACTCCACCTTTTGGGCAGACATTCGTCCGGTAGCGCTTTCAAAACAAGAAGAGCGCGGTTACCAGATCAACGACAGCATCTCTACTGTAGAGCGTCAACGCGAGGAAGGTGACACACTCAAATCCCGTAAAGGAAAAAAAGGATTCAGACCTACAGATTTGTTGGTTGGCAACAGTTATCGCATCAACAAAACCACCGACTTCCGAATTCATTTTCCGTATGGTGGCTTCAACACAGTAGAAGGTTTCAATCTGATTTATCGCACCAGTCTCTACAAACGTTGGGTGATTAAAGACAAAACCGATTCAACCAAAAGGTCACGTACTTCGCGTCTTGAAATCAGTCCCATTGCGCGTTATGCTTTCTCTCGCCAGTTGCTCACCGGCAAACTGCGGGTAGAGTATCGCAACCAAAATCAACGCATCACCTTAGAAGGTGGCCGCTATGTGGAGCAGTTCAACAGCGATGAACCTATTCACTCTTTTGTAAACACACTTACCTCATTGTTCAGTGGCGACAACTGGATGAAATTGTATGAACAGGATTTCATCGATCTGAAATACCGCAATCGCATTGATGATAAATTTACGATTACTTCTTCTTGGGCACTTTCGAATAGACATGAATTAGATAATCGCTCGGATTATACATTCTTCTCTGACAATAAAGAAAACTATCGCCCCAACGCACCGGTGAATGTAGAAACACTCAATACCGGTTTTGAAGATAATACAGCTTTTACCGGAGCAGTCGGAATTGAAGCGCGTCCTTGGCAGAAGTACAGAATTCGCAACGGAAACAAATTCCGCATCCAAAATTCATCTCCGGTGTTAAGCTTCAACTACAAGAAAGGTTTCAATGGCGTTTTTGGAAGTGATGTGAATTACGATTTGATAGAGGCAGGTATTCGTCAGCAAATTAAGTTTGGCATTCGTGGCACATTTGATGTCAATTTGAAAGCAGGAAAATTTCTGAATGCTGACAAGCTCTACTTCATGGACTACAAGCATTTTTTAGGAAACAAAACACCCATCATTACTACCGATCCAGTGGGAAGCTTCCGTTTGATGGATTACTATCTCTACAGCACGCGTGATCAATTTGTTTCAGTGAGTGCGCATTATCACTTCCGTAAATTTTTGATCACCCGCATCCCGATGATTCGCCTCATGGGTGTTCAAGAAAATTTCTTTGTCAATTACCTCAGCACACCTTCATCGAAGAATTTCACGGAAGTGGGCTACGGGCTGGATGGCATTCTTCGTATTTTCCGCTTAGAAGGTGCGGTGGCATTCACCAACGGAACCTACCAGGATTATGGATTTAGAATAGGTATCTCATCAATCCTATCGGTAAATTTTGGTGACTAAACAGTCAAACAGGTCTCAAATTTTATTGAAGTGCGCAAAGGCTAGTCATTGAATTTTCCGATCTTTGACGAATGCCTTTATCGCTCGAAGATTTTTTCCGATTACGTAACTCACTTCCCGTACTCGATGTACGGTCGGAAGGCGAATATGCACAAGGCCACATCGCAGGTGCGATCAATCTACCCATCCTGAATAACGAAGAACGTGTCATCGTAGGGACTACCTATAAACGTAAAGGTCCGCAGGAAGCGATTTACGAAGGCTTCCGATTAGTGGGGCCTCGCTTGAAGGAGATCGTACAGCAGGCTGAAAAAATAGCAGCCGGACAAGAGGTATTAGTGCACTGCTGGCGTGGGGGCATGCGCTCGAATAATTTCTGCCAGTTCATAGGCATGGCAAAAGTAAAGTCGCAGGCACTAAAGGGCGGCTACAAGGCTTATCGACAACTTGCTGCTGATTATTTTAAGAAGCCCTTACAACTGACGCTGATTGGCGGATGCACCGGAAGTGGAAAAAGTGAAGTGCTTCGCGAATTAGCCAAACAAGGTGAACAAATTTTAGACTTGGAGGCACTGGCCAATCATAAAGGTTCTGCCTTCGGTAGTTTAATGCAATCTCCACAGCCCACTACCGAACAATTTCACAATGATCTTTTTGAAAAACTCTTTCAATTGGATCTTTCGAAACGCATTTGGATCGAAGATGAATCCATCACCATCGGTAAAGTTTTTCTGCCACCTGATTTTTGGGCAACCATGAAAGCGAGCCCCTTGGTTCAAATGGATGTACCCAAAGAAATTCGTATTCAGCGATTAGTCAACGAATACGGCCCTGCAGATAAAATGGAATTTTTAGCTGCGATGGATAAAATTGTAAAACGATTGGGCGGCCAGCATTACAAAGCAGCAAAAGAAAAATGGTTGGAAGGCGACATAGCCACCACCATCGATATTTTACTGACCTATTACGACAAGTATTATCTGGGAAGTATTGCGAATAAAAAAGAACGTGTAAAATTTGCACTCCCTTGGAATGGAACTGACTCATCCCGTTATGCAGAGATGCTTCGAAGAGAAACAGAAAAACAATTGTGATGTAATTCAAATTTAAAAATGACAGATATTAAACTCACTCAATATTCTCACGGTGCCGGTTGTGGTTGTAAAATTTCACCTGCTGTTCTGGACAGTATGTTGCATTCTGATTTACCGAAGGCCAGCTATCCCAATTTGCTGGTGGGCAACGAATCGAAAGATGATGCAGCAGTTTATGATCTGGGTGATGGTACGTGCATTGTTAGCACCACCGATTTTTTTATGCCGATTGTAGATGATGCCTTTACATTTGGCGCGATTGCTTCTGTGAATGCGATTAGTGATGTGTATGCCATGGGTGGGGAGCCGTTTATGGCTATCGCGATCTTAGGTTGGCCGATTAACAAAATTGCACCCGAGGTAGCCAAACAAGTTTTAGAAGGAAGTAGAAAAGTGTGTGCTGAAGCAGGCATTCCGCTTGCCGGTGGGCATAGTATCGATTGCCCGGAGCCGGTGTTTGGATTAGCCGTGAGCGGCAAGTTGAAAAGAGAAAACTTAAAACGAAACGACACGGCCCGCGAAGGGTCATTGCTTTACCTAACAAAACCGGTCGGTATTGGCATCACTACTACCGCACAGAAAAAAGGAATCGTTCAGGAAGCACATTTGAAAAAAGCAGTTGACACGATGTTAACACTGAATAAAATTGGATCTGATTTCGGTAAACTGAATTATGTAAGCGCGATGACGGACGTTACCGGTTTCGGATTACTGGGCCATCTCACGGAAGTGTGCGAAGGAAGTAATCTCTCCGCTGAAATTGAATTTGATCAAGTGCCGAAGTTTGGTTTTTTGAACGACTACCTTCAACAAAAATCAACACCGGGCGGCACGCAACGAAACTGGGATAGCTACGGAAATAAAATCAGTGCCCTAACCGATACACAACGAATGATTTTGGCCGACCCGCAAACCAGCGGTGGTTTGCTTGTATGTGTGGATGCAGCACACCAGCAAGAATTTGAATCATTTTCAAAAAGCAAAGGATTGGAGTTGACTTCATTCGGACATCTAGTAAAGAAAGCGGATAAAGCTGTAATCGTAAAGTAAACTTTTATGCAAAAGTATTTGATTGCCTTGTGTGCGGTTGGACTTCTACTAAGTTGCCAATCGAAAAAAAAGGAAGCTCCTTCCGATTTAATTGGCTACAATATCGTCAAAGTTTTTCCGCATGATAAAGATGCGTTTACACAGGGTCTTGTAGTAGAGCAAGGAAAATTATTTGAAGGCACGGGGCAGTACGGCACTTCATGGATTGCCGAAGTAGACATCGCATCGGGCAAGCAAGATAAAAAAGTGGAATTGTCGAAAGAATTTTTTGGGGAAGGGATCACCATCCTCAACAACAAAGTCTATCAGCTTACCTGGCAAAACAAACAAGGTTTTGTGTATGACCTCCGCACTTTCGAAAAAGTAAAAGACTTCAGTTATTCGCATGAAGGTTGGGGTATCACCCACAACGGAAAAAATTTATTAGTTAGTGACGGTACGAATAAAATTCATGTGCTTGATACCTTGACCTTATTGGAAGTTTCTTCAATAATTGTAACCGATGGTGACAAGCCAGCCGAGCGACTTAACGAGTTGGAATTCATTGATGGGTTTTTGTATGCCAATCAATGGCAAACCAATTTCATTTTAAAAATCGATTTGGCAAGCGGGAAAGTAGTAGGCCGCATGGACATGACGAAGCTGGCCGAAGAGGTATTTCCACTCAATCCCAATGCCGATGTATTGAATGGCATCGCCTACGAAAAGAAAAGTAAGCTGTTGCTGATCACCGGTAAACTGTGGCCCGCGATGGTAGCGGTAAAAATTCAGCCATCGGTGGGCGAATAAATTACTTTTAACAACCAATCCTCCAAGGTATTTCTGCTTTCGAAAAAAGACCTTGGAGGATTCGATTCAAATATATTCGCTGATTCAACTAAGATGCAGGGTAGCATGGTGCCAGTGGGGTTTAACTACCCATACTTTGGGATGAATTGCTTTAAAATTACCCTTACTTTGTGTCGTTTTTTGACAAAATTTACCCTTACTTTGAGACAAAATTCAATGTATTTTACCCTTACTTTAGGAAATGTTTGAAAGAAACATTCAAAATGAGCTCAAAAAATGGGTTTTAAGCTACCCTAGAAAGCCATTGGTTATTCGAGGCGCCCGACAGGTGGGGAAAACCACCGCTATCAACCAATTCTCAACTCAGTTCAAACAATACATTTACCTCAACCTCGAGTTGCCGGAAGATCGCGCGCCCTTTGAGCAGTTCAAGAATTTAGAAACCCTGCTTCAGGCCATTTTCTTTTTGAAAAACAAACGCATCGATACTAAAAGCGAAACACTTCTATTCATTGATGAAATACAAGAGGTTCCACAAGCCATTCACGTGCTTCGCTATTTTTACGAACAAGAACCTACGATACCTGTAATTGCTGCGGGCAGCATGTTGGAAACTTTATTTGATAAATCCATCAGCTTTCCCGTGGGGCGTGTTGATTATAAAGTCCTTCGGCCAGTTTCATTCCCTGAATTTCTGTCTGCCACGGGTGAAACAACTGCTCTTGAACAATTGACCAAACTACCCATTGCCTCTTTTGCACATTCGAAGTTGCTAAGCTTGTTTCGCACGTATGCGCTAATTGGTGGAATGCCCGAAGTAGTTAGTCACTATGCCCAACACAAAGATTTAGTGGCACTGGCTCCAATCTATGACTCACTCATTGCTTCGTATATGGATGATGCCGAAAAATATGCCACCAACCAATCACAACTTCAAGTTATCCGGCATGTTATTCGTGCGTCTTATCCACATGCGGGTAAACGAATAAAGTTTCAAGGTTTCGGAAACTCAAATTATAAATCAAAGGAAGTCGGTGAGGCCTTGCGCACGCTTCAAAAGGCCTTGCTCATTCACCTCATATATCCGGACACCGGCTACGTACTACCTTTGATACCCGATCAAAAAAAATCACCTCGGTTGCATGTATTGGACTCTGGTCTGCTCAACTACTTCGTGGGGATTCAAAAAGAAATTCTGAGCTCAGAAAATTTAAATGGGGTTTATCAAGGCACGCTTATTGAACATTTAGTGGGGCAAGAATTATTAGCCATACAATTCAATGCGTTAAGCACCTTGCATTTCTGGGTAAAAGAGAAAAAACAATCGCTGGCTGAAATCGATTATTTACTCCCTTTCGATAGTCAACTAATTCCAATTGAAGTAAAAGCAGGGAGCGAAGGAACGTTGAAGTCGTTGCACCTTTTCATGGACGAGGTGCCGCATACCATGGCAGTTCGGTTTTTCGCTGGCGAAATGAGTATTTCAAAAATTACCACACCCAAAGGCAAATCGTTTCATCTCCTCAATCTTCCCTACTATCTTGTTTCGCAGGTAGAACATTACCTGACTTGGTTTAGTCATGAAATCATGAATACAAAATAGTATGTCGCTCGAAGAAATTACACAGCAACTATGGGAAGCATCCGAAAACAAAAAAGGGTGTCGCATTTCGCTGGATGGCGAACCATTGCCTCGACTTGTTTGCCCATATGGTGTGTGCACTACTTCCCGGAATCAAATTGTATTGGTTTGCTGGCAAACAGGTGGCTTCACGAAAGCCGGAGGTAAAGAAGGCTATCGCAATCTTCAACTCGATCGAATTATATCCATTGAAACATTGGATTGGCATTTTCAAAAACGAACGGATTTTAATTCTACCGATGGCCAATACAAAGACTGGGTATATCATATCTAAATGCAACTAAAGAATTTCTTAGATAGTCTTATTTTGCTGGGAGCCATTCAGGGCTTCATTATTACCTTATTGCTATATCACAAAAAAGAAAAGTTGTATGCCAATAAGTTGCTGGCTGTAATCCTTTTTCTAATCTCGCTCGCTTGTTTGAATCTTTACTTGCTTAATCAAAACATATTAAATGGGTCTACCATCTGGACGATCATCTCGTTGATTATCCCGCTTGTTATCATCATGCCGATCGGACCCCTGGTATATTTTTATACTGAATCACTTTACGTGCCTGGATTCAAACTCAATCACTCACAGCGGGTGCATTTTTATGCAACTATTATTGACATCTTTCCCAGTTTCATTGGATTGATTTTTGTCTTAGGTGCTATTCTACAAATCATTACGAATGATGAATTTAAAGTTTGGGGCAATTTCATTTATCAGTATAATGTCTATGCCGATTTCCCCCGATGGTTGTCGGTTACTATATATACCACTCTGGCCTGGAGAAAATGGATTTTCAACCGTCAACCCGAGGCGATTTCATGGCCCAAACAATTTCTAATCAGCTTTGCTATTTTTCAAAGCATTTGGTTGCTGCACTTAATCCCTTACCTCATCCCATCATTGTCGGATGCTTTACTCGATTGGGTGGGCTGGTATCCGGTTTACATCCCGTTGACGGTGATGGTCTATTGGCTGGGATTCAATGGTTATTTGAAAGCACGTCCTTCGATCACTGCAAAAAATATAGATGCTGAAACGATCCAAAAAACGCTGACAACATTAGAAAAAGTAGTGCATCATGATCGAATGTTCCTAAACCCCGAATTAACGCTGAACGATGTGGTGAAAGCCACGAACATTCCACAGAAAACCATTTCAGCTGTATTAAATCAGCATGCCGGAAAGAGTTTTAATGAATTCATTAATCAATACCGAGTTGAAGAAGTAAAGAAACGATTATTGGAATCACAACCGCATCTCACTATCACCGGTATTGCCTTTGAATGTGGATTTAACTCGCAGGCAACCTTTCAGCGCACATTCAAACAATTTACGGGCTTATCGCCTACCGAATTTATAACTCAGCAAGAAAAAAAGAGCTAAATCAACGCTCAAATCTAGATTTGAGAAGAAAAGGAAGCCTCAGTAGCGTTTCTTTACTTCAAAAAAGCCATGAAGCAGCCTCGCATTCTTTTTCTGACTCTTTTACTTTTACCCTTAATCGGCCTCGCACAACCGGATACGCTAGCAACGAAAATACTTTCACCTGAGCAGATGCAGAAAGATTTTAATTATCTGCGAAGAATTCTCACAGAAACACATCCGGGGCTTTATCGCTACACGCCCAAAGAAATAATGCAGGTAAAACTGGATAGCGTGTATCAATTACTTAACAAGCCATTGCCATTCTATGCGTTTTATAAAAATGTTTTATCTGTCATCGCGAATGTTCGTTGTGCGCACACCAACGCATTACCCAGTGCTGATTTCAATCGCTACATTGGAAACATCCGCACATTTCCCTTCTTTCTATTTCCAATTGATAACAAACTGTATGTTATTTTTAATGGCAGCACCGATCCACAGATTACGTTGGGGTATGAGTTGGTGCAAATCAATGGTCGCTCTTCAGAGAGCATCATGCAGACGATCAAAAAACATTATTGGTCGGATGGATACATTGAGCTATCCAAGAACACGGCCTTGCAAGGAGGATCATTTAGTTTGTTTTACTACACGTTGATTGAACGCCCCGATCAGTTTGAGGTAACGTTCAGAGATTTGAATAGAAATCTCTATCGCGCCACCGTGCCGGCTCAGAAATACGGAGTTACCGAAAGGGCTTACACGAAAAATAAAATCAATCAGAAAGCGAATCAATTGTACAACCAACGCCACAAAAATCCCTGGCGATTGTCCTTTCCGGCTGATGTTCCCAATACCGCTCTTCTTCGCTTTGATGGGTTTGGTGGCAAGGGAATGACTACCGGTGAAAAAGCGAAGCAGGGGATGCGAAAATTCATGGACGATGCCCTAAAAAAAATAGAATCTAAAAAGTGTACGAATCTGATTATTGATGTTCGAAGCAATCCGGGCGGGTGGGACAGTCAAGGCATTGAATTATTCACCTATCTAATGAAACAAGACACAGCTGTGCAATATTACAGAAAGATGCATGCGCTGATGGATACTTCTGAATTTCTGGCATTTTCTGATCTTTCCATGGAGGATAAAAAAAACCTGAAAACCGAGTTAAAGAAAGAACCTGATGGTACTTATTCTTTGCGAAAAGAATTCTCTCCCGACTTGCAGCCACAAAAACCAAAGCCGAATCGATTTAGAGGCACTGTTTACATCTTACAAAATGAACGTTCATTTTCAACGACATCAGAATTTTTAGCCGCATGCAAAACGTATCAGCTAGGCACACTGGTAGGAATGGAATGCGGTGGTGCCTACGAAGGAGGTAATGGAGCTAGTTTCATTCACGTAGAACTCCCTCACTCAAAAATTCAAATTGGTAGTCCATTGGTGTATTATTTAAATGCCACGCGGGGGCAATTCCAAAGAGGACGCGGCACCATACCCGATCACTTCGTGGCGGTTGAACCTTCGGATTTAGTTAACAACTACGACCGGCAGTTGGAGTTTGTGAAAAAACTTATTGGTAAGAAATAGGACAATCATTCTCCGTCCAACTATTTTCTTAAATAATTGAACGTTTCTGTGGTTCAGGTGTACTGCGCTACGAATTGCTTTATTTGATCTTGGCTCGCGGGCAAGCAAATAACAATCGAATGGACATGTTACACCGGATAAAAATCACTATGAAACAATTACTTATTTTACTCGTGGCGCTTCCCCTACTGGGCTTGAGCTCACCTGCCGAACGTATTCTTCCAAAAACATTGGAAATAAAAACACTTGCATGGTATACCGATCAGGCAAAAGCATGGAAAATGGAAACAACCTCATCGGCTACCAACCCATTGGCATGGCTTAATTACTACACCGCTTCAGTATTTGCACAAGAGCCTCCACAAAAGCTTTCTGAAATTATTCGGCAAATGGAAACTGCCGTACCGGATTCATTTGAATTACTTGTGGTAAAAGGTTGGAACAAAGGACTTACCGCAGAAGCACAATCATTTTTAAAAACTGCCTACGCACGCAATCCGGAAAGGCCGGAAACCTATGCGCTCTTGCAGTTGCTTTCAGAGTATGAACTAGATCCTTCCGGCCGATCTCAGTTTAGCGATCTTCTGTTGAAAGGTGCTCAGGTATCTGCTTCACTTCTTAACTACAGTTACAATGTGCTTCAATCAGTTGCTCCTTCCTCCATTTTAATTACCGAAGGAGAAAACACTACTATACCATTGTATATGTTGCAAGATGCGTATGGTATCCGCAAAGATGTTTGTATTATCAATTTAGAAATGCTGAATGATGCCAACTATCTCCAACGAAAGTTCAAAGCAGCGAATATCAGTTACACCAACAGTGGACCGTGGAATACCTCCGCACTTTGTGCCATTCTGCCAAAAGAAAATGTGGGTAAAAAATTCTACTATGCATTAACCATTCCCAAAGAAAATGTACAAACTATTAAAGAATACCTGTATGTGGTAGGGCTTGCATCGCTGCACAGTTTAACCAACGTGGATAACATTTCGCAAATCCGAAAAAATCTTGAAAAAGAATTTTTGATGGACTATCTGTTGGTGGACTTCAATGGCAAATCAAGCCACGATGCCGGAAAGCAATTCAGTCCCAATTATTTATTGCCGATGATTCTGTTATATGAATCGTATATCAAAGAGGGGTCAATCGAAAAGGCACGAGAGTTAAAAAAAGTGATGGAAAAAATCGCAAAAGATACAGGCAACGAAAGTATCATGGCGCGTTTTCTAGATAATGCCCCTGAAGAGATTCCTTACTACCCTTCAAAGGTAAATATCAAATCGGTAGATGATGGCTTTAGACAAGTCTATCAAACGATCTACGCCTTTGATTCGGAAGTGACGAACGAACAATACAATCTTTTTTTGAATTACTTGAAGGATCACAATATGACGGATCTCTATGAAAAATACAAGTTCGATTTTTCTGAATACAGTGAACCAACTCTTTCACTGATGAAAGGATACACATCCGATCACGTCTCAACAAAAAAGAATAAAGGCTTCTCAAGTTATCCGGCTGTCAATCTATCGTATGAGGCCGCAGTGGCGTATTGTGATTGGCTTACCGAACAATACAACCGTTCACCTGATCATAAGTATAAAAAAGTAAAGTTCCGCTTACCTTCATTGAACGAATGGCAATTGGCGGCTGCCGGAATAAAAAACCCAACATCCTTGAATCCAAATGAACAAAAAGTGGAAGTACGTTACACGGCTCCGGGAAAAGAATTTGATAAAGACTATGAAAAGAGAATTGTCTCGTTAAGTGACGCGGACATTCTTTATCCTTGGTTCCGATATTATGGCTTACGCAATAGCCCGATCAACAATAAAGGTTGCTACTTGGGAAATTTTAAAGTGCCTGATCAAATTACCTGTCCCGGCATAAAGAAGATCGGATTAGGAGCAGCGGATGGTTTCTTTGCTATGAGCGCTACCAAGGTGTATTTTCCTAATGATATTGGATTATACGATGTAGTGGGCAACGTAGCAGAAATGATTCAGGAAAAAGGGAAAGCGTGTGGTGGAAGTTGGAATCACGTTCCGGAAGAGTCAACCATCAAAAGCATCAACAGTTACACCAAACCGGATGCGGCTGTCGGATTCAGAATTTTCATGGAAGTAATTGAGAAATAAACTTCGTGCTATTTTTTAATCATGATTTAAAAAAACTGTCAGACGAAGCGCTGATGGAGAAAGCAAGCCAAGGAAGTGAGCGGGCATTGGAGGTGATTTATCATCGCTATAGCCAGCCACTTCTTCGGTATTTCTATCGGATGCTTTGGAAGGACAAGCCGAAAGCTGAAGATTTTCTACACGATCTGTTTATTCGATTGTTAGATAACCAATCGGCCTTTGACTCAAGTCGGAAATTTTCTACGTGGTTGTATTCGATTGCGCACAACATGTGCAAGAACGAATATCGAAAGCAGGTTTTTCGAAAGCAGGCAAACAGTCTAATGGTAATTTCTGATCACACAACTGAGTCTGCAGGCAATCAAATGGATCAGCTTGCGTTTCAACAAAAGCTGGATCAAGTATTATCAGAAGAAGATGAAGATGTGCGCACCATGTTCGCTTTACGCTTCGAATTGGAAATGGAGGTAACCGAAATTGCCCACATTCTTCAATGCCCGGAAGGAACCGTCAAATCAAGATTGTTTTATTTAAAAAAGCGGTTAGCGAATCGTTTACAGCAATATAAGTTGGTTTTAGAAAAATAATAAGTATGGAAAACATCGATCAAATCGAAAAACTTCTTCAGTCACGCAGTTATCAGGAATTAACAGCTGCTGAAAGAGAGTTCGTTAACACGGTCATTGATTCGGAAGAAGAGTATGAAGAAATGCGAAAAGTAAATTTTTCGTTGAGTGAAATAAAACATCAGTCACCCGTCTTTCAATCTTCGGCTGTGTGGCGGAAAATTAAAAGCACGCGTCACGCAACTCGCACTGTTTTAGCTTATCCTTGGTATGCAAAGCCAATTCCCTCTTACGCAGCAGCAGCTATTGTAATTTTAGTTGGTAGCATTGCCTGGTTCTTTGGCTCAACGAGTCATCAACCATTGATCGTTGAAAAAACTACCCTGCAGACAGACACTGTTTTCCTCGCAGCCAAACCCGATACGATTGTCAGAGAAAAAATTGTTTACCGAACGATTGTAGAACGAGTAAAAGAAAATATGCCTTTGGTCAATCAAACCAATTCAACTGACAAAACCATGTCTGCGCAAAAGGGTGTAACTATGTTGGACAAAGAAGAACTTGGAAGATTGTTAGTTTCCGGTTCACGCTAGTTATAAATCCATACGCTTTGTAGTTTCCACTTCCATAATCAATTCTGCACCGTAAGCCATAGCGGGTGTCTGATAACCCGGTTTAAAATTTCCTGCTAAAATCTTTTGGGCGATGTTAACAGCTGTATGTGCTGTAAGGGTATATCCACTCAGCGTTTCCAATCGACTTACACATTCTTTGCCGGATGCATCCCACACTTTGCCCCATAAAAAGCTTCGGCCACTCTCACGCTTCTCATCGCTCGGGCCGGCCGGCTTCTTATCTATTTTCTTCAACATGTAATTTTTCACCCACTGCATGCGCAACAGCCAGTTGAAATAATTGCTGCGCTTCGCATTGGCAATCATGGCATCGGTCGCTCCGGTGTATACTTCAATGTTAGGAATACCCGTGCTGCGCCAGGCGGTCGAAATATCGCCCCACGGTATGCAAAGTGTTTTTGTTTTGAATGCGCCAAAATCGATCTCTTGCACTTTTGATCCCAACGCACAGAAAGTTAGTTCACCATCTTTGCGAATGAGGCCACCATATCCCAACCCTTCCGTCATGCTTTTGGCGGTTCCGCGAGAAAGACCACCCTTACTCATAGTAAATGCCAACTGCAAATGGGTTGCCGAAGGAAGTCTATTCTTTAAATGAAGCGCCAAACAATCTGATGGCACTACGTCAAAGCCGGTGCCGGGCATAATCATCAAGCCCAACTCTTTCGCTTTCGCATCCAATAAAGCCAGTGATTCAAAAACCTGGTACTCTCCAGTGATGTCTGTATAATGTGTTTGCGTAGCTAAGCAAGCATCACTCATCGCTTTTGCCGTGTGGCGAAACGGACCTCCACAGTGAATGACTAACGCGGCCGGAGCCAATAATTTTTTCAATCCTTCTACATCATTGCTTTCCACTACCTGATAGGAAAATCCGGTTTGTTCGCTCTGCGCCTGAAGCAATGCTGCATTGCGTCCGGCCAGTACCACGTTTAAATTTTTTGCTTTGCAAAGATTAACGATGAGTTTGCCGGTATAGCCATACGAACCATACACTACGATTTGTGAAGAGTTTTTCATTGGTAGGATATTAAGCGCATGGATGCGCTACTATTTTAATCGTTCTACTTCCGTAACAAAATACTTGGTGTCGCCACGCCAGAAAAATTTCGCGAGTCGCTCTTCGTACTTCAAACTCACGCGCTCTCCGCTCAGCGATGCTTCTTCCAAAGCCTTTATCACCGCCTCCTGATCCGACTCCACCGAAAACTCAAATGACTCTGAAACTAAGTTGGGTGATTTGTTGGCGCCAAAGGTTTGTAAATTGAGTTGCCCCTCATACGTTTTAAACACCCACCCTTTTTTGCTGATTTTCACCACCATCCCCGAGCGCACTCCTTCCGAATAGGTGCCCCAATACGAAAAACTAAAAACAGCAATCACACCAATGATCGCGATCAGGAAGATACGTTTGATCCATTTTATCATTACTGTCTTTGTATTTTGTAGCCAGGATTGATTTTCCATAGAGTCAACGTTTAGTCAAGGTAGCTTTTCTATTTAACTTAACATAGAAATAGATGGCAACAAGAATAACCAGCAGGGAAATGAACTGCGAATTGGACAACCAATCACCAATCACAAAACCTCTATCTAAGTCGCCACGCAAAGTTTCGAGCACGCTTCTACCGATGGCATACAAAATGAGGTAAAGTAAAAATTGTTGGCCGTCAAATCGCTTGTACTTCTTTTGAATCAATAAGAAAATCAAAATGCTGAAGATAAATGCAGCTTCGTAGAGTTGTGTCGGATGTAAAGGGACATTCAGCGGATTCGCCTGACAAGCCGTATCGGTAAAAACTACACTTAAAAAATGATCGGTTGGTAATCCATAGCAACAACCCGCATTGAAACAGCCGATCCGGCCAAAGCCATGAACAATACAAGTTACCACCGCCATAATATCCAACATGCCAGCAACCGGCAATTGATTTTTTTTGAAATACCAAAGCATCAATGGAATGGCCGTTAGCAACGATCCGTAAAAAACAAATCCACTTCCTGAAAACAATTTGGATGGGTTGCTGAAATAGATCGTTGGATTTTCGAACAGTAGAAAAAATTTACCGCCCACTACACCCGCGAAAATGAGTAACACAAAAAGCAGGTTCGCCTGATCGAATGACATGCCATATTGAATTTTCCCTTGACGCCACATGTACAATCCACCCAGCACCGCACCCAAGGCAATACAAAACCCATATGTGTAGATTTTAATTGACCCGAACTCGAAAAGAACAGGATGCATATTTCTCTGATTAAAATGATTCTGCGAGTACGATGTAGTAATTGATAGAGCCTCCCGTGCCAGCCGCAACATCAAATCGGAGGTTCAGTTTGTCTTGCTTCAGGACAGCAACACGCAAGCCTGTACCAATGGATGGTTTCAATCGATCAAAACTAATCTCACCAAAATTATTGGCTACCTGCCCGGCACCTAAAAATGCAACAGCTCCCACTCTTCCTTTAATCGGAAAACGATATTCCGCTTGCACACCCATAAATTTTAAATCGCGGTAACGTCCAGCCCAGTAGCCGCGCATCATGTTGTTTCCCCCCAGAATCGCCAGGTTTCGATACGGCACATCTCCAAAATTAAATGTATTCAAGCTTTGAATCGCTAACACACTGCGCTTCGTCACTTTGATAAATTTCCGATAATCAATTTCTAATGTTTGGAAATTATAATCACTTCCGACTGATTTATTGAAGTTAGAAAAGCGCACGCGAAAAAGTTCTCCGCGATCGGGCACATACGCATGATTTCGTGAATCGTGATTGATAAATAAACTGTAACCAAAAACCGTATATGATTTTTGATCATATACACCTTTCACTAAATCTCGATCAAAGTAGCCACCAGCTATGTATTCAATGTTGAACACGCGTTGATAATCAACCCCGGCACCTAAAAACAAATTGCCATACACCTTACGGTACAACTGCGGGTTGATATAAAACTGGGTGAACGTATAACTCTCCGACACGTTGTTGTCCGTGTTATTTCCTATACCCCAAAATTTATCGGGAAATTTGCTAAATGAGTTTTCAAAACGAATGATATAGCGCTCTTTGGGAAGGAATATATTAGCACCCAAAGCAATCAAAATTTGATTATTGAGTGTATATAAAATACCCGAAGGCATGGTGGACACTCTTAGGAGGGAATCTTTCTTATCCGTTTTAAAAACATAGGCGTTTGCTACCCCAAATACCCAACTGGTCTCTGTGGAGAGAGCAACCAATGGGAACACCAAAAACTTGTTTTTATAAGCCGGCTTAACTGAATCTTTCCTGGTAAAAAAGTGAGGCTCCTGATTAATATTTGGCTCCAGATTTTGGCCAAAGCATGAGATGTTCTGCGCTGCTAAAAGGATCAGCAAACAAAAAAAACGAGATGTTAAACTCATGATAGCAAAGCCACTAGACGCCAAGTAAGCATCAAAAGTAGTCTTTTTTTTGAAGCCCGAGGAATGAAAACAAAGAAAGCCACCCAAGTTTGAGTGGCTTTCCGGTAGTATCGTTAATCTTGTTGAATCAGTGGCCTTTTTCTTTAAACTTTTTGATTTGGTTACGCAAAGCTTCTGTAGCCATATCGGTGGCAGCTTCGAATGAGCGAGCTTGCTCTTTTGCAAACAATTGGCTTCCCGGTACCTTCACTCTAATTTCTACAGTTTTGTTTTCTACTCCTTCATTATTGATGCGTAAGAACACTTCCCCATCAACCACTCGATCATAAAACGTTTCAAGTTTATCTACTTTCTTCTGAATAAAGTCAATCAATTTGGTGTCGGCATCAAAGTGGATGGAGTGAACTTGCAGTTTCATAACACATTAAATTTAAAAGTTGAACATATAACCAGTACTAAAAAAATCATGCTTTCGGGTGCGCTTGCTCAAATACCTTTTTCAGCTTATCCATGGAGTTGTGGGTGTACACCTGTGTTGCCGCTAAGCTACTGTGCCCCAATAGATCTTTCACTGCATTAATCTCCGCCCCTTTGTTAAGTAAATGCGTAGCGTAGGTGTGACGCAGCACATGGGGACTTTTTTTCTCTACGCTTGTAAACAACTTCATATACTTTTTCACCACCCGATTCACCAGCATCGGATAAAGTGGTTCTCCTGATTGTGTAACGAATAATAATCCGTGATCGTGCTGAGTAATTTCTTTATTTCGGATGCGGATATAATGAGTGATGAGTGTGGCTAAGTGTGAGGTGAAAGGTATCACTCGCTCTTTGTTTCGCTTTCCCAATACCCGCAAGGTGCGGTCGCTGATATTCACCCGATTTTCTTTCAGATTGATTAACTCTGACAAGCGCATGCCGGTACCATAAAATAATTCCAGAATCAATTGATCGCGGAGCCCCTCATGATCGGCTGAAAAAACAACATTATCTAAAAGTTTTACAGTATCACTTTCATTCACAAAGTGAGGCAGTTTCTTGGGCGACTTCAACACTTTAATTTTTTGCATCGGGTCTTTTTCAATCAAACCCTGACGCATCAAAAATTTATAGTACGACCGTAGGCAGGCAATTTTTCGGTTTACCGATGTGGCTCCCAGCTTCTGTTCCACCAATTGCACAATCCAAGAGCGCACCAACCCATAATTGGCTTCCTGTGCTTTTATGCCATCGAACTGCTCGGACAAAAATTGCTCAAATTGAGATAGATCGGTTTCGTATGAAATAACCGTTTTGGGGCTATACCTTTTTTCGAATTGGAGGTATTTTAAAAATGACTCTACCATTAACACAAGCCCAAACAACCCGCTCTGTTGAGTCGAATATAAAAAAAATCCCCCTGCCATCCACGATAGCAAGGGGATTGTTTACAAAATGTAGATTAAATGTTAGTAATTATCCTTAGCGTACATCTTTTGAACGTACGAAGCATGGATAATTTCACTTCTTCTTTTTACAGAAGGTTTAGTGAAAGATGTTCTGGCACGCAAAGCTTTCAAAACTCCGGTCTTTTCGAACTTCTTTTTGAAACGCTTCAAAGCCTTATCGATTGATTCGTTTTCTTTTATGTTGATAATCAGCATCTCTATTTTTGTTTGGGCTGCAAATATAGCCTAACCGGCTTTAAATTCGCAAGCATTATTTTAAAATAGATCGCGAAATCACCAATTTCTGAATCTCTGAGGTTCCCTCGCCTATCGTACAAAGCTTGGCATCGCGGTAATACTTCTCGGCCGGAAAGTCTTTGGTATAACCATATCCTCCAAAAATCTGAACTCCCTCATTGGCTACCTCCACAGCAATCTCTGAAGCATAGAGTTTGGCCATTGCAGACTCCTTGTTCACACTTTTGCCTCTGTTTTTGAGGTCGGCAGCGCGATAAGTCAAAAGCTTGGCAGCCTCTACTTTGGTAGCCATATCGGCCAATTTGAATGAAATTCCCTGAAAATTGGCAATTGGTTGGTTGAATTGATGGCGCTCTTTTGAATACTTCAGTGCCGCTTCATACGCGCCTTCGGCAATTCCTAAACTAAGGGCGGCAATGGAAATTCGTCCTCCATCTAAAACTTTCAGCGACTGCACAAAACCCTCGCCTTCTTTTCCAATCACCTGGTTTTTATGAATACGGCAATCCGAAAAGATCATCTCAGCTGTTTCGGAGGCTCTCATGCCTAATTTGTTTTCCTTTTTTCCGGCTGTAAATCCGGGGGTGCCACGCTCCATGATAAATGCGGTCATTCCATGCGAATCACCGACTGCGCCAGTGCGTGCAATTACCACAGCTACATCGCCCGATTTACCGTGGGTTATGAAGTTTTTAGCGCCATTCAGCACATAATAATCGCCATCTTTTATGGCCACCGTGCGCATATTTCCGGCATCTGAACCGGTATTGGGCTCCGTAAGGCCCCAGGCACCCAGCCATTCGCAGGTTGCTAACTTGGGTAAGTATTTGCGCTTCTGCTCTTCAGAAGCAAACTGTAGGATGTGCCCGGTGCATAATGAGTTATGTGCTGCCATTGACAAACCAATCGATCCGTCAATTTTGGCCAATTCTACAATCGCGGTAACGTATTCATGATATCCAAAGCCGGAGCCTCCATATTCTGTAGGAACCAACACGCCCATTAATCCAAGCTCTCCCAGTTGCTTAAATAAATCCAAAGGAAAATGCTGCGCCTCATCCCAATCCATCCGGTTGGGCACCATTTCACGTTTACCAAAATCACGAATCATATCGGCAATCATTTTTTGATTTTCCGATTCTGTAAAGTCGATTCCCACTTTCGGCTCTGTCATTACTTCCATCTTTTCTGAATTTTAAGTTAGAATCACAAAATTAGTCTTAGTTACAGAATATCCAAACGAGTGTTAGTTTGTTTTACAAAACCGTTATTTTCAACGCCTATTAGCACCAGAAAGGCTATTTTTGCAGCCTGATTCAAAAACCTCTTGGAATGAAAATAGCTGTAATAGGAACGGGTTATGTGGGGCTGGTAACGGGAACTTGCTTTGCCGAAACAGGAAATACAGTAACCTGCGTAGATATAGACCAAGCCAAAGTTGATAAGCTGAAAAGTGGCAAAGTGACAATCTATGAACCCGGCCTTGAGGTAATCTTCGAAAGAAACATCAAACAAGGCAGGCTGTTTTTTACGACTCAACTGGCAGAAGGAATAAAGGATGCCAAAATTATTTTTCTAGCATTGCCAACACCTCCGGGTGAAGATGGTTCTGCTGATTTGAAATACATACTTGGCGTTGCTGAGCAATTAGGAGGTCTTTTGAAAGACTATACAGTCATTGTCGACAAGAGTACGGTGCCGGTTGGCACGGCTGAAAAAGTACGGGCCCGAATCGCCAAGAATTGCAAAGTTAATTTTGACGTGGTTTCTAATCCGGAATTTTTACGCGAAGGCGTAGCGGTAGAAGATTTTATGAAGCCGGAACGTGTCGTTATCGGAACTACATCGGCTGCTGCCCGCAAAGTGATGGAAACACTCTATGCGCCTTTTGTGCGCCAGGGAAATCCATTGGTTTTTATGGATGAAAAATCGGCTGAGTTGACCAAGTATGCTGCCAACGCATTCTTAGCTGTTAAAATTTCCTTTATGAATGAAATTGCCAACATGTGTGAGCTGGTAGGTGCGGATGTAGATTCCGTACGGAAGGGAATTGGCACCGATAGCCGTATCGGAAAGCGGTTTTTGTTTCCGGGCATAGGCTATGGAGGAAGTTGCTTTCCGAAAGACGTTCAGGCGTTGGAAAAATCATCGACCGATGTGAATTACGACTTTAAAATTTTAAAGGCCGTAATGGATGTCAATGCCAAGCAAAAAACCAAGCTGATACCGGCCATTCTGAATTATTTCAAAGGCGATTTGAAAGGAAAAGTAATCGCCATCTGGGGCTTGTCCTTTAAGCCGCACACCGATGACATCCGCGAAGCACCTGCTTTATACAACATTGAAGAATTGTTGAAAGCCGGAGCAAACATCAAAGCGCACGATCCCGAATCGATGCCCAATGTGAAAAGCCAATTGGGCGACCGCATTGCGTATTGTGATAATCCGTATACCGCTGCTGAAAATGCTGATGCTATTTTTATTGCAACCGAGTGGCCTGAATTTAGAACCCCAGACTTCGATCGTTTATCGTCCATTGTAAAAAACAAAGTGATCTTTGACGGGCGTAATTTGTATGATCTGACAATGATGAAAGAATTGGGTTATACTTATTACAGCATTGGCCGCGAAGTCATTTATAGTTCATAGTCTTATCTTATTATAATCAATATGAAGAAACGAGTTTTAATTACAGGTGGTGCCGGCTTCTTAGGTTCACATCTCTGCGATCGCTTTATCAAAGAGGGTTACCAAGTCATTGCCATGGATAACCTGATCACCGGAGATTTGCGCAACATCGAGCACTTGTTCAAACATCCCGATTTTGAATTTTATCACCACGATGTATCGAAATTCGTACATGTGCCGGGCGAGTTGCACTACATCTTGCATTTCGCCTCTCCGGCAAGCCCCATCGACTATCTGAAAATTCCCATTCAAACATTGAAAGTGGGTTCGTTGGGAACTCACAATCTATTGGGATTGGCACGAGCCAAAAAAGCAAGGATCATCATTGCCTCCACTTCCGAAGTGTATGGCGATCCAACGGTGCATCCACAAACCGAAGAATATTATGGCAATGTAAACACCGTAGGACCGCGCGGTGTGTACGATGAAGCCAAGCGCTTTCAGGAAGCCATCACCATGGCGTATCATACTTTCCATGGATTGGAAACTCGTATTGTGCGAATCTTTAATACCTATGGGCCTCGCATGCGCCTAAATGACGGACGCGTATTGCCTGCATTCATTGGTCAAGCGTTGCGCGGAGAAGATCTTACCGTTTTTGGCGATGGATCACAAACCCGTTCTTTCTGCTATGTGGATGATTTGATTGAAGGTATTTACCGTTTGTTGCTCTCTGATTACGCGCAGCCTGTCAATATTGGAAACCCGCATGAAATTACGATCAAAGATTTTGCGGAAGAGATTATTAAACTCACCGGTACTACACAGAAAGTGATTTATAATCCACTACCGAAAGATGATCCCAAGCAACGTCAGCCTGACATCCGTAAAGCGAAGGAGATTTTAGGCTGGGAACCAAAAGTTTCAAGAGCCGAAGGATTGAAAATTACCTACGAATACTTCAAGTCGTTGCCGAAAGAAGTTTTGTATCAACGCGATCACAAAAGCTTCGACAGCTACATTCGTTAGATTTAAATCTGCGTTGGAAATAAAAAGGCTCGGAAAATTTCCGAGCCTTTTTCGTTATCAGAATTATCTCTATTAATCTCTGTCCATTCCTAAATACATCAGCACATAGTAGATCAATGTTGTTACTGCACCAATAGCAGCTACTACATAGGTCATGGCAGCCCACTTCAACGCATCTTGTGACATATCGTATTCAGCAGGAGTTACGATGTTTCTGGTTTTTATCCATGCCAACGCTCTGCGGCTGGCGTCAAATTCAACGGGTAAAGTTACCAAGGCGAACAAAGCAAATACGGCATAACACACGATGATCAGCAAAAGAGCTGTTTTCATAGGCAAAATGCTGGAAGCGAAAATCGATCCGAAGATCATCGCCATCATCATAAAGTTCAGTACGCTGGCGCTGATGTTTTGAACCGGAACCATTGCTGAACGGAATTGAAGCATGCTATAAGCGGTAGCGTGTTGCACAGCATGACCACATTCGTGAGCGGCCACTGCGGTGGCGGCTGCGTTTCTACCGTGATATACTTCTTGGCTCAAATTCACCGTCTTGTCTGCAGGGTTGTAATGATCCGTCAACTGACCTTCCACGCACGTAACCTGTACATCGCGAATGCCGTGATCAGCCAACATCAATCGCGCAATCTCCGCTCCGGTTAAATCTCTGGTTAAGTGTGTTTGAGAATACTCTCTGAATTTGCTTTTCAGGCGTGAACTAACCATCCAGCCGATCAACATAAAAAATCCACCAATCAATAATGCACCCATAGTTATTTAATTATTTATTGTTCGTTTTATTTTTTCTACAATCCGGGTGGTAGAGTAGCCTGCAACAAAGTCGATGGTCTCTACTTTCCCTCCATTCTTTTTAACAACTTCTGCGCCAACGATGTTTTCTGCCAAATAGTCACTTCCCTTTACTAAAACATCGGGAATTAGCTCAGAAATCAAATTTAATGGGGTGTCTTCATTAAAAAAAACTACCAAATCCACGAATTGAAGTGCGGCTAATACCCTTGCCCTTGAATTTTGATCTTGTAATGGACGTTCTGGACCTTTAAAACGACTGACAGAATCATCTGTGTTGAGCCCTATTACCAATCGGTTGCCAAGCGCTCTTGCCTTTTCCAGGTAATCTACATGACCTAAGTGCAATAAATCAAAACAGCCGTTGGTGAAAACCACTTTCTCGTGATTGGCCTTCCAGCTTTTGATTACTTCTTTAGCCTCAGCTACACTTTTTATTTTGTGCTCGGTTTTTTCCATTTCAATATCCAATAACTAGCTAGTAACGATAGTAACCCCATCACAATCATCAGCAACGTTTGCCATCCGTGAAAAATAAATACGAAGGCAACGGCATCCGGTTGTGGTAAATTGTACAACATCACTAAACCCAGCGGCACCAGTGTGTGGTATGACCCAGCACCTCCCGGAAGCGGTGCAGCCATTGCAATGGAGCCCATTGCAAACAACGTCAACACGGCACTAAAGCCCAGATTTTCCGTTTCCGGAAATGCTTTGATCACGCAATAGCTCATCATAAAATACAACATCCAGATTCCAATGGAGTAAGTCAGGAAGAGGGTTTTATTCTCCAGCCTAAAAACCGCGAGTAATCCTTCTTTAAAACCGCGAACAATCTTCAGCAGCTTTTCATTCTTTCTTAATAGGTAAAGTGCCACTAAAAAACCTATTCCGGCAACAGCACCCAATATTACCCAAAGAGGAATTTTGAAGCCTTCTCCTGATGAAAAATCAAGTGTATCAATAAAACCTTTCAGCTTTTTCCATTCAGCTACAAATGAAAATCCAATCAAAATCAGTAAACAAATCACATCAACGATTCGCTCTACCACCACCGTTCCAAACGAAACTTCGACCGGGGTTTTTTCTAACTTGTAAAGATTATAGCATCGGGATACTTCGCCTCCGCGTGGCACACCTAAATTCACTAAATAGCCAATCATCAACGACAAAAAACTATTCGTGAGACCAACCTTGTTTCCGGTTGGCGCGAGCAGCATTCGCCAACGCTCCGCACGCAACAGGTGACTGAAAACAGCTATCAATGCCATCAATCCCAAATACACTTTGTTCGATGTCTCCCAGGCCTTCCATAAAAAATCAGTTTTGTTTTCGCCCTCACCTACGTGCAAACCACGTAACGAAAGCCATAACAAAAGCACGGTGAGCAAAATCATGCCCACATATTGTAGAATGGATTTTAGATGCTTATTCAAGCCAATTTATTTTCTGGATTCGGAAATACAAGAGAAGGCTTGAATGCCTTGGCTTCTTCCAATTCCATGGATGCATACGAAATGATAATTACCACATCGCCTACCTGCGCTTTGCGGGCAGCCGGGCCGTTCAGACAAATCGTACCACTATTGCGCGCTCCGGTGATCACATACGTTTCCAAGCGCTCGCCATTGTTAATGTTAACCACTTGCACTTTTTCCCCTTCAATCAACTGAGCCGCTTCCATCAACGCTTCGTCAATGGTAATGCTTCCCACGTAATGCAATTCAGCCTGCGTAATCTTTACGCGATGAATCTTCGACTTTAAAACTTCTATTCTCATTCCACTATTAAGTTATCAATCAATCTCACTTCACCTACATAGCCGGCAATTAGTAAAATCGTTTGGCTAGAAACGTTTTTGGCAGGTTTTAAGTTTACTGTGTCTACCCATTCAAAATATTCCAAGCGAACTGCGGGTGCCGACTCGCACAGTTGTTTTACTTTTTCCCTTACGGGGATGATGGACTCACCCTTTTTCAAAAGATCTTTTGCGAGAAGCAGCGATTTGTAAAAAACAGTAGCTCTTTCTCTTTCTTCCGTAGCGAGCCGCTGGTTGCGCGATGACATAGCAAGTCCACTCGCTTCACGCACGATGGGCACGGGTCGCAACTCAATATCAAACATTAGCTCCTCTACCAGTTTCGTAATCACTTTCAGTTGCTGAAAATCTTTTTGCCCAAAGTAAGCGCGCGTAGGAGCTACAATGTTAAAAAGCTTCGAAACAACCAGCGCCACGCCACTAAAATGGCCTGGACGGAACTCGCCTTCCAAAATTTTATCCAAATGCCCCATGTCAAAATGAAGTTCCGAGGGAGTGGCGTACATCTCAGCGTTGGCAGGAGCAAAAACGACATCACAACCGGATGCTTCTAAAAGCGCTATATCTGAAGCTAATGTGCGGGGATATTTTTCCAGGTCACTGGCATTATTAAACTGAGCCGGATTTACATAAATACTGCAGACGGTAAGGTCATTCTCTTGTCGCGAAGAACGGATTAATTCCAGATGTCCGTCATGCAAAGCCCCCATGGTCGGCACCAGCCCGATGGACCTGCTTAGTTTTTTTTGAGCAGTCAGAAAAGCCCTTATTGGCTTAATTTCGTTGAAAATCTCCATTTTCAGGCTTTTTTAAGGGGTGGCAAAGATAGGTCTTATAAGTTAAGATTAGTTGAATAAGGGGTGAATTTTGCGTACTTTTGCGGCACGGTATTTTATCTTTTTCTAAAAATCCATTAATATGTCCAAGATCCGCATCCTCTATGTAGCCAGTGAGATCAACCCTTTTTTGCAAACCACCGAGGTATCGGATTTTGTAAGAAAGTTGCCGCAAGCCATGCAGGAGAAGGGTATGGAAATCCGGATTTTGGTACCACGATTTGGTTTGATTAACGAGCGCAAAAACAGACTACATGAAGTAGTTCGTTTGTCCGGTATCAACATTGCAGTAGGTGATGAAGAGAAACCTTTGATCATTAAAGTAGCTTCTATTCCCAATGCTAAGTTGCAAGTTTACTTCATCGACAACGAAGATTACTTCCACCGCAAGTCAGTATTTCACGATAAGGAAAATAAATTCTTTGAAGACAATGACGAGCGCGCCATCTTCTTTTGCAAAGGCGTGATTGAAACAGTGCGTAAATTAGGCTGGTCGCCTGATATCGTTCATTGCAATGACTGGATTACCAGTTTCATTCCATTGTATTTGAAAACTACGTACAAGAAAGATCCACTCTTCAAGAATACCAAAACGGTATTCACCATTTACAACAATGCCTTCACGCACAAATTCAAAGGTGATTTGATGGGCAAAGTGAGAATGATTGACATTGAAGATAACATGTTGGGTCACCTGAAAACAGCCGACTACGAAGGCTTTATTAAATTAGGAGCTGAGTTTGCCGATGTGGTAAACATTGCAGGCGACAACAAGAAATTGGAAGGTCTGGTAAAAAAATTAGAAAAGAAGAAAATCGAGACCTATACGAAAGACGATGATCATTCAGAGTCGTTCTTCAATTTGTATACCGAATTGGTTGGGTAACCCCAACTTAATTTGCCCTTTGTGGCGATTTTTTTAACATCCCTGATAAAATCTAAAATCACACACTATGTGCGGAATTGTTGCTTATGTTGGTCACAGAGAAGCAAGTGATATTATTATTAAAGGTTTGAAGCGGCTCGAATACCGCGGCTATGACAGTGCCGGTATTGCCTTGCTGAATGGCAGCCTGAATGTGTACAAAAAGAAAGGCAAAGTAACCGAACTGGAAGCTTTCATCAACGGGCAAAATTTATCGAGCACGATTGGCATGGGCCACACCCGCTGGGCTACCCACGGTGAACCCAACGATGAAAATGCACACCCGCATTATTCCGCTACCAAAAAGCTGGCAATCATTCACAACGGCATTATTGAAAACTACAGTTCGCTGAAGCAAGATTTGCTTCGTAAGGGGCATCGGTTTTTAAGTGAAACCGATACCGAGGTTTTCATTCATTTTATTGAAGACATTCAGGAGAAAGAAAAATGTGAGTTGGACGAAGCAGTGCGTTTGGCACTCACAAAAGTTGTAGGCGCTTACGCGATTGTAGTTATGTCGCTCGAGAACCCACGGCTATTAGTGGCCGCTAGAAAAGGTAGCCCCTTGGTGGTAGGTGTGGGTAAGGGAGAGTTTTTCATGGCCTCAGATGCTACTCCGATTATTGAATACACGAATGAAGTAGTTTACCTGAATGATCAGGAGATTGCGATTGTAAACGATGGAAAGTTGACCATTAAGAACACGGCCAATTTGCCATTGACCCCTTATGTTCAAACGGTTGATCTTGAATTAGAAGCGATAGAAAAAGGTGGCTTCGAGCATTTCATGATGAAGGAAATTTTCGAGCAGCCTCGTTCAATTAAAGATTGCATGCGAGGTCGCTTAGATTCTGATTCCGGTCGGTTGATTCTGGGCGGCTTGCGCGAATATTTGAATAAACTGGTCAATGCCGATCGTATTTTAATTGTCGCCTGCGGAACATCTTGGCATGCGGGCTTAGTAGCAGAATATTTCTTTGAAGAGTTTTGCCGCATTCCAGTGGAGGTAGAATATGCATCTGAATTCCGTTACCGCAATCCGGTGATCCGCGAAGGCGATGTGTTGATAGCGATTTCGCAATCCGGAGAAACAGCCGATACGCTGGCAGCAATTGAGTTAGCCAAATCAAAAGGGGCGATCATTTTTGGAGTGTGTAACGTGGTAGGTTCATCGATTCCTCGCGCCACCCATGCCGGAGCTTACACACACGCAGGCCCTGAAATTGGTGTTGCGAGTACAAAAGCATTTACAGCTCAGTTGACCGTGCTCAACATGATCGCTTTAATCGTGGCGCAGAAGAAAGGCACAATCACCGAGCAGAAGTTTCACGAGCTATTGGTGGAAATGGAGAACATTCCTGCCAAAGTAGAGAAGGCATTGAAACTGAATAAACAAATCGAAGCGATTGCCGATGAGTTTAAAGATGCTACGAATTTCCTGTACTTAGGTCGTGGATATAATTTTCCGGTTGCCCTGGAAGGAGCATTGAAACTGAAAGAGATTTCATATATCCACGCAGAAGGTTATCCGGCTGCTGAAATGAAACACGGCCCGATCGCATTGATCGATCAGGAAATGCCGGTGGTATTTATTGCCACAAAAGACAGTTCTTACGAAAAAGTAGTTTCCAACATCCAAGAAGTAAAAGCCAGAAAAGGACGAGTGATTGCCGTAGTAACAGAAGGCGACAACCTGATTTCTAAAATGGCTGAGTTTGTCATTGAAGTACCGGCTACGCTCGAGCCTCTGATGCCTTTGGTTTCCGTGGTGCCTTTACAACTGCTATCCTATCACATTGCTGTGATGCGTGGTTGCAACGTAGATCAACCGAGAAATTTGGCGAAGAGTGTGACGGTGGAGTAATTCCCATCTGAGGTACACCCAAACTCTGACTTAGAGTCATCATTATCTTAAAGGATGTAAATCTTAATTGTTCATGAATTTAGGTATTCAGGCAACCGTGACAACATGGTTGGCCAAAATGAAAAAATATCTATTCACTTACCGTGATGGTTTTTATGAGCTACCCTATATCGCGAATTCGCCCGAGTTGATTGTTGCCAGCTTCAGCAGCTTTATGAAGCATGACCCCAAAAGAAAAATATTTGGTGCCAACAATATTTTCATCAATGGAGAAGGGCACTATGAGAAAATAGAAGAAGGGCTTTGGATTATCCTATCTAATTTTGAAGCCAAGAAAAATCTTAGTTTCAAATTGCATTATGAGCCGGGCATTGAATCTAACTATAACTCACTCACGCTTTACATTAACAAAGACATCCGGCAGGTTAAGTTTCCAAAAGTAATTTATGATGTACCCAGCCAAGATCGCTCTTGGATGCTGGTAAAGGCTGGCGCACAAGTCCTTAATTCTCATTTCAAAGGCCAGAAATCTATATTTTTCACTATTTATTTCAGCAACGACTGGATGCACCAAAATGTCGCTTCCAATGGAATCTTCAAGAATAAAATATTAACTGATTTTTTTAGCTCTGATAGAGATTCTGTTTTTCTATCAAACTTTCTGGAAGGCAAGAAGGAAACCTATTTAAAGTTGGTCAATAGCATTATCGACAAAGATGAAAATGGTGTTAATGACTTGCTTTTGCTACGAAGCCGAACACTCGAGCTTCTATCTGCATTTACGTCTGAGTTAAGCCATAGTTCAATAAAGGATAATAATAGCCGTTTGCCCGAACGCGATAAACGCAGGCTGGCTAAAGCCGAACACCTTATCAACGATGCCATCTTTAAACAATTCCCCAGCCTTCAATCATTGGCAAGTGAATCCGGGATTTCAGAAACGAAGCTTCTAGCCGACTTTAAGAAAATGTATGGATGCACACCCTATCGGTATTATGTAGCCAAACAAATGGCTTACGCCAAAGAAATGATTCAGGCTCGGCAAGTTACGGTGAAGGAAATAGCTCTTAAGCTTGGCTTTCAGCATGCAGGAAAGTTTTCGGCTGCTTACAAGAAAATACACGGTCACTCCCCCACGCAAGTGATATAAATCGTTCTATTTCAAATTGATATCACTATAAAAATGTGGTATTGGAGCATTGATTTGAGGTATTGGAGCATAATACGGCTTGTCGCTAATCTTACTTTTGTGGTGACTATTCAAATCTTAAAATGAACCTACCCCCACTAAAAAAAACGAGTTATGTGCTTGCCTTATTGTTGGTGAGCTTACCCCTTCTTCAACTGGCGGCTCAAAATGCTACCTGCGAAGATGTTAAAACAATTCATAATGAAGGATCCCAGACCGAAACAAATACCGGTCAAAGCGAGTATTGGTACAGCTTTCAAACTGCCAATGATGGACAAAACCGTGATTTGACAGTAACTGCGACAGGAACTACCATCAGCATTTTTAATTTCCCTTGCGTAGCGAATGATTTGATTATCGCCTCTGCTCCGGGATTAGGATCAGTAACGGCTAGCAATTTGATTCCCAATACAGCGTATATCATCAAGATAGTAGGTCCAACCCCGGGCTCGCCTTTCGATCTAAACAGCTTTACTGTTACTACTGCTATTTCAAGTGGTGGCGGAGGTGGAGGTGGAGGATCTATTAACAACACTTGCGCCAATGCCATTGTAATTACTTCAAACGGTACTAAAGTCGTTACCAATACAGGAGAGACAGAATATTGGTACCAATTTGTAATGCCTTCCACTCCGAGCAACCTGGAATTGAGTTCCGATCCTGGCGCTAATATACCTGTGACTGTTTATACCGGTACTGACTGTAATAATCTTAGCATGAAAGCACAAGGCGCTAGTGCCAATGTATTAACTGTAACCACCTTATCTCCTAATTCTGTAGTTTGGATAAAATGGGGTCCTCAACTTGGAACGACCGGAAGCTTTGTTCTAAACGCTCTCCCTACCGGAGGAGGTGGAGGTGGCGGCAGTAACCAAGCCCCCACTAACATAGCTCTTGACAAAACAACTCTCAACAGCAGTGATGGTGCTTTTACCGTTGTAGGAAATTTGAGCACTACCGACCCAGATGCGAATGATACATTTACATACACGTTGGTTTCCGGCACGGGCAGCACGGATAATGCTTCTTTTGATATTATGCCTTTGCCGTTTTCAGGCGGAGCTCAACTGGTGATTACCGTTGCGGCCAATACCCAAGCCAGTTATTCTGTGCGAATTCGTTCTACTGATCTAGGTGGTCTCAGTTTTGAAAAAGTTTTTACTATTACTGTAAATGCAGGTGGTGGTAACAGTGCCCCCACTGACATCACGCTTTCTGCTACTTCTATTAATGAAAATGTAGCGTCCAACTCAACTGTTGGTACACTTAGCACTACTGATCCTGACAATGGCAACACCTTTACTTACAGTTTAGTAACGGGAACCGGAAGTACTGATAATGCTTCTTTCAACATCACCGGCAATAGCTTAAACATTAATAACAGTCCTGATTTTGAAACAAAAAGCAGCTACTCAATCCGCCTTAAAACAACCGACCAAGGCAACCTCTCATTTGAGAAAGAATTCACCATTTCAATCAACAATGTTAGTAACCAACCACAGACTATAACTTTCAATGCTGTTTCAGCAAAAACGTATGGCGATGTAGTTGCACTTTCTTCATTGGGCGCTACCAGTTCATCCGGATTGCCAGTGAGCTATCAGGTAGCATCTGGGCCGGCAACAATTACTTCCGGTAATTTAACTTTCGCATCTGCTGGAACTGTGACCATTGAAGCCAGCCAAGCAGGTGATGGGGACTTTGCGGCAGCAACTCCTGTGCAACGCAGCATTACTGTAAATGCTAAACCTCTCACCATTACGGGCCTATCTGCATCGAACAAAATTTATAATGGTAGCAACGCAGCCACTCTAACGGGTACTGCCACATTAAATGGAGTTATCAATAGTGATGACGTTACCTTGATCGGTACACCCGTCTCTAATTTTAGCGATGCCAATGCGGGAAGTAATAAAACTGTTACCGTAACCGGATATACTTTGAGTGGTACAAAAAGTGGCAACTATTCTCTTACCCAGCCAACTGGCTTGACCGCAACCATTAGCAAAGCCGATCAAACCATCACATTCAATGCCATCTCTACTTCAATTGAAGTTGGAGGCTCTGCTTTTGCTTTGGGCGCGACTGCTACATCTACTTTGCCGGTAAGTTATTCGGCTACACCCACTGGCCGAATTACCATTGACGCGAATGGCAACGCAACCCCCGTTGGAGGAGGGAACGTGGAAATTACCGCCAGCCAAGCCGGTAACAATAATTACAATGCAGCAACATCGGTTAAACAAACAGTGTGTATTGCACCGGTAGCACCCGTTGTTATTGTACAAACTCAGAGTGGTAAAGAGGTGCTCACCACTGCGAATGCACAGGTTTTAAGTTGGTTTAAAGAAGGAACAACTACTGCCCTATCAACCGGGGCTACCTTTAATCCTGCTAGTCAAGTAACGGCTGCCGGCATTTATTATGCCAAAGCTGATGCCGGTGGCGGATGTGTAAGCAAAGCATCTAACAAATTTACTGTAAGTGTAATAACGGGTCTTGAAGACTTATCTCCAGTAGCCAGTGTTTGGCCTAACCCTGCCACAGATTTTGTTTATGTAGACAATGTAAGTGCTGAGGCTACAGGAAAAGTGGTGCAGCTAAATGGTACTGAGTTAGAATTGCCCGGGCAATACACGAATAACCGATTGCAATTAGACGTTCGTGCATTAGCTCCTGGTGTTTATGTTTTAAAACTAGTTGACGGAAAGAATATCACAATCGCACGCATTGTTAAAAATTAGAAAGTTTATAACTATTGTAAATTACTCAGATCATGAAAATCAAAAAAATAATTATTCTTGCCTGGATACCTGCTACCCTATTTGTTTTGAGTTTGGCTAACTGTAAATCGAAACCAAATATTGAACCTTTTTCTCTGAGAGAGAAAATACAAGGCAAGACATACATTTTAGGAACAGTTACAAAAGGCTCAACTGATGTTACGCCTGAGTTTACAGGGTTTAAGATTTCTTTTTCTGCGGACGCTACTGGTGCGAGCATTACTAGTGGTGGCACAAATAGCACAAATTGTACTGCTAGTGCAAGTGTAGCTTCAAATACGATTACGTTAACCAGACCCGATTGTTTCCGCACCTCAACTCTTACAGATGTAAGTACCAATGGGGATGGTACCACCCTTAAATTTACTTGCACTTTACCATCTTATTCCATTGTTATCACTCCCGGTGGAAGAACTTCTAGCACTAATGATTACACCTTTAATCTTGTTAAGCAATAAACTTGCTTTGATTGATAGCTAATTCGAAAATCGGCAGGCTTTATGGCCTGCCTTTTTTTATCAAAAGAATACGCAGTTTAATCCGAATTATTAATTAGAATTTAAAGAGTTAGTTGATTCGCTTATGAATCCTTCAGATTGTCAGGGTTTAACTTTGACAATGAAAATGACTAAATGAGTCGAAGGCCAAAAAGAAAGAATGAGTTTAAGTAGTATTCGTTATACCACTCGCTTGTGATCAAGTGCTATTAATCGCGCACCAAGCAAAATACAAAGTAGAAATAAGGCCACCCTGCCTATAAAATCGCCATGATGCAAATAAAAAGTGGCCATATTGTTTGCGTGCAAATTTCCCCTTACAGCTACCTGCACTTGAGTGGCTGATAGCTGTTCAAAATCTCCTTTTTGATTAATGAATCCTGAATGCCCATGATGCGAAGCGCGCGCAATACTTCTTCGGTATTCAATAGCGCGCAATCGATCGATCATCAAGTGTTGCCGTGGCTCCGGTGTTCCCTGCCAGTAGGCATCGTTGGTCATCACACAAAGTATCGTGGCACCCTTATTAATATAATCACCTACATATTCTCCAAAGGTAGATTCATAGCAAATGAGGGGCGCAAATGAAATGCTATCCGTTCTCTTAAAAACAACTCGTTCTTTTTGCGGGGTGGTAATGTCCTTAAAATCGTAGAAGAATAAAATCTTTTTGAACAATGGCAATAACGGGAACATCTCACCCCCCGGAACCAAAATAGATTTATGATATATCTGATTCACGGAATCAGTCTGATAAAATAATGCGGAATTATAACTTCGATAAAAGAATTTCCTGCTTTTTGATTGAATAACCGTAGGCTCATCTTTCCTCAATTCATTCACCTTGGTGTAGGTGCTAATGCCTACCAAAATATTTGCTTTTGGAAACGCTTCTAATGAATCTATCAATTGCTTGAAATCGAGCGGCCAATTGTTCTTACTTGTTAAAGGTTCTTCATCCAAAGAAGAACTTATGGCAGATTCGGGGAAAAGAACCAAATCGGTGTTTTCTGAAGTCTGGCTTTTTGCTAATTCTGCTAGCCGCAAATTTTGATGGTAGATAGAAATGTAGCCTGGGTCTTCTTGCGCCTTTTCAGTGTAGGGATCAAAGTCTGGTTGAACCACAACGATTTCAGTTTCTATTCCTTCTTCCACATGAGTAACATACAGGTATATGCTAAAACATGCAGGCAATAGCAACCATATGCTCAGCACCATAACATATGCAAAACGGCTCTTCGTTTGCTGCCACGATTCAAACAGTAAAACCGATGCAATCAAAATCCAAAGACTTCCGCCCAAAACTCCGGTGTATTTATACCACTGCACTAAGTAATGAACCGAAGCCAAAGAGTTACCCAGCGTAAGCCATACCCAAGCCAATTCCCAATGATGTTGAAGAAATTCATAGGCAAGCCAACAGCAAATAAAAACCAAGCCCCTGGAAATAAAAGTTAGTTTTATATTCAGCCAATGAAACAATAGCACGGGTAGTGTCATCAATGCCGGTATAGCAACCAAGGCAAAAATTCCTCCTATCGTATTAATGACTAACAGCCAAAACGCAGCCATTGTATTCCAGGTAAAAAAGAATACGTATAGCCTTTTGAAAAGTGAAGTATAATGTTTCAGTCGCCCAAATTTTTGAGGGCTGTTATTTTCTCTAAAATTTTTCTCTACCCATAACAAGGGTAACCACATCAACACAACAAATACAGGGTGAATCAACCATGCACAACCTCCGGCTAGTCCGCCTAAGAATAAAAGAAAAAAATGATTTGAATAAAGGCGCATGTTCTTCGTAAAGGTATAACCGCAGTTAAATCAAACCGAATAAAAAGTTTACTGATTTCAGTTAGCAGCAATTCCGCCAGAATAACTATTGAATCTTTTGGCTGTAAATTGATCCAAAGTTTTAAGATACCCAAAAGACTCTCGAAACTCGGCTCAAGAATCTTTATCTTTGCTGCAAATTCTCAGCTATCAAGTATGCGCTCTTTTCGTTCCCCCTTCTATAATTTGCTACTGCTGCTTGGTATAGTTTTAACAAGCTTCGGCAGTGCTCCATCAGAAAGCTCTTATCGATTGATCATTTTTGAAGGATCTGATTGGTGTGCCAGCTGTCGCAAATTAGAGAAAGTAATAGCCGAGCCTTCATTTGCTTCATTTCTTAAGGAAGAATCCATCGATATTCTTCGGGTGGATTTTCCTCAGCGGCTCAAGCAAACCAAACAGGAAACACAACGCAACGATTCGCTAGCCATTCGCTACGGGTTTGAAGGTATTTTTCCTACGTTGGTTCTCGAAGGAAAAACCGGATTCAAAAAGTTTTATTACGAAAATGAAAAGGCAATGCAATTTCAAAATAAGCTGCTTGAAGTTCGAAAATTACTCGCACAAAAATAATTGTCACCTATACGGATATTAAACCGGCATGAACGAATATAACATTACAGAAAAACTAATGGGTAGTTCTTTCACGCTGGGGGTGGTAACAGATGATAAGTTGTTTGCAGATGAAATGTTACAGGCTGGAATTGCTGAAATTAAAAGGCTGGAGTTGCTGCTATCAGAATTCGTAGATGGCTCGGCTACTTACGCGATCAACCGCCTCGCCAGCGAAAGTCCTGTAGTGGTAAATGAAGAGTGCTTTAAGCTTATCGAAAGAGCTGTTGCCATTTCACGGCTTACCCAAGGCGACTTTGATATTACCATTGGGCCTTTAAAAAAACTATATCAATTCAAAAATAAATCATTTCAATTGCCCTCGCACTCCAACGTAAGAGCGGCACTTCAGCATGTTGGCTATCAGAAAATGCAATTGAATGCTGCTAAAACCTCCGTTTATTTTCAGGCGAAGGATATGAAGATCAGCTTTGCCGCGATAGGTAAGGGCTATGCCTCCGATCGTGTAAAAAAGCTTTGGCTGGCCAAGGGAGTTCAATCAGGATATGTAAATGCGAGTGGCGACTTAAATGCTTTTGGCAGCAATGCCATGGGTGAGCCGTGGAAAATTGGGATTGCCAATCCCGACAATCGAAATCATACACTTCTTTACCTTCCATTGAACCAAGTTTCTATCGCGACTTCTGGCGATTACGAACAGTACTTCCTGCACGATGGCACACGCTATTCACATAACCTCAATCCGCACACAGGCTTGCCCCTTACGGGAATAAAAAGCGTATCGGTTATTTCGCCCAGTGCCGAACTTTCAGATGCTCTCGCTACAGCGGTGTATGTAAAAGGTGAAAAAAAAGGAATTGAATTTATCAACCAAATGCCTCACACCCATTGCATCATTATCAATGATCAAAATCAATTGTTTTTTTCAAAACATCTAAAATATCATTCTTATGAAATGCCCATCAGCAAATCCTATTCAACGGTAAGCAATGTATCGGGCATTCCATGTGACCTTAAAAAATCAAAAATTAACATATGAAGTGGTTAGCAAAATGGAAAATTTTATATCTGATTCCATTATTGGCAATGAATTCATGCCAGACTGTAAAACCTTATCAGCGTCAATATGTGAGCGATGTAGAAATGCAAATGACAAATGATGCCGGCAAGAATTTTAATAATTATGTAAACTCCATACGCGAAGGTGCCACGCCTGCCAGTGCCAATGGAAAAGGAAGTGGTGGGTGCGGATGTAATTGAGGTGTAGCTGGCTAATGAGATGAAGAAAAAATATTTAATTGTTGGAACCCTCGCATTTGCACAATTTTTGGCGCAAGCTCAAAGTAAAAAAGACAGTACCTACCAGCGTGTAGACAGACTTGAGATTGAAGCTGTCTATAATCACTATGTGCAAGATGGCAATAATTCTGCTGTAACGGGTGGTAAGGGAACCGAGCAGCTTACCGTTTATGGCCCATCGATACAAATTAAAAAATACAAGGGTAGAAACACTCGCAGTTTTCAACTTGGCGTAGATGTAATCAGTTCAGCATCTACAGACAATATTGACTTTGTGAAATCATCTGCCTCTATCATTGACCAGCGGGTGTATAGTAATTTTACCTTGGAGCATTACATGCCTCAAAAGGATCTAACTCTTATTACAGGATTGGGGCTTTCCGGAGAAAGTGATTACTTCTCTCTATCGGCCAAGGTTGGCATTTCAAAAGAGGACGAGGAGAAAGGACGTAGTTACAGCATTTTGCTTCAGGCTTACCGCGATGACTTGCGGTGGATTCAAAGTCTGCAGCCTGTAAAATTGATTTACCCGGTAGAGTTACGTTATAAAGAGTGGTACAATACGTATTTGCGCAAGTCCTACAATTTAAAACTAGGCTTTTCCCAAATTATCAATAAGCGGAACATTGCCGGAATTTATCCCGAACTCACTTATCAGGAAGGATTGCTGGCAACCCCCTTTCACCGAGTTTACTTTACTGACGGGTCGGTACAAGTTGAGCAGTTTCCCGATCAGCGATGGAAAGGTTCGCTTGCTATCAAATTAAATTCATTTATTGGCGGGAGAGTTATTCTTAAAAACTCTGTAAATCCATATACCGACAGCTTCGGTATTTTGGCGATCTCTTTGGAGCATGAAACGGCAGTCAAACTAAACCCTGAGTTTACACTACTCTCCAATGTCAGATGGTATAAGCAAAGGGCGTCAATGTATTTTAAACCTTATGAAGAACACTTGCCTGGCGAAACTTACTTTACTTCCGACTACGACTTATCTGATTTTAATACCTACCAGTTAGGTGTTGGTGCTAAATACAATCCTTTGGGGAAGCCGGAAAAGAAATGGTCTTCGCGGGCCATTGTATTTCGCTACTATTTTTTGAGCCGTTCCAACGGGCTTCAGGCACACCAATTCTCAATGGCTTTTCTAATGGAAAGGAATTGATCGGAGCTAATTGAATACTTCTTTGCTTTGCGATCAGCAAATTGCCATCAAATAGAGTTGCTAAATTTGCTTGGACTATTGAGCTATTGGTACATTTAATATCTATGTTTCAAGAGAAAGACATTGCAGAGTATTACGACCAAACAATAAGCCATTACAAGATGTGGTGGAATTTGAATGATAATCTGGCGCTGCACTTTGGGTATTGGGATGAAAATACTAGAAATTTCAATCAAGCACTTCGAAACACAAATCATGTGATGGCTTCTTTGGCCGGCATACAACCTCATCATAAAGTGTTGGATGCCGGATGTGGTGTGGGTGGTGCAGCCTTCTATCTAGCTGGGAAAATTGGCTGTGAAGTAACAGGCATTACACTGAGCAAAAGGCAGTTGATGCTGGCTTTAGAATACCAAAAACAGTTTCAACTGCAAGACAAAACCAGTTTCTGCATTCAAAACTTTTTGAGTACCGATTTTAACAACAATAACTTTGATGTGTATTGGGCTTGCGAGAGTAGTTGCCATGCAAATGATAAGGCGGCTTTCCTGAAAGAAGCAAAACGAATATTAAACCCTTCGGGCAAAGTGATCATTGCAGACTACTTTTTAACGGAAGAAGGTAAAATGGATAAGAATCAATACATAAAACGTTGGGGTGACTTGTGGGCTATTCAATCTTTTCACACACAAGAAAATCTTATAGACGAATCTGTCAGGCAGGGATTTAAGGTGATCGTGAATAACGATGTGAGTAAGCATGTGTGGCGATCTTCCAGGTACATGTATCGGGCTTACTTAATGGGTAGCATACCATCAAGATTATACAACCTGTTTCACAATACCTCCCGATTTGCCAAGCACCACTACCAATCGGGTTATTACCAGTATCAAGCCCTTAAAGCGAACCTTTGGCAATACAGAATGGTGGTACTTCAATCTACCAAAAGCGGTGACTGATTCTCACTTAACCTAAACCGATCGCTTCAAAAGCGCGCAAATCTTGTATCGCTCATCGTGGGTATCGTGATAAACAGTGTCGAGTAATTGGTAAACATTTTCAATTCCAATTTTTTTGCACCATTCAAAGGGGCCGAAAGGATAATTGGTGCCGAGCTTCATGGCCAGGTCAATGTCTTCGCGAGCAGCGGTGCCTTCCTGTACAGTGTAATAGGCTTCGTTGATGATCATGCAGATGATGCGCGGTGTTACTAACCCCACACGATCATCCACAACCGCAAAATCAGTTGCTAATAACTGACAGGTTTTCTCCAAATCAGTTCGATGATCGACTGAAAGTAAACTTACTTCCAACACCTCGCGATTAAAAAATGTAGGCAAGCCACAAAAGCCAAATACGGTGCGCAAGTCCGGATTTTTCTTTTTGAAGGACGCAAGTGCGGTAAACACCGAATTCAAAAAAATGGGCTTCTTCACATTTGCATATCGCTTCAGCGATTCTTCCTCCACCAAAAAATCAAAGATCACCTCTGCACGGTTGATGGAATCGGAGGTTGGCTGCGCAGTAATTTCGTAGTGATGCACATCTCCTAACTTCTGCCTGCACTCTGCCGCCTGCAATTCATGGCCAATCACTAAAATATTCATAAGCAAAACAGAAGTTTTTCGGATATTTGAAATCAAAACTAACAAACCTACCGCGATGGCCAAAGAAGTAATTTATTCAGCGCAAGCACCGGAGCCTATTGGCCCTTACAGTCAAGCAATAAAAGTAGGCAATATGCTTTTTCTATCAGGACAAGTTGCCATTGACCGCGCTTCCGGGCAAATGGTGACAGGTAACATTACGGATGAAACAGCACAGGTAATGAAAAACCTGAGCGAAGTGTTGCAGGCTGCCGGCATGAACTTCAGCCACGTGGTGAAGAGCACGATCTTTATGAAAGACATGAATCAGTTTTCGCTGGTGAATGAAGTGTACGGCAAAAGCTTCAGTTCACAACCACCCGCCCGGGAAACAGTAGAAGTGAGTCGCTTACCCAAAGATGTGAATGTAGAGATTTCGTGCATCGCTGTGAAAGAGTGATGTCAATGGAGTGACGATGCGCTACTTCCGTGCGCGGGCAAAGGATTGAAGCGGAAAACCCGAAGTGGGCTAGCTAGCGCGTGGACGGATTTGTAGCGAAAAGCCTGGTGGCGCGTCTCGCGCCATGCCCCCAAAAAAATCACATTTCTTCTTTTAAAAATCAGTGTTTTGAGGTGCTTCATTAGCCGTAGCTTCTCCTGCTTTGCATCAATTTTTGGCTTAACTTTGACGCTCACTTTTTTTAAATGGATAACGTACGAGTTCGATTTGCACCTAGCCCTACCGGGGCATTACATATTGGTGGTGTGCGCACTGCGCTTTACAATTACTTGCTGGCCCGCAAGCATGGCGGTACCATGATTTTGCGTATTGAAGATACAGATCAAACGCGCTATGTGCCGGGCGCGGAAGAATACATAATTGAGTCGCTGGCGTGGGCCGGAATTCAAATTGATGAGGGCGTTGGAAAAGGCGGACCGCATGCGCCTTATCGACAGTCGGAGCGCAAGCCATTGTATAAGCAGTATGCAGAAAAACTAATTGCTGATGGCAACGCGTACTATGCGTTTGATACGGAAGCCGAACTCGAGGCCATGCGCGAGCGACTCAAAGCTGCGGGAGATTCGAACCAGCAATATGGCAGCCAGACGCGCATGCAAATGAACAACTCGCTTACACTGTCTGCACAAGCGGTGAAAGAAAAACTGGAAGCGGGCGTGGGCTATGTGATTCGCTTGAAGGTTCCTGCCAATCAGGAAATCCGGTTGACGGATTTGATTCGGGGTGAAGTGGTGGTGAACTCATCGCAAATTGATGACAAGGTATTAATGAAGTCGGACGGCATGCCTACGTATCACCTCGCCAATGTGGTGGACGATTATTTGATGAAGATATCGCACGTGATTCGTGGTGAAGAGTGGTTGCCTTCGGCACCGCTGCACGTGTTGTTGTATGAATTTTTAGGTTGGAAAAGTGCGATGCCTCGTTTTGCGCACCTGCCGCTGTTATTGAGACCCGATGGTAATGGCAAACTCAGCAAGCGCGATGCTGACCGCATGGGCTTTCCTATTTTCCCACTTACGTGGACAGATCCGGCTACGCACGAAGTGGCGAAAGGCTACAAAGAGTCGGGCTACTTGCCGGAGGCGTTACTCAACTTTCTGGCTTTCTTAGGATGGAATCCGGGAACGGAAAAAGAAATTTTTTCACTACAGGAATTGATTGACGAGTTTACGATTGAGCGAATCGGCAAAGCGGGCGCGAAGTTTGACATCCAAAAAGCCCAATGGTACAATCAACATTACCTGCGTGCGAAAAGTAATGCAGAGTTGGCAGCGTACTTATTAACTGATTTAAAAAATGCAAACGTGACGTGCGATGAAGCGAAGGCGCAGAAAATTGCGGCTTGTTTGCGTGAGCGTATCACATTTCCGAATGACTTGTTTCTGCAGAGCAAGTTTTTCTTTGAAGCACCAGTTCAGTTTGATGAGCAGATGATCAGCAAGAAATGGAATGCAGAAGTAGCAGCGGTGTTAGCTGCGTATGGCAAGGAATTGCAATCAGCTTCCGGGCTGACGGCTGAATCGGCAAAAGCGATTTTAGATGCTACCACCGCCCAACACAGCATGAAGGCGGGTCAAGTATTGCAAGTATTGCGCATGGTACTGACCGGACAAGGCGCTGGCCCTGATTTAATGATGAGCATTGAAATTATGGGTGGTGCTGAAGTGGCTCAGCGTATTGAATTTGCCATTCGAACAATAACCAAATAAAAATATGGCTTCAAAAGATAAAACACCTGCCGACAAGCCGAGCAAAAAGCAAGGCAAGCCGCGTGTACACAAAGAGTTGAATGGATTTGAGGTATCGATCGATCAATTTGGCGAATTGAAATCGAGCATGAACATTGAAAAGATCAACTCATTCCTAGACAAAAACGTAGACGATAAGAAGTTGCTCGAGAAAGAAGAGAAAGAGCGATTGAAAAAATTGAATAAGAAAAAATAATCACGTATGGCACAATCACATGTAATCGACTATCAGATTAAAGGAGAGAGCATTCAAATTGTAGAAGTTGAACTGGATCCGGCAGAAACCGTCATTGCCGAAGCAGGCGCAATGCTCTTCATGGAAGAGGGAATTTTGTTTGAAACGAAAATGGGCGATGGCTCCAATCAACAACAAGGATTGTTTGATAAGTTGCTATCCGCAGGCAGCCGTTTGTTGACGGGTGAGTCGCTTTTCATGACGCATTTCACTAATCGCGGAAGCCGGAAATCGAAAGTGGGCTTTTCAGCGCCTTATCCCGGCACGGTGATTCCGGTTGATTTAGCTAAGTGCCCCGGACAAGAACTAGTGGTGCAGAAGGATGGTTTCTTGTGTGCCGCTTTTGGCACTAAACTTTCCATTGTCTTCAATCGAAAAATTGGAGCCGGCTTGGTAGGAGGTGAAGGATTTATTTTACAAAAACTGCAAGGTGATGGATTAGCATTTGTCCATGCAGGAGGCACTGTTATAGAGCGCACGCTTAACAATGAAACCTTGCGTGTAGATACGGGCTGTGTGGTGGCTTTTGAATCGCAAATTGATTTTGATGTGGAACGCTCCGGCAGTTTGAAGTCGATGGTGTTTGGTGGGGAAGGAATTTTTCTTGCCACATTGCGCGGCACCGGCAAAGTGTGGTTACAGTCGATGCCGATTCGTAAATTGATTCAGGCGTTGGCGCCTTATGGTAACAACAGCGGCAAAGAAGGAAGCTCGCTACTCGGAAGTTTATTTGAAAGTTAATATCGAATGCGTCCTCTAAAACTAGGTTTGATTCGCGAAGGCAAAGTGCCGCCCGATAAGCGTGTGGCGTTTACGCCTGTGCAAACAGAAGAAATTCAACAGCGCTTTGCGCATGTACAGGTGGTTTGTCAGCCGAGTACGGTGCGATGCTTTAAAGATGAAGAGTACAACGAACACGGCATTGCTTCACAAGAAGATTTGTCGGATTGCGATGTGCTGATGGGAATCAAAGAAGTTCCTATTCCAAATCTGATTGCCGGAAAAACCTATCTCTTCTTTTCGCACACGCTGAAAAAGCAGCCTTACAATCGCAAGCTGCTGCAAGAAGTGCTGAAGAAAAAAATCAAACTGATCGATTACGAAACTTTAAAGGATCATCAGGGAAATCGTTTAGTGGCGTTTGGCCGGTATGCCGGGATTGTGGGTGCTTATAATGGTTTGTGGGCATATGGAAAACGTTACAACTTGTTTCAGCTTCGAAGAGCGAATGAATGCTTTGATGTAAATGATTTGAAACTGGAGTTGCGCAAAGTGCAATTACCTCCCATCAAGATCGTGTTGACCGGAGCAGGACGTGTAGGAAAAGGAGCAATGGAAACACTGGACACAGCCGGAGTTCGAAAAGTAAATCCAGCCGATTTTCTATCGCAAACTTTTCAGGAGCCGGTGTATACGCAGTTGAGCAGTGCTGATTATCATACCCGATTAAAAGGCGGTCATTTCAATCGCGAAGAATTTCACACCAATCCGCAAGGATATGTTTCGCACTTTGTCGACTTTGCCAAGGTGTCTGAGATCTTAATGGCTGGAGCTTTTTGGAATCCGCATGCTCCGCGTTTGTTTGAAGTAGACGACATGAAGTCGCCTGACTTTCGAATTAAGGTAATTGCTGATATTACCTGCGACATCAATGGCTCGATACCCAGCACCAAAAAAGCCAGCACCATCGCAGATCCACTTTATGATTATCATGCTCTTACTGATTCGATTCAACCTGCCTTGAGTGGTGAAGATAATATCACCGTAATGGCGGTAGACAATTTGCCTTGCGAATTGCCGCGTAGTGCATCCGAGGAATTTGGCCGCGATTTGATTGACCGCATTTTAAAGCCTTTGCTGGTGGAAGATGTCGATGATATTATCGCTCGCGCTACGATGGCCGAAAATGGAGACCTCACTCCGGCCTTTGAATACTTACGCGATTATGTAAATCAAGAATAAAATTGCTCGTATGTTTTTATACAACGTTACTATCGGCATCGACAAAGACATTGAAACAGAATGGCTGCAATGGGTGAAGCAAAATTACCTGCCGGCCATGATGGCTACCGGTTTTTTCCGCGATTGCAAACTTTACCGAGTGGTAACGCATGATGATGAATCATCTGTATCGTATAGCATTCAGGTGTTTGCCGAAAATATTGAGAGTGTGGTAAACTATCTCAACCAACACACTGCCACGATCATCGAAGGTCACCGATTAAAATTTAAAGACAAGCACGTGGCGTTTAATACGCTGTTGGAAGAGGTGGTATAGACCAGTTTGTATGTCACCTCAGAGTAAGTTCACCCCGAAGACACACAGTCAGTATTACTTCAACAGCTCTCTCGAAATCACCATCTTCTGAATTTCAGTAGTGCCTTCATAAATCTGCGTGATCTTCGCATCGCGCATCAGACGCTCCACATGAAATTCTTTTACATAGCCATACCCTCCATGAATCTGAACCGCTTCGGTTGTTACTTCCTGCGCAATCTGGCTCGCATATAATTTCGCCATGGCAGCCGCTTTCACAAAATCTTTCTTCTCGTCTTTCAGGTACGCTGCCTTCAAAACCAACAGGCGCGCAGTTTCAATTTTTGTGGCCATTTCGGCAAGCTTAAATTGAGTGGACTGGTGCTCTGACAAATGTTTGCCAAAGGCTTTTCGCTCTTTTGAATATTTCAGCGCTAACTCATACGCACCGCAAGCAATGCCAAGCGCTTGTGCGGCAATACCAATACGACCACCGTTCAATGTCGTCATTGCGAATGTAAATCCGAAACCATCATCACCAATGCGATTCGCTTTAGGTACTTTTACATCGGTAAACATCAATGAATGAGTGTCGCTGCCGCGGATACCCATTTTATCTTCTTTCTTTCCCACCACAAAACCGGGCATGCCTCGCTCTACAATCAGTGCGTTGATTCCTTTGTGTTTTTTCTCCGGATGGGTTTGTGCAATCACAATGTAAACACTGGCGCTCTTGCCGTTGGTGATCCAGTTTTTGGTTCCGTTCAGCAAATAGTGATCGCCTTTGTCTTCGGCTGTGGTGCGCTGGCTCGTAGCATCGGAGCCCGCTTCTGGTTCTGATAAACAAAAAGCGCCAATCACCTCTCCGGTGGTCAGCTTCTTCAAATATTTTTCTTTTTGCTCTTCTGTACCAAAGCGTTCCAATCCCCAACAAACCAATGAATTGTTCACCGACATACACACCGAAGCAGAAGCATCAATTTTGGAAATCTCTTCCATGGCCAGCACATACGAAATGGAGTCCATGCCTCCTCCATTGTATTTGGGGTCGGTCATCATGCCCATGAAACCAAGTTCACCCATCTTTTTGACCTGCTCCGTGGGAAAACGCTGCTCATTATCACGGTCAATTACTCCCGGAAGGAGTTCATTTTGGGCAAAATCACGGGCTGCCTGCTGTACGGCCAATTGTTCTTCAGTAAGTTCGAAATTCATGGTTTCTATCGTTTGAAATAATAACAATGATAGTGGTTAAAATGATTTGAACGAGCGTTTGGATATTGAAAAAAGTTGTAAAAAATGCCGGATCAATCTCTTGCTGTTTGCTCAAGCATCTGAAAAGAGACCGACAGAAACTGCTAGCGAGGTTAGTTACAAAAGAAATCCTTGTCTCCGGAAATAAATGTAAAAGGGAATTTGCCCGTGGATAAAAAAAAGAGGCATCCATTTTGAGGATGCCTCTTTTGCTCTTGCTAACTTATTATTACTTGATACCCGGCACACCTACTGGCGCTGCCTGATCTTTAGCAAAGTCAGGCGCTTTGCGAACGGTAGGGTACACCTCATCGAGGGTATTGCCTTCGTACAAGCGGCCATTTTTCATGACTCTGAATACTGTGTTTGTATTACGGATATTTTCTAACGGGTTTTTATCCAGAATAATCAAGTCGGCTAGTTTGCCAGCTTCGATACTACCGAGGTCGCCATCCAAACCGATCGCTCTCGCTCCGTGAATGGTAGCAACTTTCAGTGCATCTAAATTGCGCATACCACCGGAAGCGATGCTCCACAATTCCCAATGATAGCCCAAGCCTTGCAACTGTCCGTGTGAACCAACTCCGGCATTGCCACCGGCCTTCACTAAATCATTTACAAATTTGGCGTGATCTTCAAACACGTGTTCTTCTTTCATAAACCATCCCGGCCTGCGTCTGGATTTTTGATCCAGCTCAGACTTCGCGGTAAAGTGATTCAATTTCGGATCGCCATTTACATTTTCGGTGGCGTAGTAAAAATTCTCTGCCCATGGTCCACCATACGCCACCAACAAGGTAGGTGTGTAAGTCATCTTGGCTTCAGCAATTGAGGTAGCCAAATCTTTATACAATGGATAGATTGGCAAAGCATGCTCATGTCCCGGATAACCATCAATCAGGTTGGTGATATTTAACTTGAAATCAAGGCCACCTTCGGTAGTCGGCATCAAACCTTGCTCTTTCGCTGCCTGAATAATCCACTGACGATGTTGACGATTTCCTGTCAAATACATCTTGATCGTTTTCGTATTGAAGTATTCGGAGTATTGCTTCAAAATGTCTTTCGCCTGATCGGCATCTTTTAGATTATATGCCCAGAAGCCCACGCCTGGTCCGGTAGAATAAATTCTTGGTCCGATGATCTGACCGGTTTCTACCATGTCACCATAGGTCAATACATCGGTGGTAGCAGTTTGTGGATCGCGGGTAGTCGTAACTCCGTAAGCCAGATTAGCAGCATACATCCACACTTGATTTTTGTGAACGCCCCAAGCAGGCCACATGTGTGCGTGTGTATCCACAAAGCCAGGTACAATGGTTTTTCCACTCATGTCCATCTTTTGTACCGATGCATCCACATTAATCGATCCAGCTGCGCCAACTTGCTTAATGCGCGCATTTTCAATCAACACATCGCCACGCTCAATCACTTCGTCACCATTCATGGTAATGATGCGTGCGTTTTGCAACAATACCTTTCCTTGCGGGATATCCTTTTGCACTGTTACCTTAATGCGAACTTCTGTTGGCTTGTAAGGCTCATCTTTCTTGTCCTTCTTCTTGTCGGCAGCATCTTTCTTCTCCTCTTTCTTATCGCCTTTTGCTTCCTCCAATTCTTTTGCTTTCTCCTCTTCTGCCTTTTTCTTTTTCAGGTAATCTTCTTTCGCTTTCGCGGAATCGAGGTGGTACGTAAAGAACGCATTACCTAACGTGAAGTAAACTGTTTTTGCATTGTTCGACCAGCTGGCAAATTCACCACCGATTTTCGTCAGCTTGCGTGCCGGAAATTGTGCTCGCTCTGCTTCGGCTACCGAAATTTTAGGAACATCGCCACCGGTTTTTGGAATCGTAACAACGTAAATTTCATTGTTGATTTGCGCCAGCGCTTTGTCGCCTTCCGGAGCAATTTTAATCACATCGGCAATAGAAGGCTCTTGTGCCGGCTCCATTTCTGATTCGTTCAACATACAACTGTGATCCATCAACACCGAACCATACACCGTAATGCCGGTTACTCTCAAATGACCTTTTTCATCGGTGCCATCCCAGCGAATAGATAACAATCCTTTTTGTCCATGATACAAATAGATACGGTCGTCAGTTTTGGTGAAATGAGGAGCTCCACGTCCTTTCGCTTTCGCGATGAAGTTGACGTTGCCGCCATCACCAGAAATCCACAACAAATCTTCTTGTGCTCCGGCAAAGAAAGGATCGGCTGCATCTTTAAAAGTTTGCGTTGCGCCCCGGAAGAAAACAATTTTATTTCCCTGATAAGACCACGCAGGCTCTGTGTACAATCCCGCTACATTCGTTAACCGAACAGGCTTGGCATCTTTTGCTTTGAAATTGATTTTGTATAAGTGACCTGCATTGTCTTCCCATGTAACCCACGCCAGTTGACTTCCATCCGGACTCCAAGTAGGTTGTGCTTCGGTAAAATTGTTAGCAGTAATTCTTTTATAAGTCGCTTTCGCGATGTCATACAAATACAAACGATTCAATGCGGTGAAGGCTACTTGCTTTCCATCGGGCGAAACAACTGCATCGCGAATCTGCGTAGCAATCATGTCTTTGTCATCCTTAATTGGATATTTGAAATCAACGCGAGGGCCAACTAGCAATTCGGTTTCCATTTGGAAAGGGATGTTGATGGCATCGCCACCTGCTACCGGAATGCGGTAGAATTTTCCTCCATAAGAAGCCACTACTTCTTTGCTATCGGGTGTGAATGACATAGCAGGTAACACACCCAATGGAGCAATGGATTCTTGTTCGTCATGTTGCACCGGATATGCCAACCATTTTTCATCGCCTGTTTTTAAATCACGAAGTACCAACCCGGTTTGATCGTTGTAACGTGTGCCATATACCAACCATTTACCATCCGGTGAAAGTGTTGGTGTGAAGGCAGAACCATAGCGTTGCGTTTTGCGATCGGTATCGCCTGTCTCACGATCGTACACTCCTAATTGGTATTGCGGAAACTGTGCGTTGTAATTCCACGCCCCGAATCGTTGCGAGTACCATACGTAGCGTCCATCATTTCCGAAGGCAGGCTCGATTACTTTCAGGTTATCCGGCTTTCCAATTAACTGGGCACCAGAGCCACCGTCTTTGTGAAACATCCAAAGTTTGAGATTGCGTGTGCCGCGTGATCCGACAATGTAATTTCCATCCGGTGTCCACTCAGCAGACTGGTAATGATCGGTATTTCCCTTAGTTACCTGCAATGAATCTTTTTTGTCCAAAGCAAACCACCAGATATTTTCACCACCACTGCGGTCGGAGATAAATAACAATTTGGTGCCATCGGGACTGAACTTGGGATGTGAGTCGAAGCTCATGCCACTCGTAAACTGAGTTGGCTTACCGCCTGTAATCGGCATGGTAAAAATATCGCCCAAGAAATCAAATGCGATGCTTTTCCCATCAGGACTTACATCCAAAGACATCCATGTTCCTTCGGATGTTTTAATGGGAATTCTGCGACCTACCTCCAAGGGCAGGTCTCTTTTTTTCTTTGGCTTTTCTTTTTTGACAGAATCTGCTTTGGCTTCCTTTTTGGGCTCTTGCGCCTGAGCGCATACCGCAGAAAGTGCCATCAGCAGAAGCAGTGAATAACTGTATATTTTCTTCATAACATGATAAGTTGTTTGGCAAGATAAACCGATTTCAGAGTAAAATGGATTGGCTAATTATGTAGTCGGTATTGATTGGGTATAAAAGCCGATTCCTCGGGTTGAAAAACAGAAAAAGTCAGGCTTTCACCTGACTTTCTTCTAATTTTTTTGCGGTTCTCTATTTTTATTTCAAAACGCCCAAAAATGCGGAGCCTAAATTATCGGCTATGTTCTTGCGATACTTAGCGCTTTTGCGGTACTCGTCTGTTAAAAATTCCTTCCATACGGTATCCCAATCGCTTTGCTTGGCCATAACAAATGCCAACTCCTCGGGCTTACCAAATTCTATGGCTTGCTTTTTCAGCGGAAGCTTTTTGCGATTGGCATCTACAAATTCTGTAAAGTCAAGAATGGTAAATAACTTCGGATCTGTGGCCATCTTTTTGAAAATCTCCGGACCTGAAATGCCGGTTGTGATTGAAAGTTCAGGCCAATAGTCGCTCTTAATTTTATTCGCGTGCTTCATGTGGGTGCTTCCGCCAATGATCTCGGCCGAGTAACCTGCAAATGATTTTTTGATTTGAGAAAGGTCAGTCAGGTTCGGTGCATCTTTGTGCGTAACCATCACCACCGGGTTGGACATAAAAGCCGGTGTAAACTTCAATATCTTCTTGCGATCATCGGTTACTGTCACATTCGTTACGCCTAAAACGTTGGGATTATTTTGTGCAGCAGCTAAGAAATTGGCAAACACAGGCTCCTTACCCAGATACTGTATGGTAACTTTTTTGCCGTACTTGGTTTGAATAAACGCTACAAAATCTTCGAGCACATCTACACACAAACCGGCAGGCTTTCCATTTACATCTTGAATAAGCCCGGCCTGTTCATAATAAACAACGGAAAGTGAGCCACCGGAGGCTTTTACCTTAGCCCAACTATCGCCTTGGTATTTTTGTGCAAAGAGTAGCGGGCTAGCTACCAACAGCACGAGGAAAAGAACTGATTTTTTCATTTGGTTTAGGGATTGAATAAACAATAATAATCATTCTTTCCCTTTTTTACAGATGCCTAAAAGCCCGGACGTTGAACTATTTTTCGATCAAGCCATTGAAGCGCCATAATAAATACCATTCCAAAAATGAACAAACCTGTATAGCGCGACAGAAAGGCAAAAGCTCCAAATGATGGCTTGAATCCTACCAGTGCCGCCCCCACAATAGCAGCGATGACTAGCAATAACACTCCAGCCACCAACCAATATGTTTCTTTTCGTTCAGACCGTTTTGCATTCGCTTCTATTTTCTGAAGCACCCGATCTTCAAAGTAAAGTGGCAATTCAAATTCAGGCTCCTGTTGCAGGGCATCAAACACTTTTTGATACGCGCGTGTATCTGCATTGGCCGGAACCGGTTTACCTTCTTCTAATTGCTGTTGTAGAGATTCTTCGTGGGATGTCATACTATTTCTTCTTTGTCAAGATACGCTTTTACTTTTTCTTTCAATAACTGCCGCGCCCGAAATAGGTAATTCTTTACTGTGCCTTCGGGCATACCCGTAGCCGCTTCAATTTCCTGATAGCTCATCGAATCGATATGATAAAGTGTGAGCACGGTTTTATATTGATGCGGTAATTGTCCGATCCATTCCAACACCTTTTCATTCATTTGTCGATCGGATAGGTCTTCTTCAATATCTTCGTGTGATATAAAAAAATTGGAGAACTGCGTTTCGTCCGGAATATCGCTGAGTTTAATTTTCTTTTTTCGTAAGTGATTGATCGCATGCCGATAGGCGATGGTGGCAATCCACGTACTCAACTTTGATTGAAATGTAAACTCTCCTAATTTTTCATACACTTTCAGAAAAACATCCTGGCAGAGCTCTTCCCGATCTTCATTCCGATCCACCAAACGGGCAACCATGTGCGCCACCAGACGTTGATATTGCCTTATTAATTGCCGAAATGCTGCTCTATCGCCATTTAAAACCTGCGATACCAAGGCCCTATCTTCTGTCATTGGTGGGTTAGACACACCTACAAGATAGAATGTTGCAGGAAATTTCTGTTATTTAAATTGAAGCGTTTGTTATCCGGAGGCTCATTTTTAAAAATATTAGAAATCTTTGCAACATGCCTGGCACAGTTGGTGTCTTACGCACCAAGAAACTAAAAAATATCTATATGATTACATCTGAAGTATTAATGCCCATTGCCATCTTAGGAAGCCTTGGAACCTCGATTTATTTCTTTACCAAAGTGATGACCGACTACATCCTGAAAAAGAAAATGATTGACAAAGGTTATGTGAATGAAGACACGCAAGCCATTTTTAAACAGCATACGCTTACCGATAATAAATATGCTTCTCTGAAATGGGGTCTCATTACTTTCTTCGGAGGTATTTCTCTGATCATTATGGAATATGTACCGGTCAGCCCTGAGTCTCCCCTACCGTACGGTTTGTTTGCCGTATCGGTGTCTCTCGGGTTTTTGATCTACTACTTTCTCGTGAAGCGCGAAGCAAAATAATTTACGGGCAGCGTTTTTTCGCTGCCCTCACTTTACCACTTCTCTTATGTTAATCAATTATTTAAAAACAGCTCTTCGGAGCTTGTTACGGCACCGCTTTTTCTCTGCCATCAATATTTTTGGTTTGTCAGTGGCAATGGCGCTATCCATGGTGATCATCATGCTGGTAGCCGACCAGATGATGTACGATCGATACAACACCAAACGCGATCGTATTTATCGGATCAATTCCATTCCCATCGGCTCGAAGGGTGAACGCTTTTCAGAAACGGCAACCACTACCTTACCTTTGCAACAAGATTTGAATGAAAATTTCACCGGTGTAGAAAAGTCGGTGCGCATTGTGCGCGGCTTTGGAAATATGTGGATGGAGATTGAGCAGAATGTAAATATTCCGGTAGCCGGATATTTTGCCGATCCCGAAATTCTGGATGTGTTTGAATACGAATTGGAACAAGGCAACCCCGCTACAGCGTTGGTTGAACCATACTCTGTGGTGCTCACCAAAAAGGCAGCGAAAAAATTATTTCGTCAGGAAAATCCAATAGGTGAAACTTTTAAAGTAGGCACCGAGGGCCCTTACAAAGTTACCGGCATCCTCAAAGAGACTACTCAAAAATCGCACATTGTATTTGATGCCCTTGCCAGCCTTAGTACGGTAAAAAGTTTAGAGTCGCAAAACAAGCGCGGAAAAGATTTAGACAATTGGTATAACTACACATCGGGGTGGATTTATGTGCTGCTGGAAAAAGACAAGTCGGTGGATGACATTATCCCGCAATTGAAGGCCATTGAAGAAAAACATTTTGCCGTTATCACCAATCCGGATACACAACAAAAAGTCAACTATCAACCGCAGGCACTCGCGGAAATTACACCGGGCGCATTCATTAATAATCCGATTGGTCCTTTTTTGCCCTGGGTATTTGTCTACTTCTTTGCAGGTTTGGCTGGTATCGTGATGTTGACTTCGTGTTTTAACTTCACCAACCTTTCCATTGCACGATCACTTACGCGTGCCCGTGAAATTGGTGTACGAAAAGTAACAGGGGCCATGCGCTGGCAGATATTTACCCAATTCATTTCTGAGTCGGTGTTAGTAGCGCTGATTGCATTGATTGTTGCTGTGCTTCTACTGATGGCGCTAAGACCACTGATGCTTGAATTAAGTTTTGCACGATTGATGCAATGGGATTTGGAAGCAAATTACTTTGTGTATGTTGTGTTTGTTGTTTTCGCCATCGTAGTGGGATTCCTGGCCGGGGTATTTCCGGCTATCGTACTGAGTGGTTTTCAACCAGTAAAAGTCTTGAAGGGCGTAAAATCAATGAAATTGTTTTCGAACATCGGTCTGCGAAAATCATTGTTGGTTACACAATTTACATTTTCACTGGTGTTTATTTTGTCGGTGATTGTCGTATACAACCAATTGCAACTTTTCTTGCGAGCGGATCATGGATTTAATATGGATAAAAAAATGGTGGTAGCTCTTAGCAATACACCATCCGATGTTTTAAAGACAGAACTTCTTAAGCATGCCAACATTGAAAATGCTACAGCTGTATCGCATGTGCTGGCCGCAGGCTCCAGTTATGGTGAAGGTTACAAGCGCACGTTAGAAGATAAAGAATGGACAAGTCTATACTATTATTCTACAGACGAAGACTATCTAAAAAATTTAAAAATTTCACTTGTTGCCGGGCGTTATTTTCAGGAAGGTGATGGTGAATCAAAACAGAATTTAATCGTGCTAAATGAAAAAGCAGTAGAAGCATTCCACTTTGCATCTCCACTCGAGGCGATTGGGCAAGAAATTATTCTCAAGCAAGATTCATCGCGAAAGCAAATTATTGGCGTAGTGAAAGATTACAAC
>DGYK01000063.1:110059-110793 GCA_002398365.1 Flammeovirgaceae bacterium UBA5008
TTGGCGTAGTGAAAGATTACAACCATCAAATGTTGGTAGAGAAACTGGAGCCGCTGGCTTTGATAGCTAATCCGAAAGAATATAATTTATTACAGGTGCAATACACCGGTAGCTTCGAAGATGCCAGTAAAAGTGTTGAAGCAGCTTGGGCGAAAGTGAATCCAACTTTAAAAGTAGATTATAAAGACTTCTACGCAGAAGTACATAAAATCTATGATATCTTCTTTGGAGATTTAGTGAGCATTTTAGGTTTAATCTCTTTTCTCGCGATTCTGATCTCATGCCTTGGTTTGTTAGGCATGGCTACCTACACAACTGAAACGCGCATCAAAGAAATCTCCATTCGCAAAGTGCTGGGAAGCAGCAATGGCTCGTTGGTCTATCTGTTGTCGAAAGGCTTTGTGAGCATTTTGTTGATCGCAATTGTACTGGCGGTGCCGGCTGCATATTTCCTCAACAATTTGTGGTTGCAGCAATTGGCTTACCACGTATCTGTAGATGCAGCTACAATCTTAATTGGCGTGATCGCATTACTTGTTTTCAGCATCGTCACCATCGGCTCGCAAACCTGGCGTGCGATGTATGTCAATCCGGTCGACAATTTAAAAGGTGAATAAAAATAAAAGAGGAGCACTAAAAATGCTCCTCTCTTTTTCCTGCTTGTCTATTTTATGATGACACGAATTCCTTCTGAATGGCTTGCGAACTCAGGCGCATACATGCATTGAATATTT
>DGYK01000063.1:110977-195718 GCA_002398365.1 Flammeovirgaceae bacterium UBA5008
ATTGAATATTTGTGACCCCGTTGGAGAAATCTCCTTTTTGCGAAACGCGCAATTCATATTCAAACACGTAGGTTCCTTTACCTAAATAACCGATAAAGAAATTGGTAGCCAAATCGCGCGTGCTCTCGTAATACGAAAGTCCATCCTGATACTTGTAAGTCGAAATAGTATTCACCGGCTCAAAGCCAGCAGCGCGCATATCTTTCAGGTGAACGTATTCCATATCGCGATCTACGCGCAATTCAATACGCACTTTTACCAAATCGCCAATTTGCAATGGTAATTGTGGGGTGATCGGTGTAATCACCGGTCCGCGATCCGTATTGGTTTGCTTGAAGAGTTGCTTCTTCAATTTCAATGGCGTTTCAGCAGGCGTAATTTTATCGAGTTGCTCAAAATATTGCCAGTAGGCCGCACCCCAGGCTACACCATCATCGGTTTTGGTAATGGTAATCTTACCCATATCATCTTTGATCTCGCCCGCTTGCCACGCAGTTTTAAAATAGCCGGTGCCCGCTTCTACTTTAGTGTCTTCACGTTTCGTTGGGTCAATTGTCTCGCTACCTACTTTGATATCTACCAACTTGGTATTCGCTAAAGCATCAGTGCCTCTTCGCAAAAGCGCATAACACGCTTCGGTAGTTGCTTTGGTGGTTTTCCAATCTTGTGTTTGCTTTTGCTTGAGCAACCACACTTTCAAGTCTTCGACTGATTTTACATCTTTTGCAACTTCATCATACACTTCAATCATCAACGCCTGTGTTTCAATAGGCGCTTGGTACCAATAGTAGCCACGGTCGCTCTTCCAATACATGCCCATTTCTTCCGAGCGTAAGGCGCGCTCATTAAATGACTTGATCATCGCAGCCGGTGTTGTCTTGTCATCATTGCGATGCAGCGCCAAAGCAAGCATTCCTTGCATGTACAGATTCTCTTTCAGCCAATATTTTTTCGCCTGACTTAAATAATAGTAGAATGCATCCTTCGTGTCATCGGGAACCGGAACGTCCTTGAAGTAACTTCGCATGTGCAGATATTGAATTTGGGTGTACCCCAAATTATCATCTTCAAACTTTGCCAGTCCTTTTTTGACGAGTGCTTTCAATCGCTCGTAATCGTCTTGTAATTCATGATCCAAATAACGCAGTGCATTGTTTACCATACTCAACGTGCGTGTATCTTGACGAACTGCTCGAACACCCAGCGCATCCAAATGGCCCATGCCGCTGATGATGTGTTGTGTCATGTAGCGATCTTCCGGAAATCCGGGAAACCAGCTAAAACCTCCACTTGAATTTTGTGCTTTTGCGATTTTGTCGAGTGCACGTTCTTGTTCGCTGGCCATGCGATTCAAATCAAACAGCAATGCTACGCTGCGTTTGCGCTGCGACTCGTCTTTGGCTTGCAGTACCCACGGTGTTTCCTCCAACAAAGCGGATTTCAATTCCTGATTTTTTTCCAGGTTCGACAACAGTGCATCGGGTTGAATATTCTTCCATGTGTCAAACACTTGCTTGATGCGTGGATTGGAATTGGCGATATGCGATGCAATACTGTTCGCATAAAACTTACTGAAAGTTTGCTCTACACAGTCATACGGATACTCCATCAGGTACGGCAATGCCTGAATGGCATACCATGCGGGATTGGAAGTGAACTCCAGCGTGAAGCGGTGATGACGCAGCGTGGTAGATTTGTTGTTGATAAACTTCTCGAACTTAAATTCTTTGGTCTGCTTACCGCGAATGGGCAATGGCATTGTTTCTGTCACCAACATGCGGTTGGTCACCACCGGAATGGTCATCTCTTCTCCATCCGAAAAATTACCAGCTTTGGCTACTACACGATACGTGATGGCTTGCACACCTTCCGGAATTTCAATACTCCACTCCAAGTTAGTGCTCTGACGTGGTTTCAAAGAAAAATCTTTTGTCTTTCCAATGTTCTTCATTTGCGCATCGATCGGCTTCATGGTCAGCGCGTCAAAGAATTCCAGTTGTGCTTGTCCGGTTAGATCCGAATCCACCAAGCTGCTCATCTTCACTGAAAAAATCATTTTGTCATTCTCGCGGAAGAAGCGCGGTTGATTAGGCACTACCATCAATTCTTTTTGTGTGACCAAATGATTGATGATCGATCCGGATTTTAAATCGGTGGTATGCGCGAAGCCCAACATCTTCCAGCGTGTTAAAGCTTCCGGAATAGTGAAGTTGATGATGATTTCTCCTTGTTCGTTGGTTTGCAAATGCGGGTAGAAGAAAGCGGTCTCGTTGAAGTTGGTACGCACCTTTACTTGGGAAAAATCTTGTTTTGAATGAGGCTTCTCTTCAGTGGCTTTATTGTCTATTGACCAATCCGCATCAATTTTTTTTTCATCAGCTACCTCGAGCATTGCAGCTGGTGCCATAGCCATCGTATCTTCTCGTTTGCCATCCGCATTTGAATATGAAAAATTTGATGGCTTCATATCGAGCTTATACTTTGGGCTCCGAGCCGCCTTGTCTGAGAAGAAGCCTCTATTCCCATAGAAATACTGATAGAAACTATAATCAAACCAGTTGAAGCTATCAAAGTAAACCCCATTGGGTGATCTTTCTTGATCAGGATTCCAGTCTTCGCTAAACAACCGAAGATCTTCCCGATTAAATCCATTCGCACTGCTCCAACCTAACCGTGTGTTATTCGAATTGAAAAAATGAGCGTACCAATTATTACTTCTAAACTCATCGAGCGATTCATCGTAGAGAGTTGCCACCATTTCGGCTGCTACTTTTTCGGCTGTGTTTCCCTTCACTAATATTTTCCACTGCTCTTGTTGCCCCGGCTGCAACTTATCGCGGAAGCTGGCAAAAGAAATAGTCAATGCTTTGTTACTGAATGGAACCGAAATGGCCTGGCTATGGGTGTAAAGTCGGTTATCTTTGATGAATGCATAATGAATACCCACATCGCCCCGGTATTCTTCTTTAATCAATACTTCGAACTTTCGTTGCTCGTTGCTAAAAGAAATCCATTCTTTCGATAATAGTTGGCCATCGAGTTCTAGTTCGTAAAGAACATTTACCTTTTTATCCGCAGTGCCAAGAATAAAACTAGCTTTCTCACCCGGCTCGCCTTCCATTTTCAGCGGCTGAAAATAATCTACCTGCGGAGTAGCAATTGTTTTATCAGAAGGAGCTGATACTGTAAAGTAAGTTACTTCTTTCACTTCTTGCCCCGAGGCATCTAGCGCTTTAATCTCCAACACATACTCTCCCGATTTCCATTTATTCAAATTCGCTAGTGCAAAGGTTTTTTTCTCAGCTGTGTTAAAATTCAAATTAAAAACTTCGGTGGCTCGTTCCCATTTTAGTTTGTTGGTCTCATCAGCAAATAAATCGATTGGAAACAGTTGATAATACTGCTCACGCGTATACAGCGCACGGTCGGGTTGCTCCCACAGGCGATTACGAAATACTTTTGTTGGCGATTTTAGTTCAAAGATTTGAATACTTCCTTTCGCAGCTTCAAATTGTCCGGCCAAGTTTGTAGTGGATATCGAAAATTCTTTGGCAGGATCGAGTTGGTCCTTATTAATATTGCCAATGTAGACACCTACTTGCAATGATTTATATCCAACCGAAATAGTAGTGCTGTTGCTGTGTGTTTCGCCATTGATGTCGGTAACATCGGCATAGATGGTGTAATCAAAAATCGGATCAGAAGCCTTGTCCACACTTCGATCAGGAAGTGCCGTAAAGTTTACTTTGAACTTTCCATCAGCATCCGTTTTTGCAATCCCATTGGCAATTTCCATTTCAGGTGAACTTGGGTAATAACCCCATCGACACCACCACCAATACGGATAGCGTGCCACACGCACCACACGATAACTTACCGAGGCGCCATCAATGTTGGCTCCTGAATAGGCTCGGGCAAATCCTTCCGCCTCAATATTCTGATCCAAACGATAAGAGCCCTTCATTGGCTCAAATGCCACTTCAAATTTCGGGCGCTTGTATTCCTCCACCGAAAAATAAACACTTCCTGTTCCGGCTGTATCCTGCAAACTCATTTGTCCGGTAAGTCCTGATGAAGGCGCAACGAACGTGCCACTAAATGTTCCAAACTCATTTGTCGTCACTTCCACTTTGCCACGCTCTTGATGATTCACATCATAAAGCACAATCGTATGAATTGATTTCTTTCCAAGCTCCGAAGTTTTGTCGTCCGTGTTGACAACTACTCCTTTAAAATAAATGGTTTGCCCCGGACGATAGATGGCGCGATCCAAGAAGAAAAAGGTTCTTACAAATTTTTCACGTTTTACTTCCCGATACTGGTAGATGCTTCCATTATAATAGGGCCCACGGTCAATCGGAGTCGTGCTGATCCGATCGGTTCGTAAACTGAAATTGAAAGAGAAGCTTCTGTTATCATCTTTTGTTTGATAGGGCACGCGAACATATCCTTTGGCATCGGATGTGTAGCTACCAATCTTCACAGGCTCGTACTCGTTTCTTCGCGAGTTGTATTTGCTCGCAAACACTTCTGTCAATACACCAGCCAATGGCTCACCGCTTTTGCGATGCAACACATACAGTTCGGTACTGCCATCTTTTACGGAGCGATGGATATAACTAATGTTGGAGACAGTAGTAAACGCATAGGCTAGTCCATTTTTACCAATAACAAAATCAGGTCGATGGCTGTAGAGCACCATGTATTCGCCCACAGGCAGTGCATCGAGTTTCACTTCTAAACTATGCTGCTGATAATCTTTGTCATCGGGTAAGACAAACTTGCCCGACTTGATGGGAGTTTTTGGCAAAAAGTATTCCAGAAATTTTTGTTCCTGATCGACATCGTATTTGCGCTCCCACTTCCTTCGCTGTGCCTGTACTTCTTCGCGGGTAACTTTAATGATACGATAGTGGAGATCGGTTACATTCTTATACCGGACCAAACTGCGAAAGGGCTCATTGGGAATATTAGTATCTTCAATAACAGCGCTGATCGTTTTCGTGAGAATGCTTTGTTGAAGGTTTTCGCACTGAATGGCTCCATCCGAATCTTTGAATCGCTTCTTAGCAGATTCGGCTATGTCAAACGCTTTTTTGAAATCCCACTTGTGGTTGTCGGATTGAAGTGGTTTGTACAGTGATGCATCTTCATAATAAGTTTGCGCGATGAGATAAGTTACTCGCGTAGAGATAGGAAGAAGAATATATTTCTGCTCTAACCTCTCCAATGCCTTTCGATATAATTCTTTTTTTGTAGGCAGCACGTGGTTGGCATACACAAATGAAATGCGCTGAATTTCTAAATCCACTAATGCCTCCGGATCTTTATCAGTTAAATGAAACGCTGTTAACTCCTGAAACAGCTGCATCGCGTAAAGCTTGAGTGAATACGTGTCCTTTGAAGAAATTGGCAGCTTTGAAAACTCAGCTGCATCGGAAAAATATTCGTCCTTATCTAAAACAAAGGCATAGGCCGGTTGCGTGATGGCCGCTTCTTCTCCGGAGGCAAAGCTCAACGCACGGTGCGCTAAAAAATCAAAAAGTGTAGCGCGGTAGCTTCTTCCTTTTTCATTTCCGGAATGAAGCACCTGGTCATATAATGCAATAGGTGTGGCTTTGCTTTTCTCTGATTCTTGCAGCGAAAGTTTGTATTGTTGAAATGTTTCTTCAATAATCTTAGTTAAGCTCCATGTTTCGATGTCATCTTGTTTCACATTCGCTACTTCACTTCGCTCATTAAATCGGTAGCGGTTGTTTTGATAATACTGCCAATACATTTCGGCTAGCATGGAATGTAGCAAAGGCTTCGTTGGGAAGGTAGCCGCGTTAGCCTCTTCACGCAGCTTAATCAGGTTTTTTACAAAAGCATTTTCCTCTTTATAGTCGATGAACTTGAGTTGATGAATCACCGCCTTCACCAATTGGGGTGCGTTCTGTTCTTTTTTTGCTTGCTCGTAAATCGCGTTCACCGCTTTTAGTGCGGATTCGGGCAAACCTTTACTTTCAAAATCAGAGACCTCTTTCCAGGCCTGTTCGTAATTGTGGGGCATTGATGTGGGTTTTGTTTGTGCACAACTAAGTTGTGCGAAAGTGATGATTAGAATAACGAGAAAATGATTTTTCATAAATCGCATGGATTACCTACTTAATTTAAAAATGGTCAATAGTCACAGACATAAGATGCAAAAACGATGCAATTCCATAATGCGCATCTCATTTTTATAAAATATTATTGAATGTAAAAAAATACCCCGACAATGCCGGGGTATTTGGTGAAAGGATATTTTGCGTTTGCCTAGTTAAAATGCTTCAATTTTACCACCTCCTCAGGTTTTAAAAAGCGCCATTGGCCGCGACCTAAATCTTTTTTATCCAGACCGGCATATACCACCCGATCCAGTTTCACCACTTCATATCCAAGCGATTCAAAAATTCTACGTACAATGCGATTCCAGCCAATGTGCAATTCAATACCCACAGTCATCTCGTCTACCATCGCCAAATCATCTACAATGGCTCTGCCCTCTTCCAAATAAACACCTTCCTGTATTTTGACAAAATCTGCTTTCGTAATTGGCTTATCCAAAGTTGCCTTGTAAATCTTTTTTGCTTTGTACGATGGATGCGTCAACTTATCTGCCAAATCGCCATCATTCGTTAGTAACAATAAGCCTGTGGTGTTTCTGTCCAATCTTCCTACCGGATAAATTCTTTCTTTACCTGCATTGGCCACTAGATTCATCACTGTGTTTCGCTCTTGCGGATCATCTGTAGTAGTGATAAATCCTTTGGGTTTGTTCAACAAAATATAAACCGGCTTTTCCGCTTTCAAGCGTCTACCTTCGTAGCGTACATCGTCTGTCATTTTTACTTTGTGGCCCATCTCAGTGATGGTCACTCCATTCACCGTCACCAATCCCATTTTAATATATTCGTCCGCTTCTCTGCGGCTACCCACGCCACTATTGGCCATGAATTTATTCAAGCGAATGGTGGCGCCTTCTTCCACTACTTTCTCTTTGTATTCAGGTCGCTGAGGTGCCGAGTCCGAAGCAAACTTTGAATCAGCAAAAGGTTTTTTGCCCTCAGGCTTAACTCCTTTTTTCACTACATCGGCACGAGAGAATTTTTTCGGACGTTCTTCACTTTCGTCAAACGGGCGGCTGCTTCTGCGAGCGGGCTTTGCATCGTCACCATCGCGTGGGCCACTAAAGCTTTTACGAAATGGTTTTTCATCGTCTCTTTTAGCGAATGGCTTTGAGAATGAACGAGGTTTGTCGCTATCAAACGAGCGGGTATCTCTGCGCGGTCTTTTGTCATCGCCCTCTTTTGAAAAGCGAGGTTTGTCCGAAGAGAATCGTTCTTTGCGTTCGCCAAATGGTTTATCGGAACCAAAAGAATGATCATCTCTGCGAGGTCTTTTATCATCACCCTCTCTTGAAAAGCGGGGTTTGTCTGAAGAGAATCGTTCTTTGCGTTCACCAAATGGTTTGTCGCTTCTCTTATCAAACGATCCTTTGGTGAAACGTTTCGGTCTATCAGAACCACTGTTGAATGAACGTTTTTCACCAAATGGTTTTGAACTGGGTCTTGAGTAAGGTCGGTCACTGCCTTCGCCTCGTTTTTCAAATGGTTTTGAATAGCGCTTCGATCTTTCAGAAGAAGAATCATCTCTTCGTCCAAATGATTTTCTTTCTCCATCGGCACCACCAAAGCGCGAAGGTCTTCCTTCGCCACGTGGCCGATCTTCACCTCGAGAGGAGTACGATTTTTTGGGGCGCTCGGAGTCAAAACGCTTTTCATCTTTCTTGCGACTGCGAAAGGATTTTTCGGCATCGGTTCGTTTGCCAAATGAGCTGCTTTTACCAGTTGATCTAGGACGGGCCATAGGTAGGTTGATTCAAAAGTTAATATATGAACAGCCTGATCATGATCGGCTGAAAGGGCAAGTTACGGAAGTGTGAGTGCATTGGCTAATGGGCGTACCATCCGCCAAGATTGTGATTAGTTTTCGGGTGTTTCGCCAATGGTGTTAACCTCGTTGGTAAAATCCTTCGGTGTGGGTAGTTCCGTGATGTCATTGATCCCAAAGTACTCCATGAATTTCACGCTGGTGCCATACAAAATAGGGCGGCCAATGGTTTCTGCTTTACCTTGAATCTCAATGAGACCTTTGTCCAACAGCTTCTGAATGGCGTAATCGCAGTTTACACCGCGAATGTTTTCTACTTCGGTTTTAGAAATGGGCTGCTTATACGCAATGATAGACAGGGTCTCCATGGCTGATGTAGACAATCTTTTTTTGGATTGCTGCTTCAGCATGATACCAATGCTGGCTTGATAAGCCGGCTTTGTCAAAAACTGATACCCTCCGGCTGCTTTGTAGAGCTGAAAGGAAAAATCATCGCTTTTGAATTTCTCTTCCAACTGGGCAATAGCCCCTTCAATATCCGCTTCCGGCACATCCGCATTGAACATTTCTGAAAGGCACGCTTTCAAGTCAGCCACTTTTGTTGCAGTGGGAGAGCAAAATATCAATGCTTCAATGTGGTTTTGTAGAAAGTCCAAAGTGATCGATTTTAAAAATATTTCTGTTTGTTCTAAACTAAACACCCAAGCCCATTAGGCTTTAGTCTTGCTTCATCATCTTAGCCTCGATGGATTGCGTAGTGTGAGGTACAGCAATCAATCGCTCTTTAGAAATCAGCTTGCCAGTTACAGAACAGATTCCATATGTTCTGTTTTTGATACGAACCAGTGCGTTTTCCAGATTCGTGATGTACTTCTGTTGGCGTGCGGCCAATTGGCTCAGATTTTCTTTCTCAGCTGTTTCAGCACCGTCTTCCAGTACTTTGGTGTTTCCACCGGAAGTACTATCTGTTCCTGCATCGTTGGTACGGGTAAGTGTGTCTTTCAGAATTTTAAATTCTTCTTTTGCCTTATCCAGTTTGGCAATGATCATCACTTCAAATTCTTTTAGTTCCTCATCGCTGTAACGAGTCTTGTCTTCGTTAACATTTGGATTCTTAGCTTGAGGATGGGCGATTGGTCGTTGATTAATGATAGGAAAAATGTTTAGTTGTGAGGGTGATAATTTTAATGGCGCTGCCGCAGGCTTATGCGCTCTTACTTCTTCGTTTGCTACTTTCTTTTCGATTTCCTGAGATTTTACCGCAGGTGCTTTTTCCTTCTTAGGCGCTTCCTTCTTTGCCTTTACAACCTCCTTTTTAGGGGCAGGCTTTGGAGCTACTTTAGCCACAACCTTCTTTGCTACCTTTTTGGCTGGAGCTGCTTTTTTAGCAGGCGCGGCTTTTTTCGCAGGTGCCTTTGCTTTGGCTTTGGGGGTTGGCTTTGCCTTGGCGGCAGGTTTGGATTTAGCTGGAGCTTTTTTAGCAGGCTTAGCTGCTTTTTTCTTGGTTGTTTTAGCCATAAGAAAGTCTCTTCAGGGTGTTAAAAAAGATGCGCAAAAATACGGGGTCGGGTGTGAAACAAAAAATCTATTGGGATTAATTCCCTGAACAAAAATTATTGCCCATCTGCCAGAATAATGCGTTCGCGAAAGGTTTTTACTGTGCCCTCGGTGTCAAAAACCTCAATCCAAACCACATAATAGCCTAAACGAGCCTTATTACCGTTGTCTTGATCGCCATCCCATCGGAAAAAACCTTCATAGCCCAATGTCTCATTATTGGCCAATTCCTTCACCAATCTGCCTTGTTGATCCAAAATCTTTACGGTAGCCGCAAAACCGGGCTGTGTAAATCGATAATTGATCTTGGAGAAATCCTGCCCGGGTCGATTCGGGGAAAAAATTTCTGGCTCAACTTGTATGGCATCTAAAGAAGCAGCCACATCCGGTTGTGAATTAGAATTGACATAACCGGGTGTTGCAAACCCGGCAACAGAACTGGCCGACCTCCAATTGGCAGGTTCCAGCGAACTTTGCTCGGTTGAAATGCGCTCCAGTGAAACGCCTTCCACCTCCTTCAACAATGCGATATGCCATTTCTCATCATAGGCCGCGGCATCTATTACTTTGCCTTGGTTTGAAATGAGGACTACCGTACCCTGATCATCATTGAATGAAGGCAAATTGAACTGGTAAAAATTTTTCCAAACTCCTTTTGGGTAGTGGATTTTCAGCACACTCGTATCCGAGGTAATGGCCAGAAAGGAATTCGGTGCCAGTAACAAGTCAGATGTGATCGCTCTTGAATTTTGAATCACTCCCTCAGGAAAGTTGGCGATCGAGAAATTTTTAAGGTTGATGTATTTCGCAGATCGATTGTATACCTCCACAAAATCAACCCCACCCGTGCGTGGGTTGAATAAAATCTCATTGATTACAACGTCTAGGCTATCTGGAGGCTCCGGCAAAGCAAAATTCGCTTTCGCGAAAGCCGGTTGAATGAAGTTGCCGGCACAATCGCGCAGATGCTTTACTTGAATGGTATAAAGGATGTTCTTACTTAGCGCCTGTGTCAGTTCCACTTGTATGGATGTTAGCTCGACATTAGCAAACGCAAATGAGGAAACAGGTATCATCGGTTCGATTTCATAAGAAATGTTGCCCAGCGGCTTTTCCAGTTTTTCATCAAACCACAATTGTAAACTAGTCGGTGTCGCTACGACTGATAACAATCGTGGACCGGTGAGATCGGGATTGTTGGCGAACACTGCATTTTGTTTTCCGGGTGTTCCACCTTTAGAATCTTCTGAAGCTGTCCAGTTGTTTGCTTCTCCACAGGTGTTTTCGGGATCGATCATTTCCAGCGACCAACCTCCGCTTTGTTTATCCTCATCTCGATACCAAAAAGATTGATAACGCACGGAATCGATGGTGACGTCTTTTGTTAATGTCAACGCATCTCCATCATTGTTCAACGTTGGGAAATTGGAAAGCCCAATAGTTTTTCCGTAACCTGAAAATTTGCTGACGGAAGATGCCGAAGTAATGATCCAATACTCGTTCGGCAAAATGATTTGAGTTGGAAGGGTTGCAGCCGAACTTCCATCCGAAAGTTTCCATCCGGCAAGGTCAATGGGGTTGGTGCTGCGATTAAAAATTTCAATGTACTCCGCATCCGGTAATCCAATTTGCGGACTGGGATCGGCAAAAATTTCGGTGATGCGGATGTCCTTTGGCAGCGTAGGAACCGCCTGAAAATAAAGAAAGGATTGAACTTGACTCGTCAAGGTATTGCCCAATAGATCTTTCACACCTGTTACAGTCAATTGGCTGGGAATGCCATTGGCAAAGTTTTTGGCAAAAGTCAACCGCACCGACTTTTGATCAGGTTGCAACTGGGCACTTGTTGGTTGTCCTATATTCTGATCAACGGAGTAGTTCGCAAGTGCTTCCGCAGATGAAATTTCCAATGCTTCATCAAAAATCAGATCCAGTTGGGTGAATGAAATTGCAGTCGCGCTAAGCAACTTGGGCGGTGTTTTATCTACTTGCAAGGATCCAACTACAAGGTCATCAAAAAAGTGCTTGTTGAAAAAACTGGCGCTTGATTGCGCAATGCGAATTCCAAAAAATGCGCTGGTAGAAAACGTATTGTCTTGCACCGGTACACTTTCGGTGACAAACGCATTTCCGATTCCGGTCAGATCCCGCTCTAGTTTCCAAAAGTCGGAAGCATCTCGCGTAACTTTGATTTTCAGTTTTGTGTTGGATGTATTGGTAACGCCATCTTGTCCATTAATCAACAAGCTGGCAACACCGCCAGTGCTTTTATAAAGACTCACTTCATCGGTAGCGCCACCAATCCGAACAAAATAACCATCGGCTGAGGTGAGAGTTGCGTTGGAAGAAACGAGATAAACGTCTACATAATTCAAACTCGAAGTATTGAATTGCAGATTAACATAGAATTCCCATTGAACATTGATTGCCAATGAAGATGGCGTGCTGATGGAAAAGCTAGCGTTGGCATTAGCTGAATTAGATCGAAGTTGACCGCCAACTATCAACCAGTTGGTAGGCTGATCAGGTGTCCAAACGGGGTTCGTAACAAAATCACCATCCGAAAAATCGTCTGCGAATTGTGCCTTACAAACGAATGCGGAAAAAAGTATAATACCAAACGTGATAATGCGCCTCATGGTCTTATAAAAATAGTATTTTTGTCGATTCAAATTTTTAAACGAAAACAAAAAATGAAAATCGCAGTTGTTGGGGCCACCGGATTAGTGGGCCAGGAGATCTTGAAAGTGCTCGAAGAGCGCCATGTTGAATTTGATGAATTGTATTTGGTGGCTTCCGCCAAATCGGTAGGACAAAAGATAAAGTTTAAGGGTAAGGAATATACAATCATTGGTATGGAAGCAGCTGTAGAACTTGCCGCTGACATTGCTATATTCTCTGCCGGAGGAAACACCTCATTGGAATGGGCACCTAAATTTGCTGAGAAAGGAACGATTGTAATCGATAACTCTTCAGCTTGGCGCATGGACCCTACCAAAAAGTTGGTCGTGCCGGAAATCAATGGCAACGCATTACAAGCGGAAGACAAAATTATTGCCAATCCCAATTGCTCTACCATTCAAATGGTGATGGCGTTGGCACCGCTTCACGCGAAATACAAGATCAAACGTATTGTAGTTTCTACCTACCAATCAGTAACCGGCACCGGCAAAGATGCAGTGCAGCAAATGATGGAAGAGCGCCAGGGAGTTACCAACGGCATCAAGGTATATCCGCACAAAATTGATATGAACGCGCTGCCACACATCGATTCATTCCTCGATAACGGTTACACCAAAGAGGAGATGAAGATGGTGAACGAAACACGTAAAATCCTGAACGATCAAACCATTGGAGTTACCAGCACCACTGTGCGTATCCCAACCATTGGCGGTCACTCTGAAGCGGTAAACGTAGAATTCTACCATGACTACGATTTGAAGGAAGTTCGAACACTACTGGAAGCAGCTCCGGGCGTAATCGTTCAGGACGATGTAAAAAACAATGTATACCCGATGCCTATCCATTCGCATGGAAAAGATGAGGTGTTTGTAGGCCGCTTGCGCAGAGATGAGTCGCAGCCCAATACACTCAACATGTGGATTGTGTCTGACAACTTACGCAAAGGTGCTGCCACCAATGCCGTGCAGATTGCCGAGTTTTTGATGGAAAAGAGCATGGTTTATTAAATTACTGTTACCGTATTGAATCTGCGCCTTGCCGGGAAACCAGCAAGGCGCATTTGTTTTTATGATAGCATAAATCCTTTACAACCTAAAGCTCATTTCGGTTGTCTAACCCCCAACGAAAGTGGAATATTAATTATCTTGCTATATGAAAACTCCCTACCTGCTGGCTTTTGCACTCCTGGTGCTTGTGTCGTGTAAAAAAGAGGAAGCCATCTTAAAAGAATCCTATCTGGATTTGCCTGCAGAACCTGCTAACTATGTAGAAGGTATAAACAATAATATTCCGGAATTAGGCAGGGTATTGTTTTATGACAAATCGCTATCCATCAATAATTCTGTTTCCTGCGGATCATGCCACAAACAAGTATTTGGCTTTGCCGATAATGTCGCTTTCAGCCGAGGGTTTGATAATCAATTGACACTTCGCAACTCCATGCCCATTCAAAATATAGGCAGTGGTTTTTTTGGAATAACTCCTTTCATCAAAGTAGAAGACTTTTCCTTTCCCGGCTTTTCACAAAGCCTGTTCTGGGATGGCAGAGAAAGTAATTTAGATCAAATGGTGCTTAAGCCCATCATTAACCACGTGGAAATGGGCATCACGGATTTGAATGAATTAGCCGAAAAGCTGAAAACAATGCCGTATTATGAGCCACTCTTTAAAAAAGCGTATGATTCAGAAGAAATTACACCACAAAAAATATCAACGGCCATCAGCTGGTTTGTGCGAAGCATTTCAACGAATCAAACCAAACTGGACAAATCGAGACAAGGACTTGCGCAATTGAGTGCCTTAGAACTAAATGGACAGTCGCTATTTTTTACCAAATACGATTGCAATTCCTGTCATCAGGTTACCATACCAAACGGTTATCTGTCATTAGGGGGTGGTTTTGCCAACATAGGATTAGACGAAGTTTATTCCGATAACGGCCTCGCTAAAACGACTGGTCTTTCTACCGATGTTGGTAAGTTTAAGATACCGTCCTTACGAAATGTTTCCCTGACGGCACCTTATATGCACGATGGCCGATTTGCTACGCTGGAAGAGGTAATGGAACACTATAGCGAAGGGATGGCGACACATCAAAATCTGGATGCTCGTTTGCGCAATGCGGACGGACAAGCACGAATCATGAATATTTCAGAATCTGAAAAAAAAGCAATCATTGCGTTTCTTCATACGCTCACGGATTTTCAGGCAGCGACAGATCCTAAGTTTGCGAATCCATTCAAATCCCGCTAATTCCCTTTAATTATAAGAACCACATGTCACTAAAATTCGGATTCTCATTTCTACTTTGTTTGACGCTTAGCGCTTGTTTTTCGCAAGTAGAAGAGTCGCAGGAAGTAGAAAATGAAAAGCCCGTCAAAAAAGAAAGGACAGCAACTACCTACCTTGGTGTGCAAGCCAACCAGTTGATTCGTCAAATTTTAAATTTTAGTAACTCCAATTCCGCAATCGACAATCCCTATTTGTTTATCTATTCTGTCAATTCCAAAGAAACAGGTGTAGGTTTCAACTCCGGTCTTGGGTTTTCAGTGAGTGAAATTGCGGACGGTGATCCTTCCAACCGCAGAGAAACAAAAATTAATAATCTATCCTTTCGAATGGGTGTAGAAAAAAAATCAAGTATCGGGAAGAAGTGGTTAGTTAGCTGGGGATTTGATCTGACTCACGATAATCTAAAGAATGAAACCATCAATACACAGATTTTCGATCTTACCAACCCGTCCAATAAATCAGTTTCCTCCACCAAAAACACCACCAGTTCGTGGGGAATTGGCCCTCGGTTTACGCTTAACTTTCAGGTGACAAATCGCATTTTATTGGCTACGGAGGCCAATTACTACTACCGCTTTGGGTCTACTACTACAACTTCCTCTGTTACTAGCCTTAATTTTGCTACCAACAATGAGTCTTCCAGCGATTTCACTCGATTTCAGTTCACGGTACCTGCAGTTATTTATCTGATTGTGAAATTCTAGCTGCCGTTTCGGCATAGGTGCCAAAAAAAGAAATTGGCTTCAACCGCTTTTTGGTTTTACCTTCGTGCAAACAAAACTCAACTAAAAGAAATGGAAAGTTTCAAAAAATTTATTCCCTGGATCATCGTGGGTGTATTAGTGCTTTGGGGCATCAGTAAATACAACGGCATTGCCGGCAAAGATCAAGTGGTGAAAAAATCATGGGGTGATGTAGAATCTGATTACCAAAGAAGATCAGATCTCATTCCGAATTTAGTGAACACCGTAAAGGGCTATGCTAACTTTGAGCAGGAAACCTTGACTAAGGTGATCGAAGCACGTGCCAGCGCAACACAAATGAAAATCGATCCTTCTAACTTAACTCCTGAGAAATTGGAGCAATTTCAACAAGCTCAAACAGGCTTGAGCTCCGCGATTGGAAGATTATTAGTGGTTTCTGAAAATTATCCTGAATTGAAAGCCAACCAAAACTTCCTCGACCTACAAGCTCAACTGGAAGGAACTGAAAACCGAATTTCGGTATCACGCAAGCGTTTCAATGAAGCGGTACAAGATTACAATACAGCGATTGTTGGATTCCCCGGCAACTTGATTGCTAAGATCGGTGGATTTACAGAAAAAGGTTTTTTCAAAGCAGCTGAAGGTGCTGATAAGGCTCCAGAGGTTAAATTTTAAAAAATGAGAAAAGTCCTTTTCCTTTTAATTCTAACACTCACTTGGAGTGTTGGCAACGCTCAAACCGATTCTTATTCCAAAACACTGAAAAAGTATATCGAGGTAAGCGGTTCGATGCAATCGTTCAGTGTGGCAATCAAAAGTATCATGGGTAATTTTAAGAACATGAAGACTGGAGTGCCTGATGAATTTTGGAAAGAAATGGAAACAGAGCTTTCAGGCACTTCAATTGATGAACTCGTTACCATGCTGACTCCCGTATACAAAAAGTATCTGACGGAAGGGGATTTAAATGAAATCATCGCCTTTTACAATTCACCGGCAGGTAAAAAAATGGCAGAGAGTACTCCGGGTATCATGGGTGAATCTATGCAAGCAGGGCAAGCTTGGGGACAAACCGTAGCCACGCGCATAGTTAATAAGTTGAAAGAAAAAGGGTACTAGAGGTTATCTCATTTTAAGAATTAAAGCCCAGTCGATTTGACTGGGCTTTTTTTATTGAGTGCGTTTGCCTAATCGATAGGTAAATCCTATTGAAATGGAAAAAGGTTCGTAATCAAAATAAGCAGTTCCACGCAGCGGATAGCAAACACCAAACTGTGCTGCTCCAAATATCCGATCTTTTACTAACGAATAAGCAACATAGCCGGCTGGTTCCAGGTAAAAGGTGGCACTTCGCTGAGGATCGGTTGGGTAGGTAACAAAATCAACCAAGGAAATACGATTGATAAAGCTCCATTCCATCTTTTCAACGCGTTGACCGATAGCCTGAGTGGTATATACTTTGTAAAAATCGCTAATCACATTATTGTCAAAATAGCTAGACGTTGTGCCGGTGCCATATCCGCAAAAAAATTCCAAGTTCAGTTGGTTCACTTTCGTAAAATATCCTGCTCCCAATTCACCATATCGAAAATAAGGAGGTTTAGAATCCCACGTAATTGCTCCATTGGCCATAACAGCTAAATGGTTCGAAAACGCATAGGCAGTTTGAACTTCGGCTGCACGTACGAGATATGCTGTCGCTTTGAAATCACCCTTCTTTTCAAATAAGGTAGGGTTGCGCATATTGGGTATGTACACGGGTGAGCAGCCAATTAAAAAAAGTAATAAAACTATTGATAGCGATTTCATTCTTTTCAAATTAGAGAAATTCAGGTGTAAAGAAAAAAGCCCGATCAACTGTTGACCGGGCTTTTCTGTAAAAGGTTAAGAGTTGTAATTATGCTCGTTTCACTTCGCGTTTCTCGTAGCTTTCAATTACATCGCCTACGTTAATATCATTGAAGTTTTTGATGCTGATACCGCAATCGAAACCTGAACGTACCTCTGCTGCATCGTCTTTGAATCGCTTCAAAGCAGTCATTTCTCCGGAGTAAATTACAATACCATCGCGGATCAAACGAATCGGGTTGTTGCGCTTCACATATCCATCGGTCACCATACATCCGGCAACGGTTCCCACTTTCGTGATCTTGAACACATCGCGAACTTCAGCATTACCTACAATCACCTCTTCAAACTCCTTCTCAAGCATACCCTCCATAGCGGCCTTGATCTCGTTGATCGCATCGTAGATGATCGAGTACAATCGAATTTCGATCTCTTCGTTTTCTGCCAACCTGCGGGCCGAAGCCGAAGGACGCACCTGGAAGCCGAGGATGATTGCATCGGAAGCGGATGCCAGTAACACATCGGATTCGGAAATCTGACCTACTGCTTTGTGAATAATGCTTACGGCAACTTTTGGTGTCGATAGTTTCAACAATGAATCGGACAACGCTTCGATTGAACCGTCCACGTCACCTTTGATAATCACATTCAATTGCTTGAATGAACCAATTGCCAAACGTCTGCCGATTTCATCCAACGTAATATGTTTCTTCGTGCGGATGCTTTGCTCACGCAAAATCTGACTTCTCTTATTCGCCACTTCACGGGCTTCGCGGTCGGTTTCCATTACCTGGAATTTCTCACCTGCTTGTGGCGCACCATCCAAACCTAATACCTGCACTGGTGTGGAAGGACCTGCTTCTTTCACTTTCGCTCCGGTATCATCAAACATGGCTTTTACACGACCATAATTCGATCCGGCCACCATGATATCGCCTACACGCAAAGTACCGGCCTGCACCATCAACGTAGTCACATAACCACGGCCTTTATCCAACTCAGCCTCGATGATGGAACCAACAGCCGCTTTATTCGGATTTGCTTTCAGGTTCAACAACTCAGCCTCCAGCAATACTTTTTCTAGAAGATCATCGATGCCAGCTCCGGTTTTTGCCGAAATGCCCTGGCTCTGGTATTTACCACCCCAGTCTTCAACCAAAATGTTGATTTTAGAAAGTCCTTCTTTAATCTTTTCAGGATTGGCGGTTGGTTTATCGATCTTATTGATGGCGAAAACGAGAGGTACACCCGCCACCTGAGCATGGTTAATAGCCTCTTTGGTTTGCGGCATAATATTGTCGTCTGCCGCAATTACGATTACCGCAATATCCGTCAACTTGGCACCGCGCGCACGCATGGCGGTGAAGGCCTCGTGACCCGGAGTATCGAGGAAGGCAATTTTATTTCCGCTTTTGGTCATTACATCATAGGCACCAATGTGCTGTGTAATCCCTCCGGCTTCGGATGCCGTTACTTTCGTATTTCGGATGTAATCGAGCAACGATGTTTTACCGTGGTCAACGTGACCCATGATGGTAACGATCGGTGCGCGAGGCAATAAATCTTCTTCCGAATCTTCTTCTACCACTACTTCTTCTTCATCAGCCGATGAGAATTGAACATCAAATCCAAACTCATCCGCAATCACGGTGATCGCTTCTGCATCCAGACGTTGATTGATGGAAACGAACATTCCCAGACCAAGGCAAGTAGAGATTACATCGTTTACCGAAACGTTCATCAACGAAGCCAAGTCATTGGCCGAAATGAATTCCGTTACTTTCAGTGTCTTTGATGACTCTTGCTCTTGTTGTAATCTTTCTTCTTCGGCATCAGAAACCGCCTGACGTTTTTCTTTGCGGTATTTGGCTCCGGTAAATTTCTTTTGTCCACCGCTGAGTTTAGCGAGTGTTGCGCGCACCTGGTCCTGAATTTCTTTATCAGTAGGTTCCGGCTTAGGTGTGCGAGTAAATGGTTTCTGCTGTCCGCCTTGTTGTGGGCGCTGACCTCCGCCTTGTGGGCGTTGCTCATTAGCATTAGGCAAGCGCTTACGCGGACGTTTTTGCTGATTGTTCTTATTGAGATCGGATGAAGCAACCGGTTGGTTTTTCTTCTCGACCGGCAGTTCAATCTTTGAAAGCACCTTCAAGCCTTGCAACTTGTCGGCTTTCGCTTTAATAACTTCTTGTGGCTCGGGTTGTTTTTCCGGCTCAGGAGCTTTGGCAGGTTCAGGTTGCTTTTCTTCCACCTTCACTGCTTTAGGCGCTTCCGGTTCTGGTACTTGAACAGGTTCAGAAGCAGGTTTTTCTTTTTCTTTCTCTTTTTTCTTCTGCTCGGTAGCAAGGTCAATTTTACCCAGCACTTTGATGCCTTCCAGTTTCGGTTTGTCTACCTCCACTTTCTCTACCTTTTCAACCTTAGGCTCTTCCTTATGTTTAAGGATTTCCTTGGAGCCCAGATTTTTGATGAGAACACTTTCTTCCTCATCGGTTTTCTTACGAGTGACTTCTGGCTCAACTTTAGGTGCTACCGGAGCCTCTACCGGCTTGATACCAATAGTAAGGTGTGATGCTTCTAGCTTTTCGGAGGCAGAAGAGGCAAATTCTTTTGCCAACATGGCAAACTGCTCTGCAGTGAGCTTTGCGTTGGGGTTGTTCTCAACACTGACACCTTTTTTGGCTAAAAAATCCAAAATGGTGTTGTGACCCACGTTCAGCTTACGAGATGCCTGCCCTAATCGTACTGATTTTTCTTCTGCCATGCCCAAATATCTGGTATTTTATTGATTTAAGAGTGTTTTGTTGCTAGTCCGTTATTCAAATTCTTTACGTAACACGGCCAATACCGACTCTGCTGTCTCTTCTTCCAGGTCAGTTCTTCGCACAATTTCTTCCTTGTTGAGGTTCAAAACGCTCTTGGCTGTATCTAAACCAATGCGCTTCAATTCATCGATCACCCAGCTTTCGATCTCATCGCTGAATTCATCGAGGTCTACATCTTCTTCCGCTACTTGTGTATCGTTTTCACGGAATACATCGATTTCCATTTCTACCAAACGGCTCGCCAGCTTAATGTTCAAGCCGCCTTTACCAATGGCCAACGAAACTTGATCGGGTTTCAAGAATACTGCTACGCGCTTATTGTCTTTGTCTATTTTAATCGAAACAATCTTAGCCGGACTCAACGCACGTTGAATGTACAACTCGAGGTTTTCAGTATAATTGATTACATCGATGTTCTCATTTTGCAATTCACGCACTACAGCATGGATGCGAGAACCTTTCATACCCACGCAAGCACCTACCGGATCGATACGATCATCGTATGACTCCACAGCTACTTTGGCTCTTTCGCCAGGCTCGCGCACTACCTTTTTGATGGTGATTAAGCCATCATATACTTCAGGAACTTCTTGTTCAAATAATCTTTCGAGGAAAACGGGTGAGGTGCGCGAAAGAATAATTTTCGGGCTGCCGTTCACCATGTCTACCTTATGAACGATCGATTTTACAGTTTCTCCTTTACGGTAGCGATCTTTTGGAATTTGCTCGCCACGTGGGATCGAAATTTCATTGCCTTCAGCATCAATCAACAATACTTCGCGGCTCAACACCTGATACACCTCTCCAGTAATCACTTCGCCAACGATATCTTTGTATTTTTGGTAAACGATGTCCTTTTCTAAATCCTTCACTTTTTGGATGAGGGTTTGGCGGGCAGTTGTTACCGCTCTGCGTCCAAAGTCTTCCAAGTGAACTTCTTCCGCCACTTCTTCACCCACTTCAAAATCAGGTTCGATTTTGCGAGCCTCACTCAAACTGATTTTATCGTGATCCCAGATATCTTCTGAGTCATCCTCCACAATTTCGCGGAAACGCCAGATTTCCAAGTCACCTTTATCGGCATTGACAATGATGTCGAAGTTGTCATCTTCGATGTATTTCTTCTTGATCATATTACGAAACACATCTTCTAAGATGCGGATCATAGTAGGTCTGTCAATGTTTTTTTGCTTGGCGAAATCGGCAAACGATTCGATCAGTGTTGATGCATCCATACGGCTTGCTAGTTAAAAGAAACGGTTACAATTGTTTTTTCTATATCACTAAAAAGTATTTCCATTTTTACTAATTCCTTCTTTTTCTCGCGCGAAGGGGTTTCGATGACAATGCGCTCTTCATTCACTTCCAGTAATCGGCCTTCGATGTACTGCTTGCTCTTCACCTGCACTTTTAATGTTCGGCCAACATTCGCATAATATTGCCGCTTCATTTTCAACGGCACATCCAAACCGGGCGTGCCTACTTCTAAGTTATAAGCGCCTTCAATCAGATTCAGCGTTTCCAATTCTTCGGACAACTTGCGGCTTACTTCCGCACAGCTGTCGATGCTGATGCCCTTATCGCCATCCAATTGCACTACTATTTTGGTAGGCTTGTACTTTGAAACGAGTACATCTACCAAAAAATGACTGGGGTCATTCAGGTGCGCTTCGGTCAATTCCTTTATTTTTAGAGCCAATTCCATAACTATCTACAAACAAAGAGGGGACTTTTCGGTCCCCTCTAGTTGATTTTTCAAGAAAGTGATGCAAATGTAACTGATTTTTACTTTATCGCAAATAGTATGTTCTTTGAATCTTAGAAATGACTCTCATGCGCATCCGTTTAGCTCTGTTAGTGGTGGTGATTTTGGCCGCTGCGTGTAATTCGAAAAAGCCTCCGGTTGAAGAAAAAGTAGTGGAGCGAATCGTGGCCGTTCCTTCTTTCAATGCCGATTCGGCTTATCAATTTGTAAAAAAGCAAGTCGACTTTGGGCCACGAGTGCCTAACTCTGCAGCGCACCAAAAAACAGCGCAGTATTTAATCGCACAACTGAAAAAGAATGGTGCCCAAGTTTTAGTGCAAGAATTTGATGCAGTCACCTTCGATCAGCAAAAAGTGCATTTAAAGAATATCATCGCGCGTTTTTTTCCTGAAAAACAAAAGCGCGTCCTGTTGGCGGCTCACTGGGATACACGCCCTTTTGCCGATAAAGATCTGGTGAAAAAAGACGCCCCCTTCGATGGCGCAAATGATGGTGCCAGTGGTGTAGGAGTATTGCTCGAAATGGCACGCGTATTTCATCAAGCCAAAGAAGCTCCTGCTGTTGGAGTGGATATTATTTTATTTGATGGAGAAGACTGGGGTGAGAAAGAAGGCACTGCCCATAGCAATCTTCCGGATGGACAGTCGTGGTGGTGTTTGGGTTCGCAATATTGGGCGAAGAACAAGCTTCCTAAAAACTACATGGCGCACTATGGCATTTTGCTGGATATGGTGGGATCGCGTAGAGCACAATTTTTCAGAGAAGAAGTGTCATTGCAGTTTGCTCCGCAGATTGTTTCAAAGGTTTGGGATCGTGCCGAGAAGATTGGCTACAGCGATTATTTTGTAAAACAGAATGTAGCTGGCATCACCGATGATCACTTGTTTGTCAATCAACTCGGAAAAATTCCGATGATCGACATTGTACATTATCAAGCGGGCATTGGTTTCTTTGGCGACTACCATCATGCCACCAAAGACAACATGAATATTATCAGCAAAGAAACACTCGGAGCTGTTGGCAATACGTTGTTGAATGTGATCTATTACGAAGAGTAAAGCCTATATCGTAAACCCGCCATCTGCAGTAAATACACTGCCGGTGCAGTAGGCGGACGAATCCGAAGCTAAATACAACGCGAGTGCCGCAATTTCTTCAGGAGTGCCCACGCGTTTGATTGGCAACACTTTCATCATCATCGCCATCATTTTATCGTTACTCCAAAGGGCTTCACTGAATTTTGTTTTAATCAGTCCGGGACAAATCACATTCGCGCGAATGTTATCATCACCCCATTCTTTCGCCATCACTTTTGTTAGTGAAATCAAAGCTGCTTTGCTCATGCTGTAGATTCCCAAGCCTGGCTCGGGCCGCAGCCCACCAATGGAGCTGATGTTTACCACCGATCCGGATTTTTTTGCCTTCAGAATCGGATAGATTTTTTTTGCCAACTCAAAAGGGCCTTTCACATTCACCGCCATGATTTTATCAAACGCCTCTAAGCTTGTATCCACCACAGGACCAAACACCGGATTGGCGGCTGCATTGTTTACCAAAATATCAATGGTGCCGTACTTGGCTAACGTAGCTTCCGCTAATCGATGCACATCATTCATATCGCCCATATGGCACGCAATCGCAGTCGCTTCAAACCCTTTGCTTTTTATTTCTGCGGCTACCGCATCTACTGCATCTTGTTTACGACTGCTCACCACTACTTTTGCTCCGGCCACAGCATAATACTCGGCAATGGATTGACCAATACCTTTTGAAGCGCCCGTGACCAAGGCTACTTTTCCTTCCAATGAAAATGGGTTTTGCATAAAAATGATTTGTGCATTCAAGGTATGGATTTTTATGAATTCAGAAATGTGTTCAAATGATTTATCTTGCTGTATGGTTGAATTGACAGAGGTGAGTCACGGATATGGTGGGCAAGAGGTGCTGACAAATCTCACCATCCGGTTCCAAGAAAATAAAATCACCGCCATCATCGGCAAAAGCGGAAGCGGCAAATCAACCCTGCTTCAATTAATCAACGGATTGCTCCGTCCATCAAAAGGACAAGTCTCTGTTTTTAATCAACAACTCAACTACGATCAAACAACATCGCTGCGACTGCGCATGGGTTACATGGTGCAAGGCACCGGTTTGTTTCCCCATCTTACCATTGTACAAAACATTGCCATTGCCGGCAAGGTACGCGACAACAGTCAACCGGGCGCTCGTGTAAATGAACTGATGGAATTGGTGGGCTTGCCTGCGAGCTATCAAACAAAATATCCTTATGAATTATCAGGTGGCGAACAACAGCGTGTCGGCATTTGCCGCGCACTTTATCTGAATCCTCCACTATTGCTAATGGATGAACCGATGGGTGCGCTGGACCCTATCACACGGCAAGACATTCAACAGGAGATTGTGAAATTGCAGCGACTCGCACCACGCACCATGTTGTTAGTAACACACGATATGCGTGAAGCCAAAAAACTGGCGGATTTTATTTTAGTGCTTGATAAAGGGAAAGTGCAACAGTTCGACCACGCTTCCAACGTAATTAATGAACCTGCCACGCAAGCTGTTCGCGATTTGATAAAAGCATCGCTCGATTCATGAAAAAGTTTTTCCTCATCGGTTTTCTTTTGGTGGCTCATGCGATGGCCGGTCAAACGATTCATGTGGGTGCCAAACATTTTAATGAAGGCTACATTCTCAGCGAAATCATTGCGCAGCTTTTGGAAAGTGAAGGGTTTGTCGTAGAGCGTCATTACAATTTAGGTGGCACATTGGTATGCTTTGAAGCGTTGCGCAATCGGGCGATTGATGTATACCCGGAATATAGTGGCACACTGACGGCCGAAATTTTGAAAGAGCCCAACATGGATTACAATTCCATGAATGCTGCTTTGCAGGAACGCTACGGCCTTGAAGTAGGCGCACCCTACGGGTTTAATAACACCTACGCACTGGTCTGTACACGCGTTTTCAGCGAACGCAACAAAATTCTTTCAATCGCTGATTTAAAAAATCATCCCGAACTAAAAATTGGGATGAGTTATGAATTTTTAAAACGTGAAGACGGATGGGAAAATCTGGCGCAGAAGTATGCGCTTCCGCAAAATGCGGTAGGGCTGGAGCACGGACTGGCCTATCAGGCACTGACTGAAAATAAAATTGACATTACCGATGCGTACTCTACCGATGGCGAGATCAGCCAATATGGTTTAGTGATATTAAAGGATGATCGGCATTTTTTTCCTTCTTATCAGGCAACTTCATTGTATCAAAAAAACCTGGATGACCGAGCAAAGAAAATTCTTTCCCGATTGGATGGACAGATCGATGAACAAGCCATGCAGGGAATGAATGCGGAAGTCCTTTACCAGAAAAAAACATTTGTCGAAGTAGCCGCAGCTTTTTTGTCAACAAAATTAAAAATCACAACATCGTCTGGTCAACCTACTTCGGTGGTAAGCGATGTCATTTCTAAAACAGGTACTCATTTGTTGCTCACCTTCTCGGCCTTGCTAGCAGCTATTTTGTTTGCTGTTCCTTTAGGGATTTGGCTCTACTGGAAACCTCGCGTGGCGAATGGCATTCTTTACTTCACCGGATTATTACAAACCATTCCTTCCATTGCCTTGCTGGCGATCATGATTCCGGTGTTTGGTATCGGGACCTTACCAGCTATTGTTGCATTGTTTCTCTACGCACTCCTCCCGATTTTGAGAAACACACTAGCCGGATTGCGCTCAGTCGACCCGCTCGTAAAAAAAGTGGCCGATGGTATCGGGATGACGCGCTTTCAAAAATTAAAGTGGGTGGAGTTGCCTTTGGCCATGCCGATGTTGTTGACCGGCATTCGCACGGCAGCGGTGATTAATGTGGGCACCGCAACACTTGCTGCGTTTATCGGTGCCGGTGGGTTGGGTGAATTTATCGTTACCGGATTAGCCTTGAACAACACTTCGTTGATTTTACGTGGCGCAATACCAGCCGCGCTACTCGCAATTCTGATCGAAGTTGCATTTACGTTTTTGGAAAAAGCATGGGTGCCAAAGCACTTGCGCGGTTCGAAGTAAACGTAACTAATACCCCACAATCTGTTCATCTACATAACACCACGCCCACTGCTCGCCTCGCTCAGCAGAAATCGCTACCGGATGACCGGTTGCTTTCGCATGTTTCGAAGCATGTTGGTTGTCAGATGAATCGCAGCAGAGGGTGGCTCCACACGTCTGGCAGGTACGCAAGTGTACCCATATGTCGCCTGTCTTTACGCACTCATCGCATTGGTGTTTCTTTTGCACTTTCATTTCTTGTTGACTCCAAGCCAACAAGTGCGAACAAATTTCTTTTTTCATGCTCATAGATCTTTTAGTTTTCGGCTAAGTATTCGTGTACAAATTTGATGGCCATCGCTCCTTCTCCTACGGCCGATGCCACCCGGTTCATCGCCCCTGCACGCACATCGCCCGCGGCAAAAATGCCGGGATTGCAAGTCTCCAATAAAAAAGGTTCGCGTTGCAGCTTCCATGATTTTTTGAACGTTTCGTATTTCAATAAATCACGACCCGTTTCTATAAAACCTTTGTCGTCTTTGATAATATCTAGTTTGATCCAATCGGTAATAGGCTTGGCGCCAATGAAAATAAAGAGCGCGGCTGCTTTCGCTTGTTGACGCGCCTTCGTCACTATATTTTCTAAACAAATTTCTTCGAGCTTCTCATTGCCCAATACTTGACCTACAATCGTTTCAGGTACGAGGTGGATGTTGCTCGTGCCATTGATCTGATCGATCAGGTACTGCGACATGGTAGACGACAAATCTTTTTTGCGGATGACGATGAAAACTCGGGCTGCGTAGTTAGATAAATACATAGCGGATTGCCCAGCGGAATTGCCTCCGCCTACGATATACACATCCTGATTATGACAAGCTTGCGCCTCGGTGGTGGAAGCACCATAATAAATGCCGGCTCCGGTGAATTTTTCAATGTCGGTGGCTTCCAGTGCACGGTAATCTACCCCTGTGGTGATGATGACGCTGCGTGTGTTCAGCACGCTGCCATCGCGAAGGGTAATGATTTTATAGTTGTCTTTGATGGCAATGTCTACCACTTCTTGAGGCGAAAGAAATTCAACGCCAAAGCGTGTGACTTGCGAAATCGCTCTGCGCGAAAGTTCGGCACCACTCAATCCATTGGGGAAACCCAAATAATTTTCAATGCGCGAACTCGTTCCGGCTTGTCCTCCTGGAGCGCGTTTCTCAATAAGTGCGGTATTCAAACCTTCTGAACCTCCATACACTGCTGCGGCTAATCCGGCTGGTCCTGCGCCAATGATCGTAACATCGTACATCGTTTTAGATGCCTTGGACTGCATGCCCGTCTTCTCGCCTACAGCGGCCAAATCCGGATTTAAAAGAAACGAGCCGTCTTCAAAAAAAACGGCCGGCAAATCTTTGGTTTCAATTTGGTTCAGCTGAATTAACTCTGAAGCCGATGCATCCGATTCAATGTCGAGCCATTGGTATGGAATCAAATTGCCGGAAAGGAAATCTTTGATCTGATGCGAGCGTGGCGACCATTGGTATCCGACCATGCGAATGCCGTGAAAAACCGGAATGTGTTTGCTTTGCCATTCCTCCAATTGATCATTCAATGCCGGATATAATTTTTCTTCCGGTGGATCCCACGGCTTCATGAGATAATAATCCAACTGCACTTCGTTGATGGCGCGAATGGCAGCTTCGGTATCTGAATAGGCTGTCAGCAAAATGCGTTTTGCTTGCGGAAAAAGTTCTTTGGCCTGTTGTAAAAATTGAACACCCAACATTTCGGGCATGCGCTGATCTGACAAAAACAGCGCTATGGTTTCATTTTTGTTTTTTAGCTCTGTGAGTGAGGCCAAGGCTTCGTTTGCAGAAGTCGTGCTGATGATGCGGTATTCTTTTCCATATTGATTGCGCAGATCACGGGCCACCGCCCGCAACACTTGAGGATCATCATCCACGGCCAGTATAATTGGTTTTTTCATCCATTAAACATTTAAATCGGGAAACAAATAATAAACTCCGTTCGACCCGGATTTGAATCCACATACACTTTGCCATTGTGTTGGTGAATAATCTGGCGCACCACCTCCAGGCCCAAACCGGTTCCCTTCCCAATGGATTTAGTCGTAAAGAAAGGATCAAATATTTTGTCTTGAATTTCTTTCGGAATGCCGGGACCATTGTCGATGATGGAAACATTGATGAAGGATCCTTTCTTCTCGGTTTTGATTTCCAGGGTATTGTTCGTGCGCCCTTCCATCGCATCGATGGCGTTGTCAATGACATTCGTCCACACCTGATTCATCTCGCTGATAAAGATCGATGCTTGCGGCAACTGCGCATCGAAACTTTCAATTAGTTTGATTCCATTCTTTTTCAGTTTATGATTCAACATGGTAAGCGTATTACGAATGCCCACGTGAATATTGGTGAGTTGTTTTTCAGGTGCCTGATCCATGTGCGTGTATCCTTTCACAGACGACACCAAGGTGTTGATACGTTTCGCGGCCTCCTCAATTTCCGTCACTAATTTTTCGGTGGTGAGCACCTGACATATCCAGCCAATGACAGGTTGTTTGTCTTCCGGCCGCAGCCATGATTTTACGTGTTCCAAATCTTCGGCATGAATATCAAATTCCGCCATCACCTCCGTCATCTCATAGGCATTGGTGATATCATTCGACTCCAGCCATTCGGTCAGTTCATCTTCCAGTGCCGTTTTTGCCAACATCGACAATGAAGTTTTTCCAGTATTGGCAATTTTTGAAAAGACCAATTGATTGACCTGATCAACGACTTGCTCTGTGGTGCGAATTTGTATGACACGCTTAAAATTATCCGGAATGTTGGAGAGATGTTTTTTTAATTCATGCGCACTGCGCACCACCGCTGCGGAAGGATTGTTGAGTTCATGCGCCAGTCCGGCAGAGAGTTTGCCGAGCGCCATCATCTTGTCGTTTTGTTGTTGCATGCGCGTGTTGTCGCGCACGCGGTCGGTCATTACATGAACCAGCGCTTCCACCAATTCGTGATGGTTGCGGATCATTTCCGGAAAAAAATCCTGATGCAGCGAAAACACGATCGTTTCGCCTGTCACAATTCCCGTTCCGGTGGCACCTTTCATCCGTGAAAACGGAAGCTTGCCGGTAATTTCTCCGGCTCCAATGGTGCCCATGTTTCGGAGGTTGCCTGCTTGCTCCATAAAGAGACTGACTTCTCCTTTTAGAATGATGCGCAATTCGCTGATGGCATCGCCTTTGTTAAAAACCTTTTCTCCATCCGCAAAAGCATCAATCCGACCCTTCTCGGTCATCCATTGGAGCTGGGTAAGTGGCACTGTTTTTAACTCGGGCACTCGTTGAAGCTGTTGCAGTAAATCTTCCATGAAGAAAATATAGAGGTTTTTATGACAAACACACTCCGATCTACGGAAGTTGCCGGAACAAATCATTTTTTATTTAGATACCGATCGGTATCTTTGTGCCATGCGCAACCCAACCGAAACAAAAGGAGCTATTCTTCACCATGCCGGAGGCTTGTTTAATGTGCAAGGCTATCGGGCTACCTCCATCAGTCATATTACAGATGCCACTGGCTTTACGAAAGGTGCTATTTACCGGCATTTCAAAAGCAAGGAGAAGCTGGAAGAGCAAACATTGGTTCACTTGACGGAGGTGATGTTTGAGAAGATGCGCGCAGAGATTAAACAAAAAGCCAATGCTGTCGACAAGCTGAAAGCGATCGTTCATTTTTTTGAATCATATGTGACCAAACCACCGATCAAAGGAGGTTGCCCGTTGCTGAATGTGGCCATCGAGGCCGATGACCAAAGTCCGCATTTACGAAAAAAAGCCAATCTGATTTTAGATGTATTGAAGCAATCCATCGTCACTTTGTTGACCAACGGCCAAAAGTTTGGTCAGATCAAAAAAGAAATCGACCACGAATACTTTGCTACCGTGATGATTGCCAGTCTGGAAGGGGCGATTATGATGAGCAAACTTTCTAAATCCAACCGCGACATTCAAATCGTGATCACCCATCTGGAGAAAATGATCGATGAGGTTGCGGAAAAAAATTAACTGTTGATTAAATTATTATGAACAAAATATTCGTTCGTTCGATTGGCTTGTATTTGAATACACTTGCCATTGTTGCGCCCAAGATAGCCGGCAAAAAAGGTTTTGAACTTTTCTGTTGGCCTCGCAGAATTAAAATGAAACCCCATCAACTGGAGTTTTTGCAAAAAGCCGATGAGCAGTTTACATTAACCTATCACGATAAAAAAGTACAAGGCTACCGCTGGGGGAATGGAGAAAAGAAAGTATTGCTTCTGCATGGTTGGCAAAGCCACAGTTACTGGTGGCGCTATGTGATCAATCGGTTGCCCAAGGAAGAGTTTACTATTTACTCGTTGGATGCTCCCGGCCACGGTTTATCGGAAGGCGATTTTCTCAATCTGCCGCACTACAGTGGATTGATTGAACAATTTTTAACTAACCATCCCTCATTGCATGCCATCCTCACCCATTCATTTGGCGGCTTTGCTGCAGTGTATACATTTCATCGCATTCCAAATTTGCCTATTAGCAAGTTGGTGATTATGGCTGCTCCTGGTGAAGTGGGATACTTCTTTAATTATTATCAGAAGGTGTTGGGATTATCGAAGCGAATGATTGAGTTAACGCATCAATACTTCTTACAAACCATTGGTCATCCTCCCTCTTATTTTAAAATGAAAGAGTTCGCCAAATCATTGACGATTGATGGTTTGATCATTCACGATAAGGAAGACAAAGAAGCACCTTACAAAACAGCTCTGGATATGATAGAAGTTTGGCCGAAAGCGAAGTTGATTACTACCGAGGGTTTAGGTCATAATCTGAAATCGAAAGAGTTGGTAGAAGAAGTTGCTTTGTTTCTTTAGGCATTAGAAGCTGTCTGAAATTTCGCTTTGTACTTACGAATCGTTCTTCCGATGATGACGCCTCCAATTATTCCGGGTAAAATCCACAAAATCCAATTGTGTTGTGGAAGTTGGATGTTCACTACTATAAAGGCCGTGACAGCTGAAATATAGCTTCCGCCCATGCTGCTGATATGCGAGTACCACCAATGCATCTTTTCTTTTGGAGGATGAATGAAATTCCGAACATCGGCTATCAAAAAAGAAGATCCAATCAAAGCAAACATGATTCCAGCTATGCCCATGCCTACACCTTGAAGTAGTACCCAGATTCCCCAGCCCAATAACAATAGTATAAAAACAGCTGACAAAGAACTGATTATCCAATCCAATAACTGGGTTTTCTGACCCTGGTTAAGTTTTTTGAGGTACAAAATCCGATAACCTCGCACGGTCATGTAGTAGCTAAAAAATGCTACCATTAGGAGAAAATCTTTATGATGACCGATAGCAGTAAACAAAGCTCCTACAAAAACAGCTGTCATTCCGGCAAAGTAAATCTTACCTGCCAATCGATGTGTTTTGCCACCTTTTGCGGTGAACATTGCTACAAGGCCACTCAATAATGCAATCGTGCCTCCGGCTATGTGTACCCACAACATGCCGGTGAGAAGTTTTTCTGTTGTCATGTGGCAATGGTACACATATCAATACATGTACCGCTAAAAATTTCAACTGAGTTGTTGAAAGTTACGGATGGGGTGTAAATAAAAAGAGCCTTCGTTAAGCGAAGGCTCATAGTTAGGCTTACGAACTATGCTCCTGCATGCCACGGGAGTAGCTCAAAATAGATAAGACGGTGGCCGAAGAGGGTTGCATCTGGGCATCGTCCAGTGCTTTCATGCCTGCACTCAACTCTTTGTATTGTGCCTGCAGTACGCTATCACAAAGTAGCGCTTTGTTAATCTCCCTCTCCTCTTGCTCCGAGGTCTCGTGGTATAAAAACCTGATCAGGTCGTTCTGGGTAAAAGTTTTTATCATAGGCAATATGGTTTTTAATCATCTTCTTTCTCAAGTTGATCAACGCATAGCGCATTCTCCCCAGTGCCGTGTTTATGCTCACATCCGTGCGTTCCGCTATTTCCTGAAAGCTCATCTGCAAATAGTGCCGCATAATCAGCACTTGCTTTTGTTCTTCAGGCAGTTCCTTTATCAGGTCGCGCATGCGTGCACGCGTGTCGCGCAGCAATTGCTTGTCTTCGAAAGATTCTTCTGCAAACTGCATAGAATCAAACACATGGCTTCCGTCTTCCAGCGTTACCTCGGGGTAGCGCTTATTTTTTCGGAAATGGTCGATAGCCAAATTGTGTGCGATTCTGCAAATCCAAGGAAGAAATTTCCCTTCTTCGTTGTACCGACCACTTTTAATCGTGTTGATCGCCTTTATAAAGGTGTCTTGAAGCAAATCTTGCGCTTCATAGCGATCTTTAACGATTAAATAGATAGCCGTATAAATACGGGACTTGTGTCTGTGAAGTAGCATTTCGAACGCCTCTTCGTTACCGGTTTGATACAGCGCAACCAGTTGGCTGTCGCTAGATCTGCTGTCAATCATCGTCTTGCGTTTTAGTAACGTAAAGATGTCGCTCGATAGTGTGTGGGTTAGTTTTTTTAACTTGAATAGTGAAAAGTAGAATTATTTTACTGAAACCCAAAAAATTTTTACAAAAATCTTGCCTGTTGTATAATTTCTTTCGCTAATTGAGCCGATTTTTTGATTGTACTTATAATCCCGCCATGGCAGTAGCTAAAAAACGTCTGATTAAGAGTCTGGAGAATTTATCCGAAGACTTGCGTGAATTAATGCGCGAACAATACCCCAATGGGTATGAATCCAGCATCACCCGCATTACCAATGCGAAGAAGGAACCCATCTTTGTCTTCCCACTAGAAACCGATGACTCTGTATTTTTAGTAAAAGTGCCGGCTACTAAAAATAGCGAGGGCGAATACGATGTGGAATCAGGTAAAAAGCAAGAGTTTGATGCCGAAGATGATGATATTCAAGGACCAAGAGACGATGATTTTGATGCAGGTGATGGCGATGGCTTTGATGATGATAGCGATGGTGGAAAAGAAGCCAGCTACGACCCGGATTTTGATAACTAATTCCCTTCTTATTTGAATAAGTTTGAAACACCATCCAATGGATGGTGTTTTATTTTCTGATCCTTACTAAGATTTGAACTTCGGTAGGACATCGCTTGGCTATTTTCTACTTTTACCGATTGAAATGAATAACCTTCCTGACGACTCTCATTTAGACGACCTCGATCCCAAGCAATACATTATTATTAAACGGGCTAGGGTCAACAATCTCAAAAATCTTAGTGTAGCCATTCCACGTAACAAACTCGTGGTGATTACCGGATTATCCGGATCAGGCAAATCTTCTCTTGCCTTTGATACTTTGTTTGCCGAAGGTCAACGCATGTATGTAGAAAGCTTGAGTTCGTACGCGCGGCAATTTTTGGGTCGCATGGAAAAACCTGAAGTGGATTACATTCGAGGAGTATCGCCTGCTATCGCCATTGAGCAAAAAGTCAACACGCGCAATCCACGATCGACTGTTGGAACTACCACCGAAATTTATGATTACCTGAAATTGCTTTTTGCCCGAATTGGTAAAACGTATTCTCCTATTAGCGGACAAGAAGTAAAGCGCGACTCCGTAGCCGATGTAGTCGATTACATCAACCGGCAGAAAGAGGGCACTCGCATTATGATTACGTGTCCGTTGCAAATTGCAAAAGGACGAAAAGTGTCTGACGAACTGAATCTTCTGCTTAGCAAAGGGTTTACTCGAGTGCTGGTGGATGGTGAAGTAAAATTTATTGAAGAACTCGTGGGTGCACCTCCGGCTGAAGGTGAGGTGAAGAAAAAGCCATCTGCGAAAGCAAAAAAGATAGAAGGCTATGTTGAAATTTTAATTGACCGGGCGGCTGTAAACGCTTCGGATGAAGATTTAACTTTTCGATTGTCTGATTCGGTGCAGACGGCCTTTTTCGAAAGTCATGGGGACTGTGCTGTGTATGTAGAAGGAGCTGCTAAAAAGAATTTTTCAGACCGGTTTGAGTTAGACGGCATTTCTTTTACCGAGCCTTCCATTAACCTCTTCAGTTTTAATAATCCATTTGGCGCTTGCCAAACGTGCGAGGGTTTTGGAAAAATTTTAGGAATCGATGAAGATTTAGTGATACCAGATAAAAGTCTTTCGGTGTATGAAGGCGCGATTGCTCCGTGGCGCGGTGAGGTAATGAGTGAGTGGGCAAAGCCGTTGTTGAAAAATGGAATCAAATTTGATTTTCCGGTACACCGACCCTACAGCGAGTTGACACAAAAGCAACGCGATTTAATCTGGAATGGTAATGAATATTTTGAAGGCCTCCACGAATTTTTCCGTTACCTCGCTTCTAAAACGCACAAGATTCAGTATCGCGTTATGCTTTCACGCTACCGCGGAAGAACGACATGCCCGGATTGTCGCGGCACGAAGCTTCGTAAAGATGCGGCTTACGTAAAAATTGCCGATACATCTATTACCGACATCGTGTTGATGCCCATTGAAGAAACGCTGCTGTTTTTTCAAAAGCTGAAGTTGCCTGTATATGAACAAAAAGTTTCGGAACGCATTTTAACCGAAATCAAATCGCGGTTAGAGTACATGGTGAAAGTGGGGCTCGGCTATCTCACGTTAAATCGCGTGACCTCTACTTTGTCAGGCGGTGAGTTTCAACGCATCAAACTCGCTACTTCGCTGGGCAGTGCTTTGGTGGGCTCTATGTATATTATGGACGAGCCGAGCATTGGCTTGCATCCGCGCGACACTGCGCGTATGATCGAAGTGTTGAAATCACTACGCGACATGGGCAACACGGTGATTGTAGTAGAGCACGAAGAAGAAATTATGCGTGCAGCGGATCAAATTATTGATATAGGTCCAGATGCCGGATCGCATGGCGGAAATTTGGTGTTTCAAGGTTCTATAAAAGATATCAAAGGAAAAGTGCGGAGCCACACTACCGATTACCTGAGTGGCTCAGAGAAAATTCCGGTGCCTGCTTTGCGCAGAAAGTGGAAAGACTCGATCACCGTGGTGGGTGCGCGAGAAAACAATTTAAAGAATCTGAAAGTTACGTTTCCGCTAGGTGCGCTGACTGTGGTGACCGGAGTAAGCGGTTCTGGCAAATCTACTTTGATTACAAAAATTTTGTACCCGGCAGTTGGCCGATTGAGTGGATCGGTGTCTGAATCTCCAGGCAAGTATGATCAACTGACGGGCGACTTTACCAAAATCAAACAAGTCGAATTTGTAGATCAGAATCCGATTGGAAAATCATCACGCTCCAATCCGATTAGTTATGTGAAAGCCTACGATGCCATTCGAAATTTGTATTCCGACCAACCTCTAGCGCAACAACGCGGTTACAAGCCTTCTCATTTTTCCTTCAACGTGGAGGGCGGACGCTGCGAAACCTGCGAAGGTGAAGGTGAAATCAAAGTAGAGATGCAATTCATGGCCGACATTTTCTTAGAATGTGAGAGCTGTCATGGCAAGCGCTTTAAACAAGAAGTGTTGGAGGTGACCTACAAAGAAAAATCCATTGCCGATGTGCTGGATATGACGGTGGAAGAAGGATTGGAATTTTTTAAAGACAAGAAGCCCGTGTACGAGCGCATCAAACCTTTGTTTGAAGTAGGGCTGGGTTATGTAAAGTTGGGACAATCTTCTAATTCACTTTCCGGTGGAGAAGCGCAACGCGTGAAGCTGGCGTCTTTCTTAGGCAAAAATTCATCAGATGCGGCCGATCATATTCTATTCATGTTTGATGAGCCCACCACCGGTTTGCATTTTCATGATATATCTAAATTATTGAAAGCAATAAACGCCTTGGTCGATGAAGGACACACCGTGATTGTGATTGAACACAACATGGAAGTAATTAAGTGTGCCGATTGGATCATAGACTTAGGCCCGGAAGGCGGAGAAAAAAATGGCGGACAATTACTTTTTGCCGGTACTCCGGAAGACATGGCCAAAAAAGGAAAAGGATATACTGCCGAATTTTTGCGAGAGAAAGTTTGAGGTGGAGTTTTTTATAGTGAGGTAGTTGCTTACATTGTTTCAAAAAACAACTACTATGGAAAACCAATCCGAGCAACCTGTGCAACCCGCTCCCGCGTTAACCGAAGAAAAAGTTCTTCAGTATCGGGAAAAACTGAAATTAGAACAAAACTTACCAATGGGCATTGCAGGTGGTGCTGCTGCGGCTGTCGTGGGCGCAGTTGTTTGGGCGCTTGTTACTGTTAGCACCGGCTACCAAATAGGTTGGATGGCAGTAGGTGTTGGCTTTTTAGTTGGTTATAGTGTTCGCTTCCTTGGTAAAGGACTCGACAATATTTTTGCAATTGCCGGTGGTGCGCTTGCGTTAGTGGGATGTTTGTTGGGTAATTTTTTCAGCCTAGTAGGTTTCGCAGCAAAGTCAGAAGGCGTTGATGTATTCGGCATTCTAGGTAGTATAGATTACAGCTTAGTTCCTAGCATCATGATGGAATCGTTTAGCCCGATGGACTTGCTGTTTTACGGAATAGCTGCGTACGAAGGGTATAAGTTTTCCATTCGCCAAATCACCGAAGAAGAAGTTATTCAAAACTCCAAGTAAGTTGAATACCTCTGTCGCCCCATGAAACGTTTGCCGAGTTTCGTTTTCATCTTAGCCTTTCCACTCACTTGTTTTGCGCAATTAAAAAGCGATCAAGAAGTTTTGTGGTTATCCAAGAAAAAATTTGACTGGATGATTCACAAGAAGGTAGATTCACTCGGTTTGGTGTTGGACAGTGATTTAAGGTACGTTCATTCGAATGGGTGGAGTGAAACCAAGCAAGAAGTTTTAGATGATTTGCTTTCCGGTAAACTCAATTACATAGCGATTGATATTCACACTGCGCAGGTTCGGTTTTACGAACAAACTGCCATTGTGAATGGCACCGGAAAATTTCAGGTGACCATGAATGGCAATCCGCTGACAATTGAATTGGGTTACACCGAAGTTTATGTGAAGCGACAAGGCAAATGGCTACTGGCTAGTCGGCATGCCAACCGAATGCCATAGTAAATTGCTTATTTACTCTCGAATTAGTTTAAAATCTTAACATTTCGTTATTCTAAAGATTCACTGAAAACTGAATCGTTGGAAAGGCGTATTCCAAAAAATTAAAGAATTTCTTTAACAAAATATATACTAATCCGTATATTAGTTTGACAAAACATATAGATATGGGCAAAGAGTATCTCGGTGAATTCGAAGAATTGGTTCTCACCATGGTTGGCATTTTACAAGAAGAAGCCTATGGCAATGCCATTGTGAATGAGATTAAAGAGCGGGTGGGGCGATCATGCAACCTCAGTGCAGTACATGTTACGCTCTATCGGTTGGAAGATAAAGGCCTAATCAAATCAAGTATGGGAGGAGCTACCAACGCGCGTGGTGGCAGGCGCAAGCGAATTTTTACGATCACGAATTCGGGTTTGGCAATGCTCCGAGCCATGAAGGAACAACAAATGCAACTGTGGAAGTTGATTCCTCAGCTAAAGATAGTTGGGAGCTAACCGGTTCATGGTTTAACAATTCATTTTGAGCTCTGTGCATACATGTTTTCAGTCTGTATTTAAAAATACCCACATTGAAAAAGAGTAGCCCTACATCATCATTTGCGCTTCGCTTTCTAGCTTGGTTTTGTCCACCAAGTCTTTATGAAAGTATTGAAGGTGATTTGCTTGAACAATTTCAAGAAGACGCTCAAGCCTTTGGTGAAAAGCAAGCCTATCAAAAGCTTTTTTGGAATGCAATTAAATTTCTTCGACCGGGAATCATTTTGCGGAATAAATTTTCACTTAACCTATTCGATCAGTTTATGTTTTTAAACTACTTCAAAGTGGCTTCGCGCGTGATGATACGCAACAAGGCTTTTACATTAATCAACGTATTTGGTCTTACACTAGGCCTCACAGGAGCTATCTTACTTTTTTTGTGGATTGGGCGCGAATTTACGTACGATCAATTTCATGCCGACAAAGATCGTATTTACAAAGCGTGGAATCGTGCCACTGATAATGGAAATATCAGTTGCTGGGATGTAACTCCACGTGTGCTCGCACCTACTTTGCAAGAAGGATTCTCTTCGATAGAAAGCGCGGTAAGTTATGCGAGCTGGGGCGATCAGTTACTGTTTACGGTAGGCGAAAATCGTTTGCTCAAATCTTCTGGCGCCTATACTGATTCAAGTTTTCTGCACATCTTCAGCTTTCCTTTGCTGAAAGGAGATGCGCACACTGCGCTGCGCGAACCCGCTTCGATTGTACTAACCGAACACTTTGCCAAAGAGTTGTTTGGTGACAAAGATCCATTTGGAGAAACACTCAACATTGGAGCTTCCGGCAATACATTTCCCTTAAAAATTACCGGCATATTAAAAGATCTGCCCACCAACACCGAATTCAAATTTGAATATCTCATTCCATTTCACTTTGTAGACCAACTCCAAGGGGGTATGGAGCGCAACTGGGGCAACAACTCCGTTGCTTCGTATATCAAACTTAAAGCAGGAAGCAATCTGGAATCCGTCAATCAGCAAATCAAAGACATCGCCAGAAAAAATCGGGGGCAATCTAAAAACATTGACATCTTCTTGTACCCACTCACCGAAATGCGTTTGTACTCGAAGTTTGAAAATGGGATCCCTTCCGGTGGTCGAATCGAAATCATTCGCATGCTGGCTATTCTGGGCACCTGTCTGGTGGTGATCGCCTGCATTAACTTTATCAATTTGAGTACAGCGCGGGCACAAAGAAGAGCTAAAGAAGTAGCCGTGCGAAAAGTGAGTGGTGCTTTCCGGTTCTCATTGGTCGCACAGTTTTTATGCGAGTCCATTTTAACAGCTGCTGCTGCCGGTATTGTTTCGGTGGGCGTTGCTTACCTCGTACTACCATTATTCAGCAATCTGGTTCAACAACCTTTGAAATTAGATATTGCCAGTCCAATTGTTTGGGGTGTTGGTTTAGTTTTCACAATTATAATTGGCGCGTTAGCAGGCGTTTACCCAGCGTTATATATTTCATCCTTTCAGCCAGTAAAAATCCTGAAGGGTATGAAGTTGTCTGCATCCACAAGAAGCATCACACGGAATTTCTTAGTAGTTATTCAATTTGGATTTGCCGTGATGCTGGTGATCTCTGCTATTGTTATTCAACGCCAGATCAACTTCGTACAAAACAGAGATACCGGTTATTCAAAAGATCACCTCCTCTATCAATATATGACAGGTGACTTATCAAAGAATTATTTGGCCTATAAAAATGAATTACTGCAATCAGGTATTGCCGAATCAGTAACAAAAACAAGTGCACCAATTACCGAGCGGTGGAGCAATACATCGAGTATTGGGTGGAATGGTAAAGATCCACAAACCAATATTTTGTTCGAACGATTTTATATGGATGAGCATATTTCATCCACAGCCAAATTTACTTTAGTAGAAGGTCGTGATATGGATCTAACGCGATTTCCTTCTGACTCTACTGCCGTTATTATCAATGAAACTTCCGCGAAAGCGATGGGCTTTCAACAACCAATTGGCGAACTGATTACTGACAACGGGCAGGAGTGGCATGTGGTAGGCGTAGTGAAAGATTTTGTTCTTACTTCGCCTTTTCAAAAAGTAGAGCCATTGCTACTATTCGGCTGCAAAAGCGATTGGGCTTTCAATGTTATTCACATTCGGTTAAACGCAAACGACAATGCACAGCAAAGTATTGCTAAGTTATCAGAATTGGCAAAGAAGTATAATCCAGGATATCCGTTTGAATATCACTTTGTAGACGTTGAATACGAAAACAAATTTGCAAACCTGAAGACTACCCAGTTGATAACTAATATTTTTTCTGCTATTGCCATTATTATAGCAGGCTTAGGATTACTTGGCTTATCAACTTACATGATCGAAGTTCGCGAAAAAGAAATCGGCATTCGCAAAGTAATGGGCGGCTCCGTAGCAAACATAACTCAACTATTGACAACGACTTCGTTAAAACCCATCTTTATTGCTATTGTATTGTTCAGTCCGTTTGGATGGATGTCCATGAAATGGTGGTTAAACTCATATGCTTATCGCATTGATTTAACCTTTTTGACGATCGCATACGCTGCAGCAGCTATCCTATTCATTTCAGTTTCCATCATCAGTGTTCAAGTAATCCGTGCAGCTAAAGCAAATCCAGTGGATACGTTACGCAATGAATAAACTTGTCTTTTCGCTTTATATTCTATTTGCGATTACCTGTACAAAAGGGACCGCTCAAGTTATTCGAGGAAAAGTAATAGAAACTGAATCCAATACTGCGATTCCGTATGTGAACATTGGTATTATCCATCGTGGGTTAGGTACTGTCTCAAACCAGAATGGCGAGTTTGATCTCGACATTAGTAATGTATCTACTGATGATAGTATCAAATTCTCTTCCATCGGATACTTATCAAAACAATTTGTATTGCGTGATTTTATAAATCAGTTTAGTTCCCTGAAATTAAATGAAGTCAGCTTAACCCCGCATGTAATCGTATTACAGGAAGTAACTATCAACAGCAAAGGCAACAAGCCGCTCACGTTTGGCCATTTGCCTAAATCACGATTTACCAAAGCGGGATTTACTGTCAATCGATTGGGTCACGAAATAGGAACATTCTTTGAGCGTGAAGATTCTTCTCTATTAATTTTGGATAGTGTACAACTTAACTTCGTTTCATGTACATATGATTCCGTGTTTATTCGCTTAAATGTATATGACGTGCGTGGTGATGAAATAAAAAACATTTTGCCAGAAAACGTATTCGTTCACCTCGCCAGAAAAAAAGTATTATCAAAACCCATCATTGATTTGACGCCTTATCAACTAATGATTGGCAAAAAATATCTGATTTCAATTGAGCTTGTTAAAGACCTTGGAGAGTTGGGATTAAAGTTTTACGCTTCTTTAAAAGTAGACCACAATCCAACTTTATATCGGGCAACCAGTCATGCTCGATGGGAAAAAGCGATTCATCAGGGAAAACCCATTGGCATAAGCATCATTGCTTTTGCCCATTGACATTCTAAAGAATCAATTCCTAGAATAAATTCCAAAACGATTCCATATATTTCCTATATGGATCAAAATAGATATTTATCACTGGATGTGCTTCGGGGTATCACCGTTACGTTGATGATCATCGTCAATACACCGGGAAATGGAGAGACTACATTTGCTCCTTTGCATCATGCCGCGTGGCATGGGTTTACGCCCACCGACTTGGTGTTTCCTACATTTATGTTTGTAGTAGGAAATGCTCTCAGCTTTGCTATGGGTAAATACGAAGCACTTGGCAATGCAGAGGTATTGAAAAAGATATTGAAGCGCACGTTTATTATTTTCTTGCTGGGATATCTGATGTATTGGTTTCCATTTGTCATGCTAAATGAGGACGGCAGTTATACGCTTTCCCCGATCAGCAACACACGTATTTTTGGGGTATTGCAACGAATCGCTTTGGGCTACGGACTAGGTGCGCTGATTATTCATTTTTGGAAGTTGCGAGGCGCGATGATCTTTAGTGTATTGGCATTGATCACGTATTGGATTATTTTATTCTTTTTTGGCGACTACACATTAACCGGCAATGCGGTTCTCTTTTTAGACAAATACTTGTTGGGCGAAAATCATTTATATCATGGTGAAGGAATCGCTTTTGATCCGGAAGGTTTGTTGAGCACATTGCCCGCCATTGTCAATGTATTAGCAGGTTACGTAACCGGAAAATTTATTCAGCAAAAAGGAAATACGTACGAAGCTATTTCAAAAATGTTGATAGCCGGTGTTGTGTTGATATTCATTGCGCTTTGTTGGGACTTGGTTTTCCCGATCAATAAAAAGTTATGGACAAGTTCATTTGTACTCTTAACAGTTGGATTGGATTTAGCTGTGCTGGGAATACTCATCTATGTAATCGATATTGTTAAAGAACAGCGGTGGACTTACTTCTTTGAAGTGTTTGGTAAGAATACACTTTTCATTTATCTGTTGTCGGAAGTGGGAATCATTCTCTTGTACTTTTTCAATCGCTACACATGGATATTCGATCATATATTCCTACCTGCCTTTGGTGGATATGTAGGATCGCTTCTTTTTGCCATTAGCTGGATGCTAATTTGTTGGGCTGTTGGATATCTGTTAGACAAAAAGAAAATCTATATAAAAGTATAGTCTGCCTTTAATCGGAGAAGTTCCTGATTAAAAGCAGACTAACTTAATTTTAAAACCAAGATCGCTTAATACTTAGCCGCGCCTGTCGGTGTACTCTTTTTGATAAAATCGCGAATATGCTCGTTAGAAGAAACTAAATCTTCAGCACGTAAATACATCATGTGACCGCTGCGATAGCCTTCAAAGCGCAAGCGATCTTTCATTTTACCGCTCGGATCTAATTGCCACATCGAATACTTCGCATCGAAATACGTAGTAGCTCCATCATAATATCCTGATTGAATCATTACCTGCAAGTATGGATTCTCCGCCATCGCCTGACGCAGGTTTTCACCTGTCTTGTCATTTGAGTTGTCCCACGGACGCACAGGGCCAAACATGTTGTATTGCAAATCGGTTTTATATTTCAGAACATCACGTAAGTAATAATTGATGGCTGGTGTGAAGGAATGCAACCACGAAGTAAGCTCTGAATTGTAATCAGGTTGATCGCCTGCCTGCTGACGATCAATACCTAAATAACGAGAATCCAATCGGCCTACGGTCAATCCTTTTTCACGCAGTAAATCTTTCCAGAAATATTGTGTGGGTACTGCCAGGTTGTGATGCATCACGGTGCGCTCCGATAAGCCGGAGTAACGAGACACTTTAGCTGCGATTTGTTTTTTCTTCGCTTCGTCTAAAAACCCACCACGAGCCAATGCCGGAATAAATTCATCGATGGTGAAAGCTTCTGCTTCGGTCAACACTTCATTCAAATCTTTTTGTTGCAAATCGGCTGGTAATGCTTTTTGATACCAAGCCGCTGCAGTATAATAAGGTAGTGAGAGTGCATCGTTCACAGCGCCATCTCGTTTTATTCCCAAATCTGTGGGTGATACGAGAATCACGCCATTCAAATACATCCAATGTGAATTTTGCAACTCCAATGCTAAACCGGAAACGCGCGTTGTTCCATAGCTTTCGCCAATTAAATATTTAGGTGATGTCCATCTTCCTTGGCGGGAAACGAAATTGTCAACCCAATCGCCCAAGTATTTGATATCAGCATTCACGCCAAAGAAAGTGGACTTCTCTGCTTTCGGATCGAGGATGCGTGAGAAACCCGTGTTGACCGGATCGACATACACAATATCAGCAACATCTAAAATGGAATTTGGGTTATCGTGAATTCCGTACGGTTGCACCGGATATCCTTCAGAGTCAATATTTAAAACTTTAGGACCGGTGTAGGCCACATGCATCCACACCGATGCAGAGCCTGGGCCACCGTTGAATGAAATCACTAACGGTCTTCTGGATTTATCACTTACGTCAGTACGCTCATAGTATGTATAAAACAAAGAAGCACTCGGTTTGCCTTCGGCATTCCAAACGGGTTGCGTTCCGGCCGTTACTTTGTAGGGAACTACTTTACCCTTGATGGTAATTTGCCCTGTGGAGTTAACCGCAGACTCTGCCGGAAGAACACGCTCTTGGGCATTCACAAAATTTGAAATGACAAGGAATGAAATCGAAAGATAGATTGATATTTTTTTCATAGGCATAGAATAAATAAACTGATCCTAAGTTAATTAGACCTCACTAACTTTAAGTAGCCTGTATTACAAAGATTTGAATTAGTTGGATAAACGGTATTTTATTCGCCTTCCACTTGCTTCGGTGCACGCTTGCTACCTCCATACAACTCATACTCCAATAAACGGCAATCCAATTGTGCAGTATAAAATTCTAAACGCTTGCTGGTCTTCAGTCCAATTTTTTTGGCGAGATCCGGATTTCCTGTAAAGATATAGCCCGTATACCCCTGACATTTCTTCTTCATAAAATCACCGATGCGTCCATAAGTCTCTTGTAACTCAGTAACATCACCCAGACGTTCACCATATTCGGGATTGAGATAAATAACTCCCGGTTTTTCAGGAATGATTGTCTCTTCAAAATCACACACAGCAAAATCAATAAGCGACTCTACACCGGCAATACCAGCATTTACTTTGGACACATGAATGGCGTCTTCACTAATATCAGTAGCAATAATTTTTAAATCAGGGAGCACAGCAATTTTTTCATTCAGCAATTGCAGTTCGCTTTCATACACCGCTGCATCATACCCTAACACGTGCATGAACGAATAATTTTTGCGATACAATCCCGGCCTGCGATTGGTGGCGATCAGTGCTGCTTCAATGGCTAGTGTACCCGATCCACACATCGGATTTACAAAAGCTGATTGACGATCCCACTTAGTGGCAAAAATAGTCGCAGCTGCCAATGCTTCAAGCATCGGTGCTTGACCGGGAATTTTGCGGTAGCCATGCTTGGCCAATGTTTGTCCGGACGTGTCAAAAAAAACTTCGACATCGCGATCATTCCAATACAAATGAACAACGGCTTTGTCGTGCGAAGGTCCGGAGTCGGGACGCTTGGCAAACTCTCTACGCATTTTATCGACAATGGCATCTTTCACCTTTACGTTCACAAACATATCGTTGTTGACGGTAAAGTGTTTCGCATTGCTCGTTACCGAAAAATAACCGTCAATCGGTAATAGCGTCTCCCATGGATAGCGTAACAATTGATTGTACACTTCTTCGGGGCTGTTGGCTGTAAACTCTTTGAGCGAATACAGCACCTGGCTGGCACAACGCAAGTTGAGGTTGAGGCGGATGCAATCATTGACCGTGCCGCGCAATTCAACTCCAGTGATGAACTTATGGTCTATCTCAAAGCCTAGGTCTTGCACTTCCTGCACCAGAAACGGTGAAAGTCTTTTATGACACGTAATAATTATTTTGCTGGTGGTGGTGAAGATACTCAATGTAGTATTTGATTATGTGGTAAAAATGCTCGAAATAAGTTCTCAGCGAAGTTCTTCAGTTAATATCTCTTTTGTCCACTTTCCAATTAACTTCTTACTAAAAGAACGTGCCTCGCTCAAAGTAAACAATGGCTCATTGGTTTTGATAGGCAATCTCTTTTGAATTACCACAAATTGTCCTTCCCGAATCAAAATGTTTTTTCTTTTTCCAATTTCCATTATCGTTATAATTTGAAAATGATGGCACAAAGCTAACGAATGCTATTCAAACAAAATCTTACTATTGCTACGAATCTATCGGAGTCACATCATGCTTTCCTTGTATCGTCATCTCCTTCGGAATATTCGCCAATATCTCTCTCTTCAAGGCTTCAATTAAATGATACTTCACAAAATAGCGATACGTAACGATGCTCACTTCTCGAACTGGTGCCGGTGACTTGAAGTAGCGAATGTTCTTTAGCTGTGCTTTGGTAAGATCGCGTAATGCCAACTCCGGTAAAATGGTGATGCCATTATTCAGATCTACCATCTTGCGCAATGTTTCAATACTGCCTGCTTCGTAGTCCAGGTTTTGCAACAGCGCCTCTTTGCGTTTCAACTCGCAAAGATTCACCACCTGCGATCGCAAACAATGACCTTCCTCCAACAACCACAATCGGTTGACGTCAATATCAGCTGCGAGCAAATATTTTTTCTTCATCATTTTCTCTGCTTGTGATGCGTAGACCACAAACTGCTCATAGAACAAGGGCAACTCTTGCAGAGTCGGATTTTTTAATGGTGTCGCTAAGATGCCGGCATCGAGGTGCTGCGCATTGAGCCGCTCGATGATCTGATCGGTAGTGAGTTCGCTGATCTTTAATTTGAGTAACGGATACTTCTTCAAAAATTGATTGAGAAAAAGTGGCAACAAATACGGTGCGAGTGTTGGTATAATGCCGATGCGCAACTCGCCACTGATCGTGCCTTTCTGTTGTGCAACTAATTTTTTTAAGTTACCGGCCTCGCCTAAAATCATGCGAGCCTGATCTATCACCGTTTGTCCGATCTCTGTTGTTTGTACGGGCTGTTTGCTACGATCAAAGATTTTCACGTCCAGTTCTTCTTCCAACTTCTGAATCATCATACTCAGCGTAGGCTGCGTCACGTTGCACTTGGCAGCTGCCGCAGAAAAATGCTTCAGCGTATCTACCGCTACAATGTATTCGAGTTGTTGAAGGTTCATAAAGATTACGAACTAATCTTTTGATACGAAGCACCAATGCCTCTAATCAGTGAAGAGCTAAATCCGCGGTGCTCCATTTCATTGAGACCTACAATCGTGCAGCCTTTCGGGGTAGTCACTTTATCGATTTCTTCTTCAGGATGATTATTGCCTTTCAATAAAAGTTCCGCTGCGCCCTTCACGGTTTGTGCGGCAATCAGGCTGGCGGTTTTGGCATCGAATCCGATTTCAATTCCACCTTGTGTAGCAGCACGGATAAATCGAAGTGCATACGCGATGCCACACGCACCTAACACCGTAGCTGCGTCCATCAACTTTTCATCAATAGGAATAGTGACACCCATCTGATCAAACAATTCTTTTACATAAGCCAATTGTTCTGCGGAAGCACCCTGCGCACACATACACGTTACAGACTCCTGAATAGCAATGGCCGTATTGGGCATGGCCCTGAAAATGGGAAGCGGTGCGGTGAAAATTTCTGAGAGGTCTTTCAAAAAAATTCCCGTTACCACACTTATAATAATGTGTCTCTTAGGATCGAAGGTGTTTTTCAAACCGGTCAGCACTTCTTTTACATTGAAGGGCTTGAGCGCTACAATGATTATTTCGCTTTCGCGGATAGCGGCTTCGTTGTTATCCGTGATGGTTACACCTTTTTCCTGCAGTGGTTGCAGGCGAGATAATGTCCTGCGTGTTACGGTGAGTTGATTAGGTGTGGCAAAACCACTCTTCAATAATCCTTCGGCCATCGCGATGCCAAGATTTCCTCCGCCAATGATGGCAATTTTCTTCGTGTTCATATCATCCAATAAAGTCTTAAGATAAGGAGCTTTTACGAAAGTACATGACGAAGGCGTTTTGGCTCTATTTCTGGTAGCTTAAATCGGTTGCAAACTATCTCTGTCATCTTCGCATTTTCTATAAACGGTTAATTCTCCACTTATCGAAAGTTTTATGAACTCCATGTATTATTTCTGATCAAAGGCAGTTCCTTTTGACTACTTTTAATTTGATTGATTAAAAAGTCGTGCAATTTGAATTGGAGGGTAACATCTTCCTGGTGATCTGTTTAACAAACAAGAAAATTTGTAAGAAATGAAAAGAAGAGATTTTGTTCAACTGGCCGGTTTAGGATTGGGAGGACTTGCCCTACCTATCTCTGCCATCGGCAATCCGGTTTCGATCGAAGCACTGCTCGAAGTTCCATTGACCGTAAGTCAGAAAAAACAGCTAGCCGATGTCGCACTCAACACGGCTAAGAGTGCGGGCGCTTCGTATGCTGATGTTCGTATTGGTCGCTACCTCAACCAATTTATCAGCACCCGCGAAAAACGTGTTCAGGGAATTCAAAGTACTGAATCGTTTGGCGTAGGTGTACGCGTGATCGCGAAAGGCACCTGGGGTTTCGCCTCCACCAACGATGTATCGGCAGATGGTATCAAGAAAGCCACTGAGCGTGCCATTGCCATTGCCAAAGCGAATAGCAAATTTCAAACCGAGCCGGTGCGCCTCGCTCCGGTGAAAGGTTATGGAGAAGTAACATGGAACACACCAATCCAAAAAAATGCTTTTGAAGTTCCGGTGTCTGAAAAAGTAGAATTGTTATTAAGCGCCAACGCTGCCGCACAAAACGGAGGAGCCAACTTTGCCAGCTCCAACCTCTTTCAGGTAAACGAACAAAAATATTTTGCCTCTACGGATGGCTCGTACATCGATCAGGATATCCATCGCATATGGCCCACCTTTACGGTGAATGTGATTGACCGGGCTTCGGGCAAGTTCAAATCGCGCGATGCCATGAGTGCCCCGATGGGTATGGGCTATGAATACATGATTCCGAAAGCGGAAGATAAACTTGCTACCCCGATGGGCATGGTTCTCTATCGCAATAGCTACGACATTATTGAAGACGCCACCACAGCCGCTCGTCAGGCGAAGGAAATGATTTCGGCCAAATCGGTTGAGCCTGGAAAATATGATCTCGTACTCGAACCGAATCACTTGGGCTTAACCATCCACGAAAGTGTAGGCCACCCGCTTGAGTTAGATCGCATTTTGGGTTATGAAGCCAACTATGCTGGCACGAGTTTCGCCAGCATCGAAAAACTGAAGTCGGGCACATTTAATTATGGCAGCAAACAAGTCACCATCTTCGCAGACAAAACTCAGCCGGGCTCACTCGGTGCTGTGGGTTATGATGACGAAGGTGTGCAATGCAAGCGTTGGGATTTAATTAAAGACGGCATCCTCGTGAACTTCCAAGCGATTCGCGATCAGGTACACATGCTCGGCCAAACTGAGTCGCACGGATGTTGCTACTCTCAAAGCTGGAGTGATGTACAGTTTCAGCGCATGCCTAACGTGTCGCTGGCACCGGGCAAAGATCCGTACTCGATCGATCAGATGATTAAAGATGTAGAGAAGGGCATTTACATTGCAGGCCGTGGTTCGTACTCCATCGATCAGCAACGTTACAATTTTCAATTTGGCGGCACTGTGTTTTACGAAATCAAAAACGGACAAATCGCTGGCATGCTCAACGATGTGGCCTATCAATCGAACACGCAAGAATTTTGGAATAGCTGCGTAAAAATTTGCGATGAGCGCGATTACCGACTCTTTGGCTCTTTCTTCGATGGGAAAGGTCAGCCTTCACAAGTGAGTGCGGTGTCGCACGGAAGCTCTACTGCTCGATTTAATGGAGTGAATGTAATTAATACAGGAAGAACGATTTAGACTTAAAGACTAAAACATGAAGAGACGAGATTTTATTCAATTGGCGGGCATGAGCGCAGGTGCGTTGGCACTTCCGTTCTCGAGCTTTGCACATGATGTGGACATTGCACACATGCTCACGCCATTGCTGGACACTGCACAGAAAAAACAACTGGCTGATGTAGCGCTCAACACCGCCAAAGGTTTAGGTGCCACCTATACTGATGTGCGCATTGGCCGTTACTTAAATCAATTTGTAACTACGCGCGAGCGCAAAGTGCAAGGCGTCACCAATACCGAATCGTTTGGTGTGGGCATTCGCGTCATCGCTAATGGCACCTGGGGCTTTGCCGCAAGCAACAATGTAACTCCGGATGGCATCAAAAAAACAACGGAGCGTGCTGTTGCCATCGCGAAAGCAAATTCAAAATTTCAAAAAGAGCCGGTGAAGCTAGCGGCTACTCCTTCCTACGGAGAAGTGAGTTGGAAAACACCGATCATAAAAAATGGCTTTGAAGTTCCGGTGAAAGAAAAAGTAGATCTGCTCTTAGCTGCGAATGCAAAAGCGTTAGAGAAAGGTGCCAGCTTTGTGAACAGCATTATGTTTTTGGTGAACGAACAAAAATATTTTGCGTCCAGCGAAGGTTCGTATATCGATCAGGACATTCACCGCACGTGGCCCAACTTCCAGGTTTCGATGGTTGATCGCCAATCGGGCTCATTCAAAACGCGTGCAGCCTTCAGCGCACCGGTAGGAATGGGTTATGAATATCTGGATGGAAAATCAGAAGATAAAATTGCAGGACCGGGCGGCATTATTCTCTACAACAAGTCGTATGACATGATTGAAGATGCCACCATGGCTGCTGAGCAAGCGAAGCAAATGATTGCAGCCAAATCGGTGGAGCCGGGCAAATATGATTTAATGTTAGAGCCTTCGCACTTGTGGTTAACCATCCACGAAAGTGTGGGCCACCCTACAGAACTAGACCGCGTGCTTGGCTACGAAGCTAACTTTGCGGGCACCAGCTTCCTCACTTTAGATAAATGGAAAACGAAAAACTTTAAGTTCGGAAGTGAGATTGTGAATTTCGTTGCCGACAAAACACAAGTTGGTTCATTGGGTAATGTGGGCTACGATGACGAAGGCGTGAAATGCAAGTCGTGGGATTTGATTAAAAATGGCGTGCTGGTGAATTATCAAGCCATCCGCGATCAAGTCAACATCATTGATCAAAAAGAATCGCACGGCTGCTGCTACTCACAAAGCTGGAGCGATGTGCAGTTTCAGCGCATGGCCAACGTGTCGTTGCAACCCGGCAAGCAACCACTTACTCCCGATCAAATGGTAAGCGGCATTGAAAAAGGAATTTACATCGTGAAAGACGGATCTTTCTCCATCGATCAGCAGCGCTACAATTTCCAATTTGGTGGTGTGCTCTTCTTCGAAATTAAAAATGGAAAGATCGAAGGTATGCTGAAAGATGTGGCGTATCAAGCCAACACGCAAGAGTTCTGGAACTCGTGTACACAAATTTGTGATGAGCGCGACTACCGGATGAATGGAGCTTTTAACGATGGCAAAGGGCAGCCCAGTCAATCGAATGCAGTATCGCACGGATCAGCTACTGCTCGGTTCAACGGAGTGAACGTGATCAATACCGGAAGAACTATTTAAAAAAATAGGCAGCAACTAAAAATCAACAGGTAATAACAAATCTTAAATCGCAAATCTTAAATCATAGTAAGCATGGCCATATTATCAAAAGAAGAAACCAAAAAAATACTCGAGAAAGTCATCGGCTTTTCGAAAGCAGACGGCATCGAGGCCAACCTGAATGGCAATGACGGTGGCAACATTCGCTACGCGCGCAACAGCGTGTCTACCTCAGGCGAAGACAGTAACGTGAGTTTAAATGTGCAATCTTACTTTGGAAAAAAAGTAGGCAATGCCTCTATCAACGAGTTTGATGATGCTTCGCTGGAAAAAGTAGTGAGGCGCTCGGAAGAGTTGGCCAAACTGGCTCCTGAAAATCCGGAGTTCATGGAACCGCTCGCACAACAAACGTATGGTGCAGAACCTAAAACGTTTATTGAATCAACCGCTAAAATCACACCCGACTATCGCGCGCAAGCGGCTGCCGACAGTATTTTACCGGCCTCGAAAAAAGACATCACCGCAGCGGGCTTCTTGGAAGATAGCCGCGGTTTCGGCTCTTTGATGAATAGCAAAGGTGCTTTCGCTTACAATAAAGGAACCGGTGTAGACTTCACTGTCACTATGCGCACCAACGATGGAACTGGATCAGGTTGGGTAGCCAGAAACTTTAACGATGTCAGCAAACTCAACACGGCCGAAGCTTCAGCCATAGCGATGGAAAAAGCATTGCAGTCGCGCAACGCAAAAGCAATTGAGCCCGGCAAGTATACCGTTATTCTCGAGCCGAATGCGGCAGCCGACTTATTAGGCTTGATGTTGTTTGCCATGAATGCACGGCAAGCCGATGAAGGCAGAAGCTTTTTATCGAAAAAAGGTGGCGGCACCAAGTTGGGCGAAAAAATTGTGGATGAGCGCGTGAACATTTACACCGACCCATGGCATGAAGAAGTGCCTACCGGCAACTGGGCCGGCAATGGTTTAGCGCGGAAGCGCATGGATTTAATTAAGAATGGCACAGTGGCTAACATGATCTACGATCGCTACTGGGCTTCGCAAAAAAATACAGAGCCTACGCCTTTTCCGGGCAACAGAATTATGGAGGGCGGAACTGCTTCCATTGAAGATATGATTAAAGACACGAAGCGTGGCGTGCTCGTGACGCGCTTCTGGTACATTCGTGCCGTAGACCCACAAACATTATTGTATACCGGTTTAACCCGCGATGGTACTTTTTATATTGAGAACGGAAAGATTAAACATCCGATCAAAAACTTCCGCTTCAATGAAAGCCCGATCATCATGCTGAATAATTTAGAAACACTGGGCAAGCAAATGCGCGTGGCCAGTGGTGGCGGCCCCGGTGGCGGTGGCAGTTCGTTGATACCGGCTATGAAAATTCGCGACTTTACCTTCTCTAGTTTATCTGACGCAGTATAATTGTTTTTGTTGTTTTGTTTTTAAGAAGTCCCCGGTCGAAACGCTGGGGATTTTTTATTTTCCATCATAAAAGTGTGAGGTTGAACATTTATTCGTTTGAAAAAGTGTGAAATCGTCAGGATAATTGGATGGCGAATATTCCGCTCTATGCTATTGAGCGCTCTTTTGAGTGATCGCCAGAAGCATTCCCCACAAACAGCCAACCCAAGCCGCTGATCCGTAGTTGCAAACGGTAACGTAAATTTATTTTCAGACGCGTGTGTTTTTGATAACTTTACGGGATAATACAGACAATGTGTAATATCATCCACCGGCTTCGAATCAAAAGAAATTTGCCCTTCCGGTGCTTTATTCTGTCTTTCTGGATCATTAGCGCAAGCCATACATTGTTATTGCCAACCGTTACTTTATCAGATGACAGAGAGTCAAAAGATATGGCCATTCAATCTGTAAATAAACCTGCATCCACCTTCTTATCATTAATTTTAGAATGGGCTTTAAGTACTTCACATGCGGGCACTGACTTAGCCGATGTGCATGATGATAGTGTACAGAAAATGGATTTCATCTCTACTCATTACCCTACCTTCTTACCCAAACAATATGTTAACCTCGATCACAATAGGTTTTCATTTGAGCACCCAAAAGCACCTTCTTTGAAAAAAAATACGCCACCCCCTAAGTTGATTGGGTAACCTCCCCCACATTAGGCATTCGATTTTTTTTCATTAATAATCTTCAATCATGACTTCCTATTATAAGGCATTGGCCTTCCTATTTTTATTTGCTTCTTTTTTAAGTAGTTGCTCTTCTTCCACTAACAAAGAGGATGGCTCAGAAGAGTTTCCGGTGACACGCATCATTCGTAAGGACACGACATTGTTTAAAGAATATGTAAGTGATATTCATGCCTTTCGAAACGTTGAGATTCGCGCTCGCGTTCAGGGCTATCTCGATCAGATTTATGTAGATGAAGGACAAACTGTAAAAAAAGGACAGCTCTTATTTCGCATTAATGACGAAGAGTATCAGGCCGCATTGGCAGAAGCTACTGCTAATCTACATAGTGCCAAAGCGGAAGCCGCTGCCATTCAATTGGAAATGGAGCGTGTAAAAATATTAGTCGATAAAAAAGTAGTTTCTGAAACTGAACTTCGACTAGCAAAAGCAAAGTATGATGCAGCCAATGCGCGTATTGAGGAAGCTCAATCAGCCGCCTCGAATGCGGCTATTCGATTATCGCACACCAACATTCGCTCACCATTTGATGGGATGATCGACCGTATTCCTTTCAAAATTGGAAGTTTGATCAACGAGGGCAGTTTGCTGACTACCGTATCGGATACGCATTTGATGTACGCTTATTTTAAGGTGTCAGAAAATGAATACCTGGAATTCAAGAATAACAAAGGTGATGAACTGAAAGGTGATGAAGTGAAGCTCGAGCTATCAGACGGAACCGACCATCGTTATACCGGTTACATCGAAACCATGGAAGGTCAATTTGATGCCACCACCGGCACGATTGCATTCCGTGCTCGCTTTCCAAACAATGATCTCTTGCTTAAGCATGGCTCCAGCGGAAAAGTGAGGTTAGCCAGTGATTTGAAAAACGCATTATTGGTTCCGCAAAAAGCCACCTTCGAAATACAAGATAAAACCTACGTCTATATAGTGGACGCCAATCAAATCGTCCGCATGAAAAGCTTCGTGCCTAAAATGCGGTTTGCTCATTTCTACATTGTACAATCGGGCTTAAGTGAAGGCGACAACATTATTTATGAGGGCATTCAAAATGTTCAAGAGGGCACGCGTGTAAAACCGGTATTGGTACCGATGGATAGTTTGTTAAAGAAACTGTTTTAATCGTTCACTCCCTTTTAATTAAACTAAACCAGGTTAGAAAACATGTTTAATAGATTTATACAACGTCCGGTGTTGTCATTGGTGATTTCGCTCATCATTACGTTATTGGGCGCACTGGCACTGATCGAATTACCGGTCACACAATTTCCTGACATTGTTCCACCGGCAGTGTCAGTAACTACCAACTATACAGGTGCCAATGCAGAAGTAGCTTCAAAAGCTGTCGTCACTACACTGGAGCGCGCCATTAATGGGGTTCCTGGTATGACGTATATGACGTCTGTATCTGGAAATGACGGTACCAGCATAATCTCCGTCTATTTTAATGTAGGCGTGAATCCCGACATCGCAGCCGTAAACGTACAGAATCGTGTTTCTACAGTATTGGATGAATTGCCGGAAGAAGTAATCAAAGCCGGTGTGGGAGTAGAAAAGGAAGTAAACAGCATGTTGTTGTATTTGAATATCCTTAGCACTGACTCTACAGCCGATGAAAAATTCATTTACAATTTTGCTGACATCAACATTCTTCCCGAATTGAAGCGCATTGATGGTGTGGGCTATGCCATGATCATGGGTGCTCGTGAGTATTCCATGCGGGTATGGTTGAAGCCGGATCGGATGGCTGCCTACGAAGTATCAACGGATGAGGTCGTACAATCGATTCGAAACCAAAATGTTGAAGCTGCTCCCGGTAAAACAGGCGAAAGCTCAGACAAACACCCTCAAATGTTACAGTACGTGCTTCGCTACACGGGAAAGTTTTTTGAACCAAAGCAATATGAAAACATTGTGTTGCGCGCCAATGAAGATGGCTCATTGCTCAAACTAAAAGACATTGCTGACATTGAGTTTGGCTCTAGAAATTATGGCGTGCTCTCCAAAGAAAACGGACGCCCATCAGCTGCGATCATGCTGAAACAACGTCCCGGCTCGAATGCAAAAGAGGTAATCGAAAATGTAAAAAAACGAATGGAGGCATTGGAAAAAATCACCTTCCCTCCTGGCATGAGTTATACCATTGGTTATGATGTGTCACGCTTTCTGGATGCTTCGATTGCCGAAGTTTTGCGCACATTGATTGAAGCATTTATTCTGGTTTCCATTGTTGTATTTGTTTTTCTCCAAGACTGGCGATCGACTCTCATCCCCGCATTAGCTGTGCCCGTGTCTTTGATAGGCACATTCTTCTTCATGCAAATGTTAGGGTTCTCCATCAATTTATTGACGTTGTTTGCACTAGTACTGGCCATCGGTATTGTTGTAGACAACGCCATTGTGGTGGTGGAAGCAGTTCACGTAAAATTGGGGATCGGCCTCACACCGCTGCAGGCAACCATCTCCGCCATGAATGAAATTAGCGGAGCATTGATTGCGATTACTTTGGTAATGTCAGCTGTATTTGTGCCAGTTGCTTTTATGTCGGGCCCGGTGGGAGTTTTCTATCGGCAGTTTTCGCTGACGCTCGCCATTGCTATTGTTATCTCCGGCATTAATGCCGTCACACTTACTCCGGCACTTTGTGCAGTGTTGTTGAAGCCGCATCAGGGGGGACACGGAAATTCATGGTTACAGCGATTCTTCAATGCTTTCAACAACTGGTTTAACTCCCTGTCGGAACGGTATCAACTCTTCATCAGTAAAGTAGCGGCACGCAGAATCATCACGTATGGTATGTTCATCGGGTTTGTGCTTTCTACCTGGGGAATCAGCACCATTTTGCCAAGCGGCTTTATTCCCTCCGAAGATCAGGGAATGATCTATGCGAACGTAACCACACCCGCGGGCGCAACCGTAGAGCGCACCGAAGAAGTGATGGATAAAATACAAGAAGCCACCGCAGGTATGGAGTTTGTTGAATCGGTATCTACTCTTTCCGGTTTTAGTCTTATTACTGAAGGTGCTGGATCATCGTATGGGATGGGCATGATTAACTTAAAGCCGTGGGATGAACGATCTCTTTCGGTGAATGAGATTATTCCATTGCTGGAGGAAAAGACCAAACATATCAAGGATGCGTCCATTCAATTTTTTCCGCCTCCTACCGTGCCCGGGTTTGGTAATGCCAGCGGATTTGAATTGCGGTTGCTGGATCGTACCGGCCAGGGCAATTTGCAGAACACGGCTAACGTGGCCAATCAATTTATCGAAGCGTTAAAAAAACGTCCGGAAATTGCAGATGCTTTCACCGGATTCAATGCCACTTTTCCACAATACCTCATTCACATCGATCAGGACATTGCAGCACAAAAAGGCGTGACCATTGATAATGCAATGAATAACCTGCAAGTATTTATCGGCAGCTACTATACATCTAATTTTTTGCGATTCGGTCAAATGTATAAAGTAATGGTGCAAGCCCATCCGTCTTTTCGTGCGCACCCGGAGGATCTGTTAAAATTACTTGTCAAAAGCGACAAAGGAGAAATGGTTCCCTACTCTGCTTTTACCCGACTCGAGCGTGTCTATGGACCGGAACAACTTACACGTTACAATATGTTCACCGCAGCTCTCATTAATGGTGATGCAGCTGCCGGCTATAGCAGTGGCGATGCCATTGCAGCGATCGAAGAAGTAGCTGAGCAAGCATTGCCTCGTGGCTTCTCGATTGAGTGGTCGGGCATGACGCGCGAAGAGGTGCTCTCGGGCAATCAGGCCATTTACATTTTTATGATCTGTTTGATTTTTGTCTACCTGTTGTTATCGGCACAATACGAAAGTTTTCTATTGCCGCTGCCGGTTATCCTCTCGCTACCGGCTGGTGTGTTTGGTGCCTTTCTGTTTTTACAATTGGTGGGGCTTCAGAATAACATCTATGCCCAGGTAGCGCTGGTCATGCTGATTGGTTTGCTAGGAAAAAATGCAATTTTAATTGTGGAGGTAGCCAATGAGCACAAGCGCGAAGAAGGGCGCACCTCATTGGATGCCGCCATGGAGGGAGCTCGCTCACGCCTTCGTCCTATTTTGATGACCTCGTTTGCTTTTATTGCCGGGTTGATTCCATTATGTATTGCTTCGGGTGCCGGTGCGATGGGCAATCGCTCCATTGGTACAGCCGCTGCCGGAGGTATGCTGATCGGTACGATTTTCGGTTTGTTGGTAGTTCCCGGATTGTATGTGCTGTTCAGTGAACTGACCAAGAAGCCTAATTCTAAAAACGCAGAAAAAATAACCAGTCATTTAAATTAATAGTCATGTATCGACTACGCTATAAATTTATAATCACCCTGCTGAGTGGTGGGGTTTTATTGGGTTGCAAGTTAGCTCCTCCGGTAAAGACACCCGATGCCATTCCCATGCCATCCTCTTTTGTAACGACTAAAGACACCACGAAGAGTAGCGGAGAAATACCTTGGAAAAAGTTCTTTGACGACCCGCATCTATTAAAATTACTGGAAGAGGGTATTGCAAATAATTTAGATTTGAAAGTAGCACTGCAACGAATAGAACAATCCAGAGCGTATTTGAAGATTTCAAAAGGAATGCTCCTTCCTTCCATAGGAATCAATGCGGCCGCAGGTCAACGGAAATTCGGTGAGTACACTATGGACGGTATAGGCAACTTTGATACTAACTTCTCCACGAACTTGCCCAATGATAAAAAAGTGCCAGAGCACTTGCCGGATTATTATGTGGGGTTACAAAGTAGCTGGGAAGTATTTGCCTGGGGCAAATTGCAAAACCAAAAAAAGTCAGCTGCACTAAAGTACCTCGCCACCGAAAAAGGACGGCATCTGGTTGTTACGAGCTTGGTAGCTGAAATTGCAAAAACGTATTATGATTTGATTGCATTAGACAATGAATTAAAGATCATTCGGGAGAATAGTACGTTGCAACAAACGGCTGTTGATTTGGTGAGCGTTCAAAAGGAGGCGGGACGTGCAACGGAATTGGCAGTGAAACAATTTACAGCTCAACTTCTCAACACAAAAAGTCTGGAAGCGCAAAAGAGGCAATTGGTTGTTCAGAATGAAAACAAACTAAACCTTTTGTTAGGTCGATTTCCGCAACCGGTGGAACGAGGCAATCCAATTCTGGATCAACCACTCCCGTTGGATATGCGCGCAGGTGTGCCTTCTGAACTATTAACTCGCAGACCTGATATCGCGCAAGCTGAATTAAGTTTACGAGCAGCCAAATTGGATGTAGATGTCGCACGTGCTGCATTTCTGCCCTCATTTGTAATTTCGTCTTCCTTAGGGTTACAATCATTTCGTTCTGAAAAACTTTTTTCTACTCCGGGTGCAGTGGCCTACTCTGTTTTTGGGGGAATTACTTCTCCGCTCTTCAATCGTCATATCATCCGTGGCAATTACAAACAAATTTCAGCTGAGCAGCTAAGTTTGTTTTATGAATATCAGAAGCTCGTTATCAACGGGTATCAGGAGACAGTAACCGGATTGCAGCGAATAGAAAACATGCGTTCGGCTGCCACTTTTAAACAACAGGAGGTAAATATTTTGCGTGAGGCTGTTGCTACATCTAATGATTTATATCTGGCCGGATTAGCCTCTTACTTGGAAGTAATTATGGCTCAAAAAAATGTGCTGGAAGCAGAACTGCAATTAGCTGAAACAAGAAAAGAGCAGTTCTACTCGGTGATTGATCTCTATCGAACCCTTGGCGGAGGATGGTAAAATAAATAATGGCAGTGGAATAAGGATAGATGGGTGAATCTAGCTAACTCGAGAATTGGCAGGAATCAAATCCCCATCTTTTCCTTAAACTTCACACTCTGTCGTTGACTTAAATCTATTTTTGTGCCGCTTTCCATTTCAACCTGAAGTGTATTACTAAAATAAGGAACAATATTTTTGATGAAGTTGACATTGATTATTTCTTGCCGGCTCGTGCGAAAAAAATGTTCTCCCGGCAATTTTTCTTCTAAATAGTTCAATGACCGATGGAGCATGGCTTTTTTATCTCGAAAGTACAGCCTCACATAATTTCCGACACTTTCGATATAAAAGATTTGGTGAATGGGAACAAAAAAACATTGCTCACCATCTTTAATAAAAATTCGCTTATTGATATCGAGTGCCTTTTCTCCTTCGGCTTGATTTAGTTTCCGGATTACTTTTGTCACAGCCTCTTTTAATCGTTCCGGATTCACCGGCTTCAGGATATAATCCAATGCATTCACTTCAAAAGCTTTAATGGCAAACTGATCATAGGCTGTAACAAAAATCACTTCAGGTGCGGTGCCTAATTCGCCCAGCAAATCAAAACCGTTTTTGCCCGGCATGTTAATGTCTAGGAAAAGTAGCTGCGGATTGAACTGCTGAATCTTTTGAATACCATCTTGTGCATCGTTGCTGACGGAAACAATATCAATTTCAGAGTACGTACTCAGCATCGATTGCAATTCCGCAATCGCTAGCGGTTCGTCATCAATTAAAATAGTTTTGATCATTTCTTTATGATAATAATTGCTTTCACATCGTCATTTATTTGTTGCACAGCAAACACTGCACGCTCCTGAAAAATATGCGCTAAGCGCTTTTCAATATTTATTAAACCAAGTCCTGTTCCTTCATTCTTTTCCAAAACTCCAGGGTTGATCATCTCAATTTTCAAGGTTTCATTTTCATAAAGAGCTGATAATTTCACCTGCGAATGGCCGGGCGTTTTGGTAATACCGTGCTTGATGGCGTTTTCAGCAAGCGTAAGCACAATGCCAGGCGGCACCATTTGATAGCCCACTTGTTCGTCCATTTGAAACTTGTATTGAAAACGTTCTCCAAACCGAATTTGTTCTAAACTGAAGTATTTCTTCACTTCCTCTATTTCATAGGATAGAGGTATCAGGGTTTGGTTGCCACTTTGCAAAGTAAACCGCAATAACTCGCTTAGCTTCACAATCGCATCTTTACATTTCTCTTGGTCGATTGATACCAACGCTTTAATGGAATTTAATGCATTGAATAAAAAATGTGGATTGAGTTGTGATTTTAGCAACTCCAACTCCATTAAGCGAGCAACGCTTTCTGATTCTAGTTTAGCTTCTTTTAACTGTCGGGATCTTTCCAAAATTTGATAGAGAAAGTAAATAATAATCCATACCCCAATGTAGCGCATGCTGTTGAGCGTGCCCCCGAAAATTGCAATGAAGGTATAAAACGAAGAAATGTTTTGTGTATTCGTAAAGTGATATGGAAGCGTTGAAAGCAAGTTGATGATTACTGAAATTAAAAATGTACTCACTATAGCGAATAACCATATTTGGCGAGGGCGCCAATCAAAAATCGATGTTCGCTTTACAAATACACGAAACCCATGCATTAAGCTAACACCTAGCATTGCATAATACCCAAAGATCCAAACAAAATACCATTCAAAATGACCAACGATAAAAAAGGTGTAATTCAACACTTCAATGGACATCATACCAAGCCATCCGGCAAGCGTCAGTATCCAATACAATTTTTTTTGATTCCGAATCATCGCTCAAGCAAAATAAGATACTTCCATTGAATTGTCGATTGTGATTAACATGAGCGATGAAAATAGGTGTTGTAAGTTATTACCTAAAGTTTTTTCACTTAAAATTAGCTCATTCCACTCTCATTCCTAACTCATTCTATGCACTGGTGTATTTCTGTTACCCGATGCCAACTTAAATTATGCAATTAGCATCAAAAAGTTGAATGACCGAATTAGTTCAACCATTCACTCTACTTTTATCTTAAAACCTTATTATGCTAAAAATCATCTTTGTTGCATTTGTTGCTTGTGCGGGATTGGGTTTTTTGTTGGCCGCCTAATCAGATGTAAAAAAGAATATAGAAACTATATTCATTCAGCATTCGTTTGATGATCTTATTAATTTGAACTCGTAAACTTCCAAATTCTTTTAACTTTTCCCCATGAATCACTTTAAACTCTTAACACTATTATTCGTCTTTTTCTTTTCCGGCTTACATGCACAAAAGAATTATCAAGTATCGATCGATCTGACAAAAATTTCTTCTGATCAGTTATCCGTAGAAATTATTACACCCAAAGTAAGCTCCGATCAAATTGATTTTCATGTTCCTAAAATTGTACCAGGTACTTATTCAATCAGTAATTTCGGATCTTTCGTTTCTAATTTCTCAGCATTCGATCAAGCAGGAAATGCTCTAAATATTACTCATCCAGACGCGAACACCTGGAAAATAGAAAATGCCAAAAAGTTGTTTAAGATTACCTATACAGTAGACGACACCTGGGATACCCCGCAGGTAAAAGAAGATATTTTTGAACCAAGTGGAACCAGCTTCGAAAAAGATACCGCATTTGTTTTAAATACCTTCGGAGTCATTGGCTACTTGCAAGGCTATGAAAAGAAACCCTATCGCGTACAAGTTAAGCGCGCTGATGGTTTCTACGGCTCTACCTCCCTTGAACTTAAAAAAGGCAATAATCCTAATGTTGATCTTTTTGAAACCGATAGCTACCAAACATTGGCAGACGCGCCTATTCTTTATTCGAAACCAGATACAGCCTGGATTAAAGTTGCGAATGCTTCCGTTTTGGTTTCTGTTTTTTCAGCAAGTGGTAAAAGCTCTGCCAGGTCTCTCGTGAAGGATGTGCGTCCAATATTGGAAGGTCACGCAAAGTATTTAGGTGGAAAACTTCCAGTAAAAAAATATGCGTTCTTAGTTTACTTGTCCAACAAAAAGAACTTAACACGCTATGGAGCATTGGAACACACGCAATCGTGCTTCACCTTTATGCCCGATAGTTTCTCTCCTGAAGAATTGTCGAGTCAGTTCAGAGACATTGCCTCACATGAGTTCTTTCACATCATCACGCCCCTTACCATCCACAGCGAAGAGATTGGTAATTTTGATTTTATCGATGCCAAAATGTCGAAGCACTTGTGGATGTATGAAGGCGTAACAGAATATGCAGCCCATCATTCTCAAGTTCGCTCAGGAGCGATTTCACTGGAAGAATACCTAAAGCGTCAAACCGAAAAGATTGGTATTTCAAAAAAATATTTTAATGATACACTCGCCTTCACTGTTTTATCAAGTGAAGCGTTGGACAAACAAAAAGAGCAATACCAAAATGTGTATCAAAAAGGAGCGCTGATCGGCTTATGCCTGGATGTAAAATTACTTACGCTTTCAAACGGCAAGTTTGGCTTACGCGAAGTGATGGCTCGCCTCGGAAAAAAATACGGCATGAAAAAATCATTCAAGGATGCGGTACTGTTTGATCAAATTGCTTCGATGACTTTTCCGGAGATACGGACCTTTTTCAAAGATTACGTGGAAGGCAGCAAACCACTTCCTCTAAAAGAAACGTTTGAGGCATTAGGTATCAACTACAATCCGGAGGCTTCACGCAAAACAATAGAAAAAAGTATGGCCTTTGGTGCAGGCCTTGCCCCCGATAAAAAACACTTGTTGATAACCGACATGAGTGGTGCCACCAACTTAGGTAAACGATTAGGCTTTCAGCCGGGCGATGTATTTGTTACCATGAATGGTGAACCATTTACAATTGAAACCTATCAGGAATGTTTTGGTAAGTATTCGGCTACGGCCAAGTTGGGTGACACGGTGAAATTCGTAGTGGAGCGAAAAGACGCGAATGGTGAAGTAAAAGAAGTTTCGCTGGAAGCAGACATCCGCGAAGAAGTACAAGCTTATATTGCCCTTGAGCCATTGGCTAACCCAAGCGAAGCACAACAAAAAATTCGGAACGCTTGGTTAGGTAAATAAAATTTTGAAATTATACATTATAAAAATCCCTGACCGTAAGTCAGGGATTTTTTTTAGCTTTAAAAAACATCTTTCCCATGCTCTTCGAATTACCTCCTTCTTCCCCGTGGCCATGGTGGCGAAAAATCATGTTTCGCTTTTTCTTTATCTATCTCCTACTGCAAATTGCGCCTTGGACTTGGTTTGATATAATACCCGGAGTTTCATTCATAACACGTTATTACTACATGGGAATGGATTGGCTGGTTGAATTGGCCAACAAACATGTCTTTCATGTTCGCGAAGTGTTAGTGCCTCTGAACGGTAGCGGTGACACTTCGTATGGCTGGACACAGGTGTGGCTATTTTTATCACTCGCATTGATCGGTAGTGTACTTTGGTCGTTGGTAGATCGCAAGCGCAGCCATTATGCTATTGCTGATTATTGGTTACGCAATGTGGTTCGCTATTTCATTGCGATCAATTGCCTTAGCTACGGCATCATTAAAATTTTTGCACTTCAAATGCCCTTCCCAAACCTGAGCCAACTGGCAACACCATTGGGAGATTATTTACCGATGCGCTTGTCATGGATGTTCATTGGCTACTCCACACCCTATCAGGTTTTCAGTGGTGTGATGGAAACCATTGCGGGATTGTTGTTACTGAATCGTAGAAGTGTAACACTGGGAGTGATGATGGGAGCAGGCGTATTTACCAATGTGGCCATGATGAATCTGGCCTACGACATTCCGGTCAAAATTTTCTCACTCCATCTGCTCTTCTACTGTTTGTTTCTGATGGCGTACGATTACAAACGTATCACTTCGTTCTTCTTATTTAACCAGCCAGCTGATTTTACTTCTCTTTACGAAATGCACATCACCGCTAAATGGATGCGGATTACCCGCCTGGTCGGAAAGTCAATTCTGTTTGTACTGATTGTTATTTTCCCATTTTACAATTCCTGGAGCTACTATCAATCGAATCAAATTGTAGCGGAAAGTAAACCGATTTCATCTGGAGTTTATGATGTCATTTCCTTTGAGCGGAACGGTACTATGATATCACCACTTCCTGGTGATACGCTTACCTGGAAGGATGTGATTTTTGAAAAGGGTACAATGGGCAGTGTGAATACAACGGATTCGCTTTTCCGACAACGCTACCGCAGAGGGTACTTCAACTACAGAGCCGACACAGTTGCCAAAGCACTTCATCTGTTTAAACGATCTGTTCAGGGCGATAGCACCTTTCTGTTTACCATACATTATCAGCTAAGCAACGACACCATTTTCTTGCAAGGAAAAATTCGGGATGAAGATCATCACATTAAGCTAGTTAAAAGCAAGCGTCATTTTCAATTAGCCGAGCTGCAGTTTCATTGGTTATCAGAATACAATCGCTAAAAAAATAATTCGTTTTTCTTCGTCCGATTATGAACGAATTCTTGACCGCTGATATAATAACCTTTAACTAGTATCAACTTTCTAATGAAGAATATCGTCTTAAGTGAGTTGTAAAATTTCCCTAACCATCTAATTATGAAACGTAGAGATTTTATTTATTTGTCGGGGCTGGGCGCTGCCGCGTCCATGTTGCCCGGCATTCCACTGATGGGTAACCCCATTGATCCAAGTCGCGCGCTGGAGACGGTGGATGTAGCCGTGAAAAAACAAATGGCCGATGTAGCTCTGAACGCGGCACGAAGCAAAGGTGCCACCTACACCGATGTGCGAATCGGTCGCTACCTCAATCAATTTGTGGTAACACGCGAAGACAAGGTGCAGAACATCGTCAACACCGAATCCTATGGAATGGGTGTTCGTGTGGTAGCAAATGGTGGTTGGGGTTTTGCCGCTACCGACAAACTGGACAAAGACAGCATTGCAAAAGCAGCCGAACAAGCTGTAGCCATTGCCAAAGAAAACTCTCGGCTACTTTCTGAACCCGTGCGACTCGCTCCTCAAAAAGGGTATGGCGAAGTAAGCTGGAAAGCTCCTATCGAAAAAAATTCGTTTGAAGTACCCATCAAAGAAAAAGTGGACTTGCTGTTGAATGTAAATGACGCGGCCATGAAAGCAGGTGCCGATTACATCAACTCGATTTTGTTTATGGTGAATGAACAAAAATATTTTGCTTCTTCCGATGGCTCATACATCGATCAAGATGTTCACCGCATTTGGCCAACATTCTTCATCACCAAAATTGACAAAGCCACCGGTAAATTTGAAACACGCAATGCACTCAGCTCTCCGATGGGCATGGGCTACGAATATTTAAACGCTCGTCCTCAAGATAAAATTCAAGGCATCACTCCTTTGTACAAAGGTCGCTATGATATGATTGAAGATGCGCGCTTTGCCGGCCAACAAGCCGGAGAAAAACTAAAGGCTAAATCCGTGGAAGCCGGCAAGTACGATTTGATCTTAGACCCATCCCATTTGTGGCTCACCATTCACGAATCCACCGGCCACCCTACGGAATTGGATCGTGTACTGGGTTATGAAGCCAACTTTGCCGGAACTAGCTTCCTCACTTTAGATAAATGGGAATCGAAGAAGTTTAATTACGGCAGCAAGCTGGTGAACATCGTTGCGGATAAAACACAAGTAGGTTCACTCGGTGCGGTTGGCTATGACGATGAAGGTGTGAAGTGTGGCCAGTGGGACATCATCAAAGATGGTATTTTAGTGAACTATCAAGTGATTCGCGATCAGGCACACATTTTAGGATTGAACGCTTCGCAAGGATGTTGCTATGCGGACAACTGGAGCAGCATTCAATTTCAGCGTATGGCCAATATTTCTTTGCAGCCGGGCAAAGAGAAAAAGAGCATTGATGACATGATCAAAAATGTAGAGAAAGGAATTTACATTATTGGTGATGGATCTTTCTCCATCGACCAGCAGCGTTACAATTTTCAATTTGGTGGTCAGTTGTACTACGAAATTAAAAACGGAAAAATTGTAGGCATGCTAAAAGATGTGGCGTACCAATCCAACACACAAGAGTTTTGGAATTCATGTACCGCTATTGCGGATAGCAATGATTACCGATTAGGTGGTTCATTCTTTGATGGCAAGGGTCAGCCCGGTCAGGTCAGTGCCGTATCGCATGGTTCATCTACCACGCGCTTCAATGGAGTTAATGTAATCAATACAGGAAGAAATATTTAAGATTATGCCCATACTTACAAAAGACGAAGCCTACGCTTTATTGAAAAAAGTGTTGAGCTATTCGAAAGCAGACGAATGCGAAGTGAACTTAGGAGGAACCGACAGCGGCAACATTCGCTACGCACGCAATTCCGTTTCTACTTCCGGTAAAGTGAGTCAAACACAATTGGTGGTCACTTCTGCCTATGGAAAAAAATCGGGAGTTGCCACGATCAACGAATTTGACGATGCATCATTGGAAAAAGTAGTGAGACGCTCTGAAGAGTTAGCGCAACTGGCTCCTGAAAATCCGGAGTACATGCCACTACTCGGACCACAAACGTATGCCGAGCCTATCACCTTTGTTCCGGCCACGGCAGCCATCACTCCGAAACTTCGTTCGGATTTAGTCGCTGCCAGTTTACAGGTAGCGAAAGATGCGAAAGCAGTAGCAGCCGGATTTTTAGAAGACACCACAGGCTATTCGGCCATGATGAATTCAAAAGGTCTGTTTGCCTACAACACTTCAACGAACACGAATTTCTCGATCACCGTTCGCACCGAAGATGGTCGTGGCTCCGGCTATGCCACTCGCGGCTATAATGACATTACCAAACTTGACACGAAAAGAGCAACACAAATTGCGACTGAAAAGGCGGTGCGATCTGCGGAAGCGAAAGCCATCGAACCCGGAAAGTACACGGTGATTTTAGAGCCGGCCGCAGTAGCTGTTTTACTCGAGCGCATTTTCTTTGGATTGGATGCACGTCAAGCCGATGAGGGAAGAAGCTTCTTGAGCAAAGCTGGAGGCGGAACGAAGTTGGGCGAAAAAATGGTAGACGAGCGTGTGAACATTTATTCCGATCCATTGAATCCGGAACTTCCGACCAGCACATGGAATGGCGATGGAAGGCCTCAGGAAAAAATTTCGTGGATTGAAAAAGGCGTGGTAAAAAATCTCAGCTACTCACGCTATTGGGCGGAGAAAAAAGGAGTGAAAGCCATTCCCGGACCGGACGGTGCGATCATGGAAGGCGGAACAAAATCGCTGGAAGAAATGATTGCCGGTACGAAGAAAGGTGTGCTGGTTACGCGCTTGTGGTACATCCGCGATGTAGACCCGCAAAGTTTGTTGCTCACCGGTTTGACGCGCGATGGTACTTTTTACATTGAGAATGGAAAGATTCAGTATCCGATCAAAAACTTCCGCTTCAACGAAAGCCCGGTGATTATGCTCAATAACCTAGAAGAACTAGGTAAAGTAGAGCGCACCGTCAGCGTGGAGTCGAATGTAAATTATTTATTGCCTCCTTTAAAAATTCGTGACTTTACGTTCTCGAGTTTGTCAGATGCGGTATAGTCATTAATTGAACTTGATTTTAAAAGTCTCCGAACTCGTTTTCGGGGACTTTTATTTTTTTATTCACCCTGAATAGTGCCCGTTCGTAACAATTATAAATGTTAAGTTGAACTGAAAAGTCGACTTTTGTAATTATTGAAATAGAGTTGATAAAGTGAGCCTCGCAGACAACCGCTTTTTTTTCACCCGCCTGCAATATGAATCGGGCGATTGGGATGTAGACCAACGCATGCCGGTGAATGTGCTCAACTCACTCATCGAATACACTACGCTCAAAATTGATACCAACGAAAACATTGTTTCACTCAGCAGCGATGACATTTTTCGTTGCCCCTTCTGCTACCTCAGCGGCCACAAGCTGGTAGAATTCACCGCCAAGGAAAAAGAGAATTTTGAGAAGTATGTTAAAAACGGTGGCTTCGTATTTGTCGATGATTGCAACCACGACATTGATGGGCTGTTCGCCAAAACGTTCGAAGCGCAGATGGATCGAATCTTCGGGCCTAACTCACTGAAGAAAATACCAAAGACACATCCGATCTACTCCTCATTCTTTCAGTTTGATGGGCCACCCACCACCGCACAAGAGCTGAATGGCTGGGGCGATGACATCGTGCACGACTATCTGAAGGCCATCGAAATCAACAACCGCATTGGCGTGCTTTACAGCAACAAAGATTATGGCTGCGAGTGGGATTACGACTTTCGCAACAAACGATTTTATAAAATTGACAACACCCGATTTAGTGTAAACATCATCATGTACGCGTTAACTAGTTAACTATGAATTCAGAAGTATCCTCCACTCAACAATCAGTCGAAGAAATTATTGCCAACCTCAACGGCTTGAAAAAAGAAATCAAAAAGGTGATTGTCGGGCAAGAAGAAATCATCGACCAATTGCTGATTACTTTTTTGGCTGGCGGCCACGCGTTGTTAGAAGGAGTTCCCGGTTTGGCAAAAACGCTGATGATTCGTTCACTCTCCGAAGCCATTGATTTACGCTTCCGCAGAATTCAGTTTACGCCCGACTTAATGCCTTCAGACATCATTGGAACGGAAGTGTTAGAAGAAGATCACACCACCGGCAAACGCATTTTCAAATTCAACAAAGGTCCGGTCTTTGCCAATATCATTCTGGCCGATGAGATCAACCGCACTTCACCTAAAACGCAAGCGGCTCTGCTCGAAGCCATGCAAGAGTTTGAAGTAACCTATGCAGGCGTTACATATCCGCTGGAGCGACCTTTCTTTATCCTCGCTACTCAAAACCCAATCGAGCAGGCAGGCACCTTTCCATTGCCAGAAGCACAACTCGATCGTTTTCTGCTTTACATCAAAGTAAGCTATCCAACTGCTTCTGAGGAGCGAGCTATTCTAGAAAACACTACCGGCAAGCGAGGCGAAGCCATTCACAAAGTGATGGAAGGCAAGAAAATTTTAGAAGCACAAAAATTAGTGCGCGAAGTACATATCAGTTCGGATTTGATTGAGTGGGTGAGCAACATCGTGCGCGCAACACGTGCCGGTGTAAGTGATGTTGCCTATGTGAACGAATGGGTTCGTTGGGGTGCAGGTCCGCGCGCGGGTCAGGCGATGATTCTTACTGCTAAAGCAAGCGCTTTACTGAGTGGCCGCTTTGCGGTAACGCAACATGATATTCAGCAAGTAGCATATCCGGTGTTGCGTCATCGCGTCCTCATGAACTTTAAAGCTGAATCAGAAGGCATCACATCCGATGCTGTGACTAAATACTTATTGGAAAATATAGCATTGAAGAAAAGTATCTGATGGACGCGCGCATCAAAGAATTAATGAAACCCTCGCTGCTGAATTCCATCAGCGGGTTAGAGTTAATTGCGCGTGTGATTGTGGAAGGCTTTATGAGCGGCAGCAACAAAAGTCAGTCGGTGGGCGCCGGACAAGAATTCAGTCAATACCGAAACTACCAGCCGGGTGATGACTTACGTCAACTCGATTGGAAAATGTTTGCGCGCACCGAGCGCTACTACATCAAAGAAGCAGAAATCGAAACGAACATCACCGTCAAGTTCATGCTTGACGCGAGTCGCTCGATGGCCTATACCGAAGGCGATGTGAGTAAACTACACTATGCCAAAGTAATGATGGCTGCATTGGCATACCTCGCACGGAAGCAGGGTGATACTTTTGGTTTGTATGCGGTAAATGATCAGGGTATCCAATCCGTGCTGCCACGTTTTGAACAACAACAGTTCATTCGGTTTCTCACGGAGTTAGTGAAAGTAACAGGTGAAGGAAGTTGGGATAAATCTAAAAACATCGAACATCTTTACGATCATCACGGAAAAGAAATGATGGTCTTCATCACCGACTTGTACGATGACAGTGAAGATTTACAAAAATTCATTTCGCGATTAAAAACGAAACGCAACGAAGTAATTGTCTTTCATCTGATGGGCATTCATGAAACAGCTTTTGATTTTGATGGCTCCTTTACCTTCGAAGATTTGGAAACCGGAGTCAAAACAAAAGCAGACAGTCGCGTACAACAAAGCGAATACCAGACACGAGTCAATACATGGCTGAAGTCATCACGCAGCTGGATGTTGGAAAAACAAATCAACTACCAATTGGTATCGATGGATTTTGCCATAGACGAAGTGCTGCGAAATTTTTTAACTCAACGTAAACGACTGGTGAGATAATGCAATTTGCGCAACCGATATTTTTGTGGGCTCTTGCCGGCTTATCCATTCCGATTGCCATACACCTGCTTAGCAAGAAAGAAGGAAAAGTAATTCGGTTTGGAAGTTTGCGCCATGTGCGCGAAACCAGTACCCAACAATTTAAAAGTATCCGCCTCAATGAATGGTTACTGCTCGCGCTTCGTTGTTTGATCGTTGCGTTGTGGGTTTTGCTACTCAGTGGTTTGCAATTTGATCAAACGAAAAATCAACAGTGGTTGGTGGTGGATAAATCCGTGAAAAATCATCCACTAGCAAAAAAGTGGATGGACAGTCTGCAAGTACAAGGGTTTGAATTGCATTGGCTGGCCGATGGATTTCCAACCGAAGAACCTGCCAACGGCTCGATAAATTATTGGGAAAGCATTTCTTCGCTTCGTCAGCGGGAATTAGAAAAGGTGGTCGTGTTATCTTCTTCTGGTGTTGAGCAATTTGGCGGCATGCGTGAATCGCTTCCTGCTTCGATTCAATGGATCACACTTCCGGCTTCGGAACACCGATTCTTGGCAGAGGCGTTTCAAAAGTCGAATAATGATTATTTGATTCGACTAGGGACATCTTCCAATGATGCAACTGAATTCGAAACCATTCGCGCATCGAGTGGGATTGATTCTGTGGAGGCAAAAAATATTCTGCAGCAAAACGTTCTGATTGTAGCCGATGAGGCTTTTGAAAAAGATGCACGCTTGCTGAAAGCGTCACTCGAAGCGATTCAAGAAAAATTGCCGATTCAATTCACCATTCAACAGCAGAACACCGGCAACTTCAAATCCAATCACTGTGACTGGCTCTTTTGGTTATCAAATAAAAAGTTTCCTGCATCTGATTCTGCTTCGATCGTGTTTTATCATCCTGAATCAGAATCCGCCATTTTAAAGTCAGTAGGTAATAAGCAATGGGCTTTAACAAAACGGCTCTCGATCTCGATAATAAAAGATGCTAATTTCACTTTACAACTTGCGTCCATTTTAATTCCGGAATCTGAAAAATGGAAAAATATTCGGCAACACGACAGGCGCTCAATGCCCGATTCATTTTTACAAAGCAGTGTATCATCTCCATCAACTTCCAAATCATTTATCGAAAATCGCTTTAATTACTATCTATTCATATTGTTGTTGGTTGTATTTATGCTCGAACGATGGATAGCTTATCGAAAAAACCAATGAGCGAGATGCGTGTGAACCATAGCATTCAAGTTCTGAAAAGACGCTACCAACTTTATCGGTTGGCAGAAAGTGCATTGTTTGCCTTTGCCACGGGAATGCTGTTGGCTACGATTCTTTATTTCAGTTCCGATAACCTGATACTGAAAACAAGTTTAGTTAGCGCTTCCGTATTAATTGTCTTTGTGGCAAGAGTAGTCTTTTTAAAATTATTCTCGCTCCAAGATGAGCAGTTTACTAGCTATTTAAATTCGCACTATCCACAACTCGAACACAGTGCCGATTTGCTCCTACAAAATCAAGATGCGCTTCACGGGCTGGCGCAACTCCAAGTACAAAAAATAACAGGGCGCTTTCAAGAACTCTTTCCAGAAATCAAATTACCACATCGGTTGCCTCAGTCTGCAGGATCCGTTGCAATCGCTCTGATTTTTTATTTAGCACTTACTTTATTTATATCAGTCAATCCGGCAACTCCGAGTAAAACAAATCTTGCTTCACAAATCACGGCATCTCCCACCGAATCAGCGCGTATTGAATCGCTCTTCATTCAAGTAACGCCACCGGCTTATACACATCTTCCGCCTACAAATGCAACGCAACCCGATTTGAAAGTTCCGGAAGGAAGCAACGTCAATTGGAAAATAAAATTCAACAAAGAAATTTCATCTTCTCAATTAATCATTTCAGGTAAAGACTCGGTTCAGTTTTCACAATCGAGTGATGATTATCAAGTCACTTATCAGATTCGTGAATCCGGCTTTTATCAAATTCAATGGAAACAAAAAGACAAAGTCACTCGCTCAGATTTTTACAAAATTGAAATTATTGCGGACCAGCCTCCTAAAATCACGATTGACAATCTTAATCAGTTTACGAAACTCGCTTTACGCGACAAATTATCTCTCACGATTCAATCAACACTCACAGACGACTACGGACTTTCGCGATCTATTATTGTAGCTACCGTCAGCAAAGGCAGTGGTGAGTCGGTAAAGTTTCGCGAAGAAAAATTACCTTTTGAGCAATCCATTAGCGGCAAGCAACTAAAAGCCAGTCGACAAATCGACTTATTGAAAATGGGAATGGAGCCAGGCGATGAATTGTATTTTTATGTAGAAGCCACTGACAACAAAATACCCTCCCCCAATTATAATCGAACCGAGACTTTCTTTATTGCTTTACAGGATACCACAAAACAAACAGTTGTAGAAGACGAAGGGCTTGGTGTGGATTTGATGCCTGATTACTTCCGCAGCCAGCGGCAGATCATCATCGACACTGAAAAGCTGTTGAAAGAAAAAAAGAAAATCAGTTTGCATCAGTTTAAATCTACGAGTAATGAATTGGGCTACGATCAAAAGGTGTTGCGTTTACGCTACGGGCAATTCTTGGGCGAAGAATTTGAAGACCAGATTGGTAAAGTTGAAGATCATTCGGGAGAGGAAGAAGATCACGAAAGCGTGGTTGCTAAGTTTGGCCACACACACGACAAAGAGAATGAACATAATCTGGTAGCTGAGAAAAAAGAAGAATCACATGGACACGATCACAAAGGAGGTGACGGCAAAACGGAATCAGGAAATCCGCTGGAGGCTTTTGCGCATAATCATGATGATGGTGAGCAAGCAACATTCTTTGTTCAATCGGTTCGCGCCAAGCTAAAAGCCGCGCTTACCGTGATGTGGGATGCTGAACTCTATTTGCGTTTGTATCAACCGGAAAAGTCGCTGCCGTATCAATACACTGCTCTCCGGTTATTGAAAGAGATTAGCAACGATTCGAGAATTTACGTTCATCGCACCGGCTTTGATCCTCCTCCACTGAAAGAAGAAAAACGACTCACTGCTGATTTAAGCGAAGTGCACAATTCAACTCAAAATAACTCGACAATTACTTCCATTGCATTTCCACAAATTCGAAAAGCATTGGTGCTCATCGAAGTGTGGCAACAAAAAAATAAACAAGCGCTATCAGTCGCAGAAAAGAAGCAACTAGAATTGGCTGGACAAGAATTAGCAAGACTTGTGATGGAGCAACCCGGTCAATATCTGGAGGGTCTATCGATGCTCAAACGTTTGGAAGAATCGAATACGACTCCAACAGAATTGAAATCACAACTTACTGCTCTGCAAAATTTATTTTGGAAAGTGCTTCCGCGGTCAACAGATGCTGCGAGTCAGTCAGCTCAATCACTTCATTCATTGGACCGGGAATTTCTAAAAAAAGTAAAGGAGTTCCATGAGTAAAGATTGGTTGTTTCATCCGCACATTTCGCCCTGGCTCATTTGCCTGGGGACGATTGTATTGCTGACGGCCTTGCTTTGGTTGGAATGGAAAAGACCGGCTAAATTTTTATATGCCCGACTGTTCACCACAACTTTACTTGTGATTGCGTTGGCAGGTGTTCTCTTACAACCACATATCCGAAAAGAAATCACAACAGACGGTTTAGTAGTATTAACACCGAACTATGATCAAGCTCAGGCAGACAGTCTGAGAAAGTCAGACCATGCGCTTCGATTCGTTCAAACTCCGGACGCGAAGCCTTTCTCAAATGCTGCTACGCTTACGCTTCATCAACTTCAGCGCGAAAAAAATATTCACTGGGTACTAGGCGATGGCCTACCGGAATATTTTATCGAAGAATATAACCCATCGTATCATTATTTAAAAAGCAAAACTCCGTCTGGCATTATTGAATGGAATCAACCGGAAATTTTCAGAGTGAATCGAAAGGAAATGATCTCCGGAAAAATCAACAGCAACAAACCTACGAAATTGATTTTGTTCGGGCCGGGTGGTGTTGAAGATTCGATTACTGTGTCCGAGAAAGGAATTCAATCCTTTCAATTTTCGATTACACCTAAGCAAGAAGGGAAATTCGTTTATTCCATTCGCGTGAAAGATGAAAATACGACTGAAGACTATCCTGTTCCGGTAGAAACCAAATCGATTGAGCCCCTACGCATTTTAATAATTCAACGGTTTCCTTCCGCTGAAATGCGTTACCTAAAAAACTTTCTTATCACTCAAGGTCATCACCTCGCTGTGCGTACGCAACTCTCCAAAAATAATTACAACTATGAATACAGTGGAATAAATGCATTGAAAACCGATCGATTGACAGGTGCATTATTACAGTCTTTTGATGTTGTGATTACTCCTAGCGAAACGTTGGTAGAATTATCCGGTACTGAATTAAGCACACTAACAACAGCGGTTGAAAATGGGTTGGGACTTATCAAATTAATGGACGGCAGTGAAAAGAAAAATCGCTCTTCTTTGGCTTTAGCCATTCAGGAAAATGCAAAAGATACCGTTCGGTTAAAACTGAATGGCTCAATAGAAGCTCTTTCGGTGGCTCCGTGGATCGTGAAAGAATCAGTGGAAAAAATCACAGATGCGAATGGACGTACACTATCCGGTTTTATTGAAAAAGGAATTGGAAAGTCGGGCTTTCAATTTTTGCAAGAAACGTATCAACTCATTCTCAAAGGAAAAGAGGATCATTATGCTCAGTTATGGTCACCTTTGTTGGAACAAGTAGCCCGCACGAAAAATCAATTACATAAAATCAACATTAAAAATTCCTTTCCAATCTATCCGGACGAACCGATTGAGATTGATGTAATCTCTACTGAAAATAAAACACCTGGATTAACATTTAATCAAGTTGCCATTCCTTTGCGGGAAGATGTTGTAGTAGATGATTATCGCCATGGTAAAGTTTGGGCCGACACATCCGGTTGGCAATCGCTCGCAATTGAAGTTGATTCGATTTCTAAAAATTTCTATGTTGCTCCAGTTGGTTCATGGACTTCTTTGCGCACAATTCACCTCCGCGAAACGAATGAACGAACTTCATCCAATTCTTCCGCTCCGACTAATTACCAAACAACTCGTGAAGAGCAGCCGGTGCCACTAATCTTATTCTATATCCTGTTTTTACTATCAGCCGGATTTTTATGGCTGGCTCCGAAACTTTAGGGTAATTTAAATAGTCTATTTATTTAGTAGATTATTATATCTTTGCCAGCTAATTAAAAAAGTTCATGAATTGGATTTATCAACCTTGGCCGTGGTATGTTGCCGGTCCGCTCATTGGCATCACGGTTCCACTACTCTTATTAGTGGGCAACAAAAATTTAGGTATCTCCTCCTCCTTTCGGCATATGTGTGCCGCTGTTTTGCCGATGCGTATTCCGCTCTTCAATTACGATTGGAAAAAAGAGAGTTGGAGTTTGTTATTTGCAGCAGGTGTCATCATCGGTGGCTTCTTAGCCGGCTTTGTTTTCGCTAACCCCGATCCGATTGCTATAGCACAAAGTACTCAAGACTATTTTGCTTCATTTGGCATTGCTACATCACCAGGCCTCATGCCCACTGAATTATTCAATTGGCAAACTTTGTTTTCCGCGAAGGGATTTCTGTTGATGATTGTCGGTGGGTTTTTAGTTGGCTTCGGCACACGTTATGCGCGGGGTTGTACTTCCGGTCACGGCATCCTTGGCCTTTCTGCATTGCAATGGCCATCGCTAGTCGCCACCGCTTCCTTTTTTGCCGGAGGTATTTTATTTAGTAAATATGTTTTGCCTTACATTCTATCATTATGAAGAATATTAAATACTTGCTCATCGGCACATTCTTCGGATTGGTATTAACCAAAGGCGAAGCCATTTCATGGTATCGCATTCAGGAAATGTTTCGATTCGAAAGCTTTCACATGTTTGGCATTTTCATGACGGCAGTGCCCGTAGGCGCTTTGTCATTGTGGATCATTCGAAAATTTAAAATCAAATCGTCAGATGGTAGTGATATTGAAATGCCACGCAAACCGTATCACCACGGCATCATTATCGGAAGTTTATTGTTTGGCTTTGGTTGGGCGCTGACTGGTGCTTGTCCTGGGCCCATCTATGCACAACTCGGCTCGGGTGTGTTAGTAACTGTCGTTACGCTGCTCGCAGCACTAGCAGGGACATGGACCTATGGATTAGTGCAAAAATATTTGCCTGATTAATTTTGTTGGTTCGGTACAAAAAATATCATTCCTTAATCGCCCGAATATCCGCCTCTTCAAAACTCAGATCGATTTGTAGTTTGTGTCTCTTAAAATATGCCGCTAGTTTTTCCAATCTTTCAGGAATATTGAATTGTAAATTCCATTGCAGTTTATGTAAACATGATGAACATAGTCTGTTCGGTCGTCTGTCTGATTCACTCAAACTATTTGAGCCATTCATCAGGCAGACTGCTGCAATACAATGCTTAACAGAGAGCATGTGGGTAATCTCGTGTGAAGATGTTTTGATCAGTCGTTCCAGGCATTTTTGGTAATGAGTCGAATCTAATTCCGAGTCTGAATAGCGATGCAACGAAGAAATGCCCACGCGTTGTTGCGTGCGTGCAATTCCAAACACGAAATTATAATCGGGTGATGGATACAAATCGGAGGCCGTCATGGCCATCATCACAACTCCATCGGTTGGTATTTTTTTCTCCAGATAATCAAGTATTGGTGTGGTAAGCCATTGCTCTTCATCCGTATTTGGATTTCTTCTTTGCGCAGGCAAAACCATGGTGGCTTCCGTTTTGGGTAGCACCTTCACAGTACGATCAAAAAATAATTGCAGGTAATCTGCTGTAAATTGCACCACACGCCATTCCGCCTTTGTAAAATTTCCGATAGGCAGAATATAAATTGTATTCCGTAAAGCCGAAGCCTTCACCGGTTTTGACTGAACATATTGCTCAAATGTTTGGCCTTTCTCTGCATGATGATAAAGCCAGTCGCCCGCTTGAGGCTTTTCTAAAGGCACATCTCGCTTTTGAAGATATAAAATACAATGCTTGTTGTCCGGCTTTGATGATTGAGTCAATCCAGCGAATGAGATAAAAAACAAAATGAAAAGCACTGAAATACGCATGATTCAATCTGATCGATAATAAAACGCCATTCTCTCTATAAGTCACAAATTCATAATCCTTGAAAATATCACGAAATCAGTTGAAAACAATCGTTTGCAATTATTAATTGTTGATTACTTTTGATTACCTAAACTTCCTTACCATGAGCTTGAATACAATTTTAGAAAGCGTAAAAAAACGCAATCCAAATGAGCCCGAATTTCTTCAGGCTGCCGAAGAGGTAATTTTATCTGTTCTTCCGGTTTTAGAAAGGAACCCCGAATTCGCCCGGCTAAAATTGCTTGAGCGTATGTTAGAACCAGAGCGACTCATTTCTTTTCGCGTTACTTGGCTCGATGATAAAGGCGAAGTGCAAGTAAATCGCGGCTATCGAGTGCAAATGAATAGTGCCATCGGTCCATATAAAGGTGGTCTGCGTTTTCATCCATCCGTTACACCCAGCGTTCTCAAGTTTTTAGCTTTTGAGCAAATTTTCAAAAATGCCCTTACGGGAATTCCTATGGGAGGTGGAAAAGGTGGAAGCGACTTTGATCCGAAAGGTAAATCAGATAATGAGGTGATGAAGTTTTGCCAGGCATTCATGGGAGAACTTGCACGTCACATCAGTCACCGATTAGATGTGCCTGCCGGAGATATTGGTGTGGGCGGAAGAGAAATTGGTTATCTGTTTGGAGCTTATAAAAAAATCAAAAACGAATTTACCGGTGTGCTTACCGGCAAAGGTATTGGTTGGGGAGGAAGTTTGATTCGCACAGAAGCGACAGGTTATGGATTGATCTACTTTGCTGAAAATATGCTTCAAAATGTGGGGAGCTCCATCAAAGGAAAAACATGTTTAGTATCAGGCTCAGGCAATGTATCGCAATATGCCATTGAAAAAATAATGCAGCTCGGAGGTAAAGTAATTTCCGCTTCTGATTCCAACGGTTTGATAATAGATGAAACTGGTTTTACCACAGAAAAATTAGAATTCCTTAAAGACCTAAAAAACAATCGAAGAGGAAGAATAAAGGAGTATGCTGATAAATTCAAATGCGTGTATCAGGCGATCAATCCGGCTGACGATCACAATCCATTGTGGAATGTAAAGGCCGATTGCGCTTTTCCTTGTGCTACGCAAAATGAAATAAATTCAAAAGATGCGAATAATCTGGTGAAGAATGGAGTGAAACTGTTGGCCGAAGGAGCTAACATGCCTACAACGATTGAAGGTATTAATATTCTCCTTGACAATGGAATCATGTATGCACCCGGCAAAGCATCCAATGCCGGTGGGGTTGCTACATCCGGACTGGAGATGACACAAAATTATATGGGTTCCAATTGGACGCGCGAAGAAGTAGATGCTAAATTACTAGGAATCATGAAAGGCATACATGATACATCACTGGCTGCTGCGAAAGAATATGGCAAGCCTGGTAACTATATGGCTGGAGCCAACATTGCCGGATTTATCAAAGTGGCAAAAGCAATGCAAGCACAAGGAGTGATTTGAGTGACAACCATCCGACTTACTACAATTATTCAGGCCCACATAGAAACATGTTTCGATTTATCGCGAAGCATAGACCTGCACATTGAATCGACAAAAGCCACAAATGAAAAAGCGATTGCCGGAAGAACCTCAGGGTTAATTGAACAAGGTGAATTTGTAACATGGGAAGCTACGCACTTTTTTATCCGGCAGCGATTAAGCACTCGAATTGTTGAAATGCGGAGGCCGCATTACTTCAAAGATGTCATGATCTCAGGCGCTTTTCGTTGGATGGAGCACGAACATCTTTTCGAAAGCAAAGGAGATCATACCCAGATGATCGATATTTTTTGCTATGAAGTTCCTTATGGGTTTGCCGGAAAGATTTTTGATTACTTTATTTTGAAACGATATATGAAGAATCTGCTGTTGACCAGAAACGAAGTAATTAAAAAAGCTGCGAAACAAATAGAAAAACAACAGGCATAAAGTTTTGGCTGCGAGAGAGTATCACTTTGTGTCATTATAGTAATACAATTATTCGCTAATTCATCCTCAAAAAAATGTAACAAACTAATCGAACCAACAAATAATAGTTATATAATAGGTGATTATTACTACTTTGCCCCTCTATTTATTACCTCACAAAATCCTTTATGAAAATCTCTCACTATTTCTTTATTGTCGGAATTTTAATTGTGTCTGCCTGCTCAAAAAATGATGAACCCGTATTAGTCTCTGCAGAAAGCACCAAAAATAGTTATCTCCCTCTGACACCAGGATCAAAATGGCAATACACCGGAGCCTATAATTACTCAATAGAAGTCACTGGCAACCAAAAAACCATAGATGGGAAACCTTTTTTTGAAACAAAAACTATAAACGGCACTAACGTAACAACAGGTTATGCCCGAATCGAAAATGGAATATATTATAATCGGGGATACGTTCCTCAGCTAGGTCAAGATTTAGAACTCATCATTTTAAAAGATAACGTAGCGGTTGGAACTACTTGGGAAAAGTTGATTACAGCCAATAATTTACTTACCACCTATAGATTTACTATTGATGGAACCAATTTATCACAAACAGTTCTTGGAAAGAATTACACAAAAGTGATTCGAGTGAAGCTGCAGACAATAATCAGTTATTTGGGAAGCACCTACACGTATAGCACACAGTATGTCTATTATGCATATGGTGTTGGTGTCATCCAAACCGATTCAGATTTGTTAGGCTTAATCAACCTCAACAGCTATACAATCAAGTAATACTGAACAAAGGTTAAGTTCTACTTTAATGTCTCCGCAATACCATCTTTATAAGTAGTTGCTGATATTGTAAATGCCTTCTGAAACTTACTACTGTCGAAAAAATAATCGTTTTCGTATTGATACATCATTTCGATGAACTCTCGCAATACAGGAACAAACAATCCCATTATACGCACGCCCCACTTGGGCAATGCCTGAACTTTATAAGGCTGTCCGGATATTTCGCAAGCCAAGCGAATGTACTCTTCTCCTGACAGACGTTCTAAACTTGTTAATGCGTGCCATGATTGTTGATAGGCAGACGGTGTGTTGCCTAACATCGCTACACATTTTCCGGCATCGGGAGTGTAAGTAAACGAGTGATTCTTCTTCTGATCACCGATCCATTGTGGTGCTTTCTTTGCCCGTATACGTTCGGTTACCATCGCGTGGGTTACACTAGTAATTACTTGAGGGCCATAAAAATCTGCAGCCCGTACAATCATAGCTTGAAGATTGCCAGCTTTCATTTCATCGAGCAATTGCGTGGCAATCTTCGCGCGCACTTCGCCTTTTTTACTGTTTGGGTTAAAAGGCGTTGACTCTGTCATTACGCCATTGACCAATCCATACGGATACACATTATCAAAGAAAACCAACTTGCTATTGTGCTTTTTACAAGCATCAATCGCATGCTTCATCACCTTAGGCCATTGCTCATGCCAAACTTTTGTATCATACTTTAAACCTGCTACTAGATACACAACGTCACTTCCTTCAACGGCTTTTTGCGTCTGATCAAAATTCAACAAATCGGCAGTAACTAAATCATCAGTTTCATGTACACGTTTGGGGTTGCGACTGACTTGTCTGATTTTGTCCGTGTAGTTGATCAAATGCTTCGATAATTCCTGTGCGATGGCTCCGTTAGCTCCGAGTATGGTTTGCATAATAAGTGGGTGAGGTTCTCCCTAGAAGACGCTCTTTTAACAAAGTTAGTCTAAGCTGAAAGAATTACTTTATTTTTGCCCTCCATTTATGAACAGCTCTGACCTACGCATTCAAACCGGCTATCGACAAATTTTAGGATTGGCTTTGCCCATATCCTTGGCGATGCTTGTTCCCCAAATCAATTTTATCACCAACAACGTCTTTTTAGGAGGCTTGGGTGAACAAGCCCTGGCGTGCGCAGCCATTACAGGCGTTTATTACCTCATCTTTGCGGTAATCGGCAGCGGACTTAACAATGGTTTACAGGCACTCATCGCGCGTAAGGCAGGCGAGAATTTACCGAAAGAAATCGGCAAACTATTTTATCACGGAGTATGGGCAGCACTGGCAATTGCCTTCATAGGTATTTTGATCACCTACACGGTGGCTCCATTTATTCTGCGCGCCACCATTCACAACACTGTCATTGCCGAACAAGTCATTGACTTTATTCTCATTCGCATTTGGGGCATTCCCTTTTTATATTTGTATGTGATGCGCAACGCCTTGCTCGTTGGCACGAATCAAACCAAGTTTCTGATCTGGGGCACACTCAGCGAAGCACTCGCGAATATCTTCTTAGACTATACGTTGATATATGGTAAACTCGGCTTCCCTGAATTGGGATTCAATGGAGCTGCTTACGCATCCATCATGGCGGAAGCTATTGGTTTGATTGTAATCTACATCGTCATTCACGCCAAAGGCATCCACAAAACATTTTCTTTTTTTGAAAGCTGGAAAATAGAGACAGCTACGATCAAACTGATTTTTGTTCGATCTTCTCCTCTCATTTTGCAATATGCACTGAGCATCATCACGTGGGAATATTTTTACATTCTGATTGAACACCACGGTGCCCGCGACTTAGCAGTTTCTAATACCATGCGCAACGTATTTGGCGTGGCCGGCATTTTTTCGTGGTCATTCGCTGCCGCCAGCAACACTATGGTGAGTAACGTCATCGGGCAGGGCAAACAAGAAGAAGTCATTCCGCTGATCGTACGAATTTCAAAAGTAAGTGCCGGGTTTTCTTTACTGCTGATTGTGACACTCAACTTATTTCCAGAATTGTTATTGTCGCTTTTTGGGCAAGGCGAAGACTTCATTGCTTACGCAACGCCTGTTTTGCGTGTGGTATCATCCGCACTGTTGCTTCAATCATTTTCAGTAGTGTGGTTGAATGCCGTTACCGGAACGGGTAACACTTCTGTCAATCTGTTGATTGAAATCGTTACGCTCGTATTGTACAGCGCCTACGTTTATCTCGTGTTAGACGTTTGGAATATGTCCATCACCTGGGGTTGGGTGAGTGAGTGGGTGTATTGGATCAGCATGTTCTCCATGGCCTACTGGTATATGCAATCTGGAAAGTGGAAGACAATACGATCAGAAAAATAATCTGACCTTATCCCAGCGCTTGTTTCAAATCTGCAATCAAACTCTGACTATCTTCCAACCCCACACTTAAACGAATTAAGTTATCAGGTGTAGGCGAGTCAGGTCCTTCAACCGTTTTTCGATGTTCCAATAAACTCTCCGTGCCTCCTAAGCTGGTGGCATTGGTAAATACTTTCACACGCTGTGCAACTTGAATAGCATCGGCTTTCTCGCCTTTCACCAAAAACGAAACGATCGCCCCAAAATCGCTCATTTGTTTTTTCGCAATTTCATGACCGGGGTGTGTTGCTAAACCCGGGTACAGCACGCGTTCTACTTTAGGATGATGCGACAAGAATTCCGCAATCGCTTTTGCGTTTGAAAGATGCTGCGTCATGCGGGGCACAAAACTTCGAATGCCACGCAACAACAGCCAGCAATCAAATGGACTAGGCACGGCACCTTGTATATGTTGAATATGACGAATGCGCTCCCACTGTTCATTTTTCTTTGCCGTGATCAGTGCGCCTCCGGTTAAGTCGCTGTGTCCTCCCAAATACTTGGTCGTGCTGTGCATCACTAAATCGGCACCCATCGCAATGGGATTTTGCAAAGCTGGTGTAGCAAAAGTGTTATCTACCGCCACTACAATATGATTCTTTTTACAAATAGCGATGACCGAATTCAAATCAACAATTCGAAGTTGTGGATTGGTAGGAGATTCGGTCCAAACCAATTTTGTATTGGGTTGAATCGCTTTTGATAAATTAGAGATGTCACTTAGGTCGGTAAATGTTACCTGCAATCCCCACGGCACAAAAATGTCTCGAAGCATCGTGCGAATGCCCGCATACGCATCGAAGTTAATCACCACGTGATCGCCCGGACGTAAACTTAAAAATACAGCATTGGCTGCTGCACTTCCACTACTGAATTCAGCCGCGTCCTCACCCCGCTCCAACTGGGCCAGTACTTTTTCAAGAACAGTTCGGGTAGGATTCGTTTCACGGCTATACACATTTCCGGTCGGACTCTCACCCGTAGGAGTATAGTGAAATGTAGACGACAAATAAATCGGGATGGTCACCGCTCCGGTAGAAGGATCAGGTGTGGCACCCGCATGGGCGCAAATGTTTTTCAATTCATCTGTCATTTCGAGTCTTATTTATCTTAACCAAATTTACAAGTAAGTTCTTATCAACAACGTGGCAGCATTTTTATTCCTTCTAAAAAAATCACAATTTTGATCATTGCATCACCTTAACTTTAAACATCCATGAAAAAAGCTCTCATTATTAGTTTATTTCTATTCTTCGGTATAGCACTGAAAGGTTTTAGCCAAACGGTATATGCTTCAGCGAAAGGCGAAAAATATCACACAGCTGATTGTAAATTATCTGGTGATGCGGATGGCATGACGCTCGAAGCTGCCAAGAAAGCGAAAAAGGGCGCATGCGGTGTGTGCAAACCTGATCAACACCTCAAAGACAAAGTTGCACAATGCAGCGGCAGAACAGCCGATGGCACTCGTTGCAAGCGTATGACCTCCAGCACCAAAGGCAAGTGCTACCAACACAGCAAATAATATGAACTTACAACCACTCCACTCTCAAGGTCCCTCTTTGTCGCGCATTGTTACAGGCGTATGGCGCTGGCAACAACTTTCCCCCGAATCGGTGGAGCGGTTGATTAAAACCTCTATTCATGAAGGCATCACTTCATTTGATCATGCCGACATTTATGGAGATCATAGTTGTGAAGAGCTATTTGGTGCGGCATTAAAAAATCAGCCCGCACTTCGCAGCCAAATGCAGCTCATCACCAAGTGTGGTATCAAGTTTAGTTCGGCCAAGCGCCCGCAAACGTGGGTAAAACACTACGACACCTCTGAAGATCATATCGTGTGGTCTGCCGAAAACTCGTTAAAAATGTTGGCTACCGATCACCTGGATTTGTTACTCATTCATCGCCCCGATCCGTTGCTGAATCCGCACGAAGTAGCAGAAGCCTTCGTAAAATTAAAAGCGGCCGGCAAGGTGTTGCATTTTGGTGTGTCAAACTTTACACCATCGCAGTTTGAAATGCTGCAACAGTTTTTGCCATTTCCGTTGGTGACCAATCAAATTGAAATTTCGCTTTCGCAGATTGATCCGCTCTTCAATGGCGATTTGGATATAATGATCAAGCATGGTGTAAGCCCGATGGCGTGGTCACCACTCGGAGGTGGTAAGCTTCATTTCGAAGAGAGAGATTGGTTTGCGAAGGCCACCAAATACAATGCATCGTACAGTCAATTAGCATTGGCCTGGTTATTAAAACATCCTTCCAACATCTTCCCCATCTTAGGTACCACAAAACCCGAGCGCATCACCGAAGCAGCCAAGTCTACCGACATTGCGCTAGACAAACAAGATTGGTTTGAAATGCTGAAGTGGTCTACCGGAAGAGATGTGGCGTAATCGAAACAATTGACTAGTGCTGCTTATTGAGATCTTTGCGATAAGCGCAATTCTTATTGGAGTTGTTTCTAGGTGCATTCAACAGCTAAGAAAACAAAGAAAATCAGATGCGATTCAGTTTATATTCTTAAACAATGATTCCGGACGAATTGGGCTTCTTTGAAAATTGTGGAGTGAAATTATTATCTTTACATTATGCAACCAGAACAAACTTCAGATCTTCAAGCAGAAAAGCTAGATATTATTAAGTGGTTGGCTGGTGTAAATGAGCATCGAATAATTAAACAGTTCATGCTTTTAAAGCAAACCAACGAAGAATCTGTTTCTCTTCAATTGAGCGCAAACGAAAAAAAAGCAATTGATGTGGGCATAGCCTCCATTGAGTCGGGTCGTTCAATGACTCATGATGAAGTAAAGCAAATGACAAGAAAAAAATTCTCAGGATTGTTGAAATAAACAACAAATGAAAATCATTTGGTCTGAGGATGCGTTGTTAGACTACCATCAGAATATAGATT
>DGYK01000063.1:195833-215661 GCA_002398365.1 Flammeovirgaceae bacterium UBA5008
TATAGATTATCTCCTCATAGATTGGTCTGAAAGCGTTGCTCTTCAATTCGTAGAAGAAGTAGAGGGAGTGATTGAACTAATTCAAATTAATCCCGAATTATACCCACTAACAGATTACCGCGGTATTAGAAAAGCATTAATTCGGAAACAGATCACCTTGTTTTACAAAGTAGTTGACGACAGCATTTACCTAATTCGGTTTTGGAACAATTATCAAGACCCTTCGAAATTGAAATTGTAATCCCACCAATCAAAAAAAATAACAGACGAAGTTATCTATTGCGTAGTGAGTAAACCAACTACAAAGCCTGAACTATAAGCAAGTATCAACAGACTCGCATATACGAAGAATACTATTCCAAAAATCTTTGAAAATTTAGATTGTTGATACGTGTCTTTTTTTGACTGATGAAAAATGAAAAAGCACACACTCAGAACAAGAAACAGTGCAAAAAGTAGATAACTTTTTGAAGCTGCCTGGAAGTTCGAATTAAATCCGTCAAAAAATGACTTGTCAGACAGTCTCTCTGCATCAATCCATGTTATTATGAGGCTACCAACAGATCCAATAATTGCAGTTAAACCGAAGCCGATTGCCATAGATCGGCCTATAGAGCTTATTCTATTCATAATTGATGTGATTATGGAATTTAATTTAAAATTAAATCAAAGAAGTCCAAAATCATAGAATAAATTACAGCGTTAGCTTTTCAACAACTAAAATGTTGATCTTGAATAAAAACAGGAAAGAGATTTGTTTAGAACTATTACTCCAACTCCACTATCAACTCAACCTCCACCGAAATATTCATCGGCAAGGCATACATCCCCACGGCAGAGCGCGCGTGTTTTCCTTTGTCACCAAATACACTTACCATCAAATCAGAAAAGCCATTGATTACTTTCGGTTGATCGGTAAAATTTTCAGTGCAGTTGACCATGCCCAACACTTTCACAATGCGCTTTACTTTATTCAAGTCGCCAATTTCAGCTTTCAATGTCGAGAGGATCGCAATGGCTGTTTGACGTGCTGCAGCGTAGCCTTCTTCCGTAGTAAGATCTTTTCCTACCTTACCGATGATGTTGGTGCCATCTGCGCGGGTTGGTCCGTGGCCCGCAATGAAAAGTAAATTACCTGTACGAACTGCTTTTACATAGTTGGCAATTGGCTTAGCCGGCTCAAACAATTCAATCCCTAAATCTTTTAACTTCTTATCGTAGTCTACTTTATTTTGAGCAAATGACAAAACGGTGCATGTGAGCAGCACAAAAAAAGAAAGTATGGCTTTTTTCATTTTGGAGGCAATTATGTTTTTAAACCTTCGCTACGAAGATAACAAATCACCGAAATGAAATCTGCTGGTAGGTTAGATAAATTCGCTAGCTGAGGTCAAAAAAGTTTTAGGCGTCTGACACTTCAAAAGTGTCTTGACGCCTATGTGGTTAGGCAAATCGATTAGGAAATTATTTTATGAATCCCTTATTCTTCAAAATGCTGTTCAAAAACTTGCGCTCGTTTTCGGTGTTAAAAATTTTGAACGGCAAATGAATAAGTTGTGCCTTGTTCACAAACAACACGAATGAATCTTTCGTCAGCTTGGCACTTTGTATCTGATCCCACTTCATGGGCATACCCTCGCGTGCGTTTATCTTCATGATGATCTGTTGGCTGGTGATCTCATACGAGAATCGCTCGAACAACATCTTGCCTTGCTCGAGTTGTGTAACACCATAAAACTGGATCCACCAAAACAACAAGTACAAACCCGCTCCTACAAAAGCCGCAATAAACCACCAGATGCTGGCAATCCACAAATAGCAAAGGCAAATGGCCAACACAATCAAACTCACCCACCATTGCTGCATTAAAATGTTGTGCAAGGCCATGCGGATGTAATCACTCTTCTCTAATCTGTAATTTTTTGTCTTTACAATCATAAACTTTACCTGAATGGGACGGCAAAAATAATCCAGTTTTGCCGGATTTGCAGTTTGGGTCGAAAATTACTTTTAGAGTGGTTTTTGAGGGCGTTTACCGCGATTTTAAACTCAAATCAAGACTTTTGACCGAGTGTGTCAAGGCACCAACAGAAATGAAATCTACACCCGTTTCTGCCACTTGGCGCAAGGTGGCCTCGGTAATGCCTCCGCTGGCTTCAATTTTATATTTGCCGCCAATCATGGCTATTGCTTTTTTCATATCTTCTACATTCATGTTGTCGAGCATAATGATTTGCACACCGCCCACCTCCAACACTTCTTTCACTTCGGCCAGGTTGCGGGTTTCTATTTCGATGGAAAGCGGTTTGCCGATTTTTTGCAAATAGGATTTCGTACTTTCAATAGCCGCGCGAATGCCTCCGGCCATGTCGACATGATTGTCTTTTAGCATCACCATGTCATACAAAGCAAAGCGATGGTTTTGACCTCCGCCAATCCACACAGCCCACTTTTCCATTAATCGAAAGTTAGGTGTGGTTTTGCGTGTGTCGAGCAAGCGTGCGCCTGTGCCTTCGATCAACTGACACAGTTGGTGTGTGTACGTAGCTATTCCGCTCATGCGTTGCATGCAATTCAGCACTAGTCGCTCGGCCGATAAAATTGATCGGGCCGGACCAGTCACCTCAAATGCTACCTCACCTTTCTGAATGGCATCGCCATCTTTCTTAAAGTAAGTTGCCTTCAAAGCAGGGTCTACTTGTTGAAATATCTTTTCAGACAATTCAAGACCAGCGATGATGCCATTGTCTTTGATCAGCAATTGCGCTTTGCGAATAGTAGTTGCCGGAATGGCCCCTAATGAAGAATGATCACCCTCGCCAATATCTTCTTGTAATGCCAACTGAATAAAAGTGGCGATGGCCTGCTCGGTTAAATAGGCGGGCCGCATTACTCTTTGATGAAGCTGATTTCGTGTACAAAGTATTTCTTTTCGGATTCTTTCACGCGCATCAGCACGCTGTAACTGCTGCCACCACTGGTATACTTACAGATGGCAAACTTTAATCCACTGGGTGATGATCCGGTATGAACGATAGAGAAGTCGGCCACTGGGTGTTTCTTGAAAAAATCAGCCAAGACAAACTCAGCTTGCGCTTTGCTATAGTTGTTTACATCGCCTTCAATATTAATATCAACCGATTGATTGAAATATTTAACGGCTTCTTTGGCGTTGTTTGCCTTAATGGCATCCTTTATGGGAGCAAAGATTTCGGCCTGAGCCATTGCGGCACTAGAGCTGAAAGCCAAAATCACAACAGCAATCCACTTATTTGTTCTCATAGTCGTAAGGTAACGCCAAAAGTATGCCATAATCATGTTTTGTGAAAAGAATTGTAGGTCAAATTAACCGAACAAGTGTTTAAAGTCAGTTGGCACGATTTTGCACATCTATTAGCGCGAATGAGCCTATATTTGGGGCTTATTTCTAAAAGTTATGAACAAGAAAGTATTACTGATGATTTTAGATGGTTGGGGCCTTGCCAAAAACCTAAAAGTTTCTGCTATTGACAATGCCAAAACACCCTACATCAATTCTTTATACCAAAAATACCCACATAGTAAGTTAGAGGCTTCCGGTCTGGCAGTTGGATTACCGGCCGGGCAGATGGGCAACTCCGAGGTCGGGCACATGAACATTGGCGCGGGCCGTGTAGTGTATCAGGATTTAGTGCGCATTAACAAGGCTGTGGAAGAAAAAGAATTGGATCAGAATCCGACTTTACTCGAAGCATTCAAGTATGCAAAAGCTAATAACAAATCGGTTCATTTTATTGGTTTAGTGAGCGATGGTGGTGTTCACTCACACATTGAGCATTTAAAAGGGCTTTGTACGATTGCTAAAAACGAGCAGGTAGCCAATTTATTCATTCATGCTTTTACCGATGGACGTGATACCGATCCAAAAGGTGGCTATCAATATTTAACCGACCTACAAAATCACTTAGCAAAGTCCACCGGAAAGTTGGCCAGCATTGTCGGTCGCTATTATGCAATGGATCGCGACAAGCGTTGGGAGCGTGTTAAGTTGGCCTACGACCTCATGGTAAAAGGTGAAGGCGAAAAATCTACAGATTTGTTGGCTTCATTAAAAAAATCATACGAAGCAGATGTAACCGATGAGTTCATTAAGCCAATTGTAGCTGTTGATGGAGCAGGCAAACCTATTACCACCATTCAACCGGGTGATGTGGTTTTGTGCTTTAACTTTAGAACCGACCGCGGCCGCGAAATTACCATGGCGCTCACACAGCAAGATTTTCCTGAACAAGGAATGAAAAAATTGCCCTTGTATTACTTGACGCTTACGAACTATGATGACTCGTTTCACGATGTGAAAGTGATGTTCGATAAAGATAATCTGGAGAATACGCTCGGAGAGATTGTATCCAAAGCGGGCAAGAAACAAATCCGCATTGCGGAAACAGAAAAATATCCGCACGTTACTTTCTTTTTCTCGGGTGGTCGCGAAGATGTTTTTGAAGGGGAATCACGCATCATGTGCCCTTCACCAAAAGTAGCTACCTACGATTTGAAACCGGAGATGAGTGCCAACGATATTAAAGACAAAATCATTCCTGAGCTGGAAAAAGGGTCGGCTGATTTTATCTGTTTGAATTTTGCCAATCCGGATATGGTGGGCCATACGGGTGTGTTTTCTGCTGCGGTAACGGCTGTTGAAACGGTAGATAAATGCAATGAGGCGGTAACTGAAGTGGCCCGTAAAAATGGCTATGCGGTGATCATCATAGCAGACCATGGCAATGCGGATATTATGGTGAATGAAGACGGAACTCCCAACACGGCACACACTACAAATCTGGTTCCTTGCATTTTGGTAGATGATTCAAAAACCTATTCAAAAATAAAAGACGGTAAGCTGGGTGATTTAGCTCCAACAATTCTTACGCTAATGGGCATCTCCATTCCGAAAGAAATGACCGGAAATGTATTAGTTGAAAAATAATCGATGAGAATATTTTTATTGAGTCTTGGTAGCTTGTATTTTTTGTGCTCTTCGTGTAAACAATCCAATGAAGTGTATGTCAAGCCGTATTTTGATTTTGACAGCTTGATTCACAAGCAAGTGCAGGCACGTGCGATTCAACAAAAGATTATTTTCAAAGTGGCCGCTATCAATAGCAAGAAGGATTCCAGTTCATTCCAAGCAGATGGCACCAATTTAGCTCACGAATGGGATGCGTTTTTGCAACTGGATGTGATCAACAAGCCGATGTACAAAAATAACTACGAAATTTCCGAGCGTCCGGACGATAAAAGTAATCTCACCATTCGCAGTTATCAGGCTAAGATTCCTTCATCAGTGCCTTATGTGCATTTCTATTATCAGGGTTCGTTTGAAAACATTAAACGCATTGAATCAAAGTACATAGAGAAAAATGTACTAAACGATATCGCACGTCATTTAACGTTAACATTGGATGAAGAGCAGGGCAAGCCCTTCATTCAAAAATATTCAATCACCGGTGGTCAGAAAATGATTTTTAATGACACCGTCCAATTTTCCATTCAAGGCAGCATCTCCCACTAACCGATGGCGAAACGTTTTAAAGAAGAAGAAGGCGAAAAGAAAAAGTTAGATAAGGAAGGGATTCGAAAACTGCTTGGCATTTTTCGCTTTGTGTTGCCTTACCGAAAAACATTTGCTCTGGGGTTGGTAGCTTTAGCTCTCTCCAGCGGAACCTTGTTGTCATTTCCCTATTTTGCAGGCAAGCTGTTGGACGTTGCGCAAGGGAAAAATGATTTTGTCCTTACCAGCATCAATCAAATCGCGCTGGCATTAATTGGCATTTTAGCTGTTCAAAGTGTTTTCTCTTTTCTGCGTGTATACACTTTTACCATCGTCAGTGAGCGATCCTTGTCCGACTTGCGTCATGCTGTTTATACGAAAATGGTATGGCTGCCCATGTCATTTTTTGATAGTCGCAGAGTGGGTGAACTGACCAGCCGCCTCACGTCCGATGTAGGCACGCTGTACGATACCTTCACCTTTACATTGGCTGAACTACTTCGTCAAATTTTGGTGTTGCTCATAGGTATTCCGTTGATCTTCATTCTCACACCACGCCTCACCATTTTCATGTTGCTCACTTTTCCGGTACTGGTGGTGGCTGCACTTTTCTTCGGGAAATTTATCCGCAAGCTTTCTAAAAAAACACAGGATCAATTGGCCAACGCCAATGTAATTGTGGAAGAAACGTTGCAATCAATAGCAGTCGTCAAATCATTTACCAATGAAGTTTTCGAAACCATTCGCTACAAAAAATCTTTGAATGAAGTAGTAAACACGGCTATACACGCCTCCAAATACAGAGGATTGTTTATTTCGTTTACTATCCTTGCATTGTTTGGTGGAATTGTGGCGGTGAGTTGGTATGGTGCTTATCTGTTGCAAAACGGAGAGGCTACGGTAGGAGAATTATTCTCATTCATTATCTATACCTCCTTTATAGGTGGTTCAATTGCCGGTTTGGGCGATATCTTTAGCTCACTTCAGCGTTCGGTGGGGGCATCGGAGCGGGTATTAGAAATATTAGATCAATCCGATGAGTCCATTGCCTCTGGTGGTAAATTGAAGTTGAAAGGTAAAGTGGCTTTCAAAGATGTTTCATTTACCTACCCAACACGCAGTGATTTTCAAGTTTTAAAATCAATTAGTTTACAAATAAATCCAGGTGAGAAAATTGCTTTAGTAGGGCCCAGCGGAGCCGGTAAGTCCACCATCGTTCAACTATTGATGCGCTTCTATCCTCTCTCTACCGGAAGCATTGAAGTAGATGATAAAATTATTTCGGATTACAACCTCACCGATTATCGAAGCAACATTGGCATTGTGCCCCAAGAAGTGATTTTGTTTGGCGGCACCATTCGCGAAAACATCGCTTATGGAAAAGCAAATGCCACACCTGAAGAAATTGAAGCCGCAGCACGCAAAGCCAACGCCTGGGAATTCATCGAAAGCTTTCCAGAAAAGATGGAAACTTTGGTAGGTGATCGGGGAGTAAAACTATCCGGTGGGCAAAAGCAGCGGGTGGCTATTGCACGGGCTATTTTAAAAGACCCTTCTATTTTGATTTTGGATGAGGCTACCAGCTCACTGGATGCCCAGTCTGAAAGCTTGGTGCAAGAGGCTTTGGAAAAGTTAATGGAAAACCGCACCACTATTGTCATTGCACACCGCCTCAGCACCATTCGCTCGGTAGATACCATTTTTGTTATCAAAGACGGGCAAATTGCTGAATCCGGATCGCACCATGAACTATCTATGCGGGACAATGGTATTTATCGTAATTTGCTTGAGCTACAGCTAGAGAATAATTAAGTTAATGAAAGGAGAAGGCGAAATATTGAAGGATTTTGATCTTCGGCATACCACCAGTCGGTCAGCCATTTTGAAGCTATTCCTCAAACGACCTTTTGCATTATCCTACACGGACATCGAGCGAGAAATAGCGGATGTATTTGATCGGGTAACTATATACCGCACGCTCAAGACATTCGTGGATAAGGGAGTTGTTCATAAAGTACTAGATGACAGTGGATCATTAAAATATGCACTCTGCACCGAGTTATGTACACATGCACATCACCAGCATGAACATGTACATTTTAAATGTACCATTTGTGGCCAAACGAGTTGCTTACAAGAAGTAAACATCCCCATGGTGTCCTTGCCAGCAGGTTACGAAGCGCAAGAAATTAACCTATTGATTCAGGGTAAGTGCCAAAATTGCCACTAATCAGCGCTATTTTTCAGGATACACGGTTTCCTTTTGTCTTTTAGCCCGATCTAATCTCACGCGTAAGTTTTTAGTGTAAAATATATTCGTAAATTTGAAAATTATTATAGCTACATCGAGTCAAAATGCGCTATTTTTCAGTGATCTTCTAACCAGCAATATTGGGTGATGCTCCTCTTTTCCCTGTTTCGTAATCAAAGCCAAGAAGAAACCATACTCTTTGGCGTTTTTTCGGCCGTAATCTTTGTTTTCTTGTTGGTGGACCTTGGAGTCTTCAATAAGTCTGCACATAAAATTACGACCAAATCCGCCCTATACCAGTCCATTTTCTGGGTGCTGGTCAGCACTGTATTTGGATACTTAGTTTACTTATACGATCCGGGCAAAGGAGATGCAATGGTGGAGTACTTTTCGGCTTATCTTACTGAGTACGCCTTGTCTGTGGATAACATTTTTGTTATTCTACTCATTCTCAAATACTTTTCTGTCAAAGAAGAATACTACCATAAGATCCTTTTCTGGGGCATCCTTGGAGCTGTGTTCTTCCGTGGTATCTTTATTTTTGTTGGCGCCTATTTTATTGCGAAATGGCATTTTATTCTCTACATCTTCGGAGTGTTTCTCCTCTACTCAGGTATCAAAATTTATTTTGAAGACAGCGATGAGAAAATTGATCCCGAAAAGAACCCAATCCTAAAGTTATGCCGCAAATATTTGCCCATTACCAATGATGAAATGGGAGGTAAATTCATGGCCAAAGTAGATGGCAAATGGATGTTTACTCCGCTCTTTCTCATTATCGTATTGATCGAGACAACAGATCTAATTTTTGCAGTTGACTCGATTCCGGCAGCTTTCGCCATCACCCAAAATGAATTCCTGATTTACACTTCTAACATCTTCGCTGTGCTGGGATTGCGTGCCATGTTCTTCTTACTATCAGGAATTATCGATAAGTTTTACTTGCTGCAAAAAGGTCTCAGCATCATCCTTTTCTTCATTGGCGCGAAAATGTTGCTGGAGATTGTACATTATGAAATCCCCCCGCAACTCTCATTTGCCGTAATCATCGTAACTCTTACTTTCTCAATTGTCTTGTCCGTTATTGTTCCTCAAAAACTTCAAGGCAACATAGATGATGATGATTCTAAATTGAAGGAGTAAATCTTATCCTATTTCTGAAAAGAAATCTGCCGGCAGTATTTTTAGTAGCACAGGAAGCGTAAGGAAGCGCTGTGGCAGAGAAATAATCACAAATGTAGGGATGGTTTTTAGGGCTACAATCAGAAATTCCTGCATTCGTTTCTTGTCGGCTGAATTCAATTCGTTGGATCTGGCCATTCGCAACAAACTCATCAATTCCGCATTTTGTTGAACCTCTTTGATCAGTCTGTTTTTATTGCTACTCGTAACATCAGACATGCGTTTAATAAACCGCTCGCTCACCTCGTTGTAGTCCTGTTTGTTTTGAAGCGTGTCAAGGTGATCCCAATGCTCTAAAACGAAACCTTCTATAGCAATCATGCTATTCTCCAGATCATCAGGAGAAAAACCCATATAGGCACAAAGTCGTACCAAGAAATTCTGTTCATTCCCCTCTACCCGCTTATCGGCCCAGATGGTGAGAATGGCCATCTCTAAAAAGTATTTTTTCAGTATCCAGGAATTATTTGTTGGCAGGTTTATCTCCTCTACGGAAATGCCTCTTTCAAAAATTTCTTGGGCCTCTTTTTTCTTGTCATTGCTAAGACCCGCACTGATTAAAAAGTAGTCAAGCAATTTTCGCTCTTCAAACTCTAATGAGTGATTGGAATGTGCTGCAGCCGCTATCACTTTGATTACCGAGAAACGCAATTCTTCACGTTCGTATTTGAAAAAGTCCGAAACGATTTTATCGGCATTGGTGTGAATCCATTGACCAAATATGAATACGTCTAGAAAAAGAAGGCTATTGTGAAAAAAGTGAACCCAAAAATTTTGACTGTGTTTGGCTGTTAGCTCAATACGTTTATCCAATATTTTCTCTGCCAGTTCAATGGGCGTTTTCTTTTTGCCAAACAATGTTTTTGAAGGTGTGGCGAGTTCGGGAAAAACGTTGTTATAAAAACTACCAATGCTATCGAGCGTCTTTTCAATTATTTCAGATAATTCTTCAGTCGTTTTAATTTTTCGATCTACAAACAGCAGAGAACTACTGATAAGACTTTCCGCCAGTAGAATCTTCATTTTGTCGCGCTCATTCCAAGCTCTGGCATCAGGGTGTTGCAGTGAATCAACTGCTTGTCCATACATGAGGCCGGTTGGTTGAATAACCCGATACAACGATTGCTCAGGGTGGGAAGCCTTTTTAGTATCGTTTGATAAATTTCGAAGTAAATCCTGGCGGAAATCCAGATAGGCCTTTAACCAACCTTTTTCACTAGGCTTCATATTATCTATTATCCATTCAAGATACTAAATTATATAGAATCTTAAGATGGAATTTCTTTCCATCCCTTTTTTTCGATGAATCGGAAAGATTCTTCTACCTTTTTGCGGAGTTGGACTTTAAATCGATCCAGCTTCTTAGCCACTGATTTATCGCTGGTGGCAATGATTTGAGCACCTAAAATTCCTGCATTCTTTGAGCCATTAAGCGCCACCGTTGCCACCGGCACACCAGCAGGCATTTGTAAAATAGACAGCACGGAATCCCAGCCATCAATTGAATTAGACGATTTGATCGGAACGCCAATTACTGGTAATGAAGTAAGCGAAGCCACCATGCCCGGAAGGTGAGCAGCACCTCCGGCACCTGCAATGATAACTTTCAATCCTCTGCTTTTTGCAGATGAGGCATAAGCAACCATTCGTTCAGGTGTACGATGGGCAGATACGACCGTCAATTCGAAAGGAATTTCCATTTCTTCTAGGAACTCGGCAGCCTCGCGCATCACTTTTAAGTCTGACTGGCTGCCCATAATAATGCCGACTACTGGTTTGCTCATGCAATTACTTTTAAGGTTTGTTTTACAAAGTTGGCTTTCTTTCGCAGACTTTCTAAATCTGCATCTACGATTGTAACATGACCCATTTTACGAAAGGGTTTGGTTATTTTCTTGCCATAGAGATGTATGTGCGTTCCTGCTAAACGGAGCACCTCTTCCAAGCCCTGATACTGAGCGTCTCCTGAAAAGCCCTCTTCGCCCAATAAGTTAACCATAGCACTCGGCAATACGGTGGCCGTGTTGCCCAACGGTAAGTTAAGAGTGGCACGCAAATGCTGCTCGTACTGCGATGTGATGTTGGCTTCGATGGTCTGATGCCCGCTGTTGTGTGGACGTGGGGCTACCTCATTTACGAGCACTTTGCCTTCTTTGGTAACAAACATTTCCACGGCCAGCAATCCTACCATATTCATTTTTTCAATGACCGATTTGGCAATGGCATCTGCTTCTTTGGCTATAGCGGAACAAATTTCTGCAGGAGAAAATAAGTACTCTACCAAATTAGCGGTTGGATGAAAAACCATTTCCACCGCAGGGTAAGAGATAATTTCACCACTCTCATTCCGCGCCACGATGACAGCAATTTCCTTTTCGAAATCAATCAGTTTTTCTAAGAGGCCAGGAGCATCAAAAGCTTTTTCCAAATCTGCTTCCGAGCGAAGTAGTTGCACGCCTCTACCATCATAGCCTTCTTTTCCAAGTTTATTGACAGCCGGTAAAAATGATCGGTTGGCTATTACCTCTTGTTTGTTCTCGGTAAGGATAAAATCGGCCGTAGGAATCTGATGTCTTTTATAGAACTCTTTTTGCTTACGCTTATCTTGAATCAATTCAATCACCTCCGGTTGCGGAAACACTTTTTTGCCCTGCCGAACAAGCTCTTTCAATGCCTCCACATTCACGTTTTCAATTTCGATGGTGATGAGATCACAAGCTTTACCAAAATTAACCACGGTTTGATAGTCTATTAATTTGCCATGGGTGAACGAAGAAATAGACGCACACGGTGCAGATGCATCCGGATCGAGGACGGAAAAATTAATATTAAAATCTATGCCCGATTGAATGAGCATTCGGCCAAGTTGCCCGCCACCGAGAATACCGATTTTTTGATTTAGACCAGACTTCATCTAACTACTTTATTACTTTTAATTCAACAGATTCCCAATATTCCTTACCATTTGCTGGAAAAGCCTGATGGTAACACAAAATCTTTGGAAGGGCTTTCACGTCCTTAATTTTATAGGAATAGTTTGCCAGACAATCGCATTCAGTTGGCTCCACTGTATATGACACAGTCATCATCTTATTTCCAAGGGAATCAATTGTTTCTATTTCTTTACGATCAAACTTTTTAAGCTGATCTAATATTTTTAAAGTATCTCCTCTCAGCAATAACTGGCCACTCTGGGTATTTCCACAATTTGTAGTGACATTAAAATTTAGAATTAACATTGACCGAATCAATCTAAACTCTTTGACTTCCAATTTGGTGTATTTGACCCCTTTGTCACCATTCATACCCAAACATTCGTAATCAAAAGATTTTACTTTCGATGATATATCCTCGCCCTTTACATTTTGAGCTATTAATTTGTTAAAGGCGAGAATAAAAAAAAGTAATAAAAATTGATGTTTCATTTAACGCTGATCAATTCTTCTTCAACTGATCAAACTTAGTTTCTGTTGGCTTCTTGGGAAATACGTTGTCGGTCAAATTCACATCTGCGGAAGCTCCGGCTGGGTCAATGACTACATTCGTCACTTCTTTATCCTTCATAAAGACCTTTTTTACCTCCCACTCATTCACGCGCCAAATCTCTGCGGGAATGGTTTCCAACTCCTTGCTGCCATCTTTATAGGTCCACTCGATAATAACCGGTGTCACTAGTCCGCCTTTATTTTTTAACGTAATCTCGTACAGGTTTTTGCCGGCAATTTTTGCACGTACATCGGCATCATTGATTTTATTTTTAAACTCCCCATAGGCACGATCATCCGTATTGATCATCGTAATCTCTTGCGGGCCATTGTTGAAATCGGTTGCTTTTTCTTTTGCGGCAGTTGCTAAATCGCCCGCTTTGGTTTTGATGCCTTTGTTCTCCAAGTCTTTTTGCTCTGACTTTACTCTAAACCATTTCACCTCATCCAACTCTACATCTACATTATCAACGGTGTAAAACCAGCCTCTCCAAAACCAATCTAAGTCCACAGCAGAAGCGTCTTCCATTGTACGGAAGAAATCTGCCGGCTTGGGATGTTTGAATGCCCAACGCTGCGCATATTCTTTAAATGCTTTGTCGAATAATTCAGGACCCATCACTGTTTCGCGCAACAGCGTAAGAGCAGCAGATGGTTTTCCGTAAGCATTAGGGCCAAAGTCGTTGCCGGGGATATTATCTGAATCCCACATGATCGGGCGCATCATATTCTTGTCACCTTTCATGTAGTTGGCCATGCCTTTGGGTGAACCCCAATTGATACTAACATTCGGGTAGCGCTCGCGCTTGGTTTCTCTCTCCAAAAAAGAATTCAATCCCTCATCCATCCAACTCCATTGACGCTCGTCTGAGTTAACAATCATCGGGAAGAAGTTATGACCTACTTCGTGAATGATCACACCCACCATTCCTTCATAGGTGCGCTGCGAATACGTGCCGTCTGCTTTCGGTCTGCCACCATTGAAGCAAATCATAGGGTATTCCATTCCTTGATTAGCGGTGTGCACCGAGTAAGCGGTTGGGTAAGGATAATCAAACGTGCGGGCGGAATAAACTTCTAAAGTGTTCTTAATCGCCATGGTAGATTCTTTTGCCCATAGCGGGTTTCCTTCTTTTGGATAGAGTGACTGCGCCAAAGGTGTTTTGTCGTTTACCTTCACCGCCATCGCATCCCAAATAAATTTACGTGAAGTAACAAACGCAAAATCTCTTACATTTTCAGCGTAAAACTCCCATGTACTTTTTTTCTTCGAACGTTCTTTTTCTTTCTTTTTTGCTTCGTCTTCGGTTACAATAAACACGGGCTTATCAAATGTTTTCTTAGCTGTTTCAAAGCGTTCGATTTGTTCTTTGGTAAGAACGGCCTTCGGATTTTGTAACATGCCGGTGGCTCCTACAATGTGATCGGATGGAACTGTAATGCGTACTCGGTAGTTTCCAAAAGTCAACGTAAACTCACCTTGTCCTAAGAATTGTTTGTTCTGCCAGCCTTCGTAGTCATCGAACACACACATGCGCGGAAACCACTGTGCTTCGGTGTAGAGATAGTTTCCATCTTCCGGAAAATATTCATACCCTCCACGCTCGCCAAACTTCACGCGGTCTTTTTCATTGTAGCTCCACTCTACTTTGAAAACAAATTTATCGCCTGTTTTCAGAGCCACTGGAAGATCTACGCGCATCATCGTGTTGTTAATCAAAAATGGAAGATCTTTGCCATTCGCATCTTTTACTGATTTTATTTTAAAACCCCCTTCGTAACCGTACGTGTCGCTGGAAAGCGGAAAGAATTTTGCAGGGATAGAATCTCTCACCCGATTGGTTTCGGTTTTATCCGTCATGTTGTCTTTCGACAAATTATTTTGATCTAATTGTAACCACAAGTAGCGTAATGCCTCCGGAGCATTGTTATAGTAAGTGATTGTTTCCTTTCCGGTGATGAATTGTGTTTCATCATTCAATTCCACATCAATGTCATAGTCGGCACGCTGTTGCCAGTAATTAACACCGGGTGCGCCTGATGCTGATCGGTAGCTATTAGGTGTAGGTAAAATCTGATCAAGCTGTTCGAATTTACCTTGCCACTTTTGCTGGCTGAAGGCAGGGATCGAGCATACAATAAAAATTAGAACGAAAAATGGTTTCATACTGGGAGATTTATTTAAAGGCCCCAAAAGTAACCAAAGTTGAGTGAAAGCCGAATGATTATTACTTGATCGGGAGCTAGAAGTATATCCAATGAAACCGTACCCCATGCGTGGAAACTTCGATAGCCGGAGCCGGGCATTTAACAATGGTGAGCGGAAATAAAAACGTGCGCCATCCCGCTTTTAGCGAATTAAAATAATTGGGGTTCAAATCCAGCGATAGATAAAATTTCCGGTAAGGAGAATAGCCATGCGCAGCATTTTCCGCATCTCGACCGTAGATCATGCCTTCCGCACCAAACCCAATGGCTATCGACAAAAACGAAGGCCACCATTTCTTTTCAGGCGTCCAACTGTACCAAAGGGTTTGACCATTGTAATCTTTCAATGCTTCCTGTAAGAATCCATCTCCTAACAAACTGGGTCGCAGCACGGCAAATGACGTAGGGTGAAATGAATATTTCGGAAAAATTTTAATGTGACTCCACCATCTGATTTGTGCAAAAAATAAAGTGGCCCCCAATGCATTCGCAACTAAGTCAAAAAGCGAAGCTCCATAGCCAATGGAAAAGCCATCCATGATTTCTATGGAAGAAACTATAATAAATCCGGTAATGGTGCCCAATGAAAGTGCCTGCTTCAATCCGCCCCAGCGTAAGAGCCTCCACGCTGCTGCGCAAACATGAAATGACCATGCGGCATGTGCGAATTTATCGAGTTGCTTCCATTCGGGCCAGTCATTAAAAAAATGGAAAGGTTGTACCATTTGGTCAGCATACCAGGCTTGGGCCAATGCTCCCACCAGAACCACATAAACGAGCACCATAAAACCAATCACCCATCGCAGGCGGGATTGGCTAAAAAAAAACTTTTTGAGCTTTTGGATCACCGCACCAAGATACAAGTTCGTCATTGCATCCGCTGAATATTTTCTACTTTTGAAAGTAAAGTGATTTTATGCATCGAATTTATTTTTTCCTAATTACAGTTGGTTTGGTGATTTCATGCGGAAGAAGCGATGAGCCCACCTTGCAATCATCATCCGTCATTCCGTTGCCTGCCGAAGTAAAGTCCGGCACTGGAAATTTTGAATTGGAGAACAACACCGTGATTTACATTCCAAATCAAACTGAAGAATGGAGAAACATATCGGGCTATCTGATCAGCTTGCTTCAACCGGCTACTGGATTTCAGTTTACTATTCAAAATGGAAATGGTGAAAAAGGCATTTGCTTTAAATCAATCAATGAAAAAGAATTGGGAGCAGAGGGCTATCGCATCACGATTGATGAAGAATTAATCACCATCGATTCAAATCAACCACAAGGTGCTTTTCGAGCAATTCAAACATTAAGACAATTACTACCTGCTACTATTGAGTCGAGTGAAATTCAAAATGTTTCGTGGAAAATTCCCACGGGAAGTATTCGCGATTTTCCGCAATACAATTACAGAGGTGCCATGCTGGATGTGGCGCGCCATTTCTTTTCGATAGAAGAAGTAAAACGTTACATTGATTTGCTGGCGCTTTATAAAATCAATTTTTTGCATTTACACTTGTCGGATGATCAGGGCTGGAGAATCGAAATAAAATCGTGGCCGAATTTAACGCAAATTGGAGGGCAAACAGAAGTAGGTGGTGGCGTAGGTGGTTTTTATACACAAGAACAATACTCTGAAATCATTCGCTATGCGCAAGCGCGCTACATCACCATTGTACCCGAAATTGATATGCCCGGTCATATTAATTCTGCGCTGGCTTCGTATGGCGAACTAAACGGTGGCACCATTGTGCCTGCTGAGGGAAAATTAACTACCACTGCCAACGCAAATAAGATATTAGATGGCAAATCGAAACCTACTGAACTTTACACCGGAATTGAAGTAGGTTGGAGCACACTGCGGTTGGAGAAGGAAGCCACAATGCGTTTTGTGAGTGATGTGATACGTGAAATCTCTGCGCTCACACCGGGACCTTATTTCCACATTGGTGGAGATGAAGCCAAAGTGACTAAAAAAGAAGATTACATTCAGTTTATTAATCGCTTTCAGGATTTGGTAAAAGCGAATGGTAAAACCATGATGGGATGGGAAGAAATTGCGCAAGGCGAGATTGCCGGTGAAACCATAGTACAGTTTTGGAATGCCGACAAGTATGCTTTGATGGCTAATGAAAAAGGAAGTAAAATTTTAATGTCGCCTGCGAAAAAAGCGTATCTGGATATGAGTTATGATTCTACGTCAAAGTATGGGTTGCATTGGGCTGCTTATATTGAAGTGGATAGTGCTTATCTGTGGGAACCATCCCAATACGTAGAGGGAATTGCTCCAGAAAATATTATCGGTATTGAAACTCCTTTGTGGTCGGAAACCATTTCGAACATGGATGAGATAGAATATTTGTTGTTTCCGCGATTACCCGGCTATGCGGAAATCGGGTGGGCAAAAAACGAAATCAGAAATTGGGATGAATATAAGGTTCGATTGGGAAAACAAGCGGAACGCTTCCGGCTGATGAACATCGATTTTTATCGTTCCAAAAAAGTTCCGTGGGTTGATTCTACAAATTAGCCTACTTGGAAATCTAGTTATAACACAATAAAAAAGGCTACCGAATGGGTAGCCTTTTTTTAAGGAGTTAATTCGAATTAATTCTTCTTCTTCAATTCATCAAACTTACTTGGCTGTGCCACTTTCGGAAACACGTTGTCTTCGATGGTGATATCAGCTGTTTCTTTTTGAGGATCGAGCACTACGCTCACCACTTCTTTTTCTTTCGCAAAGACCTTGGTTACTTTTGTTTCATTGATTCTCCAAATTTCAGCAGGCAAACGCTCAATTTCTTTACTTCCGTCTTTAAACGTCCACTCGATGATCACCGGCATCACCAAGCCTCCTTTATTAGAGAGTGTGATTTCATAGAAATTTTTGTTTTCCATCTTCGCCATCACTGCCTTATCGTCAATGCGGTTGGCAAACTCACCATAAAAACGGTTGTCGGTTGGAATGACGGTGAAGTATTCAGGGCCTTTGCTGAAGTCGCTTGGCTTTTGGTTCGCATCGCCTTCCTTAGCTAAATCGCCTTTCGCCACCTTCACATCTTTGTTTTCCAAATTAGTTTTTTCTGTACGCACTTTATACCACTTCACATTGTCCAGCGACATGTCTACATTATCTGTGGTGTAAAACCAACCTTTCCAAAACCAATCCAAATCTACCGCGGATGCATCTTCCATCGTTCTGAAAAAGTCTGCCGGCTTCGGATGTTTAAATGCCCAGCGCTGCGCATATTCTTTAAACGATTTGTCGAAAAGCTCTTTGCCCATTACCGTCTCGCGGAGAATGTAAAGTGCTGTGGCTGCTTTGGCATATTGCTCTGAACCAAATGCAATCACTTGTTCGGAGTTGGTCATGAGCGGACGCATGATGCTCTTATCGCCTTTCATGTAAGGTACAATACCAGCAGGTTTGCCGCGGCTCCAATCCAATTGCGGATAGCGTTCTAATTCTGTCATCAACTGCACAAAGCTGTCGATACCTTCGTCCATCCAGGTTGTCTGGCGCTCGTCATTGTTGATAATCATCGGGAAGAAATTATGACCCACTTCGTGAATCACCACACCCAACATGCGTTGCAGAGTAGCATTGTCATAGGTTCCATCTTTTTTCGGGCGACCGAAGTTGAAACAGATCATCGGGTATTCCATACCAATGGATGCAGCGTGAACAGAAGTAGCGTGAGGATATGGATAATCTACCGTGTATTTCGAATACACTTCAATCGTGTTCTTTACAGCTATCGTAGACTCCTTTTCCCACAGTGGGTTTCCTTCTTTCGGATAGTAGGACATCGCCAAAGGGGTTTTGTCACCAATCTTCACTGCCATCGCATCCCAAATAAATTTACGGGAAGAAGCGAAAGCGAAATCGCGTACGTTGGTTGCTTCAAATTGCCATGTTTTTTTCTGGGTCGACTTGGCTTTCTCGCGAGCAATCGCTTCATCTTGAGTTACAATAATCACTGGTTTGTCGTAGGTGTTTTTTGCTTTTTCAAAGCGATCCATCTCCGCTTTGGTCAAAACCTGAGCAGCATTTTTCAATGAACCGGTAGCGCCAATGATATGATCGGCAGGAACGGTAATGCTCACTTTATAATTTCCAAAAGGAAGAGTGAATTCTCCACGACCTAAGAATTGTTTGTTTTGCCAACCCACTACATCATCGTACACGCACATGCGTGGGAAGAACTGTGCAATGGTGTACACATAGTTGCCATCTTCAGGGAAAAACTCTAGTCCGCTGCGACCACCGTATAAGTTACGGTCGTTGATATTGAAAGACCATTCTACCTTAAAAGAATACTTATCTCCCGACTTCAAAGGAGTAGGTAAATCCACACGCATCATCGTTTTGTTGATGGTGTAGCTCAATGCTTTGCCATTCACATCAGTTACCGCTTTTACTTTATAACCACCTTCGTAATCATACAAATTAAACTGGCCGGCCATTGTTTTGGCAGCCGTAGAATCACGGATAGAGCTGGTTTGGGTTTTTGCGGTATTGCTCTCTTTATCTAAAATGTTTTGATCGAGTTGTAGCCACAAATACTTCAACACGTCAGGGGAATTATTGGTGTAGGTAATAGTTTCCTTGCCGGAGATGCTTTGGTTCAAATCGTTAAGTTCAATAGCCATGTCGTAGTCGGCTTGTTGCTGCCAGTACTTGGGGCCGGGTGCACCGGAGCCTGAACGATATTCATTTGGCGTAGGCAGGGTTTGATCGAGTTGCTCGAATTTGCCTTGCCACTTTGGCGCTTCGGGTTTTTGCTCTTGCGCCCATGTGCCGAGCGACACAACCATAAAGGCGAGTAGTAAAAGTTGCTTCATATAATTTAGTTAGTTCAAAAGTTTACTTGTTAATAGGAACGATTTTACAAACGATCTTTCATCAAAATGATGGCGATTCCAGCAATGGCCGAAGACAACACCATCTTCCAATCTCTGCGTGTTACTTTCAATAAATCAACCACAAGAAAGCTAAGCGCTAGGAAAATCGCTACCACAATTATTTGGCCGAACTCCAAACCCAGATTAAAGGCCAATAGCTGTGATAAGATACTCTGGTTTTTACCCAAGATAGCGCGTAAGTAGTTGGAGAAGCCCAACCCATGAATCAATCCAAACAAAAGCGCGAAAACATAGTTGATCTGTATT
>DGYK01000063.1:215840-218722 GCA_002398365.1 Flammeovirgaceae bacterium UBA5008
CATAGTTGATCTGTATTTTGCCAGTATTCAGGTTTTCTTCTTTTTTAAACAGATTGGAAACTGCTGTAACGAAAATGGTAAGCGGTATTAAAAATTCGATGAACGCGGGATCAACTGTCACCAATTGCAAGGTTGCTAAAGCAAGCGTAATTGAATGACCAATGGTGAAAGCGGTGACTAAAATCAGAATTTTTTTCCAATCGCGGACTAAATAAACCGCACACAGCGCCAACACAAACAAAATATGATCGTAGCCATTGGCATAATCCAAAATATGCTCTTGCCCCAATCCAAAGTATAGGCCAAACTCACTCATTGCAAACCGTTTCGGTGCAAGTATAAAGCTAATTTTGATTTAGGACAATTCGGGGTATTTTTGCAACTCTTATGAAAGCAACTGTTTTGAAATTTGCGATTGGATTAATCCTGATGACCACGGGCGTTAACGTGCAGGCCACAGGCGAAAATCCGGTTCATCCGGTGCACATCTCCGTAACAGAAATCAGCTACAGCGAAAAAGATAAAGCACTTCAAATCATTTCGCGCTTATTCATCGATGACTTGGAACTTTCCATTCGCGCACAGCGCAAAGAACCTGATTTGGATTTGCTTGAACCCAAAAACGGTCTCACTACGCAACAGTTGGTGATCAACTACCTCAACGAACACTTTCGCGTAAAGCTGGAGGGCAAACTTTGTAAGTTCAAGTTCCTAGCTGTAGAGCGTGAAGATCTTTCGCTTATAGCCTACATCGAAATTGAAGGTGTAAAGAAGGTGAAATCGCTGGAAGTTTTCAATGATGCCATCATGAGCACGCACGATGATCAATCAAACCTCGTGCATGTTACCTATAAAAGCCCGGTGAAGAGCGCGCGTCTCACGGTCAACTCACCTTCTGAAAAATTTGTATTCGAAAAAAAATAACTTCTCACCCACAACTGATTATCAACCTTACCTAAAATAAATCTCTTATGCGTCAAAAAATTGTAGCAGGAAATTGGAAAATGAATAAAACATTGGAGGAAGCACAAATCCTTACTTCCGAATTGATGGGCATGGTGGCCGATGAAGTGAAAGGAAATGTGATCACCATATTATGCACGCCTTTTCCTTATCTGGTCCCGGTCAAAAATCAATTAGGTCAATCAACCATTAAAGTTGGCGCACAAAATTGCAGCGAGCACGACAGTGGTGCGTACACCGGTGAAGTATCTGCCGTGATGTTAAAGTCGATGGGTATTCCTTACGTGATCATTGGCCACAGCGAGCGCAGACAATATTTCGGTGAAGATGGAAAGTTGCTCGCCACCAAAGTTGACAAAGCATTGGCAAGTAATGTTACACCTATTTTCTGCTGCGGTGAGCCGCTCGAAATTCGCGAGAAGGGAACACATGAAGCATTGGTAAAACAACAAGTGGAAGAAAGTTTATTTCACCTGAGTGCAGAAGCCATTCAAAAAGTGGTGATTGCTTATGAGCCTGTGTGGGCGATTGGTACGGGCAAAACAGCTACATCGCAACAAGCACAAGATATGCACGCTGTCATTCGTCAGCACATTGCCGGAAAATATGGCGCAGCTGTTGCTCAAGAAATTTCCATTCTCTACGGAGGTAGTGTAAAAGCCGACAACGCCAAAGAACTTTTCGCTTGCGCGGATGTGGATGGCGGCCTCGTAGGCGGAGCCTCGCTGAAGTCGAGAGAGTTTGTGGAGATTGTTAAATCAATTTAATTCGATGATTCGGTAATTTGTTAATTCGATAATGATAGGTATCAATCAAAATCGAATTAACATGGCCGAATTCAATCCATCAACAAATTAACACATCAACGAATCACCGAATTAGATATGTATTACACCCGCCTGCAAGTAGTTTGCGATCCGGACTTTTCGGAGATATTGATGGCCGAAATTGCCGATGTTGGCTTTGATACGTTCATGGAAACGGAGAAAGGTTTTGAGGCTTATGTGGAAGAGCGCAGATTCAATGAGCAGCAATTGGCGGAAGTACAGGAAAAATATAAATCCGTAAACCCGCTACTTTTCTTTTGGGATCAGATTCAAAAACAAAACTGGAATGAGCAGTGGGAAAAAAGCCTGGACCCCATTGTAGTAGATGATCGCTGCCTAATCCGAGCGGAGTTTCATCAAATAGAAAAAAAGTATCCCTACGAAATTGTGATCACCCCAAAAATGTCTTTTGGCACGGGCCATCATCAAACTACCTATCTGATGATCAAAAGTCAGTTGGATATCGATCATCAACAAAAGCGTGTGATGGATGCGGGTTGTGGCACCGCCATACTTTCCATTATGGCATCCAAGCGCGGAGCCAGCGAAGTAGTTGCTTTTGATATTGACGAGTGGAGTGTGATCAATGGAAAAGAAAATATTGAAAACAATCATTGTGAGTCGATTCAACTGCATCGTGGTACAATTGAAGATGTACAGCCTACCGGCACATTTCACATCATCTTAGCAAACATCAACAAAAACGTGCTATTGCAAGAAATGAAAACCTATTCTGCCTATCTGGCACAGGGTGGTTTTCTATTGTTGAGCGGCTTTTTCACAAAAGATATCAACGATCTTAAATCAGTAGCTACTCCGCTGGGCTTGCAGGAGGTAAAGCGTGATGAAAAAGAAGAATGGGCTTCGCTTTTATTACAAAAATAAATTCCTAGCGCATTCGTTATTTACCATTAGAACTTTCGCGTTTTATTTACGAATTTCACCAGTTAAAACTGATCCTATGGAATCGTTAATAGATCATCCTGGTTGGATGTGGGGTATTAATGGCGATTTCATCGACTTATCACTGTGAAAAATAGTCTTCTTACATTCTTTTTAGCATTGGTGGCTTCAACTGCTGTAGTTGCCCAG
>DGYK01000063.1:218933-308704 GCA_002398365.1 Flammeovirgaceae bacterium UBA5008
TGTAGTTGCCCAGCAAGAGGCGACTGACGGATCCGTTCAGCTCGGGTTTCAAGATAGTATTCGGGTGCTGCTCAATAACACACGTGCCGTAGAAGTAATGGCCATTGGCGATGGTTTTGGCAACGTGTGGGCCAATCTGGGTCCTGATCAACAAACCTTGATCAAGAAGCAGGCAAAGTTCATGAAAAAAAGAGGCTACAAACTGCGTCCACACTTTATCAATTACTATGGATCTATTGTAGCAGCGCTCTCCATCGAAAAAGCCGATCCATCCAAATTCGATAGCTTTTTAAAAGTTGCCGATCAGGTAATTACAAAAGAAAACAGCAATCAAGCCAATATCTTCTTTCAACAGAGTCGGGATTTCTTTGAGCATCATGCGCTCAATTATCAAAAAGCATTTCGACTGAATGCCAGCGATGACAACTACTCATTTGTATATCTGGAACCGGCCGCTCCCGATACAACTCAAGCTTATATTCCTCCGGCTGAACCAGACACGACTTCGGTTACTTTGCCAAACTGGCAACAACCCATTGTTCAACCTGAGATTTACGGAGCTGCCATTGAGTTTGATCGTGTCACGCTCACTTTTGTCACTCCTTATGATTCCGCTTCGCTGAAGAGCACCCACGGAACTTACTTCCTTCGCGACCGGATTTTTGTGGGCGAAGGTGGGCGCTTCGATTGGAAGATGGCTGGCTTATCACCTGACTCGGTGAATTATGAGTTGAACAAATTTCATTTCAAAACAACTCAAGCTTTTTTAAAAGCAGAGCAAGGCAAACTTCAATACGTTGGAAAAATTTCGGGTCGCATACCCGGCCAATTCGAATTTAAAAGTATTAGTCACAAAAAAGGAGCTTCAACTATTTATCCTCGCTTTAAATCATACGAAACCAATGTGCCCATTTTAGGATTGGGTTCAGACCGGATTTTTTATAGTGGAGGATTTGGTATGACTGGGGCCACGATCAATAGCAATTCGGTAGATGGTAATCCGGCCACACTTGAGTTGCGCGGAGATGCCGACAAGCGTTTCAAAGCACAGTCTGTTTCATTTGCTTTCAAAGACTCGTTAATTCTGGCTTCGAGTGCTCGAGTGGTCATCTATCAAGACAATGATTCGCTCACGCACCCATCCATGCAAGTTCGTTTCGACATCGCCAAGCAAAAAATTACGTTAACAAAAGACAAAACTAATCTGCGCAAAGCCCCTCTTTCCTCCTCTTATTTTGGAATTGACTTTTCTGCCGATGCGTTGGTATGGAATTTAAAAAACGATAGTATCACCATCAATGTGGAAGGAAGCGGTGGGGTATCACCGATGGTGATTGAGTCCAATGATTTTTACGACCCGAATGACTTCAATGAATTGAAGGGAACCGGCTTGGGCTTTCACGCGCTCACCATTTTTGTGAACTATGCAAAGAGATTCAACACGCAAGATTTTTTTGTTTTTGATTTGGCTGATGCCAATCGTAGTACTGAAAAAGTTCGTATGGCTGCCGATTTCCTTTCCCAAAAAGGAATGATTTTGTACGATGCGCGCTCTGGGAAAGTACATGTAAAAGACAAGGCTATGCATTTATTGGAAACGGTAGATGGCAAAGCGGATTATGACAATATGAAGTTGCATTCTCTCACCGATACGGTTGCTAATGCAACACTCAGCCTGAAAGACCGCAGCATGGTGGTGCACGGTGTGGAAGAATTCAATTTGAGTGATTCGCTTAATGTGATGATTAAGCCGGATAGCGCTGTGATTAAATTTTTGCGTAATCGCGATATCAAATTCAATGGAACGATCAATGCCGGAAATTTTGAAATTACCGGTAAGGACTTTACGCTGAAGTACGACAGCTTTTTTATCAATTTAAATCACATTGACTCCATTCGGTTTTATGTTACTGAGAAAAACGGAACGCGCAGACGAGTAAACAACTCCATGGTGGGTGCCGACTCTACAGCAGCTGCGGCCGGAGGGTTACAAACCGGAGCCAACAAAACTTCAGGTACTCTATTCATCAACCGACCTGATAATAAGTCGGGGCGTATGAAAGTGCCCAACTACCCAAGGCTTGATGCGACAGCCGGTGGTGTGATTTATTTTGATCGTGAAGAAGTGTTGGATGGCGCGTATGACAAGTCTGTATTTTTTGTGGTGCCCCCCTTCAAGCTGGATAGTTTGAGCGATGCAGATCCGGGATCAATCAACTTTGAAGGTACTTTTATCTCCAGCGGTATGTTTCCGGCATTCAAAGAAAAGCTGCACACGATGCCGGACAAATCGTTGGGCTTTACCCACAGCATTCCAAAATCCGGTTACAACCTTTATCAAGGCGATGCAAAATTATATGGCGGCATGAACCTCGACAATGCCGGTATTCACGCCAGCGGACGAATTGAATATTTAGCTGCCAAAGTAGAAGCCGATGATTTTGTTTTCTATCCGGACTCAGTTCTATCGAAAGGAAAAACGGGTGAGATAAAAGAAAGGCAAATTGGTAATGTTACTTTCCCGCAAGTAACATTTACAGATTATCATTTGAAGTGGTTCCCCAAGCAAGACAAATTCAAAATGAAAAATTTGAAGGAGCCATTCTCTCTGTACAAAAACACAGCTTCACTCAATGGTATTATTACTGTATCAAAAAGCGGTGTAGCCGGAAGCGGTAAACTGAGCACGCGAGGCTCAGAAGTTTCTTCACGAGAAATGACTTTTGCTTCGAAAGATTTAGGAGCGCGCCACGCACGCTTTGAAGTGAAAACCGGTAATCCGGATAAGCCCGCATTGGCTGGTAGCGATGTGCGCTTAAAATTTGACCTAGATAAAAACGTAGCTACGGTAAGCCCTGAAGTGGAAGGTGTTGCCGCCATTGACTTCCCTTACGCCCAGTTTAAAACCTCCATTCCGCAAGCAAAATGGGATTTGACCACACAGAAAATTGTAATGACCAAAGCAGCCGATGTGCCCATTGAAAACTCATACTTCTACACCACCCGAAAAGAATTGGATTCGTTGAACTTTAGTGCCGAAAAAGCAGAATACGATATTCAATTACAGCAACTGAAAGTGAGTGGTATTCCTTACATCATCGTTGCTGATGCTAAAATCACCCCCGAAAACAATGAGGTGTTGATTTTAGAAAACGCTAAAATCGGTCAACTAAAAAACACCACGATTGTATTGGATACACTCAACGGTTATCACGTGTTGACCAATGGTGTGGTAGATATCATTTCCCGTAAGGAGTTTACCGGCTACGCTACATATCAGTATGTAAATGCGGCCAATGATACGTTTAAAATCAAGATGACCGATTTCCATTTGGAAGCCATCGCGGCCGAAGGGAAATCCAAAAAGAAAAACCTGAACACCACACAACAAACCGTAGCCAACGGAGCAGTAGCAGAAACTGAAAAAATATTGGTAGCTCCGCGCATTTTCTATAAAGGAGATATGGTGATGTATGCAACACGCCCCGCCCTTCAATTGAAAGGTTTTGTAAAATTGGATCTGAAGAAACTGAAAAACTACAACACATGGTTGGCTTATAATCAAAGTGGCGATGAAAAAGATATTTATTTGGATTTTGATAACACAGTAACAGAAGAAGGCAGACGCGCCACAGCCGGATTGCACTTTGCACAAGACAACAGTTTGTACATCACTTTCGTTTTCGATAAAAAAGATGAAGGAGATGATGATTTCTTTTTGCCTAGCGGCTCCCTCTTTTTCGACAAGGAGAGTGGTCAGTTTAAAATTGAAGATCGACAAAAGGCGGCCGGTGAAAAACTTTCCGGAAAAGTTTTTGCCTACAACGAAGACAAGCAAGAAGTGAACTTTGAAGGCCCAGTCACTTTCTTCAAGAATCAAAAAGATTTGAGTCTCACTGCATCCGCTATTGGCTCAGGCAGTTTAGCTACGAATGACATCAAAATGAATTCGTTCATAATGGCTAACATGGGTATTCCGGATGCAGCTTATCAATTAATGGCACTCAATTTACAAGAGGTAATTAAAAATGAAGGTGCTACGGAAGGCCTTGGCGATCAAACTGAATTGCTCTACAAAATGGCTAACCTCGTAGGCGAACGGGTTGCCAAAGATTACGAACAAAAATCACAGCAAGGATATGTTTCATTGGGTACCGTGCAAGGACTCATTCAGCCTATCGTTTTCTCGAATGTAAATTTAAAATGGTCGCAAGAGCGCAAGGCATTTTACAGTGAAGGTGCGTTGGGAATTAGCAACAGCTATCGCAACGACATCAATGGGGCGTTTGAAGGATTTATGGAAATCCGAAGAAATGAAGATGGTTCACCGGTGTTTCATGTGTTCTTTAAAGCATCGCCTGAAGCATGGTACTATTTCGGATTTGAAGATAATCGCTTGATGGTGCATTCATCGAACCAAGCTTTCAACGATCTGATTTCTAAAAAGACCAATGCCAGCAAAGCAAAGGTGGGCGAGTTGGTTTTCATACCCGGTTCCGATGACGAAACACTTTCGTTTGTTAATCGCTTCCGCTTGAATTACTACGGCCTCGAAGCGCCTTATGATTTATCGGGCGGAACGTCTGCCGCAAAAAAGAAAGAGAAAAAAGAAGAGAAGAAAGAGGACGATGGATTTTAGTTCTAGGCGTCAAGACACCTCTGAGGTGTCAGACGCCTTTTGGATTTGACTCAACAATTCTATACGCTTCTTCTCTACCCTTCTTCCATACCACATGAAAATGGGTGTATAAAGCAAGTAAGTCATTCCTGAAAAGAGCCCCGCATACCATTTTTTAAAAAAAATAATTGCTATCAAAACCGAAACCAACGGCAGTGTGCCCAAAATGGTATTGGTCATAATTTTTGACTTCGTGTCAAATCTTTCAATTTCAGAAAGCTCTAATTGATCAGCACAAGAATATGCATAGCTGTACATTTGGCGCAGCACAAAAAATACTGAAGCCGCACCAAGCCCATAAATAATCATCAATTCTGCTACATCTTCGCCTTTAATCATGGCGTTGAGCTCTCGAATAATACCATCGTTTCCGGCAAGGCTCGCAATCGGGTAAAGTGCGAGTTTGGTAATAAACTTTAATGGGTACACATAAAACAAAACAATTACCAGAAACAAGGTATTCAGTAAGATGACCTTGGTGTTACGTAATCCATAGCGTAAATAAAAAACATAGTGCTCATGCCAAATCATGATAATGATCACGATGCACAAGGAGAATGGAATTAGATCATACGTAAACCTGCGAATCTGCTCGAAGTTGGTAGGTGGAGAGGTGGAGATAAGTAAAAGTGTGATCGCCAAAGCAAACACCGCATCGCTAAAATTTTCAAGACGGCCGGGCTCTTCACCGCGGTAGTTAAATTCCGCATTCATGCCGATCCGATTCTTTGTAAGGCTTTCGCGAATCATAAAATTTCTATAAGCTGTTAATCACTTCAGGATAATCGACATTGTTCTTTTTATAGAACAATTCTAAAAAAATCAAAACCAGACCTTTGTTTTCTTCTTTTTGCTGATGCGCAAAAAAATCATCCATTTCTAAAAATCCACTTTGTTGATAAAACTCCGTTTGCGTAAGGTGTTTAAATCCCATGGACCAGTTTTGAAAAATGCGATTGGGCGATTCTCCTTCCACTACGGTAACCACTTTGCGATGTCGTGGGTCGTGGCGAATGCGTTCATAAAGGTTGATAACCGCTTCACGCTCACCTTCCAGCACTTGAATAAATTTACCTTGCAAATACAGCAACATACCCGAAATGGCCAATCCTTTGTTGTTTGATCGACTCTTTTCCAACAAACGAACCAATTCCTCTTCTGAAAATGGATTGGTGGCTAGACTAGTGTAAACCAAATGGTACATGAACCAAGCTACGATTTTAAATCATCCTTGTCAACACGGGTGAGTGGATTAAATGGCGATGCCTCCTGATGGATATGAATTGCTCTACGTGAAAGAAAAATGCCAATGAACAATGAGATGATAGCTCCGATCCAAATACCCGGCACATACGAAATAAACCAGAAATAATCGTAAGCTCCGTGAAATAGCGTTGCTACACCTAACGCATAAATGACATAATGACCTTTGCGATGTTCGAACTTAGCTTTACCTAAATAATACCCCATCAGCACACCAAATGTGGCATGTGCAGGTACTGCCGTAAACATCCGCAAGATCGCTGTCTCCACTCCGCCATGACTGATGTATAAAATGTTTTCAAGACCAGCAAAGCCTAGGCTAACCACTACAGAATAAACAATGCCATCGTAGGGTTCGTTAAAATTTTCATTGGGATACAAAACCCAATACACAAAAATGAATTTGCTGAACTCTTCAATCAGGGCAACCAACAAAAATGCATGCACCGCTTGTTGACTTATGCTCGATGGATCGATCGGAATTAACTGATTGATGGGCCAACTGATCAGCAGCGTGATGAGCGTAGATAAAACACCCATGAAAAAACTTTTCACCAATAGACCAATGGGCTCGCGTTCGTGCTCGTCTTTCCAATAAATGTAAAGACCAATAGCAGCACCGGGTGCCAAAGCAAGCGCAAGTAGTACTACAATATCCATTGGTTTCGAATCGAGGCGGAAAATTACTTATTTTCTTTCTCTTTTACGGCCTCCACAATAAAACGCAAGCCGTCCAGCGTCAACGTAGGATCGATGGCATGAAAAAAAGATTTAAGGGGTGAAATGACAAATGAAAGTCCACCGGTGGCTATAGCCGGGCAATCTGTTTTCAGCTCTTCGCGAATAGCACTGACCATTTTACGCACGAGCCCTTCATAGCCAATTACAATGCCCGATTGAATAGCCGTAACCGTGCTGGTGCCTAAAGCTGATTTGGGAATCTCCAAGGGCACATCAAACAATTTTGCTGCATTTTGTGTGAGGGCTTTCAATGCGGTTCGCAAACCGGGCACAATAGATACACCCAAAATTGTTCCTTCTTTGGAAATGGTGGTGAACGTAAGCGCGGTCCCAAAATCTACCACAATACAAGTCTGCTTAAACTTTACATAAGCACCCATGGCATTAGCAACCAAATCAGAACCAATTTCATAGGGATTTAAAACCTGAATGGGCAACTGCTGATAAACTTTCGGGCCGAGTGTGATTGGCTCTAAAGCAAACAGCGTACGAATCATGCTTTTGATTTTCTCTGTCAAACCGGGTACCACGCTACTCACACAAACAGTAGCGACTTCCTGCATCGACAATTTCGATTCTAAAAAGTAGTCGCGGAGTTTTACACCATAATATAATTCGGGCTGATCAGGCTTTGAAGGAATTCGCCAAACTGCTTTCCATTCATCAACATGCCAAAGGCCAATGGTGATGTCGCTGTTGCCGATGTCGAGTACAAGTAACATGCGGCAATCTAAGCATATTCAGTAAATCCCAAAAGGTCACAAAAAGCGCAGCGCCACCTTGGCACCCCACCATGAGTTAATGTTATAGGTGGTATCCCAATTTTGATTGTGAATAAACGAGGGTTGGTAATTTCTGAATAAGTTGGGTTTATCGGTGGCTGAGATTTCTGAAATGTATCCGTTGAAAGTTACGCCTCCATAGATCCAAAACTTGCGTGCCAATTTAAAGTCAAGGCCCACATGCAGTTTGTTTAACAAGCTCATCGAAGAAGTAAAGTCACGTGCCGAAACGTGTTGTGAAGTCACATCGATGTTGAGGTGAATGCCCGAAGAAATTTTTCGTGCGGTACCAAGTCCGTAACCGAATGTCCAATTGTAATTATTCGTGCTGAGCTCATTGGGCTGAATACCGGCTAAGATGATGTTGTAAAACTTACGCACACCGGTACGGAAGGCCAGGTTCGCATAAAAAATTTCATCTGCCGAAAGTTCTAATCGGTGATAGCCGTGATTGACATAGCTGATTAGTCCGATCGGCATGCCACCCAAACTATCGGCATAATTTAAAATGCCAATCTGTGTGCCACGCACATTCTTTCCATAGTTAAAAGCAGCTGAAATTTGAGAACCTCTTACTTTGCGAGTGGCGATATTGCTGACACCTGCCAGTTGCGAGCCGGAGATATTTCCTGTCACCACATTTACTGCTCCCGCTAATTGCATTCCTCTTAATTGTCCTGTCATTACGTTGGCTCCGCCTGCTATTTGCATACCCCGCGATCTTTTATTCGCGTAGTTAGCAAAGCCTCCAATTTGCAATCCATTCAACGAACGTAAGCTTACATTTGCAAAAGCGCCAATTTGCAAGCCACTGGTTTGGCCACGATTGGCATTGAAAGAGGATAGTTGTAAACCAGTCATCTTTCCTCCGTTGATATTGGCAAAACCGGATGCCTGAATACCATCGACATTACGTCCTACCAAGTTCGCCACACCGGCCACTTGCAGCCAACCCACATCACCTCTATCGATATTGAAGAAAAATCCCAATTCAATTTCGCGGGTACCCAGCGAATAGCCGCCTAAAAAGTTAATGGAATAATCGTTGATCGTATTTCCGCTTAATCCTTTGTTGGTACCGATGTAGGGAAGAAAAGAAAGTTGAATGTCGCGGTAAATGGTGTCGCTGATGTTTTGCACGTTGGGGTTCGATTCATACGGAAGTTGCAGTGGCTCTTCCTGCTTAGCCGTATCGGCCACCGCGGCAATCACCACTGGTTTGGTGTGTAGTTTTACTTTCATTGAAGTGCGGCTTTGCGGTGACAAGATCATCAAGGTATCCACGTAACCACCTTTACTCACCGACAAACGAACGGAGTCGGTTTGTTTATTAAACTTCATGTGAAAATAGCCCCATTCATCCGTGAGCACGGAATTGATGAGGTCTTTGTCGTACACACTCGCATCTTTCAGTTTTTCACCTGTGCTTTCGTCTTCAACAAATCCTGCCAAAATAAACTGCGATGGCTTTGGCGTGAGTGCTACCTTTTTCAAAATGATGTATCGTTCTTTTGCTTTGAAGCTGACGGATCCTTTAAACAGATCAGTGAGAATAGCTCCGATCGTGCGATCAATAGCATAGAGTGTTACCAACTGTTGATCAGAGATGAGCGAACTGTTGTAGGTAAACGAACAATTGCTGGCTTTGCCAATTTTGTTCAATGCCTCTGGCAAAGTTACTTCCACTAGACTGATGGTAATTCTTTTATCCAAAAGAGAAGTCTGTGCCGCTGCCGGAAATAAAATGAAACACAAGAGTATAGTGGTAATGTATGTCTTCATAAAATGCATTAGTGGGTATTACAGCCGGTTCCTTCCAAATAAATCTCTTCGTCTTTGCGGCTGATAGTAAGCCCCATGGTTTCAGCAATTACCTCAATAATTGTGTTGGGATCATCTTCAAAAAAGTGAGCTGTCAGTTGACATTCCATAATAGCCGGTGAAAGGGCAATCCGTGTCTGGTAGATTTCATTCAATAGTTTCACTACCGACTTCAATTCGGTATTTCGGAAGTTGAATACTTTTGTTTTGTACGCCAACACATTCGTGTCGGCTTTTAGCAAGCGTTGAAACTCCTTCCGCGACTTGAGATAGAGTGCACTCTCACCTGCCTTCAAATTCAAACCTGCATTTTTTAATGTATAAAATTGTACTTCGCCCTCGGTCACAACAATTTCAATGGTGTCCTTATCGGGATAGGCTTTCAAATTGAACTCGGTACCAATGTCGCGCACGAGCACCTCATCGGCTTCGATGATAAAGGGTTTTTCTTCTTCATGTTTCACCGAGAAAAATGCCTCACCTTTCAGTTTCACCTTTCGTTGACCGGAGCCGGAGTGAAACGAAAAACTCACTTCGGATTTTTTATTTAAGAAGATTCGCGATCCATCGGGCAGCGTATCATTTTGTGTGCCGATGGTTGAAGCGATGGTAACAACTTGGTTTTCCTTCTCACTAACCAGGTAAAACAAACCACTCACACTCACAATCATGGCAATGGCTGCCGCTATTCGCCAATCGAAATAAAGTGTGCGGCTTTTAGCTGCCGGTTGCTGGTGATTCAGTTTTGATTTTACTTTTAGCCAAGCCGCATCTTCATCGAATTTCTCACTTACCGTTGCCTTAGCTGCTGAATCAAAAATCAGCTTGATGTTATTATAGTAAATCCGGTTTTCCTCACTTTGCGAAATCCATTGTTCCACCTCCTGCTGCTCGGTTGCCGTTGCTTCTCCGGCAAGCACATTGGCAATCAGCGTATCGATATCGTTGAAATTTTTTTCCACTACTAGTTACTCGTTTGTATGAATAGTAAAACCAACACAAGGTATTCCTTCAAATGCAAGCGCATCGTTTTTAATGCCTTGCCCATTTGATTCTCGACCGTCTTCACTGAAATTTCCAATTGATCGGCAATCTCCTGATACTTGAGTTCTTCAAAGCGGCTCAACTGAAACACCAATCGGCATTGTTCCGGCAACGCGCGCATGGCTTCATAAATCTTCGATTCCAAATCATTGGAAATCATTTTCTCCTCCACCACGGGGCGGGCCTTCTCACTTACATATTGATGATCTTGCGCAAATTCCTGTTTCACTTTCTCATGTTTGATTACGTTGAGACAACTATTGCGCACCATACTGTAGATATAAGCCTTCACCGAAGTTTGCACTTGAATGGTTGTTCTGCGTTCCCATATTTTCACAAATGTATTCTGCACTACTTCTTCTGCTTCGGCTCCATCGTTCAAAAATGAATACGCATAATGGCACAAGGGTTTGTAATAGATTTTAAAAATCTTTTCAAACGCCAGTTCATTTCCTTGCACCAGCTCGCTGTCGTATATCAAGTCGCTATCCGCCATTAAAAAATGATAGCGCAATGTACGGCTAAGTTTAAATTTTAGTTACTATCGGCTACATGAGTAACATTTGCTCTGCCTACCATCAACCCCTTGCGAACATCGGCTGAACCGGAAATTTCAATTTGAGGTTCGCCAAACGAGGTAATTCGCACCTGGTTGGTAGCATACAGTCGCAGTTTCGCTTCGCCATAAATTGAGGTGAAAACGGTTTCACTATTCAATCCACTATTGTCGATTCGGTTTTCGCCATAAAGACGATAGGTCTGATGCTGCACACTGCCGTGGGATACGCGCAGTTTGTTTTCACCATACATAGCAATCACAAAATCATTTACATTCAAACTGTCCAGCGTGATTTTTGATTCGCCATAGGCACGCAGAATAAACTCATCGCCACTGATCATGCTATTGCACAAAACAGCTTCTTCGCCACGTACCACTAACTTCCGTAACGAAGTGTAGGTAACATAAGCGGTTACAGAAGCATCGCGATACATGGCCACTTTATGCTGATAATTATCTTCTGCCACGTAGTGATTCTTTTCGATGAGGCGCGCTCCGTCTAAATAGATTTGCAATGTTTTGCCCGATACATGGGCGTGGATTTTTTGTTCACTTACTTTTGCGTAAACAATCCGCACGCTCTCTTTGTCACCTTTTACAAGAACTACGTTGATCTTGGGTGAAATGACAATCTTATCGAAGAAAGGAAGCGAGCGTTTGATTTCCTGGCCGGATGCAAATCCAAAGCCACAAAAAACAAGGGCGGCTATAACTAAAAAGGGGCGGTAGTGTGTTTTCATAATGTCTGCGTTTGATATACAGACACCCCGCCCGGGCTTTACCCCTACGCGTTTTCAAAATTTTTTAAAAAGGGTTCATTACGCCTTAAAATAGGCTTCCAGCTCGGCCAGCGTAGATTCTCCGCGTAAATCTTTAATCACCTGCCCTTTCTCTAAAAGAACAATGCGTTCGCAAATTTCTGTAACGTGGTTGAGGTCGTGGCTGGAAATCAGGTATGTAACTTGTCTTAGTTTTCGTTCGGATTGTAGCAATTCCTTCAAGCGGATTTGTGATGTGGGATCTAGGTTTTCAAAAGGCTCGTCCAGCATAATGATTTGCGGGTTGCCAATAAATGAGGCCGCGATGCCTACTTTTTTTAAGTTGCCCTTCGAGAGGTCGCCAATGTATTTATTCTTACCCGTGATTTCACCGTGAAAGAGCACTTCAAATTTTTCCAGAAAGGATTTGAGATCTGCAGCATTGTATCCATGCAGATTGCCGACAAACCGAAAGTATTCATCGGGCGTGAGATAGGGGATTAAGAAGCCCTCATCTAAAAATGAGCCCACAAACTTTTTCCATTCATCGTTGCCTTGCACATTTTTGCCGTTGATGATAATCGTGCCGGAAGTTGCTTTGACCAAATCTAATATCATTCGGAACAATGTGGTCTTGCCCGCACCGTTGTTTCCTACCAGTCCAAAGCTTTCATTGCTGCCAATAGAAAGTTGTTCAATGTTTACAACCGTAGCGTCTTTATATCTTTTGGTGAGAGATTGAATTTCGATCATATTTTATTGGTTTATTCTTTGCGGAAGCCCGCAGCTATTTCATATTTTTTATTGGTGAAACGTTTGGTGGTGAGTGTAATGAGATAGGGTCTTAGTGCAATGCCAATCAATCCGGTAACACCTACTGCCAGCAAACCCACTTGTGTTGAGAAGAGCAATTTAAATGGAAGGTAAATTACATAAGGCGCCAGCATGATGGGAATCGCCATAATCCATTGCGCTGCACCTACTCCTTCGTAGTTAAAGGTTGAACCCTTGGTCAAATCAATTTTTTGCGGCCCCCACATGGCCATGTTCATTATGATAAAGACATTGATACCCATATTAAAGATCATCATCACCAAGTGAGCCAAGATGATATGCCAACCAAAGTATCCATACGGCAAACTAAGCACGAACGCGGCTAATGTTGCAGCGCATAAAAGCCAATACTTTGATTCGATAAATTGCCGAACAGAAATAGGGCGGGTAAACGTAAAGTCAAAGTGGCCGCCTTGCCAGCTGTAGAGCAACTGCCCGTAGTTGATCATGAATGCACCTGTGATAAACATGCCAACGAACAAAGCAAAGCCAGGCATTTTTTGAACTTCATCGCCATTGTAAAAAATCAGTCCATATAAAAGCAGCAACGCACTCAACAATACAAATGATCGTGGGCGCTTGTTGCGCAAAATCAATTTCAATTCGAGGCTGATCCATTCGCCATACGTTCCGAAGCCCCGTAAAAATTGCCAGTCGCTGTACTTACCCCATTCGGTGGCGCTGTCTTTTTCAGAACTCCAGTCTTCGGCATACATGCCGTTGACAATCGCACCATAATTGAGATAATATAAAAAAGCAAAAAGTGCGATTGCTAGAATAACTAAAATTGAAGAGTTGGCACCTCGATTAAAAATGAAAAAAGAAACATCTGAAAACTTAAACCACTGATAATAATCAGCTGCCGCGAACGATCCAAAAACAAAAATAAGAACTGCCATTCCCAGCAGGCTGTCATCTAATTTCTTTTTGTAATAAATGACTAGATAATGTAAGCTGAAACTTAACAAGGCAAGCGAGGCAAGCCAGCTGAAGGCGCCACCGGTACCCCATTGTTTAGCAACTACCGTCAGTGCGAAGGGTGTAAAGATCAAAAGCACCGAGGCATTGAAGACATGTAGAATTGATTTTGACAACAAGTAATGTGCAATACTCGATCGCTTGATGGGAAGATGAAGGTAGGGTTGCACATCCAAAGCGGGGACGTTTTGCATGAAGTAACGCATGACAAACTCCGCTACGAAGTAATAGAGCAGCATTTTATTCACAAAGCCGAGGCTATCAAGCTGATGCAGTTGATTGCGAATGATGCCATCGAGGGCAAAACCGAGCGCCAGCGAATAGCCAACAACCATTATTGCGAGCAACCCCATAAAAATTCCCTTCGCCAGTTCTTTTTCAAAAGACACTGATCGGGTGAATTTTTTATAGGAGTGTAAAAGAAATATTGAGATCATTTTGTGAGTTGTCCAGGGTTTATCTCTCCAATAAATTCGTTTGAATAGTATTCATCATCTCCAGTGATAAATTTATAACGCATTACTGTACTTGTGGTTCCTTGATAACAAGGCGCAACGGCTTGATAATAAGCGTTTGATGGAAGCGCTAAAGATTTACCATAACAATTCCATGCAGCTTTCCTGTTTTCTATATCTACCCATTTACCTTTTTCATTCTTTGCTTGGCAATACAATTCAATTACTCCCTCATCTCCAAAAAATATTTCATTTTGCGATGTGTTAATCACATAAATCTGAATTCCCCTAATCAAGTAGTCATATTGAACCTCTTTTGATTTGTCTACCAACAAATAAACAGTGCCCTCCAAAAACTTCTCTTTTTCACTAATCAGTACGGGTTGTGATTTACTTTTGATCTGTGGCACAAACAACGTAAATTGATCTGGAGAGTTTACGCATTCCAGTTTTGATTTCTGCGCTTGTGTAAGGGCAGACGGAAATAAGAAACATAAAAAGATGACTCTTTTCATTTTAAGAGGCAATTATGCTGACTCAAGCAGAAATTTAGCTAACGAATGGCTAAGCCACAAAAGCAATAAGTGTATTTTTAAACATATAAAAACCATCGAACACACAGAATTTCTCGGGATTTACTGATACACCGCCTTAATTAAATCAGCGCCTTTCTCCGCAATCATCATGGTAGGTGCATTCGTATTTCCACTGCTGATGATCGGCATCACCGAGGCATCGATCACACGCAGATTGTAAAATCCTTTCACACGCAATTGCGGATCGACTACAGCCATTTCATCCACTCCCATTTTGCATGTACCCACCGGATGATAAATACACTCAGCGGTCTCGCGAATGTGTGCCAGCCATGCCTCATCTGAATCGCGCTGCTTCGGAATGTGATTCTTGATTCGGATCGATGCAAAGGCTTCTGCCTCTAAAACCTCCAGCGCTTTTCTGCCTCCGGCCACCTGAATTTTCTGATCTTCTTCCTGGTGCATGTAGTTGGGATCAATCAATGGTGGTGCGGAAAAATCTGCCGACTGCAGTGCAATCGTACCTCGACTTTCGGGTCGTACTTGTGCCGGAAAAATAGAATAGCCATCTGCGGACGGGAACGAGCTCATATCATACATATCGGCTACTTTATCCATGCCCGCGTTGGTCGGTGTAAACTGAAACTGGATATCAGGACGGGATTTTTCCGGAGATGATTTTACAAATGCTACGGCTTCTAAAGGTCCGATGGACATTGGGCCGCTCTTAGTAAAAAGATACTCCACCAACGCTGCGGCTTGTCGATACCACGGCAAGTAGTAGTTATTTGATTTGATGTTTGCCAAACTGCTGACCGGATAAAAAATATGATCGTGCAGATTTTTTCCAACGCCCGGCAAATCTTTTTTTACTTCTATGTTGTGGTGTTGCAATTCTTCTTTCGCTCCGATACCTGAGAGCATCAACAATTTGGGTGACTCAAAGGCACCTGCACAAACGATCACTTCTTTCTTGGCGCGCGCTACCATCGTGCTACTGCTCCCGGTCATAAACTCTACGCCTCGTGCCATCTCGCCTTCCAAAATAATTTTCTTGCACAAAGCTCCGCGTACAATGCTCAAGTTGGTGCGGTTCATAGCCGGCAATAAAAATGCACGTGCAGCACTCCATCTCCGGCTGTTCTTCATCGTGTACTGAAACCAACCCGCTCCTTCCTGCGTGGCTCCGTTCACGTCATTATTTTCAGGAATTCCTTTTTCTGCACACGCCTTGATAAAAGCTTGTCCCATGGGTGTATGATACCAATAAGCTTGTGTTACATTGAGCGGCCCACCCTTTGCGTGAAATTCATTTTCAAACTGCTCATTGTGCTCCGACTTTTTAAAATAGGGCAACACTTCCTCATAGCCCCAGCCTTCATTTCCCAATGCTTTCCAACTGTCATAGTCTTCTCGTTGTCCGCGAATGTAGGCCATCGCATTAGTCGAGCTTGAGCCGCCAATCACCTTGCCACGCGGATGATAAATCTGGCGATTGTTGAGGTATTTTTGCGGTGTGGTGTAATAACAATTCCAGTCCACATTGCTGTGATGCAATTTTAAATACGCTTGTGGAATATGAATTTCGGGTTTGGTGTCCTTGCCGCCAGCCTCGATCAGCAATACCGTTTTTGACGGGTCTTCGGACAAGCGATTGGCCAAAATACATCCAGCTGAGCCGGCACCGATGATGATGTAGTCGTAGGTCATAAATTAATTCGTTAATTCGGTGATTCGGTGATTCGTTAATGTCAGGAGCAACTTATTATTTAATTCGGTGATTTGTTAATTCGGTGATAGGGAAATTTTAACCGTAATATCTAGGCGTTTTGATTTGTTAATTTATTGTTGAATTACCGAATCAGCAAATTACCGAATTATCGAATTATCCGAATTATCGAATTAGCTCAATCGCTCTCGTGTAGTCGCCTTGGATGTCTTCCGGGAGTTTGGCGAGTGTGGCCTCGATCTTTTTCAACTGGCCGTGATAGAGGTTATACAATGTCGGGCTGCTTTTCAATGGTATGTGAGCGTCTTTCACCTTCTGACAAAAATAGATGCGCAACTCCAAATCGGGTTCTGCTGCATTGGAATACTTGATGTGGCGGTTGGTAAAACGTAATATTTTCCGCAACATCTTTTTCTGGAGGTAGGAATTTTTGCCTCTTAGCTCGACAAACTGCGTGTCGATGTCTTCCTTGATCTGGCGAACATAGCTGGTTTCGTTCTTCGATTCAAAAAGCAAATAGCCTAATAGTTCCTTGTTTTCCTTCTTGTATTTCGCCAATCGCAAACAGAGCGCCATCAGCACCTCGGCATCGGTATGCTGCAACTCTTTCTTTATATCTGCGATTGGAGGGAAGGTCATGTTAATTCGGTGATTTGTTGATTCGTTAATTCGGTGATTTTTTAATGCCTAGTGTAATTAGATAATTGATTTGTTGGTGTTAATCATGTCATCTACTTCTTTTAATTACCGAATCATCGAATTAGCTAATTGCTGAATTAGCAAATCGTTTAGAAAACTCCCACGCCACTATTCCCACACACACCGAGATGTTGAGTGAGTGTTTCGTTCCGCTCTGTGGGATTTCTAAGGCGACATCGCCTAACTCAATGGCTTCCTCGCTGACGCCTTCTACTTCATTTCCAAAAACCAGGCAATACTTTTGATTGCGATCGATGGGGTATTCGTGAAGGGGTTTGCTTTCGTTGGTCTGCTCGATCAACACGATGGCAAAGCCTTCGGATTTTAGTTGTCGGATGGCTGCTGCTGTGCTTTCGGCATACGACCACTCCACCGACTCGGTAGCACCGAGTGCGGTCTTATGTATTTCGCGGTGCGGAGGTGTGCCGGTGATTCCGGTTAAAATAATTTTTGAAATCCGAAACGCATCGGCTGTTCGAAAGGCTGAGCCCACGTTGTGCAGGCTGCGCACGTTATCCAACAAAATACAAACGGGCAGCTTTTCAGTCTCTTTAAATTGATCGACCGAAATACGTCCTAGCTCCTCGAGTTTTAATTTCTTCATCGTTCTCCTAAAATCAATTCGCCTTTGCCAAATTAAAAATCAACTCCCAGTTGAATTGAACAAACTTGTGAAGCGACTCTTCTAAAATTCGTTCCTGATCGCTGTGTGCGCCAAATCCTTTGGGGCCATCTTCAATGTCCGTCATTGGGCCGATACCGTAGCACTCTATTCCTTTTGCGCGCAAAAAGGCCATGTCGGTAGCACCGGTAGGCATGGTAGGGATGGTTACGGTATTATAAATTTTCTTCACAGCCGCTTCGGTAGTGATGAACGCTTCTGACTCCAATCGCGATGGGCGAGCGGAAGGACGGAGGTTACGCGTGTTGGGTACAATTTCAATTTGTGAATCGTTGATCACGCGTTTCATTTCTGCCAACAGTGCGGGCATATCTTCGTCCGGCAGTGCACGCACATCGAGTGTTGCATCGGCTTCACTCGGAATCACGTTGCTCAAATAGCCACCTTTAAAAATGTTAGGTGAAATAGATGTACGTAACGTAGAATGCATGCGGGGTTCCTTAGCTGCAAAATATTCCTGTGCCTTCTCAGCGCCTTTGCCGGTCACCACAGCCATATAGCGTTCCGCATCGGCTGGTGCACTGATGGCAGCTAATCGCGTAAAAAATGTTCGAGTAGTTTCATTCAATCGCATAGGTGTTTGCCAGGCGGCAATTTTAGCAATGGCTTGCGATAAGTGCACAATCGCATTGTCTTGCAGTGGCACCGAGCCGTGACCCGCAGTTCCACGCGCAACGAGTTTCACTCCGTTCGGAACTTTTTCGGTAGTTGAAACGGCTGCATATAAAATTTTACCTTCTTTTCTTGTAACACCGCCCCCTTCGGCAAAACAGAATTCGGCATCAATGGCATCCCAATGTTCTTTCACCATAAAATCGATTCCTACTTTTGTGTTGGATTCCTCTCCGGCTTCCGCCAAAAAAATTACATCGCGGTCAAGCGCTATGTTCATCCGCTTGAGTTGCAACATCACCATCAACGCAGCTACCACATTGTCTTTGTCATCCACTGCTCCACGCGCATACACATAGCCACCATCGCGCGTAGCGGAAAAGGGCGGGTGAATCCATTTTGTCGTATCGACACTCACAACATCGGTGTGGGCCATTAACAGCACGGGCTTTTTCTTGCCGCTACCTTTAATGCGCGCAACTAAGTTGGGATGCTTGGGGTCGTTGTAAAAAACCTGGGTGGCAATACCTTCTTTGTCGAGAACGGATTTTAAATATTCCACCACCGGAGCTTCGTAGCCGGTAGCCACACTGGAATTGATTTTTAAAATTGCTTGAAAGTGGCGGATAGTTTCATCCTGCAGTTTTGCCCAATCGGGTTGTTTGGTTTGAGCCTGCGTAAGTTGGGTGACTGCCATCAGCAACCCGAAGAAGAGAATGATGCGCATAGTTTAGCTATATAGTTTGACTGACAATATAGCGAACATCCGCTTAATTCGGGTCTTCTAATTGATCGATTCGTTCTTGTAATTCAACCAGGCATTTGCCGTAGGATATTTTGTACATCCAATTGGCCATGTAATAGCACAAGGGAGTGAGCACTCCCATAACAATCGCTGCTATCAATAGCACTTTCGGGTCTTGCATCATCTCCTCCACATTGCCGCCACCAATCGAACCGCCCATCATAAAGCCGGCCGTGCCCGCAACAGGGTAGATAAACAACGCCACTCTTTTTTGAAACCGGATGTTGTCGGTAATGAATTGATGTGTATGAGTGAGTGCTTGCTTTAAACTTTTATCGACCGGCAGCACCACATTGATTTTTCGATACATCGAAAAGTTGGTGATGAAAAAAAAGATGTACGAAATAATGACCAGTACCAGTCCAATTTTTACTAAAGGCTCGTGAAAATAAAAGAAGAGGGCAATAAAACAGATAAGGAATAGCACCGAGAAACCGGTTGTCTGTAAATAGGCTGTTTTCAGTTTTTGAACGGGGTGTTTTGATTTTTTTTGAATATGCACCGCTCCCGTCACCGGTTTTGTGAGTTTATCGTTCTCCAGTTTTTTCCACGCTTCCTGCAAATCCATCGTCACAGCATTTTTAATTTCTTCGTTATCGTTTCTTTGATTCGGTGCAGCTTTACGGCCGTATTGTTTTTTGTCAACCCGGATATTTCTGCAATCTCTTCGTTCTCGTATCCATCCAGATGCAACGTAATGATCATCCGGTCGATTTCGTTGAGCTCGCGAATGGCGATGTACAAAGCTTCCGATTCCTCACTTTGTATTTTATCTCCCGAACTGGTTTTGAGCAACGACAAATCTTCATGCGGCACCACCAACTGTGGTCGTCTTTTGAAGGTGAGCACCGTATTGAGCGCCACCCGATAGAGCCATGTTGAAAATTTTGAGTCGCCCTTAAATTGAGGGAATGATCGCCACGCCTGAAATAGAATCTCTTGAAACAAGTCGCGTTCGTCTTCCTCGTGGTGAACGTACAGGCGTATCACCTTAAAGATGATGCCCCTGTTTTGCTCAATGAGGTTGGTAAACTCTCTTTCAGATGCCATAATTGCCGCGTAGCTGTTTAGCTAACCTCATTGCCCTCAAATTGTTCAGGATTAGTCGGGTGAAGGCTTTTAAAATTACAAACTGGCATCAATTATTTTTGCGCTCTATTGGCCTGAACGCCCACATGTTCTTTCCCTCACTTACTGATTTCCAACAAAAGCGGAAGAGCTGTCTTTCCAAATTCAGTAAGTGCATAGGCAACGGTCTTGGATGGATCTTTTGATTGCCTCCGAGTGATCAAGCCATCACGCTCCAGAATCTTTAATTGCTGAGTAAGAACTTTCTTGGAAATCTTTGGAATAGTTGGTGACTACTCTGTAATCAAACTCGGCAGAGTGCTACTAATGTGAAAAAGATTAACAATGGAACAAAAAAAGAAATTTAGGTTAGGCAAGTATTCGCTCGTAATCGGAATCGCCAGTGGCTTTGCTTTTTTAGTAGCACTTTTTGCTATCCTAGAAGATAACCTCGATACATCGGAAATTCTAGGTTTAGCAGGGGTGTGTGCTACATCCATGGCTTTATTTTTGACATCGATGGAGGACAAGAAAACTAAAACCTGTTCAAAACTATGACCACCAGCAAAGAGAACACGACCAAAGGAGCTTTTCCTTTTCTACGCATTTTGTACGGTGCTTTTGTAGCCCTCGGCATTTACTACCTGATACGCAAAGATATATCCGAGGCGATGAGCACGTTAGGCATCGGATTGATTTTCGATCCGTTTGATCAACAAGTGAAGTGGAATGATCGTCCGGCTTACCAAAAAATCTGGTTGATGGTTCACTTGAGTGTCGTACTCGGATTAGTTGGAATTCTAATCTTCAATTGGCTGAATAAATAATGGAAGCGTCTTATTATTTCAAAATCGAATAGAACCAAAGAACACTTCGGCTTCGAATAACTGCCGGTAAACGAGCCTGCCATTACAAGGCGTCTTCGAAAAAATCATTTCTTGCTAACACTCAATTTATAAACGAAAAACACATTGATACTCGGCGAATAGCCATAGCTCGAGTAATCTGATTTTAGTTCCGTGTCGATTAACTCACTTAGCTTTTCCAAGGACCGTTGCGGAGACTCTACATAACTGGAAGATGCCAGCGTTTTGGAAAAACTAAATTCGGTATGGATCTCAATTTTAGGATTCTTAAACGTAAATCTACGACCGTATAAAATACCTGCATTATATAAATCAGATGACAATGTAAGCGTAATAGGAGTATTTGAATTTTGCCGGGGCCTTACGGGATACGAACCCACATTCACATTAAATGCTGTTTGAATGGCACTGATAGGTGTGTCTGCCGCTTGCAAATGAATCCACGATCCGGTAACGCCTACATAATTTTTGCCAAAATGGTAATTCGATCCCACCTGACTGATCACACCAAAATTGAATGCGTTGGTCAATACATTTACGATGGACTGATCCACTCCAAAGGCTTTGAGCACATCTAATATAACCTGATCATACGGCTTGGTGAGTACGCCCACTTGCGCATTGGCCGACCAATGTTTGTTCCATTGATAGTCGTATTGAACGGCATACTGAATAGGTATCTGGGTTCCTACTTTCAGGGAGTGTTGAGCGTCTGCCGACTGAAATAGAGTAATACAAAGGAAGAGGAGAGGGAAATTTCTCATGATATGCTAGACTTGGCTAAGAAGCAAAGGTTTAATCGTTATCAGCAAGGTTTAGTTGAAAGTAGTGAATTAAGTTTTTAATATTGAATGTTCAAAGGTTCATTATGAAAAAAATCTACGCATCCGTTTTCGTATTAGCTGCATGTGTGGCGGCTTGTACCGTTATGAAAAATGATAAGCTCGACAAAGATGCCGAGGGATTTTTGACGGAGTTCAAAAGTGTACTGTCAAAATCAGAGTCGGAGATTTTAGCCCTATTTTATTCTGGCCAAAGTGAAGAAGAAATTTTAAAGGGAGTGGCCGTGCTCCAAAATAAAAATCAGTTTGTTTCTACTCGCATCCGCTATGCAGAGGCTACCGGGAAATGGGAGGATGGCTACCTGTTGATTGATTTACCGGTGGAAATTGTTGCCGAAGGCGAAGAGAAGGTCGTGAAACACCTCGCATTAAAACTGGTCCAAAAGAAGGCTGGTAAATTTTATATCAATCGTTTTGGTGGTGATGAGGTTTACACCGCCTATCAGTCATTAAAATATAAAGTAGAGAACAGAGATTTACTGGCCAAGCGATTGCAAGAACTGAAAGTGTATTACGATCGCGCCATGCAATTGCAAAAAAATTATGACTCGGTTGTTTGGTATACACAATACAAGGACACCACTTATTACTTTGCTGTGAATGGAACATTTGTGCTCGATTCGCTGAACGGAAAATCACCGGCAACTTTCAAAATGGGGTTGGTACATGAAAATGGTAAAGTGGTTATACCGGTTGAATATGACCTGATCGGCAACCCGAGCATCAACATTCCCGATGCGGTAGAAGTCAAGCGTGATGGCAAAGTTGGGTATTTTGATTTGACAGGAAAGATGCTGGTGCCTGCCGAATATACTTGGATAGTTCCTTACGTGGAAGGAGAATCAAAGGCTTTAGTTAAAAAAGATACAGTGTTTGGTTGGCTCGATGCTGCCTATCAATTCCATGAAAACTTTCCCACTGAAAAAACAGAAAAGTACATTCGCGAGTTTACGTATCTGACGGAGAAGAAGTTTGTGTTTGGGGGGAATTATCAAATTATGATTGATATGTTCTTAACTAGCACAGAAGGTGGCATAGAGCCAACAGCCTTAGTTGTAACCCCTTCGTTCCTTGTTCAAAATGGAATCTTTGCTCAGGTTGAACAGGGATTTATTTCAAAAAGCAGCTATCAAGATGGATTATATTTCTTTGGGAATGATTATATCGAGAACCAGAATGAAAAACCTTTTAGCCTTTCCGAAACTATAGATATGATTATATCTCACTTTCAAACAAACTATGTAGGCGGTAGAGGTTCATTATACGGAACACATTCCATCACTGTATTGGATAAAACTACGAATACCAGAAATTCAATTTCGACTGAAGGAGATTCCGATTTTCAGTTTAGAAGAGTAAGCGACAATTTGTTCGAATCAAGATTCTTCACGGAGATAATGGGTCCAGATGATATTGCTGAGCAAAACTATCCAGATTGCAATTACTTTAGCTTTGACGGAAAAAATCTAAAACAACTATCCTCTAACAGAAGATTTAAATTTACGCAGTTTCTCAAATTAGACTCCAGTTACTTAGTGGGAAATTTTAGCACAATTGATTTTGAAAAAGGTTCATTAGGCAACTCAAACTTTCTTTCGAATGGCACATTGAACTTAATGAGATATGAAATACTAGCCGATAATCACTTTGCTATCGATGATCAAAAGATGCTTGATAATTTTAAACATTTCAATTGGTACCAGCCTTCTATCTCATCTTATGAGGAAGTCTACACCAAAGCCTCCGAAATCGATAAATACAACCTCGATTTTCTGGCGAAGATTTTGGGGCCGATTGCAAAGCCCATTTAATTATTGTGAAAAAATTCACGTGGGGCTTTTTGTTCTTGTTGGGAGCTGCGCTCACGGTCAACGCGCTAACCTATCTGAATTTTGATTCCAGCTATGGCTTTTTAGAAATCAAAAAACAAGCCGTGGCCTCCGGCTATTATTTGCCCTTTTATTATATGCATGTTGTCATTGGCGGGCTCATTCTCTTGGTCGGATTTATGCAAGTATCTACCTGGTTTCGCAACAAGTGGATTCGTCTTCACCGGGCGCTGGGTAAATTTTATGTGTTTGGTGTTTTATTTTTTGCCGCACCCGGTGGGTTGGTGATGAGTTTTTTTGTTGACCGTGGTGTGGCCGTACTCATCAGTTTTCTCTTACAAACCGCATTATGGTTTTATTTCACCAGCGTAGCCGTTATTAAAATCAAACAAGGTAATGTAGCGGAGCATGAAGTGTGGATGTGGCGCAGCTTCGCGCTTACCTTAGCGGCCATTGCATTACGACTATATATTTTCTTCGCTTCGTACTTTTTTGATTTAAGCCAGCCCATTGCATACGCCATCATTGCGTGGGCAAGTTGGGTACCCAATTGGCTGGCTGTTGAATTTTACTTTCGCGACAGAGGTATCTTGCGTACTAAACAAGGGTTATAATTAGCCCACCACGCGTTTGTCTTTCGCCACAAATTTTGCGAAAGCTAACAAGGCACCGATCACCATAATGTTGCGGAAGAAGTTAACCATCTCTAATTCTTTTTCACGCGCGAGGTCGGCAGCCATCATTTCGGCACCCAACTCATAACCCATCGCGCGCGGTAAATGCACCAGCAGTGCCATTAATAAAACATACAATGCCATCAACGTGTAAGCAAGTTTGTCATATCGTGCACTAAGCGCACTGACAATAAACAAAATGATGCACACGGCTGTGAAGTAATTCCAGAAATAAGGGAATGGAAGATAATCGGGTACGAAAGCTGCGCCCACATCGGGCTTTCCAAAATGTAAACCCACATACATGATAAAAGAAGCAGGGAAAATCCACCTTCCCAGATTTAATAATTTGTCCATAGTTAAATTGTTTTAATTGTTTGAGTGTAAACCGATCACATTTCCTTCTGTGTCCACAAAAAATGCCATGTTACCCCACGGACCGATGGATGTTTTTGGCAACACAATTTTCCCGCCATTCAATTCTACTTGATCTAAAACCGTAGAAAGATTTGGGTTCGCATTCAGATAAATTTTGCTTCCATCAATACTGGGTTTGTGAAACGGACCTTGCGCCAGCGCACCACTCACCTTGCCACTGTCATTGGCCGAAGGAAAGAAAGCCATGAGGCTACCAGCCAATTGAGATTCTTCCATTTTTAGATTAAAAATGGATTCATAAAACTTTTTTGCCCGAGGCATTTCAGCTACTGAAATCTCGAACCAGTTTAAACTGTTGTCGGTCGTATTCATTTATTTTTCTGTTTTTGTTGACACAAAGGTGCGGGCCTTTTAATCCGCGAAGGCATGGGAAATGAGACAACCTAATGGGGTAAAACTGACAGGGTAGAGATTTTCTACTAAAACATTGTGATATTTGATCTATTGAAATCAACCATCATTAGTGAATGAAAGTAATTGTACCGGTTATCTCGAGTAACGTGCCCACTTCGGTGCTGGGCATTATGGACATTTTGAACTACTCAAAAGCTTTTCGCGATCAGTTGATGCCGCAAAATGCACATCAAAAAACGTTTGAGGTAATCTTAGCTTCGGCTGAACCTTCTCTTTCAGTAAACTGCAACGGGTATGAATTGATTTGTCATACACAATTGGACCAAGTTGAAAAAGCCGATTTGATTGTGGTGCCGGCTGCGGTCGGTAACATGGCTGCGCTGGTAGCAAGTTATCCGAACCTGATTAAGTGGATCAAGCAGCAACATGAATTAGGCGCTGCCATTTGCAGTACCTGCACCGGAGCATTTTTTGTGGCTGCTACCGGTTTGCTCGATGGCAAAGAAGCAACTACATCCTGGTTTGCCTCGGAGTATTTCAAACAGATGTTTCCTGCCGTAAAACTACTGGACGAGAAGATCATTGTCGATAATGGAAACATCGTGACGGGCGGTGCCACACTTTCGTTTACGAATATCTGCATTTATCTCATCGAGAAATATTACGGATCTGTTTTAGGTAACTATTGCGCTAAAATGTTTTTGGTGGATAAAGGCAAAAGCTCACAGCAGTCGTACTCCATTTTTTCTGTGCAAAAAGTGCATCAGGACGAAGACATTCTAAAAGCACAGTCTTTCATCGAGAAAAACGTGACCGATAAACTTAGCGTAAGTCAAGTGTCGGAAGTAGTGCTGCTAAGTGAACGTACCTTTATTCGCAGATTTAAAGCAGCTACCGGCAACCTTCCTTCCGAATATATTCAACGGGTAAAAGTGGAACACGCCAAAAAATTGCTGGAAGGAGGCAATGAAAACATCAAAGAGATATCCTACAGCACCGGTTACGAAGACATCAACTATTTCCGAGACGTATTTAAAAAATACACGGGACTCACGCCACAGCAGTACAAAAAAATGTATTCGTTTTCGTTAGATTAAGATCACACATAAAAAAAGCTCCGTCACTTGCGCAACGAAGCTTTTTCTTACTACAGCTTTAAACTAGAATGTATAGCGCACGTATGGCACGGGGAAAAAACCTTGCTGGTATTGATTAGCAATAGAGTTAGTGCGGGTGTTATACGTTTGCGAAAAAATGTTTTGGTTGCCCGTTACATTTTGCAAGTCGATAGCCATTTCGAGTGTACTCTTTTTGTATTCTTTGCGATAGGCAATTCTGAAGTCAGTACGGAAATAGGGGCTTTGCTTTTCGCTGAAAGCGCGTGCACGATCATATACTGCCTGGCCTTGCGTGGCCGATGCCGTTACATTGAGAGGAGTTAAGTAGCGACCGCCAATGGTAGTAACTTTTAAGTTGAAGCTGAGGAAATTCCGATTTTTACCTACGCGGAATTCTTTGCCCACTAATCCATTCACTACATACTGCGTGTTGTAAGCCGTGTTGCGCTCAATACCATCACTGCCTTTGTATTTGGAATCAAACAAAGAGGTTGTAACTAAGAAATAGTACCCTTTGCTGAAGAATCGCTCTAACGTAAATTCAACTCCATAATTTCTTCCGCTACCTTTACTGATCAAGTTCACTTCATCGTCCGGGCCAAAACTGATTCCTGTGTTGACGGAAGAGAAAGCCGATGATTTTTGCTCAACGGGCAAGTTGCTCAACTCCTGATAGTATGCTTCAGCTTTGAAGCGTAGAGTTTCGTTGATGTTCCAATCGTATGTAAGCACATAATGCTGGCTGGCAATAAAATCTAAGCTCTTGTTTGGAAATGACGCACCGGCATTCGTGGTGAGTTGCGCATACGAAGTGGTGATAAGCGGAGCTTGGTGGTGCAAGCCATATCCAAAACTCAATGAGTTCTTCGCATTCATCTGATAGCTTACGCTGGCGCGAGGTTCTACTACAGTTTGGTTATTCAAACTGTAGTGTTGCACATGAGCTCCGGCAATAAACGAAAACTGACTGTTGAAGCGATGTCTCCATTGTGAGTATGCCTGCGTCAGCCAATTATTATCTTTTGCATTCAGTCGCACGGTGTCTTTGTTTACATTGGCAAAGAGTTCGCGTCTGAACAAATCAAAATTCAGGTAATCCACATACAAGCCGGAAGTAAGTGAATTTTTTGAATTGAACTTGGTGCGTGTATAAACGACAAATGAAGTTTTACGAGTGGTGAACTCAGCTTCTACACGTCTGAATTTTCCAACTACATCTAAATTGGCATTGCGTGTGAGCGAGTCGTTGTAAAATGATTCGTTGGTAGAACTATAACCCAAAGTGGCTTTCAAAAAGCTTTTCTTCGATAAATTCTTTTCATAGCTCGCACCGGTAATGTTGGTGGTGTAGCGCGGGAATGCATCCAGGTTTTCATCGCCATACAAGTCGTTTGATTTTTTCTTGAGGTCTACTTTACTTCCCAATAAATCGATGGAGCTGTTTCCGGCAATGCCGAACACAGTGAATTTTCCATTGTTGCCGGATGGGAAGGTAAACTTGTAGTTCACATCCTGATAATTAGGCGTGTTGCCGCCCGTTCCAAATTCGATTCCTAACTTTTGAAAAACTCCTAGTGTCGAGTAGCGGTAGTTGATGATGAACGAACTTCTTTTGTTTTTTGATAAAGGGCCTTCCGCACCTAATTCAAAACCATTGAATCCAATTTGTGCTACCTTTTCTAACTTTTGATTGTTACCATCTTTCAGTTTAATGTCAAATACACCGGCCACGGCATTTCCATATTGTGCCGGGAATGCACTCGTCATAAAATCAGATTTGTCGAGATTGTTGTTATTCAGCATGCTCACGGGACCTCCTGTGCTTACCAATGCACCAAAATGATTGGGGTTAGGAATATTGAGTCCTTCTAATTGCCACAGCATTCCGGTTGGTGAATTTCCGCGCACGACAATATCGTTTCGCGAATCATTGCCCCCTACGACACCGGCAAAGTTCGAAGCCATGCGCGAAGGATCTCCCAATGCACCGGCATAGCGTTTAGTATCATCGATGTTGAAAGAACGAGAGCTCACCACAGCCAGATCATTGTTCGTAGCTGTTTTGTCTTCTTTGGTATTTGCAGTTATCACCACTTCACTCAATTGATTGGCACTTTCAGTAAGTGATAAATTCATCACTACTTCTTTTCCCGCAGTGACGATGATGTTGGGAATGAGTTGCTCTTCATAGCCAATGTAACTTACTTTAATGGTTTGACGGCCCAGTGGTACATTGGTGATGCGGTAGTCGCCATTCTCATCGCTGGAAGCACCCAGCAATGTTCCTCCATCAGACACAATAACAACATTCACTCCAATCAAAGGAGTCTTGCTTACTTCGTCTGTTACTTTACCACGAATGGTTTGCGTGGTTTGTGCCCATAGCTGGGCACTAAATAATAGGATTGCGGATAGTAAAATCGTTCGCTTCATTTTCTTTTCAATTTTTTGTGTGTGCAAATATGTGTGTGCAGTCATACGAATCGGATTGATTCGGGTTAAGAAGAAGCGGCTGATTTCCGTTTTCTTAACTTAGATCAATAAAAATCAGAACAAACTGAGGTGCAGGTGGTGAAATAATCACTTTTTGGATTCACTCAAACGCTTACGGATGCGGCTGAGCGATTCGGGTTGGATGCCCAGATACGAAGCAATGTAGTGCTGTGGAATTTTTTCAAATACCTTAGGCCGCGATTTCATCAGGTTGAGGTATTGTTCCTCGGGACTTAAAAACAACATCGCCCGGTTGCGTTCCGCAATGCGAACCAAAATAAATTCGGCAATTAGTCTTCCAAACTTTTCCCACACCGGCATCTGTTGATAAGTGCGCTGCATCTTTTCGTACGATACCAATAACACTTCCGAATCGACCAGCGCCTGATGGTATTCCAGAGAAGGTTGGCGAGTAAGAAAACTGGGATAGTCGGTATAGAAGTTTCCTTCAAACGAAAAGTTGTACGTCACCTCCTCCTGATTGATGATGCAAAAAGTTCTGAAGTGCCCTTTATTGATAAATGCTACATAATCGCATACCTGTCCGGCTTCCATCAAGCAAGTTCCTTTTGGCACTCGCTTCATTTCCATCGTTTGCAAAAAGGCATTCAGTTGTTCATCGTTGAATGAAACAAACCGACTGATGTATTCCTTTAATTTTGCTAAATCTTCTGGACTGGGGATCACCACACCAATAAATAATAATGATACGCCTTTCGTTAACAAGTTCCTCCCCTGAAAGTTTGTCAGGAGAGGATTACAAGCTTACGAATTTTAGGCGAAACAGGCATTATTACTTGGCAGCTACTTGATCTGAACCTACTGTTACTTTTAAGATGGAGCCTTTGCGTTTGGCGCTGAGGGTGGCGCTTAACACAATATTATAGGTGCCGGGTGTAGCGTCTGAAGCTACCGTTATCAAGGCATTGCTATTTTCAAAATTGCCTTCTTTGGGTTCATACGTGAGGGTAATTCCTTGTGGCAGGGCGCTTTGCAAACCAAGCGTGGCTTTCTCTTTCGCAAAATACTTTGAGCGCACGATCGAAACAGTTACCTGTTTGCTTTCTCCGGGTTTGATGGATACGCTACTTTCTGACAAGTCAATGGCAAAGTCTTTGGTTTGAGCAAATGTTACAACAGATGCTAGAAGAAAAAGGGAAGTAATGATTGTTTTCATAAAAGGTCGTTTAATTTTTTTCATCACAACGGGTTATGAAGTGCAAAAGGTCAATGCATTACATCCTTTGGGGCCATGTGCGTTGGGATTGATGTAAACGAATCAATGTTGGGGCAAGTGGAAAGGATGCTGGGGCGAATGGATGATTAACTCACCTCCATCATATTGCGAAGCTGACTAATTTTTTCCATCACTTCTTTTCCTTTGGGTCGCGAAACCGGTATGGAAAAATCCGATCCATTCATTTTCAGTTTGTAGCCATTGGTATTTCCGGTAATGGCGCTGATGGCATTTACATTTACAATATAAGAGCGATGGCACCGCAATGTGAAGGAATTGTTAAGCTGCGTCTCCAGGTTTTTGAGATTTACTCGAAGCAATTTTTTCTGAATGGCTGAATCTTCTTTCCAATGAACGGTGGAATAATTATCATCAGCCTCAATAAAAAGTAAATCGGGCAAATTGAAGGTGAGGCTTTCACTAGTATCTGAATACAGGGTGACTACCGTAGCTGTTTTCACAGATTCTTTCGACTCCTTTTTTAAAGTTTGAATTTTTTGAAGCTCCTGATTAGTTTTAATGGCTTCCTGCAAATTCTGCTGAAGCATTTGTGCTTTTAAAAACAAGGTGCAAAGCGCGATGGGGATCACTCCCTTGATAGCCACCTGTACGACCGTGTGAGCCGCCACATCGGCCCAGCCCATGTTAAAGGGACAGAAAAAAAGTTTTTCCATGATGGTCGCTAACAACCAGATCAGCGCCAGGTGCAAAATATTTAAGTAAATGTATTTTTTGATTGTCCAAGTGGTGGGATCCATTTGGGCCGGAAAAATGCGAGGCAATACCAACACATTAAATATCAAAACGACCAGAGTAATGAGGCCATGGAGCCATTCCAATTGGTTGGCGAATTCCAGTTCGGATTCAGTTTTGAATAGATAGAGAAATCCGGTTACAAAACCGCTGATAAACAAGGCCAACAGAAAGTTTTTGCGCTCGTCATTCAGGTAAAAGGGAAAAGGGGCGTTGAGCCAGTCGGATAGCCGTTTCGATAACGTGCGTTCTTCCATATTCACGGCCGGGGAATTGATTGCCTGATATTGATCCATACACCACAAACTTAAAAACAAGGCTCAAAGTTGCCAATGGCTGCCATTTGCGGGGCGAAAGGCTACGATTTTGGGGTGAAGTGCACTACATTTATCTCTTCTGATTTAATACCCTCTACCACAATCCACTAGAATTACTGTCAAGCTATCATTAAACGAAGGTGCGTGATTCCTTGAAGCCAATTTACATAGCAGACTTAACATTTATTGTATTGTTAACAATGAACTAATTGATCCATTCAGCCAACGTAGAATATTGGATGGTATTGGATTTCAAGCAAAGCAAATTGCTAATTGATTTTTAGAATTGATTTTCTATATTTGTTGCGTATTCAACCATATTAAATGAGTAAGTTTCAGTTTCAGCAATCATACGGTAGGATACTAGGTGTTGCGTATACGGCATTATACAAACGGCTTGCCAAGCATATGAAAGAGAATAATTTGCCTATTACCCCAGATCAGTTTCGGGTGCTCACGCACTTATGGCAGTCAGACGGATTATCCCAACAGGAGTTAGCCATCGGTTCACATCGTGATAAGGCAAATGTGACTCGGATTGTTGACATACTGGAAAGAGAAGGTATAGTAGAGCGGAGAGATCATGAAAATGATCGAAGAATTTACAGAATCTTTCTTACCGCAAAAGGTAAAAAGCTGGAGACAGTCGCAGCGGAATGTGGCCAGGCAGCACTTCGCGATGCTCAAGCTGGAATTTCAAAAGCGGATATGGATACCTGTATGGCCGTGTTGAAAAAAACTATCGAAAATTTAAAGTAAAAAAATTTAAGCATTCTGTTGCGTATTTAACCATTGAATAATAAACTATAAATCCATAAATTATGAAAACCAAACTAGTACTTCTCTGGTGGCTGAGTGCCACAATTGCATTTTCACAAATAAACACGCGAAAGGATACCGTGGTAGCGGCATCGGTCCCCTACGCGGTGTATGGTCCGCAGTTTGATTGGAACAAAGGCTATTATGTGGCAGAAGTTAAAAAAGGCAGTGGCATTTATTGGATTACCGAAGGCAGTCATCAAGTCATGTTTCTTACAACAGGCAAAGGGGTAATTGTCATAGACGCACCTCCCATATTTGGCGACAAAATTTCAAAAGCCATTGCGGAAGTAACGAAAGAGCCGGTTACTCATTTAATTTACACCCACCATCATGCTGACCACATTGCAGGAGCTTACCAATTCCCGAAAGGAATTCAAGTGATTTCAAGTGATGGTATTAAGAATCGATTAAAGGAATTGCAATCCGCTAAGCGTGATGCTCCCTTTGGCACATTCGTAGGTGGCAAACCTGTGGAGCTGCCAACCAAAACATTCAATGATAGCTTAATGCTAACAGTCGGGAATAAGGCATTGAAGCTTTATACTATCAACTCACACACACATCATGACGTGGTGGTTTATCTCCCCAAGGAAAAAATAATCAATGCAGTGGATTTCATTTGGCCGGGTTGGATTCCTTTTGATGGATTGGGTGAAACTGAAGATGTCTATAGCTACATCAATTCAATGAACTGGCTTTTAAAATTTGATTGGGACATAATGGTAAGTGGTCATGTTGGCAGATTAGCTAAAAAGGAGGATGTGAGAACTACTATAGAATATATTACGGATGTGAAATTCGCTGTAATGAAGGCGATTCAATCTACAGAGTATATGGCGGCAGTCAAAAAAACAGGTTTCGCGAACGCTTTTTTAACGGTTGAAACCTACTTCGATTTAATAGCATCTACCGCATCAAAAGAAGTAGAAGCGAAGTGGCTCGGTAAATTAGGTGGCGTTGATGTTTGGACCTATAGCAACTGCCGCAGAATGATGATGTGGTTGCGATTAAACTAATGAAGTATGCGGCTTAGTTTAGTTGTTTATTTTGTTTCAATATGCCTTGGCGTATTTGCTCAAGACAAAACCAATGACACAATCCGGTATGATGTGCATGTTGCGAGTACGTTTATTCTAAGTGGTGGTAATTTAGAACGATTAGTTACTCAAAATCGACTATGGGGCTCTCTTGGCAATAAAAAATGGGAGGTTGTTACAGAAAATAGTTATCGCTACGGTCAAAATTTTACGCGGGTAGTGGAGAACGATTTGCTCACAAGAAACTACATTCGTTTTTTTCCAGATCATAAACTATATGGTTTTATCATAGCAACCTATGAGGATAATTTTCGCAGAAGTATTGAAAGCAGGTGGCAGTTGGGTGGAGGCGGTGCGTATAACCTTTATCGAAAAAAACGCGATTTCCTACGTACAAGCGTGGCAGTAGTTTATGATGAGTCCAAGTACAAAACGGATATTTTCAATATTGCAGATTATAATGGAAACGAAACTATTGCAGATGCGCGTACCATATTTCGTTTTGGCGGTGTACATACAGTTTTAGAAAATCATCTGGTCATCAAACATGATACTTGGTATATGCCTAGTTTTCAAAACGCTAAAAATTATCGATGGCATTCAATGATTGGGTTTCAAGTACCGGTCTATAAAGGATTCTCCATGAAAACCGATTTTGACTACACGTATGAAAACGTAACAGTGAGTGATAAAAATCCCTTTGGCTATACCTCCAGTTTAAGCGATTGGATTATTTCCTTTGGAATAAGCTACGACCTATCAAATGAACCAAAAAAGTAGTATGGAAAGTGTCGGGGAGTTTCATATGCCTCGGCACCTTCTTATTAATTTTTTAATTCTGAATTAAAGTCATGAATGAAGGTATTTTTTAAATAAGCAAATTTAGATTCTATGCTGACCGAAAAAAGAATATTAGTTATTGGTAGACATGCGAACTTAATGTCATGCATACTTGAAATGCTGCGGCTAGATGGCTATGATGCTGTTGGCAAACAAGAAAATGAAGAAGCAATTGCGGCTTTTGAATATGAAAAATTTGACGTAGTGGTTATTGGTGGTGGAGTTGATTCCGAGAGCAGAAAATTATTCAAAGAAACATTTATCTGTATAAATCCCTCGATTAGAATAATTGATGCGCATCCCAAGTATTACATCATCTATGCGCAGCACCTATTAACGATTTCGATGTATACAGATTATGAATGGCCGGTAGTTGAAAACATATTTCAGCCCAAGTTGCATACCGAGCACTGCGGTAATCTGGGATAAAAAAATATCCAAGGCCAATCGCCAGTTCATTATTTAATTCACTTCGATCAAAAGCAGTCATGCTCATTTTAATGGGGAAAGTGCTTCTCATATTGCCACCAAAGAAGAAGTAATTATCAGTCGCGAGCGCGTTGCTGAGTTTAAAGCATGGCTGGCGCATTAGCCATTACATTTTCTTCGGCTTGATATTTATTGGTGCCTACCCTTAAAATGTGTATCATTATCATTGGGCGAACGACAAATAAATTAAGTAAAAACGATATCAATTTATGAATAAGGAATCCAAACGACTTTTCTTGATAGATGGATTGGGCGCGCTGACCACTGCCGGATTACTGTTTTTTCTCTTGGCAGAATTTGACTATCTATTCGGAATGCCGAAACCGATTTTACATGGACTGTCTTTAATGGCTATTCTTTTCTCGGCTTACTCTTTCAGCTGCCTCATTATGGTTAAACAGAACTGGAAAATTTTCCTTTCGCTGATAGCTTTTGCCAATATCACCTATTGCCTTTTAACTTCAGGGTTAATGCTCTACCACTATTCGAAGTTAACTCAATTGGGGCTAATGTACTTTGTTGGAGAAATTGCTGTTATAATTATGCTCGTATTTTTTGAGCTTAAAACAATAGTCAAATCATGAGCCGTATCAGTTTAAGAATAAGGTACGGAGTAATCAAAAATAAATTTTGAACAAATGGTTAATCCGTCTACAAAAGATTGACTGAATTTCTCTTCCAAGTTTTCAAAACAAGAATTCTTTAGAAACCAATCTATTTTAAAAATAGTCAAACAACTGAGAACCGTTGCTGGTAGCGATCATTGAATAAGAATTCCCAATGGACTACTGCCTGATTATACTGGTGCCAATCATTTTAATTTTTCCTGAAAGAGAAATTATTTGACCATTTTCGATGGCGTTTAAATTGTCGTTGCTGACATTCACCTGAATGTTCAAGGCATTGCCATCAATAACAAGATCTCCGGTAACTATTTTGGTGTTTGGTTTTGTTTGCTGCTTTAATGAAACAACGTATGATTTGTTTTGTGGAATCTCAGCTGTCATGTTTCCAGTATACTCTCGATCAAAGTCTGGTGTACCGGTTATCTTGATATTCACGTCTGAACCATTTCTACTGATAGAAACTTTGGCATTACTTAGGTAACGTAATTTTGTGAAAAGTTCATCAGAAACTTGGATCTGGCCTAGAAACATTCCCAAATCAGAACTGATAGGCCTCGCAGCATCGCTAGTATTACAAGAAGGTGAAAGAATACTCAAGGGAAGCAACAAAAGGGCAGTAACAAAGTGGTTTTTTTTCATTTTAGTACTTTTTGCGTTCGATAGAAATAGGTTATACTGGGTATGTTTCGAGCGAAAATTACTTGCACTTGATTGCGTACCAATACCACTAAATGGATGATTTTTACATATCTCCCATTGTGCGCAGAGATCAACAGTTGCAGATAGCACTTTCTTGCAAACTATAAGACTAGAAATCAACTTTAAGAATGAGTTGCTTGTATGACTTTGCGCCAGTTATAATTCATCATTCCTTTACAATTGGCAGGCAGCTGGTGCTGAGTTTGTTATTCGGATCATTAATAAAATCTATCATCACTTGGGTAACACAATTGCCAAACACGCCATGCCCCTGCGCATCTAGAACAAACAATTTTACATTCCGTAGTGTCTCCTTGTAAATGAACCCATTTTTTGGGGGGGTAACAGGGTCATATTTGTTTACAAAAATCAATGTCGGTATAGCAGAGGATTTAAGTTTCCTTTCTTCCGCTGATATTACTTTTGTATGCCAATCTCTCGAGGCTTTGTAAAGTGAAGTAAAAAAGCCAAGCTTTGCGGGTAAGTTTGGCAAGGCTGAATACAAACTATCAAAGTAAGCTCCTACTCTGGTTTCGTCATACTCTTCGTTTCTACCAGTAGATAAGAACAGAGAAAGGTTTAAACTATTGACAAAACCTATCAGGAATTGCTGCGAAGTATTTAAGCTGCTAACGTCTCTCTCTTTAATGGCTTTAATGAATGCAGGTACGCTTGTTTTAGAAGTGGGCGCGTACAGCTGGTAGCGTAACATAAACAACGCATCTTGCGGATTTACATAAAACGGATTGCCACCAATTGTTAGCTGAATTGGGTTTTTATCAAGCATTTGTAATCCTTCAAAATAGTCTTTTCGAAGTGTGGGATAATTGCTTTTATAATTCAGATCACCTTCACAAAACATAAATATTTTTTCAAGTCCATCATTGTAATTTTTCATTCGCAAAGACAAAAAATCGTCTTCTAAAATGGCAGGCGCATCGGCAATAACAGAGCTAATTTTTTTGGGGAACCTATCCATTACTACGCGTGCTAGCCGAGTGCCATATGATTCACCGTATAGTACATATTTCTGATAGCCTAAGTTTTCCATTAGGAAATTTACATCGGCTGCATTTTGCGAAGTAATGTAATGTTCCAATTGAATTCCTTGATCGATACATTTCCTCTTGTACATCGCAAGGGTATCTCGTATCAATTGAAACTCCTGATCAATATTGAAATCGCCAGCCAGTATTTTAAAAATACCCACATCAGGGTTGGGCAATGCACTGGAGTGCCCAATCCCTCGCTGGTCAAACACAATTAAATCTCTTTCTTGTCGAAGTAGATTATCCGTCCATCGCTCTACATTCCTTAAGGCTTCTGCACCAGGTCCTCCATTTAGTAGAATGATCGGGGGTTTACTTTTATCCTTGTTGAGTGCATGTAAAATAGCGTAGGCGATTGATATCTTTTTCCCATTGGGATTGTCATGGTCTTCGGGAACATCTATATATCCACATGTAATACCTTCTCTTTTTTCAGGTCTTATATAATCGCAAGGCTTTGTTCTCAACTGAACACTTTGGCTAAACGATGGAAGCAGTAGGCTTAGATTGAGCAATAATAGAAGGTGCTGTTTCATAGTATACTTTTTATTGAGTGGCGTCTATCAAGTGAGTGGTAGTCGAATGAACCAGTTCACGAAAGCATTCCAATGGGGAAGTTGAACATGAAATAGAATTATGAAGTAGGAAACGATGTACAAGCCCATCGTAAAGGGAAAAATCCATTTACCCTCTAGGTGCTTTCTTTCCAGATAAATCAACAGCAGCAGAAGCAATAGGACGCAGGCCATCGTCAAATAGTACGAATTTGGAAATGAGACATTTGCGTTACTAATCAGTCGAATCATGGGTGGTTCAATAAAAGCGATCCCTGTAACAACCATCCCCCTTGCATGGATCTGCGTGTTGGTGAGATTAAAAATAGCAATGCCATAACCAGTGGTTAAAATCAATAGATCTTTGAATGGAATGAAAATGGACATGTCCAAGTCTTTTTCAGTTGCCAAATGCCGGTGATGGGTTAGAAGAATAACTGAAACAATGAGCAGCGGAAACAAAACATATGAAAATTTCCCGATCGTTTTGTGCAGCGCAAATCGCTTTGCTTTCATCAACATGGGCTGAGCAACCAGAGCGATCATCCACAAGCAAACAACTGCTGCGTGGAAGTGAAAATAAAAATTGAAATTAGCAGAGTCATTAAAAAAATGGGAGAAATACGATGGCCAAAAACCTAAGAGGGCAAGGAGTAGAATCCCGGCAAAGGCATATCCTGCATTTTTAAATGACGATTTTGTCTTCAATTCCATCTTGCTTACGCGAAAAAATTACGAAGCACGATTTCTAGTAAAGCCTTCAGGATACATAATGAACACCAGCATATTAATCAATACTACGTTATACTCTATTCCGTTTCTTCCCCCGCCCACTACAAACCAACCGTCTTTCAAATGCACTAAGGCAATACCCATTACCAGAATAAAGATGACCACTATGCAAGATGGTTTGATGTATTTGTTCAATATCAACAGTATTGCACAGACTATATGCGAAAGTTTGATAAGCCAGGCAAGAGGCACCCCCAGAGGGGCAAACCCATTTTGGTTTAGAAACAGGTTACCGAATAAGTTAACATCACCTGTTATAATACTAGGAATACCATGGGTCAAAAGCACGATAGCAATTGTAGCCCGTAAGAGAAATGTGTGGGTTATCATTTAGTCATAATTGAGTTATATTTTAATCATTGGATTTAAAAAAAGATTGCCGAAGCACTATTCAGCAATCTTTTTTTAGTCATTGATTGATTCTAGTTTGATCGTGGATTTTTAACAGGAGCGCTTCCTGATGCAGGTGGATTGAATACTAAATCATTATCAGGCACATCCCAATAATCTAAGTAATTGTAATTGATTGTGGCATTGGTATTGATTGCCCCAGTAGCACTCAGCACAACGGCACCTGATCTACCTCCACCACTTGATACTGGATCAATAACGCCCCAGCGCCTAGCATCGTAAAATGATAAACCTCTAAATGCCAATGCAACTCTTCTCTCAGAACGTAGTTCTTCAACTGCTGCCGTTTGAGAAAGTCCCATAGCCAATGCTGCTAAACCAGCCCCTTGAAAAGTTCGTACTGTGTTGATGATCGAAATCCCTTGATCAATGTTAGACTGCCCACCTAGCCGAATGTAAGCTTCTGCTTTCATCAATTCATTTTCTTCATAGGTGCCCGCCAAGAAAGCTTCGCCTTGACCAGCCGTTCTGTTGGCGTAAATAATGGCATTACCACCGAGTGCCGTTCCTCCGCTCACTAACCGATAACGTGTATTAAAAATGGTACCTCTATCCGAATTGCCGAGCCATCTGCCACCCACAACAGGTGTTTCAAAATTTTTAGCAAGGCGGTTGTCGCCTGGTCTAAAATCTTGAATTAAGCGTTCGCTGATTTTGTAAGTGACCGCTGAAGGATCTCCGGCTGCCACTAAGGCTACTGTTCCAATGGTTGAAGACATAAAATCTCCAGTTGCATTGGATCTTCCCGTAAATACATTGGTGGTTGAAAGTATGCCCGCATTGGTGAGCGAGATGATTTCGTTCCATTGAGTCGAGGTCATAGCGCTGACTTTTGTATTCACTAAAATATTACGGGCTTTCATCGTACTGATGTTCCGCTTGAACATGTCAATGGTTGGCGACACACCCCTGCCCACTTGGTTGATGTTTGGTATTACGCGTGAAATAGTCGAGGTATAGTCTGCCACCACAGTAATGGCATTTAAAGCCGCTACCGCTTTATCATAATTAGAATTTGATTCAGCAATGATATCTTCTTTGCTTTTGTAATTCGGATTGGTCTTTCCGGGAACATCTGTAATAACACCGGCATAGTACATCGAACCTATCCTTCCATATGCCCAACCCTTCCACCAAAAAGCCCACGCCCGTAGCGTATTCCTTTTTGATTCTTGGTCTCCCGAAAACGTAATTTTATCTACATTAACTAAGATTGTATTACACAGGTTGATTGCATTGTACATATAAGCCCATTCGTACACAACGGGGCTTTGATCAGCAAAACTATTTTGATTTGCAAAACGCAAAAGCCCTACTTGAGTTTTAGGATTCGCTGGGTTCTGCACTTTGGTGCCGTTATCTAACGTAACCTCATCAGGCATTATCAACTGATTGATGTATACATTGGCCGCCTCGCATCCGATCACGTCACCCATTCCTTCGTGGTAGGCCAGCACATCGTTCAAAAGTGTTCCTTGGAAGCCTCCATATTTCAACCCACGAAAACCATCTGCGTAAATTCCTTGGCTTAAGGCTAAAATATTGTTTTCAGAATTAACATCTGCAGTGGGTTGGTTTGGATTTCTTACATCAAGCTGGTCTGCGCAAGAAGCAAATAGAATCAGCGCGAAAATGATTAATATCTTGTTTCTCATATTTTCAATAGTTAAAATCCGATGTTCAGTGTGAGTTGATATGATTTGGGATTTGGCAGCGTGCTATGATCAACACCTCTGTCAAAGGCAGAATTGTTGGCACCTGAACTCACTTCCGGGTCAAAGCCTGTATAGTCTGTCAAAGTCCAAAGATTGCGCCCGCCAAGAATCAATTGTAACTTGTTGAAACCTGGAATATTGAAGAGTTTATCAAAATCCAAACCAACAGCTATATTTCTCAACCTCAAGAAAGTTGCTTCTTCATAGAAGTAATCCTTTGTACCGTTAAAGGCGCCAGCTTGGTACACTCCCCTGTAAAAGGCCGTAAATGCACCCGTCTCACCATCAATGGTAATAGGCTTTTCATAATCGCTTGAGATCCCATCGCGATACATCCACGATTTGGTCTGATTATAGAGATGGCTTTTGTAAACCCAGTCTAGTTGAATGGACAAGGTCAAGAAATTTTTGTACGTCAGATCTTGAATAAATGACATGTTGAATTTAGGAAACGCATTACCAAGACTGTACAACTTGTTAGTGGCATAAGGTTGTTTAGTTGTTTTATCAACCACATAACCATTGCTCGCTACAACCGCATTTGCTTGTTGGGCGGGGGTAAGCCAAGCCACACCATTTTCATCGGTTTGGCCAACGGAGCGAAGCATTACATATCCGTATAACTGTCCTACTGCCTCGCCTGCTCGAAGAACATAGTTAGAACTACCTGCATTGGATAGAACAACAACCTGCCCATTTCCTTTTACTGACGTAATTTCAGAATACTGTCTTCCAAAATTGGTTGTAAAATTCCAATTAAGCTTAGATCCTGAATAGACTGGAGTGCTTAGCGTAAATTGAAAACCATTTGAGGCAAGCGAGAACGCATTGTCCTTTACTGTACCTATGCCTGATGAAGGGGCCGCATCAACATCATAAATAGCATTTTTTGTGCTTCGATTCCAAAGTGTAGCTGACAAGCTAAGGGTTTTAAACCAGTTGCCTTTGCCTAGGTCTAAGTTTATATCTGTACCAAACTCTGTTTCTTCTGAAACTTCAACCTCTAAATTTGGATTGCTTTGCCCAGCGGGGTATTCGAAAGAGACACCTGATCCAAATACTCTTGTGTTCAACGTCACATATCGATCAAATGGACGTGGTTGAATCCCTGCTTGCCCCCATGCGCCACGCAGTTTAAACTCCAAAATGGTTTTAGACAATCCGGAGTTATCCCAAAAACCTAAACCCGACAGACGTAGATAACCATCTGCACGAGGAAAAGTGAATGGCTTTGATCCTGCACCGAATGCGGAGGAATAGTCACTCCTAAAACCAACTGAAAGCCCAACAAAATCATCGTAATCAAAGCGTTGATTGAGTAAATAACCATAGGTAATGAACGGCTGAGTAAAGTCACGGTCAATTCTGAATGTATTTGCTTGAGCTCCTGTATAAGGTTTAAATGTGGGTAGATTTAGACCGTAAGATATGTCGTCTTTAAAGTCATCTCTTCGATAATCAAACAATGCTAACGTGGTTGATCTTAATGGGAAGTTTAACTTTAGGTCATCTTTAAAATCCACCACACCGTTGATAGACGCAATGAAATTTTGGAAAACATTACGATCTCTTCGATTAACAATTTCACCTCCTGTTGTACTATTAAAGATAGACACAAATGAAGATGGAGAATTGATAATATTGCGCACAGATGATTGGTTATCAATTACAATCTTCTCTTCCGCGTTTCGATAGTTAATACCATATTTTGCACTTAGCTCAATGTATTTTGGAAACTTGTAAGTAAGTGAAAGATTTTGCAACACATCTACCTTGTTGTATTGACGATCACTAAATTGATAACGGTAGTTTGGATTTCTGCCATTTACACCTGCGGCATCGCCCAATCTGAATCCATAGTTGCCGTCAATATCGCGAGCTTCGTAGTCGGCAAAGGGGCGCGTGTTTAATAGATTATAAATCACGCTACCTCCTCCAAAGCCGGGAGTATTAAAGAAATTGATCGTGTTTTTAGTGTATACCAATTGAGTAACCGTCCTCAATTCAAGACCTTTTGCAATTTCAAAACCTAGATTGGCCGTAAAGTTGGTTCTATCATTATATCCGTCACCTTTGAAATTACTTTCTTGCCTATTGTTAGAAACTGCAATACTGAAATCTGATTTATCTCGCCCTCCTGATAGAACGATACTGTTGTTTATTGTTTTTGCAGTAGTCAGGTACCTATTTACTTGATCAATGTAAGGCAGGTTTGCGGCATACGGCTTGTCAAATTTACCGTTAGGATCAAGTGCATTGTAAACTATGTTTCCAGTAAAGATGCCTGTGTTGGGATTCCATGCAATTACATTACCTGACCCATCCACCAGTTCACCAGCTGTATTGGTGGCAAAATTGTGAAGCCTTGATTGTCTTACGTTTCCTGAATTGATTAATTCGTTAAAAGAAATGCCCGTTGAGATGTCAACATTTACCTTGCCAGCTTTGCCTTTTTTTGTGAAAAGCTGAATGACTCCGTTGGCTCCTTGTGCGCCATAAATAGTAGCCGCAGCAGCACCTTGCACCACCTCTACGCGTTCAACTGTATTTAAGTCTATTGAATTTAAATCGGTAGCCCCAAGTTGAACACCATCAACCATAATCATGGGTGAAGTAGTTCTGTTAATCGTATTTACACCCCGCAAAAGAATGTTTATCCGCGCACCGGGCGTACCATCTGTACTCGAGATTTGAGCGCCCGCAATTTTACCAACCAGTGCTTGGTCAATAGAAGCTGTGGGTGCTATGGGCAAGTCTTTGGCACCCACCGACTCTACGGCAATGGCAAGTTTTCGTTTTTCAGTAGCAATACCTGTACCCGTAACCACAATCTCTGAAAGCTGCGTAACGTCACTAGCCAATTGAATGTCAATTGTTGACCTTCCGTTGACGGGTATCTCTACGGTTTTTAATCCAATAAATGAAACCACCAGCACGGCATCTGAAGGTGCCGAAAGACTATAGATACCGTTGGTATCGGTGACAGTTCCAGTGGTAGTGCCTTTTAGTAAAACGTTCACTCCTGGCAATGGTGAACTGTCTTCCGCGGACGTAACCTTACCAGACACAATACTCTGTTGTGCCATCAATTTTGGCACGCAAGCAATAAAGAAGCAAATCAGTAAAATTTTCTTCATATTTATTATAGGTTTATGTTTAAACTCCCCTTGCCAAATGCAGGCAAGTGTTACTACAAAGAAGGGAGAGACAGCATTGGAAAGAATGACTTGTCTGGTAGGAATAGTTTAGAAACTAAATAGCCCAATTTGGATCATCTATGGTCGAAAATCTGAGGGCGTTTTATAAGGATTCAGCAACGTCTTATTCATTTATATCACCCATTTTGGATTATTGTTTTGAATATATATTGCTAGACATTTGAATAATCAATGAAATACGGAGTTCGAAAAGTTGGTCATTTTATTGGTGTGCTTATCTTTTTACAATTGAATTGTAAAGCACAACACTTCTCACTACGACAATATTCCTCTGCTGACGGGCTCCCTCTCTCGCAGGTTACCTCCATTGCCGAGGATAGTTTAGGCTATCTGTGGGTAGGCACACTCGGGGCAGGCTTGGCAAGGTTTGACGGACGGGAATTTAAGCACTACAATACATTTGATGGATTGGCAAGTAACAATATCTCTGAAATCATTATTGATAATAAAAAGCAAATGTGGATTTGCCATCCGTACGGAATTAGCAAATATTTTGGAGGAACCTTTAAGAAGATAGCAATTGAACAACAAGTAAAGCTAGGTAAAATAAAAAGTTTGTTTTGTTGGCGTGATACGATGCGCTACACTACGGATGAAGGGAGGTTGGGCAATGTTGTTCATGATGTTATTCAAAAATCTGAGAAACCAAATGGTAAAACGGTATTATTAACATGGCACGATAACAACAAAGCCATTCTCGTACTCTCAGAAAGTTCTGTGATGTTTCTTCAAAATAAATCTTACACCGTCTCTTACACGAGTTTATTTCATACAATCCTTAACGTATTTGTATTAGAAGGCCGCCCTATTGTTCAGTCGGATAAAGGATATTTTGAAATAGATTTTCTTACTAATACACTGAAGCCCTACACCGTTACATTCAAAAATCAGTTTCTGTTTTACGATTCGATGAGAGCAAGCTTCTGGACACATTCCAAAAACATCATCCTGCAGGAATACAAGGCTCAGTCTGTCACAAAAACCGATACGATAATAAGTAATGCCCTCGTCAGTCAGATAGTAAAAGATCATCATGGCACTATCTGGATTGGAACCAATGGAAACGGATTGTATCGCTATGCAAGACAAGATTTTAGTAAACAAAAAATACAAGGGAATGCTGCCAACGTAGTATCTATCTTGCAGGATAGCAATGATGCTACTTGGATAGGACTGCTCAATGGGGGCGTACGTAAATTTTACAATGGAAAGGAAATTCATTATGTAACTAATAAGGTCAAGCCAGACAGGGTACTCGGTATTAAGCAAAACACAAAGGGGGAAATTTGGGCCGCAACGAATAATGGCATTGCTTTATTTGATAGTATTTTAAATACGTTCAAATTGTTCCCGTTGGCCGATGGACTTACGGAAGATATTTGGGGTATCGATTTTTCAAAAGAGACAATGTGGGCAGCCACCCCCAACGGCTTAGTAGAATTTAAGGATAAAAAGCTTGTGCAACGTCATTTGGTTTCTAAAGAAAAAATGGAAACCCCCGTGTACGCTATTTACTGTCATTCGCCAAATGAAGCTATCTATGCCGCAACTGATGAGGGTCTAAACCGGCTGATAAAGGGAAATGTGGAAAGCATTAAAATACCCGAGATTGGCAATGCCATAATTCAATCGATTACTTTACATCGCGATGAAACAATCTTAATTGGAACACAAGGTGCGGGGGTCTGTATATTTGATTTGAAAAGCGGACAGCGTAGAATGATTAATACAAAAAATGGATTGCCTTCTGATTTAATCTATTTTGCGGCTACTGATAAGGAGGGTTTTACATGGATTGGAACCGAAAGAGGGATAAACAAATTACGATTAAACCGAGCAAATGAAATTGAGGAGAATTTCTACTTCGGCTCAGATAATGGGCTTTCCGGTATTGAAACAAACCAGAATGCATATTCATTTGGCAAGAAAAAATACTTTGGATTGGTTGATGGGTTGTATGAATTTAATGATGACTCCAATATCCCCACAAAATCTGCTCCATTGCATTTTACAGACATTCAAGTTTATTACGGGCAGTACCCACTTCCTTCAGGCAACCAAAAGCCTCTCTCTTTCGCAAGCAATAGAAATCACCTCACATTTTTCTTTAACAAAGTAAATGGCCTTCTGTCCAATCCTATTCAATTTCAGTATTACCTTGAAAACTTTGACAAGACTTGGTCGTTGCCATCAACGCAACATCAATCAACTTATGGAAATCTGCCTCCTGGAAACTACGTTTTTAAGGTTAAAACAACAGACATCCATGGTGTATGGAATGACCCTCCCTTAGAATATCCCTTTACTATTCGGGCACCTTTTTACCAAAGTATTTGGTTTGTCTTTTTATTGGTTTGCCTTCTATTGGTTCTTACGATACTACTATTGAAATGGCAAATACGCTTAAGGGCGGCTCAAGCTATAAAGCTTGAACAAATCCGATTCCAGGAAAAAGACCTACTTCGCAAAGAATTAGGGAGAGATTTTCATGATGAAATGGGTAATCAATTGACCCGAATCATCAACTATGTAAGTATTTTAAAAATGAAGAATGTAGCAGGTTCCGCAGGAGATAACAATCAGCTCTATAATAAAGTTGAAACCTCAGCTAAATTACTGTATACGGGCACGCGTGATTTTATTTGGTCAATCGATCCAAACAACGATGATTTGTTAAACGTTTTTTTCTACATAAGAGATTTCGCAGACGATTTGTTGAAAGAAAAGGATATTAAACTAACGATAGAAAACAAGGCAAGCACCAGTTTGCGATTACCGTATGGAACGAGTCGCGAAATTATTCTGATTTTTAAGGAAGGAATTACAAATACTTTTAAACACGCCAATCCAAAAAATGTAAATTTAATTCTCGAGTTGCACGATACCATTGCTACCATCACTTTACGGGATGATGGAATTGGTTTTGAGTTCAATAAGATAGGTTTATCAAATGGATTACGTAACATGAAAAATAGAGCCGGCAAAATAAATAGCACTTTGGAAATCACAAGTCAGCCGAATGGCGGAACCATCGTTCAACTGACCATTCCAGCGCAAATAAAAAAAATACCCTAATATGAATACTTCATTCAAGAAAAGAGTTGTCATTATTGAAGATGATGTAGAAATAAGAAACAGCTATGAATTAATCGTCAATAGCTCACCAAAGTTTTTTGTTCTCAACACATATGACAACTGCGAAGACGCTATTAAGCAGATACACAACGATAAGCCTGATATTGTTTTGATGGATGTAGAACTGTCTGGCATGAGTGGTATTGCTGGGACAAAAATAATTAAGGATAAAATCCCTCATGCTGAAATCATTATTATTTCAGTTTATGACAACAGTGAAATGGTTTTTGAGGCCTTGCGATCAGGGGCATCGGGTTATATAACTAAAAGCTCTAATTATATTGAGCTTCTTGCTGCATTGGATGAAATAACTAAAGGTGGTGCCCCTATGAGTACTAAAATTGCAAGGTTGGTAATTGATACCTTTCATATCAACCCAAACTCGCCATTATCAAAAAGGGAAACGCAGATATTGCAGTTGATTTCTGAAGGGAAAACATATACACAGATTTCGGAGGAATTATTTATTTCAAAAGACACCGCTAAATCGCATATTCGAAATATCTATTCGAAACTACAAGTCAATAACAAATCGGAGGCCTTGGCCAAAGCAACTAGTGATAAATTGATTTAGAAAGTAATGGAAGAACCTCTTTTGAGATGATACTTTAATTGTGCCCGATACGAAATGCTCTTTTCTCATTATAAGTACAATCGAAATTAATACAAAGGAAGGCAAAATGAAGGACATAGCATTTCTACTTTAATAAAGTTATAAGCAGGAATTTTAAATGCGCATTAGTCGAATGTCAATTTCCCTGTCTACATATTTCCACTCCAGCGTTTCGCGAAGCTTGCCAACTAAATCTTCAAACGCATTTGTGTGTGCCGAAGCGTACTCAAACCAGGTGAGAAAATCGAATGGTTCACCGATATCACGACAGTGATATAATTTGCGTGCAATGGCCGGAAGGTATTGCAAGCCAATACTGGTATGATGGGATTGCTCTTCGAAAATGGCTCTTCTTTCGTCTTGTGCTAAAAGCCACCAAGCATCACTTTTGCGAATCGGTATCAGCGCGGCACATGTTGCTTCCGGCCGACCCAAGCCTTGCTGCACAGCAACGAGTTTTTCTTTTTCGGATTTATTCGCATAGCGAATGTTGCTGCTAAAGCCGCGCAGTGTCCACAAGCCGCTGGTCGTAACTATGGAATTACTTTCCATGATCTCTACATGAGAAACAACAGCTAGCGATTCTCCCGTAACTGCTTTTAATTCAGTAACTCTCCATGCTCCGGTTTCTCCGCCAACAAAGTGTATCATTTACGAATTCAATATACCTCGGAAATGTATGAATTAGATATGCCTGTTTCGGTCGGCATGAAGACAAGTAAACTGTTTACTTTAATATTTAGTAGCTGCTTGAGCATGATGCCTATCACTTTTTAGGCACCACTTTACAATCGTATGTTAAAAAATGATGTTACTTAATTATTTCATTTTTTTCATCTGGTATTATGAAAAAAGTACAGTAACGTACAGTTAGCTTCGCTGATGCTCCGTCATTCCTCCCATCACCAACTTCATAATTTTTACTTTGCCCCATCGTGGCACCATGCGCAGCGAGTAGACTAAAAATTTAGTGAGCAAGCCGGGCAAAACTGTAGTCTTTCTGCCAAGTGCTTTTAAAATCGGAATGCCTACTTGTTGTGGTGTGAGCGACATGCTCATTTTCATATTCGCGCGTTGGCCAAAACCACTCACAACCGGACCCGGTGCAGCCGCCAATACATCTACGCCATGTGGCTTCAACTCTTCTGCCAATGCCTCCGCCAGCGACTGTACATACGCTTTGGTAGCGGCATAGTTGGCTGAATAGGGCACACCCTGAAACGCGACCATAGAACTTAATAAAATCATGCCGCCTCGTTTTTGCGCGCTAAACCTCTGTGCGAAATGATGAGTGAGTGTGAGCAATGCTTCGCAATTGACGCGCAACATATTGATTTCCGAATGAACAGAGGTATGGATGAATTCACCCGATGTACCAAATCCGGCAGAGACAATCACCAGACCAATCGGTAATGTGCCAACAGCCTGAATTATTTTTTGTACTCCTTCGACTGTTGCCACATCAGCAGCTATTATTTCTACCTTAATTGCATATGTCGATTGTAATCGCTTGGCAAGATCGGTGAGCACATTTTCATTGCGCGAATGAATCACTAAGTTAAGACCAGATTCAGCCAGTCGTTCGGCTAGTTCTAATCCAATGCCGGAGGAGGCTCCTGTTACAAGCGCCCACGGTCCGTAGTTGGTCAGCAAGCGCTTTCTTTCATTTTCAGATAATTTCATTTTTCGTATCGTTTATTTTTTGAAAAGCCGTAAGCAAAAATTAGTTAAGAATAATTGTCAGTGTAAGTGTCTTGCCGGCTTCTACTTTCACTTTGGCATCATCAAAGTCAGGCGGGCCAAATTTGATTTTTGCATCGTTCGAAAAACCGATGGGCTCTTTAGGAAAACCCACAAAATTCGTTTTCAAATCTTTGTTTTTGTCAATGTCTTGAAAGGCAACCACACCGTATTCGCCCACAGGTACATTTTCAAAAATCAATTGCATCGATTTTCCGGTAACGGATTTTTCCTTACCTACCAGTTGCTTTCCTACTTTCGGAAAATTTTCACGAACAAAAATGCCGGCTGAAATTTCTCCGCCTTTGTCCGTTTGAATTTGGGTAACATTTAAAATAATAGTTCCGGTTTGCGCAAAGCCCTGTGCGGCTATCCATGCGCAGATAAGTGATAATGCTAATTTTTTCATTTGCTTCATTTTTTTTATGAAGCAAAGGTGAGGTGCGGCTACAGCCAAAGACGATAACAAATGTTTATACTTTTGAATAGTCGCCCTTTTTCAGGCGGCTCAGGTGCACCGGTGTGATCCCCAGATACGAGGCAATCATGTGCTGCGGCACGCGATTATGGATGTTGGGGAATACTTCGGTAATCGTGTCGTAGCGCTCCTTAGGCGTGCGCGCATACATATTTTTGATCCGGTTATCCTGATAAATAAAATAAAACTCAGCAATGAGTCGTCCAAGCCGGTCGCCTTGCTGTAAGTTTTGATAGCCCCACTCGATGATGGAACGCGGCATTACCACCACTTCGGTTTCTTCCAACGCCTGCAAAGTGTAAAGAGAGGGCTGACGCAGCATGAAGCTGGAATAATCGGCAATGAATTGATTTTCGAGCGCAAAATGAATCGTATGTTCTACACCATCACTATCCGAAACGATCACACGAATAATTCCTTTGTTGATAAAAAAGATTTCGTTAGGGGCAACGCCAGGATTGCTCACGATAGCTTGGCGCGCAAAGGTTTTTTCGAAACATCCATTCAACAACTCTTTCATTTCATTTTCAGAAATGGAAATCATCTGTTGAATCGCTTGTCGAATGGCTTGCATAGATTCAAATTAAACAAAACCCTTTTGCTTTTTGTTATGATCAAACAAGAAAATTCATTCCCTTGCCAGCACCACTTTCACTTCGGTTATTTATCGAGCAATATGCATCCCTTCCGGAAGAGGACTGGAAAAAAATAGCTTTACTATTTCACCCGCGAACAGTGCAAGCGGGACAACTTTTACTAGCCGAGGGACAAATTTGCCGTCATCTTTATTTTTTGGAATCGGGTTTGCTACGTTACTTCATTTTGAAAGACGGTTCAGAAATCACCAAGTTTTTTACCGATGCGCCTTACGTGTTTACCTCGCAGGTAAGTTTCACCACGCAAGCGCCAGCCAAAGAAAGCATAGAGGCATTGGAAGATGGTACGCTTTGGGAAATTTCATTAGCCGATGCCAATGCGCTGCTCGCACACGCTTCCTGGAGCACGTTCGTGCGAAAGTTGATTCAAGAGGTGCAAAAGTATACCGAAGAAATTCTCACGGAACTTCAGACCACTACGGCCGAAGACCGATATAAAAAAATGCTGTCGTCACAACCACAGCTACTCAATCGCATTCCATTAAAGCATGTAGCCTCGTACTTTGGAATAGCACCACAGTCGTTGAGTCGCATCCGCAAAAACATGCTCGCCAGCCGAAGTTAACATAGGTGCAGTGAATTGACTTTAGAAGAGTAGAATTTTGTATCCATTAAAAAAACATGGATATGAAATATGTATGGATCACCCTTCTAACAACACTTACAATGAACCTGTATGCACAATCGGCCAACCATCATTTTCAACACACCGATTCCACCCGCGCCTCGCCCGAAAAAATATGGAGCGTGTGGATCGATGTTGCGCAATGGAAAACGTGGGATAAAGGTTTGAAACAAGCGCAATTGAATGGTGCCTTTTCGGTAGGTACCAAAGGCAAATTGATTCCGGACAAAGGCCCGAAATCTACATTCGTTATTTCAAAGATAGTGGAAGGCCAATCGTATCAATTTAAAACCCGCATACCTTTCGGCTGGCTGATCATTGACCGCAGGCTGGAAGTAAAGAATGACATCACCTACTTTACACACGAAGTTCAGTTCACCGGGCCGCTCAAAAAAGTGCTGGGAAAAAAATTGGGAAAAAATTATCGCGCGATGCTGCCGGAGGTAATGAGTGAAATCAAACGTATCGCTGAAAGCAAATGAGACAGGCATTGATTTTTGTTTGGATGCTCATGAGTGGATTGGTAAGGTGTCAGGTACAAGATTCGACACCGGTAGCCAATGTGCGTTTGAGTTTTTTGCTGGTTCCATTTACACCGCTGCTTACGGTAGAAGTGAAGACAATCGAAAGAGTAAGCGTGCAACTGGAATCGAATTTTTCAGATACCCATGGCATAAATGTAAAATGGTATTTGCGCGAGACGATGAACGAGAGTTATTGGTTTATCGGAATGGCCGAAATACAAAACGAACTTTTGCGAAAAGACAAGGCTTACACCCATCTGCCTTACATCGGCTATGGCTATGCAAAAACTTTTGAATCCAATTGGGTTATTGACGGACGCATCGGTATCGGCCCCACACTCAATGCAGATAAAAATTCTGTTTATCCGGTGGTAAAACTCGGTGTTGGTAAAAAATTTTAAAGACGATGCTGCTATTACGACTCGTGTACATCGCCAATATTTTAGTAGCCGGTTGGATTGGAATTACTTCGTTGTTCTATCCCACCACTTCGGCTGCTACTGTATTTTCAGGGGCGTATCCACCAACCGAAACAATTCGTCTGGTGGGTTGCTTGTGGTTGGCCATTGCCATTCTCTCCTTGCTGGGATGCTGGCTTCCCATCACTTTTTCTCCGGTCCTTTTGCTTCAATTGATTTACAAAGGAAGCTGGTTGCTATGGGTTGCCGTGCCGGCAATTCAACACAACAAGCCTTACCCAACAGGCATGGCTGTATTTTTTGCAGTGTGGGTAGTGGTGTTGCCGTTCGCTATTCCGTGGTCGGAATGGAAAAGATAGTCATCACTGCGAAACCGCTACTGCAATTTTAGAATCGGCTGTGCCAAAGTATAAAAACCATTGGCCCCGAAAATGGACTAAGCCTTCTACAAAACAAACCTGATTGATTTGCCCGGTGATTTCGTAAGGCTTATCCGGGCGTAAAAAGTTTTTTTCGAGACGGTCGATCAATCGCGTTGGATCTTGCGCATCAAACAAAGCCTGACCGGCACAATATGCTCCGCTTGCCAGTGTGCTATCACCACCCTGTTCTAAATTCATTCCATTGTACATCAACACAATTCCTTTTTCAGTCAGCAATGCAAAAGCACCACTTTCAACCAAACGGCTATCGAAGTAACCGTTGCGCGGTTGAAGCACTGACCGAAGTTTTCCATTTGACTCAATCGGTTGCCAGTGAATCAGATCATCTGACGTGGCTAAGAATAAATCCGTATCGCCAAAGTACATCCAGTATTTTCCATTTATTTTTTGAGCGACTATTCGCTCACCCACTTGCTTTGCAATAATCGCTCCCGACTTACTCCACGTATCGGTGTATTTGCCTTGCAACACCAATCCTTCTTTTTTCCAATGCAACAAATCGGGCGAGGTTGCCAGACACAAGCGCGCTAACTTGCCATCGTAGGCAGTGTAGGTCATGATGTACAATCCATCTTCACTTTCTACAATACGCGGGTCTTCCACGCCACCTTCCCACTCATAGATTTTCATTGCATCTTCTTGCGGATAAAAAACCGGTTCCGCTTGACGCGAAAAGTGAAGTCCATCGGTGCTAGTCGCCAACCCCAACCTTGAAGTGCCCGCATATTTTCCGATAACATCTTCAGCACGGTAAATCAGGAACACAGTATCATGGCGCACTACAGCAGCCGGATTAAAAACATCTTTCTCTTCCCAAAGCACTTCCTTTTTCAGAATGGGGCAAATGAATTTTCCTGTGCCGGCAGAAAGAATCGGATTAACACTATCAACTTTTTGAAACGGCAACAATGCCCAAGTGGTGTCGCGGGTTTCAGTGTGTGTGGATGGACTTGAGCAGCCCATCCATACAAACACAGTTAACAGCAATATGCTCTTTGCGATGGAAGCGGAATGTTTCATAGCTTCCAATATACCGATTAGAATCAAATGATGAAGACTATCAAGAACCTTCTTTCAGTTTTTTCAACCTTTCTTGAATCCCTGTGTTGGTTGGATCGAGATGCTGCGCAACTTCATAAGCTTGTATGGCCTTGTCCGTCAATCCTGCCTTGGCATAAGCTTCACCGAGACTATCATAACAATTGGCAGATTGTGGATACAAGTTCGCATTGATTCGAAACACGGTAATCGCTTCCTTCAGTTCGCCACTGGCCATCATCACATAGCCGCATGCGTTCAATTCCGATTCGCTTGAAACGTTTCCTTTAATCTTCATGGCCAAACCACGCGCGCTGATATTTTCATCGATTAAAAGCCTTTCTTTTTTCCACTGATGGATTTGCTGATAAGCCGCGTAGTTAGGTTGATACGGTTGACCCGAAACAATTTTTAGTAAATCGCGCTCGAGTGTTTCAACTGGATACTCTACAATGCGTGACACTTCGTTTTTGCCTTCGTAAATAATAAATGTCGGTACACGATAAATATTCAAACCCGCTTCCAATCGTTTGGGTGATTGTTTGTACACTTCCGTGGAATCGTCTACACCAATCAATGTGATATTCTTTTCAGGGAACTTGATTTCTTTCAACAACCGCATCAGCCGAGGCAGTTCGCGTTTGCTGTCTCCGCACCACGATCCAAAATAAATTTTGACAGAATAGTTCGATAACTTCTGTTTCTTTAAGTCATCGACTATTGTTGGATTGGGATGATACGAATCAAAGTTCGAGACGTACCAAGAACTATAGGGCTCTTGTTGGAGCTGTGGAACTTTCACTCCATCTAACAGTTTTTTCTCTTGCGATTGAGCGATTGACAAAAAAGTAAAACAGAAAAAGACAAGGGTGGGTAGGTATTTCATAACATCATGGTTTATGTACGCGTAAAAGTAGCGCAACAGTTTTCCGACTGATGTTAATATGATCCTAATGAATTGCTAAAAGGATGTTAAACCCGTTAGAAGTATTTTCTAATTATTCAGATCATAACATTCATAACTATTAAGAGAAGCACCTTATCTTTGACAATTACTTTACTTAGAAAAATGGCAGGAGCTGGCGCAATGGACACCCCGTTAATGAAGCAATACAACGCTATCAAGGCGAAGTACCCCGGTGCTTTGTTGCTTTTTCGGGTAGGCGATTTTTATGAGACCTTTGGCGAAGATGCAATCAAAGCCAGCAAAGCACTAGACATTACTCTCACCAAGCGCGGCAACGGCTCTGCCTCTGAAATTGAATTGGCCGGATTTCCACATCACGCGCTGGACAACTACTTGCCCAAATTAGTTCGGGCAGGCAACCGCGTAGCCATTTGCGATCAATTGGAAGATCCTCGCTTTGTGAAAGGCATTGTGAAGCGTGGTGTGACGGAATTGGTAACGCCTGGTGTTTCTTTCAACGACAACGTGCTGGAGAAAAAACAGAATAATTTTCTGGCTTCTGTCCACGTCACCAAAACGATCTGGGGCGTTTCGTTTTTAGATATCAGTACAGGCGATTTTTACACCGCCCAAGGCACCGAAGTATATATCAACAAACTCATTCAAAGTTTTAGTCCGGCCGAAATTCTCTTTTCAAAAACGAATCGCGAAAAATTAGAAACCCAATTTGCCGAAGGCTACGCTACGTTTGCGTTGGATGAATGGGTCTATGCTTTTGACTTTGCACACGAGCGGCTCATCAATCAGTTTAAAACCAATTCGCTGAAGGGCTTTGGTATTGATGGCATGAACGAAGCCATCATTGCTGCCGGAGCCATCTTGCATTATCTCGAAGCGACTGAGCACAAAGAGACGAATCACATCGCGACCATTTCCCGCATTGATGAAGAAAAATACGTATGGCTCGATCGCTTCACCATTCGCAACTTAGAAATCGTACACTCGTCCAATGAAGGCGGTGTACCCTTGCTACAGGTGCTTGATCAAACCATCACACCGATGGGCTCGCGCCAACTGCGCCAGTGGATGTTGCTGCCTCTGAAAGAAAAAGTAGCCATCGATGAGCGTTTACAAACCGTCTCGCACTTTTATAACTCCACCGAGTTGACGGAAAGTGTAAGTGAACATCTACAACAGATTGCCGATTTGGAACGGCTTATTTCGAAAGTGGCCGTGGGTCGTATCAACCCGCGCGAGTTGCAGCAATTGAAACGTTCGCTCCAAGCGATTCTTCCTATTAAAGACATCTTATCCAAAGCGGGCAAACTCGAACTTACTAAGCTGAGCGACCAACTGCACCGCTGTGAATTTCTGCTGGAGAAAATTGAAAAAGAATTGAAGGAAGATGCCCCGATGCTTATTCACATGGGTGGCATTATCAAAGAAGGCGTGAATACCGAGTTGGATGAGTTGCGCAGTATCGCTTTCGCGGGAAAGGATTATTTGTTGCAAGTGCAGAAGCGTGAAGTTGAACGCACGGGTATCAATTCGCTCAAGGTGTCATACAACAAAGTGTTCGGCTACTATCTCGAAGTGAGCAATGCGAATAAAGACAAAGTGCCGGCCGACTGGATTCGCAAGCAGACGTTGGTGAATGCCGAGCGCTACATCACCGAAGAGTTGAAAGTGTACGAAGAGAAAATTCTGACAGCCGAGGAAAAACTAGGCGGGATTGAGCAGAAACTCTTTTTGGAATTGGTGCAACACACAGCCGATTACATTTCGCAGATTCAGCAAAACGCAAAGGTAATTGCCGTGCTAGATTGTTTGCTCTCTTTTGCGCTTACCGCGAAGGCGAATAAATATGCCCAGCCTGAAATCAGTGAGTCAACCCGTTTAGCCATCAAAGCGGGTCGACACCCGGTGATTGAAAAGCAATTGCCTGTAGGCGAAAGCTATGTGCCCAACGATATTTATCTGGATACTGAAACGCAACAGATTCTGATCATCACCGGACCGAACATGGCGGGTAAGTCTGCATTGCTGCGCCAAACCGCACTGATTGTTTTGATGGCACAGATGGGAAGTTTTGTTCCGGCCGAAGCAGCTACCATCGGCATTGTCGATAAAATTTTTACGCGCGTAGGTGCCAGCGATAACCTTTCTCGAGGTGAGTCGACTTTCATGGTTGAGATGACTGAAACGGCCAGCATCTTAAATAACCTGAGCGACCGCAGTTTGATTTTGATGGACGAAATCGGGCGCGGCACTTCTACATACGATGGCGTTTCGATAGCCTGGGCAATTGTGGAGTACCTGCATCAACACAAAGAATTCAAACCAAAAACATTGTTTGCCACACACTACCACGAACTCAATCAACTGGCAGAAGATTTTGTGCGTGTGAAAAATTTCAACGTAAGTGTAAAAGAGATTGGCGACAAAATCATTTTCATGCGCAAGCTGAAAGAAGGCGGTAGCGAGCATAGCTTTGGTATTCACGTGGCCCAAATTGCCGGCATGCCGAACAAGGTGGTGCTGCGGGCGAACGAGATTTTACAGTTCCTTGAAAAAGATAAACACAAAGACAAGCAACTCGATTTTGCAGAGCTCCCCAAAGCCACGCAGCAAATGAGCTTATTCGAAATCGACCCCAAGTCAAAAGCCATCCACGATATGCTCAGCAAAATCGACATCAATACGATCAGCCCGGTGGAGGCACTACTCAAATTAAATGAAGTGTTGAGTGTATTGAAGAAATAACTGATAATCAAGGCAATGAGAAAATGAGAACCGTGAAAATTGAAAGTTTAATTTTCAATTTTCACGGTTCATGGTTATAGCTTTAATCACTATCTTATCCTTTATTAAACTATGTTTATGAATATCTCCTCCGATAGTATTGCAAAAGATGACTCCCTAAATCGCAGGCAATTTGCTTCCGAGATTTCGAAGAACATTAAATCATACTTGGAGAATAGCACTGAAAGTTTAGTGATAGGAATTAATGGAGCTTGGGGCAGTGGAAAATCCACACTTCTGGAAATGATAAAGGAAGAATTGATTAGTTATAAGGTTGAAAACCTTAATCTATTTGAATTTAATCCATGGTCATATTCAGGTAAAAAAGAACTTCATACAGCATTCTTAGATGAATTTGCTGCTTCACTAGGAAGTACAAAAGAGACTATTAAAAATATAATACTTGGCATTTCCGAAACTTTAATTTCAATAGAAGACCCCTTCGGCTTAGCTAAATCAACTGGTAATCTTGGAAAGAAAGGATTTGATTCTTCTATAGCCGACAAGAAAAAACAGTTAAATACAATCCTGAAGAAGAATAGAATAAAAATTTTAGTGACCATTGATGATATCGATAGGTTAACTCCTACTGAAGTATTAGATATATTCCAGTTAATCAAATTGAATGCAAACTTTTCAAATACAATATTTCTGATAAGCTTCGACAAATCTATAGTTAAAGAAGCTATTAAAAATAGTTTCAATTTAGATGGAGATAAATATTTAGAAAAGATAATTCAGGTAGACTATAGTGTTCCAAAAATATTGCCTGAGGATATGGAGGCAATCTTTTTTTCTAAAATGGATTCACTTATTGAAAGGCACAAATTGAACATGCAGAGAACTGACCTCAACTACATTTGGTTATATAAAGGGTTTAAAGATTTTTTCAATAACGTAAGAGACCTAAATCGATACTTTAATGCCATTGAATTTCGACTACCATCCATACATAAGAATGTTTGCGTTTTAGATTTTCTTGTTCTTGAAGCGATTCGAATATTCGATTACGCTTCTTACGAAAATATTTTTACAGCATTTCCTCATGTAAAGCGCTTTGGAGAGAATTCGAGATTTAAAGAATTATTAAGCGAGGTTGAATCTGGCCCATCTTCATCGTTGTATCAATATATTTTTCAATCAAAGTATGATAGAAATTCAAAGTTCCAATATCGGGTATCTGATACTGAGTTTTTTGACCGGTATTTTTCCTTAAGCCTACCTAAAAAGGATTTACGAGAAGAAGAAGTTGAACACTTTCTCATGATTAGTGAAAACAGATCTGAATTTTTAATGAGCTTAATTCAAGGTGGCAAGGTTAGCTTTTTGCTTAGAAGACTTTCTGTTTTAGATAAGTCTTTCTCAACTGAGGACATAAGTGAGATTTTGAATTCGCTTTTAAATGTTTGGAATAGCTATGAGCAAGAATTTGCTGACAACTGGAGAAATTTTGTTGATGCAATTAAAAACTTAATTAAGCTTTATGGCGAAGAAAAGAAAGCTTTTCACACTTTAATTGATAAGCTAATTGTTTCTGACTCAAACTTTAATCCTGCCAAATTTATGTATTCGTGGTTGCTGTTAATTTCATTGGAAAAGGACGTGGATATTGATAGAGACTTGCTTAGAGTAAGGAACATCATAGAGTCGAGAAAAAACGATATACTCAGATCTTTCACGCATTCGCTTAAAGACCTTTCAAGCCAGTTTTTCTTCTACAGTCGCTTTAATCAGTTCTATTACAGAACGTTTGTGACTTCATTCGCTAAATATCTTCCAGATATTTATTTGCCGTTAATAAAATCAGTTATTGAGCAGAAAGTAGAGGTAATTAAACTAATCAGCATTTTTGTTCTAAGAGACAGTACAACAAAGAATCCGTTCGCATTTGATGCAGACTACATTCCATTGTTGTTGCCTGAGGAAGTTAAAACCCTATTGCTTAATAGCCTAAAATCAATTGACCTTGATACGCTACCTGATTCAGATGCGGAGACAATTCGATACTTTCTGAGCTATTTTGAAGAAACCGCACAATCATAGATTCTTTATGAAAAAATCCTTCCTCAAACCTGATCTGATCATTGCGCTGATGGCATTGGTGATTGGTATTGGTACCATGATCGTGTATGTGTATCAGGCGCGGATCATGAGCAAGCAGCAGCACGCTTCGGTGTGGCCGTTTTTGGAAGTGTCTATCACCCAAGGACAATTAGGTACTTATATTAGTGTAGAGAATAAGGGTGTGGGTCCGGCCATCGTAAAGTCAACGAAGATTGAAGTGGATAGCCTTACGTATCAGGAAAATCAAATTGATGAAATCATTCTTAAAATGGTGGGTAAACCGTTGCCTCATCATTACACCACGGTGGCTAACCGCGTTATGAAATCCGGTGAGGTGATACGGCTATTTCACATAGAAAATCTACAAGAAGCAGCTTTGTTGGATAGTGCTATGGCAAATCACATGCTTCGATTAAGCATTTGCTATTGCTCCATTTATGATGAGTGTTGGACTGTATCAGGAAATAAACTAACCCCTTGCGAAAGCTGTGAGGAGTGATTCCACTGCTTACATCAGTGAATAATTAGGGTTGCTGTTTAGCTTTTCAGCGAATAATTTCTATCATTTAACATCTTCTCTACAAATTACGCGTCATGACTACTTGTTACAACTCGTGACAAACCATTGGGTTACGTTTGTGTTCTTCCTGACGAACAAAAACATAACCATCTATGAACCAAAAAATCTTTATTCTTTTCACGCTTCTCGTTTTCTTCTCAGCGTGCCGATCCCTCCACTCAGTTACCAACATTGGAGCTAATGACAGTTTTGTATTGGGAAACAATCGGCATGGATATTTTAATGTCAAGCTCAAAAATCTCTCAGCGCATTCCATCAAGGTCTATCAAAAAACGCTTACCGATAGCGTCCATTCATTTTCGGTAATCAAGCCGAAAGAAACGGTACACGTCTATGCCGATAAAAACACAGCACTGATTATTGAAAACAAATCCGAGAAGCAAGCAAGTGTAAAACTGGATGTGCGTGGCGATGTAAACCTTTCGATGGGTTACAAATAATAGAAGTAGAGTGAGCCAAAGTTCAAGCTGAATTACTTTAAGCTCTAATCCCCAATAATCGAAAGGGCAAAATCAGAATAGTGCCAATCAATTTAAACACCGCTTCAAGCGTAAACCCAACTATTCGGAAAGGTAAGAGTAAAAGCCAAATCAGCGGAAAGAAAATCAAGATGAAAAGCGCCAGTGGCCAGCAAAGCACAAACAACAAACACCAAAGCACAAGGGTAAGTAGCGTTTTCATAGGTTTCAATTTTTAATCGGAGGTGTCAGATACATTAAGATGTTTGGCACCACTCTCAAATTACTGGCAAAATTGCTGCCAACTATTGGATCCTCTATTTAAGAGCGCTATACACATAATCGCTTTGGATGTGTTACAATTTTGAACAGTGCAGTGCACAGAATAGTACATCCTGACGGTGCGATCAGGATTCGTTACCTCTCGGATAAAATTGCCGGAATGATATTTTTGGAATTAACTTGCTTTCGTTAATAGCGACAGACATTTCGATAATGTCTTGATACTTAAATTCCAATACCCATGAACAAAACCATTCGCTGGGGCATACTCGGCTGCGGAAAGATTGCACGAAAATTTGCCAGCGACTTATCCTTGGTAAAAAATGCGGAACTCTATGCGGTAGCAGCTCGATCAATTGAAACAGCTTCTACCTTTGCGACTGAATTTGGCTCCACAAAAGCCTACAGTTCATACCAAGAATTAGTAACCGACAAAGATGTGGATGTTATATACGTTGCCACACCGCATTCCATGCATTACGAGCATGTCTTGCTCTGCCTGCAACACAAGAAAGCTGTGCTTTGCGAAAAGGCATTTGCCATCAACGCAAATCAGGCGAAAGAAATGATTGCATTGGCGCGATCACAAAATGTGTTTTTGATGGAAGCCTTTTGGACACGGTTTCTCCCGCATTATCTAAAAGTAAAGGAGCTCATTCGCGAACAAAAGATTGGAACGATTCAATACATTCATGCGGAATTTGGATTTAAGCCTTCTGAACCCATTGCACCTCGAATCTATGATCTTAATTTAGGAGGAGGTTCGCTACTCGATATCGGTGTTTATCCTGTTTTTTTAACACTGGATTTATTAGGTGTGCCCGATGAAATTTTTGCTCACGGAGCTTTTGCTCCAACAGGTGCTGACGAGCAATGTGCCATGCAGTTTCGTTATCGAAGGGGTGCCACGGCTCAGTTATTTTCCAGCTTTCAATCACATCTCGCTACCGGAGCGGATATAGTAGGAGACCGTGGAAGATTACGACTCACGCATCGCTTCCACGGCCCCACTACGCAACTTGAGCTTTATTCTTCCACAGTTGATACTTGTGAGATAATTCCATTTGAATCAGCAAAAGGCTTTGGCTATGAATACGAGGCACAACACGTAACCGATTGTTTGATTGAAGACCTTAAAGAAAGCTCAATACGAAAACTAGACGATACGCTTTTGCTAATGGAGACACTGGATCGCATTCGAGAGAAAATGGGTTTGCGTTACCCTGCAGACAAAACATAAAAAAACCCGGGCAATATGCTCGGGTTTTTTATTTTAAAACTTACCCTACTAAGGCTCTCTCTTAAACTCTTCGAAAGTTTTGAGAATGAGCGGTTGTAAAGCACCATCTTTTGATTTGAAGCCAGTGATCTTTGGTAAATTTTTATCCTTGATCTTCTTAAATTCAGCTTTGCTTTCGTTGAAGCGTGATTCAATGGCTTCTAGGTTAGATAGCTCAGCTTGATTGGGCTTGTAGTAACTATCGGCCACTTTCGCATAAAGTTCCGCCATCTTCTCGCGCAACTGTGGTTCAGCAGCTCCAACATAATTGTCGCCTTTGGTTACCACCAACTTTTCTTTCAAGCCGGTCAGGTCTTTGATAAATGGTTCCGCAATTTTCTTGCCTTGCGCATTTGCCCCTTTTACGTCTTCAGAAATTTTAATGTATTCATCGAGTGTGTAAACCATGTAGGCTAATTCTTCGGCCATGTTAAATAGCTTCTTAGTAGCTTCTTCTTGTGCTTTACGATCGGCCAATGAGATTTCCGATTTCGGATCGTATTGCACAACCAAATCATTGGTGTAGGTTTCTTTTCCTTTCTGAATCACCACTTTATAAGTTCCGGCCGGCACACGAGGAGATGTGAATCCTCCAAAAGCAAACGTCTTTGCAGCCGCCATCTTAGGTGGCTTGGTATTGTAATTCCACTCTACCACGTTAATACCTTTCGATTTTCCCGGACCTAATTCTGTGATTTTATTTCCATTGGCATCTTGAATTTCCAACGTCATTTTACCAAGTGTATGACGCTTTTTCAAGTAATACATAATCTTTGCTGCCCGCGTTGGATTTTCACCTACAAACTGTGTTTCTGTACTTCCGCCTCCAAATCCATTTGATTCAGAAATCGAAGTAGGTTTCATGGTAAAGAAGTGTAAATCTTTATTCATGTTCTCTTCGGTAAGCTGACGCAACGGGCTGATGTCATCCAAAATGATGATACCTCTTCCATGTGTAGCGACAATCAAATCGTTGGTTTTCTTGTGCAACTCAATGAAATGCACATTGGCGGCAGGCATGTTGTTGGTAAACTTGTACCAGTTTTTGCCTCCGTTTAAGGTAATGTACAAACCAAATTCAGTTCCTAAGAACAGTAAGTTTTCGTTTTCATAATCTTCTTGGATGTTGCGAGCAAAACCATTGATCTCAGAAGTCACGATTGATTTCCAAGTAGCACCAAAGTCTGTTGTCTTATACACATACGTGTTTTTGTCTCCGGTTTGATATCCCGTGAAAACGGCATAAGCATTTCCTTTACCAAATACGCTGGCTTCGATGTGATACACCATCGTATTTTTTGGAAGGCCGGGCACATTGGCTGCCACATTCGTCCAAGTCTTGCCGCCATCTTTAGTGATTTGCAAGTTGCCATCATCCGTGCCGGCCCACACAATGTTTTCATCAAGAGGAGATTCAGCGATCGTGAACACCGTGCAATGATTTTCTGCACCGGAGTTGTCACGTGAAAGTCCGCCTGAGTTTTCTTGATTTTGTTTTTTAGGATCGTTGGTGGTCAGATCAGGAGAAATTTTCACCCATGTTTCGCCCATATCTTCAGAGCGATGTACAAACTGACTGCCCATGTAGAAACGATCTGGCTTATGTGCACTGATAGCCATAGCCGCATTCCAGTTGAAGCGAAGTTTAGGATCGCCTTTACCCGCCAGAGGTTGAACCGTTTTTGCCTGATCTTTCGCCACATCAAAACGCCATACGTTTTCAGCACCTTGCATTTCAGAGTAAATCAATTTTTTGGTTGGGTGTGCATACACACGGTAGCCATCGCCCACACCTACACGCTTCCAATCGCGAGCCTCCACGCCTCCGGGAGATTGTGAAGGACCAAACCAGCAACCATTGTCTTGCAGACCACCATACACATTATAAGGCTCTTCGTTATCTACACTTACGTGATAGAATTGACATACCGGCATGTTTTCTACCATCTCAAGTGTGGTGCCGCCATCCCATGAACGATAGATACCACCATCGGTAGCAGCATACATACGGTCAGAATTTTTAATGTCAAATACAATGTCATGCACATCGGAGTGATTGGGCCCTAGGTTTTTAAAGGTCTTACCACCATCACGTGAGATGGAGCCCAACAAACCTGCCTTTACCACTACATCTGGATTGCGGGGATCGACCTCAATGCGAGAGAAATAAAATGGACGCACCACAATACCGAAATCATTGTTCAATTGTTTCCAGCTTGCACCGGCATCATCGCTTCTATACAAACCTTTGTCTTTGTCTTGCTCTGATTCAATAACTGTATAGAGGATGTTTGAATTGGAAGGAGCAACCGCTATTGCTAAGCGACCTAACTGACCTTTCGGAAAGCCATTGTGAATTTTGGTGAAAGTCTTACCCGCATCGGTAGACTTATACAAAGCACTATTTAAACCACCTGAACTAAACGACCATGGTTGTCTTCTAAACTCCCAAAATGTAGCATACACAATGTTGGGGTCTTTAGGATCGAGAGTTAAGTCGCTGCAACCTGTTGTTTGATTAACGTACAGAATTTTGTTCCATGTAGCTCCACCGTCAGTCGTTTTGTAGAGTCCGCGCTCTTCGCTGTCACTCCAAAGCGGCCCTAACACAGCAACATAAATTTCATTGGGATTTTTAGGATTTACTTGGATTCCGGCTATACGTTCTGATTTTTCGAAACCTACTTTTTTCCAGTTGGTTCCACCATCAACCGTTTTGTAAAGACCATCTCCCACCGACACACTGTTGCGTGTCCATGTTTCTCCGGTACCCACCCAGATCACATTATCCGGATTCGATGGATCGATCTCTACCGCACCGATGGACTGACAGTAGTCGTCAAAAATTGGATTGAACGTGGCACCACCATTGCTGCTTTTCCATACACCACCACCGGCAGTACCTGCAAAGATCACACGGTCATTAGTAGGGTGCAGTTCGATGTCTGTAATACGGCCACTCATTAAAGCGGGTCCAATGTGTCTTGCTCTTAAATCGCCAAACAATTCTTTGCCTTTCGACACTGCATCTTGACTAAAAGCAGTAGAGACGCTCAGAAAAAGTGAAGCAATAATCAGATAATGTTTCTTCATATTTCTTGTTTTGTTTTAATAGGGAACAGGTATAAAAAAAGAATACTTCAAGGGTTGTTGAAGTATTCTTTTGATCCGAAGTGAAATTACTTTTCAGTAGGAAATGCGAATGCCGATTGTTCAACCTTAGGATTTAACTCCACATTGGTAATGACCAATGGTTGGCCACTGGGTTGACCTTTCACACCTTGAGCCCAAGAGAACGGAATCATTAAACCATTCACATCCTGGAAATCGCTAAACTTACTTTGGAACATCATTCCTTTACCAGGACCTGATTTAATTTCTTCTTCCAGCATGAGCGGAACAAAATTTTCGGTGTCGAAATAGTAGAACTGCACGTTTTCTTCAGGCTTTCCATCAACTTTAATTGGATTCTTGGTGATCTTTATTTTGAATGTTTCTGTTCCTTCAATAGATTCTTTTCCAAGCAGTTCGAGCTTAAATCCATTTTTCTTGAGGTTCACAAAAATGAAAGGATACTCACCACCTAAATTTGCTTTGAAGTTTTCTGTTTCCTCAGCGGCACTCTTTTCTGCTTTTTGGTTCATGAAATTTAATGACCATAAACTGGTGCCGTCAAATACACCTTGCTTAATTACTTTACCCTGAATAGTGTATTGGGTATACTGCTTTCCATCTTTCATGAAAACCAGTTCAACTGGAAATTCCATTCCTTGTTGATTGGCTTTTGCGGTGGCTTTAAATCCTTGTAAGGCCTCCCACTTGGCTTTTCCACCAGTGTTTTCGAAATACTTTTCAATGACTTCATCGGCTGTTTGAGCTTGCACCATCAAAGCACTGGCAAAAGCGATGACAGAAAAAATCAATTTACGTTTCATGTGTTTGGGTTAAAGTTTGTTGGTTTAATTTGGATATTGAGACGTTTATGCGTGCAATTAGTTGCAGCAATAGCTTTAAAATTACAGTTTAATTTACGTTGATTCCAAGCGAAATTGAACCAATTGACCGGATTTGACCTTACTTGATTACTTTTACTGTTTAATTGTGGATAAGATGTTTATAAATCGCCTACTCATTACCTTTTGTTTAGTTTCCTTAGGTGCCAACGCTCAAGTTCTTAAACCAGCAAAATGGAATTATTCCTCTCCCGAATCAGCTCAGGTAGGCCAAGAAATTGAGTTAGTTTTCAAGGCGACCATTGATAAAAACTGGTATCTCTATTCATCCGAGTTTGTTTGCGATGGGCCTGTCCCCACCACATTTACTTTTACGCCTCATAATAGCTACGAATTGGTTGGCAAATTGATACCAGTCAATCCCATTGATAAACATGATGACATTTTTGAATGCGATCTTAAAATTTTTAAAGGCACAGGAGAATTTAGACAGAAAGTAAAAGTGCTGGGCAATCCACTCAAAATTGAAGGCACTTTTGAATATCAGGTGTGCACTGACTTAACCGGGCAATGTGTGCCGGGTGATGGTGAGTTTTCTTTTTCTAAAATAAAGGTCAGCGGTAAAAGTATCCATGCACCAATAAGTAAACCTAATCAGGATGAACAGAAACCTGAAGAAGAAAAATTACAGCCTGAAAACAACCATCAGCCAACGCCAGCTTTATCGGCTGCACTTTCTCAGCAATGGCCAGCCATTACTGGTCCTATCTTAGATGCATCTCTCAAACAAGGTGATCCTCAAAGTCAATCGCTTTGGGGATTTATTATTCTTGCATTTATTGCTGGATTGGCTGCCTTATTGACTCCGTGCGTTTTCCCGATGATTCCAATGACGGTAAGTTTTTTTACCGGGCGTGGCACGAAGTTTCAAGCGCTAATTTATGGCTTGTCGATCATTCTTATCTATACGTTGATCGGTGCTGTTCTTGCTCCACTGATGGGTCCTGAAACAGCGAATCATCTTTCTACCGAGTGGATTCCAAATTTGATTTTCTTCACCGTGTTTATCGTCTTTGGTTTGTCTTTCCTCGGCTTGTTTGAAATTACCTTGCCTAACTCATTCGTCAACAAAGTAGACCAGCAAGCCGAAAAAGGTGGACTGGGTGGTGTGTTTTTTATGGCGTTCACTCTAGTGCTCGTTTCTTTTTCGTGCACCGGCCCTTTGGTGGGAAGTATCTTAGTTTCATCTGCCGGTGGAGAAGTAATTAAACCCATCGTAGGCATGTTTGGGTTTTCACTCGCCTTTGCTATTCCATTCACAGTGTTTGCATTTTTTCCGGGATGGTTGAAGTCTCTTCCTAAATCCGGTGGTTGGTTAAATACCATCAAAGTCATTTTAGGTTTTATTGAAATTGCATTGGCCTTTAAGTTTTTAAGTATTGCCGATCAGGCATTTCATTGGCGCATTTTAGATCGCGAAATCAATCTGGCTATCTGGATTGTGATCACCGCATTGATTGGCATTTATCTGATGAAAGGATTTCGAATGCCGGGCGACACCGGAAAAGATGCAGAAGATAAAACGGTGAGTGTGTTACGCGTATCATTGGCAATAGCCGTGTTTACCTTTTTAGTCTATCTCATACCGGGCATGTGGGGAGCTCCATTAAAATCATTAGCTGGCTATTTGCCGCCTGTTTCTACACACGACTTTGATTTAATTTCTGCAGCGAATCAAGAAAAGCCTAATGAAGTTTGTGATGTGCCCAAGTACGAAGAATTCTTGCATCTGCCGCATGGCATCCAAGGATACTTTGATTACAAGCAAGCGATGATGTGCGCTCGCCAGCAAAACAAACCACTCTTCATTGACTTTACAGGTCATGGATGCACCAATTGCCGAGAAATGGAAGCGCGTGTGTGGAGCGACCCGCAAGTATTGCAAAGATTAAAAAATGATTTTGTAGTCGTGGCTCTTTATGTAGATGATAAAACCGTTCTACCGGAAAATGAATGGTACACTTCTACCTATGATAAAAAGGTGAAAAAAACGATTGGCAAGCAAAATGCCGATTTGCAGATCGCCAAACTCAATAACAATGCTCAACCGTTTTATGTCATTGTAGGGTTAGATGAACACGTGTTGGTTCCGCCCAAGCCTTATGATCTTAATGTGAACAACTTTGTTAAATTTTTGGAAAGCGGTAAGGCAGAGTTTAACAAGCAGTAGGGCTTTTCGTACAAGGATTTCGGTAGTTGTATTTTTTAAGCTAAACTTGCAGTTCATTTTTTGTGGATGCTGAAAAAATTGATCACTCATAAAAGTCGAATGGTGGCTATTGTCTTAGGAATAGCCTCAATCGTATGGGTTAGCCAGTATGCTGATCAATTCTCTATTTCTGAAAACAGTTCTTCGAATCAAGATTCAACACGCCAGCAACCAGTCGCAAAAGAACCGGTTATATTATACGGCATGACGGTTACTGAATTGGGCGTCATTGAAGATCATGTGAAGCGCAATCAGCGCTTTTTTGATTTATTTGATTCGGTGCATGTTCCCTCTCGCATTTTTCAGCAGCTGAATACCCTTTCAAAAAAAATATTTGATTTCCGAAAAATTGGAGCCAACAAGAAGTACACACTGATACACGAACACGACTCCGCTAAAACAGTGCGTGCGCTTATCTACGAACCCAACCCGATTGATTATGTGATCTTTCATTTGCATGATTCGCTGCAGGTAGAGGTTTGCCAGCGCCCGGTCATTACGGTGGAAAAAAATGTATCCGGTCGTATTGAGTCATCACTTTCAGAAACCATCGAGCAGTTGAATATATCGCATGAGCTCACAAATAAGTTTGTAGACATCTTTGGCTGGCAAGTAGATTTTCAGCGTCTTCAAAAAGGCGATCAGTTTAAGTTGATTTATGAAGAAAATTTGGTAGACAACAAACCGATCGGCATTGGAAAAATTCTGGGTATCTATTTTGAACATTTCGGCAAAGGAGAATTTGCGATTCCATTTGACCAGGGAGAAGGCGTTGATTACTTCGATGAAGAAGGGAATAGCATGCGCAAGGCCCTTTTGAAATATCCCATTGAATTCACGCGCATCAGTTCACGCTATAACTTAAATCGTTTCCATCCGGTGGCAAAAGTTTTTCGGGCACACTTAGGCACTGACTTTGCCGCACCTACCGGCACCCCCATTCGTAGCGTGGGAGATGGCGTGGTTGAGGAAGCGCGTTACACTTCCAACAATGGTAATTATGTGAAGATCCATCACAACAGCACCTACACCACCGGTTATTTGCACATGAGCAAGATCGCCACCGGTATTACTGCTGGCACGCGTGTAAAACAAGGGCAAACAATTGGTTACGTAGGTAGCACGGGTTTAGCAACCGGTCCTCATTTGTGTTACCGTTTTTGGCGCAATGGCGTACAAATTGATGCCCTGCGAGTTGAGCTTCCTCCGTCACAGCCGGTCAAGAAAGATCGGATGGAGGATTTTCAAAAAGCGAAACAAGGTTGTATTAATCGACTTCAGCAAATTGCCTTTCCTCCAGCGGAAGAAGTAATCGTTGCAAAACGATAATTCAAATTAGTAATATCTATCTTTGGGAATAACCATTTAGGACACGTGAGGTTGCTCTGCCTTTTCCTTTTTATTTCTTCGTTTGCTTCTGCTCAACAAAAAGTAGCGGTGGTATTGAGTGGTGGCGCTGCAAAAGGATTGGCACACATTGGCGTACTTAAGGCATTGGAAGAAAATGAAATTCCTATTGACTATGTAGTAGGCACCTCGATGGGTGGAATCATAGCAGGCTGTTATGCCGGAGGCATGAGCCCAGCACAAATTGAAGATATCGTACTCTCGAAAGAATTTTTGGACTGGGTAAACGGACGATTTGAAAATGGGCGATCCTATTATTATTTCAAAAAAGAAAATGACGCCTCGTTTCTCAAACTAAATCTCTCACTCGACTCTACATTTAGTTTTCAACTCAATACTAGTATTGCGAGCGATCTGTCATTGAATTTTGCCTTGGCAGAAAAGCTTGCGCAACCTTCGGCTATCGCCAATAACAATTTTGACAGTTTATTTGTGCCCTTGCGGGTAATGGCTTCTGATATTTTTACCCAGACAGAAATAGTATTGAAAAAAGGAGTGTTGAGCGATGCTCTCCGCACCACACAAACCGCTCCATTCTTTTATAATCCTATTCGCATTGATGGCAAATATTTGTTTGATGGAGGTGTGTATAATAATTTTCCGGTAGATGTAGCCCAGCGCGACTTCAATCCGAATGTGATCATCGGTTCGAATGTTTCCAGCAAAGTATACAATACCTATCCTTACGGTGAAGATGAAAAGCTGATTTCACGCTCGCTTCTTTACATGTTGTTGGATAAGTCCAATCCCAATGATGTACCGGCCAATGGCGTTTACATTCAGTCCAATTTACAAGACTATACAGCCTTTGATTTTACCAAAGCAAAAGCAATGATCGACAGCGGGTATTTTCAAACATTGCGACAGATGCCGGAGATCAAAAGTAAAATTGCGGAACGAAGAACCTGCGAAGCTGTTTCAGCAGCCAGAAATAAATTCAACAACAAAACGCCTGCTATCATTGTTGAAAATATCCGTTACGAAGGGTTTTCGAAGAGTCAACAAAAATATTTCAATCGCTTTTTTAAGAGCGGAAAAAGGCCGTTATACTATAATGAAATTAAAACGGGCTACTACAAGTTAGTTTCTGAACCATTCTTTAATAACCTCTATCCTAGTTTTAATTATGATCAATCGAGGAAAAATTTTGAGTTTAAGCTAACCAAGCGTCCACAAAACAATTTTCAAGTAGATTTTGGCGGAGTGATTGCAACCCGCAACATCAGCAATATCTTTTTAGGATTGAACTATTATTCGTTCAATCGAGCGCTTACCCATTTTACGGCAAATTTCTTTGCTGGCAATTTTTACAAATCTGTTATGCTCAAAGCCAGAATGGATTTACCATATCTGGGTCAATTTTATGTAGAGCCCGAAATGGTGATCAATAGTTGGAGCTTCTTGCAAGGAGATGATGTAATCCAGCAAAAATTTACTCCTACGGTTTTAGATCGAGTGGACAGAAGGTATGGCATAAACATTGGTTTTCCATTTGGAAATGAATTCAAGGTTGTTGTCAATGGCTCGCTTTATAACAACAGCGACTCTTACATTGACAGAGGGGTTTTGGTTTCTACGGACACATTGGATTTGTTACGTGTGCGCGGCTCGCGTCTTGGTTTCTCCATTTCCGCTAATTCATTGAATCGAAAGCAATACGCGTCTGAAGGAAAAGCTTTCAGCTTAAGCGGTAACTGGTTTTCGCTGGAAGAAACGCTCAATCCCGGAAACACGTCAGTACAAAATTTCATTTCGGTTAACCAACATAGTTGGATTCAGGGTAAACTCACATTAGAACAATACTTTAGGGCAGGCATTTACAGTTCGGGCTATTATCTGGAAGGCGTACTTTCTAACCAGCCAACTTTCTCTAATTATTTTGGTACGATTATCAATGCGCCAGCGTTTAATCCGTTGCAAGACAGTCGTACATTATTACTTCAAAATTTCAGAGCATTTAATTATGCTGCCGGTGGATGGCGTAATATTTTCTCCTTACGCAAAAGCCTCGATTTGAGATTGGAGGCTTACGCCTTTAAGCCGTTGGAAGCGCTTTTCGAAACCTCTGACCAAAAAACCGGTCTGAATAGCGATATCACCAAAATATATTTTGCTGGCACTGCCGGGTTGGTGATGCACAGCACCCTTGGCCCCATAAGCCTAAGCGTTAACTATTATGACGATAAAAATCGGCAATTAGCGGTTTTATTGCACGTTGGTTTCCTGCTTTTTAACAGAGGCGCAATGGATTGATTGGCTCCGAATCGAAATTCTACAAAAACGGTCAATTTCTTTTTCAGGTTGGTTTTTCTTCGTTTTTCAATTTTTAGCTATGTTTAACCTTTAAAACCATATTGTTACCAGCCTAGTCCCCTCATTATGAACAAGAGATTGTCGTTTTTCTTAGTTTTGCTCGGCTTTGCCCTTACACCTTCCATGGGGCAAACCGTACAATGGGCATCAAAAGTGATAGAGTTCTCCTCAGAACTTACACCCATTCAGTATTCTGCTCAGCAAATATTAGGAAAGCCTAATGTTTTACCAGCCACCGGCCAAAATCCCAATGCCTGGACACCCGATAAACCAAAACGAAAAGAATTTATCCGGGTAGGTTTTGCTACCCCTATTCAAATACAACAAATCGCCATCGCAGAATCGAATAATCCGAGCGCTCTTTTCAAAATTACAGCCTATGAGGAAAATGGTAAAGAGCACGTTATTCAAACACTCAATCCGCAAGCAATTCCATTAAAGGGACGCATGCGCAACGTTTTTGTTGAGAAAACCGCTTATAAAGTAGCTTCTCTCCGTCTGGATTTTGACGGAGCTGCGCTATCTGACTATTTCTCGATCGATGCGATTGCGATCACTGATTCTAAACTTCCGATCGCTGCAATTGTAAATATTCCTGAATTGATGGCAAAAGGACTTATCACTGACCATTTGGATGCCAACGTGAATAGCGAATATGATGACCTAAATGGTATCCTTTCTCCGGATGGAAAAACCTTGTATTTCAGCCGCAGAAATCACCCTGGAAACATGGGCGGTGTTAATGATAAAGAAGACATCTGGTTTTCAACTCTGGACGCCAATGGTAAATGGACTCTCGCCCAAAACATGGGGCCTAAATTCAATAACGAATATCCTAATTTTATTAATGCCATTTCATCGGTTACACCCGATGGTAAATCTGCGGTGATGGTGTTGGGAAATCAATACATCAATGGCGGAAAAAAAATGCTGGCAGGTATGTCAATTAGCTCCAATGTAAACGGTGAATGGACTACCCCGAAGGCAGTAAAAATTGACAACGACTATAATTACAGTGAAAAATCACACTATTTCCTAGCCAATTCTCGGAAGGCCTTATTAATGTCAGTAGAAAGAGATGATTCCTTTGGCGATCGTGATATCTACGTGAGCTTCGCTAAAAATGACTCAACTTGGTCCGAGCCACTTAATCTTGGTAAAAATGTAAATACTGCAGCTGAAGATGCTTCTCCATTCCTAGCTGCTGATGACAAAACCCTCTACTTTTCATCCAGAGGATTCAGCGGATTTGGAGGTTCTGATATTTACCGCAGTGTGCGTCTAGATGACACCTGGACAAACTGGAGCGAACCTGAAAATCTGGGCCCTGAAGTCAACTCTAAATTTGACGATCTTTTCTTCAACATCCCTGCCAGCAGCGAGTATGCTTATTTTTCGAAAGGAATTGCCGATAACAATGCCGACATTTTCCGTTTGAAATTGCCGGTGTTCATGATGCCTGATCCGGTAGTGGTAGTAAAAGGAAAGCTGATCGATGCTAAAACAGGTAAGCCACTCGGTTCGAAAGTGATCTATGAAGATCTTGCTACTGGTAAAGAGGTGGGAGTGGCACAGTCCAATCCTGAGACAGGTGAGTATGAAATTTCATTGCCCGTTGGAAAGCAATATGGCGTACGCGCTGAGGCCAAAGATCATATTTCTTCTAGCCAAAATCTGGATTTAAGAAAAGTTACATACGGACCAGTAAAGCAAGATATGCAACTGAAGCCCGAGGAAATGAAGCCTATCGAGGTAACTCCTATTGCTGAAAATGCAGTAATTCCATTGAACAATATCTTCTTTGAGTTCGACAAATCCGTGTTGACATCTGCATCCTATCCTGAATTGAACCGAATCGTTACGTTAATGAATGAGCGCAAAACGATGACCGTTGAAATTGCCGGCCACACCGACCAGATTGGAGACGAAAATTATAACTTAAAATTATCTGAGCGCAGAGCGAAAGCTGTTTCGCAATATCTGATCGACAAGGGTATTTCAAAAGATCGCATTTCAAGTGCCTTCTTTGGAGAAACCAAACCAGTTGATACAAGCAACACCAAAGCTGGTCATGCCAAAAATCGCAGGGTAGAATTCAAAATTATTAAGATGTAATCAGCTATGAAGAAGCTACTATTTACATTAAGCATTTGTATTGCCGCTGGCAGCGTTTTCGCACAGGAAACAGATACACTTATTTATGCGCAGGGTAAAATTGTAAGTGCGGCTACAAAAGAACCCATCAATGCTAAAATTTCTTTTCAGAGCGAACCCTTTGGCAACCGAACCGGTGTGTTAAATGGTACAAGTTACTCTTTCCCTTTGTTTGATGGTGAAAAGTATTCCATTGTTGTTGAAGCGCCCGGCTTTGCGGTGTCTAAATATTTGCTCGACCCTGCATTGGCAAATACCGAAAGAAAAGTAGTTAAAGACATTGAGTTGGCATTACCAAGTAGCGTAGCAAAAACCTCCGAAACCGTTCCGCACACGGTAGGACATACCATGGTTTTAGACAATCTCATTTTTGCTATTGGAACAGCTCGCATTTCACCGGAATCACATGAAGAGTTGGATGAGTTGGTAAAAATGCTAAAAGACTACCCTAGGATGGTTATCCAATTGGAAGGTCATACGGATGTAAAAGGTGATCCCAAGCTTAATATGAAGCTTTCACAGGATCGTGTTGATGCCGTTAAATCTTATTTGATTAGTAAGGGCGCCAGTAAAGGCCGAATAAAAACGAAAGCATTTGGAGGCACTTTACCGTTAAGCAAAGAAAACACAGAGCAAGCTCATAAAATGAATAGAAGAGTTGAGGTGCGTGTGCTGGAAAATTAGCGGGAAGCTACAACAGGTGATCTATTGACATAAGGTTTAAGTTGTTCGAGCAACTCCCTTTTAGAAGTTTGTTCCATTTCACTTAACAAAACTGAGCGAAACAATATTTCAGAAAGTTCCTCCACACGAGGATTATCATAAATACTTCGTGCTTTAGCCAATTGATTGGCACACAAATCCCACTTTTGTTGATTATACAATACCACAGCCTGATTGAAATAAAGTAGGCCGCTTAATTGAAAAGCATCTACTTCGCGGAACAATTGCGTTTGGTATAAATAATAGTTTGCCTCACCAGCACTTGCGGAAAGTCGGTTTTGTTTGTACGTGGCCAGCGTTTGGCTTATTTCTTTTGCGCTGGTCTTTAATCCGGCAATACGGTCGGTAGTTTCCAAAAGCACCTCGCCTTGTTCGGTGGAAACCAGCAGGAAAATATGGTAATTGGTTTCAATGATCTTATATGTGTAGCCCAGTTGATCCAACACTACACTGAAAAATGCGGTGCCACTCAAACAATCATAGGTTCCGGATTCAAAGACGCGGTTGAATTGAGCGTAGGAACTGTAATGTTTCAAAAACTTCCGGTGGCTTTTATTTACCACCATTTTCAAAAATCGAACATCACTTTTTGATTCAAATTTCTTTGCATGAAGTTCCTGCATAAATCCATCCATCCGTTGCTGAATGGCAGCTCTTGACGTGATGGGAGTCGTTTCGAGTAGCGCAGATAGTATGCTTCCTTGGGCATGTGCATTTATGCCAGCAAAAAGGAAGAAAATGACTATCAGTACCCGCATTATTACCTGAATATTAACTTTGTTAATATAAAATTAACAATTTGATAATATTGGCCAACTGATCTGCGAAATTCTTTTAAAAAAGGGCTAAAATTTTAGATAACTTGGGCAAAACGGCTTAACAATGAGTGCTGAAACGAACCCTAAAACCTCCATTTCATCAATTTTTGAAGCTCAAAAACAAAAGAGCCTGACTTTGCGCATTCAGCCTATTAAAGAGCGCAAAAAACTTCTAAGAGAATTTTGCAAATTCATTTTAGGCAGTCGCGAGCGAATCCAGAAGGCCGTTCATCAGGATTTGAAGAAGTCATATATAGAGGTTGATCTTTCAGAGATTTATCCAGTAGTTAACGAAATCAGGCATACACTGGAGCATTTGGATGACTGGACGCAACCCAAGAAAATTGACGCACCTATTACCTACTTCGGAACGCGTTCAGAAATCAAGTTTGAACCAAAAGGAGTTTGCCTGATTATTGCCCCCTGGAATTATCCATTTAGCTTATGCTTCGGGCCGCTAGTTTCCTGCCTTGCCGCTGGCAATACGGCCATCATCAAGCCTTCAGAAATGACACCCGCAACCTCACGGTTGATTGCAGAACTGGCGAACGAATTTTTTGATGAATCGTTGGTATCGGTTTTTGAGGGAGATCAACAAGTATCCACCGAATTACTTCAACTTCCATTGGATCATATATTCTTTACCGGAAGTCCGGCTGTCGGCAAAATCATCATGCGCGCAGCAGCCGAAAATCTCACCTCAGTTACGCTTGAACTGGGTGGAAAATCGCCAACCATTATTGATGAAACGGCACTTATTTCAACGGCAGCCAAACGAATCGCATTCGGGAAGTTTTTGAATAATGGCCAAACGTGTATAGCCCCGGATTACATTCTGGTGCACGAGCGGGTCAAAAATGAATTTATTGACAGTTTAAAAAAGCAAGTGATCGCCATGTTTGGTGAAGAGGGCGTATTGAATGAAGATGCTATGAGTTACTCGCGCATTGTAAGCCAAAAGCATTTTTTCCGACTGAATCAAATGGTAAAGGAAGCGGTGGCAGATGGTGCGCATGTTGAATTGAGCGGACCGTTAAACGAAAGCACCTTATTCATGCACCCGGTATTGCTTACCAATGTTTCCCTCAAATCCAGATTGATGGAAGAAGAGATATTCGGGCCCATTCTGCCAATTGTAGCTTACCAAAATGAAGAAGAAGTAATCGAAATGATCAACCGCAAAGCCAAACCTTTGGCGTTGTATGTATTTAGTGAACGGTCGTCATTTCATAAAAAAATGCTTTCCTCTACTTCGGCAGGAACCGCTTGTATCAATGAGTGCGTCATTCAGTTTACCCACGCCAATTTGCCTTTTGGCGGAGTGAACAACAGCGGTATCGGCAAATCGCACGGCCATGCCGGATTTTTGGAATTCTCAAACCAAAAATCCGTTTTAAAGCAATTGACGCGGTTTTCGTCTATGAGTATGATGTATCCGCCTTTCCGTCCACGATTGAAATGGATGGTCGATATGATGCTCAAATTCTTTTAACTAAAACTTCATACCGCTAGTCGGGTATCGGTCGTTGTAGCGTGCGTTGAATGCTTTCAATTCCTTAACTTTGAAGCTAGATTTTTTGTAAGGTGTTCCATTGACATCATGATAGCGAATTGCCATTCGGAATTTTAATAAGAATTCCTTCGTTCGCTAGCTTGAAACAAGTACAGACTGGGCATTTTTTTATCAAGGATTGTAAAAAAATTAAATATTTATAAGATGAAGCTTCTGAAGAAAATTTCAATTGGACTTGGTATTTTTTTGATTGTGCTGGTGGCGGCTGCGATGATTTTACCGCGCGTCTTCAAAGACGATATTAAAGCAGCTATCGACAAAGAATTGGCAAAGAGTGTGAATGCCGATGTGGTTTTTGATGCCAATGACTTCAGCTTAACCATTTTCCGCAATTTCCCTAACATCACTGTAGAGGTGCAGAAACTGGGCGTGTTTAACCGAGCGCCTTTTGAAGGCATGCATTTATTTATGGTAGAACGCTTTGATGTTGAAGTTAACTTAGCCGATGTATTATTTGGCGACCAACTTCGCATCAAGGGTATTACGCTGGTTCGACCCAATATTAATGTAAAGGTGCTAAAGGATGGTCGCGCCAACTATGATATTGCTATTCCATCTGCCGACACCGTAAAACAACAGTCAGAAGAGCCTAGTCAGTTTTCTTTTGGTATCGACCATTGGGAAATTGTGGAAGGCGAATTAGTATATGATGACGCTACCATGCCATACTACATGTCATTGAAAAATCTGAACCATACCGGCAGTGGTAACTTCAACGATCAGGCTTTTGATTTAAAAACAAAAACATCGTTAGACTCTCTAACCGTAGCTTATGGTGGCCCTGAATATCTTTCCAACAAACATGTGGAAGTAGAAGCCACAATTGGCATCAGCGAAGCGTATACAAAATATTCATTTAAAGAAAACGTATCAAAGTTGAACGACTTTGCCATGAGTGCGGAAGGTTGGGTAAAGCTGAACACCAATTCATACGATATGGATTTGTCATTCAAGAGTCCGGCCAATTCATTCAAGAGTTTGCTTTCGCTGGTACCTGGTATGTACACCAAAGATTTTGGTAAAATCGAAACGAAAGGCGAGTTGGCATTTAATGGTTTTGTGAAAGGCACTTATTCTGAAAAACAGATGCCGGCCTTTAACCTGACCATGAATGTGAAAGATGGTATGTTCAAGTATCCGGATCTGCCTACCGCTGTGAATAACATTGCCATGGATTTGACAGTGGACAACAAAACCGGTGTGATTGAAAACACTTTGGTAGATCTGAAAAAACTTCATCTAGATTTTGGTTCTAACCCGGTTGACGCAAAGTTGTTGATCGAAAACCTGAAAGACTTTAAGATGAATGCCAATTTGAAAGCAAAACTAAATCTGGCAGAGTTGAATAAAATGTTCCCGATGCAAGGGCTGGAGATGAAGGGAACCTATGCCATCGATGCGAAAGCTAATGGAGTATATGACAGTATTCGAAAAATTATTCCTGCCGTGGATGTTGCGATGTCATTGAGCAATGGTTTTGTAAAATCAACTCAGGTACCATTGCCATTGGAGGATGTGCATTTCGCCTCAACAATTAAAAACACCTCCGGCAAGATGGCTGAAACTACCATTGCCGTGAAAGATTTTAATTTGACGATGGAAGGAGAAAAATTCACTGGGGAATTGTTACTGCAAAATCTGGAAGACATCACTTGGGATTTAAAAGCGAAAGGCGGCATTGATATTGAAAAGATGATGAAAATCTTTCCGGTAGAAGGCATGACTCTGGCCGGAAAAGTAAAAGCCAATCTGGAAACGAAAGGAAAGTATTCGGATGTAACTGCCAAGCGTTACGATAAGTTACCAACGAGCGGTTCGGCTTCATTGAAGGATTTCAGCTTCCAATCAAAACCACTTCCGTATGCAGTTACAATCGCTCAAGCTGAAGCCGTATTCAATCCACAAAAAATTGAATTGAAAAATACGAATGGAACTATTGGCCGTAGCGATTTCAGTACCGATGGTGCCATCACCAACTATATTGGTTTTGTATTTGGCAAAGAAACGATCAAAGGAAATGTCAACTTCCGCTCTTCGTTGCTCGACTTAAATGAGTTTATGACTCCATCCGAAGAGCCGGCAAAAAAGGATACCGCATCATTTGGCGTGATCCCAATTCCTGCTAACATCGACTTTGTGCTTCACTCAGATATTAAAACAGTGAAGATGATGGATTACACGATTACCAATGCATTGGGTGATGTAATTGTGAAAGATGGTGTAGCCAATCTAAGCGGTGTCAACTTCAATATGTTAGGTGGCACTTTTGCTGTGAATGGATCTTACAATACTAAAGATGTCAATCATCCGAAATACGATATGGCGCTGAAAGTAGAAAATCTGGCTATTCAACAAGCGGCTGCTTCCTTCTCGATCATCAAAACGTATGCACCGATTGCCGGACTTGTAAATGGAAAATTTGGCACTGATTTTAAAATCAATGGCGAACTGGGTCAAGATATGATGCCCAAGATGAATACCATAAGTGGATCGGGTCTGATTAAAATTGCAGAAGCGGTGCTTACTAAATCGAATTTCGTTTCAGGGCTTACTTCTCTCACCAAATTGAATAACACAGATAATGTAACACTGAAAGACGTACTCATGTCAGCCTCCATCAGCGATGGGCGCTTGAGTGTAAAGCCTTTCAATATGAAGTTTGGAAACTACGCTACGACAGTCAGCGGCAGCACTGGCTTGGACAAATCCATCGACTATACCTTGAAGATGACAGTGCCGGCAGGGCAATTAGGATCACAACTCAACGGGTTTTTAAATCCGGGCGCTTCGGCTAATTCAGAAGTTACTTTGCCGATTACACTGGGCGGCACGATGACATCGCCCAAGTTTGCGTTGAATACGCAAGAGCAAAAACAGCAAGCCAAAGAGGCGGTTACTAATGTGGCCAAAGAAAAAGGAAAAGAGGCGTTGCAGGATTTAGCGAAGAACACACCAGCGAAAGATATTGTCAATAATATATTAGGAGGCGGTTCGAAGAGTGATACGACCAAAGTGAAAGATTCTACTAAAACTGACCCATTGAAAGATGCGCTGCAAAATAAACTGAACAGCTTTTTCAAAAAGAAGAAAAATTAACTGAAGCGATACGTTGAAAATCCTCGCTGCCTAAAAGTAGCGGGGATTTTTTATTTCACTTTGTTCAACCGTTCACCGGAAAAAAAGCCTTCTTTAATGAGCACCATCAATTGCTCGGCTGATGGATTGATTTGATAGAAAGTATCGTCTTTGCGTTTGATCTCCTTGATCGCTAATTTTTTACCAAGCTTTTTAAGTATCTCTTTCCTCTTCACTTCGTCTTTCAAATCGATGGACATAAATCGGATCGCTCCATTTGGTTCTTGTTGCACCAGACGCAGCACCCATTGACCTTCCGACTTAAAGTTGACAAAGTAATAATTTTGATAAAACTTAATTACGAGCGTATCGCTGATTGTACCGCGGTTCAACCAGTCTTTATCATTCTTATCTTTGAAATGATATCCCCACGACTCCACAATCAGCGTGTCAGAAAATTCTCCGGTTGTTTTATCAAAAGTTTGATATACACCACGCAATGCAGGCGGAACTTCCTTTAAAGGCGCTACACCTCTGGGTTGCGCTTCGGTAAACGAAACCTCCTTGCAGGAGTACAACATCACCGACCAAAAAAGAATCAACGAAACAGTTTTCATCATCAATTTTCTAAAATGAAATCAGTAAATGTATACGATCAAGACAACAAAAAGTCACTGTTTTTATAGGCGGGATTCGGATGTTTGTAAAAACCCTCTCCGGATTTCTCACCGAGTTTACCTTGATCGACATATGTCTTTAGTAAAGCAGCAAATGCTTTGGATGCGCCATCCGAGCGATCTTTAGTAACATGCCAGGCGGTATCAAGGCCGATGTTATCCAAAATACCAAATGGCCCCATCGGCATATTAAAGTTAACCATCCATGATTTATCAATGTCTTCAATCGATCCGATGTCGTGCGTTTTTAATTTGCCGGCCGCACCGATCAACGCCATCAGCATGAAATTAAAAATATAACCGGGCGATTCTTTTTGCACCAGCACGGGCACTTGATTGAGTTTTTTTCCAAAATCTTGTAAGAGTGGTATCATCTCTGGTGCAGTGCCGGGATGCGGCATGATGTCTACAACACGGGCAGTGAACACATCATGAAAATGAAAAGCACAAAACTTTTCCGGCCGACCGGAAATTTGCGCAAACTGCGATGGTAATAAATAAGAAGTGTTGGTAGTGAAAATAGTTTTTGCCGGAGCCAACTCGCCAAATTGTTTCCATACTTTTTCCTTGATCGAAACTTCCTCCGTTACGCTTTCGCTGATGATGTCGGCATCGGCAACCGCTTGATGCGGGTCAGTGGTGAACTGTAGGCGCGCAAAAATTTCGGGCTTCGCTTCTTCTTTGACCATACCCATCTTTACCGCGTAGCGAAACACTTTCTCCATCACCTTTTGTGATTGTTGTAAAGCACTTTCGTGGATGTCGTATACAGTAACTTGATAGCCCGAGATGGCCGCTTGTAATCCGATGCGGCTACCCAACGTACCGGCACCAAGAATGAGAACATTTTTTATTGATACCATATCTTAATTCGTTAATTCGATGATATACTAATTCGATAATTAACACATCAACGAATTATCAAATTAACGAATTAAATATTGCTTTCCTCGCATTCTCTGCACATGCTTTGATGACGAAGAGGAGCGAAGCGAAACGAGGGTCTTGCGTGTGGCCTTGTTTGTAGCGATGGTAAATCTGCTGGCAAATAACGGCTACTTTGAATGAACCAAATGCATAATAAAACACGATGTCGTCAATTGGTGTATTTGATTTCTCGGAATAGTACTGAGCCATCTCATGACGCGTCATATTGCCCGGCATCCAAGTTAGATTGAAAGGCTTGAGCGCATCGGCATCGTTCGGTTCGGCCCAGTAGGCGAGTGACGTACCCAAATCCATCAACGGATCGCCAACGGTGGCCATTTCCCAATCCAGAATAGCTTTGATTTCGGTGAGGCGGTCGGCATTCAGTACGAGGTTATCGTATTTGTAATCGTTATGAATGAAGCTGACGCGGTTGGACGTTGGAATATTTTTTTGCATCCATTCCGCGGTTTCATTCATGGCCGCGATGTCGTCTGTTTGAGCATTGAAGTAGCGCTTGATCCATCCTTCAACTTGTCGCTGCACATAGCCTTCGGGTTTACCTAACTGATGCAATCCAGTTGTATGAACATCGAGCTGATGCAGTTGCACCAGTTGATCAATAGCTGATCGAGAAAGTTGATGGAACGTAGGCGCATCAATCGCCATGCCCTTGGGAACACGGTTGCGCAAAATCACACCTTGCACTCGTTTCATCAGATAAAACTTCGCTCCGATAACATCTTCCTCTTCGCAAAAGAGAACTGGCTCCGGCACTTTGGTGAATCCTGCTTTTTGTAAAAGAGAGAGCACATGGTATTCGCGCTCCATGTCGTGAGCCGATTTGATGTTGGCTCCGAACGGAGGTCTGCGAAGAATAAAATCTTCGTGCCCCGTTTGGATGAGATAAGTAAGATTGGAGTAGCCGCTTGGAAATTGCTGAATGGTGATTTCGCTGGCAAGCCCTTTCGCCTTTAGAAAAGCAATTAAGTTTTCGGAGTTTAACTCTTCGCCTTGGCGGATGTGAGCGGGTTGATCGAGCATCTTAGAAGTTTAACAGTGCCTTCAATAAAATAAATATTCCTCTTTTTAAATGTTTCAAATACCAATCATGAGATCGCATCCAAAAAGCGAACATGGCAAAGTTCGCTGATCGGTTTCGTATACATCGTTTTTCTATATCGCCATAGCCCACGGTTTAAACCGTGGGCTATGGCATACCATACTCCTTCAATATCGATTTGGCCAATGATACCTTATGCACTTCATCGGGGCCATCGTAGATGCGCGCACCGCGCTCGTGCCGGTACCAAAACGAAAGTAGTGTATCATCGGTGATGCCCAACGCGCCATGCACCTGAATGGCCTTGTCCAATGTTTTCATCAGAACATCGGCCGCAAAAAATTTAATGGTAGAGATTTCTTCTTTCGCAGCTTTAGCTCCATTCTTCTCCATTGAATAAGCTGTGTGCAATACCATTAGTCGCGCGGCATTGATGTTCGCGCGGCACTCGGCTATCCAAGCTTGAATAATTTGTTGTTGACCCAAATAGCGACTGTCGCTCAATTTACGCGTAGCAGCGCGTGTGCACATCAGGTCAAATGCACGTTCACAAATTCCGATCCATCGCATACAATGATGAATACGACCCGGACCTAACCGCACTTGTGCAAGTGCAAATCCTTGTCCTTCTTCTCCAATTAGATTCGTCACGGGCACTTTGCAATTCGTAAAACGTACTTCGGCATGGCTAAAATAATCTTCTCCAGCTTCGCCCATGATGGAAATGTTACGCTCCAGTTTAAAACCCGGATTATCCAGCGGAACGAGAATCATACTGGCTCGTAAATACGGATTTGGATTCGCAGCATCAGTTACCGCCATCACGATGGTAAAGTGAGCACCATCGGCAGCCGTTGTAAACCATTTGTGCCCGTTGATAACATACTGGTCGCCTTCGCGAATGGCGGTGGTTGCCATGTTCACCGGGTTGGATCCGGCAAACTCTGGCTCCGTCATCGCAAAGCATGAACGGATGTCGCCATTCATTAAAGGATACAAATATTTTTTCTTCAAGTCGGCAGAAGCAAACTGATGCATTAGTTCCATGTTGCCGATATCGGGTGCGTTGCAGTTGAAAATTAAATGACCCAGTGGCGATGTGCCCAACACCTCACTCACTTGCGCGAACTCCATTAAATTGAGGCCCACGCCTCCTTCATCCGGTGACAGATGAGGAGTAAATAGCTTTTGCGCTTTCGCCTTTAGGCGCAAGTCTTTTACAATAGACAGCGATTGCTTGAATGGTTTTGTGATGATGCCCAACTCGATGGGATACACTTCCTTTTCCAAGAAGTTCTTGTAAAGCGGCAAAAGTTGCTTCAGTCGATCGGTTAGAAATAATTCAGTCATGAGAGTGCTTTTTGAAAGTTAGGAAATTTAGAGGAATTGCGAATTCCGTTTTGCATAAAGTTTTGATGCGCTACTTTTTTAACACATAGAAACATAGATTCATAGAGCATATAGAAAAATATTCTGAAGGCAACTATGTGATCTATATTTCTATGTTGGTTTGCGTTTGGTAACTAGTAGTTGCACAAAAGAAATCAGTCATCAAAAAACAGGCTTCTTATTTCTGAATTTTAATTAGATTGCCCGACTGAATATGAAGCGAATAGTTGCCATCGGTTTCTTGGTCGTGCTTGCCCTGCAATTCGTGGGCTTCTATGCCTATTTTGGCTCGCGTTTGCTGGCTATTCGTAAAGAAATGCGAGCGGCCTTAGCAGTACTGCCCGAAGAAAAATTGGAAAGGCTGGTTCTCTCCTTCGATGAATTCAACAAATTGGATACAGAAGAAAACGAAGTGGAACTATCCGGCAAAATGTACGACATCGCCAAAATAGTAAAATCGGAAGATGGGTACATTTTATTTGCCTTGCACGATGAGCATGAAGATAATTTGCTTTCGTTGCTGGACGAAATGATCAAGCGTTCTACAAATGATAAAAAATCGGTCCCTGTGCAGATCGGACAATTTTTTGCATTAGTCTTTCTTCCTACTCAAATCAGTTTTAGCTTCTGCATTTCCGAACCTATTTATTCACCTACCGAATACATCAACTCCTATCAGTCGGTTACCCTTTCTATTCAAGCACCGCCACCTTGGGGCTACTAAAAATAAAGCTCAAAACTACTTAAGGCAACACCGAAAAGTTCAGGTGAACTATTGGCACATCTTTTTAATATGTGCTTAAGCCTGTTCATGCGTAGCAGAGCTACTCCAAATTTTTAAACTGAAGCGAGATTTACGGATAATGTCCGAAATCACCTAGCTTCTAAAACGATTTGCCGTCATTCTAAACGGCAGCCACTTAAAGTCGATTTAATAATGAAATATATTTACATCATTTTTATCAGTTTCTTGAGTCTGTCGGCTCAAGCGCAGTATTCAGAAAAAGAAGAAAAAGACACACTTAAAACTTCGTATTTAGATGAGGTCGTTATCTCAGCCAATAAAATAGCTGAACAACGAAGAGAGATTGCCCAGCAAGTTCACATCATCCGACCTTCTGTTCTTAAATCACTGAACGCGCAAACCTCTGCAGATCTTCTTCAAAACACCGGAATGGTAGCGATGCAACGAAGCCAGCAAGGTGGAGGTAGCCCCATCTTACGTGGCTTTGAAGCGAGTCGGGTATTATTGGTAGTAGATGGGGTTCGAATGAACAATGCTATTTTTCGGGCCGGTCACCTTCAAAATGTACTTCGAGTAGACAATAACAATCTCGATCATGCGGAGGTGTTATTTGGACCATCCTCTACAGTATATGGTAGCGATGCATTGGGTGGCGTGATCCACTTTTATACACGCAACCCTACTCTCTCTATGGTAGAAGGGAAAACGATAACTTCAGGTGAAGGGTTTGTCCGATTAGGATCCGCCAATGATGAAAAGACTTTTCACGCGGACTTCAATGTAGCCGATAGTCGAATGGGATCATTTACTTCTTTTACGATCAGTGACTTTGGCGATTTGCGGATGGGAAAAGAAAAAAACCCGTTAGCTGATCAAGTGTACGGCTATCGGGGTAAGTATGTGCAACGCGCCCCCGATAATTTGAGCGACCTGTTAGTTGTAAATCCAGATTCTACTTTGCAAAAGTTCAGCGGTTATCGTCAGTGGGATATTTTGCAAAAGTTTCTTTACAAAGCGAGCAATCGTGTTAGTCATACACTCAACTTTCAATATTCAAGCACAACCAACGTTCCGCGCTATGATCGATTAACTGACCGCAGCGGAAATGGATTAGCGAGTGCTGAATGGAACTATGGGCCAGAGAAACGTTTTCTCGGTAGCTACGGAATTCAGGTGAACGGACTGGGTAAGCTAGCCGATGGGTTGAACATAACAGCTAGTTATCAAGATATTGAAGAAAGTAGAATCAGTCGGAATTTTAACAGCAATAACCGCGACAGTCGTGTGGAGAAAATAAGTGTGTATGGATTGAATGTAGATTTCAAAAAAGAAATCAATAAACATAAAATTCGATATGGATTTGATGGGCAATATAATGTTCTCAATTCTACCGCCACCCGCACCAACATCGTTTCGCTGGCAATCACTTCGGTTAGTACACGCTATCCAGATGGAGATAATGTGATGGGGTTGTACGCATTGTACGCCACACATACTTATGAAATTGCAAAGAATTTGTACTTAAATGATGGCATTCGATTAGGATACAGCACTTTGTTCTCCAGCTTTAACAGTCAGCAATTTTTTGCTTTCCCCTTCAAGCGAATTAGCCAGGAAAATATCTATGCCAGTGGCAATATTGGTTTAGTGTACACGCCTAACTTCTGGAAGATTTCGTTGATGGGAAGCACCGGTTTTCGTGTGCCGAATTTTGATGATCTGACAAAAATATTCGATACCCGTGCGGGCAATGCTACCACTACCGGTACGCTAGTTCTTCCCAATGCCGATTTGGGTCCGGAGAAGACTTTGAACGTGGACGTTAGTGTGATGCGATTTATCGGTTCTACTGCGCGCATCGAAGCTACCGGCTTTTATACCAAAATAACAGATGCAATCGTGGTAAGACCTTCTACGCTGAATGGTCAATCGGTAGTGACTTTCAATGGTTTTCCGGCCAACGTATTCACCAGCCAAAATGCAACCGAGGCCTACATATATGGCTATTCGCTTGGGGCAAGAGCCGAGATCAGTGAGCAGGTATCCTTTGCGGGATCGTATAATTTCACCTACGGAAGAGTCTTGAATCCCGGCTCTACCGAAACTCCTCTTGACCATATCGCTCCAGCCTTTGGTCGCGGAAGCGTTCTGTATTCAAACCAGAAACTTCGTGCAGAAGCTTTTATTAATTTTAGCGTAGAAAAAAGTCTGGGCGACTATAGCAACAGTGGTGAAGATAATCTTCAATATGCGACACCACGTGGAATGCCAGGTTGGTACACCATCAACCTGCGTTGTGGCTATGAGTTATCTAAAACGTTTACTTTGCAAATGGGGATCGACAATTTAATGGACATTCAATACAGAACCTTTGCTTCCGGCATCAATGCCCCCGGAAGAAATATTTTTGGAACACTTCGTAAAAAATTTTAGTCACATTGGTCGATGCTTCTCTTATGGGAAGCATCGACTTTTTGATAAATCGGATTTATGAAACTGCAATCACTTATTCAATCATTGCGAAAATTTCGATCACTGCATCTTTGAGTGGTGATTAGCGACAACTTCAAACTAATTTATACCAACTACACAGGCTGGAGTTTGTTGATTTTGAGTATCACTGGATTTGGTTGTGGTTTGGCCCTCGAAAAATCAGAAGTGAAAAAAACGAAGAAATTGTCATAACCTTTTTCTCAATCCCCATGCAGCAACTCCAATTACAATCAACGAAACAACCCATGCCCAAATGTTTGGCTTTTTCGTTTCCACAAAAAAAGTCTGCTCCTTGAAAGCAAACTTCAAATACGAAGGCTTCCAATAAAATTCATTTCCTGCTACGGAGTCGGCATTGTGACTAACAATTTCTCCAGGCATATTTATAGAATGGAGGTACTTGCCTTCGGAAGCCCACATCATAAAATTCAGACGACTTTCAATCTCCTTAGCTTCCAGTTTATATTTATTGGTGGTAAGATCAATATCTATTCCTAAGCTGTCGAATAACGATGGCCACGGGTTGTCTGCACTGATGCTATTATCCTTGCTATCTGCTTTTGCCAGGATATCAAAAATTACCTGTTGGTTTAACTGAAGTTTTTTCCATTGCTCTTCGCTGGCATTTTTTCGAAAGACTTGAAAATATTCTTCTCCATAAGCTCGATTAAAATAGTGATCAAAAATCCGCTCATTCAATTTAGTGAGAAACAGGCTATCCGCTTTGCTGATGGGCTTTCCCTCAGCCGGCAAGTTTTCAATAAACTGAAAATCGTTGGTATTGAGGAAATCTGTTATCGGATAATGAAAGCGATTGATCGGATGATATGTATCTTCAAAGCGATAGACGGTATAAAACCAGCGAAAGTGTTTTTCGAACTTACTGGATAGATGGAACAGCGTATCGGTAGATGACGAAGTTTCAGCATTGGCTTCCGAAGCAGAAGAATATGATTTCCTGAAAATGACTGTGTACTTTTTTTCTTTGGCTTTACTGGAATCACTCGCAGTTAATTTTACGTGAAGCGAATCAGCTATCAACGCCCATCCGTTTTGTTCGCTGCAACCAAAATAGTTTTGCTTGCTAATCTTTGGGTCTTCGGATGTCAATCGAATTTCGCGATCTAAGCTTCCATCTTCCCGTACGGATGTTCGCACAGCCACCTTGTGTTCGCAAGCGGTTAGGGCTACAACACCAAATGCTACAACAGCAATTGAAAATATTTTTTGAGTCTTCATGGTCAATTATGATTGGTGGATTGTTTCACTTTTAAGTACCGGGCGTACCACGATTCGTTTGTATTCGCCTTCCGGTTTTCATTATACTTTTTGATGAATGCGATGCTATTCAGAAATACATCATTCTGCCGCGGCATCAGTTTGGTGATTTGATACGAAGTGGGTCGCTGTTCCCAAATAAAGAATACTATGAGAACAAGAGAGGCTAAACGCATCGCATTTTGAAACCAACTGCTTTCCAATACACGCTGCCAGATAATGCTCGTGCTTTCTCGTTCAGCCGGCAATCGATCCATCACACGATTCGTGAATGCAGCGGCATGTTGCAGTTGAGGTTTCAATTCTTTTGCTCGTTGAATGACACCTTTTGTAGATTGAATCTCCTCGAATAGTTTTTGGCAAGCAGTGCAGCTATTCAAATGCGTATGCAACTGTTGTTGCCCTTCCAAGGAGAGCTCATCAAACAGCCAGATGTCTTTTTCGTAGTCGGGGCAGCTCATATCTTAATCGTTATAATGTTCTTTAATATAGGCTTGAATTTTTTTTCGAGCATGATAGAGATTGCTCTTAACCTGATCTTCATTGACATTTACCAGTTGGCATACTTCTCCCGAAGGCAAGTCTTCGACATCGCGTAATACATAGATCATTTTCTGCATACCGCTTAATTGATTAATAGCTCGTTGGTACAAGTGTGTCAATTCCGACTGAGCTAGTTCATGAAGTGGACTACTTTGATCCGGATGATTCAATATTGTTTCCACCGACAGTTGACTCCTTTCACTCTGATACGAAGTTTTCTTCTGCATATCTAAGCAGTGATTCACCAGAATGCGATAGAGCCAAGTGCTCATCTTTACATCCGATCGATAAGCCGACAGATTCTTCCATAGTTTTATAAATACCTCCTGCACAGCATCTTCGGCATCAGCCGCATTGCCCAGATAGCGAAAGGCAACCGCATACAAGAATCTTTGGTAATGCATCACCATTTGCCGAAAGGCTTGGCGATCTCCTCGTTGCGCTTGTTGAATCAGGTTTAGGTCAATCTGGCTGATCATTTCCTAGTTTGATACTGATACGAGGGAAGTAACGGAAAGTAAAATGGGGATGCAAATTTTCTTTTAAGCGTATCAGATTGGTTGGCCAATGGAGCGTTGGCAAATAAGTTGACTTATTTGAAATTCGAGTTTATTCATCCGAGTTGAGCCCATAGAGCTTTATGAATTCATCGTATTCTTCCTGCGATGTTTTCTTTAGATGATGAGGCTTTTGGTTTTTAATGTATTGAAATACGCGCTCCACAGCCGAATCAGAAACGGAATAAGCGGCATACCCCGTTTGCCACGCAAATTTCTCAGGAATATATTTTCCTGATTCACAAAATGTGAACAGCTACCTTTTATTTGTTTGATTACATCAGCAACGGATTTTTTGGGATTTAATAGAAACAAACAATGGATGTGATCGGGCATGCCGTTTACAATTTTAACGGAGCATTCTTGTTCTATCAGCTGCTCTGTTATATGGCTATGAATTTTGTTTTCCACATTTAAATGTATGAGAGGTGATCTTTCTTTTGTAGCCCAAATGGCGTGAATCCATATTTTAGTATAGGAATGTGGCATAGTTTATTTTGTTTAGAATCTGTGTTCTGTGTTTCAACCTAGCCCACGGTTTAAACCGTGGGCTA
>DGYK01000063.1:308950-322476 GCA_002398365.1 Flammeovirgaceae bacterium UBA5008
TGAAACGGCTCTGAATTTGCGCGATGATTCCAAATTAATCCCGTGTTAGAAATTGTGGGTTATAAGGATCGCAAATATTTGTGAATCGAATTTACACGATTTGTTATGATTAATACTTGGTCCGTGAAAATTTTTACAATGAAACGGTTTCGGTTTGTAGCTGGGTTAAACCTAGCCCATGGTTGAAACCGTGGGCTAGAATATATTGTTATGTTTTAGAAATGGTTTAAACCATTTCATTTCACCGGAATTTTAGGAATGAAAATTATAAAAACTGTTGAAACGGTTTGGGGTTTGATTTTTATTACCCCACGGTTGAAACCGCGGGCTTTAGTGCGCTTCCAACCAATTTTTCCCAATGCCAACCTCAACTTCCATAGGCACGTCTAAGATCACGGCTGTCTTCATCAGCTCTTGCACTTTTGGCTTCAGGATTTCTTGTTCATCTACATGAAGATCGAACACCAATTCATCGTGTACCTGCAAAATCATCTTCGACTTCAATTTTTCTTTTTGCATCCAGCGGTGGATGTTGATCATCGCCACCTTAATGATATCGGCAGCGCTTCCCTGAATGGGCGCGTTGATGGCGTTGCGTTCAGCAAATCCGCGGGTAGAAATATTCCGCGAGTTGATGTCGCGCAGGTAGCGTCTTCTTCCTAAAATGGTTTCTACATATTCTTTTTCACGCGCCAGGTTGATACTGTCGTCCATGTAGCGTTTGATGGCCGCAAACTCTTTGAAATAGGATTCAATAATTTCCGCTGCCTCCGTGCGTGAGATGTTAAGATTTTGCGCCAAACCAAATGCGGTACTCCCGTACAAAATACCAAAGTTCACCTCTTTGGCTTTGCGCCTCATGTCCGGTGTTACTTTTTCAATTTCTACTTTAAATACTTTGGCGGCTGTGGTGGTGTGAATATCGCGACCGAGACGAAACGCTTCAATCATCGTTTCGTCTTTGGCAAAGGAGGCTGCAATGCGCAACTCAATTTGCGAGTAGTCGGCAGACATGAACAGAAAATTTTTATCGCGTGGCACAAATGCACTTCGAATCTGTCTTCCTTTTTCTGTACGAATGGGGATGTTCTGTAAATTTGGATTGTTGGAACTCAAGCGCCCGGTGGCCGCCACTGCCTGACGGTAATCGGTGTGTACGCGATGATCATAATGACTCACCATTTTCGGAAGTGCATCCACATAGGTAGAGCGCAGCTTTTCATATTCGCGGTAGTCTAAAATCTTGCTTGCAATTTCGTGTTCATCCGCCAACTTCGACAAAACTTCCTCGCCCGTGGCGTACTGACCCGTCTTTGTTTTTTTGGTTTTGTCCATCAACTTCATCTTGTCAAACAAGATTTCACCAAGTTGCTTGGGCGAACCGATGTTAAATTCTTGTCCGGCAATGGCATAAATTTCTTTCTGCACTTTTTCACTGTCTTTCTTCAACGCTTCCGACATCCATTGCAGTGCCTGCTCGTCCAAAGCCACACCTTCGAATTCCATTGCGGCAAGCACGTGAACCAATGGCATTTCCACATCGCGCATCAGGCGTGAGTGACCACGCTTCTCTAATTCTTTCTGAATCTTTTGTTTTAATTGTAATGTTTGATCTACTCGTTCGTAACGGGCATGCGCATCTGTTTCACCAGAAAGTTGATAGCCCAAATACTGATTGCAGATGATGCTCAGATCGTGTGAGGCTTCGGGTTCAATCAAGTAATGTGCGAGCATGGTGTCGAACAAATGACCATTTACTTCAATACCCGACTTTTTCAAAGCGAGAATTGGCAACTTTACATTATGCCCCACTTTACCGATGGCTTCATTGGCAAACAATTCCTGAAAAGCCGCGATGGATTTTTCCTCAATTTCAAACGCTTCACCTGGCAAATAAGAGAGTAACATGCCTTTGATTACAAAATCAAAATGCTCAGCATGGTCTGTGAGGATGTCAAATGAAAACTCTTTTTGTGTTTTTAATTGTGCGGCCAGCAGCACCGCTTCATCGTGATTGATTTTTTTGTATTTAACGGAAGAAGTGTCCAGCACTTTCTTTTCCGTTTCTTCTACCGGAGCAATTGTCGGCTCATCGCCACCAAACATCGACAACTGCGCTGGCTTTACTGCCGCAATAACAGGCGCGGATGTTGAACCACTGCCAGTAGTCGCAAAAATGCGCGGTGCCATCGTTTTGAATTCCAACTCTTCGATGATGGGCTTCAGTTTCTCCGCATCGGGTCCCGTGTATTCTAAGTCTTTTTCGTTCCACTCGACCGGCACATCCAGAATGATCGTAGCCAACTTTTTAGAAAGAATCGCTTGTTCACCAAATTGCTCTACGCGTTCTTTTAATTTCCCTTTCAGCTCACCGGCATGGGCGATGATGTTCTCAACACTTTGATATTGTTTTAATAAGTCCGCAGCTGTTTTGGGTCCCACGCCCGGTATGCCGGGAATATTATCGGAGCTATCTCCTTGCAACCCCAAAATATCAATGACTTGATTAACGTTTTCGATATCCCATTTTTCACAGACTTCTTTTGGGCCGAGAATATCTACTGAGTTGCCCATGTAAGCCGGTTTGTAAAGCAAAATTTTGTCAGTCACCAATTGACCAAAGTCTTTGTCGGGGGTCATCATGTATACGGTGAAGCCTTCGCGCTCCGCTTTTTTGGCGATGGTGCCGATTATGTCATCGGCTTCGTAGCCGTCCATTTCCAAGATGGGAATATTGAAGCCGCGAATAATTTCTTTGACCACAGGTACGCCTGCACGAATGTCTTCAGGCGTTTCCTGCCGAGTAGCCTTGTACTCCGTGAAAATTTCATCACGAAAAGTTTTAGCCGAAGTGTCAAAAGCTACGGCAATGTGTGTAGGCTTCTGTTTTTGAAGCACTTCAAGCAACGTATTGGTAAAACCAAACGGAACGGAAGTATTGATTCCTTTGGAATTGATGCGTGGATTTTTCGTAAAAGCAAAATGTGCCCGATAGATTAACGCGTACGCATCGAGCAGGAATAGTTTTTTTTCGGCCATGAATTTATATCAACTGTGCAAGGTATGAAGAAGCTATCAATAAAATTGGAAAAGAGAGATGGAAGGTATTCTTTTGAAAGTGAGGATAAAACCTTAACTTGAGCTATGACTTTCAATGCTTATCCCCCAGCGAAAGTACTTGCTCCTTTTGTAGTGAGTTATTTGGAAGCAGACAGTCGCTATTCTACGCAAACGGAAGTTCATCAATTATTTCCGAACGGCTTCTCTGGTATTTTTTTTAACTACGGCACCTTGGGTAGCATTGCGGTGAAGGAAGAATACAAAACGCCTCGCGTCAGCATTTTTGGTCAGATTGATCAATGCTTTGATGCTATTCATTTACCGGGTTCATATTCTTTTGGGGTTTTGCTTCACCCTACGGTGCTACATTCTTATTTACGATTGTCAATGACGGAGTTGACGAACCGCGCCATGGATGGCTGTTTGCTGCGTAGCGATCTATATCTAATCCATGAACAATTGGAGAGCTTGTCAACAACCGAGAAGATCAGGTTGCTCAATCGTTACTTTTCGAAAGTGTTTCCGATCGGTAATCCGGGGAACTCATTGCCTGATCACGCTTTGCAAATCATCCAACTGAAGCAAGGAATTACCATTCACGACTTGGCTGATGAATTGAAAATCAGTGAAAGACATCTTGAAGTAGAGTTTAAAAAATCAGTGGGGCTTTCGCCAAAAACATACGCACTTATTCTCCGCTTCAAGCGAATGGAGGAACAGATTCGCCAAAAGGGCGTGGTGCGATGGGAGCAAATGAATTTTGCACACGAATATTACGATCAAAATCATTTCATCAAAGAGTTTAAACGATTCACCGGCAACACGCCCTCCGATTACTTACTGCAAAATTTTGAAATGGGCCGCTCGTACCTTCTGCACTAGGCACTTCGGATTTTTACTATACACTCAGAGGTCACAGCGGTAACTTTAGAATTAAAAGCGTTGTTTTCTCATACACCGAATTTTTACATTCAATGATCAAATCAAAACTCTTCGTTCTACTTCTTGGCTTTGTTTCATTTTTTACGAACGCGCAAGTCTCTAGTACCTTTGAGACAGATGCAGATGGCTGGACTTTTTTGAACACCTCTACTTCTGTGCCGGTGGCTTATTCTTCAACGGGAGGAAACCCTGGAGGCTTCGCATCAGTGACTTATAGTTCTAACACAGCAACCACCACCCAAAATTGGATTGCACCTTCAAAGTTTTTGGGCAACCTGTTAGTTAAATCCTTCGGAATGAACTTGAAATTTGACATGCAGCAATCGCTGGCGGGTACCAATTCAAACACAAATGGCGATATCCGGATTGAAAGCGGATCAACTATTTTGGTTTTTTCACTACCAACAAAACCTGCGGTAATCCCAGCTTGGTCTTCCTACTCCATCACTCTTGATGAAACAACCCCTTGGCGAATGGGCTCTACAGGTGGAGCACTTGCAACGCGCTCGCAAATCAAAAGTGTAATGAGCAACGTCACATCTATTGAAATCAGGGGCACGTACGCTACCAATGCCTCTTATGTTTCAGGCTTGGATAATGTTTTACTAGAGCAACGCACATTAACACCTGCCCCTTTAGCAACATCGCTTTCTACTACATCCGGTAAACCCGGAGATGTGATTACGATTTCAGGTTCAGGGTTCAATGCGACACCATCAGCAAATAGTGTTTCATTTGGAACATTGGCCAGTACGAAAGCGGTTGTTCAATCAGCTACCACCAACCAATTGCAAGTGGTTGTTCCGGTCGGTGCATCATATGGTCCCATCACCATTACGAATACGGTAACCGGTCTCACTTCTAAAACAGCAACTCCTTTTAACCCGGTGTTTGAGGGTGGAGGAAGAATTGTGCCCGCTTCCTTTATGAACAAGTTTACAATCGCCACGATTTTTAGAGAAGGATTTTTTGTTGGTGATATCGATGGCGATGGTTGGGAAGATTTTGGTGTGGCGAATAACGATACGGATGATGCAATCGACATTTACCGCAACTCGGGGTTAGGAGGTAATTTATCGGCTGCTTCATTTGATGCCAAAGTATCAGTATCTATTCCACAATTAGGGGGCAGCGGCACAAATGGTGCCGGTCTTTGGTTTGCCGATTTAGATGGCGATGGACTGCTCGATGCGGTCAGTTCAAATTCAACCAGTGCGTTTAATTCTGCTTTTAGCACACTTCGAAACATCAGCACGCCCGGAAGTATTGCTTTCGAAGCACCGGAGTATTGGTCAGGCGTTACGGATGAAACTCCCATCAACTTGATTACCGATTTAGATGGTGACGGTAGACCTGAAATCTTAGCTGGCGAAGGTTCCGGTGGCAGCTCATCGATCGGTTTTTTTTGGGCCAACCAAAACATCAGTACACCCGGCAATATTGAATTTGGCGCACCGATTTTTCCTTTGAGTGCAGCAGTGCCGAATGGCTTTGCCGGAGCAACATCAGGTGACTTAAATGGTGATGGGAAAACGGAATTGATGGTCAGTCACAACTTTGGCGACCAGTTTACGGTATTGCAAAATAGTTCAACCCCCGGCACTCCAAGTTTTCAAAACGCATTTACCATCATTACCGGTCAGTACAATAGAAGCATGCGAGTAGTGGATGTTAACCTAGATGGTAAGAATGATTTAGTTTGGAAAAAGTCAGGCGGTGGAATTTATATCCGAATCAATGAAGATACTGATGGCACATTGACCGCATCGGACTTTGCTACCGAATTTATTCTTACCAGTGATTTAGGTGCCGATGGTGGTATTACCATTACTGATTTTAACGGAGATGGTAAACCAGACATTGCGTTAACGGATAGTGATGCAGTGGGCGTTTTTGAAAACATTTTTGATGGAGGAACTTTCAGTACAGCTTCGTATATCCCGGCCTATCAGGTACCAGGGGCCGGAGCCGGCAGTAGCACGAGTAGCCCTGTGGTGAGCGATTTGAACCACGATGGCAAACCTGATTTTTTGATTGGCGGAAGTGCTTCTATTACGATTGTGCAAAACAATAATGTAGTTGCCCCTCATATTTCTCTCAATACAGTTTCTCCACTTTCAGCATCGGTGGGTGGCGCAGTTACCATCACCGGAAATAATTTCTCAACCGTTTTAACTGACAATGAAGTCTGGTTTGGCGATGTGCGCGCTTCAGTACTTACGGCAACTTCCACACAACTAACAGTAACGGTTCCTGCTGGTGCGGCATACGCCCCTGTGAGTGTGCGCAGAGGGGAATTCTCCTCCAGCTATCATCTTCCTTTTTCTACTTCCTTCACGGCAGGTGTTACTTTCAACAACACCCACTTTGCCAGTCCTGTTACTTACACACTTAGCGGAGCAAATTACGACATTGAGGTAGGTGATCTCGATTTAGATGGCAAACCCGATATTATTGCTGAAGGCAGTGGCTTTGTTACAAGTATTTTTCAAAACACACACACGAGTGGTGCTATTGCGAGTAGTTCAATAACAGCGGTGGGCACAACAGGTTCTTCAACTGGTAACCCTAAATTGGCCGATGTTGATGGTGATGGCAAACTGGATATTGTAAGTCCGAACGGAAGAACCTATCCTAACCAAAGTACCACCGGAACAATTTCTTTCGGCACTAATATTACAACGGCTAGTGGCGATAATGTTACATTAGGAGATCTTAATCAGGATGGCAAAATAGACTTAGCCTCTACAGCACCATCTTCCGGATCGGCACAGCTTCAATTGCAGGAAAACCGAAGCAGTGTTGGTGCCTTTGTCAGCAGTGGCACTTATGGAACTTTCACCAGCAATATTATTTACAGCAAAGCATCGCGGGGTGGTGATGTAACGATCGCTGATTTTGACAATGATGGATTTAACGATATAGTTTCCTTGAATCCATTTACGGACAACATGAGTGTTTTTCGAAACACGCAAAAATACCGAGTATCTTCTACCTTATTTGCTGCCCAATCAGACATTGCTGTGGGCGATAATCCGCTTCGCGCTTATTCTGCTGATTTTGATCGCGATGGAAAAATAGATTTGCTCGTTTCGCATAACACAGGGACATCTACCACTTTACTTATCGTATTCCAAAATATCAGCACAGTTGGGAATATTTCATTTAACCGAATTGACCTAACGAATCCCAGCGTAGTTACCATTGCAACAGTTGCCGATTTGGATGGTGATGGGAAACCAGAAATCATATCTACTAGCGAAGGTGGCAACCGCTTTTCCATTTATAAAAATCTGCATACCTCCGGTGCATTGACGGCTGCTTCTTTCGCAACACCATTCAACACCACAGTTACTGCACCACGCGGAGTCACCACGGGCGATTTGAACTTAGATGGTAAACCGGAAATAATTATCACACGCGCTACTGGTCTGTTGGTCGTTTATGAAAATCTTATTTCAGTGAGCCCTCCAACGATCGCGTCATTTACGCCCGCGTCCGGGTCCATCGGAACAACCGTAACCATTACCGGAACCAACTTTGATCCTTCATCTGGCAACAATATTGTTTATTTCGGAGCGGTGCGCGCTACTGTTACGTCTGCGTCAACAACTCAGCTTACCGTTACTGTACCTGTAGGTGCGACTCACCAGCCGATATCGGTTACTTCAAACAATCTGGTTGGTTACTCTCAACACCCATTCACAGTCAGCTATTCTGGTGGAGGAAGCATTGATGCCTGCTCTTTCTCTGATCCCGTAGATTTTTCGTTAGTAGATGCATCGGTAGCCAGAGGTGAAATGCTGGATGTAGATGGTGATGGAAAAACGGATTTGATCGTTCCGTTTCGTAATCAAAACAAGATTTCTATTTTCAGAAATGTTAGTTCGCCCGGAACAATTAGTACTTCTGCTTTTGCCGCTCCGCAAGACATTCTTACAGTCAATTCACCTTTAGATGTTGTGTATGGTGACTTGGATGCAGACGCAAAGCAAGATTTAGTTGTGATCAACTACAACCCGTTCGTTCTTTCAATTTATAAAAACCAAAGTACAGCCGCGAACATATCGTTTGCTGCTCCGGTTAATCTCAGCTTTGGTGCATTTGGCCATTATGCAGCCATTGCCGACATCGATTTGGACGGAAAACCGGAGATCATTGTCAGTTCTTTTTCAAGTGGAGTATTGGTGTTGAAAAACGTTGCCACAGCCGGTGTGCTCGATGCCAGTTCTTTTGCCGCTCCCATTACGCTTACCGCAGGAAGTAATCCACAGTTTTTGAATGTTGCTGATTTAGATGGTGATGGTAAACCAGACATTGCGGTGCCCAATACGAATGAGCATACCGTTTCTATGTTTCGCAACACAAGTTCTCCGGGGTCAATCAGCTTTGCGACCGAGGCAAATCTGATTACTGGCGCTGGCATACCGCCTGCAGGATTTGGCGCAAAGTGGGTAAACACACAAGACTTTGATGGCGATGGCAAACGAGATGTATTTGTAACCAATTTTAATCTTAAAACAATAGCTGTCTTTCGCAATGCCAGTGCAGTTGGTTCATTCTCTTTTAGCAGCCGCTTTGATTTGGCCCTTACCACCACTCCCTCTTCGCCTACATTTGTCGATTTGAATGGCGATGGTAAAACAGAGCTTGTTTTTGGTGGAGACATGGTGGGTGTGTTTCCCAACACTAGCACCGCAGGAGCGATCGGCTCATCTTCATTTGGCACCTTGGTTAATTTTCCTTCGGCTATCAATCGCAACTTAACTGTTGGTGATGTGGATGGAGATGGACGCTCTGATATCTTCACTGTAATGGATCGTGTGTCTGTTTTGCAAAATCAAATGGGTTTAATTTCTCCGCCTACCATTTCTTCGTTTACACCTTCCGGTTTAATCGGTTCAACGGTTACGATCACAGGCACCAACTTCACTACGCCTTTTGCAAACAGTTTACGATTCAATGGCATATCTGCAACCATCAATTCGGTAACGGCCACTACGATTACAGCCACTGTTCCGGTTGGTGCTACGAGCGGACCAATCAGTTTAACGATAGGTTGCAACACTGTAACCAGCGCCACTAATTTTAATGTAACTGCTCCACCTAGCATTTCATCGTTTACACCAACATCGGGGTCAGTAGGCATCACGGTCACAATCACCGGAACTAACTTTGATGCAACACTTGGTAATAATGTAGTAAAGTTTAATGGTACTGAAGGCTATGTTACGAATGGCACTACCACCAGCTTAACAGTAATTGTTCCTCCAGGTGCTACTACAGGCCCAATTTCGATTGATGTGTTGGGCAATGTTGCTACCTCCGCATCGAACTTCACGGTGGTGCCTTTCGCTTGCCCACCAAGCACGCCAACAGGCGGAACATTAGATACATCATTTGATCCCGCAGTTCAAGTCCCATCTAGTTTTAATACAGTAAAGCTTCAGTCCAATGGTAAGATTTTGGCAGTTACGAATTCAACCACTATTAGTGGAGTTAATTATTCCGGAATGTTACGGTTCAACACTAATGGCACCTTAGATACCAGCTTTGGAAATCCAGCTATTTTTGGTGGCCCACAACTAATCGTGATACAGCCTGATGATAAGATCATTTCGATCCAGCTCATTGGCAACATGCTTTCCATGAATCGATTTAACAGTGATGGTACACCCGACAATTCCTTCACCGGACCATCATATGATAACTCTGGTTTTTATGATACGATCTTTGAGGCAATTTGCCTTCAAGCAGATGGGAAGATATTGTTCTCTTCATACAATACGTTCAATTTCGCTCGTGCTCTTACACGATTGAATAGTGATGGAAGCACCGATGCTTCTTTTGTATCTCCTTCATCCATTACAGACGCAATGCCGGTAATCAAACTACAGAAGGATGGGAAAATATTAATTGGTGGGCCTTACGGTGTTATTCGGTTGACTAGCACAGGTAACATTGACCCAACTTTTCAAGCGGGCTCAACAGATGCGGATATTACCGATTTAGAATTGCAAGCCGATGGTAAGATCGTAGTTATTGGCCCATTTAATAAGCTCAACTCAGTGCCTGCAAGTAAAATTGCCCGGTTGAATACGGATGGTTCAGTTGACATCACCTTTCAAGCAGGCAACGGGATTAGCGGTTATGCATCCATCCCTTATGATTTAGAAATGCTTCCGGATCGAAAAATAGTAGTGACGGGCAGTTTTTCTTCTTATAATGACCAAGGCCGAAACTACATAGCGGTTATCAATCAAAACGGAAGTTTAGATTGTTTGTTTGATTCTAGCTCCGGACCCACCAATGATGCTTACCATGCGGCTGCACAATCTGATGGAAAAATTGTAATTGCAGGTACTTTCGATAGCTATGATGGCACCACGAGAAATGGGTTAGCGCGTGTAAATAACATTTTAATAAAAATATCCATTACCACCCAACCCTCTGACTTTATAGCTTGTGTAGGTCAAACAGCTACATTCACCACTGCGGCTACCGGCACCACCAACATTAGCTATCAATGGCAATTTTCTGCGGATGGAGTTGCCCCTTTCACAGACATTGCCAATGGTGGTGGGTATAGTAATGTGACTACCTCCACACTATCCGTTAGCACAACAGGAAATTTTGGAGCAGGTCGCTATCGCTGTCGCATCAATGGCGATTTCGCGGCAGAAGTTGTCAGCAACGATGAAGGGTTATTTATCAATCCAATTCCGGTTGCACCGGGAACGACTGGGGCCACTACTTGTAAAAACGGGAAGGTAACACTTCAGGCAAGTGGAGCCACGGATGGCGAATATCTTTGGTACACTTTGCCAACCGGTGGCCCGGCTATTACCGATGAGTTTAATAGCACCTATTTAACACCTTCTCTTACTGCCACCACTACCTATTATGTTTCGATTTCGAAAAGCGGCTGTGAAAGTCCTCGCACACCAGTAGTGGCAACCGTTACATCTACTGCTTGTGGCCCTGCGTTTACGCCACAGACGTTAGTTACTCAAGTCGAAGGTAAAATCACGATCGACTTAGTTCCGCTCATCACCACCAGTGGCACATTGGATATCAGCTCTATTCGGGTGACCGCTCCATTGAATAGTGGAGCTTCGGCTGTGGTAGTGGCGGGTGTTCTTACCATTGATTATAAGGGCAAACCCTTTTCGGGAAGTGAAACGATCACGATCGAAGCGTGTAATACCAATGGTGAGTGCAACCAACAAGCCTTCACCATCGAAGTAGCCGGAGAAATTGTAGTTTACAATGCTGTTTCGCCCAATGGCGATGACAAAAATCCATTTCTCTTCCTTCAATACATTGATGTCATTCCTGAAACAAAAACCAATCGAGTCACCATTTTTAATCGCTGGGGCGATGAAGTTTTTTCGGTGGCAGATTATGATAATAAAACCAAAGTATTTATCGGCCTCACCAACGATGGAAGCAAACTTCCGGCCGGCACCTATTTTTATAAAATTGAATTGCCCCTGAAAGGTAAATCGTTGTCCGGATTTTTTGATTTAAAATATTGATGCGCATGATCATCGCTACCCCATCTCCCATTAAAAGTAGAATCGCTTTGCTCGTGTTGTTAGGTGCAACGCTCTTCTCACAAAACATTTGCGCGCAGCAAGACCCGCTGTATTCACAATATATCTCTAATCCATTTGTGATCAATCCCGCGTATGCGGGCCTCACCAACAATTTGAATTTCTCCCTCAACTACCGCAACCAATGGGCAGGTTTTGAGGGAAGCCCGAAAACCATCAACTTCAACGGACACATTTCGCTGCGCAACAATCAAATGGGTACGGGGTTGATGGTGGTCTCTGATCAGATCGGCAACAGCAAAATCACTGAAATATTCGGCAGCTATAGTTATCGGATCAACCTGACAGACGACAAAATTCTATCGTTTGGCTTGCAAGCCGGCATGGCCAATTATCAGATTGACAATTCGAAAGTAAATCCCTTTCACAAAGACGATGATTTGTTTCTTGGAAACTTTTCAGAAACGAAGCCGAGTTTCGGTTTCGGAGCCATTTTAAAAAACGACAAGTTTATGGTGGGGCTATCAGTGCCGCGTATGTTGCGATCCACGTTGGAAACTCAAGGGCAACAAGCCACATTGTACACACAACATTATTATCTGTTAGGGTCGTATCTTTTCTTTGTTTCAGAGCACGTGCGTTTTAAACCGGCCACGATGATTAAAATGGTAAGTGGAGCGCCTCTGTCTGTAGACCTCAATGCTTCTTTTATTCTACATGAAAATTACCAGGCAGGTTTGCTGACGCGCAACTTCAACACGTATGGTCTTTTCTTACAAGCGCTTTTCAAAGATAGCTTTCGGATCGGTTATGTGTTCGAAGTGCCTACCGGCTCGACAGCAATTACCAGCTTTAGCACGCACGAAATCTGCATCGGCTACCGGATTAGTGCGTTCACCTTTCATTCCAAGTCAAGTGTTTTCAGCTTTTAGCAGCCCACTTATTTTTTGAATGAACCAAGCGTTTTTCTTTTTGTGATTTTCTTCATAAATCGGTAATCTAAACCCATTGTTATGGAAGCCTCTAGCCCTCTTGCCCAGTTTTTGAAGTGGGAAAAGCAAAAACCGTCTGCCGTCTTTTTAAACCAACCGATTAATGGTAGCAACAAAACCTGGACCTATCAGGAAGCGGGCACTGAAATCCGAAAAATGGCTTCGGCCATAAAAGGGCTCGGATATCCTGATAAAAGTAACATTGCTATTCTTTCAAAAAACTGTGCACACTGGATCATGGCCGATCTGGCCATTATGATGGCAGGACATATTTCTGTTCCACTATATGCTACGCTCACAGCGCCATCTATTAAACAAATCTTAGATCATAGTGAATCCAAGGCCATCATTATCGGCAAGTTGGATGAATACGCAGCGCAGCAAGAAGGTATCTCGAGCGGCATTGCGCGCATTGGCGTTGAAATGTATGGGGTGCACGAATCACTTTCGTGGGAAAAGTTAGTGCAGGCAAGCACACCGATTGAAACCATTTACAATTGGGGCAAAGATGATCTGATGACAATTATGTACACCTCGGGCACAACGGGCATGCCAAAGGGTGTGATGCACACAGCCGGAAACTTTGATTCTGTGATGCGTGCAGCGATCAACGAGTTGCATTTGCCAAATGAGCCAAACGTATTTTCTTACCTACCCATGAGCCATATAGCTGAGCGCATGGGTATAGAAGTGTATGGGTTTTATTCAGGCGCCCAATTTTCATTTGCCGAGTCGCTGGAAACTTTTCCTAAAAATCTTTTTGAGACACAGCCGCACACTTTTTTTGCTGTGCCGCGAATCTGGGCTAAGTTCCGCGAAAAGATTTTGGAAAAAATGCCGCAAAAAAAATTGAGTCGTTTACTTTCGATTCCTATCATCGGCAGCATTGTAAAGAAAAGTATTCGCAAAAAATTAGGACTCAGTCGTGCCACGCACATTTACTCAGGCGCGGCACCGATTTCAGTTGACTTATTAG
>DGYK01000063.1:322660-331675 GCA_002398365.1 Flammeovirgaceae bacterium UBA5008
GAAGTCCATTGGCATTGAGATTTTTCAAGCAATTGGCATGACGGAAGACTGCGTTTATTCACACTTCAATCGCCACGGAAAAAATAAAATTGGAACAGTAGGATTACCATTCAAAAACTTGAAAGTAAAAATTGCCGATGATGGAGAGCTTCGCTTGAAAAGCGATGCCAATATGAAAGGTTATTACAAAGAGCCATCACTCACTGCCGAAGCATTTGACGGAGAAGGATATTTAAAAACAGGCGACAAAGGTGAAATTGACAGTGAAGGATTCTTGACCATCGTAGGACGGATCAAAGATCAATTCAAAACTGACAAGGGCAAATATGTTGCACCGGCTCCCATCGAAATGAAATTGTTGGCCAATACCGACATCGAACAAGTTTGTGTAGTGGGGATGGGCATTCCCCAACCCATTGCACTCACCGTATTATCCGCAGCCGGCAAAGCCAAATCAAAAGAGGCCATTATTGAAAGTTTGTCAGCCTCGCTCAAAGAAGTGAATGCCGAATTAGAATCGTATGAAAAAATTGAGAAAGCTGTAATCATGCAAAGCGATTGGACCGTGCCCAACGGACTCATGACCCCTACGATGAAAGTGAAACGAAACGAAGTGGAAAAAATTCACGTACCCAAATATCCTAGCTGGTACCACACAAAAGAAGGAGTGGTAATTTGGGAGTAATCCAAATTTGAAAATTTGAAAATGAGTTAATTTGTCAATTCTTTGCCTCGATTAATTCGCCTTTAATTTTTCAAATTTTTATTTTTTATAGCCGATACATCACATAGATTTTCTTGTAAAATTTTTCTTTTCTACCATAATTCTGGCGTGCATCTACGGTTCTGCACTTGGTCAATATTCAACAACTGAACTACAACTTTCATCAAACGATATATCAGATGTTCAATCAATTGCTTCTGGAGACAGTTTATTTGTAGCTGTTGACTGGCATAGAGCTTATAGCTACAATGTTTTGAAGCACGGCTACTGGATTGATCCAAACGGAAATATCAGTAGGACTTCTTTTGGATTCATAGAGAAAGTTGTTCTACTTTCGATAGAATGCAATCAAGACTCTTGCTCTTACTATTACTTTGACCTCTCAAAAAAGGAAGGAAAAAATATAATTAGAAAGCTTACCAATAGAAAGGGTGACAAGCAGGCAACTTTTACGAATAAAGAAATTCCGTTTTTAGGTGATGAGTTAATTGCGCTTACAAAACTTGGTTCAAAATTTGTTTGCATCTCGTTCGATTCAGAAACCAAAAAACTTCACATCAAACAAATCCATTTATCGCCTCTTGAAGTCAAATTCGAAATAGATTTGTCAATGTTGAAGAAGCTAAAACTTCATCCGATTACTTATATAAATAGTGAAGCTTTTACAAGTATCGGAGACGCCTCATCGATGAACAAACTGTTTTATGAGAACGGCAAGCTCATTTTCATCTCAGTCGAGAATAACAAGACCATGAATTTAATTTCGCTGAATTTGGAAACAGGTGAAGAATCAAGGCACAGTTCCTCATTGCCCGCAAACAAGAAGTTGAATACATTTTACCATAGAGGAATCATTTACAGCATTGCGGCTATATCCAATAGTGAGTATATGTTTACTGCTCAGCAATACGGTTCTGATAGCCTGATAACAAAAGTGGCTCTTCCACGTCTTCTAAAATATGATGAATCGTCTATTTACGTACGACATGGAAAATTAAAAACAATTGAAAAGGAGTCATCACTTTTTAAGTTAATGAATATACGACCGGAGTATCACGTTGCTATTGTTCTGGAAGAAAGAATGGGAAGGCCCCAATTTGTATTTGGTGATTTTTTAAATGTAAAAGGTGCCGGAGTAGGAGGAGGCCCAGACCCGTTGACTTCGATAACTATATTCTTAATCACTTCAGCATTACGACAGACTTTTGGCGAAGGAGTAGGTATCAGCAGATACAGCTATCTGGAAGGTGACACGAATAACATTTACAAAATTGTGAATGAGTACAAAGAAAACCCTCCACTGCGTCAAAGGATTGATGACTATGAAATTGCAGAGCAGAAGAAGAAAAAAGACTTCGAAATCAAATTGTATCGCCAGTTAAAATCAGCCGTGGCAAGCATCTATCACGTAAAAAAGGAGAGCAAATTGCGGGTCATAAAACATAACTGATTCGATAATTCGTTCATACTCTGAAAGAAAAAAACTCGGTGATTCGATCATTAGCAAATTAGCAAATTACCGAATCACCGAATTAAAATTACTTCAACCTTGCCTTAAAAAACTCCAATGAGTGTTTGTACGCATCGGCACCAAATTCTTTGTTGTACTTTGGATTGCTCGGGTTTGCAAAAGCATGATCCGCATCATACGACTTCACTGTCAATTTCTTTCCGGCTTCGGCCATGTTTTTCTGAAACTTCTCGGTCAACTCTTTACTGATCCATTTGTCTTGTGTTGGCCAAATATCCAATACATCGCAGTTCAATGTTTTCAAGCGATCTAATTTATCTTCAGGCTGACCATAGTAAATGATACATGCTGCTGCTTGCGTTCCGGCAGTAAGAGCCGCCTGCATGGATTGACCGCCACCAAAGCACCAACCAATCGTTCCGATTTTGGCATTAGGCCCCGCAAGAGCAATGGCGCCTTTCACAATTTCAGTTCCTCTTTCTTGTTTGAATTCGCCCATATACTTACCGGCATTTTGTGGGTCTGTAGCCAGCTTTCCATCATACATGTCTAACGCGATTACGTTTACGTTTCCCAAATCATTATAAAGATTTTCTGCTTCACGCTTGATGTGGTCATTCAATCCCCACCACTCTTGAAACACAAAAATCCAGTTGTTCGATTTTACTTTAGCTTCAATGTAATAAGCGTTAGCTTCAACACCATCAGCACATTTTAATTTAATCATCTTGCCACCGGCTTGTGTTTCGTGCACATAAGGCAGCGGGCTTGGATGATCGCGATTGAATTTTTTGTTGGATGCTAAAACGGCAAACTTTTCAGTAGCCGAAGTGTGGCAGATGGTTTCTGTTGATTTGGTTTGCGCAAAAGAATAGGCTGGCAAAACAAAAAGGAGGAAAATAATTATTCTCTTCATGTTTATTGGTTTTAGTTGTGAGCAAGTAACAATAAAATAGCTGTTTTAGTTTTAGTTAATCCTTCCACTGCCCCCGTTGAACGCGATCAAACGTAATCAAATCGGTGTTGATCGGCTCCAGCCCGCCTTGTCGCAGGAGCATGGCAATTTGTGCGCGATGATACGATGAGTGGTTGACCAGATGCATCATAATGGTTTCTACATTGTTAGTGTACAAATCGCCCACATAGTTATGATAGGTCATCTCGCGGTCGAAATCATTTGTTTCCTCCACATAAGCAATCCACTGCGCATTCGCATTAATCGTCATGGTTTGCAAAGTTTCCAATGAATAGTCGCCCCATAGTTTTACAGCCGGTGCAGGTAATCCTTTAATGCGGTGGAGCCAAAGAAACTGAGCCGCCAGAACGTGGCCAAACAGCGTAGTAATTTTTCCATCACGCACTTGCTGGCGTAGTAAGCATTCAATTACACGATTATTCGCCCATGCGTTGTATTGATAAAGCTTTACAAAATACTTCTTCATTTGTACTTTTCTTCTTTAAATACCTATTTATGAAAACGGCTTCAAGTTACAGAGTTTCTTGGATGGTGGCTTTATCCCTCGCGACAATCACCACATTTTCTCAGTCAAAGTACCCCACACAACCGATTGAGAGTTATTACGATTTGTCTTTTATCCAAGCAGAGCGTGATTCCCTATTTTCAAATTTGATAGATTATCAAAAGGCATTTCAGGCCATTCATCAATATTCACTCAACAACAATGTCCCCATGTCGCTGGTTTTTGACCCACTGCCTGTGGGTGTAAAAGCATCTACCCAACAAAAACCCATTGACTGGGGATTGCCGAAAGAAGTAGCACTACCAGCAAACAAAGAAGAGCTCGCTTTCTATCCGGTATATAAATTGGCCGTGTTAATCAAGTCAAAAAAGATCACCTCCACCGAGCTAACCAAACTCTATTTAAACCGCTTAAAAAAATATGCCGATACGTTGCAGTGTGCTATTTCGATTTTAGAAGAGAGTGCACTGAAGCAAGCCAAATTAGCCGATGAAGAAATCGCCAAAGGAAAATACCGCGGCCCATTGCATGGCATTCCCTACGGGATCAAAGACCTGCTAACCGTTGAAGGAACAGAAACTACCTGGGGGGCGGCTCCTTTTAAAGGACAAACCATTCATGAGACGGCTACGGTAGTAAAAAAATTAGAACAAGCCGGAGCGGTGCTGATCGTGAAGTTAACATTAGGTGCTTTGGCGATGGGCGACATTTGGTATGGTGGCGTCACTAAAAATCCATGGAATTTGAAAGATGGTTCCAGTGGATCGTCAGCCGGATCAGCTTCTGCAACAGTAGCAGGTTTAGTAGCATTTGCTATCGGCACCGAAACATTGGGCTCAATTGTTTCTCCATCTACACGCTGTGGCGCCAGCGGACTGCGTCCCACGTTTGGTGCGGTCAGCCGACATGGTGCGATGGCACTCAGCTATAGCATGGACAAAATTGGTCCGCTGTGTCGTTCGGCTTTTGATTGCGCATTGGTGTTCGATGCCATTCGCGGAGAAGATGATTTGGATCGATCAACACGTGCCGCTGCATTTAACTACTCTTCAAAAACGCCTCTCAAAAAATTACGAGTCGGCTACTTTAAAAAATGGTTTGACGGAAATTATCCATCCAAAGCAAACGATGAAAAGACATTAGCTGATTTAAAAAAATTGGGCGTTGAGTTGATTCCATTAGAGTGGGATTCAAAAATTCCCATTGCTGCCGTGCGCATCATGCTGACAGCGGAGGCTGCGGCTTCATTTGATGAACTCACGCGCTCCAACCGCGATAGCCTGATGACCGACCAGCGCAAGTGGGCGTGGCCCAATACATTTCGTGCGGCACGATTTATTCCGGCAGTAGAATATATTAATGCTTCACGCTTGCGCCATCAATTAATTCAAGAGTTTTATGCAGCCACTAAAGATTTTGATGTAATTGTTACGCCTAGTTTTGGTGGCTCTCAATTATTAACCACCAACCTTACGGGAAATCCCTGTGTGGTGGTGCCTAGCGGTTTTAATGACAAAGGTAGTCCGACCAGCATTTCATTTTTAGGCCGTTTGTATGGGGAAGCAGAAATCATTTCACTGGTGCGAGCTTATCAGGAAGCGACTGATTGGGAAAATAAAGTGCCTCCATTGTTTGTAAAATGATTCTACTTTCAGTTTAAACTTATAACAAACTTTTTCCAATCGGCTAAGAGTTGGTCCTCTGATATTTTCAAAACATCTAGTAGTTCTTTTTTCTTCGTCAGCGGCAATAACTCGATCAGTTTTGCTCGACCATATTTCTGATCGATGTACATCACTACAGATCCTGATAGGCCATATCTATTTTTACCGCTCCAAAACTTATCAAGTGTAGAGGGCAATTTGTTTTCAGTTAGCGCCTTTTTTACTTCATCTCTTCGTTGTCGATCGCATTGACCAGAAGCATATGTCGCCAATCCTTCTACCCACCAATCCAATTGTTCCACCTCACTGAAATCAGGGCTCTTATTCCATTGACCATGGAAGACATGAACCATTTCGTGGGTTATCAGTTTTTGTGTTTTCTCTTTGTCCTCATACGAGTGCTCACATACTTCTTCCTTCCATCGTGCAGGCGAAAGTAAATCCAGTTTTGTAGCTACTCCGCTCGCCACCATCCAACATTCTGACTTAAAATCTGGCATCTTCCAATCGGTTTGCCATTGCGTATCCATCGACTGCCGATTGGGGTGAATTTTCACTTCAAAATCAGAACGGTAGGCCTCGCTAAAAAAGTTTTGTGCTTCTTTTTTACCTTGATCAAAAATCGAAATGTATGCGGCTCGAGTTAGCTCATCTTGCTGCGTATATCTTACCACATAGCCTGAATGTTTTTCCGCTTTCCACTCAGTTGGTGTAAATGCTGAGAAAATAATGAGAGTGAAAAAAATAAGTAATGTCCTTCTAAGCTTCATTGGGTTTGAATTTTCTCGCTTAGACTGACAGGTCTTATATTCGGTTACCGCACCAATCAAATTTTTTTGTGCGCTACTTTTTTAAGGGCTGTAGCTTTAAGTAGGTCATACTTCTCCACAGCCATTCGGCAGGTCCGTAATAAAAGTTTGCCAACCACCATTTGCTAAAAACTATTTGAAGTCCAAAAACAAGAATGGCTAAGACTGACCAGGGAGCTGCACCATAATCTCCTAACAAGCCAAAACCAAATGAAAATAACAGCAATGTGCCCACGAGCGCTTGCATCAGATACGTGGTTAATCCCATTCTGCCAACTTCATAAAAATTCATCAGCAATTTACGTCTCCTTTCTTTTTGAAACGCCACCACAATTAATCCTACATAGATCGATGCCAAAGACGCGTTAAAAATATCGTAAAGAAATCCTCCTATCAAAAATTGGAGTGATTGTGTCATTTCTATTTTCGCGACAAATACAATGAGGCTCATTATACCAGCAACAACCACGCACCCCAGTAGTGACCATAATCCAAAGCGAATTAACTTCTTAAAAATTATTACTTCATCAAACCATCGCTTTCTTCCGGCATACAGGCCCAATAAAAATAGACCCATGGTGATATATATTCTCCCAAACATTACCTGAAACTCAAATTTACCCTTGAGTTCGTACCAATTAGCTTTGATTATTTCTAGATAGCTACCTGACTTTAGTGTGTTATAGTAAATCTCTAATGGTTTCTGATCCGTCTCGCTCATACCGCTGGGAGTAACTCCGGCTATCACATCATACATACGAATGGCTACAGAAGGAATGTTGAAGACCAACAGTAGGGCAACGATCAGTAATGCTTTATCAGGAAGTTTATGAAATAGCAACAAGCCAAATCCCAGCAAAGCATAAATGGTTAGAATGTCGCCACGATAATGCAAATGGTGCAACATGCCAATCAAAAACAAACAAATCAACCGCCAGCCAAATCGAGCAAAAAAAGTGGTAGAGCCATCACTTTTATTTAGTTGAAGAAAAAAGCTGAGCCCAAACAAAAAGGAGAAGATCATGAAAAATTTGCCTGAGATAAAAATGCCGATGATCACTTGCACGATGGTGTCAGCCAGATTGTGCATGCCGTAGTTTTCATGAATTTTAGGTGGTTGCCCGGCATAATATTGTTCTGTAAAATGTGCGAGAATAATTCCCAACAGCGTGAATCCTCTCAATACATCAATAATTTCAATTCTCTCCTGACGGACGGTCATAGATTATAAAAGTCAGTTTTTATTTTGACACTCGCTCTAAACCTTCTTTTGCTTCTTTCAAGCTATTATCCATTTTTAAGGCTGTCTCATATAATTTCTTGGCTTCCGCTTTACTGCCTTTCTTTTCTTTGATCTGCGCAAGGCGCATGTTTGCTCCGGCATGCGATGGTTCGTTTTGTTTAGGCGAGTAGGTAAGATATTTTTTTAAACACTCCTCGCCACGATCAAGTTTTTGTCCACTGAGTGCGCTCGTTTTTCCGATCTGATAAATAGAAAGGTAGTCCTCGGGATTCTTTTTAAGTGCCTCCTCAAAAAGTGTAAAAGCTTTGTCGTATTGTTTTTGCCCTGTATAAAAATTAGCAAGCCCCGAAACATAGGTTGGATCGACTTTTGCCATTTCAATGAATTCTTTCTCTGCTTCGGCTGTATTCTTTTCGTGCATGTAAACATTTCCCATTTGGCGATGGCCTTCTGCCGGCTTTAGCTTAATAATTTGCGCGGCTACTTCTTTGGCCTTTTCAACACTTCCTCCCATAAAACCGGGAGCTTGCAAATAATATTGAATCAGCGAAGTACGTGCATCCAGATTTTTCGCATCTAAGGCAATCGCATTCTCCCAAGCCTTTTTCATTTTAGGCGCCAGCAAACCTTGCTTAAATACATTGGCATTCTGCGCAATCGTACCATAAGTATTACCGAGCCAATTGTGGTAGTCGGCTACTTTGTCGTTGGCTTCAATGGCTTCTTCAAAATAATCCGAGGCGTCATCATACTTTTTCTCGTCAAAGGCAACTCGGCCTAGGTAATAGCGAGCCGCAGCAAAATCCACTTCCTTTTCACTAACAGGGCCCAACAATTTTTTTACTTGTTCCAATTTGCCTTGTTCATACAGTGCTTTGGCCTGTTCAATCTTTGGTTGCGCCATAGCCAGTGCTGCAGAAATCCACAACAGAGCTGTAAAAAGAAAAAATCGGTTCATACGTTTGTTTAGTTTTCTTTCTAAGACTGAAAACAGGCTACTTGGGTTGTCTGAATGCAAAAGATTTTAGCCTCAATTACTTAAATAATTTAACACCATGATCACATCAGACAAAAATTAACTGTTTACTTTCGCTTTTGTCAACCGTACCTGAATCTATGAATAAACTCATCCTGCTTCTTGTCATAATCGTTGCGATAAGCTGCGCCCCTGAAAAACCGACCTCTCCTCCACTCAAACAGGCGGTTGCTATGCACTTTGATGCTTCTTTGAAACCTTTTTATCATGGTGTGGCATCTGGCGATCCATTGCCCGATCGCGTTATCATCTGGACGCGGGTAACTCCGGACGATTCGGTGAGCACCGTGCCGGTGAAGTGGGAAGTTGCCGAAGACGAAAATTTTTCTTCGATTTATCAATCAGACACAACCTCTGCATCGGCTTTACGCGATTATTCGGTCAAGGTAGACGTGGATGCCCTTAAACCGGATCGCATTTATTACTATCGATTTATAGCTTTAGGCAAAACATCGATTGTCGGAAGAACCAAAACCGCTCCGGTAGCTGCAAAAGATAGTCTGCGCTTTGCCATTGCTAGTTGTGCCAATTGGGAGTTTGGTTATTTTTCTGCGTATGATAAAATGGCTGACCAACCTGTGTTGGAT
>DGYK01000063.1:331840-332424 GCA_002398365.1 Flammeovirgaceae bacterium UBA5008
GTGAACCTGTGTTGGATGCTGTCCTTCATTTAGGCGATTATATTTACGAATACGGTGTGGGTCGCTATGGAGATACTACTCTCGGGCGAATCAATATTCCTTCTTATGAAATTGTGAGCTTACAAGATTATCGCACGCGCTATTCGCTTTATCGGTTGGACAAAGGATTACGCAGAGTTCATCAATTACATCCCTTCATTGCGATATGGGATGATCATGAAATTGCCAACAACTCCACCGTAACCGGTGCACAAAATCATCAGCCAGAAGAAGGTGATTATGAAAAAAGAAAAGCTGCAGCCAAACAAACTTATTATGAATGGATGCCTATTCGCGAAAGCGAAGAATTATACAGAGCTTTTTCCTTTGGCCCGCTTGCTGATGTGATTATGCTCGATGAACGGTTGGCAGGTAGAGATCCGGAAATTACAGACATAAACAATCCTTCTCTCAAAAGCGAAGAGCGCTCGATGTTGGGAGCCACTCAATTGCAGTGGTTTGAGAATGCCCTCCAATCATCCAAAGCAACGTGGAAAGTGATTGGCAACCAAGTCATTTTTTCTGACGTCTTTATCAAAGATATT
>DGYK01000063.1:332608-335348 GCA_002398365.1 Flammeovirgaceae bacterium UBA5008
ACGTAACCTAGACTCTTGGGATGGCTTTCCATCCGAAAAGAAAAAGCTAGTAGATTTTATCCGGGCCAATAAAATTCAAGATATCATCATCACTTCCGGAGACACACACGCTTCGTGGGCTTTTGAAGCAGCTGTGGATATTACCAAAAACTACCAACCATTTGCTGTTGAGTTTGGTGTCACCAGTATATCATCCGGCAACTTAGATGAACGCAAGTCGGCTGATACGGTAAAGATTATGGAGCAAGCTTTGTTGAAGCGCAATCCGCATATCAAATACAACAATCACCGCGATCATGGATATTTGCTTCTTACTCTTTATCCCACTCAAACCAAGGCAGAATGGTATTTTATGGAAACGCTAAAGCAGCCAGTATCAAACCAAATTCTCGGAAAGAAATTTGTAGTGACGAAAGGAAGTAGTCGTTTGAAAGAGCAATAGCTTTTACTGTTTTTCAAATACCACTTGCAGGTTGGTAAACTCATAGGCTGCTTGAACAAAGTCCACCAACTGTTTCCAATCTTCTTTCTTTACAAAATTGGTTTTGTAAATTTTTGATGATTGAATAATGAGCTGATCACCTTCAACAGTAGCGCTACTATTGAATAGCCCATATTGGTTTTCAACTTTCGTGTTCAGTTTCTCTATGCCTGTCACTTTGTATCCGGCTGGGATCTTGATTTTCACTACATACTCAAGGGCACGGGCAGAAGGCAGATATACATTATACTTTCGCTCTTTCTCTTCTTCGGCTATGTTAACCTGACTTTCAATTAGTTTACCAACACTAACCAAATAATTGGGTCCTGCTCGCTTGGTTAAATTTTTCAAGGTAAAGTTGTAATCAAAAATAAACTCGGGCTTATCATGCCAACGACCGAGCTGCACCACATTTGGTTCGCTTATATCTTCAATGGGCAAATCAAATTCTCCTTCCATCGCCTCCTTCAAACGAGTTTTAAATTTCTCCGGTCGAGCCGCTAAAAATTCGCTTCGTTTCTTTCCATATTTTTTTTCAAAGTTTTTCACTTCCTTCATTTCAAACTTAGTCCGTTCTTCTTCTTTATAGCTATAAAAGTCTGTAAGAATATTTTGGTAATATATTCGGCTTACACCGGTAGCGAGCTTTCGAGCTTGCACACTGGCTACACCTTCATTCAGATCCGTAAAATCTAATGAGTAATTGGATGCTAATCGGTTTAGCTTTGCTTCCACCACCGGTATGGGTATTTTTTGCAAATTCCAATTCGAAGGATTGGTTGTTCCTAATCCTGCGTACACCATCTCACCTTGCAAGTCTGTGTCAATCTCTCCAATAATTGAGTTTGCGTCAAAGCGTCCAACATAAAATGGTTTGGGTGTATTCACTTTTAGCATGAATGACATCTCATTTTCAAAAATCAAATCACTGAGCGGTGAAACTTCCCGTGGGATTCCAATTATAAATTCGTGCGGAATGTCATTAGATTTATAATAATTCGAAAGAAGAATCAGGTTGCGATTGACACCGGAAGAAAGTTCGTATCCATTCAATACGCGTTCCTCCGCATTATCGGCAAATTCATAATTGCGTAACGCATAGTATGCTTCGCGTGCAATAATATCAGTATCTTTTACGCCCTTGAATTTTTTATTCAAATGATTTTTGATGTGTGATAATGATAACGAGCCGAAGGATGTAATGTAATTGTAATAATGTGAAACCAGGTCCTTCACTTCCTTGGTATCCACTTTCGATTTTAGAATACCGGGTTCTCCAATGAAAGGAAGTTGACCCGCCATCATAGCCGATGCGTACGTCACTTTAAATTTGATTGTGGGCAACTCCCTATAAGGAAAGAGCCAACGCAAATCCTTTACACTTTCTCGGTCTTTATCTTCCAAATAATAAAAGCTGCGGTCGTCTTCGCCCTGCGTTAATTTAAATCCGGGAGCGCCATTAAGCGATTTGAGATTGATGTAACATCTTCTTAGAACCTCAAAGGAAATTTTCTGCTTTACAATCGGGTATTCTGAATGCAGTTGAAATAGCACCGGATCAAACTTATAAAACTTTGCTCCGCCCAACGAAATGTTTTCTTCTTTGACTATGTAGTAATCCAGAATATCTCCAACTGCTAAATTAGGAATTGCCAGTTTATACGACTCTTGCTGCATGCCATTGTAAGTCTCTTTTTCTTTTACAGCCTCAGACATCGGCACTTCAACCTGCGACCCGTCTTGCTTAACAATTTTGAATCCTGCATATGAATTCAACCCGTTGGAGCCCACGGGTGAACCACCCTGAAGTGTAAACTGCGCATATTCTTCAATCGCTTTTGAGGATAATAATTTAACCCGAACATGTGTAAAGCGATCGTAATTTAAATTTGATATAATGGCATCTTTCCGAAAATACAGCACATTTGATTTTGCAAGAATCACGGCTTGCTCCTCTTTCCACTTATCCGGAATTTGCGTTACCTGAAAATCCTTATCGGCATTGCCCCACATTAATGCTTTCACTTCCTCCGCACGCTTTTTGTTGGAGTTGATACCCTGTGCCCAAGTGCTTCCCACCAATAGAATGCATGCACCAATCCATAGACTGTATTTTTTCATTCGATTTACTTCTGCTTTAATGTGATCTGATTATTATAAAAATTCTTCAGCTCTTGAATGGAGCTATTCCACTTTTCAAACTCGGTAGTGGGCAATGTGTTTTTTAAGATTTTAATCTGACGGGTATACACGATTTTG
>DGYK01000063.1:335559-441752 GCA_002398365.1 Flammeovirgaceae bacterium UBA5008
TGGGTATACACGATTTTGTTCCCCATCACTTGATAGCGCATGTCGAATTCATAGTAAGGGCTTTTAATGGCCAAGGGCTCCGGCAGATAGCTAAGTTGATAACCGTCCGGAATAGTCAACTCCATTTTTACTTTTTTGTTGGATCTTGAATGGAACATGTACGGAACTTTGCGATCTTTCTTTACCTGTGCACTCGCAAAATCGTCTTCGAAATCTAAATCAATATACAGTTCCTGATTGTTTTTGTAGAGTTGGTTTTTAAGAGCAGCTCCACAGCGAATCATCATCACGGTATCACGCTTTAAACCTATCACTTGAGGCTTTTCAAATTCATCCGGACTCGCTTTGCCAGATAAGTATCGTTTCATAAAATTAACTCGGTCGTCTGTCTTGAGCGTATTCCAATAATATAATATATTTTTTTTGGTCTCTCCATTCAGAGCTGTTGTGCCTGTTCCTTTCAATACGTTGTCGGCAATTGAAAACTGCCAAGTAGCATCTTCCAAATACAAATCAATGGGTTCTTCAGGCACTTTACTTAACACAAAGTCTTTTCCGTTTTCAATTAAAATCTCTTTGCCCTGAATGCGCTCTGCATGTTCTCCCATAGCGTTCTGCTTTTCGGTGGCATCTAAAATCAACTGCTTACCCTTCAACATCACCGTGCAAATCATGTGATTATCTACCGCCAGCGTTGGTAAATTGTAAGTGTAAGGAATTTTGCTGGTACCGATCCAGGTCAGTCGAGCATCATACCCCGCAATTGTAAGCATCGCTTTAGTAAGGTTGGCCATTCCCTTACAGTCGCCATAGCGCTTGTAAAACACTTCGCTGGCGTCTTCTGGTTTAAAGGCGGCAATGCCGTCTTCAAAAGCAATGTATTTGATATTGTCTTGCACCCAATAATAGATAGCGCGAATCTTCTCTTCATCGGTTTTTAAATTTTTGGTAAGCTCTGCTACCATAGGCTTGATGGCATCATAGTTGGTATTGAGTTGCGCTGTTAATGAAGCATACCATTTGTAAAGGTCTTGCGTAGATGAAAGTACCGGTACTCTTTGCTTTTGAGGTGATTGATACGATTTACACAGTACAAGTATGTGCGGAATGAAATGCAAATAGCCCGGCTGATTGTCTTCTTTTGGCATCGCCTCCAAATTTTGAATGGTGAAGCTATATACTTTTCCATTCGCAGAAGGCGTAACCCTTTTATCTATTTTGTAATTCGCAAAGTTGCGTTCAATTAACTCCAACTCCACGCCATCAGGCACAATGAAGTTTACCTCCCGCCATTTGCTGGGAGAGTCTTCATGAAAAAATACCTGCGTTACGTATTTGGGATCCTTATATAAGATGCTCGACTCGTAATTGACTACCTGCCCAACCTGACTAAGCTGCGTACGATATGCACACATCTGACCATCAGAATAAAAAATATCTTCACTAACAGAACTGCCGCAGTATTTATCGTGAAGTTGATTTCGGTCTTTATCCGTTTTAAGTGAATAGCTCTCAATGGCCACGTGGTTATTTGAAAAATTCCGTAAGACTAGCGATGCGTTGAGCTTTAGTGCGATGTATTGGTTTTTGTTTTTTTCACGCGCTTGCAAAGAACCATATTGATTAATAAAATATTCATAGGTTGTTACGCACTTTACCGCAGCAACATCTGCCTTATCAAAAACCTTTTTTAACGCAGCAGCCTCAATAGCAGCCGCTTCGCTGATCTTCTGTGCCTGAATATGGGGTGCAACCAACAGAAATACGAAAAGTGCGCGTATTACCGTTATAGAATAGCTGGAGTAAATAAGATGATGCATCTGCTCGGAATCGTGTAGGAAATCAAAGATAACCATCAACTTTAAATTCCACCCAATTCAAATTCATTAAATTTAACCCCATTAATCCACAAGCATGAAAGCACGCCTTACACTTCTCTTTATAATAGTCATACTTTCAACCGGCAATGCTCAAGTCATTGGAAGTACGTTTCCCGAAATGAAAACGGAAACGGTAAATGATAAACCCGTTGTTTTACCACAAGATACCAAGGGCAAATACACGTTGCTGGGTCTTGCTTATTCTAAGAAATCCGAAGAAGAGTTAAACAGTTGGTTTAATCCCATCTTCAGCAAATTTATTCGAAAACAAGAGGGGATGTTGGCAAGTTTCGCTTATGATGTCAATGTATATTTTGTACCCATGTTTACCGGGGTGAATGCTGCCGCCACTGGCACGGCTAAAAAGAAGGCATTAAAAAATACAGATCCTCAATTACTTCCATACATTCTTTTTTATCGTGGGGAATTAAAGAAATACAAAGAAGCACTCGATTTTGAAAAACGCGATATCCCTTACTTTTTTGTTTTAGATGCCGAAGGCAAAATTGTTTATGCTACTTCAGGCGCTTTTAGCGAAGCAAAGATGGATGCGTTGGAAGAAGCTATTCAAGATTAATCTGTAACACCGAAAACTCATTAAATCATTACCATGCACCCAATCACCAAAGAGAGCATCACACAGGCGCACGAACTGATCAAACCTTATATTCATCAAACGCCCGTGCTCACCAGCGAAAGTTTAGATGAATTAGCCGGTTGTCGCGTTTTTTTCAAGTGTGAAAATTTTCAAAAGGTGGGGGCTTTTAAGGCCCGAGGTGCAATGAATGCCGCATTATCGCTCTCAGAAGATGAGCGTAAAAAGGGATTGGCAACGCACTCTTCCGGAAATCACGCACAAGCGCTGGCACGTGCTGCGAAAATACTTGGCACAAAATCATACATCGTGATGCCACGCACTGCACCTGATATTAAAAAGCGTGGCGTGCGTGGCTATGGTGGCGAAATTTTTGAATGCGAACCAACCTTACAGGCTCGCGAAACAACGCTGGCCAATGTCATTACTAAAACAGGCGCTACTGAAATTCATCCATTCAATAATTATAAAGTAATGGAAGGTCAGGCAACGGCAGCAAAAGAATTGATTGAAGCGGTTAGTCCCTTAGATTATATACTTGCTCCGGTAGGCGGTGGCGGATTGCTAAGTGGCACCGCCCTTGCAGCCAGCTTTTTCTCACCCAAAACAATCGTGATTGGTACTGAACCTGCCGGCTCAGACGATGCTTTTCGCTCTATACAAAGTGGTAAGATTGAAGAGGCTCAATCGAACACCATTGCCGATGGCTTACTTACCAAATTAGGGGACAAAACTTTTCCCATTATATATGAGGGAGTAAAAGAAATTATCACGGTAACAGACGAAGAAATCATTGCTGCTATGCGGTTGATCTGGGAGCGTTTAAAAATTATTGTAGAAAGTTCGTGCGCAGTTCCATTTGCTGCTGTACTCAAAAGCAAGCAAAAGTTTTTAGGAAAACGCGTAGGTATTATCCTTTCCGGAGGAAATGTGGATTTGGAAAAAGTAGGAAAATGGTTTGCTAATTGACCGGCTTGCCGGCTGCTTTCCAGTTTTTGATTCCACCCTCCAACTCAAAAACCTCATAACCCTTTTCGCGTAAAATGGCGGCTGCTTTGGCGCTGCGTATGCCGCTTCCACAATAAACAAACAATGGTTGCTTGGGTAACGAATCAAGCTTTGTAGCAAAGGCATCATCATACACAATGTTTTTTGCTTCCGAAATCTTTCCATTTGCTACCTCCTCTTCCGTGCGCACATCCAACAAAATGGCATTGGGGGTGCTTTTGTAATTCGATTCAAACGCTGCGGGAGCCAATACTTTTTCCGATGGTGCCTTGCTGCATGCCACTGCTAAAATGGCTATCCAAAGTAACTTCTTCATTTCTCTTGTTTGATTTAAATTCCTCCTAGTCGTTCTAGTAATTTTTTGGTAGCTCGTATTCCTTCCTCTTCAGATAGTTTACCACCTTCATATTCAATACCAATGTGACCTGTGTATCCGGCTGCTTTCACGATAGGAAGCATCTTTGCATAATCTGTTTCCAGACAATTTCCGTTCTCGTCAAAGTCGTAGCTCTTAGCGCTCACTCCTTTGGCAAACGGCATCATTTCAGTCACCCCTTTGTAGCGATCATAACTATCCACGCAAGTGTCATTCTCTCTCTTTAAACAGAAATTTCCAAAATCAGGAAGGGTGCCGCAATTCGGAAGGTTCACGCCCGCAATCACTTTACTGAGCCACTCTCCATTAGAAGAAAATCCGCCATGGTTTTCAACAATTACATTGATATTGGATTGCGATGCAAACTCACTCAAAGCACGCAGACTATCCATTCCGGCTTTGGAAACTTCTTCCGCACTTCCTTCACCATAACAGTTTACACGAATGGAATGACATCCCAAGTATTTAGCTGCCTCTACCCATTTGTAATGATTTTCAACTGCTTCTTTTCTTTTCTTGGGATCGATGTCTGCCATCGCGCCTTCGCCATCACACATAATCAAAACGCTGGTTACGCCATTATCATCGCAGCGCTTTTTCAACTCCGCCAGGTAGGCAGAATCTTTTGCCTTGTCTTTGAAAAATTGATTGACGTATTCAACAGCCGAAATTCCGAAATCGTTTTTTGCCTTGGCGGGAAAGTCGAGGTTATCCATCTTTTTATCATACAGCGTTCGGTGCAGTGACCATTCTGCCAACGAGATTTTAAAGAACAAATCATTTGTTACCGCTGCTGCTACCGAAGTGGTGTCCGATGTAGAATCTTGAGTTGATTTTGTTGTGCAAGCAGCTATCAATCCGGCAGTCATTCCATAACCACCTAATAAGCCAAGACTTTTAATAAATTCTCTTCGGTTCGTATAATGCATACAATCAATTTTGAAAAGAAAGTTAAGAAACTAAAGGCGAATCGCAACACCTCTCATCAAAATGGTTGGCCATGGGTGCTTTTCACAAGCACGTGAGCCAGCGGCTTGGCGTAACGTGCCATGTCTACTGCTAAATTGGAAGTCCACTCACTGCCAAACAACTGTTGTATTTGGCGGCCTGCCCACAGCCGTTTTGCAAAATGATGATTCCATTGTTGTTGATAGGTAGTTTCCATCTGCTGGCGCGAAATCCGTTCATAGCAAAAGTCCGACACACACTCCGACAAAATTTTTGACGCATGTATCGCAATGGCCATTCCATTGCCACACAATGGGGTGATCATGCCGGCTGCATCGCCACACATCAGCACATGATTTTCAACCGGAGCTTTGGTGGCAAACGAAATTTCATTGATCACTTCAGGTCGCTCCCATAAAAATTCAGATTCGGTAAAAATCTTTTTCAAATAGGGATTTCGAAACAAAACGGTGCGTTCCATTTCCGGCAAATTGCCATGGCGTTTTACGTTATTACGATGCGTCAAATAGCACAAAGTGCTTTTGCCCTCCTCCACATTGCTGATTCCACAGTAACCATCTTTAAAATTATGAAGCGAAATACGGTGAGCTGGGTGTTCTGTACGAATGTGATACTTCACACCTACATAAGGCGATCGTTTTTTCACAAAGCCACGCTGCAAGTGTACATCCAATTTTGAACGCTTTCCAAATGAGCCAATCACCACATCTGCGATCCAAGTGAGGTCTTTTGTCTTTACTGCAAACTGTTCGTTTTCAAATCGGATGGACTCCACTTCGGTATTCTCATAACATTTAACGCCTGCATCAACACATTTTTGATAAATGAAGTGATCAAATGCAAACCGGCTGATACCAAATCCGCCTAAATCCAATTCAATGGTTGCTTCGCGTCCACTCACAGAGGTCAATTGCAGTTGGGTGATATGTGGTGGGTGAAATTGCGCTGGGAAAAGATCCAATGATTTCAAAAACGGGATGGTTTCATTCGAAATGTACTCTCCGCAAACCCGATGAAAGGGATATTGCTTTTTTTCGACTAAAATCACCTCCACATTTTTTCGAGCTAGGCTGTACGCGGAAATAAGGCCTGCCAATCCACCGCCAACAACAATTACCTTTTTCAACTGATTTTCAATTTAAAATGACTTGTTTACATCTTTTATTACCAAAATGGTTACCAACCTTTAAACTTAATCATCAATTCAACGTCTATAAAGTATGGTTCCCCAAGTTAAAGATTCCGAAACACTGCACGTGTTGATGGTCGGTAATAATCCGATTGAGTTAAGTTCTCTAATTGATCGCCTTTCCGAAACCCGTAGCACTAAAATAAATACTGAGTTTGCTTTCGACTGGAAAAGCAGTCTTCATTGTCTCGCGTCCTTCACACCATCACACATCATCATCGATGACAATATTGGTAAACAGGAATTACAACTCTCTGTTAACAAACTTCAGTCTTTTCGCAAAACAAAAAATATTCCGATCACCGTTCTGAAAAATTCCAATTATCAGGAAACGCTCACCGAGGGTATTTTAAATTATGTGCTCAAGTCAAATTTGTCTCCCGATTCACTCTATAAATCATTAAGCCATTCAGTGAAATATCGGCAAGCACAGGAATATTTGCAGCTGGCCTTTAAGAAAAGAAAAAGTCAGTTAGCCAAGTTATTGCATTTGTAAGCTCAAATTTGATTTTCGAGGAGAAATTCCTTTTTCAATTTCTCACCGTTTCGCAAAATCTCTACTTTGATTTTGCGTCCGGGTTTTGAATTAAAAAAGTTGTTGACATAGCTGAGCTCATAATCTGCCACACTCACCCCATTCACCGATATAATCACATCTCCTACTTTTAAACCAGCCGCAGCCGCGGTGGTGTTGGTGCGGACATCTGAAATCTCGTATTCACGCAATTTGGGTCCCTTCGCGCGAAGCGTTATCCCACTCAAGCTGTAATAAAATTTCTTTTTGAAGGATGGATTCTTTTTGATGTACATCATTTCTCCCGGGAAATTGAAAATAACTGTAAATCGACTCAGCAAATCACCGCCTACGGAACCATTGCGCGGACTAAAATTTTTACTGCCCACCGAATCCCGATAAGCATAATCGTCAGGGAAACTGGTAATAAGATCGTTCAACTCATACTTGCCAAACTTCAACGATTTGGTGCGACTGATTTTTCCGGTAATAATTCCAGCAATTCCTCGGCCAAGGATGCTAGAAATGTTTTTGTCCGGCATACGTAATCGCTTATCCGAATCTTCTTCGATCAGCAGCCCATGGCTGGCACCGGTGTCAACCAAAAATTTAGCGGTCATTTGCGCGGAGTCACGCACACTGATGATCAGTTCAACAAATGGTTTCGTGTCTTCGATGCGAATTGGCAACGCCTGATAGCTTTTTTTGGGTTTAAAATTTTCCGGCCGCATCAGAGTCATTTTTTTGGCTTCATAGTCAATCATTACAACAAAACGGCTAAACAGTTCATACCCTAAAATGCCGTGCACATCAGTGCCCATGGAGTTTTTCAATTCCAGATAATCTTCCTGCAACACCAACATGGAGTGCCCCTGGCCATGAACTCCAGGCATATCAAACGTAACATTGGAAGTAATGAAGGCATCTACCAGTTTTTGACCCCCGGGACCCGAAAGAGAATATTTGCGCGTATAGGAGAGGTTTAAAATATCGCTATAAACCTTTTGTGTTAAAATGGCTGTGCGCACACCGGTGTCAATAATAAATTTAAGCGGCAGACGATTATTCAAAATGACTGGAACTACGATCAGGTTGTTGTGAATTTCGATCGGAATATCGATTCTATTCACACCATCCGGTAATGAAAATCCCAGTGTCTGTTGACTATAACCGGGAAGGGTTGACAGAAAAATTATTGCAAAAAAAAATTGCCTCATCGCAACGAGCATAGTTAAAGCTACTGCTTTTTTGCAGAACTTAACTCGGTTGAACGGAAAACACCCCTAATTGGGTTAGCAACTCTTTTGGACTTGGTGCCACATTCAACACTTCCAGACTTCCGTGGCCCAAAAAGCCGTGGCGCGTCATCAAACGCATTTGCTCGAGCAGGTGATCAAAAAATGAATTTATATTAAGTATGCCGATGGGGCTTTGAATCAAACCCAATTGGCGCCAAGTTAGAATTTCAGCTAGTTCATCTAATGTGCCCCAGCCACCTGGCATGGCGATAAAAGCATCGGTCATTTCAGCCATACGCTGTTTGCGTTGATGCATGGTATCTACTACCTCCAATTGGGTAAGCCCTAGATGCGCGACTTCTCTTCTTTGTAAAAATTCGGGAATTACACCAACAACTTTTCCTCCGGCCATTAGGGTGGCGTCTGCAACAACGCCCATCAAGCCCACATTACCTCCACCATAAACGAGAGTATTTTGGCTGGAACCGATAAGTGTTCCAAGTTCATGGGCTGCCTCTTGATAGATAGGTTCTGATCCGGTGGATGATCCGCAAAAAACGCAGATATTCATTCAGCCGATTAGTGCTTTATATCGTGCTCGTTATTGCTGACTTTGTTATTCGGGAAAAGCCAGATTGATGCAATCGCCAAAACGAAAAGCGCTAATACAATTCCAAATACTACCATAATTAAAAAGCGTTTATTTTGCCAAAAGTAAATGGATAACATTAAATATTTGCAAATTGGAGGTTAAATATTAACTAGAAGGTTCAACAGGCTCTTGATTTTGAAATGGTCATTAAATTTCAAGACGAAATGGATGATTTTGGCAAATGTCTAACGCAGTGCTGGCTATGTTACTTTAGAAAACTATAAAATGAAGAAGTTTTTAATTATTCTGGGAATTGTAGCCTTGGTGCTTATCGCGGCACTGGCATATGTTCGGTTTTTCTACACCAAATCGTTTAGCCCGGAAGGCGAGGTAGCTTTTGAAAACGGAAATCTAAAAGTTGGGGTTTATTACAACCGTCCTTCAAAAAAAGGTCGGGTTATCTTCGCGAAAGATGGTCTGGTGCCTTTTGGTAAAGTGTGGAGAACGGGAGCCAACGAAGCCAGTATTTTTAAAACAAATCAATCGCTCGATTTTGGTGGAAAGACCCTCGAGGCAGGTGAATATAGTTTGTGGACCATTCCGGGCGAGCAATCGTGGAAAATTATCTTCAATAAAGAAATTCCGGGATGGGGAGTAGGCTTTGACGGTCAAGCATTACGAAATCCAGAAATGGATGCACTGATTGTTGAGGCTCCTTCCGTAACACAGGATAAACAATTTGAACAGTTTACGATTTCTGTAGAAAAAGCCGGTGAAGAAATGGAGTTGCTCTTCATCTGGGACAAAACATTGGTAGCAGCTCCATTTTCATCAAAAAACTAAGTAGATTAATTTTCAGTTCGAATGATACAAGTAATTCCCTCTATCGCAATACGAAAAGGCAAAGTGGTAAAAATGCGCAAAGGTGATCCTGCCAGCGAAAAAGCGTATGATGAAAATCCGGTAGATCTTGCCAAGCGATTTGAAGATCATGGTATTGAAGTTCTTCATCTGGTAGACTTGGATGGAGCTGAAACCGGTGCCCCGAAAAACCTGCACGTGCTCGAACAAATTGCGGGGTATACAGATCTTAAATTAGATTTCACCGGAGGGATCAACACCGATGGCGATATTGGCAATGCCTACAACTATGGAGCCGATTATATTACCGCCTCTAGCATTGCCATTGCCAAACCTGAATTATTCGCATCGTGGATTGTATCATACGGTCGCGAAAAAATGACACTCGGTGCCGATGTTACCGATATCCAATCAAAAAAGGTTTCTTTCCGTGGTTGGCAAAATAAGTCCGATATCAATCTCTTCGATCATCTTCAATATTTCTACGATAAGGGCTTGAAATACGCTAAGTGTACCGACATCTCACGCGATGGCGTTTTAGAAGGCCCGGCATTTTCTTTCTACCAGGAAATACTCGATCAATTTCCCGATCTGAAAGTGCTGGCCAGCGGTGGTGTGCGTGGTGCCGATGACATCAAACGCCTCAATGATATGGGTGTGTTTGCGGTCATCTTTGGCAAAGCCTACTACGAAGGCATTCTCAAATTGGAAGATCTGAAGCCCTTTCTAGTGAAATAAACCAATTCGTTTTCACACTTGCGAAAATGAAACAGGCGGCCAAGGTTTGGTTGTAACACCACTTTGGCTCAGCGCACGATCTGCCTGTTGCCCATGGCGAATCAAGTGTGCAATTAAAAACATAAAAACATCACCCAATTTTAGTTTGATGAACGGGGCAATTGAAATTGCCACTTTGACTTTGTTAAGGTCATGTTGTCTCGCCTTTCGCAATAACTTCAATAGTATCTCTAGCTGATCAATAAACTCCACAATCACCTGGTGGCTCTCCAAAATTTTTGTGGGTGCATGATCTTTGGGGGTTTTCATTTTCGTTGCAAGCGTTCCATTCTCTCCCGGCATCATCATTTTTGTAAAATAATTTCCGAGCCATCCCGAACGAAAATTTTCAGTTGAGCCCGTTGTGGCTTTGTCAATTGCTTTTTGAATAGCTGGTAGATAATAGCGGCCATAGCTGTTCAAATGCTGGAGACACTCATTGGCACTCCATTCATTGGCTGAAGGTTTTAATGCAAAACGACTGTGAGGAATTAATTGCCAATCGGCAATAGCTTTTGTCAAGAGTAATTCCGTATGCTCTTGTAATATGTTGAGCAACTGATCGGGTGAGTAGGTCTTCATCATTACGCTATCTTTTTAAACGCCCCACTCACACGAAGTTTAAAACTAAGCAATGTCAATGCAGTAACACACAAAATGGACTCAATCGTGAGCCATTGATTTCCAAATGCTCCTAAATTCCCTTCCTTAATAATGGTTATCAAACGTGACATTGCATAAAATCCCCAAAGCATTGATGCAAACACCAAACCCTTTGTCTGATCTTTTATCATTAAGTAAATAAGGGTTAAAAATATGGTGAGACCTACACCGCCATACACTCCCCTGATAGAGCTAAAGGCATCTGTGTTTGGTAAATTAACCTGAACCAAATCCATCACCGCTTGCGGATTTTGAAATGCCATCAGACTGACAATGGCAATAGCAATAGCTGAAAAGATCATGAATGCATAAATCGTAATCGAAAGTGCCTTTTCTGTTTTCATAAAATAGATTGTTTTGTTTATGAAGCAAAAGTGGACGGTTCAATCAGGAAAAATCTTTGTCTACGCCAAGATTTTATACTCTGACTGTTGCCAGCAGTTTACTAAACGTGGCCGCATCGATTCCTAAATACGAGGCCAGGTATTTGTGCGGTATTAATCGTAGCACCTGCGGACTTCGTTTCAAAAGCGTAGTAAATTTCTCTTCCGCGCTAAATGTTTGCAACTCAATTTGTCGCTGCAGGGCTCCCTTCAATGCGTGAGCGGTAGCCATACTCAGCATGCGCGCAAAATTGGGAAACTCCAGACTCAATGCGTTTATCTGTGTATAGTTAGTCTTAAGGAATTGACTTTGCGTCAGCGTTTCAAAAAAGTAATTCGAGGGTGTTTGTGTTAAAAACGAATCGGCTACACCGGAAAACGAAAAAGGATACGTAAAGACAATGGTAGCTTCTTTATCTTCATGAGTGAGATAATATGCGCGTTGCACACCCTCGGTGATGAAATACAAGGTGCGTTCGGTTTCACCCTTAGCTGTAAGAATCGTTTTGCGTTTGGCCTCTCCCGGTTGCCAGATGGCTGAAAAACGCTCCCACTCTTCGGTTGAAAGTGGATGAATGGCTGAGACAAACTGTTTCAAATGTTCGATGGCTTCCGGATGGATCATATTGAAAGGTAAATTGGATTGGTACCAAAAAAAATACCCGCTAACTTTCGCTACCGGGCATTTACCTAACCTACATCTATTTCTTTAGTTCACTGCTAAATCAAATTCTACGTCTAAATCACTTTCGCCATCAGCAGATGTGCTTGTGGCTGACTTTAAGCCAGGCTGATGTTTCAAAAGTATTCTGAATTTACCGCTACTAGCTGTGCCGCTAGCTATCCAAGCTGTACTTAACCCCAGGGGCAAATTTTTGGTGTCTTTGTCATTGTAATTAACCACATCTGCCCGCGAATCAATATTTCCATTACCGGTTGGATTTGAAAAGGTATTGTTGGTCCATGCAAAGAAGAACAAGTGCTCATCAGCCTCCTCCTCCACTTCGGCAGTCACATTATATTCCGGTGCAGTGGTGGCTGCTAATTCATTGATCAAAGTAATCGTAAGCGTATAGGGCATATTTTTCGCCAAGTTGATCGGGCCGCTCAATACACGAACATTCGGGCCGTCCCCATCGGAGTCAGTAGCGGTTACGACAACAGGGTCTCCGGTGGTAGGAGTAAATGTGAGTGTTGCTTTTGTAATTGCTTCCGGAATATTTTCTGGCTTAGGATCATCCTTAGAACAGCCTGTCAGAAACACTAACGACCAAGACATCAACGCTAAAAAAACAAATCGAAGGCTTTTCATAAATGGGTTTTATTTAATGCAACAATGTTGCAATAATATGCCCTAAATCTGAATTGTGCAAATTAAAAGCTGTAATGAACGCCCAAAGTGATGTTTCGGCCCACATCATCGGCAAAATAGCGCAGGCGATTGGTGTATTCGCGGAAGGATTGATTGGTCAAATTATCGGCTGAGAGGCGAATTTCGCACTTTGAATTCTTTAGTTTACAAGTTGCGCCTACCGAAAGGGATAGCAAAGCATAGCCATCGGGAGCAGCCTTAAAATCAAAATTTCCGGGGCGTTGACTAACAAGGTCAATGCCTTGTGCTAACGCATCGATGATCTGGCGGGGAGTGATTACTTGCGGTGCACGGGATTGGTTGGCCACCCACCTTACTTTCGATTCGGCACTCCAACTCCATTTTTTTTCGGAGTTGGATTCATATCTGATTCCAACATCTACCCGATTAGCCGGAATAAATACCAGGTAGTCGTTTTGTGTTTCATCTGTAGCGCGTAGATAGGAAGCTTTCCCCGTAAGGGTCCAAAATGAATTGATTCTATAATTCGAAAAGAAATCGATACCCATAAAGGAAGCATCTGTTTGCGTGTAGCGGAAGTATGGAAAAATTCCTCGAAGACCTTGAGTTACTCCTCGAGGCTTGAGATAAATAAAGTCAAAAATGTAATTAACATAACCTGTTATTTCTGTTGTAAAGCGGGGCCGATCCACTTTATAGCCAACCACCCATTTGAGAGCTTTCTCAACTTTCACTCCAGATTTTTCATAAGGCTTTACTTCGGATGTTATTTCATTCAATAATAAACCGTATTCAATTGACGCAGCACTTTGATGAGTTCCTATACTGTATAATTCAGCCATATTGGGCGGACGCCATGCACTGCTGATCGAACTGGTGAATGTAGAGGTGTTATTTAATTTCCGCTTCACTGAAACTGTTCCACTGGCGTTCTGAAAATCAATGGACGAGCGGTAAAGTTTATTCTTAAAATCAAACCCGGCTAAATCATACTTTTTCACATCGTAGCGCAAACCTAACTCTAGCATCCACTGTCGAAGTGTAAGCTTTTCTACCAAGAATACTCCCGTGGTGATGTGATCAAAATTGGGAATAAACGGAATGGTTTGCGTGCCATCTACCTTGCTATTGGTTTGATAAAGTGCGTTGATGCCCCAACTGCTTTGCCAACGAGAGGAATGTGTTCGTTGCCACTCGGCATCGAGTGTATGCGTATACAGTTGAAATCCAAGAGCCGGAATTTCTGTAAGGGCCCCCAGGCGAAAGTCATACTCCGTTCTTCGGTTGCTTTGCAAGCCATACTGTAACCGAAATTCATTTTTTCCCTTTTCTAAATGTGCATTGATCTTGATCAGATCATGTTGCACCGACTGGCGTGGTTGTTTAATGTCGTAGGTAAACGCAGTCGTATATTGGGGTACCGAGCGTTCCAACGCATTGGCTAAGTCGTCTGCTGTTTCAACGGCAGTGCCTCTTAAAATACCAATAGAAGTGTTGAAGTGACTATAAAAAACATCGATACCGCTTTTCTCTTTATGATAGGCCGTAGACAACGAAAAGTTTTGCTCTTCAAATCCGGTATTAGATAACACATAGTTGGAGGCCCGAGCATCGCCTGCTTTTTTGATGGTGCCTTGTGTGCGCCAACCAAAGCCCGGCCATTTTTTAGATCCGCCTTCTAAAAATCCGGAGATTACCCCTGAGCCATTGTTGGATGCAACGATGGTATGGAGTTGTCCTCCTATACCTGCTTCAGTCGGAAGCTTGGCCGGGTTAACAAGCACAACGCCACCCAGCGCATCCGCTCCGTATTTGATAGCGGCAGCATCTTTGATCACAATAATATTTGAGGCGATAAACTGATCCACTTCCGGAGCATGTTCTACTCCCCAGTTTTGTCCTTCCTGCCGAATGCCGTTATTCAAAATCAATACGCGTTGACTATGCACTCCATGGATCACCGGCTTGAAAATGGCAGGACCCGTTTGAATGCTGTTGACGCCCGGAATCTCACGCATCGATTCGCCTAGCGACTTGCCCATGGTTTCTTCCAATAATTTGCCGGAAAGGGAGCTGTAGGTGGAAGTGAGTGCTACGTTCGTATGTTTATCTTCGATCACTATTTCATTCAAGGATGTGCTGTCACTTTCCATCCTGATAGTCCAGGGTTTATTGAAGGGCACCTTCAGACTAGTCGTAATGGTTTGGTAGCCAACGTACCGAATCTCTACCTCATATTTGCCAGCGCAGAGTTGTGTAAACTCAAATTTACCGGACTCATCGGCTATCACCCCCTTATTCTCTTTGGTCAAAACGAGTGTTGCTCCTGCGAGCGGAATGCCCCGTTCATCCTCCACTTTGCCGGCAACTCTAAACGAGCAAAGCTGCGCCCAGCCGGCAAAAGGTATCAAAATCAATAAAAGAAAGGCAAGCCTCATTTTGCAACAAAGTTGCGAATATAAGGAAAACCAATTGGTTTCCTGACTGATACCTGTCCAGTGGTTCACTGGTTGACGAAACGGACTGTTCCGTTGAGCATAGTTGATCTTCTGAAGATGAGTGACAACAATATCGAAAGATTGCAGTCAAATTGAATCGAGTAAAACCTCCCTTTATTCCGAAATGATAAAACGAACATTCTTGATCGTTGCTTTTGTATTCTATCATGCCGTAGCTTCTTCTTTTTTCGCTGATTCTACTTCTTTTCAATGCAAACAATTATTGAAAGCAGGGCTTGCCTACCAAAACGAAGGAAAGATTGAACAGGCTTTGCAATCGTATTTTGCTGCACTACGATTAACCGGTGACACGCAGAAAGGATGGGACGCTGCCATGGTCAGTCAGCGCATTGCCGGTTTGTATGAACAATATTATCGGTATGAAGAATCGTTGAACTATTTAAAAACTACGCATCGGTATTTTCAGGTTGCAGATAGTATTCTTCCATTAGCCAAGTTGAGCAACAATGTGGCGTGGCATTTTATCAAGTTGCATCAGATAGACTCTGCCTTACGCTATGCCGAACAATCCATTCAATCTTTTCGAAGACTAGACAACCCTCCTACTATGGCGTACTGTATTGCGCTTGAGTCACTGGGTGAAATCTATTCTTTCAAAGGAAAAGATGATTTAGCGCAGGCTACCCTGAAAGAATGTCTTGACTTAGGGCTTCGTACAAAAAATGAAGTGATCGTTGGCTTTGCCAGTTATGGCTTAGCGCTCAATGAATTTAATCATTCCCGATATGCCACCGCCAAAGCATATATCTCCCGCTGCGTACCGATTGCCGATCGGCATGCCACTGGCGCTTTGCTGGCCGATGTTTACCGACTTGCTTTCCAGATTTACGACTCCTCGCATCAACCAACGGTAGCCTATCGGTACCTGAAAGTTTACCAACAGTTGCGCGACTCGCTCTACACGCAGGATGTGGAGAAGAAAGCCGCCATCGTGAATGCCAATTATGAAATTCAAAAAAAAGAAAGTGAACTGAAGGTGTTGGCGCAAAACAACGCCATTCAAAAACTAGAATTAGATCAGCAAATCTTAATGCGCAATGTGGGGATAGGCGCGCTCGCTAGTGTGGTACTGATCAGCTTGCTCGTGTATGGCCGCATTCAAAGCAAACGAAGATTTGAAAAGCAAGAGTACGATCGAAAAAAGGAAGAACTGGAGCAAGCTCGGATAATGCAACTTTCGTTGCTGCCGCAAAAGTCGTTTCAAGAAAACGGTATTACCATTGTTGGAAAAATGCAAACTGCCACCGAAGTGGGTGGCGACTATTTTGATTACTTTAAACTGGACGACCACCGCGTGTTGATTGCCTTTGGCGATGCCACCGGCCATGGCACCACAGCCGGGATGATTGTAACTGTTACGAAAGTGGTGATTGTAAATAACCTGAAGCAAATTCGCGAAAGCAATAGTTTGTTGCCGATGGTTAATGCGATCAATGAAGCTTTAATCCAGACTTTGGCTGCCCGGGGCAAAGGCATGTCGCTGCAACTTGCCATTCTTGACACTGCCGCTCAGACTGTGTCCATCACTTCGTGCGGAATGCCCTACCCACTGATTTACCATAGTGAATTAAAAACATTTCAGGTAATGGAATTGCGCCAGCCTCCACTGGGTTTTCTAAAACAAACTCTGGCCAAAGTTCACTCGATTCCCTTTACATCCGCTCATACGCTGATTTTAGTTTCCGATGGCATACTCGAGCGGTTCAATGCACAGAAAGAGGAATACGGCCTTGACCGTCTCCTACTCCATCTTCAAAACTCGCTTCAGTCCGACAACTTGAGTTTGACCGACTTGCTCGAAAATACCTTTGCACAAAATGATTTGTTTGCCAGTGGAATCGCTAACAATGACGACATGACGTGTTTATGTTTGCGATTAACCAGCTGATCTAGTGTTAAATTTAATCACGAGAGGCGCCCCCATTTATCGATATCAAACAAACGCGCAAAGCCAGAGCCAATGAAAAACAGATTTTCTACGCGGTCACCCTTTTTAATTAAAAATTCATTTTTCTTTTTCTTGAGTGGACGAAAGGCCTCTATCAGATGACTCTCTTCAGCCGCTTGAATATCAACTACCATTCTAACTTTTAAGAGTAGCTCGTAATGGGCATCGGTCATACAGGGAGTAATTCAAACTGCCCCAAGTTACGAAAAGGATCCTGCTGTTTGAATGCGCTAAATCCAGCATGGATGGCACCAAAAGGGAGTTGGGCTTGCGAATTGAAAAGGCTGATAAAAAGCTCATGTTTTTGCAACAATGTTGCATATTAGCGCATCAATTCTATATTTGCAACATAGTTGCAATAAATGGCGGGAATCAATTACAAACGCAATACCTGGAGCATGGCTTTCGCTTTGCTATTGATATTGGGAGCGCTTCCTATTTCCGCCTTTGCGCCTGGATCGGAAGGATGGCAGATGTTCGCACGAGTTCCTTTTAAGTCAACCTACTTTAAAGAAATCAATGAGTATTTCTTAGTGCCCACCTTCACGAAAGAACTGCGGGCGCACGAAGGAAAGGAAATGGAACTGCGCGGTCATTTCATTCCCATGGATATGGATGGCAATAATATTGTATTGTCAAAGTTTCCGTATGCGGCTTGCTTTTTCTGTGGTGGAGCGGGGCCGGAGTCTGTGGCGGAAGTTCAATTCAAAAATAAAAAGCCAAAACTAAAGCCCGATAAGGTAATCTCTATTCGCGGCAAGCTGCAACTCAATGGCACCGACATCAATCACCTCAATTTCATTTTAAAAGATGCTGAACTGATACAACCATGAATTGGAAAGCAACGATACTGGGAATGTCGCTGATAGCAATGGCGTGTAGCACCTCCAAAGAAAATGAAATGTGGAAGGAAGCGGCCGTGCTACATCACATGTCGTATCTCATTTCAAAAGAAATTGTAATCGATCTGGCCGAACTGAAAAGAATGAACCTAATTCAAGATTCAGTCCAAGCCATTGCTGCCGACTTTGAAACGTGGCAATCCAACCAGGTGGAAGTTCCCGGCTACGAATTGTCGGAGCATACACACGATCATTCATCCCACACGGCAGTAGAACTTACCGCACAACAAATGCTCGAGCTGCAAAAAGCCCTTCAGTCACAATTGGAATCGATCCGCACACGAATTAAAAATTTAAAAAATACACGATGATGCCCTTTCTTAAAACTAAAAAGTTACCGGTAACTGTACTGAGCGGATTTCTGGGTGCCGGAAAAACCACCTTGCTCAATCACGTGCTCAACAATCGCGAAGGGCTAAAAGTGGCCGTGATTGTCAATGACATGAGCGAGGTAAACATAGATGCCCAATTGGTAAAAAACGAAGTGCGTTTGTCGCGCACCGAAGAGAAGCTGGTAGAAATGAGCAACGGCTGCATCTGCTGCACCCTGCGCGAAGATTTGATGATTGAAGTAGAGAAACTAGCCAAACAAAAAAAGTTCGACTACCTGCTGATTGAAAGCACCGGTATTTCCGAACCGTTGCCCGTTGCTCAAACTTTTAGTTTTGCCACAGGCGATGAACTGTTGGACCTGACACGCTATGCGGAATTAGATACGATGGTGACGGTAGTGGATGCGTTTAACTTTTTCCGCGACTTTGGATCTGCCGACCGTTTGCTGGATCGTAAACTGACTAATATGCCAGAAGATGATCGTACGATCGTAAACTTACTAACCGATCAAATCGAGTTTGCCAATGTAATTATCCTCAACAAAATTGATTTGATTACCACCGAGCAACGCGCGTTTCTGGAAGGTGTGTTGCGCAAACTTAATCCGGAGGCCACACTCATTCCTTCCAGCTATGGCAAAGTAGCGCTCAAAGAAATCATTCATACCAAAAAGTTTGACTACGAGCGGGCGCAACAATCAGCCGGATGGATTCAAGAGCTGAATAACAAACACACACCGGAAACGGAAGAGTATGGCATCGGGTCATTTGTATTTCGTCAACGCAGGCCCTTTCACCCCGAACGATTCTGGAATTACATTCAAACCCGTTGGCCGGGAAATGTGCTTCGCAGCAAAGGCATTTTCTGGCTGGCCTCACGGCCGAATGAGGCTATCCTGTGGAGCCAGGCGGGCGGTTCATCCAAAGCAGAGCCTTATGGCAAATGGTGGGCCTCGACCAGCATGGCGCAGCGGGCAGCCAGTGCCGATTACCTCGAAAACCAGGAAGATATTATGAAAAAATGGGATCTCGATTTTGGCGATCGCATCAATGAATTGGTGATTATTGGAACGGATCTAAAACGGGAAGTAATCGAACAAGAGCTTTCGTCATGCCTGGTAAGCATGAGTGAATGGGAAGCATCGAAGCAAAAGAAAAACTGGAACGACCCCTGGCCGCTTTAGTCAACAATATCCGAGTACTTGAACTTGGATATGATATAATATAGGAAGTTGAAAGACAGAGCGTCTTCTTCTTCCTTCTCAGCTGGTTTCTCTACTTTGGCCTTTGCAGGCTGCTTGGTCACTGTCTGTTCACGATTCACCACCGCTCCATGGGGGCGTTGCTGGTGCTCGGACGACTCCAATAACAAGGTTTTATCCTCGTTCAAGTTGAGTTCGGGGTGGCTGTTAAGCTCTCTGATCTCTACTTCCGTAGGATCAGTAACGGGGGAATGTTCCTGCGCCTGGGCAGAAAAAACCAACATCGCACAGAATGCGAAGACCGTAAAAAACAGATGTGTGAATTTTTGATTCATAAACCGCTCTTTTCCTTACGAACCTTGAGTACTTTTGGTTTCGGATACGCAAAATAGAAAAAAAAACGGTTATTCCATCATTCGGAGCCACTGAAACTGATTGTGTATACCGATTGCAACCAATTAACGCCATTTAACCTGATGAGCATTTCATGGGATGATTTTTCAAAAGTAGACCTTCGGGCCGGCACAATCATCAAAGCAGAGCCATTTGAAGGGGTTAAAAAGCCTGCGATCAAGCTGTGGATTGACCTAGGTCCGGAACTGGGCACTAAAAAATCAAGTGCTCAAATTACTCATCTTTATCAACCTGCCGAGCTGATTGGAAAGCAGGTAGTCTGTGTCGTCAATTTTCCGCCCAAGCAAATCGCCACCTTTATTTCAGAGGTTTTGGTAACCGGATTTCCCAACGAAAACGGACATGTGGTGCTTACGACACTTGATAAACAAGTACCCAATGGAGCAAGGTTATTCTAATCAGTTGGCGCACTAACCCAAATCCATGCAATTCTCGCAACTCGAATCCATCACATCCGGTAAAATCATTCAGCTTTCGCAGGATCGCAAAATCTCGTATTTGATTACCGACAGTCGAAAACCGATGATTGCGGAAGAGGCCGTGTTTTTTGCCCTTACGGGAAAACGGAACGATGGCCATCAGTACATTCAACAATTATACAATCTGGGCATTCGACAGTTTGTGGTAGAGAAACCGGTGGATGTTTCGAGTCTTCCATTAGCCAACATTTGTCAAGTGTCCTCTACCCTATTGGCGCTGCAAAGCATCGTGGCTCATCATCGATCGGCATTCTCCGTGCCGGTGGTGGGCATTACCGGCAGCAACGGCAAAACCATCATCAAAGAATGGTTGTATCAACTATTGGAGGGCGACCGAAGTATTGTGAAAAACCCGGGAAGCTACAATTCGCAAATCGGAGTGCCTTTGTCGGTGTGGGCCATTGCACCGCATCATCAAATGGGCATTTTTGAAGCGGGCATTTCCACACGCGATGAAATGGCGCAACTTGAAAAAATTATTCAACCCACCCTTGGCATTTTTACAAACATCGGCACGGCACACAACGAAGGATTTGAAAATGTTACTGAGAAGATCGAAGAGAAACTAAAGCTCTTCCGAAATGTAACTACACTGATTCATTGTGCCGATCATTCAGACATTGCTCTACAAATTCAACAACAAAAGATTCCATCACTCAGCTGGGGATTTCATTCTACTGCAGATATCAAAATTGAAAAGAATCTTTCCGGCTATTCTATTCAGTATAAAGGAAATTCATTTACTATCGCCCTTCCGTTTGATGACAAAGCCTCTGTCGAAAACTGTTTTCATTGCATCAGCTTGTTGTTGCACTTAGGTTATGCCGCATCGGCCATTCAACAAAAAGTGAATTTGCTGCGCGCCATCCCCATGCGGTTGGAATTAAAACAAGGCGTAAACCGATGCCAACTCATCGATGATACCTACAACAATGATGTGGCCGGTTTAAAAATCAGCTTAGACTTTTTGAATGGCCAACAAAAGAAAAAGAAAACCGTCATCCTTTCGGATATCTTACAATCCGGATTAACTGAAAATGAATTGATCGATCAGGTTTCTTTACTATTGAAGAGCTATCCACTTTATCAATTCATTGGAATCGGACCCGTTTTATCCGCACACCAAAAACAACTTTCGCTGAGCGGTAAAAGTCATTTTTATCCTTCTGCCGAAGTTTTCCTTCAAAACTTAGATACGGCTCAATTCGAAGATGAACTGATTTTGGTAAAAGGAGCGCGCGCCTTTCAATTTGAAAAGATTGTCAGTCGCTTGCAGCGAAAGATTCATGGCACGGTGATGGAAATCGATTTGAATAAAATGGTGAACAACCTGAATTATTTCAAATCGCAGTTGCGCCCCGGAGTAAAACTGATGGCCATGGTAAAGGCATTTGCCTATGGCAGCGGCAGCGAAGAGGTGGCCAATCTCTTGCAGTTTCATCAGGTGGATTATTTGGGCGTAGCCTATACCGATGAGGGTGTGGACTTACGAAAAAATAATATATCCTTACCAATCATGGTGATGAATCCGGCCGAAGAAAATTTTCATTCGTTGCTGGCGTTCTCGTTGGAACCCGCCATCTATAATTTAAAAATGCTCACCGCCTTTTGCCACTTCACCGAAGGCAAACAAGCGAGCATTCACCTAGAAGTAGATACCGGCATGCATCGGTTAGGTTTTGATGAGTCAGATTTACCTGCCATCATTTCGTTGCTGCGCACGAATCCCCAGCTAAAAATTGCCAGTGTATTTTCGCATTTGGCTGGGGCCGATGAATCGGTACATGATGGATTCTCGAAAGAGCAGTTCGAAAAATTTACTCGTTTTTACGAGGGACTTTCGAAAGCGTTGAACATTCGTCCGTTGCGGCATATTCTCAACTCGCCCGGCATTTTACGTTTTCCGGATTTTCAATTGGACATGGTGCGGTTAGGGATCGGACTGTATGGTGTTAATCCGACTGAGCAAGAATTCAATCAACTCGTGCCGGTAGCCACGTTGAAAACGATCATTTCACAAATCAAAACCATCAAAGCAGGCGAAACCATTGGCTATGGCCGAAAAGGAAAGGCGTCCACTGAAATGAAGATGGCCACCATTGCGATTGGTTATGCCGATGGCTTTAGTCGCAGCTTTAGCCAAGGGAAAGGACTGGTGTTGGTGCGTGGAAAAAAAGTGCCTGTGGTCGGCAATGTGTGCATGGACATGACGATGATTGATGTAACGGGAACGGATGCCCAAGAAGGCGATGAAGTGATTCTATTTGGACCTGATTTGCCATTGCAGGAAGTGGCACAGCGCATTCAAACCATTCCGTACGAAATTCTCACCAACACGAGCGAGCGTGTAAAGCGAGTATTCTTTGCCGAAAGCATTTAGCCACAACCCAAATTCTTTTTCAGATCACGTTGAGGCAATCCACCAAAGTCAAATGGCTTTTCCGGTTCTTCCGGAGTTGTTGGCGCAACTTTTTTCTCGAGCTCCGCTTTTGGTTCCTTCTTTTTCGGTGTCTTATCTTTTATTTCTCCTTCTTCCATTCAAACAAGTTAACGAATTGCTCTGACAATATTTTGCGAGAGAATTTTCGTTCGGCTAAGGCACGGGCAGCTTGTTGATATTGCTGCAACATTTTTTCATCGGCCAGGAAAGGCTTGATCTTTACAACGAAATCCAATGGATTATTCGGGTCAACCGAAAAACCACAGCGCGCCTCTTCAATTTCGCGGGCAATCCATCCTCCAAAATTGGTAACGATAAGTTTGCCTGCGGCCAAGCCGTCAAAGAATTTATTGGGCGAACCGGTCTCTAACACCGGCAATCTTTTGTACGATACAAAACACACATCCGTAGCATCCATCACTTTCAAAACACCCGAACGATCTTGAAAGTCGATGAACGTAAGGTTTTGCAATTGCAGATGCTTCGCATTGTTCTCCAATCGTTCGCGTAAAGCGCCTTCACCACAAATCACAAACTGAATGGGCAACGATGCCTTGCGGCAACTGTTCGCACACTCAATCAGGTAATCGAGTCCGTTGGCCAAGCCAATTGCTCCGATATAAGATACTACCAACTTCTGTTTGCCTTCCGAATAAATCGGTTGATAAAAATCACAGTCGGCAAAGTTGGGAATGTTATAAACCTTCTTATTTGGTACGATGGCTTGAATAGAAGATTGAATGGCGGGTGATAACCCTACGATGGCATTTGCCGATTGATAAATCTTTTTTTCTACCCAATAGAGAAACTGCTTTAAGAAGTGATTTTTGATAAATCCCATTTGTATGGGAGCCTCGGGCCATAAATCACCCACTTCGAAGATAAAAGGTACACCTCTGCGCCACTTTAGCCACATGGCGGTGATACCCACCGTTAAGGGCACCGATATGGCATAGCAGTAGTCGATTTTACCCAACTTTTCCGATTGTGCGATGGAGGCCAGCATGAATCGAACGAATGAGGCGATTCGCTGAAAAAAGCCATACTTATTATCGTATGGAATAGGCAAATAATGGATGGTTATCTGCTCATAAACCTCAGAATAAGCCTTTTTTTGATTGGTAGCGGTAATAACAATCACCTCTGCCTGCCGATCAATCAGTGCCTTTGCCAGATAATAGGACCGGATAGCTCCTCCGCTGACAGGTGTTTTAAAGTGCTGGTGTAGTAGTAATACTCTCACGATGGGAAGAAATGGCGCAAAAATGCCTCTATTTTTCTTCGATTTACTAATAAAAGTTACTTCTACATTATGTTTTCGTGAATAGCATCTTTCTGACAATAACCTACCACACTTATTTGCGTTCTTTGTAGAAGACAACCACTAATTGTCCTATGAAACAATCTCCGAAGTTGGCCATCCTCCAAAGTTTGGATGCGATGGACAAGATGCAAATGGAAGAAGTTTTGAATTATATCAAAACCATCCTCCATCAGCCTGAACCGGATTACAGCGCCTTCAAAAAAGAGGCGATGAAAGAAATCCGCCAGGCATTGCGCAAGGGTAAAAAGGGGCTTCAGCTAGCCGCTTAAAAAGCAACCACCCAGTTGTGATACAGGCTTCCGTTACGAAGCCTGCATGAAATCTTCACCCCAAATTTTTCTGATTAGCGCCCTACCATAAACACCGCATTAGAGAAAATCATTTTGCCATTCTCCCAGAAATTGCGGAACAATGGATTGTCTACCAAATAAACCACCTGGCCTTTTCCTTTGTCCTCCACACCAAACACGAGTGTGTTCTCCAGCTTCTTGTTGATTTTCGTTCCGGCAAATCCAATCAATGGCTTTTGCTTTCCTTTCAAAATGCCCACGTTCCAGCCTTTCGATAAATAGCTGTAGTGCAATCCCGAAGTGCGCAAAGAATAATACGTGTCGTTCAATCCGAAGGCGAGCGGATGTGATTTGTCCATGGTCACTTTATAAATCGCACCAAAAATAGAGTTGCCCAGTTCTTTCCGTTCAGCATCACCAAATTTGATGGGTCCTTCTTTTTCACGAAGCTCCTTCTCTTCTTTTTCGGCTTTGCTTTTCAAGTCATCGCTGGAAAATTCTTTCAAACCGAAGCCTTTCTTTTCAGCAAAGGAAGAAGTGGCTCCTGCTATTAAAATCAAACGACCTCCATCGCCTACCCACCGATCAATCATAGAAACTGTCCCTTCATCAAACAGACGATAGTTGCCATCGGGAATGACCAACACATCGTATTTCCACAAATCCACATTGCGGAAGTAGTCGGTGCCGAGGATGGTGACCGGATAGTGAATTTGTTGTTCAAAAAAGTGCCACACCTGTCCGTGATCCAAAGACGAAGTTTGATCGCCTCCTAACAAGGCTACGCGTGGAGCGCGGATATAACTCACATCAGAAGATCCAAAATCAGCGCCTTTTTCTACGAGCCCCGAGGTAGCTGTATAAATTTTACGACCTAAATTTTTGGCGGTGGTCTGCACCAGCAAATCGAAGTCTTCGATGCTTTCGTTATTTCTGCGTGTAACGATGAGTGTGCCCGGTTCAAATTTGTTTCCATTAGCCGAGAATGGCAACATGGCTTTGCGCACCTTCACGCCTTTCTTCATTAGCGCTCCTAAAAATTCAACATCGGCAATGGTTTGATAGGTAAAAAGATAAGCATACGGCTTTGCCGCGATGGGCTCTTGGACAATAGCTTTGGGTTGATACGGTTTGCCGACAGCGATTTTTTCGCTTAGAGCAGCTGCTTTCAAATCGTAGGCGTAAATCAAATTCCACGCGGTGATGTCGTACGTAAGTGAATCGGTTAGTTTCGAAGTAGGTTCGAACAGTGTTGTCACAAAGCGCCCTTTGGGTTGGTGAATATTGATGATGATGTCTTCCGCACTTACATTCACATTTCCGGTAGATTGTGTTTGGTAATCAAATCCACGAGTAGGTTTGCTGACAGCCGGATGGCCAAACTGAATTGCATGGGTGCTAAGCCAATTGGTAAATCGAGCTAACTTATCAGGATTGTTATCGGCTTTGATCACATACGTTTTATAGGGAGCCGCGGGGCTGTTCACATTCTCTTTGAAAAACTTTTCGAATTCTTCTACCAACCTAGTAGCATTTGTCGAAGTCACTTCCAACGTAGACATGCCGGTGGTGAAGTGATGCGTCAATCGATCTTTTAATGTCAACGGATCGCCTTCATTAGTAATTACCGAAAGCCCTGCTCCGATACCGCCCTTTTCATACGTCATACCAATGGCACCATTGTATGTTGGGTAGGTATCGCCATAGCTTGGGTAATACAAATCAAATCGCTCTTTCGTAAAATACAACCAACCTTGTTCATCAAAATACTTGGCGTTGCTTTTTCCTATCATCGTTTGAAACTCGCGTTGCCAATTGGAAATCACCTCGTGGTAGGGTTCGGCTGCAGGCGCAAAATAGTAGGGTGAGTTGTAACCTTGTTCGTGGTAATCCACGTGCACATGGGGCATCCATTGATTGTAAAGTTTAATGCGGGACTGTGACTCAATCTGTGTCTCCCAGGCCCAATCTCTGTTCAAATCAAATAAGTAATGATTCGCTCTTCCACGCGGCCAAGGCTCTGCATGCTCGCGTGCTTGCGGATCCGCATTAGCCGGAAAGTTTCCATACTGATTATAAAAGTTTGCGTAGCGATCTCTTCCATCCGGATTGATACATGGATCCATGATGATGACGGTGTTTTTTAACCATTCCTTGGTTTTGGTGTTGGCCGGATTTACCAATTCATAGATGGTTTTCATCGCTGCTTCCATCGAGTTGGCTTCGTTGCCGTGCACATTATAACTCAGCCAGAGAATGGCCACTTTCGTGGAAGGAGTTCCATCTGCCATTCCTGCTCTGCGCAAGTTATCCAAGCGAATTTGTTCCAAATTTTTAAAGTTATCAGGCGATGCAATGATGGCATAAATCAACGGACGATGCTCATAGGTTTCACCGTATTGTTTGACAACTACATTTTCGGCTGCATTATCTACATGCTTAAAATAATCGACCATCTGATGGTGGCGGCTAAACCGGTCGCCCAGTTCATAGCCCAAAAACTGGGCCGGACTTTGCAGGTTGGTCTGTGCGAATGTCAGTGAACTGCTGAATAGGAAAAGGAAGAGTAGCTTTTTATTCATGATAAAATGTAGGATTTTAAATGGACAACATAGTGCATCCATCCTTTCTGGCAAAACCGATTAGGATAGAGGGTAGAATTTTTACATTAATCTCTTCAATTGAGGATAGTGGTGAATGATGTGCTCGCGAAAGAAGATAAGCGCATGCTGAATATTCAGTTTGCCGGCACGCACATGCTTATAAATTCTCCGGTTGATCTGATCATCGTTCACTTTTTCCAAGAGCTGGCGCAATTCTTCGCGTACAGAATCCCATTCTTTCACCAACAGCGAAAGATCTGATGTTTGTGTTGTATTCTCTACCACCACACGTGGCGCCCGAAATTTGAGTGGCAACCGTTGACTGATAATGAGTCCAATCATTTTAATTTCTTCGAAGATACCCGTGTTATCTACTTCGTTGATGGCCAATATTTTCTTTTGAAGGTAGGCTACGGATAATTTTTCGCCCGCAATGAGGTGTGCGATAATCTGATTGATTGACCAGCGGCCGGGTTGGCTACGGTTTAATTTTTCAACAGGAAGTTGAGCCATTTCATCCAACAATGATCTGCGGCTCGCTTCTAATTCTGAAAATAGTTTATGAAGTTTTGGGTTCATTAGAAAATTGGTTGGAACGGTAAATGTTTTGGTAAAAGGTAGGCGAATGTATCTGAATTAAAAAAATATTTGTATCATTATCCTTGAAAATAGTGGAGTCGAGAGACCACACAAAAAAACAGGGAGAAACTGAAAATCCAGAAGAGTAAGAACCTAACCTAACCAAATTATTAAAAATGGATTCACAAAAAGTAGACATGTTTATCATGGCAAACGGAAAGTTTTTCGAAAGCCACCATGTAATGCAAATTCGTGATCGTTTACTAGCTGTGGATGATTCAAAATGGGGCATGATTCAAACGCTTCAATTCAAAGACCCCACCACTAGTTTGATCGTGTCTTTGTTGGCCGGCTCTTTGGGAATTGATCGATTTATGATCGGAGACACAGGCCTTGGAATTGGTAAACTAATTACCTGTGGTGGTTTCGGCATTTGGGCGATTATTGATTGGTTCATGATCATGGGGGCTACCCGTGAAAAGAATATCGCCAAACTGCAGCAATATCTTTAAGGTTTGACTAAAATTCGGTTATACTTATTGTTGTCAATTGCCTGCGTGGCAGGGTATGCATGGATCGGTGTACAACTTTATCAGGATCGTTTTACCGACACACCTATTAATGCGTGTATAGTAAAACATGTCACAGGTATTCCTTGTCCATCATGTGGTTCAACCCGATCTGTGCTATCCATTCTTAAGGGAGATTTTTGGAATGCCGCTTGGTGGAATCCTTTCGGCTTTTTAATTACAATCATTCTATTGGTAGTTCCCGTGTGGTTAACTGTTGATTACCGCTCGAATCGCTCTTCTTTGTTTGAATTTTATTTACATGCAGAAGCGTTTCTGCAGCGGAAATACGTGGCAGCTTTTGCCATTTTAATTGTAATTGCTAATTGGATTTGGAATATTAACAAAGGATTATGACTACTCAATTTGAATACGTGCCGGGGGAACACGAAGCTGAAAAAGCATCGAACAGTTATTTGATGTCACTCATTGCCGTAATTGCCGGTTTGCCTTTACCCATCATTAATTTGATTGCTACCCTTATTTTCTATCTGGGCAATCGCAACGGAACTTATTTTGTTCGCTGGCATTGCACTCAAGCATTGCTTTCACAGTTTTCATTGCTCTTCATGAATAGTTTTGGCTTTTGGTGGACCGTATCTATTGTGTTTGGAGATGAAACCGTTTCGAATCCATACATCGCATACATGATGACCGTATTTTTATTTAATGTGGTTGAATTTATCGCCACGATTTACACCGCCATCGCTACACGCAAAGGGCAACATGTTTCGTGGTGGTTGTATGGCGATTTAACAAACCTTATTTGTAAACCTTGATTTATGAATCGAATTATCATTCAGGCAGTAGCCATCATTGCCATTTTCTTTGGTCTTTATTGGGGACTTTCTCAAATAGATTGGATGACCCTTTTCGAGGTGAAGAAAATGACCGATACAACAGAAGAGAAATTAGGCGATCTGTTTTGGGAATTATACAGCAAAGAAAATACAGAGATCAACGGCCGAAACGCAAAAGCGCCTCTGGACAGTCTGCTTGAAAAAATTTGTAAGGCCAACTATATCGACCGAAAGTCGATTCAATTGCACATTGTAAAAAATGATCAGATCAATGCGTTCGCTTTGCCGAATGGGCATCTGGTTGTCAACAGCGCGCTGATCATCGATTCAGAAAACGAATCCGAGTTGTGTGGTGTATTAGGTCACGAAGTCGCACATATTCAGCTAAGCCATGTCATGAAAAAGCTCGTCAAAGAAATTGGGCTTTCCGTATTGATATCCATGACAGCCGGAGGTGGAGGCGAAACTGTGAAAGAAGCCGTAAAAATGCTCTCGTCATCCGCTTACGATCGCACATTGGAAAAAGAAGCCGATCTGAAATCTGTGGAATATTTGACCGCTGCCAATATTAACCCGGAGCCCTTCGCAGACTTTTTGTATCGAATGGGCGATGGAGAAGCATCGTCTATTAAATACTTATCCTGGATGAGTACCCATCCGGATTCAAAAGAAAGAGCCGCATACATTGTTGAATCGATTGATAAAGAGAAAAAAGATTACAAACCGGTTTTGGCAAAATCAACCTGGGAAAAATTGAAGAAATACCTCGAAGAGGAATAATCAGCGATAAATTTCTATACGCTTTGGAAGTACTTTTACCTGCGCGGGAAGATATCCTTGTATTTCTCCATCTGCTTCAATCGCCAGATTTTGAGACGAAGTGAATTCAAATGACGCACTTTGGTTATATTGAATTTTAGAGTCATTTATTTTTTTCTTTCCCTTCAATTGCTGTAAGTAGATTAGAAATTTTAGAAGCGGCACATCACTGGCTAAAAACGTATCAAAAATTCCATCATCAGATTTTGATTGCGGAGCGATGTAGATGCGATTGCCGAAAGATTGTCCGTTGGCCATCGCCCATACTCGGGCTTTTCCATGCCAACTCCATGTATCCGATTTAATGCTCAGGTCTGTTGGGCGATGTGTAAAAAACGTATGAAGGATGGCGGTTAGATAACGTAAGTCACTTTCTAACCATCGCGGAAGCTTTTCCATTTGCAATACGGTGGCAGGCCCCATGCCTACGCTGGCAACATTTATAAAATATTTTTGCCACTGGGCTCCCGATGAGTCGCTACAGATTATTTTACCCACATCCGTTGCAATGGGCGCATTCTTATCTAATAAAGAAATTAGTTGATGTACATCTACTTTCAACCCACAAGAACCCGCAAAATCATTTCCTGATCCAAGTGGAAGAATCGCCAGACTGGGCAAACCTAGTGAATTACTGGCAAGCATACCATTGATCACTTGATTGAGCGTGCCATCGCCACCGGCCGAAAGAATGCAATCAAAATTTTGTTGAGTGGCTTCTTGTGCCAACTTTATTGCGTGACCTGAAAATTGTGTTTTCTGTATGGTGCAATCATGCTTAGCTAGCAATACAGGTAAAATCTCACGATAGAATTTCGCCTTCTTACGGGAAACTCCATTGAGAATGATGCAAACTTTCACGCGAGAAAATTACTTGCAGCTTTTCTTGATAGCGGCCTTCGCTTCTGGGGACCCCAACTCATCTGCACGTTTCAAATCGAGGCATCCATCGTAGTTGTTGTTCATCGTCAACTTTACCAACGCGCGCTGATAAAATGTTTCCGCATCCGTTGGATAGAGCTCGATTGAAGCTGTGTAGTCATCAATTGCTCCAAGATAATCTTCTTTGGCCGTTTTGCTGAGGGCACGGTTATCAAAATACGTGGGGTTGGTATTATCTAATTCAATGGCCTTGGTGTAGTCGGCAATCGCACCGTCATAATCCTGCAGTGTATGTTTCAACACACCGCGCAGATTGAATGTTTCAGAATCTTCGGTGTCCAACTCCAATGACTTATTATAATCCTCCAGCGCGCCTTTCAAATCTTCCTTGGCGCTTTTGGATAGCGCGCGGTTTTCGTACTTCAACGGATCTTTCGGGTCGAGCCGGATCGCTTCGTTGTAGTCGGCAATGGCTTTGTCAAATTCGCTGATGTTATAGTACGCTACCCCGCGGTAGTTGTAGAGGTTCGCATCGGTTTTGTCGTATTCAATCGCTTTGGAATAATCGTCTATCGCACTCACAAATTCTCCGAGCTCAGATTTTACCACACCCCGATGATAATACTTATCGTCATTGGGTTGTCCCAATTCCAATGCTTTCGAAAAATCAAAATATGCACTTTGAAAATCTTCGATGTTGTATTTGGCGAGACCGCGGTTGGTGTATGCCTCTTCGTAGTTGGGTCGAAAGCGAATGGCTTTGTCTAAATCGGCAATAGCACCTTCATCATCGCCTAAATAAATTTTAGCTTCTCCCCTGAAATTGAGGGCTTCGGCCCACGTAGAGTCAATCTCTAAGGCAAAGTTAAAATCGCCAATAGCTCCGTAATAATCTTGTAATCCGATACGCGCACGTCCGCGTAGCGTAAAGGCATTTCTGTCTTTGGGATTGGTGCCGATAAATTTGGTGAGGTCCGCTTTGGCCTCCACGTAATTCCGCGCAGCTATTTTTCGCTTGGCGGCATCCAACACCTGATCAGCCGGTTGGGCGAGTAACCCAATTGGCAAGAGTAACAGTAAAAAGAATTTCTTCATTCTCATTCAAATCAAAGTAAGCAAGTTACTAAGATTTGACGGAATCAAAAGCGACTAAATGCGCACACGGTAGCCACGGTGTAGACGAAAGCGCACTTTGGATTTCGTAACCCATAGATATTTTTGATGGCGATTACTCCACTTCCAATATCCTTGCGTAGATGCAATGGTTGTGTTTGGCACCGGAGCCAACAACACGGTGGAGCGATTAATAAAAACCCGCTGTGCACGTGCTGAGTTTGAAACAAACATCAGTGTTATAACTATCACAGCAAAAATGGAAAACGATACTAGCTTCTTCATACCTCAAACGTTTAAATGTTAATCTATCTCAGAGCATCTGTTTTATGTTACTTGGATTGTTGTGATTGTGAGAGGTTTAATGACCGTTCACATATATTTTGAATCTCTGTCTACACAAAAGCGTATTTTAGAGAAACATTTAACTGATTATGCGAAAAATTTTATTGGCTGTCTGTTGTTTATCGGCATCATCCGTGTGCGCACAAGAAAAGCCACTGGACATGAAGATGGATTTCGAAGAATACAATCCTCCATCTTCCTTAAAGGTTGAAGAGCATCGCATTACGAAAGCGAAATTCCCGTTTATCGACATCCACAATCACCAAGGCAATATGAACACGGCTGACCTGAGTGGGCTGATTAAAGAAATGGATAAGCTCAACATGGGTGTGATGGTGAACTTGAGCGGCCGTGGTTTTCGCGGTAGTGGCGACCATCTGGAAAAATCGATAGACAATATCAAAAAACAGTTTCCCAATCGCTTTGTACTTTTTACGAATGTAGATTTTGGTGCAATCGATGATCCGGACTGGACAGCACGCACAGTAAAACAATTAGAAGATGACGTGAAGCGCGGTGCGAAGGGATTAAAGATTTACAAAAGCTTGGGCATGTTCAACAAAGATTCGAAAGGCAACCGCATTCATATCGATGATCCGCGCATTGATCCAGTGTGGGCCAAGTGTGGTCAGTTGGGTATTCCGGTTTTGATTCATGCGGCAGATCCAAAACAATTTTGGGAGCCGATCGACAAAAACAATGAGCGCTGGCTGGAGCTTAAATTACATCCTGGCCGCAGGCACGACACCGACACCGTAAAGTGGGAAACGATTATTGCCGAGCAGCATAGCATTTTCAAAAAACATCCCAAGACAAAATTCATCAACGCCCACCTCGGTTGGTTTGGTAGTGATTTGAAAAAACTCAGTCAGTTGATGGAAACATACCCTAACATGTACACTGAAATTGGCGCTGTGATTGCCGAATTGGGTCGACAGCCACGCGCAGCAAAAGCATTTTTAACGAAATATCAAGATCGCGTGCTGTTTGGTAAAGACAGCTGGGTGCCGGAAGAGTACGAAACCTACTTTAGAGTATTGGAAACAGAAGACGAATATTTTCCCTATCACAAAAGATACCATGCATTCTGGCGCATGTACGGCATCGGTCTTCCGGACGAAATTTTGAAAAAAATCTATTATAAAAATGCGTTGAACCTGCTGCCGAATCTGGATAAGAGTGGGTTTCCTAAATAAAACTAAAAAGCCCCGAAAATTCGGGGCTTTTGTTTTTTAAGAGATGTACCCAGGACGGGACTTGAACCCGTACAACCTTTAAGGGTCACAGGATTTTAAGTCCTGCGTGTCTACCAATTCCACCACCCGGGCAGGGCTACCTTTAGTATTGCTACCAAAGATCCAGAATAAAAATGCCGCAGTTGAATGCGGCATTTTTTTGAGCGGGAAACGAGACTCGAACTCGCGACCCCGACCTTGGCAAGGTCGTGCTCTACCAACTGAGCTACTCCCGCTTTTATCAACCGAAGCAAAGGCTCAGGTCAATTTTCCCATAGCTTTTGGCTTTGGGACTGCAAATTTAAGCCTGAATACTAAATTTCCAAATCAGGGGGCGTCTGTTGGGTGTTTTCTTTCGCGTGGAGCCTCAAACTTTTTCTGGTTAAAGCTGTCCGATTGCCCTTTTGGGATGGATAATGACTTAAACTGATCGTTTTTCAGCAGTTTGGCCTGATATACAATCTGACCCACATGATACGGGTAATGGGCTAATTGCCTTTGGATCGCCTCCAATACCGTTTGCCCTTCGTTGCGGATGTAGATCACTTTGCTCAGATCAGCAGGAGTCAAATTATGCAGCGAACCCAAAACACATTTCCAGCCCGCATCCCAGGCTTGCATCATCTCTGCTTTTGAGGAGTAGCTTACTTCAAATTCGGCCTCACGGTTTCTCCAACTTTTCTCGCCATCGGTAGTAAGAAAATCCGTAAAGCGCGACAACATATTACCGCTCAGGTGATGTACGATCAACGCAATGCTATTACTTGCCTGATTGGGTTGATAAAGCACTTCTTCATCTGTTAATTGATCCATTGCTTTTTCGCCCAACTGTTTGTAGTAGCTTAAAAACTTGATAGCGCTTGTCAGAAAGTTTTCTTCAATGGTATTCATCTTTGTTTTAACTTTTTATCGGAATTGGTTTTCGATAACTTTAACGTACGATAATTAAACTTAGGTCATCATAATCAGTCTTACCAAAAAACAACCCCTCTTATATGAAAAAATTATTGATCATTTTGCTCACGGCCTGTATTGCTACTTCTTCATTTGCTCAAGGCGGAAAACGTAGAAATGCGTTGAAGGCCGGTAATCTTCAACAAGTTGACGCTTCACAAGTGCCCGATGCAGTAAAAAATGGCTTGAAAACTTCGGCTACCGAAGTGAAATGGGAGAAGCATGAAGCAAAAGGTAAAGCCGGTAAAACGCACGTGCGTTATGTGGCCGTTTATACACAGGATGGTGTGCGTGTGCGCTCTCGCTTTAAGGAAGATGGTACCGCCATGAGCTCTTCGAAATATATGGGCGGACAAAAACTTCCAGCTAACATTCAAACTGCGGCCACTACGAAAAATCCAGGAGCTAAATTAGTCGGTGGCGAAGAGTTAACCACCAAAAGCGGACAAGTGATTTATCGGGTGCGACTTCGCAACGGTGGTTCAAAAATTACAACCGTATTCGATGCGAACGGAAACGAAATTACCCGCGATAAAATGACCGAAGAACACAAAGAAGGCGAAGAAGAAGAAGGTGATGGTAATTAATCGGTAGTTGAAAAATAAAAAAGGCCTGACTAATCATCAGGCCTTTTTTCATTTCTGCCGCGCTTCGATCTATTTCGCGTAATGTTTGTAAAAAGCAACAATGGTTTCGATACCAATCAAAAAGTTCTTAATGCCATAATGCTCATTGGGTGAATGAATGGCATCGCTATCAAGGCCAAATCCCATCAACACAGTATCAAGGCCCAATTCTTTCTTGAACAACGAGACGATCGGAATGCTTCCGCCATCGCGAGTAGGAATAGGAGACTTACCCCACACTTCCTCGAAGGCACTGCTGGCTGCTTTAAATGCTTTTGAATCGGTGGGCGTTACCGCAGGCTCGCCTCCATGGTGGGCAGTCACTTTTACTTTCACCGACTTCGGTGCGATGGATTGAAAATGTTTGGTAAACAATTCGGTTATCTCTGCGCTGTTTTGATTGGGTACCAGTCGCATGGAAATTTTGGCGGAAGCCTTGGAAGGTAAAACTGTTTTTGCTCCTTCGCCTGTATAGCCACCCCAGATTCCATTCACATCTAACGTAGGGCGAATGCCGGTGCGCTCCAATGTGGTGTAGCCCTCCTCTCCTTTTATATCATGGATATCCAATTCTGATTTATAGGTTGCTAAATCAAATGGCGCTTTGTTTAATTGTGTTCTTTCTTCTTTCGTGAGCTCTGCTACTTTATCATAAAATCCGGGAATAGTGACACGACCTTTTTCATCATGCAATGAAGCGATCATCTGACTGAGCGTGTTAATCGGATTGGCAACAGCTCCGCCATACACTCCGGAATGTAAGTCGCGGTTTGGTCCGGTCACTTCTACTTCCATGTAACTCAATCCGCGCAAGCCAACAGTGATTGAAGGAGTATCTAACGAAATCAATGACGTGTCGGAAATGAGAATCACATCTGCCTCCAGCTTGGCTTTATTTTCTTTCACAAAATTGCCGAGGTTATCGGAGCCTACTTCTTCTTCACCTTCAATCATGAACTTGACATTGCAGCAGAGCTGATTCAGCTTCATCATCGCCTCAAACGCTTTGATGTGCATGTAGAATTGCCCTTTATCATCACAAGAGCCACGTGCATAAATTTTTCCGTCTTTCACCACAGGCTCAAATGCAGGCGAATCCCACAGATTCAATGGATCGGCAGGTTGCACATCGTAATGTCCGTAAACCAAAACGGTTGGTTTTGTTTTATCGATGATCTTTTCACCAAAAACAATGGGATGTCCTTTTGTTTCACATAATTCAACGCGATCCGCACCGGCATCTTTTAATTTTTGCACCACATATTCTGCGGCTTTGCGCACATCTTGTTTGTGTTTGCTATCGGCACTTACCGATGGGATACGCAACAAATCGAATAATTCTGAAAGAAAGCGATCTTGGTGAGTTTGAATGTATTGGAGAACTGAACTCATTTTTACTTTGATTTAATCGAGTATGCAAACTTACAATGATTACAGTGATTAAAACACCAATATTTTGTTAGATTTGCGCTTTAACTAACCCCAATAAAAAAATGAAAAAGTTAATTTTCTCCCTATCATTTGTTGTATTATCGATTGGTGCTGCATTCTCTCAAGATGGCAAGTTTTCTGGAGGCTTGGAGCTTGCGCTGCCACTTGGCTCCGCTGCAGATGCAGTTGGTTTAGGATTTGGACTTACTGCTCGATACGAAGCTCCCATTCAAGATAAATTGAATTGGATGGCAACAGCAGGCTTTATCACTTTTGGCGGTAAGGATTATAAATTCTATAACCCATTTACTCAAACTTTTGAAACTTTAAGCTCCGGTTCATCAACTCTTATTCCAATTCAGGGAGGCGTAAAATATTTCTTTCAAGAGAGTGACAATGGTTTCTACGGAAGCGGTGAGCTTGGACTGTTCATTGGTACTGGCACAGGAAGTAGTTCTAAATTCGGTTTTTCTCCAGGTATTGGTTATCGCACTGGAAATCTTGATTTCAGCGCAAGATTCAATATAATCGATACTTTCAATAATTTAGGTGTAAGAGCTGCTTACATTTTTTAAACTCACTTTTAGTTATCTCAATAGGCTGCCTTTAAAAAAGGCAGCCTATTTTTTTGGTTAGATTCTGTCACATTTTAGTATATGGCATGCACTCTATATTACTATTAGTGAAAGTTGATATTATGTATGGATATGGGATTTTTTGACTAGAGGTTATTAAGCTATTTCTACTTTATAGAAAACCTCTCTTTTCAACCGATTCCGCTACTAGTCGTTCGTTAGATTTTGCTCTTTTTTTAAAAATACTTCTTCGATTCCGCGCATTCGATCTTCTCAGCCTTTATTTTTATTTCTTGAAAACCTATAATCAAGAAATTTTCAGGAAGTGAAAGACGAAAACAACCAAGGATTATATCGACAGGAGTTTGAGAAAGACTCGTGCGGTGTTGGATTTATTGCCAACATAAAAGGAAGAAAATCGCATCAAGTAATTACCGATGCGCTCACCATGCTCGAGCGCATGGCGCATCGCGGTGCGTGTGGGTGCGAACCCAATACAGGCGATGGTGCCGGTATTCTCATTCAAGTGCCACATGAATTTTTATTAGGCGAGTGTAGTCGCCTTGGTTTTAAACTTCCGGCATTCGGTAGCTACGGAGTTGGACTTGTGTTTTTTCCTCGCGATCCAAAGGTGCGTGAAGAATGTCGCACGGTCCTCAATCGTCAAATTAAAAAAATGAAAATGGGATTGCTCGGTTACCGGGTTCTTCCTACCAGCAACAAAGATCTCGGAGAAACTGCTTTGAAGGCCGAGCCAGTGATGGAGCAAGTCTTCATCAAGCGTGGAGATGCCGGCACTAATCCCGATGATTTCGAACGTAAGCTTTTCATTCTTCGCAAATACGTTACACATCTCATCACCGAATCGGTTAATGATGTCGACAATCAATTTTACTTTTCTTCACTTTCATACAAAACGATTGCTTATAAAGGCATGCTCACCAGCGGGCAACTGAAGCCTTACTTTGCAGATCTTGAAAATGACGAAGTGGTTTCGGCTATTGCTGTTATTCACTCGCGCTTTTCTACGAACACATTTCCTTCGTGGCGGTTGGCACAACCTTTCCGCTTCATTGCACACAATGGTGAAATCAACACCGTGCAGGGAAACATCAATTGGCTAAAATCGAAAGAAGCGTTCTTTTCATCGCCTTACTTTTCTACGGAAGAGCTGAATATGATTTTGCCGATCTGTAATCCAAAACAATCGGACTCTTCCAATCTGGATAACACCATTGAATTACTTGTGCATGCGGGGCGCTCATTACCCCACGTGATGATGATGCTCATTCCCGAAGCATGGGATGGCAACGAAGCGATGACGCAAGAGAAAAAAGATTTCTACGAATACCACGCGAACCTAATGGAACCGTGGGACGGCCCCGCGTCAATCACCTTCACGGATGGAAAAATTGTAGGCGCAACACTAGACCGAAATGGATTACGTCCTTCGCGCTTCGTAGTAACCGATGATGACTTCGTGATCATGGCTTCTGAAGTGGGTGTCATCGATATTGATCCCGCTAAAGTTGTTTCAAAAGGCCGGCTGCAACCCGGAAAAATGTTTGTGGTTGACTTGGAGCAAGGTCGCATCATCAGCGATGATGAATTGAAAAAAGATATTTGCACCCGTCAGCCTTACGGCAAATGGTTGAAAGAAAATAAAGTTCGATTGATCGACTTGCCAGAACCAGGCGGAAGTTTTCACAAGTACGATCCAGTTACATTCTTAAAGCGACAAATCTCTTTTGGTTACACATCGGAAGATTTGCGTGTGATCGTCACCCAAATGTGCGAAACGGGAAAAGAAGCACTCGGCTCAATGGGCAATGATACTCCGCTCGCCATTCTTTCACGGCAAGCGCAACACTTGTCAAGTTATTTCAAGCAACTGTTTGCGCAAGTAACAAATCCCCCCATCGATCCAATCCGTGAACGATTGGTGATGTCGCTTGCTTCGCATGTGGGCGGATCGTTGAATTTATTGGAAGAATCTCCGGAGCATTGCATCACACTCGAGTTGCCGACTCCGATTTTATCAAATAACGAATTAGAAAAAATTCGATACATCGATCATCGCCATCTGCAAACAAAAACGATTTATACGTACTTCAAAGCGGACGGTCAACCAGGTTCATTAGAGAAAGGTCTCAACCGGGTCTGTCAATATGTAACTGACGCGGTAGAAGATGGTTTCACGATCATTATTCTTTCTGACCGAAGTTTTGATAGCGGTCACGCGCAGATTCCTTCGTTGTTAGCAGTCGCTGCGGTACATCACGATCTGATTCGAAAAGGCTTGCGCGGAAAAGTTGGCTTGCTGGTAGAAGCGGGTGATGTATGGGAAACGCATCACTATGCTACGCTCGTGGGCTTCGGCGCATCCGGTATCAATCCGTATCTGATTTACCAAACCATCCACGACATGAAGAAGCGCAATCTCTTCAGCGATGCGCTAACCGAAGAGAAAGCGATTTATAATTATAAGAAAGCCGTTGCCGGAGAATTGCTGAAGACCATGAGCAAAATGGGCATCAGCACGTTGCAATCGTATCACGGAGCACAAATTTTTGAAGCGCTCGGCATTCATCAGGATGTAATCGATACTTACTTTACTGGAACGGTTTCTCGTATTGGCGGATTGACGTTGGATGAAATTGCGAAGGAAGCATTGGCGAAACACTCACTCGCATTTCCTAAAACAGCCAACTCCAACCCAAAATTAGAAGTGGGTGGTGTGTATCAATGGAAGCAACGCGGAGAAGCGCACTTGTTCAATCCACAAACCATTCACCTGCTTCAACAATCTACCAAAAACAGCGATTACCAGCTCTTCAAAAAATATTCGGCACTCATCAACGAGCAAAGCGAAAAAGCAATTACGCTGCGCAGTCAGTTGAAATTCAAAAAGGGAAAATCGATTCCGCTCAGCGAAGTAGAACCGAAAGAAAATATTTTCAAACGTTTTGCTACTGGTGCGATGTCGTTTGGGTCTATCTCCCACGAAGCACACAGTACGTTGGCGATTGCCATGAATCGCATTGGCGGAAAAAGTAATTGTGGTGAAGGTGGTGAAGATGAAATTCGATTCGTTCGAAAAGCCAATGGCGATTGGGAAAACTCTGCGATCAAGCAAGTGGCTTCAGGACGTTTTGGTGTTACCAGCCATTACCTTACCAATGCCAAAGAACTACAAATTAAAATGGCGCAAGGTGCTAAGCCCGGGGAGGGCGGACAGTTGCCGGGTCATAAAGTAGATGAATGGATCGGACGTGTGCGTCACTCCACACCTGGAGTAGGTTTGATTTCGCCTCCTCCCCATCACGACATTTATTCCATTGAAGATTTAGCTCAACTTATTTTCGATTTAAAGAACGCGAATCGAGAAGCACGCATCAGTGTGAAGTTAGTTTCTGAAGCGGGGGTTGGTACCATTGCATCGGGTGTAGCCAAAGCACATGCGGATGTGATTTTAATTGCGGGTCATGATGGTGGCACAGGTGCATCTCCGGTGAGTTCGATTCGTCATGCCGGTTTGCCGTGGGAGTTGGGTCTGGCCGAAGCACATCAAACATTGGTGCGTAACAAACTCCGTGGACGCGTGGTGTTGCAAACCGATGGCCAAATTCGCACCGGAAAAGATTTAGCTATTGCTGCTTTGCTTGGCGCAGAAGAATGGGGTGTTGCTACCGCTGCTCTCGTTACCACCGGTTGCATCATGATGCGCAAGTGTCATTTAAATACTTGCCCAGTTGGTGTTGCTACACAAAATCAAGAACTACGCGCGCTGTTTACCGGTAAGCCGGAATATGTGGTGAACCTATTTGAGTTTTTAGCCGAAGAACTTCGCGAGATCATGGCTGAGCTTGGATTCAGAACTGTGAATGAAATGGTGGGACAAGCCGATCGGTTGGAAATCAATGAAGAAGACGGGCATTGGAAAAACCAACATTTGAATCTGTCACCGTTGCTATACAAAGAGCCGATGAATTTGGATGTAGCTTTGTTCAAGCAAGAAGAACAAGATCATGAAATAGAGCACGTGCTCGATCGCCAATTGATTGCTAAAGCACAAAAGGCGTTGGAACAAGCGGAGTTGGTTAAAGATAGCTTTGTCATTAATAACCGAGATAGGGCTGTGGGTGCGATGCTTTCGAATGAAATTTCAAAACTTTACGGAGGCTCAGGTTTACCAAAAGATACGATTCACTACAAATTCACAGGAACGGCTGGACAAAGTTTTGGTGCCTTCACCACCAGTGGTGTCACCTTTGAATTGGAAGGCGATGCGAACGACTACTTTGGCAAGGGACTTTCGGGAGGGAAATTGATTTTGTATCCTAACAAAAAATCGACTTACAATGCAGCCAAAAATATTATTGCGGGCAATGTGGCATTCTTTGGTGCTACCTCAGGTGAAAGTTATATCAACGGAATGGCCGGTGAACGTTTTGCTGTGCGGAACTCCGGTGTGCATGTAGTAGTAGAAGGTGTTGGTGATCATGGCTGTGAGTACATGACCGGTGGAACCGTTGTCATCTTAGGAGAGACCGGAAGAAACTTTGCTGCGGGTATGAGTGGAGGTGTTGCGTACGTGTGGGATGTCAACAAAACGTTCGTTAAAAATTGCAACATGGAAATGGTGATGCTGGATACGTTGGAAGGTGAAGATGAGCAATTGCTGAAGAAAATGATCTTGTCACATCACGAGTTTACACAAAGTAAATTAGCTGCTCACATTCTCAGCTATTGGCAAACGGCTTTCAAACAATTTGTGAAAGTAATGCCGGTAGATTACAAAGCGGTATTGGAAAAAAGAAGATCAATTGCTCAAGTTGTTAGTGTTAAGTAAAACGTACAATCAAAGTAGGCTGGTGTGCTAGGCAAAACTGCCTTCTGCATACTGGCTACTGTCAACTTATAAAACATGGGAAAGCCAACAGGATTTTTAGAATTTGAAAGGGAGTTGCCGAAGAAGCGCGATCCAAAAGAGCGCATCAATGATTACAACGAAGTTGATGCCGCTATCGACACGAACATCGGTGTGAAGCAGGCTTCTCGCTGTATGGATTGCGGCACTCCATTTTGTCATTCCGGTTGTCCACTGGGAAATATCATTCCCGAGTTTAATGATGCCGTATATCAAAGCAACTGGAAACTGGCGTATGAAATTTTAGTCTCCACCAATAATTTTCCAGAGTTCACCGGAAGAATTTGCCCCGCTCCTTGCGAAGCTTCGTGTGTGCTTGGTATTAACAAACCACCTGTTACGATCGAATACATCGAGAAGATGATCATCGAAAAGGCATTTGAAGAAGGATATGTAAAACCACGGGTACCCGCTGCAAGATCGCAAAAGAAAGTAGCAGTTATTGGCTCGGGGCCGTCAGGGCTTGCGGCAGCAGCACAGCTAAATTATGCCGGACATTTTGTAACGGTGTTTGAGCGAGCTGATGAAGCGGGTGGATTACTGCGCTATGGCATTCCGGATTTTAAATTAGACAAGCAAGTGCTTGACAGACGCATTGACCTGATGAAAGAAGAAGGCATCCGGTTTCAATTAAATGCCACTGTGGGTGAAACTGTTTCCATCGAACAACTCAAAGATGAATTTGATGCGATTGTATTGTGCATCGGTTCTACTATTCCCCGTGACCTATCCATCCCCGGAAGGGAATTAAAGGGCGTACACTTTGCGATGGATTTCTTAACACAACAAAATCGCAGGGTGAGCGGAAAGAAAATTGAAGTAGAAGAAATTTGGGCCACACACAAAAACGTGATTGTGATTGGCGGTGGAGATACCGGATCGGATTGTGTTGGCACCAGCAATCGTCATCATGCCAAATCAGTTACACAAATAGAAATTTTATCAAAACCACCCAAAGAGCGAACTGCCACTATGCCTTGGCCGAGTTGGCCGATGATTTTACGCACCTCTACTTCGCACGAAGAAGGTTGCGAAAGAAAATGGTCTATCGTATCTAAAGAATTTGTAGGCGATGAGGACGGAACCCTGACCGGATTAAAAATTGCCGAAGTAGAAGTGATAAGTGCAGGGCCGGGTAAGCCACCTTCGTTTGTTGAAATACCTGGAACCGAAAAAGTACTGCCCTGCGAATTAGCATTGCTCGCCATGGGCTTCTTGCATTCTCAACACACCGGACTACTTGATCAATTAGGTGTTGACTATGATGAGCGAGGCAATGTAAAATGCCATCGCTATCAAACTTCCGTTGAATCGATTTTTGCCGCAGGTGATAGCCGCAGAGGACAATCGTTGGTGGTGTGGGCAATTAGTGAGGGTAGAGAAGCTGCCCGCGCAGTAGATGAATATTTGATGGGATCAACTGTACTAGAGGCAAAAGAAAAAGGAAGCCTTAGCTTAGCATAAAAGTATATTCTAAATCAGAAGTTTCTTCATACTCGCGTAATAAACTATTTCGCAAGAGTTTGTATTTTTATATTTCATTGGCCATTGCTCTGGGCGTAATCTTCATTTAACTATTTATGATTCAAAAACTCTCTATTTTAACAGCACTACTGGTAAGTATCTATTCTACGACTTTTGGCCAAAAGGATTTTGCTTTTGGTAAAGTTTCGATGGAGGAACTTAAAATGAAAGTCTACGAAAAAGATTCAACTGCCGGAGCTGTAATTCTTTTTGATACAGGTTATCTGAATGGACAAGAGTTAAGCTTTACGCGCCATATTCGGGTTAAAATCTTAAATAAATCAGGATTGGAATGGGGAAATTGGGTTTTCAATACACCTACAAAAGGCTTTTTCAAAGTGATGGTCTTCAATCTTGTAAACAATGAGATTGTGAAAGATAAACTTGACAACTCCTCTATTTACAAAGAAGAAGTAGTTCGTGGTTTGCAAGTATACAAAGTGTTTGCCCCTAACGTGAAAGTGGGTAGTGTGATCGATATTACCTACTCATTTAACGGAATCCCATTTGAATGGAGATTTCAAGAAAGAATTCCTGTAAAGTACAGCGAATTAGTGTTAGAAGAATCCGAGTTCATTACGTATTCAAAGTTGTTCTTTGGTTTGGAGCCGATTGAAACGGCAAGCGCAAACAAATGGAAAGCAACGAATATGCCCGCCTTTAAAGTGGAGCCGTTTACCAATAATTATGGCAACTACATTTCCAAGTTTGTATTCCAGGTGACGTCATTTAGCATTCCACAAACAAGAGTTTATATTGCGTTGAGTACCTCCTGGAGAAACATTATCAACAATTTATTAGACTACTCCAATTTTGGAGGCACTCTCTCAAGTTGTAATTTCTTGAACTTTTATGCGAAGCAAATTAAATCACAAGATTTGCCTATCAAGCAAAAGATTGATTCCTGCTATCAATATATTCAAAAGAACCTGAAATGGAATAAGGTAAAGACCCTATTTGCCAATGAAAACTTACGAAACGCTTTTTTGACTACACACACCGGAAACAGTGCAGATATCAATCTCACGCTTATTGCCCTTTTGAACAAAGCTGGAATCAATGCAAATCCGATTGTACTGAGTACCCGTGATCATGGTTTGTTACTGCAACACTTTCCATCGGAAGATCGATTAAATTATGTAATCTGTTATGTTCAGGATAATGGTGTTGATATGTTCTTAGATGCCACTTCCGAATTCTGCGTTCCCGGAATTTTACCGGCACGTTGCCTCAATGGACAGGGTCTGCTCGTGAAAAGAGATAATGAACAGTGGTTTACATTGAATCGAAAGGACGATGCAGATATTCGAAAACAATTTATATCTATCAAGATTAATAAAGATGCCACTGCCACCGCCAAGGTGACTCAGGATTTTATTGGTCATGGTTTTTTAGATTGGGCGGAAGAACAAAACCAAAACAACAGCAAAGAAATCCGGATGAATCAACTGCAAGAGAATTATCCTGATCTTAAAATCCTTTCATATAATGTGAAGAAAAATGATAAAGCTTCCAGCGCTGCTGCTGAAACAATTGAGGTTGATTTAGGAAATCAGCTAATCGATGCGGGCGATGAGCTTCTCTTCAACCCGCACATTCTCTTTGATTATACCAGCAATCCCTTCAAGTCGGAAACTCGCAACTGTCCGGTAGATATGAATTACCGCAAGGAATCGAACGTGACGATCATTGTTCAATTACCAGAAGGAATGAAAGCAAAGGAAATACCTGAATCGGTCAATTTTCACACCCCCGACAACAGTGCAAGTTTTACGTATATGGCAAACAGTTCCGGCAACTCCATGCAGTTTAAATTGATTTTAAAGATCACAAAGCATGTCTTCACCGAAGAAGAATACCTTGAGCTACGCCAATTCTTTACTCAAGTGATAAAGGCTACTAACACTCAAATTCAATTGATTAAATCATAGTCTATATGAAGTTAACCATCGCAGGCATTTTGCTATCTGTTTGTTGCTTTGCACAAGAACAAGCCCGCATCATTGATTATTCGATCAAGTACATTATTCATGATGATGAAAAAGCAGAAATTGAAGAGTATAGTAAAATAACCATCTTTAACGAAAAGGCCGATGTTTTTGGGATGTATCAAGATTATATGGATCAGTTCAGAAAAATTACCAACGTGACATTAGATCTTTTCGATAAAGATGGTAAGCGCGTTAAGCGATTGAAGCGAGTTGATGGAATGGAGTTTGGTTTTAATCCCTCCTATGAAATTAATGATAGCAAAGTTTTGGTGATTCGACCTGAGTACAAACAATATCCCTACACCGTAGAGATCACCTCTAAAATAAAACTGGATGGGTTTATTTCTTTTCCTGCGTGGCTACCCCGGCCTTACTTCAACATCGGTTTAGATCATGCAAAACTGACCGTTGTGTGCCCTGCTGATTTTCCAATTAAATTCAGAGAGCAAGACATCAAACCAACCATCCGCACCGAAGGGAATCAAATCATTACCGAATATGAAGTTTCAAATCTCCCTCACATAGAAAAGAAAATTCGTTTTCAGGAATTTTATGACGACCAACCGAAGGTATTGATAAGCCCCAAACGATTTAAACTGAACGAAACACAAGGAAGCACAAATACGTGGGCTGAGTTTGGAAATTGGTTTCTTTTTTTGAATTGGACAAAATTCAATCTTACGGAACAAACCAAAGCCTACATTGATAGTGTAAAGAAAAACGATCCGGAAAGGCTTGTAGAAAAAATCTATGATTACATGCAGAACAAAACTCGGTATGTTTCCATTCAACTTGGTATCGGTGGATTCAAATCATTACCTACGGAAGAAGTAGAAAAAACCGGGTATGGTGATTGTAAGGCGCTCACTACGTATATGAAAAATATGTTGAGATATGCTGATGTAAAATCTAATTACGTGCTAGTAAGAGCCGGCAACGATGAGCCGGATGTAATCGCTGATTTCCCTTCCAATCAGTTCAACCATGTCTTTCTAGGTATTCCGAGAGTGAAAGACACGTTGTATCTCGAATGTACGAGTCAAATTTCTCCATCAAATTACCTGGGCACATTTACAGATGATCGAAATGTACTATGGGTAGATTGGGATAAAAGTTCGATTATTCGTTCACGTATTTATAGTCATAAAAACAATGTTCAAACCAATTCATCCAGCATTCAACTGGATGAATCGGGTAATGCAACCATGCAACTGGAAATGCAAAATGAGGGCGTTCTTTTTGACGAGATCATGCTCTTTAAGCTGGCGCCATCCGATTACGTGAAAAAACACAATCAGGATAAATTCAATTACAGCGATTTTACCATCAAAAATTTCGAGTATAGTCAGCCGAATAAAGACATACCGAAAATGAATTTGAAGTACGCCATTCAGATAAACGGTTTGGCCAAACAAGCTGGAACAAAGCGCGTGTTTCCGATTGTTCCCACAATTCCATTTTCAAAGTATATTTCGAAGGATGACTTCTTGAAATTTTATTCGATCAAACGCGGAGTAACCGTGACGGATGAAATACGAGTGGATTTGCCCAACGATCAGTGGATTTACAATCTTCCGGAATCCTCAAAAGTCACCTCCGAATTTGGCACCTATGAGCTCAGTTCAACTTTCGATGGCAAGCAGTTAAAAATTACGCGGAAAATGGTCTTCTTAAAAGGTGAATATACCAAACAACGCTATGAAGCTTTCAAGGAATTCTATCAAAAGATTGAGAAGCTTGAAAACCGAAAACTTGTTTTCAATTCAAAGACTTAGATCAGTTACCTTCAATCCGAGAATATTAATCGCAACGGAAGTGCTAGCGTATCAAGCAAAATTCTAAACCAAACAAATGAAATAATCGGCATCGCTGGCTAATCGTATTTGATTAACTTTACCCCTGCAGTCTGGTGCTGCTCATTTAAATTAGCCATTATGTCGATTCAACGCAGATTTAGCAAAGCCGACCTTGATCGTATCAAAACGGCCGTACATCAAGCAGAAAGCAAAATTTCCGGTGAGATTGTGCCTGTCTTTGTCGAGAAAAGCGGACAATACTCTTTAGCTTCTTACCGTGGTTTTTTGGCCTTTGCCGGACTTTGTTTTTTGGTGATTATCGTTTTCGATCGATACATTCCTTCATTGGCAATCTATGATCCCCTATTTATTTTTCTTACCGTAACTTTATTTGGTCTGCTCGGATCATTGGCAGCTCATTTTATCCACCCCATCAAACGCTTTTTAGTTAGCCAGCGGTTGTTGGATCAGGCTACACGCAGACGGGCAGAAAATGCTTTCTTGGAAGAAGAGGTCTTCAACACACGTCATCGCACCGGCATTATGATCTTCGTTTCGTTTTTTGAACGTGAAGTGATTGTCATGGCCGATCGCGGCATCAGCAAAGTAGTCGATCAAAAAGAGTGGGATAAAATGGTGCGCAGCATCACGGAAAATATTCGAATGGGCAAAGTAACCGATGGTATTGAAGCCGCCATTTTGCGATGCGGAGAAATTCTTTTCGAAAAAGGATTTTTGAAAACGGTTGACGATGTGAATGAATTGCGCGATGACCTCCGAATCGAATAGTCGTAATAAATTCTACTCTACTTCTGTGATCTCCATGCGTCTCTCCTTTCTATATTCACTGATTGCCTTATCGCTGCTGGTAACTTCGTTTACCTTCGCGCAAATCAAAGTGCCTCCGCACGAGGGTCGATGGGTTCATGATGAGGCTCACGTTTTGTCTCCCTCAGCGGTTGCCCAACTCGAACAAATTCTCAAAGCCGAAAGAGATTCTACTTCTAATCAAATTGCAATTTTAATCGTGCCTAGTTTAGAAGGCGAAGACATCGAAGGATTGGGAATACGCGTGGCAGAAGAGTGGAAAGCCGGCAGCAAAGAAAATGACAACGGTGTTATTTTTATCATCGCTATACAGGAGCGCAAAATGCGAATTGAAGTAGGTCAGGGTTTGGAAGGTGTTTTGACAGACGCTCTTTCCAGCCGTATCAATCGCAATGAAGTAGCCCCCTATTTCCGACAAGGAAATTATGATGCCGGAGTAACTGCCGGAACCATGGCGATCATTCAAGCTATAAAAGGAACCTACAAGGGTGATGGCCCGGCAAGACGGAGTAAGCGCGGGGGCAAATCGCCATTAACAACGATCATCATTATTATCATCATCATCGTTATCATGTCCCGAAGAAAAGGTGGTGGCGGTGGCGGATACTGGGCTGCGGGTCCTTTGCTGGGAGGCGGTTTTGGCGGTAGCTCCAGTTCGTGGGATAGCGGCTCCGATTATGGCGGTGGCGGTAGTTTTGGCGGTGGCGGTTCCAGTGACTCGTGGTAAACTAATTTTTAACCTTTAACTTCAATATAGGTGCAAACATCGGTAGCTTCTTCACGAAAAATCCTCTACCTCTTATTCGGTTTTATTCTCTGTTCTTTTGCCTCTATCGGGCAAAAAACAGTGCCTGAATTATGGGGACAACGCGTGCATGACGAAGCCCATGTGCTTAAAGCTGAAACCGTTGATCTTCTGGAAAAAGAACTAGCGTTGTATGAAGACTCTACCACCAATCAAATTGCTATCCTGATAGTTCAATCATTAGATGGTGATGTATTGGAAGATTATTCCTTGCGCGTGGTGGAAAAATGGAAATTGGGTTCCAAGAAAAACGATAATGGTGTTCTTCTTTTAATTGCTGTGGACGATCACAAAATGAGAATCGAAGTGGGGCAAGGATTAGAAGGCGTGCTTACAGATGCCCATTGCAATCGCATTATCCGAAATGAAATGGCTCCGGAGTTTAGACGTGGAGACTATGATGCGGGTGTGCTCGCAGCAATTACTTCTATCAAAGCCGCCATTCAGGGCGAATATTCCTCGGAAGATGCTTCCAACGATTTTGATGATTTAGACCCTACGATCAAATGGGTTATTGCGGGTGTCATCTTCTTATTCTTGGCAATATTTGCTAGTGTTGGTTTATTTTCAGAAGGCGCAATGACCTGGGTGTTGTACGCTTTTCTCACACCTTTCTATGCCGTGTTTCAAGGGCTGCTTTTTTCCTGGTGGATTTTTGGAGCTTATCTGATCGTTTATCCATTGCTACGCCTTTGGATTGTTAAAAGCGGTAAAAAATTAATGAAGTGGGAATCCTCAGGCGGTGGCGGAAGCTCGGGCAGCGGTGGCAGCAGTTGGTCTTCCGGTGGTAGTAGCTGGTCTAGCTCTTCATCAAGCTCAAGCAGTAGTTTTTCTGGAGGCGGTGGAAGCTTTGGTGGTGGTGGAAGTTCCGGAAGCTGGTAATTATACCTTCTTCAATACCGAAGCCAATTTGTTCATCTCGGCCTCCGAATTGTAAACATGGGGCGCTACGCGAATCGCATCTCCACGAAACGAAACGGCAATCTTATTTTTCTTTAAAGCCTCCACTACTTTGTCCTGATTGATGTTTTGTGGTAGCCGTATTCCAAACAAATGATGCCCGCGATATGCTGGATCTTCAATCCAGAATCCCGCATCCGTCAATTGTACCAATGCTTTCTTCGAAATTTTTTCACAATACTTTTGAATATTGGCGGGATTCCATTGATTGATTTGTTGAATAGCTGCCAACAGCATCGGCACCGCTATAAAGTTACTGTGCTCGCCCACTTCATAGCGCAAGGCGGATGGTTGATAACCGCTCTGATAATTAACCAACGCAGAAAAGTTTTCACTATCCTTCCGGTTGATCCAATTTTCTTCCAGAGGTTTACCTTGATCAAAATATTCACCGAAGTAGGCAAGCCCAATGGAATAAGGACCCATCAGCCATTTGTACCCCGCACAAATTAATGCATCGGGCTGAATTATTTGAACATCAAAAGGCAGGGCTCCAACAGACTGCGTTCCATCAATTACCAACAACGCACCAACTTCCTTCGTTCTTTTTCTAATTTCTGCTAATTGAAATAAAGTACCATCCGCCCAGTGCACATGACCTAGTGCTACCAGTCTGGTTTTCGAGTTAATGCTTTCAAGTATTCTTTCATTCCAAATTTTGCCACGGCCCGCTCCATGAATAGAAGAAACGGCTTTCAACTCAGCTCCTCTCTCTTGAGCCAATTCACTCCATGAATAATAGTTACTTGGAAATTGTTCGGCCGCAACGATCACATTTTCACCTGCCGATAGCTTTACGTTTTTCGCTACCGTGGCAATACCATAGGAAACAGATGGAATAATAACGATGCGATTACTTTCCTTCACATTGATCAGGCGCGCATATTCCTGCCTCAGTTTTTCCGTTTCGGTAAAAAAATCAGTGGGCGTTATCGAAAACGGATTCCGTTTGCGAAGCATTCCCTTCAGCCCGGCTTTCTCTACCGATTTCAACAAAGGACTCATGTAGGCGCCATTGAGATAGGTGCCACTATTGGGTAATGAAAATTTAGATCGCTGATTAGAAAGCATACTTTTTATCGTTGAAGTGCGAGTGAATCACGTAAGTAGGTGAACTCATTTTTATTTTTTGTCCAATAATCCAAGCGAAGTGTTTTCTTCCATACCGCCTTAGTGGTTACCGATTTGCCGCGCTCGGTAAAATGTTCTTCCCAACCGAGGATTTTGTGTGGAAATGTTTTTTCAAATGTAATGGCGAGTGCTCTCGTGTTACCTTCAAACTGAATGGTATAGAGCCATCCATCGGAGGTTTCTTTTTTAGAGATGTCGACTTCTTGTGGAGATAATTCTGTGTGAAGCAACCGCGTATAAAATAATCCGGGTAGCAACGTCACTTTTCCGGTAGGCAATTTATCGGGTTGTAGACGAATTCGGCTCCAGAGCTCGTCCTCTAAAAGAACGGCTGTTACGGTACTTTGTACATCCCCTTCTTTCTCAAAATAGGAATTGGATTGAATACTGTATTTTTTGTTTCGCCAGTTTAACTGCGTGAAAACCTGTCCGCACCACTCTTGCGAAGACATGGTTAGCTTGAGTGTAGCCGGATATTGATTTATTTGAATAGGTGTGAATGCCGAGAGCATCATTGAATAAGGATAGATGCCCGTGATAAAATTTTTCGTGAAGTTCATTTTCATGACTGAAATTTTGTGATCACCGCTCTGTGGCTGATCATCTAACTTCACTTGTTTCTTTTCCGAAAAATCTTCCGTAACGAAAATAATCACCGCACTGCCTTCACGTGTTTCTCCATAGCGCGATTGTGATAGTTGATAGGAATTAATTTCTGCTTGCCCGTTGTACCAATATAACTTAAACGAATCAGTTTCGGTAAGTGAACTGCCTGGGCTGTTAAGCGGTTGATTCTTTTGACAAGAGGAATACGTAAGCGCGAAAAAGAAAAAAAAGATAAATGAAAATATTCTTTGCATAGCCCAATTATTAACATCCAAATTCCAAACAAACTTACTGTTTATTTAACTTTGCACTAAACCAAGGGTTACCTAGTTAGTCTAATTGCTATCCACGGACACACATCTTATGAGAGCTACATCTGAAGTTTACAAAGGGATAGAGTTTGTTCGTATCTCATCTCTCCCCGAAGATCAAAAATCAGCCATTTGGAGTTCATTCGATCGCGAAAAAATAATTAAAATTTTGAAGACAGATGCGCTCATGAACGACTGCATTCTGTATCGCGATTATCTGGATTGGCTCGGACAATCTCGTAGCAAAGTCATTGAGGTAAAAAATTCGGTAGAGGATCAATCTGTTTTACTCCGAACCGCCTAAGTTTTTTCCTAACACTTATCCACAAGGCGCAAGTGTGTCGGGAGTAATCCAAAAATGTTACATGCTCAACGGGAAGGTACTCCCTTTCTATACTACTGAAAATCATCTATTTACGATCCTCTCATTTATTTCATCTTCATAGTTGTCCACAAAGAAGTGATTAATCAAAATTGATCTAAATAACTGTAATTCAGTTATTTATGGCTTCATACTCCGATAATGTGGATAACTGGTCTTTTTTGTGGACTACTTTTTTACCTTATTTCCTTGCTTTTATTGCGTTGTTGCAAGTAATACTTCCATTTATAAAACTTACACTGTAGAGATGCTTTTTCGACTTAATTTTGTACTCCTCATTTACCTATGAAACGATACCTTATATTGATTTTTTGGTCGATCTCTTTCCCGGTTTTCAGTCAGGAGATTGAGTCGATTAAACTCGCTGACTTTCAAAAAATTTTACAATCTCCCAACGAGAAGGTGCTGGTTATAAACTTTTGGGCTACTTGGTGTGCTCCATGTATTAAAGAGCTGCCTTTGCTGGAAAAGCTTCACCGCGAAAACCCCAATGCTCAAGTTCTGTTAGTAAGCATGGACTATGATTTAGATCCCGATATTGAAAAAGTAGTTCGCTTTCAGAATCGCAAAAAGTTGCAAGCCAAAATTCTGTTTCTAACCGAAAATGATCCAAATGCGTGGATCGACAAAATTGATAAGCGTTGGTCAGGCGCGCTACCCACCACATTGGTAATCAATACAAAAACCAAAAAGCGCGAATTGGTTCAAGGTGAACTTGCTGAAGGCCAATTAGAAGAATTAATTAAAAAAATAAACAACTAAATTTTAATAAATATGAAAGCTCTGTTTTTATCATTGATCATGGCGTTGTTGTGGGCGGGTGCTCCCATCAAAGAAGGGTACGAAGTGGGTGATACAGCCGCTGACTTCAAACTTAAAAATGTAGACGGCAAAATGGTATCCTTAGGCGATTATAAAAACGCGAAAGGGTTTATTGTGATTTTTGACTGCAATACCTGTCCCTATTCAAAAGCATACAACGAGCGCATTATTGCACTCAACAAAAAATATGCCTCGGTTGGATATCCGGTTGTTGCCATTAACTCAAATGATCCTTCAAAATCTTCAGGCGACTCTTTTGAGGAAATGGTGCGTGTGGCCAAAGAAAAAGGATATGAGTTTCCATATTTAGTAGATGAGTCTCAAACCGTAGCCAAATCATTTGGCGCTACTAACACGCCTCACGTTTTTGTGCTTACCAAAGATTTGAAAGTGGCCTACATTGGTGCCATTGATGACAGCGCCCGCAAAGCGGAAGCCGTTACTAAAAAATATGTAGAAACTGCCGTGGATGAATTACTAGCCGGAAAAAAAGTGTCTACTTCAAAAACCAAAGCAATTGGCTGCGGCATTAAGTGGAAAAGCGTTTAATTACTTAGTTAGTAAGCAAAAGAGGTCGCCTGTGAGCGACCTCTTTTATTTCGAGCATATTAATACTTACTTCTTATTCAAATATTCAACCGTCAGATTGAGCATAGCTTTTAATCCAGTTAACATACCGCTTTCGTCAATATAAAAATCAGGTGTGTGATGTGCAGATGTTTTTGCCGGATCCGCATCCAACGGCATGCCGCCAACGAAAAAGAAAAATCCGGGTACTTTTTGTGCAAAGAATGAAAAATCTTCGGCACCTGTTACTGCCGGAATAAGCTTCACATGATCTTTGCCCGCTACACGCTCTAAAGTTGGCACTGCCCACGAAGTCAGTGGCACATCATTGTACGTTACCGGATAGCCTCTGATAATTTCTACTTCTGCTTTCGCGCCCATTCCTTTTGCTGTATTCTCCGCAATGCTCTTTATCTTCTCGTGCACTTGCTCTTGCATTTTGTTATCGAGTGTGCGAATGGTGCCGGCCATCTCTACCGTTTCCGGAATGATATTGTTACGCACACCTCCGGTGATCTTGCCAATCGTAACAACGGCCGCAGCATTTGTCAATTCTAACTGACGACTGACAATTGTCTGCAAAGAGTTTATAATCTGCGCTGATACAACAATGGGGTCAACTCCATTCCAAGGCGCTGCACCGTGTGTCTGGCGGCCAGTTACTTTAATATTGAGTTGATCTACTGCCGCCATCATTCCCTCCGGGCGATAGGTAAGTGTTCCTACAGGCGTAAGCGAACTGATGTGCAGTCCAAATACCGCATCTACTTTCGGATTGTCCAGCGCACCTTCCTTGATCATCAGTGCCGCTCCACCTTCTTCACCGGGAGGCGCTCCCTCTTCTGCAGGTTGAAACAAAAATACAATGGTGCCTTTCAGATCGGCTTTCATTTTAGTTAAGATCTCGGCAGCACCCATTAAGATGGCAATGTGTGTATCGTGGCCGCAAGCGTGCATCACACCTACCGATTGACCTAAGTATTCGCTTTTTTCTTTGGATGCAAATGGCAAACTATTTCGTTCTACAACAGGTAGTCCGTCAATATCTGCGCGAAGAGCGATGGTCGGTCCGGGTTTACCGGTACGCAGAATGGCAACAGCTCCGGTTTTCGCTACGGGGTATTTTACTTCTAATCCAAGTGCTTTTAAATGTTCAGCAATCTTGGCTCCGGTTTTAAATTCGCGATTCGAAAGCTCCGGAAATTGATGGAAGTGTCTTCTCCATTCAATTACCTTTTTCTCCATTTCAGTCGCTTGCTGATTCAGCTTCGCGATTACCTTAGGATTTGTTTGTGCCTGGCATAACGTAGATGCCAGCATGGCGATAAGAACAAATGCACTTGTTCCTTTCCAGAATTTCATTGTCATAGATTTGTAGATTCGGTTGAACCCGAAAGTAAGAAAAGAGTAGAATATATTTTGCGATTATTACACCTAGTAATCGCTATTCCACAAACAATACCAATCCTTTCAAATATTCTCCTTCCGGATGGAAGATTGAAACAGGGTGATCGGCCGGCTGTGAAAGATGATGCAATACTTTGATCGTTTTGCCTGCCTGAATGGCTGCTGAAACCACGGTGTCATAAAACAATTGTCGGTCTACTACCTGCGAGCACGAGAATGTGAATATAATTCCTCCCGGTTGTATCATCTTCATCGCTTCGGCATTCAGTCGCTGGTAGCCTTTCATCGCCTGATGCTTCGCGTCTTTATGCTTGGCAAAAGCAGGAGGATCGAGTATGATAAAGTCATAAACATCTTTTTTGTCTTTGAGAAAGTCGAATGTATCGCTGTCAAAGCTTTCATGTTGTTGTGCATCAAAACCATTGAGTTCAATATTCTTGCGTGTCATCTGCACGGCCCGCTCCGATGAATCAACCGAGTGAACTAATTCCGCGCCTCCCGCTAATGCATAAATCGAAAATCCTCCGGTATAACAAAATGTGTTCAACACTTTCTTTCCTTTTGCTAACTCCCCTACCAACTTTCGGTTCTCTCGCTGATCTAGGAAGAAGCCGGTCTTCTGTCCCTCCTCCCAGTCCACCAAAAATTTATTACCGTGCTCCAGGGCTACGTGCGGAGTTGCGGCCATCCCGAATAAATATTCGTTTTCTGTTTTTGTGGGAAGTGTGCCTTGACTTTTATAATAAACAGCCGTGATCGATCCATCCATTACCTCCACCAATGCATTGGCAATCATGGCACGATCGGCATGCATACCGGCTGAATGTGCCTGCATTACGGCTACTGATTGGTAGATATCGATAATCAAACCGGGCAAGCCATCGCCTTCACCGTGCACCAAACGGTACGAGTTTGTTTGATCTGAAATGACTTGCGTAGCCATTCGTTGCTGAAATGCCTTGCTCAATTTTTCGTGAAAAACACGATCCGTTGGTTTGTTCGCTGAAAATGTAATGGCCCGAACCGTAATAGTTCCTTTTTGGTAATGGCCAAAGGCCAATGTTTTTTTAGAAGCATCACGAACTTCCACCCAATCGCCATCGTGGGGAGTTCCTTCCGTTGATTGGATGGCTCCGGAAAAGATCCATGGGTGATAACGCCTGATGGAATGATCTCTACCTTGTTTTAATGATATAACTCCCCTAATTTCCATTTTTGCTTTCCGGTTAGGCCTTGACGAAAAGTAAAGTTAGTTAATATATTTGGCCTCTAAATTTTCATGTATGATTCGATGGATTGCTTTGGCCCTCATTGTTTGCGCGTGTACAAGCACCGAAAAAGAAACGAAGGCTGACAACACTGCTTCATCTGTAGCCGATGGTGCTGGTATACCTGCCGATGCGCTAAAAGAAGAGTTTACCGATTCTAAGGGCATGACCCGAGTTACTCTTTCAGTAGATGGCGGCTCCAAGTCAGCCGATGGGACGTATGTAAATGGAAAAAGGGAAGGTGTGTGGACAGAGTATTATACCAATGGATTAGTCAAAACCGTCACTTCATATGTAAATGGTGAGAAAGAAGGCTTGTATATGGAACTGAATAACAGTGGTCAAATAACCAAACGGTTTTACTATCATAAAGGCCTGCGCCACGGTGATTATAAAGAATACAATTATTCCAATTTAAAGGAAGAACGGATTTATCGCTTTGGTAAAATCGAAGGTACTGTAAAAATCTATTACGATAACTTACGTATCATGGAGGAGGGTAATTACAAAAATGGCGTACGCGATGGCGTTTCCAAATGGTACGATCCGGATGGTAAGGTATCCATTGAATATGAATACAAAAACGGAGAGCTTATCAAAAAATAGGCGATAAACTTTTTTTGCGTCCATCACGTTGTTAGTCTACCATCAAGAAAGGAGATTTCGGTTATGTGAAAAAATTTGAAATTCATTCAACTTTTTAATCGAGAGCATCATCTCTCTTCGCGGAAAAAATTTTTCAATCTAAATTCTACAGTACTATGAAACGATTCAGTTCATTATTACTGGCTGCCATTTTGGGAAGCTTCATTACTTTGGCAGCCAACTACTGGCTAGGTAATCGCTCCGGCCAAAATGTAAAAATAGAACACATCAGTGGTGTACCCACCAGCCAGGTAGCTTATCGAATCAATGAAAAAGGTGAAGCCGTTGCGCTGGATTTTGCCGGAACAGCCGAAAAAGTAACGCAGGCAGTGGTACACATCAAATCCTCACAAACCGGCAACGCTATTGCCCGCGAGCGTGATGCCGATGATCCGTTCCGCTTTTTCTTCGGCCCCAACGGCCCGATGGAAAGAGGTCCATCACAAAGTACCGGCTCTGGTGTAATCATCAATCCCGATGGCTATATTGTAACCAACAATCACGTAGTAAAAGATGCCGATGTGGTAGAGGTAACTCTCAGCGACAACCGATCTTTCAAAGCGGAAGTAATCGGTACGGATCCTGACACTGATTTAGCTGTCATTAAAGTCAATCAAAAAGATTTGCCTTTCCTTTCGTTTGTCGACTCTGATAAATCGCGCGTAGGCGAGTGGGTGTTGGCCGTAGGCAATCCGTTCAACCTGAACAGCACCGTCACAGCTGGCATCATCAGTGCCAAAGGAAGAAATATCAACATCATCAACTCCAACAATCCTGCCGTACGAAGTGGACAGCAAGCCAGCAGTGCTATTGAGTCGTTTATTCAAACCGATGCGGCTATTAACCCCGGAAACAGCGGTGGAGCTTTAGTGAATTTAGACGGAGGCCTTTTAGGAATTAACACCGCCATTGCCAGCAACACCGGTTCGTATGCCGGTTATGGATTTGCCGTACCCGCCAACATCGTTAGCAAAATTGTGGAAGACCTATTGGCGTATGGCACCGTGCAGCGCGGATGGTTGGGCGTGCAGGTGGGTAATGTTACCAGCGACCTTAAAAAAGAATTTGACCTTTCGGTGAATGAAGGCGCCTACATCTCGGGTTTTGCTGAGGATGGTAAAAGTGCCGCTAAAGATGCCGGTGTGAAAGAAGGCGATGTAGTGGTGAAGATTGACGAAACTCCTATCAAATCGAGTACAGCTTTGATTGAATATATTGGCCGCAAAAGACCGGGAGATAAAATTTCGATGACGATTGACCGCAAAGGAAAAACCGTGGTAGTGCCCGTAGTGCTCAAAAACAAAGAAGGAAAAGTTGGAACCGTGAAGCGGGAAGAGAAAGAAGGCGTAGCTACACTCGGCCTTCAGCTAGAAGACTTGGACAGCAAGGCGTTAAGTCGTTTGGATTTAGAAAATGGTGTGAAGGTAAAGGCGTTGGAAAATGGCAAGGTGGAAAAGTACACCGACATGCGCGAAGGTTTTATAATTACACGAATTGATAATGTAGTGGTAAAATCTGTCAGCGATGTGAATGCTATCTTGAAAAAGAAAAAGTCAGGTGACTTGATCACTTTTGAAGGTGTTTACCCTGACTATCCACGGGAGTATATATATGCATTGAGAATGTAAACTAAACCAGCTTAATTTATGAGAAGGTTATTTAAGAAAGGCGAACGTGTTCGCAGTAAGATTGACGGGAAAGTGATGGAGGTGCTGAAGTACATCAAAAACAATTGGATTCAGGTGAAATCCTTTGACCTCGAATCGAAAGAGGTGCGAACGGCCAAGATTAAAGAAGACAAGCTGAGTAAGGCAGCATAAAAAAAAGAGCCTCGCAGAAATGCGGGGCTTTTTTATGAACACCCACTCAAACAAACTACTTTTGAATGTTGTTTTAAAGTAAACTCTTATCAAAAAGTTCGACATACCCGCCTATTATCGCTCTTCCATCACCGGAAGGGTAAAAGAAGCACGCAGAAAAAAAGATCTGCGCAAGCAAGATTTCTCTCCCGCAGTGTTGGACTTTGGTGCAGTTCAATTTTTTATCGCACGCCATTTTGGGTTTTGTTATGGTGTTGAAAATGCCATCGAGATTAGCTATCGGGCGCTGGAAGAAAATCCAGATAAGAATGTGTACCTGCTCAGCCAGATGATACATAATCAGGAAGTAAACCGCGACTTACAAAGTCGGGGTATTCGTTTTATTATGGATACGGATGGTTCACATTTTATTCCCTGGGAGGGCATTCATGCCGGAGATGTAGTGATTATTCCTGCATTTGGAACAACCTTGGAAATTGAAAAATTGCTAATCGACAAAGGCGTAGATGTACAGAAATATAACACCACCTGTCCTTTTGTAGAGAAAGTGTGGAATCGCGCTGAAAAACTAGGTCAGGAAAATTACACGATCATCATTCACGGCAAACCTAAGCATGAAGAAACGCGTGCTACTTTTTCGCACAGTGCAGGCCAAGGCCACTCGGTGATTGTGCGCGACATGGATGATGCCATCCGGCTTAGCAATTACATTACCGGCAGTAAAACACACGAAGAATTTTTCGAAGAGTTCAAAGGAAAGTTTTCCGATGGCTTCGATCCGTCTCTTCATCTACAGCGCGTTGGTGTGGTAAATCAAACAACCATGCTCGCCACTGAAACGCAAGCCATTGCCGACTTTTTTAAACAAGTGATGATGACGCGCTATGGCGAAAGTGACATCAAAAATCATTTTGCAGACACGCGCGATACACTCTGCTACGCTACCAACGACAATCAGGATGCTACTTACGAACTGTTGAAGACCGATGCTGATCTCGCCATTGTAGTTGGCGGTTATAATAGCTCAAATACTTCCCACATCGTAGAGTTGTGTGAACGTCAATTCAAAACGTATTTCATTCATTCAGCCGAAGAGATTAAATCATCCAAAGAAATTCAACATTTCAACTACACGAGAAAAGAACTTTTGACTACTTACGAATTTCTTCCGAAAAAATCTCCCTTGAAGATCATTCTTACAAGTGGCGCATCCTGTCCTGATACCTTGGTGGACCAGGTGATGCTGAAACTGGTGAGCTATTTTGATCAGGCAAAAAGTCTGGACGAAGTATTGGCGGAATACCAATGAGGTGGCTTTCCTTATTTTGTTTCTCTTTTGTCGGATGGGCGGCCTTCTCTCAAACCTCTGATTCCACCCGGGTTCTTTCGGAAGTAATTGTCAAAGGTTATGCGGCTAATAAATCTGTTACACTTGTACCCGCTGCCATTGCTGTTGTCGATAGTATTCAACTGCAACGTTTCAACAACCAGTCATTGGTCAGTGGTTTCAATTCCGTTGCGGGTGTACGCATGGAAGAGCGGTCGCCCGGCAGTTACCGTATTGCCATTCGCGGAAGCTCACTGCGCGCACCCTTTGGCATTCGCAACGTCAAATTCTATTGGAATGGTTTACCTCTTACAGATGGTGGCGGCAACACCTATCTCAATTTGTTGGACAATGCATCGGTAGAAAAAATTGAAGTTTTGAAAGGACCATCCGGCAGTTTGTATGGAGCCGGCACGGGTGGTGTGATTTTGCTGAACGGCTGGTCGGGAAAAGCGAATCAAGTTTCGGTTCGTTCCACCGTAGGAAGTTATGGCTTGTTCAATGTGCAGACGCAAGCTCATGGTTCAATCGGCAAAGCCAAAGTCGCCCTTACCTATGCCCATCAGCAAAGCGAGGGCTATCGGCAAAACAGCAGTACCAACCGCGATGCATTCTCATTGCAATTACAACATGCTATTGGAGATCGCGGAGTGCTTTCATCCAGCTTGTTTTACACGGATTTGTTTTACCAAACTCCGGGCGGCCTCACGCAAGTGCAATACGAAACCAATCCCGCGCAAGCGCGAGCCAATGCGGCCAGTAATAAAGCTGCTGTCTACAACAAAACTTTTTTTGGTGGACTCTCTTACGATCATCAATGGAATGAGCAGTGGTCGATTCAACTAGGTGCTTATGGATCTGTTACGGATTTTGTCAATCCTACTTTTCTTAATTATGAAAAGCGAAAAGAAGAGAACGCGGGAGGCCGCGTGGAAACCCATTACAGTTTCAGCACCGGTTCCATCAAAGGCAAATTGACCTTTGGCGGAGAGGCGCAATTTTTTCATTCGCCTATTCGCAACTACGATAATGTGCAAGGCAACACCGGAAACTTACAAGCCGAAGATGAAATCGACTCACGATTACTAATTGGCTTTAGTCAGGTTGACCTTGAACTGCCCAAGGGTTATTCAATTACTTTGGGATCGAGCTATAGTTTTATCGATTACCAATTCAATCGACTTTCAACTCAGCCCAACATTCGTCAACAACGAGGATTTACTCCTGCCTTTTCACCGCGCGTTGCCATCTTGAAAAAATGGAATAAAAATTTATCGGTTTATGGCTCCTTGAGCAAAGGTTTCTCGCCTCCCACAGCTGCCGAAGTTCGACCCTCCACCAGTAGCTTTAACGATTCGCTTCAGGCAGAAACAGGATTGAATTATGAGGTGGGAGTAAAAGGAAGTTCCAGTCGCTTTTCTTACGAAGTAGCGCTCTACTACTTTGTGCTCGATCAAACTATTGTTGTGCAGCGGCTCAACAATGCTGATTACTTTATCAACTCCGGCAACACCGATCAAAAAGGAGCGGAGGTTACACTTGCGTGGACTGAATTCACGAATCGACAGTCGGTGATTCGCTCCATGAAATGGTGGAGCAGCTTTACCTGGAATGAATATCGATTTGGGCGTTACAATAAAAACGGTATTGATTTTTCCGGAAAACAGTTGACGGGAGTTCCTCCTATTATTTTAACCGGAGGTGTTGATTTGGGCCTAGGAAAACATTTCACTTTCTACAGCACGCTACATTATACCGATCGTATTCCGCTTAATGATTCCAATGCCACTTATGCTTCCGACTACTTTTTGCTTGGCGCGAAGCTCAACTATGCAGTACGCATTCGTGGTAAACAACATATCAATATCTGGGTAGGTGCCGATAACTTGCTCGACCAAACATACAGTTTGGGAAATGATTTGAACGCGGCCGGAAATCGGTTTTTTAATGCCGCTGCTAAGCGCAATTATTTTGTGGGGCTATCTTTTTCCCTGTGAGTCTTGCTCTTTAATGTGTTGGATAATCATCTCGGCATGAACGCGCGAGTTTTCAATAAACCATTTGTTGGTTTTGAGTCCTCCACAAACTACCCCAGCTAAATACATACCCAACACATTGCACTCCATCGTTTTTTCGTTGTAGATTGGCGTGTGGTGTTCATCCTTTCCAAATTGCACTCCGGCTGCTTTCATAAAATCAAATGGTGGTTGGTAGCCCGTCATCGCCAACACAAAATCATTTTCAATAAAGACATTTCCGGTGGGTGTTTTTATTTCAACTTGCGTGGGAAGGATGCGCACTACTTTCGAACTGAAGTGTGCCTTAATCGATCCTTCTTTGATTCGATTTTCAATGTCGGGGCGTGCCCAATATTTTACATTTTCTCCAATGGAAGGCTCACGAATAACCATCGTCACATCCGCGCCTTTGCGCCAGGTTTCGAGTGCCACATCTACGGCTGAGTTGGCTGATCCGATTACCACAATCTTCTGTGCAAAGTAAGGATGAGGTTCATCGTAATAATGCTTTACCTTCGGGAGATCTTCGCCCGGCACATTCAATAAAAATGGAAGATCATAAAATCCCAAAGCCAAAATGACTTTCCGCGAGCGGTATTGATTTTTAGAGGTAACGATTTCGAATGTGGTGTCCTCTTTGCGAATGCTTTCTACTTTTTCGTAGAGTTGCACATTCAGTTTCCAACTAGTACAAACGCGTCTGTAATACTCTAATGCTTCCGATCGGGTTGGCTTAGCATTGTTTGAAATAAATGGCACTTCACCGATTTCTAGTTTTTCCGAAGTGGAAAAGAAGGTCATGTTGTTGGGATAGTGATACAGCGAATTCACCAGCACGCCTTTATCAACAATCACATAACGAAGGCCTGCTTTCTTGGCTTCAATACCACAAGCTAATCCGATGGGACCTGCTCCCACAATCAACACGTCCAGTGCTTCCATTTTTTTCATTGAATCTCTCAAGATAAGGAGATTTCCTCGATAGGCTTACATTTGCATTTCATTCTACCAATTTGTCCACACCATTTTCCTACTTCACGATACAAGCATCTTCCGAAGGGTTGTTTAAAGATACCGGCAGCAAATTTTTTGCGTTCGCTTTTCCTGTGAAAGATGAAGAAGAGATAAAACAGCATCTGGTTACTCTTCGGAAAAAATACTTTGATGCAACACATCATTGCTACGCTTATGTGCTGGGTGCGGAAGGTTCTAAATTTCGGGCGAATGATGATGGCGAGCCGAATCACTCTGCGGGCGATCCTATCTTAGGTCAACTGCGCAGCAGAAACTTAACCAATGCACTCGTGGTGGTGGTGCGTTACTTTGGAGGCACCAAACTAGGTGTGAGTGGATTGATTCACGCTTATCGTGAAAGCGCTGCACTGGCTTTGAATCAATGCACGATTGTAGAAAAAGATGTAACAGAAAAAATTTTATTGTTGTACGATTACGCGGCCACTCCGGAAGTCATGCGACTGTTAAAAGATTTTGGGATGACCATCGAAGAACAAGACTTTCAAGATCGCTGTTCGTTGCTTGCCTCCGTTGGCAAAAAAGTTTTTCCCGAGCTAATTGAAAAAATTGAGTTGCTGATTGCGTTGGGGCATCCTATGGAAATCGCAATGCCTCCACTTTCACAATCGCCTCGCGATTGATAGGGCCATACACATGCGGAAACATTTTTCCGTCTGCCTCTTCATATTTTAATGGATGATCTAACTGAGAAGGCTCGATATGGAGCAACACTAAATTTTGCTGACCCACAAAAAATCGGTGTAGCGTGCCTTCAATCTGATCGTGTGTGGAGCAATGTATAAATCCTTCGGTGTTTAAAGAGGATACTGAATAGCTCGTTTGCGTCTCGTAGTTTTTCCAATAGGAACTTGCGGTAATATGAAAAATACGATGTATAGGCCGGAGCACTCGCTGATAAAATCGGTTGTCCACTTTCATGATCGGGAAGGTAGAGGGCAAGGTTTCTTTTTCGATGGCATGAAATCCGTTCTTCTCATAAAAGCGGTGTGCTGCCTTCATCGTGTCGATCGTGCCCAGAAAGATTTCATCGATTTGTTTTGTCTCGCACCACGTTACCAATGTATCGAGTAAACGTTGCGCTACACCCCACGCTGCACCTCGATAGCTTGAATGAACAAACATTTTGCGGATCACGCCTTGTCCGTGGCCAATATTTAATAATGCAATGGTTCCAATTACATCATCATCTTTTACGGCAACCCAAAAGTTTCCTCCCTTTTGCAAATAAAAAGTGGAGATAGCCTGAAGATCGGGTTGATCGACAATAGTGATGGGCACACCAAATTCCTGCTGCTGAATGGGAAGAATCAAGTCAATGACTTTTTCCTTGTCTTCCTCGGTATATGGCCTTACCGCATAGGTCATTTACCTCCTAAGTTCAAAATTTCTGCGGTTCGTTTACGAGTGGCCTGCAATTGCTCTTCGTTTTTAGAAAGTGCTACATTCAACGAAGGAGCCATCTCTTTCAACTTACTTTGCCACGCATCGGTTTGGAATTGTTTCTTGAAACATTTTGAAAGCAAGCCCATCATGACGGCTGCTGCAGTAGATGCGCCCGGTGAAGCTCCCAAAAGTGCAGCCACGGTTCCATCTTCCGCTACTACTACCTCAGTTCCAAATTCCAAAACTCCTCCTTCTTTTTTATCTTTCTTAATCACCTGCACTCGCTGGCCTGCTTCTTTAAGCTCCCAATCTTTCAACTCCGCCAAGGGCACATATTCTTTCAATGCTTCCAATCGCTGCTCCGGTGTTTGTCGGACTTGCTCAATCAAATATTTAGTAAGTGGCATATTGCGCATGCCCGCAAAAATCATCGGGATGGCATTGTCGAAGCGAATGGATTTTGGTAAGTCCATTAAAGAACCGTTCTTTAAAAACTTGGTGGTAAATCCTGCAAACGGACCAAAGAGCAATTCTTTCTTTCCATTGATGATTCGGGTGTCTACGTGTGGCACTGACATCGGTGGCGAGCCGACCGTAGCTTTGCCATATACTTTGGCGTGGTGTTGTTTAATAATATCTTCGTTCAGACACTTCAACCACAAACCACTCACCGGAAAACCTCCATAACCTTTGCGTTCGTTAATTTCTGCGCGCTTCAACAAATGCAGCGTAGCACCACCTGCACCAATAAATACAAACTTCGTATTTACTTGATCTTTCTGTTCGTTGAGCAAATTGCGGATGAACACATCCCAACCGCCTTTACCATCCGGATCTAAGTCAAGCGCCTCTACGTTGTAGTGTACCGTTACGCCCGGCATCTTGCTGAGTTGATTGATCATGGAGCGTGTAAGTGTTCCAAAATTCACATCCGTGCCCAAGTCCATTTTCGTAGCTGACAGCGGCATCTTTTGGTCGCGGCCTTCCATGACAATCGGTGCCCATTGTTTCATTAAATCACGGTCTTCCGTGTACGTCATTTCCCGAAACATGGGATTATCTTTCAGCAAGGCATAACGCTTACGCAGATAGTCCACGTTGGTATCTCCCCACACAAAGCTCACGTGTGGAATAGCCGTTATAAACTCAGCCGGCTGCGGCACGTATTTCTTTTGGACGAGATATGCCCAAAATTCTTTTGACACCTCATACGACTCAGCTATCTTCACTGCCTTTGAAATATCGATCGAGCCATCGGGTTTTTGAGGAGTATAATTCAGTTCGCAATAAGCAGCATGGCCTGTTCCGGCATTGTTCCAGGCATCTGAACTTTCGGTACCCGCCTCGTCTGCGCGTTCAAAAATTTGAATGGTGATGTTGGGGTCTAGTTCTTTTAAAATGATACCCAGTGTGGCACTCATGATGCCCGCACCCATCAATACAACATCCGTTTGTTGAACCAGTGGTTTGATCGCTTTTGTCATTCTTTTCCTTTAAATAAAGCGTCCAAGTTATAACCGGAATTGCAATAAGAAAAGAAAAAGTGTTGACTGACAGTATCGGCTATTTTAACTGATTCAAAAAATCTTCTACTTTTTTCCAAGGCGTAGGCTCGAGATGCATGGCATAGACAGTTTCAACATCTAGCTTATACCTTTTAATTACCTGTTGTACTTCAAAAAGGTATTCCGGAAAGAAGAAAGCCTCATGATTCGGATCACCGTACTGAATTAGGTCGGAGGCATAAAGCAGTTTTTGCTTCGGAAAATATACCACCGTCATGCGCTCTCCGCCTTCACCATTCACCGGATAAATAGTAAGAGGTCGTTCTGCATCAGTGATCGTTTGTGGCGCTTGCACCCATGCAAAGCGTGGTTTTTTATTCGTCTGATGATGCGTATCGGGATTAGGAGAAAAATCCGCTTTTGCTAATTTGGTCAAAATCCCCTCATTGAGATAGCTGGAGTAGATTGGCACTTGTGCAGCCATGTATTCTCGTGCACCACCCAAATGAGGCCATGCATCGGAGGAAACAATCACAGCCTTAACTGGCTTAGCGGGGTAACGTTTTTTCACCTCCTCCAAAACGCTTTTACTATAACTCGAACTGATGGGTGCTTCCAATATAACAATGCCATCACTCTGTTCAGCCCAACCGGTATTCCATGATTCTTCTATCAACTTGATCCCGGGGGCAATTTCCTTCATATGATCCAAAGGCGCTTTTAATTCATTTGCTTTGATTGGTTTTTTTTGCTTCGCGCGAATGTCTTCGGGTATGGTAAACAAACTCTCATCGGTAGATTCTAAAAATTCAATGTGGTTGATGGTTATCTGTTGCCAAGGCTGATCGTTTTGCGAAATGTCCCACTGATGTGGATAAAATCGATTGCCTTTGTGCATGGCATACAGTGAATATTGAATTCTTGTTTCAAATTGGCCCCAAATGGAAAAATAGTACTCGCTCGGCCAGTAGGTTTTGATGCGTGCTTCGGTAAGCAAATGAGTGTTGGGATGAATAAACAGCTCACCGGAAATGGTGGGTGATGTAAATGCAATTACCCGATGTGCGATGCCATTCAAAAAAATGCTTTTTCGTGAAGACAATTGTGATTTAGAAACCTGTTTCAATAATCGCTCCGGTGCCATGTTGAGCCAAGACAGTGATCGATCCATAAAGCCGGAAGTTGCCGGAAAGGGCATGGCCATTTTACCATAGCGTACCATTCCATCTTTTCCGTTCACTACTGTTTCTGCAACGCCTGGCCTTGCCATTTGAAAATGTTTGTATTCTTTCTTTTGATACAGTTTCATCTGGTCTGTAGCGTGAGTTTCGTCCACATCCTCGTAAGATGTTAGGTAAGGCCCTTCGGGTCTTTCGGACTGTTCCAGCCAGTTGCTGTGTGAAAAGTAGTGCATCTTCACAAATTGCGTTTGATCCCAAGCTGATCCGCCATGTGCCTCTACACATTGTTTTACTACCAGTGCCGGATCTTGACTTTGGGCGGTTAGCGCATAACCAATTGCTAATACGATTAAAATCTTTTTCATAATTATCGAACAATAATTGACGATGGTAATTTCACTTTATAGCGCACACCTACACCGAAGTCCTCCTCCATTTTAATGACCTCCTTACTTTTTTTGCTGATGTAAAAAATTGCATACGACTTTTCGTTGTAATCAATGCGCAGCTTCCAGCAGTCAATCACTTTATCTTCGTAGGTGCGCACCTTCTCATCTCCGGTTACTTTGTATTCATAAAACGCGGGTCCGGTTCTGCCACCCGGATGATAGAAGTTGATCGCGTAGCGCTTACCCGGTTTTAAATCCAATAAAGAAAATGTTTCTAAGTCCAGCTCCCAATTGAGCGGTTTCGCTGTGGCTAATTCAAATGTGGCTTTTGAATTGTTGGCTATGGAGTCAGAGCCTTTGATTTTTTTGTCAGAAAAATCAAACGCTTCAATGCCGGTGCGTTGCATAATTGTTTTGTGATAAATCGGCAAAAACGTTTTCCGATCTACTGTTGAATAGACATAGCGATAGCCAGTTGAATCTGAGCTATACCATTTTTGCTCTACTTCAATGGTGTTGTTCTTTACCCGCAATTGGCGACTCCAAATAAATGTTCCGGCCTGCTTTGGTTTTTTCTTGTTTTGAAAGAACACCAAGTATTGTGTGGTTTCCGGCCGCAGCGATTGTGTAATCCATTTTTCGGGAATGGACCGGAGTGTGTCCACCTGTGCATTCGCACGAGCAGAAAAAATCAAGCATACGATCAAAGCGAGTCGCGTTAAGTTTCTCATTTTTCCATTTTTTTGTTGTTTGGATGAAACAACGATGTTTTCGTTTGATCGAAAAAAGTTTTCAACCAACGCAGGAAAGAAATCACCTGATTAAAGAAATTAGTCTACCAACCAATTGGGTGATCATATGGAGCAGTTGGTTGAGTCAATCGTCCAATTGGAAGAATGTTATCGGCAATGAATTATCTTTAACCTACTTTACGCGATGAATTCTTTCCTAGGGAAACACCGAACCCTTCTTTTGCACCTCTCTTTCTGGGTGCTGTATACCACCTATCGGTTTTATGACATTTCCGAGTTTACGGGATGGAAATTAGGTATTGCGTATGTGGGCATTCCGTTGGTTTTCAATTTAGTTGCAAGTTATACACATTACTTTTTGCTATTGCCTGTATGGCTTTCGCGAAAACAGGTGTGGCATTATATTTTACTGACTTTGCTTTTGATCGGTATTGTTTCAACCATCCGCATTCTTGTCGAAAATCAGATCTATCCTTCCTTTTCGAAAAATGTAGATTACTTTAAAACAGTGAAGGTTAGTCGTGTGATCAGCACCATTTGGGATGCTCTCGGATTTATGCTGTTTACCGGAATGATTCGGTTTACCATTGATCGCTTTGACCTCGAGAGCAAACAAAAGCAATTGCAAAATGAAAAGCTGGCGGCTGAACTCAATTTTCTCAAAGCGCAAATCAATCCTCATTTTCTCTTCAACACGCTGCACAATCTCAACTATCTGGTGTATGCCAAATCCGAGAACGCCACGGAAGTGATCATCAAACTTTCGAACATCATGCGCTACATGATTTACGATGCAAGCAAACCCAGCGTACCATTAAATAAAGAATTGGATTACTTGAATGATTATATTCATCTCGAGTCTATTCGATTGACACATGGCTTTGATCTTCAGTTCGACAAACAGGGCGATTACAGTCAAGTAGAAATAGCCCCACTATTATTGATCACGCTTTTGGAAAATGCTTTTAAACACGGGGTGCGCGACAAGGATAAAAACAGTTGGATCAAAATGAAACTTCGTGTGGATGATCAAACGATTTATTACGAAGTGTCGAATCAAATTCTGGCGACTGACCCTACCAAACTCCGCTCGGGGTTTGGGCTTGACAATCTGCGAAAGCGGTTGGAACTAAGCTATCCGGATCGTCATCGTTTAGAAATTTTGCAAGATGCGCACATCTACCAAGTTCAACTTACGTTACAGCGCTCATGATCCGCTGCCTGATTGTTGATGACGAGCCGTATGCGCGCAAGCTTCTGGAAGAATTCATCCAAAAACTTCCGGAGCTTACGTTGGTAGGTGCCGCAGCCGATGCTCTTTCCGCGCGCAGTATTTTAAGCAAACAAAAAGTGGATGTTCTCTTTTTGGATATTCAAATGCCCGACTTAACCGGCATTGATTTTTTGAAAAGCACCACTCATCGCCCCTTGGTAATTTTTACAACCGCTTTCGCGGAATATGCTTTAGAGGGATTTGAACTGGATGCGGTTGATTATTTGCTGAAGCCGTTCGATTTTAATCGCTTTTTAAAAGCGGTGAATAAAATCACGGAGCGTTTGCCCTCCGGTGAAAACCGAATTGAAAAAGACAAGACAGCCGAGCGCGATTTTCTTTTTGTGAAAGATGGCTACAAGCTGGTAAAAGTCGATTTGAAATCTGTGCTCTACATCAAAGGATCGCGCGAGTACGTCACGTTTGTGAGCGAAAACTCAAAAGTGATGAGTTTGCTTTCGCTCAAAGATTTAGAAGAAGATCTCCCCTCTGATTTTGTACGCATTCATCATTCGTTCATCGTGCGGATCAATGCCATCCAATCCGTGACCAAAGAAGAGGTGACCATTGGTGGTGAATCGCTGCCGATTGGAGCAACGTACAAAAAACGTTTTTTAGAGCGCATCGAACGAAACTGATCTCTTTTGCTTACTGATCTTTCAATGCATTCACCGGATTTGAAGTAGCTGCTTTCAAGGAATGATAACTCACCGTAGCAAACGCAACTAGCAAACCTGCCAATGCCGCGTAGAGATAGACAATCCAGGTAAAGCCCACATTGTACGCAAAACCATTCAGCCATTTGCTCATAAAATAATAAGCCACCGGTGCTGCAATAACCAAACCGATAATCACCAATCTTAAAAAATCTTTCGACATCATCATCACAATATTGCTCACCGTGGCACCCATCACCTTGCGCACTGCCACCGACTTTTTGTTTTGCTCCATCGTGAAGGAAGCCAAACCAAATAATCCAAGACATGAAACAAAAATTGCCAAGCCGGAAAAAATGCCGAACAATTGACCGAGTCGTTTTTCCTGATCGAAAAGTTTATCGAACGTCTCATCCAGAAATTGATATTCAAACTCATACTGTGGCAAAATGCGTTTCCATGTTTGTTCGATCTGCGCCATCATTTCTTTGATGTTATTCGACTTCACCTTCACTGCCATAAACTGACCTTCGTAATGTGGTTCTAAAAACATCACCAACGGATCGATTTTATCATGCAAATGTTTAAAGTGGAAATCTTCGATTACACCAATCACCTTGCCGGGATCGGTACCTCGCTCCCCAAAGTTGATCAGTTTACCGATAGCATTTTCGTTGGTCCAACCCAAATGCTTCACTGCAGTTTCGTTCAGTACAAATTCTTTATAAAACTGTTTGGTATCGGGACGAAAGTATTCGCCCGTTTTCATTTTCATATTGAGCGTTTGCAACAAATCTACATCGCCACTGAAGTGATACATGTTTTCGGCTTTGTTGTCTTTTGCACCTTCAAACCAAAAACCACTGGTGCGCACCATTTTTCCGGGCACTTCACCAAATCGAGTTACAGCCTCCACTCCGGCTAGGCGTTTCATTTCATTTTTTACCGACTCATCGCCCACACTGTCGCGGGGCATAGTGAGCACAACTGTCTGCTCGCGGTCGAAGCCCATGTTTTTATTTAGCATGAAATCGAGTTGTGCATAAATAATGTAAGTACCCACCATAATCACAAAGGCGATGGCAAATTGAAATACCACCAAACCCTTGCGAAGCAATTGGCCTTTGAGGTTACTCACAAAGTTTCCTTTGAGCACAGCCGTTGGCTTAAATCCAGAAAGGAAAAATGCAGGATAGGTACCGGCTACTACTCCCACAAAAAAGGTAATGGCTACAAAAATGAAAATGACCAGTCCGTTTTCCAATGGATTGATGACAAGTTCTTTTCCACTCAGCGTATTGAATTGTGGCAAGATCAAAACAAGCAGAGCCGATGCGAGCACCAACGCAATAAAACTGATCACCACAGACTCACTCAAAAACTGAAACACTAATTGTGCTTTGCGGCTACCTACTACTTTGCGAATGCCCACTTCACGAGCGCGCTTCAATGATTGAGCGGTAGTGAGATTCATAAAGTTGATGCAGGCAATGATCAAAATAAAAAATGCCACAGCCGACATGATGTAAACGGTATTAACATTTCCGTTGGCTTCTACTTCCAAGCCGCGGTTGGAGTACAAATGGATGGAAGTGATGGGTTGCAACAAGATTTGATTTCGAGGTTGCTCGGGTGTCAACTCTTGATACTTGTCCATAAATTCGGATATCTTTTTTCCGAAAGCCACGTGATCAATACCTGCCGGCAAAACGAGATAAGTGTAATGGTTGGTCAGGTAATTCCACCCTTGCGGGGAACCCGGTTTCATAGGTGCGAAATTATCGGACGACACCATCATATCCATGTGCACGTGCGAGGCTGCCGGTAGAGGTTTGAAAATTCCGGTGATGCGATATTCTTTTTTGTCGTTGAGGAGGGTAAGTGTTTTGCCAATAGGGTCTTCATCTCCAAAATAGGCTTTTGCTTTCTTGGCGGTAATCACCATCGAATTGATTTCGGCCAGAGCCGTTGTTGGATTTCCTTTTTCAAGTTGGATATCGAGTACATCAAATACAGAAGAGTCGGCAAAGAAAACGCGTTCTTTGTTTTTGGTTTCGTTAGCGGCATTTAGCACAAAGATCTCTGCGGGCTTGATACGCGTAAAATTTTCGACTTCGGGAAATTTATCTTTCAACAAACTACCAATGGGAAAAGCCGATATCGCCCAGTTATTAGCTTCCAAGTTGATCGCCATTCTATAAATTCGATCGGCATTTTTATTTTGGCGATCGTAGCTCAACTCAAACTGCACAAACAAGGTGATGAGAATGCAACACGCCATACCAATGGCGAGGCCAATGATATTAATGGAAGCGTGGAGTTTATTTCTGCGCAAGGTGCGCAGGGCAACGAGCAAGTAGCTTTTGATCATAAGGTTTTTTTGAATGAGTCGACCGAAATGCGTTGCAATTACAGTACCAAAGAAAGAAACGCCTGATTTGGAAATGATTGAGCTACTTAGGAAAGAAGTGTTGCTCGCTTACGGATAAAATTGTCCGATAATGAGATAAAAAAGGTGCTCGTTTCAAGCACCTTAATTTGATTTATCAAAATTGAATTTAGTTGATGGATTCTCCTTTTTCCAGTTTTTTGATCATGGCTTCAATGTTCGTTTTAACAGCCGGATTGGTCTCTGCCTTCAAAGCCTCTTGCGCAAATTTCAGTGCTTTTTTTGCATCACCATTGGCGGAAAAGCCCCGCGCCATTCCCATGAGTGCAGCCACTGCCGCAGGGAATCGCTTGTAAGCCGTTTCGAAAACAGACATAGCTTCTTTGGCTTTATTCTGGCTGATGAGCAATCTGCCGTAGCTTGTAATTTGTCCGGCATTTGCATCCGGTAAAAGGATTGCCTCTTTCATCACTCCATCGGCATCCGCTGCTTTGTTCATGGCGGTTAATACGCTTGCTTTTGCCTGATAGATTGGAAAGTATTTTATATTCCGGTCGATGTAATTTTGTGCCCATCCAAGGGCTTCTTCCAGATTTAATTTTTTACTCGCACAAAAGTTGATTCCGGTCACGCCATTCTGCCAATTAAAAAACGTTTTGACTCCGGTGAATTCTTCACGCAATTTCTGCACGTACAATTCATCTCCATTCGGTACAGCAATCTTAAATGGCACCGCCAATTTTTCCCATTTCAATTTGGCAGTAGCACTATTTTGCTGACGGTCCGTAAATTCGTAGGTAAGCCATTCATTAAATTCGCAAGCGATTGGTTTTACCGTGACGCGCAATGCATCTTCACTAGGTAAGTACGAAAAGCTACCCCATGCCCCGTTGCTATTTGAAAAAATGATGGTCCATTCTTGTTCGCCAGGTATCATGTGCAAACCATATGTGCCCGCTTTAATGGGCTTGCCTTCTATTTCTACCGGATGTGAAAAGGAAATGGTTGTATTCTCATTGGCACCTGCCCGCCATGGGGAAGGATTTTGGTCAGAGCTTTTTCCAAAGTTTAAATTGGTCATTCCATAGGGAACTACTTTGCCCCAAATTTCGCGTCCATTTACATCGGGACTGCTATATTCAATCGTAACTTTTACGAGGCCCAGGTATTGGGTGACTTCACTTTTTTGATTGTTGCCATTGGGTGGCAAAGTCATTTGGGCAATGGACTGACAAACGGAAGTGGCGACAATTGCCAAAGTCAGCAGTAAATGTTTTGGTTTCATAGGGGTATTGGTTTAGTGCAATAGTAAACTATCTCTTATGTCAATCCGAACACGGCCCTTGGTTGAGCTCGTATCAATTCACAATTTTCTCTTCCGCAAAGTCGCCACGCAAAGCACGGAAGCGCTTCCTGGCTTCGGCTGCATACACACTGCCCGGAAACTTGTTGAGGAACTCGCGGAAAATTTCTTTCGCTTTTTCTTTATCGCCCAACTGAGTTTCATAAATATCGCCTTGCAAAAAGAAGGCGTCATCGGCATACACATCATCCGGAAACTGCGCCAATATTTTTTCCAGAAAAGAAATCGATTCTTTAAATTTTCCCTGCTTCATGTTCAGGTTTGCCTGCAACCAGAAGTAGTCGTCCATTATTTCTTTGTTGACTCGGGCGGGAGGTAGCTGCACCCAAATGTATTCGCCTTCGGTTTCTAGCGTGTTCACATCGATGAGGCCATATAAAAATGCCTCGGCCTGCTTCATTAAAACTTTTCCATTCTCAAAATTGAGAAGTTGCTTTTGCGCGACTTCCATTTTATTTTGATAAATCAACAATTCGATGTGGGCAAATTGGCGCAAGGAAAGTCCGGTGGTGTCAAACGTAGTATTTTCTTTGATGCGCATACTCAAATCCATGGCATCGTTCGCGATTTCGCGGGTGGTGGCTTGCTTCAAAATATCCAAATGTTCTTGGGCCAATTTGAAATCACCTTTATAATAGGAAAGCTTGGCATTTCGCAATTTCGCATCATAGCCCAGAGGCGTTTCGCGTTGCGATTTTTCAACTTGCGAATAAAGAAGCGTTGCCTCCCATGGTTCTTCTTTCAACAAATACACATCGCCCAACTCCATCTTCGCCTGGTTGCGCAGCACAAGTGATACTTTTGGATTAGCGATTAATTTCGAAATGTCTTTTACGGCCGAGTCAAGTTCATTTAAATAATATCCTTTGAGTAAGGATTGGTTCAGTCGCGCTTCATGTGCATTCGAATTTTCCGGATAACGGGCACAAAACTTATCGTACTCGGCAATCAGGTAGCGTACAGAATCTTTATTGACCGGAAATGATTTTTTCACTTTGGCTTCGCGCGTACGAATAAGTCCTAGCTGGGCCGGCAAATAATTTTCGGTGTTGGCAAATTCTTTGATTACATACGAGAACGCTTTATCGGCATTGGTGTAGTCTTTATTGTTCAGGGCGATTTGGGCGATTTCTAATGTTTTCGAATTTTCTTTTCGAAAACGCTTATCGTAGGCCCTGGCTTGGATAAAGGCTCCGTAAAAATTCTTTTGCTGCAGATTCACCCATATAATCAGGTCGGCATAAATTTCCGACTGTTGGTATTGTTGTACACGTTCCAGCAAAATTTGCTCAAGACTTTGTAGCTCTTCCGGTTTTGTAATCAGAAGCTGCATCAAATTTTTTATGTAAGCGCTGTTAGCGGGAGTTTGGGTTACGTAATCGAGGTATTCGTTTACCATTTCAGCGCGTTTGCCCTGAATGCGGTATAAATTAGCAAGTTCAAGCGCAAAAAGAGCCGGACTGTTCGTAACATTTCGCGCCTGCTGCAAGCTATACACAGCATAATCCACCAAATTTTTCGAGGCTAAGTAATCCGCGATAATTTTCGCTTTATAAACATCCTCGATTTGAATTTTTATGATGCTTTTCAGGTACTTGTCCGCTTTGGCCAAATCACCCGCTCGAACATACACGACTCCCAAATCAAGGCGATAGGTAATTCGGTCGTCTTTTTTAATAATTTTTTCAACATAATCTTCAGCCTGTTTAAACTGGTTCATGTCCAGCATCAGATTGAGATAATTATTGTGGATAACCGGTATATTCTGAAAATCTTTGGCCAGTGCCTGATAAGCCGCCAGTGCTTTGGCTTTTTCGCCTTTACTCAAATATTCATTGGCAATCTGAATCTCTTGTTGGTTTTGCGCAAACAGTTGTACACAAACAAAGAGCAGTATTGTATTACAAATAATTTTTTTAAAATATAATTGGTAGTAGTTAGTCGTGTTCATTTGTGGATAACTCCTTTTCTTCAGCTCGATGTATACAACTTATGGATATCTTTTAACGAAAATCTATCTTTCTGTAATTCTATGGTGATAAGGTAATCTTATTTTGTGAATTGTGGATAACTTATTACACGTGGAGTAGTCAATACTTACTTTGTGGTTATGTTTCCAGTTATGCACATCTTCGCTAATCTTTTTTGAATTTGAGATAGGATTGTGAATGAATTCTAATTTATCCACAATAATTTACACGTATTAAAAAGTTATCACCAATGGACCAACTTCCCAGTTTGCCCGCACTGGAGTGACTGTTTTTTTGTCGAATGTTTTGTAAATGATGACTTTCTCTGGTTCGCTTCTAACAAAGAAGTTTCCTACATCCCATTTCTGATTGTTGTTTTTATCAATCGTAATCCTAATCTTAAATTCACCAGGTTCAAGATTTTTAAATATGTGTTCTTTTTCGTTGATGATTGTGGTTACCACCTTTCCGGATCTGTCTATCAAATCTATAACGTAGTACTGTTCTTTTGTTTCCACTTTAATGGCTAATGATCCCATCTGTTCGGGTTTTAAAATCCGAATGGTTTCGTTCTTTGCCTTTGAAGAGTCTTGTTCTATTGAAATGAATGCTCCTTTGCCATAAACAAGTACAGGCGTTGATTTTATGGAATCTTGATTGATAGTTACATTAAGGGTCAGTTTCAAATTTAATGTATCAAACGTAATATGTTGATTATTAATTGGTTGTATATAAGTTGTATCAATTTGTATAAACAAACTGTCATAGTTAATGGTTGAGAGCAGCTTGTTAAACTTAATGCTCTGACTGAGTGACTTTTTGGACTGATCGAACTGTACAGGAGAATGATTTACGTTGAATTTCTCTTTTGACATTCTTGAGTTCGTGTATTTAAGATAAACGGAAGTGTCTTTCCGTATTCCTAAACTATCAGTGAGTATTACATCTAGCAATACAGAGTCTCTGCTCCTTTCCTCTCGCATGCTTCTAAAAACTATTTCGTCTTGCTTGCTGCCATAATAATAGATGAAATCTTCTCTTTGATAGGGATTTACTTGAATGCTTGTTGTTGCTTTGTTCAATCGAAGTGTTGCTACTTTTTCTGAAGATCTGAAACTTGTCACTTTGAATGGACGCGTATCAACACGCGTCAGTTCTACATGTAAACTGTCTTTTGTAGGTAATTCGATTTTATCCTTTCTAAATCCAAAACGTTCGGATTTACTTTCTACGATCAGGTTTTTGTTTTTGTCGTCAAAGGCATAAATATAGTAGGAGCCTGCCTTCAAGTTTTGAATTGAGAAGTTGCCCTTCTTGTTGGCTTTCGTAAAATACGTTGGGGTATGTTTGAAAATGTTAAACGTATCCGATGAGTAGAGTGCAACAGTAATCTTTTCAGGTATTTCTTCTTTAAATATTTCTGAAACTTTTCCCTTCACTTCGAGTGAATCAATGGTTGGTCCAGTACTAAAAGCTAGTCTTAAATTATTAGCCGGATTGCTTTCAGTGATATCCTGAATGGATTCACGAAAGGATATGCTGTAGGTTGTATTTTCTTTCCAAGTTGCTTTCGTGCTAATGATGACTTTGTTTTTCTTCGCGGTGTACTTGATGTCTTTTCCGATTGAAGGACTTATTAATACTTCTTCATCGGGACTTTTTAATTTTACATATTCATCAAATGTAAGCTCGATCGTTTTGCCCGTAAAATTCTTTTGATTGTTGGACGGGTTGGACGAGAGTAACTCCGGTGGTTTTTTATCTTGGGGCCCTCCTCCCGGTGAGGTCTGATTGGCGCATTGAGAAAATGCAAGTAGAATAAGTGATGCCCAGAAATATTTCATTTCTTAATAATATAGATAAGACTGGAGTGATTTGTTTCTTTAGAAGCCTTTCGATTGGAGAGAAATCCTTCAGCGGTTGCTTTGAGAATTTTCGCCAAACCAGATTGTTGAGGATGCTGATACTTTTCGCTTAGCAAGCTTACATAATAGGCATCTAGTTTCATGGGTACTATGTCTATAACTTGTAAACCATGTTTGGTCATCAGGTGCTTCATGGTTGTCTTTGAAAAATGCCATAGATGTCTTGGAACATCATAAGCTGCCCAATAGGATTGATACACTTTCGCATCTGATGATTCATGATTAGGTACTGCAATAAAAATTGTGCCATTCTCTTTTACGAGCGACTTTATTTTGATCACAGCTTCATTCAAATCGTGAACATGCTCCAATACATGCCAGAGAGTGATCACATCATATGATTGGTTGATTTCTTGAAGGCTCGCATAAATTTTATTCTGAATCTTTTCGGATGCTTTTGCTCGGGGCCCTTCTGTCGGTTCCATTCCGGTCACTTGCCAACCGGCCTTTTTCATGTGGTTAATAAACTCACCTGTTCCACAGCCGACATCCAACAATTCTCCTTGGGCGTGCTGCTTTAAAACCAATTGTTCTTTCCATCGAAGTGTAAAGTTTCTGGCCATTAGATACACCTTATCTAAAATGCTTTTGCCCCCATCCGTGTGTGAGATGTAACTATCCGATTGGTAATATTTTCCAATAGCCTCCGCTGATGGTCTCGGATTTGTAAATACGAAATGACACTTTGTACACTTTTGAATCTGAAAACTCTCTTGTGAAGTAGTGTAGTCTGTGGCGACTAGTTCATTTGTAAATTCTGTTGATTGGCAGAGGGGGCAGTGCGTGAGATTTTCCAGATTCATTATTTTCCCATGTAGACGGTAAGAACAGATACATCAGCTGGAGATACTCCACTGATCCGTGATAGCTGACCAATAGTTTCCGGTTTTATTTTCTTCAGTTTTTCTCGAGCTTCAGATGACAGTGCTTTCACCCGGTCATAGTCAAAGTCCGGACGGATTTTGTAGTCTTCCAATCCTTCTATTTTAGTGGCCAGCTTTTGTTCACGATCAATGTAGCTTTCGTACTTGGTGATGATCTCAACTTGCTGAAGAATTTCCTCTTCATACTTTTCGAGCACCTTCCCTATTTCGACATCAATCTTTTTCAATTGGTTCATGCCAATGTGAGGACGCTTCAAAAGATTTTCAGCTGGTATCTTTTCACTGATGGTGGCGGTGCCTAACTCGATCAATGAGTTGTTGACTACTTCCGGTTCTACCCGAAGCGCTTTCAGTTCTTTGGTGAGCTGTGCGATAGCTTCTTTTTTCCTTAGTAGATTTTGGAAACGTTCGTCTGTTGCCAGGCCAAGCTTGTGTCCTATTTCAGTAAGTCGTAGGTCGGCATTATCCTGACGCAGTAAGATTCTGTATTCAGCGCGGGAGGTAAACATACGGTAAGGCTCTTGTGTGCCCTTGTTGACAAGGTCATCTATTAATACGCCTATGTAGGCTTCTGATCTTTTGAGAATCAGAGGCTCCTTTTCGTGTACTTTGTTGTGCGCATTGATTCCGGCCATCAAACCTTGACAGGCTGCCTCTTCGTACCCGGTTGTGCCGTTAATTTGACCTGCAAAATACAGATTGTCAATCAGTTGAGTCTCTAAACTCATCTTTAATTGCGTGGGTGGGAAGTAATCGTACTCTATAGCGTAACCGGGCCTGAACATCTTGGCATTTTCAAATCCTGGTATCTTAGTAATGGCACTATACTGAATATCCTCAGGCAAAGAGGTTGAAAATCCATTGACATAAATCTCAATAGTTTTCCATCCTTCCGGCTCTACGAATATCTGATGTCTATCTCTTTCAGAGAACCGATTGATCTTATCCTCAATGGAAGGACAGTAACGTGGGCCCAGTCCTTTGATCCTTCCTTGAAACATGGGAGATCGGTCGAAGCCTTTTTCCAGTTCTTTATGAACAGCTTCGTTCGTATAAGTGATCCAGCAACTTCTTTGTTCTGCTAAAGGCTTGGTATTGGTGTAGGAAAACTTTCCGGGGTTTTCATCCCCTTTCTGTTCTTCCATCACCTTATAATTTAGAGACCGGCCATCAATACGGGGAGGTGTTCCGGTTTTCATACGACCCGCCTCAAATCCTAGTTCTATTAATTGCTCTGTGATTCCAGTAGCCGCTTTCTCTGCAGTTCGGCCCCCACCAAAGTTCTTTTCTCCGATATGGATCTTTCCATTGAGGAATGTTCCATTGGTTAGTACTACGGCTTTCGCTTTCACTTCTATTCCTAGAGATGTACGCACACCAACTACGCGCTTGTCCTTTACCAATAGTCCACTGACCATCTCTTGCCAGAAATCGACATTGAGCATTGATTCCAAGGCAAGTCTCCATTCTTCGGCAAACAACATCCGGTCGTTTTGGGTACGAGGACTCCACATAGCAGGTCCTTTGGATAGATTCAGCATCCTGAACTGAATCATTGATTTATCAGATACAATTCCTGAATAACCGCCTAGGGCGTCAATCTCTCTCACAATTTGACCCTTGGCCACACCACCCATAGCGGGGTTGCAAGACATTTGGGCGATGGTGTTCATGTTCATCGTCACCAAAAGAACTTTGGATCCCATATTAGCAGCCGCTGCTGCAGCTTCACATCCGGCATGGCCGGCTCCTACCACAATTACATCGTATTCCTGAAACATCTTAGTTGGTTAGTTCCACGTGAAACATTTAACATGTTTCTGATGGATTTGATTTCAATAGGTTCCACGTGGAACTATTTGCGCAAAGATAGAGAAGCTTCCTCTTTTTTGCGCATGAGGGCTTTGTCGGCCGGTTTCTTGTCTTTGTATCCGATCAAGTGCAAAACACCATGGATCATCACCCGATCAAGCTCATCCTGAAAAGGAACCTTAAACTTCTCTGCGTTTTCCTTTACCCGATCGATGCTGATATAAATCTCTCCCTCCAATTGCTTTGCCCCTTCCGAATAGTCAAATGTGATTATATCCGTAAGGGTATTGTGATTGAGGTATTGCTGATTGAGTTGAAGGAGAAAGGAATCGGAACAGAAAATGTATGATACATCCAGTATCTCCCGCTTTTCTTTTTGAGCGATGAGTTTAATCCAGTTGCTGGTCTTACGGGGTTTGGCGAGCGTAAATGAAATGTCTTCTGTAAAAAACTGAATTGCCGCCATTAGTTCATGTAGAAGCTAAGCTCTACCACTTTGCCCTTATCATAGAAAGCGACTTCATCCGCCAGGTGTTTCATCAGGAAGATGCCGCGGCCACCGGGCTTTTCTAAATTTTCTGGAGCAGTGGGGTCAGGCAGATTATCGTATTCGAAGCCATTGCCCTCATCTTCCACTTTGAATTTGATCAGGTTATCATCAAAAGAAAGAGACAGGGCTACGTTCTTGGCAGAGTTGTTTTGATTGCCGTGCTTGATGGCATTGTTCACCGCTTCGGTCACTGCGATCATGATGTTACCATAGATATCGTCATTGAGATGATATTTCTCCTTCGCATTATCAATAAAGCTTTCAATCATCCGGATGTTCTCGGTTAAGGAAGGAATCTCAATACTAATCTTCTTCATGCGTTACAATTGATTTTTAGTGTTCACTTGGGCTGTATCCCATTTCTTGCCTGATGCGGTTCGGTTTACTCTTTCGTCCCTATTCGTTTAAAATAATCATTTACCTCCTTTTTGTAATAGGGAAACAACCGAGGAGGTACTGTTTTCAACAATTCTACTTCTTTTTCTTTTAATCTTAAATACTCTTCAAAAGCTCGCGGCATTTCCTGCGTATAATCTTTAGCCGTCTCTCCTTTTCGTTCCTGATCCTGATTTTGTTCGCGCATCGATTTCTCCGCTTCGAGCAGTCGTGTAATAATTTCGTTCTGCCTACGGATGGTTTGCTCCGTGATCTGCTTGTTAACCAAATCCATTTCGGTTTGTTCCATCTTGCCCGGTAAATCTCCACCCGGCACCTTACCGCCTTCTTGTTTCAGCTTCTCCTGCATTTCTTGCAACGCCCTGCGAATGCGTTCTTGCTCTGCAGCCATACGTGCAAACTCTTCTGACAGTTGTCGTCCCGACTTGCCGCCTTTTTTCATTTCCTGCATTTGCTGATTCAACTGCTGTTGCATTTGACTCAGGTTGGGCATTTGCTGCTTCCCCTTTTTCTTTCCTTTGCCAGGCTTGGCATTTGCCATCATATCCATCATCATGTCAAAATGATCGTTGAGCATCAAAGCCAGATTATTAATGCTCGTCATGGAAAATTGCATCTCGGAACTGGCATTTCCTTTCTTGCGCTCCTTCACATTCAAAGCTGCTTTGTCCAGATGATCGTTTAATTCGCCCACCTCTTTCGTTACAACTGAACCTAGGAAAGCATCTTTCTTGGAAAGAGCTAACAGGCTGTCTTCCAGCACTTTAGCATCATCTTTTACCTTTAATTGCTGCTGACCGAGGGTTACGTAACGGGGATCGGTCTGTTGTACCTGATTAAACTCTTTCATGAGGTTTTCCTGATCGTACGACAGTTTGATCAAGCCATGGAGAATCTGACGGAGGCTTTCCAGGTTGGCCATGTCCATTTCCATCTCCATGGAGTTTTGCATGCCCTCCAGCTTTTGTTGCATTTTCTTCATCTGCTCCACCGCCTTCTTCTGTTGTTCTGAAGCTTTTTTTGGTTTGCCTTTCTTCAACTCTTCTTTACTGTTTTCTTGCGACTGCTCCAACTCCTGCATTTGTTGCTCGCTGGGTGTGTCTTGTGATTCGTCCAACTCCTCACCCATCTTTTCCAATTCCTTCACCGTTTCTTTGAACTGCTCATTTTCTTTTTTCAATTGCTCTTGTTCTTCGGCCAACTTTTCGGCAGATGGCTTTTCGTTGTTTTGGGCATCATCATTTTTTTCCCCGTCATTCTCTTTGCCGCTGTCGTCATTGGACTTGTCCGGATTGTTTTCGTTTTGTTTTCCGTCTTTGTTTTGTTTTCCGTCTTTAGAATCCTTGCTGTCTTTAGGTTCGGGCTTTTCTCCAGCCAGCTCTTGGGTTTTTTCCAGGAGGTTTTCCTGCTTCTTTTTTTGCTCTTTTATTTCTGCAATGGCCTGATCCAATTTGTAATCGTATTGTAGTTGTTTGAAAAGCTCCAGTGTGCGCTCTAACTCTTTCTCCATGTTGATTTCTTTCCGATCCATTTTGTCGAGCAGCTTTTGCATCTGCGATGGGTCGGCATTTTCTTTCAATAGCTTTTCTAATTCCTGAAAAAGTTTTTTGGTTTCTTCGTCCAGCAGCTCGTCCATGATCTTTTGGATCTGTTCTGATTTTTCGCGGATACGCTCGCTCTCTTCGGTGAAGCTCTCCTTCTTTTGCTCGAGCAAACTGTTTTCCTTTTGCAGTTGCTGAATGGCCTGATCTAGTTTTTGTTTTTGCTGAACCAATTCTTCCAGCATTTTTTTGTCCTGCCAATCCAGGCTTTGTTTTCCTTTCAGTCGCTCTTGGGCTTCGTCAATGGATTGCTTGAGGTCTTTCGCTTTTTGAATGCTTTGATCAATTTTGTTTTCAGCATTGCGCTGCGATTGCGCAATGTCTGCTTTCAGCTCTTCATCGCCCGGAAGGGCAAACACGTAGCCGGCCGAGCGCGTGGACTTGCGACCATTCACTCCGTCATTGTCCCACACTTGCAAGTAGTAATTCACTTTGTCGCCCGGTTGCAACTTGAGCGAATCGATCGTCCATTCGTAAAAGAAGTTTTGCTGATTGCGATTGGAGTTGAGCGGAATGGTGGTGGTTTTCAGCGGAGCTTCTTTATTTCCTTTGATGATCTGATACTGAAGTTTTAATTCGGTCACACCATAATCATCTGTAAGAGATCCTCCCAAAAGAATATTTTTAAAGAGAATGGAATCCTGAAGGTTGTCCACAACGATTTGTGGAAACTGATCTTTGACTACGGCAATAGAGTAACTGATTTGCTCTTTGTTTTTACTCTTGTCGTTTTCCAGCAGAATCGAGTATTGATCAGGATCTTTGATGTTTTTGCTGAAGTTGAAAAGTTGGTCGTCCACCATGGGCATCTCATTCTCACCCAAGCCTGAGCTAAAGGTAATTTTAGCACGAGTCGCATTAGCGGTGCCCACCTGCCAGGTTATTTTGGTTCCTTCCGGAATTTCCAGATTGCCCACGTTGGTCATGCGCTCGGCTTTTCTACCTAGGTATGACGGAAAAGCGAGTTGCACATTAATTTTGGTTACTTCAGGTCGGTTGATGATTTCAATCTTGTAACGCTCTGAATAAAATCCGGCTGCCTCTATTTGCAGGTCCACTTCGTTTTGCAATTTTTCAAACAGGTATGAAAACTGACCGGTTCCAAGCGACTCCATTTTCCAGCGTTGGTTGCCAATTACGATGTAGGCGCTTTCAGGAATCGAGCTCCCTTTCAGCGAAAGCTGTAATGTAAAATCTTCGTTGAAGAATGCCGACAGCGATGGGTTATCAACCTGAAAGATAAACGGAGCCTGAGGTGAAAACTCTTGATTGAATTGGATGATGCGCTTCGTGCTTTGGGTGAAAATGGATCGATCGATCGCCATTAAGAATAGAATGAAAGCAATGGCAGCGCCAAAGTATTTCAGGTATTTGATATTTTCTCGGAAGTTGATGGCCTCCTCGAAAGAGATGTTTTTAAAAGCATTTGATTTTTGTTGGATGCCTGCCTGCGCCAGTGAGCCGGAAGAAGTGGCCGCTAATTGAAGAACGTTCAGTAACCGATCGCCAATACCCGGAAAATAATGACCGATCATACGGGCGCTTTGCTCTTCGCCCAAACCGCGCTTGTATATCCACCAAGCCAGGGGTGCTCTTAGAAAAAGGAAAACGCAAACCGCTACCAAGGCAAAGAATGTGGTGAAGAGCAAAAAGCGCACGCCTTTGCCCAACCATAAATTATATTCAATCAAACTTACCAGAGCCAGGTAGGCCAACACCAACGTAATGGTGAGCACGGCTCCTTTGATAAACAGATTGAGATAATACTTGCGCCTGAAGGCTGTTACTTTTTGATGAATATCTTGAATCCCCTCTGTCATGCAATTCTAGAACGAAGCAATGGATGTATTAGTTTTTAATCTTCCAAGATAGGTACACCAAACATATATTTCAAAGGCTCTGTGGTGGGCGGTTCACTCTCTTCATCTAACCGTTCACTCCTCGATTCAGGAGGCAGACACAAAACCTGTATCACAACTTCTTCTAAAAACGGTTTAAGAGCTAAACAAAACCTTAAAAACATGGAAAACACAATTAAACATCATTATCGAATTCGACTGCGCTCAATTGCCGCAGCATTACTCGCTTGCTTTTGCCTTTTGGCCACTAGCTGCGATGACAACAAATCCACTCCCGCTCCAACCCAGAACATTGTGGCAATTGCGCAAGGCAACCCACAGTTGAGTACACTGGTAGCAGCACTAACCCGTTTCCCTGATTTAGTCACTACTTTAAGTGGCAACGGAACATTTACGGTGTTCGCACCAACCAATCAGGCTTTCGCCAGTTTGCTAACAGCCATCGGCCAGACTAGTTTGGACAATGTGCCAGATGCAGTGCTGAGGAAAATTTTGGAATACCACGTGATTTCAACAGCCGCACTTCAGTCAACCCAATTGGTTGCCGGCACCCGCAATACCGTGGCGAACGAAAACATTACTATTACCCTAACGGGTGGATTGAGACTAAACACATCGGTGAGCGTGACTACCCCAAATGTTCAAGCTTCCAATGGAGTAGTGCATGTGGTGGATGCTGTTTTAGTTAATCCGAGCATTGCTCCAATTGTTGGAACGATTGTAGCTCCCGCTTATTTCAATAAAGATTTTACAACATTGATTGCAGCCGTAAATGCTGCCAGCCCGGAGATATTAACTACGCTGTTGAGTTCTTCGAAGAAAACACTATTTGCACCGAACAATGCTGCCTTTGTAGCTGCGGGCATTACTACATTGCCTGCCCAAGCTGAATTAGATAAAATCTTAAAATACCATGTGCTTAACAGCGAAGTAAAAGCAGCCGGCTTGCCAACAAACACAGCTCCGGTAAATTCAGATATTACTACGCTACAGGGTAAATTCTATCTAAGCAACCGCGGTGCAACGGGTGTATTTATCAATGGTCGTACCAAGGTAACGCAAACCGATATTATTGCCAGCAATGGAGTCGTACATCTAATTGATCGGACGCTTTCACCTCCTTCACAAACCATCGCTCAAATTGCGACTGCGTTGTCAACAGCAACAGCACCACAATTTACGAAGCTGATTCAGGCGTTAAGCCGCTCAGAAGCTGCAGCCATCTTAGCTACCGCTTCTGATGCTAGCGCAAACATCACCTTGTTTGCCCCTACCGATGCAGCTTTCGAAGCTTCTGGCATCAATTTGGCAACTGTAGATGGCAACACACTTGTAGCTGTGCTTCAAAAGCACATCATCTCCAGCCCAACTACCACAACCGGCCGCATTTTCTCTAGGGATTTGGTAACCGGAAACGTGGCATCCTTAAATGGTGACATTGCTATCAATGCGACTAACCTTACCGTGACCAGCGGAGGTGTAACAGCTAATATCTTAGCCACAACACCCACTTTGATTAATGTTTTGGGAACAAATGGAGTAATCCACGCGATCGATAAAGTGTTGCTTCCATAAATAATAGGGGATTGGGTTAACAGAAGTTCTCCGCATGTGTTTACATTAAGCACATCGGAGAGCTTCTTGTTTTGATGATTGCATAGTATCTTCGTTTCACATTTACCAACCATTCTGTGTTCGGCATCCGCTATCGATATTTATTTATTCTCTTTCTTACGGTCTACTCGTATATCAATTTGCAATTGACGGTGGGTGAGAGTTTGCTTACCAAACAATTCAGCGGTATTTATTTGTTTTTGGCCTTAGGTATTGTTGTCTTTTTTCTCTGGGAGCTGAATCGAATCACCGAATCGTTGCTGAGTAAAATTCAGAGCAGCATTAGTTTTGTAAAAAAAGCACATCCGCTTATCATTTTATTTCTGCTCAGTTTTCTGAATGTATTCATTGCTTCTTCGGTGTCGCTAGTTGCTTTAGATATTTTGCTGCACGTGCCGGTAATAGTTGACTATAACAATACCAAACTGTTATTGGCGTTCGGCTTTCGTGTCAATTTGTTTTTGCACTGTGTGAATGCGATTGTCTTTTTTATGAACAAACTAAAAAAGGCACAACTGGAAACAGAACAATTGAAGAAGATCACCATGGAAGCGCAATTCGAAGCGCTGCGCAACCAAATCAATCCGCATTTTATGTTTAATTGTTTCAACGTGCTCTCCACGTTGGTTTACAAAGATCCGGATGCTTCGGCCAAGTTTATTACTCAAATCTCAAACGTATATCGGTACTTGTTAAATAGTCAGGAGCGCAAAGTGGTTTCCTTGCAGGACGAATTGTCCTTTATGGAATCGTATTTGTATCTGCTTCAAATCCGCTATGGCGAAAACCTGATCGTTCAAAAAGAAATCAACACCAACCCTACGGATCATTACATTGCTCCCGCGGCATTACAGATGCTCATAGAAAATGCGATTAAGCATAACGTGGTCTCAAAAACCAATCCGCTCACCATTAAAATTTTTAGTACACCCAACGCCATTGTGGTTACCAACAATTTGCAGGAGAAACAAGTCAAAGAAGAGTCGACTAACCGTGGGCTACAAAATATTCAAAGCAGATATCAGTTATTAAGCGATGATCCGGTAATTGTGGATAAAACAGAAACAGAATTTAGAGTGCAGATACCGTTATTACAATTGGCAGAGATATGAATGTGTTGATTGCGGAAGATGAGGGGTTAGCAGCCGAGCGCTTGGTATCGATGATTCAAAAATACGATTCCTCTATTTCGATTTTAGATCAGGTGGATACGGTTTCCCAGATAAGGCAGGCCATCGTCTCGGGTAAGAAAATAGATTTATTGTTTTTGGATATACAGCTGGCGGACGGAAAGAGTTTTGAAGTATTCGATTCGGTGAGCACTGATATTCCTATCGTTTTTACTACCGCTTACGACCAATATGCACTCAAAGCATTTCAACACCATAGTATCGATTATTTGCTAAAACCCATTCAGCAAGAAGACCTCACTCGTGCGTTGGATAAATACAATCGCCTAAACAGCAAAACCCAAATTGATCCACAAACCCTTCAATCGCTACGCGAATTGATGGAACACAAAATTCCATCCTACAAGCAACGCATTGTCGTAAAGGCCGGCAACAAAATTACCTTCAAGCAAGCAGCCGATGCCGCGTATTTTTATGCGGATGGCAAGGAGGCTTATCTGGTCACACAGAAAGAAAACCGAAAACATTTGGTCGCGTACACATTGGAGGAATTGGAAGAGATGTTGCACCCGAATGACTTTTTCAGAATCAGCCGAAAGTATATCGTACGGGCCGATGCCATTGCCGAAGTGAAAGGCACCATGACCACCCGATTAGAAGTAAAACTAAACCAACCGTGTCAGCATGATTTGACCGTGAGCCGCGAGCGAACCGCTGACTTCAAAAAATGGTTGGACCGATAAGCACCAGAAAAATACAGAACCTATGATAAGGCCCATTTTATTTTTTATGTTGTGGATGATGACAACAGTAGGCTTTGGCCAGCAGGCACCCAGTACTGTTGAAGACCTGAAAGTGCAAGTATTGCAAATGCAACAAGATGTAGACAACATTCAGTTGAACTTAGTAACCTCGGAAAAGAAATTTAAGCGCGGTATCTTAGTGGCCACGATTGGTTATACCGTCACTATTACCGGTGGACTTTTGCTGGGCCGGTCAAATGACCAGCTTGGTCAAGTGTTGTTAGTGGCTGGCGGAGTTACCGGAGCGGTGGGCACTGTTTTGCTGGTAGATTCCTTTAAGTACCTGGGGCGAGCCGGCAGGAAAAAGAATTAATCCCATACGTATTTCCACCTTCCATCTGACTGGCGCTTCCAAACGGTGTGAAAAATTCCTGTTTTAGTGATGATTTGACCGGAGCTATCAGGCAAATTCATTTTGTATTTCCCATAAGTATAAGCCATATCCCCGGCTTCGCTTACAAAAACAGAGTCGGGTGCCCATTGCAGCCGCGCCTTGTCCAAACCAGCCTTTTTGTAAAAATCTAAAATCGCTTCACGGCCATGAATTAATTCACCACGATTGATCGTGGCGTTTGCATCGGCAAATTCATAAAATGCCTGAGCGATGCTTTTCTCGCTTGCCATTTTTTCGAAGGCTGCTTCTGCTGCGACAATTTCTTGTTGGATGTTTTGAGCGTTCGGTTTGTCTTGGCATGAAATCATCAACATGCTGAAGCAGCCAATGAGAAAGAAGCCAAGGATATTAAGCTTCAGATTCGGTAATAGAAAAGATTTTCCACTCATACTCCTTTTCAAAATATTCAATCACGTGCATCTTCAATAGTTTTTCCTGCTCGAGCAAGTCGAAATGAGGAAGCTTTTTGATGAGTTTCCAGTGAGGCCAGCCGTCTTTATCGAGGCCTTCTAATTCGTAATAGCCGGCCAGACTCAGCACTTTACAAATCGCAATGTGCATTAAGTCTTGCTTTTCTTCTTTTTCAAAACGCTGCGCGCCCCTGCCCAACTCTTGAACGCCAATTAAAAACAGAACTTCATTCAAATCTTTGGGCTTCTTTTGAATCTGCTTTTCAATTTCCTTCAAAAGGTAATTCCACTGTCGCTCCAAATCCAGGTCACGCTTAAACATAGCTTACTTGTTCAGTTCTTCCCAATATTCAAATGCCCTACGCAAATGCGGAATCACAATGGTTCCGCCCACAAGCGTTGCAACACCCATTGCTTCGTGTACTTCGGCTGTCGAAAAATTCAATTCTTTGCACTTTCCCAAGTGATATTTAACACAGTCATCGCAACGTAGCACGAGCGAGCAAGTCAACCCGATTAGTTCTTTCGACTTTACATCGAGAGCGCCCGCCTGGTAGGCATTGGTATCAAGGTTAAATATTCGCTTAATGATCAGATTATCTGCCTCCAGAATTTTTTCATTCATCTGGCTGCGATAGGAGTTAAATTGTTCGACAAGACCCATATAGTTTCAACAAAGTTTGAGCTGCAAAAGTAACCACTAATCCATCCACCGGAAAATTCAATTTAGAACCTACAAAAAAGCTCAAAGATGGGCGCCATTCGGCAAGTTTGTCGAACCTCCTTTTTGTAAAATATTCGTAGAATCGTGCGTTTACCGAATTTTTAGTAGCTTCGCGCCTCATTAACTTGTCATCAGATGAAACTCTCATATTCGTTTGTAGGAGCCTTTTTTGTTTGGTGCCTGGTGGCATCACAGTGGTATATAATTGGAGTAAAAGGGGTCTCTACCGATCCGGCTCAGTTCAATTCACAGGCCGCGACTACGGCCATATTTGAAATTCTCGTCATGCTCGTGGTAGCGGTTTTCATCGGTTTTGCGATTGCCTGGTATCAACAACAAAATACGATTGACCAAACAAAGAAAGCTTCTACCAATGCTTTGCTGGAAGAAAAGAAGCAATTACAGGAAATGAAAGCAGCTTCGATGCGCAGTGTGCGAGATATGGAATTGAATTTGGTTCGCACCGAGGCAGTGTTGAAAGAAGATAATCATCGAATAGCTGAAGAAAGCGAACGACTTAAAGCTGCGCTGCAGGAGAAAGATGAAACGGTGGCTCTTTTGAAAGAGGAGCTACACACCTTGCGTCCGAAAATTCAATTGGCGGATGTTGAGTTGGGAAGGTATGCTATGCAAATCAAGCAACTGGAGATGCAGTTGGTGAATGAGAAAATGATTACCGATGGCCTGAAACAGGAACTGGAAAAAGCTCATACCCCTAAACGTAAACCGGCAGAAACGCTGATCGAGAAAGTATCAGAGAAAAACAGAGACGATCTTAAAATGATTTCCGGAATAGGACCTGTGATCGAAAGCAAGCTCAATGCAATTGGCATTTATACTTTTAAACAGATCAGTGAGTTTACACCGGAAACGATCGACTACGTAACATCATCCATCAAATTTTTCCCCGATCGAATCGGTAGAGATAATTGGATTGGCCAGGCAGCAGCCTTAATGCGGCACAGAAAATAAGCAGGTTAAGTTTCTTGGTAGACCAAATTCTACGTTAAGGCAAATACATTTTTTCGATCTCCCACTCGAGTCCTGCCAATACTTTACTGGCAAATGTGCCAGTTTTCAGGGTGTATGAAGCATACTTGCCATCTTCAAGCAGATCGATAATCACCACCTTATGATCAAAGTCGATAAAATAGATTTCGGGCACCAAGTTATTTTGGTAGAGCGGACGTTTTTCTTCCAAATCTAATTTACGAGTGGAGGGCGAAATTATTTCAATGACCAGATCAGGAGTACCGTTAAATCGGTCGTTGGCATATTTTCCTGAATTTTTATTTGCAACGAAAAAAATGTCTGGTTCAGGATGGTAACTACTCGATAAACCTACAGAAAGTCGAGATCCAAAAACTTTGCCTAATTGATCTTTTTTTACAAAAAGATTTAATTGAGTAATCAACTCAACAAAAATCTGTTCATGAATAACACTTGCTCCCATTTGTATATGAATAAATCCATTAACAAAATCAGCCTTGGTTTCTTCCAAAGCATAAAATTCATCTAAGCTGCCAGCAACCGTGATGAGGGAGTCATGTTTGTTGAGGAGTCGTTCCAAACCAATATCTTTTTCTGCAACGATCATTTCGATATTTGTCTTTGTCCTTTTAACAAATCTACAAATTTCTATAAAAACTAATCTTTAGTATCTCAACCGATCTTACGGCAATCCAAAATGTGGGTATTTACCAATGTCTTACTATCTTTCGAGATGCTCAACCGATTTCCCAACGACCGCGTCAATAATTTTTGCGATGCCGTATTTGCCATCGCCATGACTTTGCTGATTCTGGAAATAAAAATTCCTACGGCTGCAGATTTAACGAGTCATGGAACCTCCGGTGTTTTGCTCCGCCTCATCCCTAGTTTTGTAGGATTCTTCATCAGCTTTTTAGTAACCGCACTATATTGGCGTGCACACTTGATTTTGGCTCAGTTTGTAAAAACGTACGATAACCGATTGTTATGGCTTACCGTTTGGCTGCTGATGTCGGTAGTACTTTTGCCATTCTCCACAGCTTTCTATTCAAAGTATTTTGCTCTTAACGGACCCTTCGTTGTTTACTGCGTCAATCTGGTGATGATTGGAGTTTTTAATTTAGTGATGGTTAACTACATTGTAAAGAAAGAAGGATACAGCGAAACACTTACTCCATTAGTGGCTGCCCGTTTGCGCTTTCGCGCGATGATAGCACCTGCCATTTGGTTGTTATCCGGTATTTGGGTTTTCGTGGAACCGAATTCGGCCCGCTACTTATTTATCTTGATTTTTATTCTACAAGCTATTGGCGAGCGCAGATTGGATCGCAAAGAAAAGGCTGCATTGAACACTTCTGAGAAACAATAGAATTTATCGATCAGCATCTAGCTTTAGAACAAGGTGAAACCCTACATGTAATTGTTGATCTACTTTTACCAAACCCATCATGTGTTTGGGTGCTTCTAAGTTAAAATCGGCAAACAGAAATTGTCGGCCACCTTTTAAGTGAATCAAACCGGCTGGCGTAGTGGAAATGGAACAATCCATTTCAAACAACTTGCTTACTCCTGATAATGAAATGCGCACAACACTTTTAAATTTTTCTTCTCCGGATTTGTAGGAAGGTGTCCGCTCAAAAGAGATAAAGTCAATTAGAATAGCGGGGTGCGTTTTGCTATTAATCGTCTTTCGGAAATCAGCGGTCATCGGTGCAATGCCACAATCAAAGCTGCGTGCATCCAGCGACACTTCGCCTTTTACAAATACAGGCCGCACATTTCTACCACCTTCATGCAGTACTAATGTGTCGCTACCGACATAGCGTGAGATAGAACAACTGTACGAATTTACATTGGTTTTCCCATCAATAATTAATCGGCTGTCCGGCAATACAATCAATCGATGGACAAGTACATTATCAGACCGAAAACCGGAGAGCGTTAAAGAAAGTACTAGAAAGAAGAGAAGTTTTTTCACACGATTAAATTAGTATAAAAAAAGAAATTCCGGCCGATGAAATCACCAGCCGGAATGTTCTTACAACAAAACCTAAAAACCAATTACTCCCTGGATCACCAAGCCGTCAAACTTGCCACCACTTAAGATATTGTCGGTTGGGTAGTCATTATATTTTTGAGACACATATTCAGCTTTGAAGAGCACGTTTTTGGTAATGAACCAGCCAGCACCAAAACTTGTGCGGTCAATCGATACATCTTTACGTGTGCCTTGGCTAATGCTACTAGCAGTAGTACTTTGGCCGAATACAGCCGTGCCGGAAACAGTATTGTATTTAGCACCAACATAGTACTTTTCGTCTTTACCAAAACGATACACCACATCAGCTTCTAATTGAGTGAACTTGCGATTAGGCAGTTTGCTAAACGTTGGCAATGTAGGGTTGCTATATTTTACTTCCCCATTTTCTACTTGGCTGTTTCCTTCAGCTACTTCATAGGTGCCGAAGAATTCGATGCCTCCCATTTTCACAAAAGGATTGATCATGAAAGCCGTTACGTTATCTTTAAAGCCGGGGTTAACTCTTCCTGAGAAAGCATTGCCGGTTAAAGTAGCACTAACAGGTTCCATTACATATTGATAGTTTGAACCGGTTCTGTCGCCACCATAAAGAGTGTTGCTGATAGAAGAAGCGGTGCTATAGAAAGAACCGGTTAAACGTACGCGCGTTTTGTCATTGATATTTTTATCGAAGCCAAACTTACCATAAACAGATGGTCTTCTGTCATCAGGTTTTGAAACGCTACCTTGAATTTCACCATCGGTGATACCAATCATAGCAATCAGTCCGGATTTGCGCCAGTATAATTCGCCACCAATTTCCGTATTGAACGCATCCATTATGTTTCCTTCCATGAAAGGATTGTAGATCGCATTACCGCCATCGGTTCTTCTGAAGTGAGCATCACCATAGTTGATTTCCATGTGACCAACTTTCAACGTTAAGTTTTTCCACAGTTTGTTGAAGAACTCGCTGCCCAGAAAACCTACTTTGTCAATTTGGAAATAACCACCTTTTACCCAGAATTCATTGTGGTGGTGAGAAGACATGTAAGAAACCAAACTCACACGTACACCATCCGTCAATTGCACATCGATATTAAAGTTAGCTTGTGCCAGCGGAAATCCACCAGCTTGTTGATATAAGGCAGTTGTATTTGTATACAAAGCGTTGGTTGCGGTATTGATATAACCACCATATACATTGGGATCGACAGCAATATTTGGAACTACTGCTCCGGTTCCATCAAGCTTAGTGTTGAATATACCCGTGCCAACACCGGTTTCAAAACCACCACCACCAGAAAGTATTGCGCGAGCGGCATTGCTATGGCTGATGTTTTGATAGCCTTGTGTAAAGTTTGCACCGAATCGAATCTTAAGACCATCGAAAGGAATCGTATCTACGCGTGTAGTTTCAAAAACATTGACGCCTGTCTTATCATACGCACGAAAAAATTGGAGCGGTGGTTGAACCTGAGCCATCGATGCTGAAGTCAACAGCATGAGACCAAAAAGTAGTTTGAGAATTGAAAATTTAGTTTTCATAAAAAATTGGGTTTTAAGGTTGATCGTTAGATTTTAACTGCTGCTAATGGTAGGTTGAAACTGATGGTGATTTCATCTCCGGTTTTGACGGTGCCAAACATGAACACCGGAGCTTCTACCTGAAAATCACTCATCTTGATTTTTTTACTGCCGGTGCAAATGAGTGTGCCATTGGTATTGCTGCAGGTGGCTTCAATCTGAACCGGTTTCGTTACTCCTGCGATGGTTAGGTTACCAGAAGCCTGCACAACATTTTTTTGAATGGTGGCGGACAAGACGGTGAACTGAATGCTTTTAAACTTGTCTGTTTTTAAAGCGGTGTATGCATTTTTATCCATCGCTTTGTGCGCACTTTTCAGGCTGGTAGCCGGTATAGTAAGCGTAAGCGATTTCAGTTGTGCGATACCCGCTGAGGAAGCCTCGAGCGAAGCCTGCACATTCAATTCCAATGACGTCATCGTCCAATCATGAAGGGTAGATGTGCCTGCAATGGTAACATACGAATCGGCTGCTTGCTTGTAATTGACTTGCCCAACAGACCACAGCGTGCTGCCACATAAGAAAAGAAGAATTAGAAATTTTTGGGTTTTGGTTTTGTTCATAACAGCTTGGTTTTGTTGAGTCAAAGGTGGCCGCTATGCCCCACCCAGGGAATGATTATTCACCAGCTATCACTATGATTTTTAGCCAATTCACTTCATGACGTGGGTCATGGAATTGGAATGATTTGTAGGTAAAAAAATATTTATTTGAAAATGCTCGGCATGCAGAATAATTTTTCTATATCTTCGTAACCGATTGAAACGCGAAGAAACCATAGACTATCACCTCAAAGCTGCCTGGCATGCCATTGCACGCATGTATAACCAGCAAGCATTGAATTACAATGGCACGATGTCTATAGGCTATGCGCTACTCAATATTCCTTCGGAAGAAGGAGCGCCCGCTATGAAGATTGGTCCCTTGATGGGTCTCGAGCCAAGAAGCTTAACGCGTCTGCTCAACTCTATGGAGGAAAAGAAATTGATCTATCGTGAGGTAGATAAAAATGACAAGCGCTCGGTTAAAGTTTACTTAACCAAAGAGGGCAAAAAGATGAAAGAGAAGTCGCGGGAAACCGTGCTCCGGTTTAATGAAGCCGTGCGTGAGGAAGTGCCCGCAGATAAATTGGAGGTGTTTTTTGAGGTGGTGCAAACCATCAACCAGATTATTGAGAAGAACAATATTTACGAGAAAGCAACAGTATAAAAATAGCATGCCGTGATAATTCGGTCAACGGATTATGAAGGCCTGCAACTATCATTAAAAAAGTAAAAAGTCATGAATAGAAACATTCGCAAAGTTGCCGTATTAGGTTCCGGAATCATGGGCTCGCGCATCGCTTGCCACTTCGCCAACATTGGTTGCGAGGTGCTGCTGCTCGACATCGCGCCAAAAGAATTGACCGAAGAAGAGAAAAAGAAAAACTTAACACTCGATCATCCGGCTGTTAAGAATCGGATTGTAAACAGTGCATTTGAAGCGACACTCAAAGCTAACCCGGCTTCGCTCTTCAGCAAAAAATTTGCTTCACGCATCAAGCTGGGCAACTTCACCGATGACATGCCTAAAATTAAAAATGTAGACTGGACCATCGAGGTGGTTGTAGAGAATCTGGATATTAAAAAGAAAGTATACGAAGAAGTGGAAAAGCACCGCACACCGGGCACGCTCATCACTTCTAACACATCGGGTATACCTATTCACCTGATGGCAGAGGGCCGCAGCGAAGATTTTCAAAAGCATTTTGCGGGCACACACTTCTTCAACCCTCCGCGCTATTTAAAATTGTTGGAGATCATTCCAACAGCTAAAACCGATCCGGCCGTTACTAAATTTTTAATGCACTATGGTGATCTTTTCCTTGGAAAGACAACTGTGTTGTGCAAAGACACACCTGCTTTCATTGGTAATCGTGTGGGAATTTTTGGTTTGCTAAAAGTGATTGATTCCATGCGCAAATTTGATTTGAATGTGGATGAAGTCGATAAACTCACTGGTCCTGTCATTGGCCGACCAAAGTCAGCTACCTTCCGTACTTCCGATGTAGTGGGTTTGGATACTTTAGTAAAAGTTTCGAACAACCTCTATGCCGGATTGGTAAATGATGAAGGCCGTGACATGTTCAAGTTGCCCGAAGTTGTAACCAAGCTAGAGCAAAATAAATGGTTGGGAGATAAAACAGGTCAGGGTTTTTATAAGAAATCGAAAAACGCGAAAGGAGAAACGGAGATATTAACACTCGATCTTAAAACACTCGAATACAAACCGAAGGCAAAAGCAAAGTTTGCGACACTCGAAACGACCAAGACGATCGACAACTTGAAAGATCGCTTTAAAGTGTTGCTGGCAGGTAAAGACAAAGCCGGTGATTTTTACCGCGACTGTTTCTATGGTTTATTTCAATATGTGACCAACCGCATTCCCGAAATCAGTGATGAACTTTTCCGTATCGATGATGCGGTAAGTGGAGGCTTCGGCTGGGAACTTGGTCCGTTTGAAACATGGGATGCTGTTGGCGTAGAGAAATCAATCCCACACATGGAAGCGGCCGGGTACAAACCAGCGCAATGGGTATACGATATGTTGGCTGCCGGTCACAAATCATTCTACAAAGCAGAAGGAGGTCAGAAAAAATATTACGACATCCCTACTAAAACATACAAATCGATTTCCGGAAGAGAGAGCTTCATCATTCTTGAAAACAAAAGTGAGAGCGTTGTTTGGAAGAATGCCGATTCAAAAATCATTGACCTGGGCGATGGTGTATTGAATTTTGGCTGGCATAGCAAGAGTTTCACACTTGGCAGCGCAGTGATTGAAGGAATGAACAAAGCGATTGATCTTGCTGAAAAAGATTACAAAGGCTTGGTGATTGGCCATCAAGGCGCAGACTTTTCGCTTGGCGCGAATCTGGGTCTCGTATTTATGTATGCCATCGAGCAAGATTATGATGAGATCGATTTCATGATCAAGGCATTCCAAAATTCGGTAATGCGCATTCGTTATTCTTCGGTGCCCGTGGCGGTTTGTCCGCAAGGCCGCACGTTGGGTGGAGGTTGTGAGATGACTATGCACGCAGACATCGCGCAAGCGGCCGCTGAAACGTATATCGGTTTGGTGGAAGTTGGTGTGGGCCTCATCCCGGGTGGAGGTGGAACGAAAGAATTTACAAAGCGTGTGAGCGATGCGATGGAAGAAGGCGATGTGGAATTGAATGCACTTCAAAATGCATTTATGACTATCGCGACAGCAAAGGTAGCTACCTCGGCAGAAGAAGCGCGAGAGTATGGCATCTTGAAAAAATTGGATCGCGTTTCGATGAACAAAGATCGTCAGATTGCCGATGCGAAGCAGGCTGTGTTGGATTTAGTTGAAGCAGGATATACCATGCAACCACAAGCGCGCAACATCAAAGTGCAAGGCCGCACCGGACAAGCTTTATTCTTAGCCGGCTTGCAAGGCATGCGCATGGGCAATTACATTTCTGATCACGATGCGAAAGTAGCCAAGTGGATTGCTAACATCATGTGCGGTGGAGACTTGACATCGCCACAAGAAGTAAGCGAGCAATATCTTCTGGATTTGGAACGTGAAGCTTTCTTGTCGCTGACCGGAGAGAAGAAAACGTTAGAAAGAATTCAAGCTATTTTAACGGGAGGAAAACCATTAAGGAATTAGTAGGCACTTGGCAGTAAGCAACTTCAAAAAAAGATATTACATAAAAACAATAAAGACATGGATGCATATATAGTAGGAGGCTTCCGGACAGCAGTTGGTAAGGCAAAAAAAGGAGGGTTTCGTTTTGTACGACCCGATGATCTTGCCTCGGATGTGATCAAGCATTTGGTTAAATCCATTCCGGGTTTGGAAAATAAAATGGTCGATGATTTGATTGTGGGCAATGCCGTGCCCGAAGCAGAACAAGGAATGCAGATGGGACGTATGATTTCGCTTTTGGCACTTGGTCTCGATGCGCCAGGCATGGTGATCAATCGCTATTGCGGATCGGGTGTGGAGGCCATCGCCATCGCGAGCCATCGCATACAAGCAGGTCAGGCTGATGTGATCATTGCCGGTGGAACCGAGTCAATGTCTTTAGTGCCAGTAATGGGATTCAAGACAGCACTCAACTATGCTATTGCGAAAGATCATCCAACCTACTACACCAGCATGGGCTTAACAGCCGAAGAAGTTTCGAAGCAATTTAAAGTTTCGCGCGAAGAGCAAGATCAATTTTCAGTAGAGTCGCATGCGAAAGCAGCAGCAGCTTGGCAGGCAGGCAAGTTCAAAGATGAAGTGGTGCCCATCACTGTGAAAGAAGTGTATGTCGATGAAAACATGAAAAAGAAAACCCGCGAGTACATCGTAGAAAAAGACGAAGGCATTCGTGCAGACACTACGTTCGAAGGTTTATCAAAATTAAAGCCGGTGTTTGCGGCAGGCGGTTCGGTGACAGCCGGAAACTCTTCTCAAACTTCGGACGGAGCAGCTTTTGTGGCGGTGATGAGTGAGAAGATGGTGAAGCAACTGAATCTGAAACCCATCGCACGCATGGTGAGCTATGCAACCGCAGGTGTTGATCCGCGAATCATGGGTATTGGTCCAGTTGCAGCGATTCCCAAGGCATTGAAAATTGCCGGACTGAATTTGCAAGACATTGACTTGATTGAATTAAACGAAGCATTCGCAGCACAGTCGCTGGCAGTAGTAAAAGAGTTGGGTATTGATCGCGCAAAGCTAAATGTGAATGGAGGAGCGATTGCCGTTGGTCATCCGCTCGGTTCATCAGGCGCGCGCTTGTCCGTTCAACTATTTAATGAACTGCGAAGACAAAATAAAAAGTATGGAATGGTGACCGCCTGTGTTGGTGGTGGACAAGGGGTGGCGGGCATTTATGAAATGTTGAAATAATAATTTGCAACAGGCAATGAACAATTTGCCTTTACAAACTTCTCAAATAGATGTGTAATTTTTAATACGAAAGAAAATGGCAACTGAAGTAGCAACCAAGAAAGCAATCAAAGGAGGAGAGTTCCTCATTCGCGAAACGCAGGCACACGAAATTTTTATTCCGGAGGAATTTAGTGAAGAGCAAAAGATGATTGCTCAGACGTGTAAAGACTTTTTGAAACAAGAAGTTTATCCGCATCTGGATTTAATCGACTCACAAAAAGATCCCAAGCTCATGCCTTCTCTTTTGGATAAGGCTGGCGCATTGGGTTTATTAGGAACATCTGTTCCGCAAGAGCTTGGAGGCTTCGGCATGGATTTTAATACCACGATGTTGGTGGCAGAAGCAGTCGGTGCTGGCTACTCATTTGCTGTGGCTATCTCAGCACACACCGGCATTGGTACATTGCCAATTCTCTATTATGGTAATGAAGAACAAAAGAAAAAGTACATTCCAAAGTTGGCCTCAGGCGAATGGAAAGCAAGCTATTGTTTGACGGAGCCGGATTCAGGTTCGGATGCCAACAGCGGTAAAACCAAAGCGAAACTTTCTGCTGACGGAAAACACTATCTGATCACCGGTCAGAAAATGTGGATCACCAACGGTGGCTTTGCAGACATTTTTATTGTGTTCGCTAAAATCGACAATGACAAAAACCTGACTGCATTTATTGTTGAGAAAACATTCGGTGGCATCACCATGAATGAGGAGGAAAAGAAAATGGGTATCAAAGGATCTTCTACCCGTCAGATTTTCTTCAACGACTGCAAGGTGCCGGTGGAGAATATGTTGAGCGAGCGTGAGAATGGATTTAAGATTGCTGTAAACATCCTGAATATCGGCCGCATTAAGTTAGGTGTTGGTGCGTTGGGCGGGTCGAAGGGAACGATCAGCCAAGCGATTAAGTATTCCAATGAGCGCAAGCAGTTTGGGGTTTCTATTTCTACGTTCGGAGCCATCAAGCATAAGATTGCCGAAGTGGTAACGAAAATTTTTGCTTCCGAATCGGCACACTACCGTGCCTCACAAAATATTGACGATGCGTACGATGCCTTTGTGGCCGGTGGTATGGAGAAAGGTCAGGCACGTTTAAAGTCGCTGGAGGAATTTGCAATTGAGTGCGCAATCTTAAAAGTACACGGAAGTGAAGTGTTAGATTTTTCAGTAGATGAAGGTGTACAGATTTACGGAGGCATGGGCTTCTCAGCCGAAGGTCCGATGGACCGCGCATACCGCGATGCACGTATCAACCGCATCTTCGAAGGAACGAACGAAATCAACCGACTGCTCACGATCGACATGCTATTGAAGCGTGCGATGAAAGGCACATTGGATTTGATGACACCAGCCATGGCGGTGCAAAAAGAATTGACATCGATTCCTGATTTTGGTGCAAGCGATGACACCGCCATTTTCGCGAAAGAGAAAAAGGCGTTGGCTAATTTAAAGAAAGCAGGCTTGATGGTGAGCGGAGCTGCTGTCCAGAAGTTTATGATGAAGCTTTCAGACGAGCAAGAAGTGTTGATGAACCTGGCCGACATGTTGATTGAAGGATATGTGGCAGAGTCGGTGTTGTTGCGTGTGGAAAAATTGATTGGAGTCCGTGGCGAGAAAGCATGTGAAATTGAGATTGCGATGGCGATGATTTATTTGCACCATGCAATCGAGAAAGCAGCGGGAGCAGGCAAGCAAGCTATCTACGCTTTCGCGGAAGGCGATGAGTTGCGTTTGATGTTGCTCGGCCTAAAGCGCTTCACCAAAATTGATCCATACAATTTAAAAGAAGCCAGACGCAAAGTGGCCAACTACGCGATTGGCAAAGGAGAATATCCTTTCTAGACGTTAGACTTAAGTAGAAAGACGTAACAAAGCCCGGAAGAAATTCTGGGTTTTTTATTTAGATCACTATATCGAAAAAAAGAGACTCAATAAACGGATCGAACTATGAAAACACCTCAAGACCTATTTAACGAGCTATCGTATTACACACTAGCGCAAGATCGGTCTTACTTTATTCACCAACATGCAGTAGATGCATTTGCTGCGCAAACGACTGATGAAAACACAAAGCCAATAAAAATCACGTTCGCATTAATTGGGCTCTACTTGTTTTTGGAAAAAGGATTTACAGGTAAGCAAGTGCAGCAAGCGCACGTAAAAATGTCGCAGAATAAAAAGCGGTGGCCATCACTTGCATTGCCTATTCAACGAGGAGAAATAACTGTTGAGAATGTGTTGAAGGCGAGTCCTGGCGAACCACGAGATTTACTGATTAGAGAATGGTGTGAATCAATTTGGAAGCAATATCATGCATGGCATCAAGGTATAGCCGATTTGGCAAAGACGGAGTTGGGAGTGTAAGTAATCAAAAATATTTAAGCGAAATGCTTCTTATAAATATCTACATCAAACCCCAGCAAAATCACCTTGCTGTTCTCTTCGATCAAAGGCCGTTTGATTACGCTGGTTTTTTCAAGCATCAATGCGATGGCCGCTTTTTCATTCGTCACTTTTGCTAGAACGGCTTCATCTAATTGGCGCCAGGTGGTGCCACGTTTGTTGACCAGACTCTCCCATCCTACTTGTTTGCACCACTCGCTTAACTTGGCAGCAGTAATGCCCGCCTTTTTGTAGTCGTGAAAATCAAACGCAATCTCGTGTTGATTCAGCCATTCTACTGCTGACTTTACTGTATTGCAATTTTTGATACCATAAAGAATCATACCACTTATTTTCCGTCAATGTAGAAAATGTTAAGCTTGATGACAATGATATTATTCTACTTTCAGCGTATCGACCGGATTGGCGCTGGCCGTTTTTATTGTCTGCGAGGCAATAGTGCCGAGCCCTAGAGAAATAAGCAACACAATACTGATCAACACATCCCAAAAGTTTAACTGAACACTATAATACTGAATGCGTGTTAAGAACAGATCAAACAAAAATACCATGGGAACGGCCGAGAGAACAATGGCCCAAATCATTAATTTAAGATAGTCCTTCGACAACAAATAGGTAATATTCGCCATGCTGGCACCCATTACCTTGCGAATGCCCACTTCTTTCGCTTTTGTTTCCGAAGTATAAACTACCATGCCAAGCATGCCAAGCAGGGAAATAGTAATGGCTAACAAACCAAGGAAGCCGACTATTTTTAAGAGCACGACATACATAGAATATCCTTCGTTTAACTCATCCTCAAAAAAGTGTGCCTTCATCGGTAGCGCGCTTACATTTTTCCACCTTTTTTCAAAATCCGTAAACAAAGCGAATGCATCCGTGGAGGCAACTTTTAAATTGGCATAAGCGAAGTGCGCGGGGTCATATCGAAAAAAGAATTTGTCGATTGGCAATCGCAATGTGCCATAATGAAAGTTTTTTACTACTCCGATGATTTCTAGTTCTTTATCATTCACTTGGTAGGTGCGACCAATGGCGTCAATAGGTTGTGGGATTTTTTCCGTCTTTAAAAACTCTTCATTTACGATAATGTACTGCTCTTGTTTCCACACTTCATTTGGAAAATTTTTGCCAGCGAGAAGTGTCAGTCCGAAATTGTTCAGATAGTTCGGATCTACAAACAGCTGTGCAACTTCTGAAGAATCCTTTTCATTATCTTTCACCCACGTGGTGGAGTAGCTTAGTCCGAGGACATCGGAGGACATCGATACTGCATGCACCGAGGAAAACGATTCGAATTCTGATTTAAAAAGCGAAGGATTAACACCTTGCAATTCCACATCCACTACATTTTCTTTCGTAAATCCAAAATCAAAATTGATCGAATAGCGATACTGCCGACTGAACACAACCAGCGACAGAATGAAACAGAATGAAAGAGCGAACTGAAAGACAGTTAGCACTTTGCGCACGCGCATACTGGACGAACCATTTCCAATTACTTTGCTCTTCAGTGCCTGAATGGGATTTAAGCCCGAGAAAAATAGAGCAGGAAAAATACCGGCAAAGAATCCGGTCAATAATGCAAAAAGAATAAAGAAAAAAAGCGTACGCACAGTAAGGCTAAGATCTAACGCGGATGAAGCCACCAGCATTTGTTGAAACTCCGTGCGAATCAGAAAAAAGAGGAGCAACGACCCAAGGAATGAAATGAATGTGATAACAATTGTTTCTGTAATGAACTGAAAGAATATCTGCCTTTTCGCTCCGCCCATTGTTTTGCGCAAACCAATTTCTTTGGATCGCTTCAAAGCTCGGGCAATCGAGATATTGGTATAATTAAAGCATGCAGGTAGTAAGATCAATGCAGCGATAATGGCGAAGACAATCATTCCCGATGCCTCCCACTTGGGCCCTATCGCGTTGCGAAAGTCGGGCCCCATAGTGATGTCATCCAGATGTTGATACTGAAATTGAACTTTAATTGGAAACGTAGCATACGTAGTCTTCGCAATCTTTTGAAGATGAGATTCTACACTTTGGATGTTGGCACTTTTATTCAATAAGATATACACATATTGATTTTGATACTGTGTCCACTTTTCTTGAATAGATAGTGAAGACGATGGCAGACTGGCATAGGAAATCAAAGCTTCAAATTTGAGGTGCGAATTGATGGGGTGGTCTTTCATAACAGCAGCTATCTCCAGCAATCCACCTTGTTCCGATTCAATGGTTTTTCCAATCACATCGGAACTATTAAAAAGCTTAATAGCGGCCGATTCAGTCAAGATGATGTTATTGGGTTTTTTCAGTGCAGCTTCTCCATCGCCTTTGATCAGATCATAACTAAAAACTTTGAAGAAATTGGGTTCCACATAATATCCCCGTAAAGGAATAGCACCTTGAGCCATTTTTATTTCTTCATTAAAACCAGATTGAATTCGAACGACTTCTTCAATTTCGGGCAACACAGCTAATTCATCGGCCAAGACTATCGGTGAGCTGGCATAGTCGATTTCGTCAATGCCTTCGTACCGCGTGCTGGTGATGGTATAGATCCGATCTTTATTTGCGTGAAAATCATCGTACGTGCGCACATAGCTGACTAAAGAAATCAAGAGCAAACTAACAGACATGCCAATCGCTAATCCAAATGCATTGAGTAACGAGATATATTTGTATTGGTAAACATTGCGTATGGCTACTTTAAAATAACTACGAAGCATATCCAACGAAAAACCGGATGTAAAAGGACTCATTTGCGAATCGCGCTTTCGTTTTCGGATTGCGTATGAGAAGAGTAAGGAGAAAACATGTTGCCAATATTTCCAATACGCATATCGAGCGGAACGATTTTGAACGTGTAGTTGAAACTGTTCGTCCAAATCACCGAGTAAATCTTCTGTTTGAGCGTTTCCGCAATACCATTTGAAAATGGATTTGGCTAATCGCGGAGGTTGAGGCGTTTGCATGTGGGTCGAATTAATTGTTAGATGCGGACAATTTGATTTTTGACAAGCTCCACAATTCATCGCGCAGCATTTTGCTTTCCGTCACAGCCTTTTTACCGGCAGCGGTCACTTCATAAAAGCGTTTGCTGCGCCCTCCTCGTTCGGCTGTAGCGCCACCCATTCGAGATTTTAGAAATCCCTTTTCTTCTAACCGCGTGATGGTGGAATGCAGCGCTCCGATGCTGATCGAACGCTTACATCGGCTTTCGATGTCATTTTGAATGGAGACCCCATAGGCTTCATCGCCCAGCGAAGCGATTGTTAACAGCACTACTTCTTCAAACTCGCCCAGATACGTTTTCATTTATTCGATTTTGGTGATTGTACGGATAAATTGAATATTAGTTTCTGTTTTTAAGAACAAATGAAAATTTTCTGTACGAATGATTAACTTGGCCGCTATGAAGAAAGTGTTTCCCTTCTATTCCATCGGCCATTTTATCAACCAACCCAACAACCCGACCGAGTTTGAGGTTTTGCGTTTTGATGAGATTGAAGAACCCGAAGTGGATGATGTGCACAAACATACTTTTTATGAAATCATCTGGATTGAGAAGGGAAAAAGTAAACAGGTGATCGATTATACAGAATATGAAATTAAACCCGGCTCTTTGTTTTTTATTTCACCGGGTCAGCTGCATGAGTTTGAGGAATGGAAACCAATTCTCGGTGGAAGCATTTTGTTCACGGAAGATTTTTTGTTGCTCCATCACCAGAATAAAGACCGACTATTTGAACTGAGTTTTTTAGATAATTTTTATAGCCATCCTGTTCTGCAGCCGGATAAAAAGTCTTTTGAAGAAATCAAACAAACCATTCGCCAACTGGAAGCAGAAAAAAAGCGAAAGGATTACCAACCGGCCATGGCACAAGCACTTTTGCAGGTTTTGCTTTTACAGATACAGCGATCTGTTGATGCGCAAGCGAAGGTGACGATTTCTAAAAAGTACATTGTGCTGTTCAAAAAATTCAAACAGCTAATAGACCTAAACTTCTCCAAGAACCTTTCGGTGAGCAATTATGCCTCTATGTTGGCGATAACGCCTCATCATCTCAATTTTGTGGTGAAAGAAGTGACAGGCAAAACAGCTACTGAAGTAATTCGGGCTCGACTCATCTTAGAAGCTAAACGACTAATCTCCTTTACAGATTATTCCATTTCAGAGATTGCGGCAGAGCTGGGCTATTTTGATTCATCCTACTTTGCCAAAATCTTCAAAGCTGAAACAGACCAGGCGCCACTTGAGTTTAAATCACTAATCTCCAAATCCTACCGAAGAAGATAGGTTTCGTCCGTATAAGCGGGGGCATGTGCACAGCACCTTTGTATTGT
>DGYK01000063.1:441863-528481 GCA_002398365.1 Flammeovirgaceae bacterium UBA5008
GGCTTTGTATTGTAAAACAAACAATACAAATGAAGACAATTATCATTTCAGCACTTATTTTGGCAGCCAAAGTATTTGCCAACGCACAAACTACTCAATGGGGCTATGACGACACCCATGCAAAAGTAGGCTTTTCGATTTCGCACTTCGGCATTTCGGAAACGGAAGGAAAGTTCACCAAATTCAGCGGCTCAGTTCTTTCCGATAAACCCGATTTCTCAGATGCGAAAATTGACATTACTATTGACGTCAACAGCATCAATACCGAAGCACCGCAAAGAGATGCACACTTGAAATCGGCAGACTTTTTTGATGTTGCCAAATTTCCATCCATCGTATTCAAAAGTAAAAAGCTGACCGCTGCCGGAAAGAACAAATACAAACTAACCGGTGACATCACCATGCATGGTGTAACCAAAGAGATTGTATTGGATGTCATCTATAAAGGCACCGTGGTGGATCCATTTAAAAATACAAAAGCCGGATTTAAGCTAAGCGGTACTCTTAATCGCAATGACTTTGGTTTGAGTTGGAATGGAAAACTTGCTTCGGGAGAAATTCTAGTGGGGAACGAAGTAGAATTGTTGATCAACATCGAATTAATTAAAAAGTAGTGTTGATGAAAACTTGGTTGATTACGGGAATATCCAGTGGCCTAGGACACGCATTAACAAAAGCAGTAATGGATGCCGGAGATTTTGTCATCGGAACATTCCGGCAACAAAATCAGGTAGATGAATTTAATCGAATGCATCATGGCAAGTCACTCGCGATGAAAGTGGATGTAACCCATCGTGAAGAAGTGATGAACGTGATAGAGGTGCTAAAAACAAAAATTGGTCGATTGGATGTAGTCGTGAACAACGCTGGTTTTGGATTTGCAGGTGCAATCGAGGAGGCTACCGTTGAAGAGGTGCGAGCAGTGATGGAAGCAAATTTTTTTGGTTCTTTGCACGTGACACAAAATGTTTTGCCCATTCTGCGAAAGCAAGGCCATGGACATATCCTTCAGATATCTTCTCATGGAGGTTTTAAAGCAACAGCAGGATTCGGCATTTACAATGCCAGCAAATTTGCGCTGGAAGGAATGAGCGAGGCGCTGGCCGGAGAACTTCAACCTTTGGGAATTCGACTTACCATTGTAGAACCGGGTCCCTTCCGTACTTCCTTTGCGGGATCCGGATTTCGGTTGGCGAATCGACTGATCGAAGATTATCAATCTACAGCCGGACTGTTTCGTGAAAGAATTAAATCAGTGGACGGCAAACAAGAGGGCGATCCGCATAAAGCGGCACTTGCTATTATAAAATTAGTCAATCATCCGAATCCTCCTTTACGTTTGCCATTAGGAAAAGTAGCGTTAGCAACGATTGCATCGAAACTGAGTCACGTGCAGCAAGACATGGACAATTGGCGCGCGGTAGCGGAAGAAGCAGTTTACTCGTAAAAAAAGAAAGGCCAAGTAATTTGGCCTTTCATTTTTAGTACCAAGTTTAATTCAATGCTTCTTGCACTTTGTTCCATTGACTCACATTTACGCCTTTAATTAATAGCCAAAGAGCCATCGATGTTTCGGCTATTATAATGGGCCCCATTACAATGGAAAATGTGTATTCGGATAGAGATGGTGCAAGAATCAGCGTGAAGCTATTGATCAGATAGCCCGCTCCGGCAATGGCAATCATTACACCCAACATGCGAGGAAGAAATCCAGAGCGATAAACAAGATAGCCATCAATGAGGCATTCGCCTCCAAAAAATAAAAGCCCCACACCTAATCCATAATTATGAGCTTTGATAAATAAATACGAAAAGGAAGCCAACTGCTCCTTCGAGAATGCTTGTAGGTAGCCTGAATTTTCAACGAAGAATAACGGTACCACTAAATTCAGTTTGTTCACCACGAGCACTGCTGTTTGAATGAGCCCAAAGAAAAGAGCAAGCTGCGCCAAGGTCTTGTTAACCGGACGGAGCAGATAGTAATAGGATATCAGTACGACCAAATCCAACAGGTGCATTAGCAAATCGCCTGCAATGCCGATTCGCCAAATGCCTTGATGTGCAGCTAAATTGGTATGCGTTGCCAAGGCATCGCCAGAAACGATCACTTGATTTCGAATCAGTAACTCACCACAAGCACCGGCAATGATGATGATCAAGTAAGCGGCACCACCTGCGCGTGCATATCGTTGAGCTGAAGTGTGGGATTGCAGTGTCATATTATTCGTAATTGCAGATAATATACGCAAAGCAAATCAAAAAGTTTACGACACCATTTATTTGAATTTTTGATTTCTCGAATGAGATGTTTAATTACACTCCAAACTGCAAGTCGGATAATTCCAAAAAGCAGATGAGATTAATCCGCTCTACCAATCAAGAGCTGGAAGTCTTTTTCGAGAAGTGGATTGCTGGGGCGCTTGGCATTCAAATCGAATGCTTCGCCATTGCGCGTGAGCAAGATAAATCTTGGAATATCTTTTACCTGATAAGTTTCGGCTAATTTGGAATGAGTGCCAATGCGGTAGTTGATAATTCCATCCGTATACAAATTGAATTTTTCCAAGGTTTGTTTCCACTTTTCTTCGTCATCATCTAGTGCGAGTAAAACGAACGTGACTTTGTTGCGGTATTGCTTGTGCAAACGTTTCGCCAACTCCATATCTACCAGATACGATTGGAAATTGGTAGACCAGAAAATCAAATACAAAATGCGAGTGCCCTTGCTGTCTTCTTTCAGCCAATTGAATTTAGCTTCCCCATTCACACCACCATCGCGCAAATTCATTTCATATTGATAATAGTGATTGAATTGATTGCTTAGTGAATTGCCGCCACCCAAATCGCTGATGATGGCATCTTCCAATGGAGTTGTTTTTAAGATTGTGCTGCTTTTCCAATAAACAGAGTCATATGGAATTTGAAGAAGATCATCACGCCCTGGAATTTTGCCAGCAAATTTTTCGGAAGCATCATGCTTTACTTCTACGGACATTAGCTCAATATGAAATGAATGTCCCTTTTTGTCCTCAGTCTGACTTTCACCTTCGCGAATAAAGTGATATGGATAATAGCGATCATCGTACTTTCGGTAATAAGTAGTTGTGCGCGTTGTGTTTTCTCCGTACGTACGAATGTCTTCCGTTTTGATGAATGCAAACGTATCCGTAGTGATGTAAAGCGTTCCATGAGCTTGAGGTCGCTGTAGATAGTTTCCGGCAGTAGTAAGAACAGAATCTTTTTTGTGCTCGTAATCAATTTCGTAAACTTCCAGCCCATCATAGTAGGTAATGCCACTGCAACTGAAATCATAATTGTTGAAATCGGTGCGCAAATTGCTGACCTCACTGTAAAAAGATAGATGCTCTGTTTTGACCGAAGACTGATATCCGACTAAGTCGGCTTGCAAAATATTGGCCACCGAAATGGGTTCATGGCCCTGTGCCATTTCGGTTTTATCTAAACTTCTTCGCAATTGCGAAATGCGGATAGCTTCTTTTTCACCGGCAGCTTGCTGTACAGATCGGTAACCATCGTTTTTCCATACATCGACAGCGGCTTCAATCAATCGACCGTAGGCATTATCATCTTTGCAATAATGCCGGTAAAAGAATTTTTGTAAAAAAGGCTGTGTGCTATAGTTCTTGGGAATATTGGCAAATGCTTTACGCATTACACGTCTGGCATTAACCGTCTTGTCAAGAATGACAATCGCAGTTAATTCTGTTACCATTGGCTTTAGCTCAATATGAGTAATTTCAGCAATCGAGTTGATGACCAATGTTTCATAACCTATGCAGGTAATTTTTAAGGAAAATGGTTCGGTTATTGAAATTGAGAACTGACCCTCTATGTTACTGCTCGTGCCTCTGGAGCTACCCACAATACCGATCGATGCGAAGGGTACTGGTTTGCCAGTTTCTTTGTCAATAATGGTGCCCTCTACCATCTGCTGGCCGAAAGAACATACACTTATTGAGCAGAATACGAATAACCAACGTAACATTTGCAGTTGCGTCAACCGGTTAAGGTAGAGGTTGCGCCTGCAATTAAGAAAATGTTAAGAAATTTTCAATTTGTTTTTATTTCAGATTCTCAGGCTAACGACTGGTTGGCGAGCTAAAAAAGTAAACCCTATCCGGTTGGACAGGGTTTTCTACTCAACAGACAAATTCGTCTTAATTGAAATCGATGGATTTCACATCTTCCCACAATACATATACCGGATCACTTTTCGCATTGGCAAACACTAATACGCCTTGATTTCGCTCATTAACATCTTGTGCATCTTCTAGCGTAATGTTCTTTCCGGATTTCAACTCAATCCGGCATCGATAGTCACTGATCGGCTCTACGCGCTTGATGTCTCGAAACGGAGTGATTACTTCAAAATCGCCTTGTTTGCCTTGCAGTAATTCGTACGTAGATTCTTCATCCAGATCAAATACTATTTTGCCGGTGAGTGATTTTCCGTCTTTCGTCACTACTGAGCCACTGAGTGGTTTTTGTGTAGCAAACTGATCATAGCTTGCCAATGATCCGGCAGGTTCTGAGAAAGTTACTTTATCAAACTCGCGCCAGGGAACATCTACTGCAATCATATCTTTATTCATGATGATGACGCCCCGATTTCCATTATCCACATCATTACTACCATCCATGGTCAGTTCTCTGCCTGATTTCAGCTTTACGATACTGCGCCCACCACGTCTTTCAATGGAAACGATTTTAGAAAATTCCAGCGAGATGTTTCCATCGTCTGCGTCACCGTCCAGTTTATCAGTGCTGAGTCGCTCGTCATGATCCCATTGAATGTATCCCGTAAAAGTTTCGCCAAACGCTTCAACCTTTCCGTACAGCGGTTTGCCAAATCGATTTGACAGAGTTTTTGGCGTTTTCATGAATTCAATTTTTCTAATTCTTCCCCAGTCCATATCCAGATCACCCATTTCCGGATCCATAATGCGAATCTCTTCGCCCACATCGTTGTAGCCCTCGCCTTTCAAAGAGACTTTATCGCCATTTTGCATTTCCAGATCCACATACTTGCGACCTGAAGGAATGATTGCTTTAATCTCACCAAACTGACAAGCGAATTGATGTTCATAATCGTTGTCATAATCATTTCGTTTGTCGCCCCAACTGCCAAACCAGCGGTACCAATTGCCGTTGTTCCAATTGTCCCATGTGTTTTGCCGGTCGTCCAACTTGTCGCGATCGCGCGATGAAAGGTAGCGCAGATTCTGATTTCGCTCTTTACCCGCATTGAAAATGTCTGTCCAATACACTTCTTCCTTTCCCCAGCGAATGGGGCCCTCGTACACCTTGTCGTCAATAGTGTAAACTTTTCCGTAGATGAATCCTTCATCTTGAGCGTTGGCATTGATCGACACAAGGGCAGTCAGCATCAGCGCAAATGTTTTGGTAAATAATCGCATAGCAAATATTTTGTTTAAATGATGATACGAATAACGGCTAATGCGAGTGGGTGGAGAAGGAGAGTCTACCGAACCGTAAGTCAGGCTGACTGAATCGGGATAAAACGGCTCTCAATTATTTACTGATCGATCCAGCTTTTAAACTCGGGAGTGCGCTCGGCTGAAATCACTACTTCTTCGGTAGAGGCTGGCACTAGATGAAGCTTGATTCTTCCTTTAAAATACGGATGGATTTCTGCGATGCTTTGAAAGGTAACGATGAACTGGCGGTTGGCCCGAAAGAAGATTTGAGGATCGAGCACTTCAATCAGCTCATCCAGCGGTTGATCCATCGGAAAGCGCTTTTGATCGGTAGTAACTGCGAAGGAAAGTTTGTTTTCACTGAAGAAGTAGGAAATCTTTTCTACAGGCACGGCTACGATCTTTTGCCCTATGCGAATCATAAACCGTGACTTATATTGTTTTTGCGATGCTTGCAATTCTTTCGCTAGCGCCCGGTAGTCGATTTGATTGCTTGTTGGTTTCGAGCGACTTTTTGCTTTTTCAATGGCTGCTGCTAGTTTTTCTTGTTGAATAGGCTTTAACAAATAATCTATGCTGTTAACCTCAAATGCTTTGATGGCATATTGATCATAAGCAGTAGTGAAAATGACAGGCACTTCTATTTTTACATTTTGAAAGATGTCGAAGCATAATCCATCTAACAACCGAATGTCGGAAATGATTAGATCAGGATGCGGATTCGAACTCAACCATACTGTGCTTGCTTCAATGGATTTGAGATGTGACACTATTTCCAATGATGGATCGATAGTACCCAGCAGTTGTTGCAAACGCTCAGCGGCTAATGTTTCATCTTCAATCAGCAATACTTTCATTTTCTTTTTTAGTAATGACCCAGTTCCAGCAATGGAATTCGTACTTCATAATGACTTTCGGTTTTGTGTATTTCTACTTTCAAATCCGTAAAGTGAGTATAGCGTTGTTCAATATTTTTAAGTCCGCTGCCGTGATTTTCGGAGGGATCATTTGGTTTTGCAAACAAACTATTTCGCACCAGCAAATGAGTTTCGCTAGATCCCACTTCTATGGTGAGCGGCCGCGCATCGGTAATCAAATTATGTTTGATGGCGTTTTCGATCAGCATCTGAAGCGTAAGCGGTGGAATCATTTTTGCGCGAGTGACTTTATCCAATTGCACCGTGAACCGGATGTGGTTTTCAAACCGGATTTGGATTAAATACATGTAACTCTCAATGAAGGAAAGCTCATCGTACACCGGAATCAGATCATCGGATTTGGTATTGAGCATGGTGCGATACACCTCGGCAAATTTGGCAATAAATTTTTTGGACGTGTCCGAATCTTTATCAATCAGCGAGGAGAGAATATTCAGGTTGTTGAAAAGAAAGTGTGGGTCGAGGTGGTTTTTAAGCGAATCCAATTGCGCGCGCATCGATTCTTTTTGGCTCTTAGCAGCTTCTAGTTCAGAAGTGCGCCAGTGACGCAGGAAGTGCAAACTAAAATACAGGGAGAAGGCAGGAATAAAAATGGCGGCACCCCACACATTCATCACGGTAAATTGTTCACGTGTAGGCGGGTCGTCCGTCAAAAAAACCTTGATGGCATAATAAATTCCATTGACCAGCAAAAGTAAATACGCAAGGCCCAATACGAGCTGAATGAAGAAACGCCAATTTCCATATTTGCTCCACGGCAAAATTTTATCAAGGCGTAATGTCAATTGACGATTTCCGAACCAGAGCAACAGGGCAATAACAATCAGCCAACCGGTAGTGAAATAGAAAATGGGTCCCGGTTCTACGAAAAACCAAAGAGCAGCCATCACCACAAGCCCAATGCCAATAATTACTCCAATGCGGAAGAATGATTTTTTCACACCGTAAGATTACTTGAAAATAATCTCATTTACTTTTCTCCATGCAATATGCACTGGATCTTTTTTACCGGCTCGGAAAAGCAAAATACCACTGTTGTCTTCCGATACATCGCGCATGCCGCCTAACAACAAGCGCTGACCGGATTTTAATTCTATTTCGGAGTAATCGAAATTTTTTGGAGTGATGCGGGCAATTAACCGAATGGGAATCTGATACTCAATATCATTTTCTTTTCCTTCAATCATTTCAAAATCCAAAGCCTCATCTACGTCATAAATAATTCTTCCGGACATTTCGCCACCATCAACTAGCGAAACAGTTGCTTCCATGGGTACCGGTGCCGGAAAACTGCTGTAAACTTGTCCTGTGCCGGGTGGAGGTGAAAAAGTAATTTTTCGGAAAGCCTTCCATGAAAATTTGATCACACCAAATTCGGGGCTTATCACCCACACACCGCGATTGCCACTGTCCACATCATTCGAGTCGTCCAGAAATTGGGTGCGGCCCGAGCGCAAGGTAACATCGCAGCCGTCATCTCTTTTTTCGATGGCGGATATCTCCGAGAATTTTATGGAAACATCACCATCTCGCGTGTCGCCATCCAGTTTGTCAGATGATAGTCGCTCATCATTATCCCACACGATATAGCCGGTATAACTTTCTCTGCGTCCGCCCTGAACAGTACCATACAAAGGTTGGCCAAACACCTGATCTAATTTGGCAGGTGTATTTAAAAACTCAATGCGCTGAATGCGATCCCAATTGATATTGATCGTGCCGAGCTCTTCATCCAGAATCTGCACTTTGCTTCCCAGGTCGTTGTAGCCTTCGCCATCGACACGCATCTCGCCTCCATTTTTTAACTTCAAGGTGATATCATCTTCATTACGAACAATGATTTCTTTCAGGTTTCCGAATTGGCAGGTAAACTGATGAATATTTCCTTTGTTTTGCCAGATGCTTTCAAACGACCAGTCGTAGTTTGACCACCAGTCTTTGTTTTCTTTTTCTTTGGGGATCAACTTGGCGTAATCGTTGTCCTTCTTGGCTGCGTTGAACATGTCTGTCCAGAAAACTTCTTCGCCACCCCACCGGATAGGTCCAACGTACGTGGCGCGGTCGGTATATACTTTGGCATACATGTATCCTTCGTGTGACTGAGCGGGCGTAACGGTGGCCATCGCCAGAAAGGCAACGATCAATCCGATCACCACAACTACAGTTTTGAAAATGCTTTTTGATTCCATGCTTGCGTATACGCGTTCGGTGCCCAAAGTTGATAAAGATTAAGGCTATGGCCAAAGATAGCCAACCTGAATCGGGCGATAATTGCGCTGAATCGGGATAGGGATTTAAAATTTAATTAACGATCTTCGATCTCTATGACAAATTGGAGAGATCGACTGTCATCAGATCCGTCTATTCTATTCGGTAAATTGACGATTAAAGGAACTCGCATTCCCGTAGAATTAATTCTGGAGAAGCTGGCAGCAAATTATTCATTTAACGAACTAATGCAAGCTTACCCGCGCATAAAGGAAGAGGATATCCAAGCATGCTTAATTTTTGCGGCTGAAAACACAAGGCGCGAAAAGACACTCTTTATTAATTAGTTCATCCCTCCACCTTCCTCCACAAAGGTCGTGTCAGACAGGTCGGGCCTCCGCCTCCTTTGTAGCTGATTTCAATGCCATCGTATTCCAGCACCGTGCAACCCGCTTGTTGAAGTCGTTCTTTCGTAACATCATTTCCCTTCACCATCAGGCAATGTCGCGGAGCAATGGCCAACACGTTGCAGCCCATCGATTCAAACTCCGCATCGGGTACTTCGATTAATTGATAGCCGCGTTGAATCAACTCCTCCCGAAACACAATCGGCATGAGTGGAGAATAGACGACTGCTAAATTTTTATCTACCGGACTGAAGATGGACATGAGGTGAAAAACATCGGACGGACCTTTGTAGTGCGGCAGTTGAACTTCCACCACGCTTACGCCACAAGGCGCAAGTAACGCTCGCATTTGGCGAATGCCCTCGGCATTGGTGCGATAGGTTCTTCCGATGGCCAACGTATTTTGGTCTAACCACACCACATCGCCACCTTCTACCGTACCGGGTGATTCTATTTTTCCTAAAATGGGGATACCGGACTTTTCATAGACTTTCAATGCGGCTTGAGGTTCGTTCATGCGGCCCGCTTTTCCCATTCGGCAAATGATGATTCCCTTGTCGGTAGCAATGCTGGCATCGCGACAATACATGCTGTCCATCGTTACCGAACCATCCGATTCAAAATGATGAATTTCAGGATTGGTAGTGCGCAGAAATTTTTCAAAGTGATGGTATTCATTTTGTGCTTGCTGAAAATCAGGCTCGCTTAAGAAGTTGAGCGCTTGCCATTGCTGGCGAATGGTGGAGGCATCAACAAAAGCATCGGCTGCTTTTTTGATAAACACACTTTGTAGTGTTCCGTATTCGGATTGACAGGTAAGGTTCATTTCTTAGAAAAATTTAGCGCCAATTATCAGATCATAAGTATAAATCAGTAACCATTACCGATGCTTCACCTTACTCCATCCATACAACGGCACGCCAATCATCAATAATAAAAAACCCCAATAGACAGACTCTTCACCAGAACCCGCTAATGCCCAAATGGAATAGACAAACGCAATCATCGCGATTGCCAGCTTGATACCACTGCTCCATTGCAGATCTTTTGATTTAATGGCGATGATCGCATACGACACAGCCGAGAATAAGTAAGGCACCAAAACGGTCATGGTAGAAAGTAGAATAATAAATTGATACGTGTTGGCTAAACTATGATTAAAATTCATCAGCATGAGAGCCGACACAAATACACTCGATAAGAGAATGCTGACAAATGGCGATCCGAATTTATTCTCTCGCTTGAAGATTGAAGGAAAAAGTTTATCACCGGCAGCCGCAGCGGGAATTTGTCCTTGCATCAATATCCATCCATTCAAGGCACCAAATGTGGACATCACAGCACCGCCAGCCACCATATATCGAGCCCAATCGCCCCACATGCTGGCCGCTGCATCGGCAAAGGGGGCTTGCGATGCTTTGAGAACAGAAGGAGGCAGCACTCCCATGATGACAACAGTTCCTAAAATGTAAAGCGCAGTTACCGCTAATGTTCCGTAAAGTGTTGCTCGTGAAATCGTCTTCTCGGGGTTTTCAACCTGACCGGAAGGAATCGTGGCGCACTCCAAACCTAAAAATGCGAAGAGAGTGAGTGTGGCCGTAGAAGTGATGGCACTCAGATTGGACGAGCCGCTACTATTAAACGGCAAATAATTTTCGGCATGAATAAAAAACAAACCTCCGATTGTTACCAGTGCGAGAGGAGCGATTTTTAAAATGGTGGTGATGACTTGAACAATACCTGCATCGCGAATTCCTCTCGTATTGATCCACGTCAAAAGCCAAATGGCAGATAAGCCAATACCAATTGCCAACAGCGAATTATGCTCTAATGCGGGAATGAATACAGAGAGATAACTAATGAATGCGACAGCAATCGCAGCGTTCGTGCTCCACACTGAAATCCAATAACCCCAGGCAACCAGAAAAGCCGCAAAGTCACCTAAGCCTTCGCGTGTGTAGGCGTAAGGACCTCCATTCGCCAACGGCATCAACTGACTGAGCCAACTGAATACTAACGCCAAACAAATAGCACCAAAACCAGAGAGCAGCCAGCCAATAAAGCTGATGCTGCCGTACGAAGAGAGCGTGGCCGGCAGCATAAACATAGCCGAGGCAATCATGTTGCCCATCACCAACGAAGTGCTCGTCCAGATGCTGATTTTTTTTGGTTCGCCCATTGTTCAAGCAACGAAATAGAATGGGCAATTGCAAATTGTCAGAAGCTTCAAAAAACTCGGCCCGGCAACAAAAACTTTCAAAATCCAAACCTTTTTACTTGTTTAGCGTTTCAGTTTAACAATACAGTTAAATCAAGTGGTTAATAAAAAAGACGATAATCAGACCGAAAAAGCCATTTTAGAGGCTGCCGACAAGGTTTTTACTCAAAAAGGCTTTGCTGCCGCCCGCATGGAAGACATCGCTCAGGAGGCTGGCATTAACCGCGCTTTGCTGCACTATTACTTCCGCAGCAAAGACAAAATGTTCGACCTCATTTTTCAACAGCGCGTAAGCATCTTCTTTTCAGGCCTGGGCCAGATTATGCATTCAGAAAAACCTTTGATTGAAAAAATTCAGGCCATTGTAGAGCATGAAATCACCATACTGCTGGCACACCCCTACTTACCCATTTTTGTTTTGCAAGAGCTGAATCAAAATCCACATCGCATGTTGGCCATTGCTGAAAATGCCGGAGCGCATCCCAGCTTATTGTTAAAAAAGTTTTCGGTGGAGGTCAGGGCCGAAATAAAAGCAGGCACAATACGCGAGACAGATCCGGCTCAACTGTTTATGAGCATCATGGGGATGGCAATTTATCCGTTTGTCGCGCGGCCTGTGGTTAAAATCATTTTAGAAAAAGACGATGTGGGCTTTGAAAGTGTCATGCTTCAACGCAAAAAAGAAATAACCGACTTTATTATCCATGCCTTAAAGCCGTAAAGAAATATGTATACAAAATTTACATCCTTCATTTTACTTTTCTCACTCGCTGCGGTTACTCAGTCTGCATTTGCGCAGAACAAACTGCGACTGGAAGATTGTTACGAAAAAGCAAAGCAAAACTATCCGCTGATTAAGCAGAAAGAATTAATCAGCAAGAGCACCGAGTACACCATTGCAAATGCACAGTCTGCCCACTTGCCACAGTTTACATTGAGCGCGCAGGCAACGTACCAGTCCGATGTCACGCAAATACCCATTTCATTTCCGGGTGTTGATATCAAACCGCTTTCAAAAGATCAATACAAAATTACGGCCGAGGCCAATCAAACCATTTATGATGGAGGTGCGGTGAAATCGCAAGTAAAAATTCAAGAAGCCAACGCACAAATTGAACAGCAAAAGCTGGAGATCGATTTATACAAAATCAAAGACCGCATCAACCAACTCTTCTTTGGCATTTTGCTGATGGACGCACAGTTGAAACAAATCGAGTTACTCAAAAAAGATTTACAAACCTCCCTCACCAAAACGGAGTCTGCTATTCGCAATGGAATCGCATTCAAATCCAATGCCGATGTATTGCAGGCAGAGTTGCTGAAAGCTGACCAACGAACCATTGAGATGAATGCGGCCCGCGCTGCGTATCTGGATATGCTCGGGTACTTTATTCGCGAATCGTTGAATGAAAACACGCAACTCGAACGACCCGCCTCAATCACGGCACCGCCAGAAACAACCATCAAACGTCCGGAGTTAACACTCTATCAATTTCAAAATGATTTGTTGGGAGCGCAATACCGATCTACAACTACCCGCAATACGCCCAAGCTGGGAGCCTTCATACAAGGTGGCTATGGTCGCCCGGCATTGAATGCTTTAAAAAATGAATTCGACTTTTTCTACATCGGTGGTTTAAGATTGAATTGGTCGCTTTCCGGATTCTACAATTCGAAGCGCGACAAGCAACTGCTTGAAATCAACACGCAATCGGTCAACACCCAGAAAGAAACATTTCTGTTCAACACAGAACTGTCTGTTCGACAACAAAGTAAAGAAGTTCAGAAACTGCAGGCACTTATGAAGGTGGATGATCAGATCATCGCATTGCGCTCAAAGATTAAAACTACCGCGCAGTCGCAGCACGAGAATGGTGTGATCTCTACCAACGATTTGCTGCGCGAAATCAATGCCGAAGATACCGCCAAGCAGAACCTGTTGCTGCATGAAATTCAATTGCTCTTAGCTCAATACAACTACCAAACTACCATTGGAAATTAATACTATGAACCACAAACTAATCTTCGTACTATTTCTGGCGCTCGCAGCCTGTGGAAAAGGAAAAAATGCATACGATGCTTCCGGCAACTTTGAGGCGGATGAAGTCATTGTATCGGCCGAGGCCAGCGGAAAAATTTTGCAACTCAATTTGCAGGAAGGTCAAACGCTAAAGGCGGGCGATGTGATCGGCTATATCGACAGCACACAATTGAGTTTGCGCAAAAAGCAATTGCTGTATTCCATTCGTGCTCTGATGGCGAAGCAACCCGATGCAGCCAGTCAGTTGGCCACCATCCAAAAACAAATTGAAACGGCTGAGTTTGAAAAGAAGCGTATCGAAAACTTATTGAAAGACGATGCCGCTACAAAAAAACAATTGGACGATTTAAACGCCCAGGTTGATTTGTTGAAAAAGCAATATCACTCGTTGCAATCTTCCTTAGCCATTACCGATCGCTCGTTGAAAACAGAAACCCTTCCGCTCAAAGCGCAAATCGAACAACTGGATGATCAGATAAAAAAATCAGTCATCATCAATCCATTGGATGGCACCGTGCTCACCAAGTATGCACAACAAGATGAAATCATTGGCAGTGGCAAAGCGATTTACAAAATTGCCAACCTTTCCACCATTTTATTCCGCGCCTACATTACAGGCGCTCAGTTAGCAGCTGTAAAGCTCGGACAAAAAGTGAAGGTATTGGTCGATGATGTGAACGGTGGAACCAAAACTTACGAAGGCACACTTGAGTGGGTATCGGATCGCGCAGAGTTTACACCCAAAACCATTCAAACAAAAGATGAACGCGCCAATCTGGTTTATGCCATCAAGCTAAAAGTGAAAAACGATGGCTTTCTAAAAATTGGCATGTTTGGCGAAGTAGCATTTTGAGGAGGAGTTAATAGTAGTAAGAGAATTGATTCCAAGAGCTACTAACTATTAACGATTAACTCTGAACAAGTAACGATTAACGGAAAGATGATCGCAGTTAAAGTCGATAGCGTAAAAAAAACCTTCAAAGCCGAGAAGTCGGTGGTCACCGCCTTGCAGCAAATCAATTTTGATGTAAGCAAGGGCGAGCTGTTTGGTTTGATTGGCCCTGATGGTGCGGGCAAGACTACGCTGTTTCGAATTTTAACTACACTCATGTTGGCCGATGAAGGCACTGCCAGTGTGGATGGATTTGATGTCGTTCGCGATTACAAAGAAATTCGCAAACGCGTGGGTTACATGCCGGGTCGCTTTTCCTTGTATCAGGATTTAACCGTGGAGGAAAACCTGTCTTTCTTCGCCACACTCTTTAACACTTCGCTGGAAGAAAACTACGATTTGGTGAAAGCCATCTACCAGCAAATTGAGCCTTTCAAAAAGCGCAGAGCGGGTGCCCTCTCCGGAGGCATGAAGCAAAAACTCGCGCTCAGTTGTGCGCTCATCCACCGACCTAGTGTTTTGTTTTTAGATGAACCTACCACAGGTGTAGATGCAGTGTCGCGCAAAGAATTTTGGGAATTGCTTCGCGATTTACAGAAGCATCAAATCACCATCATCGTGTCAACACCCTACATGGACGAAGCCAGCTTGTGCGATCGCGTAGCGCTGATGCAAAACGGAAAAATCATGGAGATCAATTCCCCGAAAGGAATTACCGAGAATTTTAAAAAACCACTATGGGCGGTGCGCGGAGAAAATATGTATCAATTGATGCAGACTTTGCAGGCCAGTGAGGCCATCGACAGTTGCTATCCGTTCGGTCAATATCATCACGTCACTTTCACTCATGCTATTCCCGACTCGCAAGCTGAGATAGAGTTGGCAAAAATTGCACCTGTACTGGAAGTGAAAAAAATTCCGGCTACGATTGAAGATTGTTTTATGGAACTGATGCGCCAATGAAAGAGAACTTTGCCATATCGGTGCGCGAGCTCACCAAACGTTTCAACGACTTCACTGCCGTGAATGCCATTACGTTTGATGTAAAGCAAGGCGAGATCTTTGGATTTTTAGGTGCGAATGGTGCCGGTAAAACCACCGCCATGCGTATGCTCTGCGGACTTTCTTTTCCGACCAGCGGACAAGCCATGGTGGCAGGCTACGATTTGTATCAGGATGCCGAGAAAATAAAAAAGAGCATCGGCTATATGAGTCAGAAGTTTTCGTTGTACGAAGACTTAACCATTCGTGAAAACATTCGATTCTATGGCGGCATTTATGGATTGAGCGATCACGAAATCAAAACAAAAACCGAAACACTCGTTCATCAACTTCATTTAGAAGAACAAGTGAATAAATTGGTGAAGTCATTACCGCTCGGTTGGAAACAGAAACTTTCGTTTTCGGTGGCCATGATTCATCAACCTAAAATTGTTTTTCTCGATGAACCCACCGGAGGAGTCGACCCCGTGACGAGGCGCGAATTCTGGACATTAATTTACGAAGCCGCCAGCAAAGGCACTACCGTGTTTGTCACCACCCACTACATGGATGAAGCCGAGTATTGCGATCGCGTTTCCATAATGGTCGATGGACGAATCGATGCGCTCGATACACCGCTGGAACTCAAGAGAAAGTTCAATGCCCCCAGCATGGAAGAAGTTTTTGTGCAACTGGCCCGAAAAGCAAAACGAGCAGAATGAAGCAGTTTTTATTTTTCATACAAAAAGAATTTTATCACTTGCTCCGCGACAAGCGCACGCTCTTCATTTTGTTTGGCATGCCCGTGGTGCAAATCGTGATCTTCGGCTTTGCGCTCACCAATGAAGTAAAAAATTCACGCATCGCCATTCTCGATCAATCGAAAGATGAAGCGACCGCATCCATTATCCAACAACTGGAAGCCAGTCAATATTTTGACATTGAAAAAAACCTGCAAAGTGAAGCCGACATTGAACCGGCATTCCGTGAAGGAAAAATCAAATTGGTAGTTGTCTTCCCTTCGCAATTTCAAAGCACATTGTTGCACACGAACTCTTCGCCAATTCAACTCATTGCCGATGCAACCGATCCCAATGTAGCCAACACGCTCACCAACTATGCATCGGCCATCATTCTGGATTACCAAAACAACATTCGAGGCAATCAGGATTTTCCGTACACTATTCAAACGGAAATGCGGATGCTCTACAATCCGCAAATGAAAGGCTCGTACAATTTTGTGCCCGGTGTAATGGCCATGGTGCTCATGCTCGTCTGCGCTATGATGACGTCCATTTCCATAGTGCGCGAAAAAGAAATCGGAACCATGGAAGTCATCCTCGTTTCACCCATGGTGCCGCTACGCGTAGTGATTGCCAAAATGGTTCCGTATCTGTTGCTTTCGATGATCAACATTGGTAGCATTTTAGTGCTCAGCGTCTTTGCACTCGATGTGCCCATTCAAGGAAGCTTGCTGTTATTGGTGTTTGAATGTTTTCTATTTACGATTACATCATTGGCCCTCGGACTTTTCATTTCGTCCATTACCAACTCGCAACAAACCGCCATGCTCATCTCACTCATGGGCATGTTTTTGCCTACCATCATGTTCAGCGGCTTCATGTTTCCGGTGGAAAATATGCCGTTGCCGTTGCAAGTCATTTCGAACATCGTTCCTGCCAAATGGTTTTACTACATCGTCAAAGCCGTTATGATCAAAGGCCTTGGCTTCTTCAGCATTTGGAAAGAGACACTTATTCTGGCAGGCATGACTACGATGCTCATGTTGATCAGCATTAAAAAATTTAAAACGCGCCTCGAATGAAACACGATGAGAAATTATTTGGCGGCACTCCCGATAGCTATCGGGACGGTTCATTAAACGATTGGTCTGTATGAGAATACTGCGGATTTTACTCGAGAAAGAATTTCGGCAAATATTCCGGGATCCAGCCATCCTGCGAATCATCTTCATGATGCCCATGATTCAGTTGCTCGTGTTGCCCATGGCTGCCGACTATGAAATTAAAAATGTGAATGTGGCCGTAGTGGATTTAGATCACTCCACCTATTCCATCCAACTGGTTAACAAAGTAAAAGCATCCGGCTATTTCAATCTGGTCGATTACAACGAGTCGTTTGAGAAATCTTTGGAATACGTAGAACACGATCAGGCAGACATCGTCTTGCAAATTCCGGCTTCCTTCGAAAAAGATTTAGTACGCGAAGACAAGGCCACATTATTCATGGCGCTCAATGCCATCAACGGAGTGAAAGCAAACCTAGGTGGCGCCTACCTGCGAAGCATCATCAACGACTTTAATCGCGAGGTGCGCCTCGATTGGGTGCAACTTCCGCGTGTCAATCCGCAGCCCACATTTCAGATTTCATCCATCAACTGGTTCAATCCGCTGATGAATTATAAAATATTTATGGTGCCGGGAATTTTGGTGGTGCTCGTAACCATGGTGGGCTCGTTTCTTACGGCACTCAACATCGTCAAAGAAAAAGAAGTAGGCACTATCGAACAAATCAACGTGACGCCTATTCATAAGTATCAATTTATTCTCGGCAAGCTCATTCCATTTTGGGTGTTGGGTTTAACTACACTCAGCATCGGTTTAACTTTAGAGTGGATTTTTTATGGCATTGTTCCGGTAGGCAACCTTTCTACCATTTATATTTTCGCAGCCGTTTATTTGCTGGGTGTGTTGGGTCTGGGATTATTGATTTCCACGTATGCGCAGACGCAACAGCAAGCCATGCTCATCTCGTTTTTCTTGATCATGATTTTTATTTTGCTAGGCGGATTGTACACCTCCATTGAGAGCATGCCTGTGTGGGCGCAGGTGTTCACCAAATTCAATCCGGTATCGTACTTTATTGAAGTCATTCGGATGGTGGTGTTGAAAGGAAGTACCTTGTACGACATTCGTTTTCACTTAATGGCCGCGGCTGCCTTTGCGGTAGTTCTCAACTCGTGGGCTATTGTGAATTACAAAAAGAGGAGCTGATGTTCACTTTCGTCCAGTAAATCTGTTCACTATTATACAATCGTGCACTGTGCGAACGCGAAATCAAAGTGTTTTCAAGCTTTTTTAGTTGAGAACGATTTTTGAGGAATGTTGAATAAAGAATTCTACTATGAGCCGCTCCACATCAACCTCTACCTCGTTAGCCACCATTATTTTGTTAGTCATCACCTTTCCGATTTGGTTTTCGGTTGGTGCCGGACTTTTTGGAGCAGCCGTGGGCATCATCGGTGCGTTGTTTGGCGTGTTGGTCGCCATCATTGGAATTTGTTTTGCGGTGATAGCAGTACCTTTCAAATTACTGTTTGGCTGGGGCGATGATTGGGGCTGGCACTCCGATATTGACTTACCATTCTTTCATACCAACAATGGCTTTCTAGTTTTAATTCTGGTGGCCGTTGTGATTGTTCTAATCCAAAAAAGAAAATCTCCTGCGAGATGAGTTCTCACCAACAGACAGAAGATTTAACTAAAATGCCTCTATGCGCCTTAAGTGCCTAAGTGGTAAAAAGACTCAATTAATCTTCTGATTGATTTTATACGCCTGAATATGGTTGCGCAGCGCATCTTGCCAGCTAAGGTCGGCATCCCATTTGTTGCCCAGAAATACATTGCCGTATTCAATGTTTTTGAAATAAAATTTATAGATCACCTGATCGGAAGGGATCGTTTTGATCTGAATTTCATCATTCACAAAAACAGCGGATGGCAACGAACGTGCCACCTGTGTAACGTCATATCCTAAAATTTCTTTGGCTACTTTTCCACGGGCATGCACAAAGCGCAGAATAGACCGAAAGCCTTTTGAATAAAGAGATTCTTCGGTGGCATCGGGCTCAACCAATTCATATTTCAACGGAAAGTTGGCTTTCAGATAAGCTTCTAACTCAGCATCATCAGATGCATTGCCAAATTTTGGAATGGCCGTTTTAAATGATTTCACCTCCACCGAAAAAGTTTCATTCATTCGGCCGGTGAAAGGATTGATTGTAATATCCATCTCCGGTAAATCGTTGATTAGAAAATTTTGCTTTTTGAGATTGCTCACAGCAAAACGATAAACCGTTCGAAGTAATTCATTCAACGAAACATTCTCTTGTTTCCAGGCGACACTATTGGCATCAACCAAATCTTTCTTCCCATTAAAAGAACAGAAAATTAGCCGATACCCTTTTTCATCTTTTTGGAACAGAATTAAAAATTTGATACCTCGGTTAGTGAGATAGCTCGCATAGGCCTTGCGCACATCATGACCCGCCAACATACGATGAATGTCAAAATAGGCTACCGCATCAATTCCCGTTTGTTGAAAGAAACTTTGGCACTCATCTAAATCTTTTTGTGGTATGGAGCTTTGAAACAAAACAACTGATCGGGTGGAAAGTAACTCAGCAGGAATGGAGGAAGCGTACGTGAGTCGAGCCAACAATTCCTTTTCTTCCAACGATTGGGCGAAAGCAGGGCTTACTAATAACAGAGCAAATAGAAAATAAAAGTAACGCACGAATTAATTTAATTGTGTAATTGAACGCAATATAACGACTACTATTGTTCTATAATCAAAATCTCCATTAAACGCCAATCCACAAACCATCTTCCCTTTCTTGAACAGGAAATATTTCCAAATCCCGGCATCGCTCACCGCATTCTCGACCTGTTTGGATGTTGAAGCGATAGCCATGCCACGGGCAAACAATTTCTCCCAAGTAATTGATGGATCCTTTATGCAGCGCTTCGCCATTGTGAGAACATTTGTTTTCAAATGCATAGAGAACGTTTTGACGCAGCACAATGCAAATTACCTTTCCCCGCACTTCTATTCGGTGAGGTACATTTTCACGTAATTTAGATTGAACTTCTTCTTGCGAACTAAAAATCTTAATCCACTCCATAAAAATTAAGTTTGGCGGGGCGCTTCTTTTATTTACCTTCAAGTCGATAACCCTCAAAATTACAATGAAGAACCTTTACATTCTCGTATTCACATTACTTGTTACCATCGGAACACAAGCTCAGGTTAATCCGAAGCTACAAGCTAAGCTAGACCTTCAGGCAAAGGAGATTGAAGAAAAGATGATCGGTTGGCGCAGGCACTTGCACCAATATCCAGAGCTTTCCAATCGTGAAACAAAAACAGGTGCTTACATTGTAGCACACTTAAAGTCATTGGGCATTGAAGTACAATACCCGGTAGCCAAAACGGGTGTGGTGGGAATTTTGAAGGGAGACAAACCCGGGCCGGTAATTGCACTCCGTGCCGATTTGGATGGCCTGCCTGTTACAGAACGTAGCGCGTTGCCTTTTGCATCTAAAGAAAAAGTTATTTTCAACGGACAAGAAACCGGAGTGATGCATGCCTGCGGCCACGATTCACACATGGCGATGTTGATGGCCGTAGCGGAAATCTTATCAAAAAACAAAAGCGAATTGAAAGGCACGGTGAAGTTTTTCTTTCAACCCGCAGAAGAAGGTGGCTTGCCAAGTGATGGCATGTCGGGAGCAGAGTTGATGATCAAAGAAGGTGTGATGGAAAACCCGAAAGTAGATGTGGTGTTTGGTTTGCACATTCAATCGCTAACGCCCAGTGGAAAAATTGCATTGAAGCCGGAAGGATTGATGGCAGCGGTGGATGGTTTAAACATTAAAGTGAATGGCAAGGGAGCGCACGGTGCTACTCCGTGGGATGGTGTTGATCCGATTATGATTTCGAGTCAAATTATTACCGGATTGCAAACTATAGTCAGTCGTCAGTCGGAATTGACGAAAGCCGGTGTTGTGATCACAATAGGAAGTATTCATTCCGGAAACAGAGGAAACATCATTCCGGAAACGGCTACGATGGAAGGAACCATCCGCACGTTTGATGTTTCCATGCAGGCAAAAGTCCATGAAAAAATAAAACAGACCGTATCAAAAATTGCAGAGTCAGCCGGTGCTACTGCCGAAGCGAATATCAGCCGTGGCTACCCGGTCACGTACAACGATCCAGCATTAACTGCGATGATGATGCCCAGTTTGCAACGTGCAGCAGGAAAAGAAAATGTAATTCCAACACCGGCCGTAACCATGGCTGAAGATTTTTCTTTCTTTCAGCAAAAAGTGCCTGGTGTGTTTTTCTTTCTCGGTGCCTACCCTACCGATGTAAAGTTGGAGAAGCAGCCCGTTCATCACACCGCAGATTTTATGATTGACGAAAAATCATTTGTAACAGGTGTGAAAGCACTGCTCGCGCTGACTACAGATTATATGTATATGAAAAAATAATCGTCTATGAAGTTTTTACTCTCTTTGGTTGTGTTGGTAAGCTCAGGTTTGTACGCCCAAACCGGCTCCGAAATTTTTCTTTTCGATTTACAGAGCAAGAAAGCGAAGCTCACACTTTCTAATCCAAAGAATATAACCAATCATACGGGCTACGACAATCAGCCGTCATTTCATTCGGAGAAACCACTGATTTATTATTCTTCATTCAATGACGATGGCCGATCAGACATCAAAATTTTCAATTATAAAACTGGTGAGACGACTAATCTTACTAACACCTCAGAGAGAGAATATTCACCAACCCTTACACCCGATAAGCAATTTATCTCTTGTATCATACAGCGCGATAATAATGCGCAGGATTTAGGGAAATATCCGGTGGAGGGCGGACAGCCATCCGTAATCATCGATAACTTAATTGTTGGCTACCATGCGTGGATCGATGACACCCGATTGCTCCTTTTTGTTTTGGGTGAACCACAAACATTGAGACTATATGATACAAAAACCAAAAGCGATAAAATTCTAGCAGAAAAAATTGGTCGGTCACTGCATGCAATTCCCGGCCAGAATGCGATGAGTTTTGTTCATAAAGTTTCTGACAGTGAGTGGATCATCAAACGATTTGATAAAACCACTGGAGCCATAACCGATATCGCGACAACGTTGCCCGGTCGGGAAGATTTGTGTTGGACACCTGATGGTAAAATTATCATGAGTGATGGCTCAAAGATTTATTCGCTTGATCCAGCTAAAGAAAAGAAATGGCTCGAAATTCCAATGCCGTTAAACGAAAAAATCAAAGGCATTACCCGATTGGCCATTAATAAAAAGGGAACTCAGTTGGCCGTGGTTGTGGCAGAGTAGATAGTTGAACTGGCAGATTTTACTTTTCGCAAAACGCTCCTTTCGCGATATACAGTTTTTTAAAATCCAACTCCAACAGACCTTCGCGAACAGCGGGGTCTTTCTCAACCGCCTCTTTGCTAAAGTCTCCTTTCACAATCCAGATGCCACCTTCGGTATCTCCGTAAGTTCCTTCCGCAATCGTATTGCCGTCTTTCATCAGTTCTTTCACATAGCGATCGTGTTTGCCAAATAACTCAGGCGCATCTTGGACGTTGAACTTCGCGATGTTGGGAATGAAACGCACGAATGAATACATCACCATTTGAAATGGCTCACTTGCTGTACAAATGCCACCAGCACGAGGTGTGTATGTGAGCATCTCCAATCGCCAGCGATTTGCCTGAATGCCGGGATCGCCTTTAAGCCATTCTTCTACTTCAGCACGATTCGTGGTGTTGAAAACAAAAATTCCGCCACCGCCTTCAAAAGGTCCTGCCGCCAGCAACTTTCCTTCTTTAGCCATTTTGTTGATGTTGGCCATGTGGCCTTCCATTAGCTTATCAACTTCTGCTTTGGGTAATTCAGGTAAATCAGTTCGTTTGTGAAGAAACACAAAAATGTGCGAGGTAGCCTTTTGAGCACAGAGAGAGCCACTGGTAGCCAGAAGCACGATCAAAATCAAAATTTTTTTCATGTGTTAATAATTGCTTTTTAGGGGGCACATGGAATCGCTTGAGTTATCATCACATTGATTGTAGAACTTCTTAATAGCGATTTCACAACCTATTTTTGTTTGCCGATGATTAATACACCAACTAAGATCAGTAAAGTTCCGGCCAATTGCCAGAAGGTAATTGCCTCTCCTAAAAAAATATTAGCCAGAACAATAGTAGACACCGGGCCAACACTTCCTACAATGGCAGTGTTGTCCGATCCCATACGATTAATGGCGGCTGTAACCAAATACGAAGGAATTACGGTAGAAAAAACAGCCATCAAGAAACTATAGACATACACCAGTGGAGGCAAATGAAACAGCGAGACATTGCTGAACAGAGCAAAATGTAAAAACACACCCACTGAAGCAAAGCTCATCGCGTAGCTATTAAATTTCGAAGCGCCTACTTGTGGAATCAATCGCCCGCTGCCAACAATATATGCAGCATAGGTAAAGGCACAAATGAAAATATACAAAGAGCCCAACAAGAAATTATTGTTTTGCGGTGCACTCCAATCGGTTTCACTGATGAATGCGACAGCAAGACCGACATACGTGATTGCCACCGCCAGCCACTGCAACGGTTTTATTTTCACTTTGAAAATTGCAGCCGACATTAGTAAAACCAGTGTGGGATAGACAAATAAAATCAGCCGCTCGATGCCAGCAGAAACATAGGCCAATCCGAGAAAGTCGAGCAAGCTGCTGATGTAATAACCCAAGCAACCAATGATGGCAATGTAAGCCCATTGGCGTGGAGTGAATTTGGTGTTGGTTGCTTTGCTCGAGGAAATGACAGCAGCACCTACAAAAAACGGAACAGAGAAAATCATGCGCCATGCGAGCAATGTCAGCGCATCGATCTGTGTATCGCGATAAGCAAGTTTTACAAAAATGGCTTTGGTGGAAAAACAAACGGCACCTAGCAGAGCCAATAAGATCCCTTGAACTAGCTGTTGATTCGATTTTATGGAAGCAGTTTTCACAGATTGACAATTGATAGTTTAGAATTGGCAAACAATTCTGTGATTCTTTCCATTACTAATTTACAAGTTAACTCATCAGCATCTCAATGTCTTCCCGTGTAAGCGACTTCACTACATTCTCTTCGTTTTGGATGAGATTTTCGGAGAGCTTGAGTTTATGTTTTTGTAGGGTTAGAATTTTTTCTTCTACCGTGTTGCGGGTGATGAATTTGTAGGTGAATACTTTTTTCTTCTGCCCAATGCGGTGAGCGCGGTCAGCTGCTTGTGCTTCGACTGCCGGGTTCCACCAAGGATCAAGGATAAACACATAATCGGCTTCGGTAAGATTTAATCCCAATCCACCCGCTTTGATTGAAATTAAAAATACTTTCAGATCGGGATTTTTATTGAACTTCTCCACTTGCTCTTGGCGGTCAGTGCTCGATCCATCCAAATAAGCAAAAGGAATTTTTCGGTCTTTCAACATCTCCTTCATAATTTCCAGATGTTTCACAAACTGGCTAAATACTAAAAGCTTGTGGCCTTCCAGCAGCGCATTTTCAATCATGTGCGAAACATCTTCCAGCTTTCCGGATGAGCCCGTGTAATGGCTGTCCACCATTCGGGGATGGTTAGAGATCTGCCGCAGCTTGGTTAAGCCTTCTAATATTTGAATGCGCGAGCTTCCAATTCCTTCTTTGTCGATCAGCTCCAGAATTTTATGGCGATAGAATGATTTTACCTCTTCGTACTTCTGCTCTTGCTCGGCACTCATGTTGGTGTAGTAGATGTTCTCTACTTTCTCCGGCAAGTCAGTGGCTACCTGCGATTTTAATCTACGCAGCATGAATGGCCGAATAATTCCGTTAAGCTTTTTAGTTTTGGCCTCATCAGCTTTTTTCTCAATGGGCAATTGATATTCTTTCTTGAAGAATGTTTGGCCCCCCAGCAATCCCGGATTGATAAACGTCATCTGCGACCATAGATCGAGTGTGGTATTTTCCAACGGTGTTCCCGTCAGGGTCAATTTATATCTTGACTTTAATTGCATCACTGCTTTCGCAATGTTGGCCGTAGGGTTTTTAATCACCTGCGATTCGTCCAGAATGATGTAGTTGAAATAAAATTTATCCAATGCCTCAATATCCAAACGGGTAATACCATAAGAGGTGAGTACTAAATCGTATTTGGTGAAGCGACTCACATCTTTATTGCGAAGTGTGCCTGTGTAGGTAAGAATTTTAAGATCAGGTGTAAACTTGGATGCTTCCATCTCCCAATTGTAGATGAGCGAAGTAGGCATTACTAACAAAGAAGTGCCAGCATTTCCTTTTTCTTTTTCAGATTGAAGCAGCGCCAATGTCTGCACGGTTTTTCCCAAACCCATGTCATCGGCCAGACATCCGCCCAAATGAAATTCATTTAGAAAACGAAGCCAATTATATCCTGCTTTCTGATACGGGCGCAGTGTGCCTTTGAATTCGGCAGGAAGTGCGTAGTCTTTGATGCCAGTGAATGATTGCAGATTGCGCAGGCGATCGCTCATTTGCACTTTGGCCAGATTGCCTTCTTCCAATTCGCTCACCAGATTGATGTGGTGCTTTTTCAGCATTGGCTTTTCTTGTTCGCCATGCGTTTCGCTGAGGGCAAACAAATCGCCATACTTAATTAACCAAGCATCCGGAATGATCGCAATTTCGCCATTGGGTAATTTGAATTCTACCTTCTTTTTGAGAATGAGTTTACGCAGTTCTTTAAAGGAGATTTCATATTCACCAAACTTGATGCGCGCATGAATATCAAACCAGTCGATGTTTTCTTTTACTTCCAGCTCAATCACGGCCTTACCCACAAAATATTTTTTGTCGCGGTTTTCAGGTTGGCTCACTTCAAAACCAAGGTTGAGGAGATTGACTCGATTTTCGTTGAGCCACGAAAAAGCATGCGCTTTATCTACGGCACACCGAAATCCCCGTAAGGGCAAGCCTAACTTAATTAATGTTTGCGCTGATTTTTTTTCAGAATCCGTATTTCTCTTGATGCGATGGAAAACGTAGTCGTTGTCTTTTTTCTCAACCGTAACACTTACCGGCCCAAAGGCATCGCCCCGAAATTTGTATTTGCCATAACGGAAAGAGAGATCGAATACAATTTTGCCGGCTTCATCGTCTGTGTTTTCGGCACCTTCGCCATCTTGACCAAATAAAGTGGGAACTGTTTTTTCACTCGCTGTGGGCAATTCTGAGATGGTGAGTAGCGGATGCGGATCGTGTTCGTGTTTGGCAATTTCAAAACCATGCGCTTCGATTTCGTCAAACGATGCAATGAGCGGAGCGACAAATCGATTGTAATAGGTTTCTTCTAAATTTTTTGGAATAACTACGTGCTTCTTATTGAGGAAAGGCTGAAGTTTTTTACCATCCACAAATTTTTCAAATCCGTAGAGCTTGCCGTTGAAAACCATCCATGCCGGCAATTTGCAAATAAGATATGCATTGGGGCTTGGAATTTCTACGCGCTTCCCATTGTGTGAAATAGTGGGGTAGTAATTTGTATTTTCTTCGCTTCGCTTAAAATGAAATTGAATGGTGGCACGAGTTTCCAGCACTTCCAGTTTACGCCAGGTGGGTTCGCCATCGTTGCCCATTTCAAAAAGCATTTTTCCTTTCAGCTTATCGAGCACTTGTGCTCTGCGCTTTTCCATGTAAGCCTCAATTTGTTCTTGCAGCATTTCATCACCCTTTTCTTTGTGAAATACTTTGCTGAAAAACTCATCAGGCTTCATAATCTTTTTCGAGAAGTGTTTGAGCACCGCATCCTGATTCATGCTGTCCATCATCTCGATCAATTCAAAATCGCGTGTGTCCAATCCTTTCGAAAACTCGCGCGCGTTTTTCGAAGATATGTTTTGATGCTGGTAAGTCAGTTTACCTTTTTCATCCAAATGCACGATGAAGGACTCAAAAATATAGCCCAGATACTCATGCTGATAAAGCGAGTAGATAATTTGAAAGGGTTGTGCTGCCGATACTTTCATTTTAAAAATCCCTGTTCTAACATTAAAAAGATTGCTAAAAGCAGCTCAAGGAACCGTTTTTAGAAAATTTCAGACCAAGGGGACTTGCAAAGTAGCGATTCTATGCCAAATTTTTTTTCACTTTTTGAACCAGAACCTACATGTTCATTACATGCTACAGCTCTTTGGCAGTGAATGATTTAGCGGCAACCGAAGCCGGATAGAAGGAAATGATGAAGGTAATGGTAATGATGACTACAGAAATGGATACAAAATCCAGTGGATTAAGGCGGACGGGATAATTGGCAACCAACGCATTTTCCATGCCCATACCGACCAGACCAAAATGATCCTGCAGCCAGCAAATGGCGCCTCCAAAGACCAAGCCAATCCCTGCTCCGATAAAGGCGATCAGTGCCCCTTCAGTTAAAAAGATGTTTCTAACCAATTTGGGACTTGCCCCAACTGCAGATAAAATGGCAATGTCTTTTTTCTTATCGATCACGAGCATCATGAGCGAGAAAAAGATGTTGATGGAAGCAACTACGATTAAAAGCGTTAATGCCAGAAACGTAAAGAGCTTTTCCATTTTTAAAAGTTTATAGATGTCTTTGTGCTGCTGTTCATTTGTCAGAACAGAAAAACGCTCCCCTAAAAGTTGTTGCAATTTTTGTTGAACGCTCGCGGTGGCTGACTTTGTTTTTATTTCCAGACTGGTGCGCTTGTTACCATAATCCAGCAAGTCAATGGCAAAATCAAGTGGTAAAAAGATATAGTTATCGTCATAATTTTTTTCAATCGAGAATACACTTCCCGGCTCGATGTCTCTGCGAGCATAAAGTTTGCTGATATCCAATGTGGAGGCTTTTACATTTTTGATGTAGTAGACTTGAAGCGGATAGATGTTGTTTTCAACCCCAATGCTTAGCGCATATTGAACGCCTCTTCCTACAATGGCATAGTTGATGCCGTTTTCGCGCAAGCGCAATTTCCCATCTACGATATGGCCATCCAGGCGGTGTTGATCGAGAAAATTGTCACTGTATCCTTTAATGGTGACAACAATGTCCGCATCGCGATAGCGCACGAGGGCATAATCTTCAATTACTTCGGTTACCGTTTCTACACCTTCTACGGCTTTGATTTGTTGAAGAAACAGAGAGTCGACTTCAAATGACTTGCCTTTGATGGCTTCAATTTTAATTTCAGGATCAAACGCAGTGTTCAATGATCGCAGTAAATCCCCCAACCCGTTAAAAACCGAAAGCACGATAATGAGTGCGGCAGTCGCCATAGCCACGGCAATCATCGAAAGAATAGAAATAATGTTAATGAAGTTCTTCTTCCGTGTGGATAGAAAATATCGTTTTGCTATGAAAAGGGAAAGGTTCAAGGGACACGGAAGATGAAGGTGGCTTAATTCTTGTCTTCTTTCGGAATGTTCAGATTTTTAATGATGTCTTCAATACGCTGGGCGCCTTCTTCCACTTCGTCAATGTAAAAGACTAATTGCGGCACAATTCGGGCTTGGTTGCGAATTTTGTTGCCGAGGGCTTTGCGTATTTCACTCTTCTTCAGGTTGATTTTATCAAGGATGCCTTGTTTATCTTTTGCCAATGTCATGCTCAGATAAATTTTGGCGACACTCAAATCGGGGCTCATGCGTACATCGGCCACAGTAATGAAGGCATTGTCTAAGAAATTCGTCTTTTCCTTCAAAAAAATGTCGCTTAGTTCTTTTAGAATTAGCTTGCTGTATTTTTGCTGCCGTACGGTTCCACTCATAAAGTAAAAGTACAGAATGTCAATCACACTATTTTTGATTTTATTTGCCCCTTCAACACTTTTTTGTGCTTCGATTTTTTAGATACAATGATCCATACCGCTTGCTGGCGGTACTTTTTATTCTGCTGGCAATCAGTTTGCCGCTTTTCATCAGTCCTGCAGGCATCACGTGGCAAGAGTTAAATGACTTTGTGCTGGGCCGGGCGTTGAATGAAGGCAAGTCGATTTATACCGGCATTGTCGATGATACAGCCCCTCTGTTTGCCTGGTTTACCGGTTGGATGGATTTTATTTTCGGCAGTTCGCTCACGGCTCGTCACCTGATTGCATTCTTTCTGATTTTTTTTCAAGCCTCGTTTTTTGCGATCCTGTTGATCAGCAATAAGGCATACAATGAAAACACGTATTTGCCGGCTCTCATTTTTGGAGTACTAGGCTTCTTTTCGTTCGATATGCTTTCGCTCTCGCCCGAACTACTGGCATCAACCATTCTGCTGTTTGCTCTCAATAATCTTTTCAAAGAAATTGAATTCAGAGAACAACGAGATGAAGTGCTTTTTAATCTGGGAATTTACCTCGGACTCGCCTCGTTGATTTTGTTTAGTTGCTTGGTGTTTTTACCGGGCACGCTCATCATATTATTTGTGTTTACGCGTATGAACGTACGCAGAGCCTTTCTGCTGATTTTCAGTTTTGCGCTTCCCCATCTTTTGTTATTGTCAGTTTTCTTTCTTAGAAACAACGAGCGGTATCTGTTGGAATATTTCTATGCTCCGAACTTCACCTTTCATACAGAAGCCATTTTATCTTCTGGTTCACTTTTTTGGCTGACGGCAGTACCTATTCTATACCTTCTTTTTTCGTTGGTGATGCTCAATCGCGAAGCACACTTTACCAAGTACCAATCGCAATTGTTGCAAGTGATGCTGCTTTGGCTGATGATTGCCTTTATTCATTTGGTCATTACGCGTGAGCGAACTCCCCACAGCTTCTACTTCTTTTTGCCTCCTCTATGTTACTTCATTAATCATTACCTTCTGCTCATCCGAAGGAAGTGGCTGGCGGAAACGATGTTGCTGTTTTTATTCGTTGCCGTGATTAACATTTCCTATTTGAGTAAAGCCGGTAAGTTGAAAGCAATTAATTACGATCAGATTTTTGCACGAATTCCGAGTAGCACGCCAGCCTGGAAAGAAAAGCGCGTTCTGTTATTGGAAAAAAATCAAGGCTACTATTTAGAAAATAAGCTGGGGGCCTCTTTTTTGGATTGGGATTTATCAAAAGGCATTTTTGAAAAACCAACTTTGTTTGAAAACGTGAATCAGGTTGATCGATCGTTTCAGCAAGATGCACCGGATGTGATTGTCGATAAAGACAATCTGATGGAGCCATTTTTTGAAAAGCTTCCGGCATGGAAATCCAAATACAAAAAAGATAAAGAGGTCTACTACAAAATCAGCAACTGATTTTGTCTACTCTGCGCGCATGGCGCCCGCCCTCGAAAGCTGAATGCAAAAACTTGTCAAGAATTTTCTCGGCCAATTCAATGGAAACATGGCGAGCCGGAATACATAGCACATTGGCATTGTTGTGCGTGCGTGCCAATTCGGCCAACTCTTCTTTCCAACAGATGGCGGCACGAATTCCCTGATGCTTATTCGCGGTCATCGCTACACCATTGGCGCTGCCACAAATCAACACACCCAAATCAAATTCTTTGCCCTCTACCGCGCTGGCTACCGGATGCGCAAAATCCGGATAGTCCGCTGAATCGCTGCTATAGGTTCCGTAATCCTTTACTTCATAGCCATTTTTTTCTAGCCACTTTTTCAGCAGCTCTTTGTATTCAAAGCCGGCATGATCGGCACCTATTGCAATTTTTTCCATGGCCATTGGTATTAACTGTTTTGTTGATCTGCTCGTAGTTCTTCCGCTTCTGCTTTTTCTTTTTGACGCACTACAATCGAGGAGATGTAGATGCTGATCTCAAATAAAATATACAGAGGCAAAGAGATAACCGTTAAGCTGAATGGATCTCCGGAAGGCGTAATAACCGCACCCAAAATTAAGATAACTACAATAGAATGCTTGCGGTAGTGGCGCATGAGTTGTGGAGTGACCATTCCGATTTTAGAAAGGAAGTAGATGACCATCGGAAATTGAAACAACAAACCACAACCTAACACCAAACTTGAGATGGTCGATACATAGGAAGTGATATCAAACTCATTAACGATTAAATCACTGATGGAATAGGTAGCCAAAAACCAAATAGTAGTGGGGCATAAAATGTAGTAACCAAACAAAACACCAGTCAGAAACAGAAACGAAATAGCAAACACAGCTCCTTTCGAATACTTCACTTCTTTCGATTGAAGCCCCGGTTTTACAAATCGCCAAAGTTCCCAAGCTACATAGGGAAATGCAATGATCAATCCGATCACAAATGAAGCCGTCAGCGACATCATAAATTGCCCAGTCATATTTCGGCTTTGAATCTTAAACGGCAAATCCGTCACACACAGTTCGGTGAGTCCTGTTAACCGACTCAGTTCACACATGTATTTGAATGTAGGGAAATTGAGTTTGGCGGGAGCGAAAATCACATATTCAAAGATCTCTTTGATAAAAACAAATGATCCGATCATGGCAATAAAGATCACGCTGGTGGATCGCACTACGTGCCAGCGGAGTTCCTCCATGTGATCGAGGAATGACATTTCTTTTTCTTCAGACATTACGTTCAATTATTAGAGTTCAATCTTTCAAGAATGATAAAGCCATTTTGCCACGATGAAAGGTTAACTCATGATCATCACGACCAACTGCTCATTAAAATCTCTGCACTAGGCAAACAACGGAAATTTCTTCATGAGTGCGTTTACTTTGCGCTTCACCGCCTTCAAGTGCTTGGAGTCTTCCGGTTTTCTTAATGCCTCATCGATTAAATCCACCACCTTCACTACATCTTTCTCTTTCAATCCGCGTGTTGTAACGGCCGGTGTGCCTATGCGCATACCCGAAGTTACCATCGGAGATTGCGTATCAAACGGAACCATGTTTTTGTTAATGGTAATGTCGGCTTGAATCAATGCCTCTTCGGCCAATTTACCGGTCAGGTTTTTAGAACGGAGATCAATCAACATTAGATGATTGTCGGTTCCACCCGAAATGATTTTATATCCTTTAGCCGTAAATGCCTGTGCCATGGCTTTGGCATTTTTAGCTACTTGCACCACATATTCTAAATACTCGTCAGTCAAGGCTTCACCAAAGGCAATTGCTTTAGCAGCGATGACATGCTCTAATGGACCACCTTGTGTGCCGGGGAAAACACCGGAATCTAACACCGATGACATTTTGCGTAACTCACCTTTCGGAGTTTTTAATCCAAAAGGATTGTCAAAGTTTTTGCCGATCATGATCAGACCACCGCGTGGGCCGCGCAAAGTTTTGTGAGTGGTGGTAGTTACGATATGGCAATGTTCGAGAGGATCGTTCAGCAATCCGCGTGCGATCAAACCAGCCGGGTGAGAAATGTCGGCCAACAAAAGCGCACCTACGCTATCGGCCGCCTCGCGCAACTTTTTATAATCCCAATCGCGGCTGTAGGCAGAAGCCCCGCAAATTACCATCTTCGGTTTTTCACGTTGCGCGATTTCTATTACTTTATTGAAATCAATCAAGCCCGTTTCCTGCTCTACACCATAAAAGGAAGGCTGATACAATTTGCCTGAAAAATTTACCGGAGATCCGTGCGTTAAATGCCCTCCATGCGAAAGGTCAAAGCCCAGAATTTTATCGCCCGGCTTGAGGCACGCCAACATGACGGCAGCATTGGCTTGCGCGCCTGAGTGTGGCTGCACATTGGCCCATTCGGCACCAAACAATTGCTTGATGCGATCAATAGCTAGTTGTTCTACTTCATCTACCACTTCGCACCCGCCATAATAGCGTTTGCCGGGCAGGCCTTCGGCATATTTGTTGGTAAGCACAGAGCCTTGTGCTTTCATTACCTGCTGAGAGGTAAAGTTTTCGGAGGCAATCAGTTCGATGCCATGCTCTTGGCGTTGCTTTTCTTTTTCAATGAGGTCGAAGATGACTTTGTCGCGCTTCATGAGTAGGTTTTTAAGGCACCAAAAATAGGCATAGAGCGCGCATTTGCCTAAAAACAATCAACTTTCCTCACGTTTCCTTTTCCACCTTTCATGCGACCATAACCAACTGGCAGGGTTTTCGGTGATAAACTGCTCTACTGTTTTCGCATAGTTTTCTACAATCGCCTGACTATCGCGCTGATAGGGTGGTGCTGCTATGGGAATAAGTTCTGCCTCATAGTAGCCCCGTTTTACCTTTTTACACTGCACAAAAAATGCAGGATATTGAGTTACCACGGCCAATTGACCAATGCCTTGAAAAAAAGCGGTATCCTGATGCAGAAAGCTCGTCCACACTTTCTTTTCAAAGTTGGGAAATTGATCAGCTACAATGGCAATTGCTTTGGCGATGTTTTTTCTTCGGATCGACTCCCGCGCAGTTTGACCTCGTTCGATGGCGTAGGCTCCAAACCGACAGCGTATCTGCAACAAAAAATGATCAAATGAGGGGCTGCTTTGTTTTTGGTAAACAAAATCAATCGGCAAGGGTAAGTTGATACTGCCCGACACCATCAGCCATTCCCAATTAAATTGGTGTGAGGCCAACAGAATAACCGATCGCTTTTGATCAGCAAAAGGTTGCAATACTTCCGGATTCCGATAACGCATACGATTGGTTAACTCTGCCTTGCTAATGGAAAGCAGCTTGATTGTTTCCATAGCATAGTCACACAAGTTTTGATAAAAATCTTTTTCAATCAGTCGTAATTCTTTGTCGTTGGCAGATGGAAAAGAGTTTTTCAAATTTTTCCACACTACATCTCTGCGGTATTTCAGCAACCGGTACCCAACAAAAAAAAGAAAGTCAGAGAGCCAATAGAGCGCAAACAAAGGTAAACGAGAGATAAGCCGAAGCAGAAGCATAAGTCAATATTACACGATTGTTTGTGTACTTTTGTTCGATATTGAAGTTCGTATGAAAGATAAAGTAGTCATTATTACAGGAGGATCTTCGGGCATTGGCAAAGCGATGGCAGAAGTCTTTGGTGTCAATGGTTCAAAGATATTTATTACCGGACGAAATTTAACAGATTTACACCAGGCGGTTACAGACCTGAAAAGCAAAGGCATTGATGCTCATGGTTTTCAGGCGGATGTAAGTGTGGAGGATGATAATCGGAAGATGGCCGAGGAGGCTATTCAAAAATTTGGAAGAATTGATGTCTTAATTAATAATGCGGGTATCTCGATGCGGGCATTATTTAGTGAGGTGGATTTAGATGTGGTGAAAAAGGTGATGGACATTAACTTTTACGGAGTACTGTATGCGACTAAATATTGTTTGCCGGAAATCATGAAGCATAAGGGCTCAGTAGTGGGCATTTCATCGATAGCCGGCTATCGTGGACTTCCAGGTCGCACGGGTTATTCAGCTTCTAAATTTGCACTTAATGGATTTTTAGAAGTGCTGCGAACAGAAATGTTGAAAAAAGATGTGCATGTGCTAACGGCATGTCCTGGTTTTACGGCTTCCAATATCCGCAAACGATCGCTGACGAAAGATGGCACCTCGCAGGGAGAATCGCCACGTGATGAAGCAGCTATGATGAGTGCGGAAGAATGTGCACACCATATTTACAGAGCCACTGTCAAGAGAAAGAAAATACTGATTCTCACGGGTCAGGGAAAGCTGACCGTTTTTCTAAACAAATTTTTGCCCGGCCTTACTGACAAGTTGGTCTATAATGTGATGGCAAAAGAAGCGAACGCTCCGATCAAATAGGTTACGTCTTACTTAGAAAAACCAATTTGGTGTTATCCGCTTTATTTATGCTTTTGTAGAAATCTACCAATTCCGAATAAGCAGCAGGTGGATGTTCGCCCGGAATCATCTTCAGTTTGCGAATGTAGATCAGTTTGCCCTGATCGAACTTAAAGTTTGCCTCATATTCTCCATAGCGACTGGAAATTTTTACAGGCTGTGGAATAAATTCAGGATAGATTTCTTCTGGGATAGAATAAACAATTGTATCCACATCGACATAGGAGCTTTTGAAAACTACCGGATTCTTTCGGGTTTCTGCTTTGGGCGGAATGTAGGTGGTACGATTCATGAGATTGGGTGTCACAAAAATTCGTTTACCGCTCACCGAAGCATATCGGTTTAGCGTAAGCTCGGCATTTACAATGGCTGTAGGTACTTTGTCTTTTTTGTTGATCATGTTGAATGCACCTAATTCAAAACTAGGGATCCGTAAATTCTCCTGAAGCCATTTTTTTTGTTCATCGTACGAACTGTTGATGCGAAAGGAGAGTCCGTTATTTTCATATTGTAAACCGGAATAAGCGGTGGTTACTTTGGCTTTGGCGTTACCAGATTTATCAAGGGCAACTTCAGCTTTTTGATATTGTGTGTTTTGTTCTGTTTTCAACTTAGGCGTTCGAACCAATTTCCCCCCTTCTTCAGTGATCATCAATGCATACCGATCATCGGTGAAATCTCCTAAATAACCAAACGGATTGGTTTGGCTGGTACATTCTAACCAAAGTGTGTCTTTGCCATTAGGGACATTGACAATAATATGATTGAAGCGATCCATCGTAAAATCCGGAGAAATGAATCGTTCTTCACTACCTCCATAGATTAAAGTGTAATAGCCGTTGACGCCAACTGCCTTTAAGAGGGATACCATATAATTGGAAAGCGCTTTGCAATCCCCATAGCTATTTAAGTCAACGATTGATGCATCGAAAGGCTGAAATCCACCAATGCCACGCTGAATACTGACGTAGCGGGTTTTGCTTTGAAGCCATTCATATACTGCTTTTGTTTTTTCCTCTACGGTGGAAAGGTTTTTGGTGATTTCTTTCATTTTTGCAAGAGTGGAGGCAGGCAGTGTGCCACGACCTTCATTGAGAAGTATTTGCCATTTGCCCAGGTCATTCCAGGATTTCATGGACCCACGGTATCCATCGTATTCAAATTCCGATGGGCCCATTAAAAACCCAGGGACTTTATTTTTCGCATACTTTTCAAATTTTTCGGGCTTGATATTGGCAAATGACCAGATCAGCTTTTCATTCGCACCGAGATTTTCTTTTTTTGGTTCTTCAATGGAGTTTAACTTGTATCGAGGCTTTAATGCAATCGGGTATTCTATTTCATATGTTTCTTTCTCAATAGATACTTCGTCATCTGTATATAAAGAAAATGAAGGGATAGAATAGAGGTACTTCATTTCCGTTTCATATTCAAATTCTACCGTGTAGGGATAAGTGGATTGTTCTAAGTCCATCAACTTGTATCGATTATCCGTAAACAGGCTAACACCATCGTATGCACTACGATCGATGATTTCATTGCCCTTTAGTTTTTTGATTTGAACTCCGTTTGCATCGTATGCGATGCCGGAAATAGATATTACTTTTTCTAATTTATCATAATAAACTGCCTCTGTTGCGAACTGCTTTCCATTTTCATTGAGAATGGTAATTACTTTGTGCACTTTTTGTCGGGAGCGATTGATGGAGATGATCTCAAAGCGATAAAAATCTTCGCGCACCACAGCATACATACCGTCTTTCATATTTTGTGGTATGCTACTGACTGGATATTTGGGATCATCTTTTGCAAGCAGTGTTACCGGAATGGCTAAGAGAAAAGCAACAAGGAATCGCATTAATTTATTTTTTAAATTATATTAGATTTTTAGACGTGTAAAAACACACTTTTTATTTCTTTTTCAACACAATTTGTTCGGCTTGCTTTGCTACAACTTGATTGAAAAATTCTTTAACATTCGCATATTCTGTTTGTGATATTATACTTCTGTTGATCTGAAATATACTTGTAAGACTTATAGCGTTTCCCACGGTAGTAACATTGAGAATATATTTTCCAGCATTACCAGGCAAAGCAATTACTTTATTTTTAGGTAAATCGTCAATAGTAAAATGATCGGGCACAACTAATTTAAGAATATATGTTTTGTCAATCTGTGTACCAAAATCAATTGGATAAGTACGTTGATCTGATTTAAATGGATTCTCCTCTGTCCGGCTTGACACGAAAGGATTTATGTAAAGAATATCACCGGCAGATGTCATGTGATCAGAAATAATCACCTGATGTGATTCTTTGATAGGTTTACTTAAATCTTTTACATCCTGAAACTCACTTTTTTCAAATTGCCATTGCTTAGTCCCTTTGAAATCCTTCAGGTATTTTTCCTCGCCATTTTTCAGCAACTCATCCCTTGTGCTATGAGCGTCATAACCATCCATGGTGTATTGTATTTTACCGGTTAGTTCATTTTCACCGGAAATATTCAAATCAACATTGACCACCGTTTTAGCTTTCGCCTTAGTCGTCACTTCGATCCACCCGAAGTTTTTCTTTGAAACGATTAACCCTTGCCCATTTAAACAGCGACTTGGCAGGATGTCGTATGGCAGATTTTTTTCTGTAGCATCAAGGAGTAATCTTTTTCCACCTAATTTCACAGAGGCTATTACGTAGTTGAATTGCTTTCTCATGGGATATGCTTGTCGGATGATACCATGACCTCTGGTACTAATGAGTATCATTTCAACATCAAATCCAGCTTTATCCAGCATGGAGGCTAAAATGATATTGATGTCTCCAGATGTGCCGGATTTGCTTTCCAGAATTTTCTTGATGTTACCAACATAATAATCTTCTTCACCATCCCACTCTATATTGTTTTTCACATAATTGGAAATGGCAATTACCTTCTGTAAAGAATCAGTAACACCACTGGTAATTTGATTTACTTTATCTTTTAAAAACCCAGACTTATCAATCGCTTTTCCAAATTCTTCATCTTCCAAAAGATCCTTTGTGAGTTTTTCCCACGATGCCATTACCTCTTGTATGTGGGTGCTATAGTTAATACGCGAAAGCGCGAAATTCATTTTCGAAATATATTCATCCGTTGAGGTCATGTATGACTCTTCTTTGAAGGCAGGTACATTTCTTGATATCCAATGATGGCCAATTACGTCTGTTTCGTAATACAATTGCCGCTTGGTTTCATAGCTGCTTACAGGTACATATCCCTGCATGTATTTTTCATAGGTGAAAAGATCAGGAATCATAGCCCAGTACTCACTCAACCGTGTTGGAATGGAGCGCTGAAATGACCAATTGGGGAAGTTGGTAAAGAATTCAGAAGAAATGCGATAAGAATACTCGATTACACTTCCCACCTTCACATTAGGAATGGCAAACTTTTGCCGATTGTAATTTCGGTTTACTTTTTCTTTAAAGATATTGTCTTTGGATAACTTGTTTTCTACCACCTTTCCGTTTTCAAGATTGTAAGAAGCGGCTTTCAATGCTTGTACTTTCTCTTCAGTAGCTCCGGCATGATAAACTAGAATACTTGTATTTGCATAATCTAATCCTTCTTTGGTCAATATTTTTATTCGGGCGTGACGCTCAAAATTCAATACAGGCGCATCACCAATAACAGTTATATAGGCAATCCCGTAATCCTCTAAAACAACCGCTGAAGCCGAAGAATCTTTACTATAAACAGTCATCTTCAAATCCTCCATCGGAATATCCCCGAATTTGATGGGCGATTTTTGGGCCTTAGCTGTGAGAGTCAGAAAAAATGTAAATACAAATAGTAAATTTTTCATGAATATTATTTTGGACCACAATTATCCAATAATTATTTCAATTCGAAAAGCCAATTTGAATGTTATTCGGTAATTGGAATATAATACTACTTTCTCCGGAGCACAATTTGTTCATCCTCCTTAGCCAGTATGAGATCAAACATCTCCTTTAAAAGTTTGTACTCGCTTATTGTAAATCTGCTTTTCGTTACTATAAATTGAGTCGTTAGCTGAATGGTATTGGTTGTTGATGATATATTATAAAGAAATTTTCCCGCGTTCTCTGGAAGTATAATTCCTTTTGATTTGGGCAACGACTCAATTTTAAATCCATCAGGTATTGTAATCTTAGCCATGTATATTTTTTCAAATGCGGTTACCAAATCCACTGGAAATTTTCGTTCGTTTGATTTAAAGGAATTTTCAGTGAGTTTATTAATCAGGATCGGGTTAAAATAAATGAGTGAATCTGTTAGCACGCCAAATGCAGAACCGGAAATAATATATGATTCTTTTAATGATTTGTCTGGATTAATTAAATTTTCAATTTTATTTTCGGTCGCATTCCATTGAAAAGGTGTGAAGAATTCTTTGTAATACTCCTTTTCACCCGACTTACTAACTTTAGTTCGAACTGACAATGCATCTAGGCCATCTCTTACAATTGTCATAGATCCATGGATTCCACCTGAATCTGATATACCAAAGTTTGCATTAACCGCAGACCTCGATTTTGAGGCTATAATAGGCATCCATTCACCCTCTTCTTCATAGATTACTAAGCCTTCACCATTCAGGCAACGAATAGGTAATGAGTAAGCGCTAAGGTGTTGATCGGTTCCATCAATAAGACGATATTTTTCATTTTGTGGAACGAAGCAAATAACATCATTGAATTCACGCATAGAGTGTGTATTTCTGATTTTTCCGTGATTTCGAGTACTTATAAGCATAGGAAAAGCCTTTACCCCGGTCTTTTGAAGCAGGGCGATAATCAATAGATTGATTTCGTTTGAACTACCCTCTTTGTTTTCTAAAACCTTTTCAAATGATCGCTCAGGTATAATCCCAACGTTCTCGTTCCATTTTACTTCTTTTTTAACGTACGAAACGATTGCATTAATTCGTTCGTCTTCAGAATTGCTTCCATCAATAGTTTTTTTGGCAATTGGCTCTAAGAATTTTGATTCTTTGATTTGCTGACCGAAGTACTCATCATTATTTAAATTGTTGATAATGGATAGCCAAGATAAACCCGATCTGTAAAAGCTAATTTTTGAGATGTAATCTTCTGAATTTGAAATAAAAGGTTCTTCAATAAAGGCAGGCACATCTCGCATAGTCCAACTTTCAACAGCTCCACCTTTTTCAGAAACATTTTCGGTAATTGGTAGTAGTCCCTGAAAGTCTTTTGTAAATCTAAACCGCTTCCCTACCGATATTGCGTAATTGCTAAATTTAGTAGGTATAATGTCTTGGAAGCGCCAAGTCGGAATACTAGGAGCATATGACTTATATATATATTGGTATTCGATTATTGATCCTTCTTTAACATTAGGCAGCGTAAATATGATTTGGTTCGTAGATTGGTCGTATCGACTTTTCAAGATGGCATCTTTAGCCATTTCAGAAACAACAATTTGACCGTTTACTAAATTGTAAGTAGCCCCTTTTAATTTTGAAATACTCGCATAGTTCCGGTCGATATAAATGGAATGTTTTGAAAATTGTTGAATGAATTGTTTAGCAAAAAACTTAATTCGCACATGGCATTTGTAGTGGATAGTAAAATCATCGAATAAAAGTACCTCTGCGACATTAAATAAAATTAGCGCAGACGCAGAAGAATCTTTATGATACCATTTCATTTCTAAATCGGACATCCGCACTTCACCAAATTTTTCTGGAGAGTTTTGAGCCTGACTAAAATGTAACCCAGGAAGAAATGCCAATAAAAAATAAATTCTCATATTTGAATCGGTATAATAGATAAATATAATTCAGTGCATTATTAGCAGCGCTATATCAATCAATGAATATAATAAAGTTGTTAGCATTCGCCTTATTTTATATCTTAACTACACACGGCTACGCTCAAGATCATGGCTTCCCTTTTGGAACAACAGTAACACTTAATGACCACCTGAAACCTAAATATGAAATAGACTCAACAGCCAATGCCATAGTGCTGAATGAGTTTGGTGATGCCTATTTTAACAATGATGGCAGCAGGCTTCTCGTTGAAATTCATAGTAAGATAAAAATTTTGAAATCAAGCGGAGTTGAAAAAGGAAACTTTAAAATTCTGCTCCGCAAAGGCGTTTCTGTTCGGGATGAATTAGAAGATTTACAAGGAGCAACATTTAACATTTCCAATGGAGCGATTCGAAGGTTTGAGCTGGAGAAGAAATCAATATTTCGTGAAACAGATACGAATTATGAATGGATCAAGTTCACCCTACCAAATGTGCAAGTGGGATCGGTAATTGAGGTTAAATATTTGATATCAACACCCTTTCTGCTAAACTATTGGCCTTGGGAATTTCAATCGGATATACCAAAGCTCTATTCAGAATTTTGTGCCCACATAAGTGCAAATTATGTTTACAATATTTCAATGCGGGGATTTTTGAAGTTAGATAAAAATGATCATGAACTGCGTAGCAGCCCCGTGTTAGATGTGGACGTGTTGAAACTAGGAATTAAAAATATTCCTGCTTTTCGTGAAGAACAATTTATGACGGCAAAAAGCAATTTCCTTTCAGCAGTGCATTTTGAACTGGCAGAAATTCGTCATTTTAATGGCACGAAAAATAAAATTTCGAAAGAGTGGAAGGATGTGGCCCAAGAGCTATTCGATCACGAAGACTTCGGCACTCAAATTAAACGAGCCCGAAATCTTTTTGAGGATAAATTGTCCTTTATGACCGGAGGAGCAATCTCCCCTATTGAAAAAGCGAAGCAAATATTTGGATGGATTCAATCTCGATATCAATGGAATGAATACTTGGGCAAATACACAGATAAAGGGGTGAGAAATGCCTACGAAAACAAGAAGGGAAACGTAGGTGATATCAATATTTCTCTACTGGGTGCGTTGCAAGCAGCTGAAATTACAGCCAACCCTGTTATTCTTTCAACACGAGAAAATGGCTTACCCACATCGCTTTATCCAGTGCTAAGCGAATTCAACTATGTAATCGTCCAAGTGCAAATAGGTGAAGAAAGTTTTTTATTAGATGCCACAGATCCATTTATTCCATTTGGTATTATTCCGGAACGATGCCTCAACGGAACGGGCCGCTTACTCACCAAAAAGGAAGCTACCGAAGTAGACTTAATGCCGAAAACGAAATCACGAACCGTTTCAAATTTATCACTCAAACTCAACACTGAAGGAGAACTTACAGGTACGTTACAAATAAAATATTATGGATATGATGCCGTGAACAAACGAAAACAAATAATGTCGTTTGCTCAAACATCGTTATATACAAAAGCAATCAGCGACCGCTGGAAAGTGCGAGAATTGAGAAATCATAAAATCGAGAATTTACCTGATTTGGAGAAAACACTTACAGAAGAAATGGAAATTGATTTTAATTCCCACGATGCCTCTAGCGCTGAGCGCATTTATTTCAATCCTTTTATCATTGGACAGTGGAACTCTAATCCATTCGTTGCCAGTGAACGAAAATACCCGGTGGATTTTGGTGTAGCGCAAGAAGAAATCATTTTGCTAAACCTTGAGTATCCGGCAGACTATAAGTTGGATGAAATTCCTAAAAACATGGCGCTCGCTATGCCCGATAAAGGCGGCATGTTTAAATTCAATTTCAATAACATCGGCAATAAGTTGAATATCTACTATTCACTCAACCTGACAAAACCGGTATACGATTCGTCAGAATATTTTTCGTTGAAAGATTTGTTTGAGCGAATGTTGCAATTAAAACAAACCGATTTAGTGTTTATTAAGTTGTAATTTCGGGCTTCAGTAAAATCAATGGCCAAATCTAAAACAACTTTCTTCTGTCAAAATTGTGGGTATGAATCCGCCAAATGGCTGGGCAAATGTCCCTCTTGCAATGAGTGGAATTCATTTGTAGAAGAAATCGTAGCGAAAGAAGATTCTAATAAAAATGAGTGGAAGCCGGAGCCGGGTAAAGCGCGTCAGGAAAAACCGCGAACACTCAGCGAGATAGAATCGACTAGAGAAATCCGAGTAGACTCGTCTGATCAGGAACTCAACCGTGTGTTGGGCGGTGGCATTGTATTTGGATCATTAGTATTGATTGGAGGCGAACCGGGCATAGGAAAATCCACCTTGATGCTTCAGGTAGGCCTTGCGTTGCATAAACTGAAAGTTCTGTATGTCTCGGGTGAAGAAAGTGACCAGCAAATCAAAATGCGGGCCGAGCGACTGCGAGGTCCATCTAAAGAAGCATACGATCATTTTTTTGTACTCACAGAAACGAATACAAGAAATATTTTTCAAGCCGTTGAGTCTATTCAACCTCAGCTGCTCATCATCGATTCGATTCAAACGCTGCACTCGCACCAACTTGATTCCGTTGCCGGAAGTGTTGGCCAAGTACGTCAATGTGCTGCGGAGCTGATGAAGTTCGCGAAAGAGACAAACACTCCGGTATTTTTAGTGGGCCACATTACGAAAGATGGAATGCTGGCGGGTCCGAAAGTTTTAGAGCACATGGTGGATACGGTGTTGCAATTTGAAGGTGATCGACATCTTGCTTACAGAATTTTACGCACCACCAAAAATCGTTTTGGTTCAACCTCGGAAATTGGAATCTACGAAATGCTTGGCAATGGCTTGCGCGAAGTATCCAACCCATCGGAGATTTTGATTTCACAGAAAGATGGCAACTTGAGTGGAGCAACCATTGGTGCCACTATCGAAGGGAACCGACCTTTATTAATAGAAATTCAATCGCTAGTAAGCTCTGCTTCGTATGGCACACCGCAACGCACACCTACCGGTTTCGATCAAAAGCGATTGAACATGTTGCTGGCCGTTTTAGAAAAACGATGTGGTTTTCGGATGGGAACACAAGATGTATTTCTGAATATGGCCGGTGGAATTACTGTGGAAGATCCAGCGATTGACTTGGCCATTTGCATTTCCATTATATCATCGATGGAAGAGATTCCGGTATCTGATAAAATTTGCTTTGCAGCTGAAGTTGGTCTTGGTGGCGAATTGCGCGCGGTCAATCGAATTGATCAGCGAATTTCAGAAGCAGAAAAACTGGGCTTTCAAGAAATTTATATTTCCAAGTACAGCCACAAGTCACTCGACTTGCAGAAAACGAAAATCAAAGTCAAATCATTTGGCAAATTGACCGAGGTGTTTAAAGAATTGTTTGCGAATTGATATGCTTTCGGATCAGTTAAAATCTCTTCTCAAAAAAGAAATACAAGACTTTATTTATTTGAATGAGCAATTAGATGAAAATAAACTGATCTTGTCGCAGCGTGAATTGAAGTTAGTTCCAACCACCCTCATTGCACATCAAATTACTGGCAGGCGAAAAGCGAAATACAAATTGCCTACTTGGTACAGAACACCACAAATTGTTTATCCACCTTCGCTCAATCTGGAGCAATCTTCCTCAGAGACTACCGCTGAATACAAGCGCCAATTTTTGCTTCGCCATGTTTCTAAAAGAGCAAAAGCAATTGACCTGACCGGTGGTTTCGGGATCGACACCTTCTTTTTCTCTAAGATCTTTGATCAGGTGGATTATGTAGATCGAAACAAAGAATTACTCTCCATTGCGCAGCACAATCATCTTCAGCTTGACGCGACTAACATCTTTTATCACGCCCATGATGCAGAAGAAATGATTTCCCAATCAACTCAGTGGGATTTTGTTTACATCGATCCTTCCCGCAGAGATGAACAGGCCAAAAAGTTAGTTCGACTGGCCGACACACAACCCAATGTGGTGGAGTTACAAACAGCGCTTTTAGAAAAAACAGATCATATCCTGATCAAAACGTCTCCACTGTTAGATATTCAAGCCGCTTTGCGCGAACTGAAATTCGTGAAAACAGTAACCGTACTTTCGGTTGATAATGAATGCAAGGAGCTTTTATTTTTTATCAGCAAAAACAGTGGCCCACCACCGACTATTGAAGCGGTTAATATTGTATCTGCATCGCAGCATCAGCTGTTTGAATTTAAATTGGAAGAGGAGGCAAACGCAATTGTGTCTTTTTCAGATCCGCTTACCTTTATCTACGAGCCCAATGCCTCCATACTAAAAGCGGGTGCATTTAAATCAATAGCACAAAAGTTTTCTTTAACGAAGCTCAGCAAGAGTACACATCTCTATACATCATCTCATTTATTCGAAAACTTTCCGGGCAGATTATTTAAAGTAATTAAACTTCAGCCGGACGAGAGCGATTTCGCAGCTATTCCTCACCGGCAAATCAATGTGACTACCCGCAACTATCCGCTGTCACCCGAAGAAATCAAGAAGAAATACAAATTGAAAGATGGAGGCGACCAGTTTTTAATTGGATGCAGCGGTGTCAATAAAAAGTTTTTGGTATTGGCAGAGGTTATAAAGCCACACCCATAATCCAGTAAGCCAGCAAAAAGAAAAGTGAAATTGATCCGTACACCAAAATAATTTTCTTTCGGTTTTGTACGTCTTCCCACCACAGCATTACCCAAGGCTTAAACAAACCGATCACTAAAAACAGTGCGGAAGAGATGGACAGTAACAAAAACATCAACCGAAGGTTCTCCATACCGCAAAGTTAATCCGAATTTTACGATTCGTTTTTCCTGTTAGCCACGGGCTTCAGCCTGTGGTAAAGAAAAGATTTTCTGAGATGACCAAAATTAGAAATGAACATGTGATGATCTTATTTATCGTGGTATATTTGCCGCTCATTTTTTCGGTTGAAAGCGGCAGATTTCATTTCTCTTTATCGAGCAGACGGTTTTATACAAACCTTGGCTGAAGGGATTCGTACGCTCTCTCCTAAAAGCCCAACCTCGAAAGACGAAGCCTCTACCATTCAGGTAAAAGGATTGCACGGTAGTGCAGATGCTGTCGTGCTGGCGGCTGTTTATAAAAGTGTGCGTGCCAATCATGTGGTGATTTTGCACGATAAAGAAGAAGCTTCCTTTTTTATCAACGACCTGCAAAACCTGTTGGAGGAAAAGGAAATTTTTCTTTTCCCGATGTCGTATAAAAGGCCCTACGAATACGATGAGATAGAAAATGCCAACGTGCTGATGCGCGCGGAGGTACTCAATCAGTTGAGCAGCCACCCGGAAGGCAACATCATCATCACGTATCCCGAAGCGCTCTCTGAAAAAGTAATCAACAAGAAATCGCTCTCCTCCAACACGTTTATTGTTCAAAAGGGCGAGCAACTGGACCGTGAGTTTCTGGAAGAATTTTTACACACCTACGATTTTGAAAAAACTGATTTTGTTTTTGAAGCCGGTCAGTTCGCTATTCGTGGAGGTATCATTGACGTGTTTTCGTTTGCCAATGAATTACCCTTTCGTATTGAATTATTCGGCAATGAGGTAGACAGCATTCGCAGCTTTGATCCGGGCTCGCAGCTTTCGGTAGATGTGCTGGAGCGCGTGAGCCTCATGCCCAACGTACAAACTCGGTTGGTACAAGAAGAGCGTCAATCGATCTTTGAATTTATTTCTGCAACCTCACGTGTTTGGATAAAAGATGCACGCCTTACGGCAGATATCGTTGGCAAATGTTTTGACAAAGCAAGTCAGAGTTTTGATCGTGTGCTCGCAGAAGGTGGAAATGTAAAGGTGGTGATGGAACCTCACCATCTCTTCGATCCGCAAACTGATTTTGAAGAACGGCTGGCAAAATTTTCAAAGATTGAATTCGGATCGCGCTTTCATTATGCACCTTCAAAGACAGTAGAATTTAAAACCTCCGTGCAGCCGGCCTTCAACAAAAATTTTGAACTGCTGGCGGCTAATTTACTTGAATTCCAACAACAAGGTTTTGGCAACTTTATCGCAGCGGAACAACCCAAACAAGCCGAGCGCTTGCACGGAGTGTTTGAAGAGATTCATCCTGAACTGAAATTTCAAACACTTTCATTTTCCCTTCGTCAGGGATTTGTGGATCACAACCTGAAAGTAGTTTGCTATACCGATCATCAGATTTTTGAGCGCTACCATCGCTACAAAAGCAAAGAGAAATTTTCTAAATCAAAAGCACTTACTTTCCGCGATTTGCAGACCATGCAACCGGGCGATTTTGTGACGCACATTGATTATGGTATCGGAAAATTTGCTGGCCTTGAAAAGAAAGAAGTAAACGGGCGTGAGCAAGAAGCCATCCGCCTTATTTTCAGAGATGATGATATTCTGTATGTCAGCATTCATGCGCTTCATAAAATTTCGAAATACTCCGGCAAAGATGGTGCGCTTCCTTCCATCAGTAAGCTGGGCAGTGGCGAGTGGGATAGCAAAAAAGCCAAAGTCAAGAAGAAGGTAAAAGACATTGCCAAAGAGTTGATTGACTTGTATGCCAAGCGAAAAGGGGCGCCCGGTTTTGCTTATGCAGAAGATGGGTTCTTACAGGCAGAGTTAGAGTCTTCTTTTATTTACGAGGACACACCCGATCAAGCGAAAGCCACCGAAGATGTAAAGAAAGATATGCAGCAACCGCACCCGATGGATCGATTGGTGTGTGGCGATGTGGGCTTCGGTAAAACAGAAGTGGCCATTCGTGCGGCATTTAAAGCAGCTACTGAAGGAAAACAAGTGGCAGTGCTCGTGCCCACCACCATTTTGGCGATGCAGCACTATCGCACTTTTTCAGAACGTCTTTCCAATTTCCCGATTAAGATAGAATACGTATCGCGATTCAAAACAGAAAAAGAGATCAAGGAAATTATCAATGAAGTGAAGGAAGGGAAAGTGAACATTATCATTGGCACACACCGTGTGGTAAGCAAAGATGTTGTGTTTAAAGATTTGGGCTTGTTGGTAATTGATGAAGAGCAGAAGTTTGGTGTGAAGGTGAAAGACCGCCTCAAAGAACTGAAGGTAAACGTAGATGTACTCACTCTCACCGCTACGCCTATTCCGCGCACATTGCATTTTTCATTGATGGGTGCACGCGATCTGAGCATCATCGCCACACCACCTCCCAATCGTCAGCCGGTAACGACTGAATTACACACTTTTGATGAAGTGATTATTCGTGATGCGGTAAGCTACGAATTGAAACGAGGAGGGCAGGTATTTTTTGTGCACAACCGCATCAGCGATATTGATCAAATTGCGAATGTAATTTTTAAACTCGTTCCGGACTCGCGCATTGGCATTGCCCACGGACAAATGGATGGCGATAAGCTGGAGAAAGTGATGCTCAAATTTATCGAAGGAGAGTACGATGTGTTGGTGTCTACCAATATTATCGAATCGGGTTTGGACATCCCCAATTCAAACACCATTATTATTAACCACGCCAATTTGTTTGGCTTAAGTGATTTGCATCAGATGCGTGGCCGCGTAGGTCGCTCGAACAAAAAAGCATTTTGTTATTTGCTCACCCCACCTACTTCCGTGCTCTCCTCCGATTCGCGAAAGCGTTTGGCAGCCTTGGAAGAGTTTTCTGATTTGGGCGATGGCTTTAAGGTGGCCATGCGCGATTTGGATATTCGTGGAGCCGGTAATTTGCTTGGCGCTGAACAGAGTGGGTTCATCACTGACCTGGGTTTTGACACTTATCATAAGATATTGGATGACGCCATTCAGGAACTGAAGGAGACAGAGTTCAAAGATTTGTTTGCCGAAGAGCTCACAGCCAAGGCGAAGTTGATCGTTCAAGACTGTGTGATTGAAACAGATCTCGAAATCTTAATTCCCGACACCTATATTAATAATACCAGCGAGCGACTTCAATTGTATGCCTCATTGGATAATATCAAAAACGAGGAAGCGCTCATCAAATTCACCGATTCGCTCCGCGACCGGTTTGGCACCTTGCCACCTTCAGTAGAACAGTTGATCAATTCGGTTCGCTTGCGCTGGATTGGGGAAGAGCTGGGTTTTGAAAAAATCAGCTTAAAGAATGAAAAAATGCGTGCCTATTTCATCTCCGGAAAGGACGAGTACTTTAAATCAGAGGTTTTTGGCCGGGTTTTGAGGTTTGTGCAGACACATTCTAAAAAATGCCGCATGAAAGATACCTCGGGCAAGCTGATACTTACCATTGAAGACATCACCTCGGTAGATCAGGCGATTGATCTGATGAAACCACTTTTGGCTTAATAACCGATATCCGCCAGAGATATGGAATCCGCATACACATGTAGCCCATGTACCTCATCGAAGGCGTTGATCATCAAAACCTTCTTGTATTTTGAAGAATAGTAAACTTCTACAAAGAAATTTTCAGACTGATAAAGATAAACGGTAGCATCCCCCAACTTTCGGGACATTAAATATTGAGTGGAATTAATGACCAAATCGCACTTTTTTTCAAAACTGGAGGTCATAAAGTCTTCGAGCGTAATCATACTTTTAGAAATACGCTAATAGAGTGCTTAAAGTGTGCCAACCCGTAAATAAGCTTGGAAAGGCATAAACACAATCGATTATTTGCTCGATAAGGGAAAATTATTCCCAAAATGGTAAAGCAATAACAGCCAACTTACTGCCGTTAAGTCTTCGTATCCAAAAGTCGTAGTTCTATTAAGGATTTATCAAAAAAACGCTACGCTTTGGAAAACATGTATTTATCTCTTTATATTAGCGGTTACTTTGATCTATAACCAAAAGCAAATGAAGTATTCCAAGTCATTTTTATTCTTAGTTGCGCTGTCATTTTTAGTTTCCTCATGCTTTTTAAGGAAGGGAGGTAAGCCTACAGCCCAGAACCCGGGTCAGGTAAGTACCACCACCGGTTTGCAATACACCCGCGATAAGGCAGAGGGTTTCGAGGTACAACCTTATAACGAACAACCCGATGCCCCCAACATGGTGTTTATCGAAGGCGGCCGTGCTGTTTTGGGATCTTTCGAAGAAGATGTGATGTCTTACCGCGATAACGTGGAAAGAACCGTGTCAGTAGCTTCATTCTATATGGATGAAACTGAGATCGCTAACATTCACTGGTTGGAGTACCTATATTATTTGACTACTGATTCTACAAAAGTTGATGGAGGTAAAGCATATACAGCAGCTTTGCCTGACACTACTGTTTGGAGATCAAAGTTGGCTTTCAACGATCCATATGTTGATTATTATTTAAGATATGCCGGTTTCCGTTACTTCCCGGTTGTAGGTGTTAAGTGGAAACAAGCTAATGCATACGCACAATGGCGTACCGCTCGGGTAAATGCTGACCTTGCTGAAAAGGCGGGTGAAGCAGTTCCTGAACAATTAACCGGTGCTGGTCGTGTGCCTATCGAATCAGGTTATAGCATTCCAGCTTATCGTTTACCTACAGAAGCAGAGTGGGAATACGCTGCTCAGGCTTTGATCGGAACCCAGTGGTTGGAAGAAATGCAAACTCACCAACGCCTTTATCCTTGGGACGGTCACGCATTGCGTAATCCTTACGGAAAGCAAATGGGTTATTTCTTAGCGAACTTCAAGAGAGGTAGAGGTGACTATGGAGGTATTGCAGGAAGATTGAATGATGGTGCTTTGATCACATCTTATATATATGAGTATCCTCCAAATGACTACGGCTTGTATAACATGGCTGGTAACGTGAGCGAGTGGGTGATGGATGTGTATCGTCCGCTTTCACATCAGGATTTCGATGATTTGAACCCGATTCGAAGAGATGACTTTATCGATAGCCATGGCGATTATAGAAACCGCTATACTAAAACGCCTAAGGATTCTACTATTACATTGCCTGATGGAACCTCAAAAACCATCAAGACATTTGAATACACTAAAAATCCTTCCGGCTTTATCTCATTGGTTTCAGATAAAGTACGTGTTTACAAAGGTGGATCTTGGAAAGATGTTGCATACTGGATGTCTCCTGGAACAAGACGTTTCATGGATGAAGATTCTGCTACAGCGACCATCGGTTTCCGTTGCGCGATGATCCGTGCCGGATCTAATTACTAAGATTCATTGGTTTACCGATATTGAAAAGCCCTCGGAAGAGGGCTTTTTTATTGGGCTTCTGCGATACAAGCCACACTCAATTGTGAACACCCACTCTTCAACAGGTGGTTTCCGCAGGCTTCAATCGTAGCTCCGGTGGTAATCACATCGTCTACCAGTAGAATACGCTTCCCGATAATTTTGTCAGCATGGTGCAGAGTAAAAACACTCTCCACATTTTCCCAGCGTTCCAGTTTTGTCTTTTTAGTCTGCGTAGCTGTGGAAACCGATCGTAGAGAGATATCATCATCAAATGGAATATTCAATTCTACGCTGAGGCCTTCGGCAAATTTGGCACTTTGGTTGTAGCCGCGTTTTCTTCTGCGTGAAGGGTGTAAGGGCACCGGAATAATCAGATCAAAGGCATTATCGTAGCCCGCTTTCTTCAGATCGTAGGCGTAAGCTTTTCCCAATCGAAGTCCCACTTCCGGATGATTGTTGTATTTCAGTTGATGGAGTAAGTGCTGCACCAAACCGGTTTTGCGAAATTTCAGGTAAGCCCAGGCATGAAGTATGGGAAGCCGCACCGCCAGTCTGTTTTTGATCGGATTCTCATCCCACACATGGTAGTGTGTTTTCGGTAATTCAGCGAGACAGTGTGTGCAAAGTATGTCTTCCCCACTTACTAAACCCTCGTTACAGCCCAAACAAAAATTGGGATAGAACAACGAGACAAAATCTCTTCCTATTTGACATAGCAAATGATTTTTGAATGGCATTGTTACCTTAAAATTAGTCGCACGGAATTAAATCTTCTTCTCGGCCATAGAGCCAGCATTCTTTATAAATGGAACAATAGCATATTTCATAACTGAATTTCGGATAGAAGTCTTTCAACGCCTTCTGTAACTTATTATACTCCGCCTGATCGTTTACATAAACATGAAATACTTCTACTTTCTCTCCCGGAGCCAATACCATTTTCTCCAATGAAGAATAATATAGACTGATGCTATCGGGGTTTACGAATTTGGAGAGTAAATGATAAGGCGTCTCTACCGGTTCGTTGTTCCAACTCATCTTAGCTGATTGAATGATAGCCGGCCCCACTCCTTTGTTGACCACACGAAGAATAAATCCATCGGTGCTTGTTTGCACATATTGACGCTCGATGTGCGGCCAAACAGCAGCATGTTGCTGCCCTTGCATAATCTTAGCTTGATAAATATACACAAACAAAGTGGCCACACTCACAAATACAGCAGACAAGGCAATAATCATTTCAGGTTTTAAACTGAATGATTTCTTAGGTTGAGGAATTAGATTTTCTTCTGTTTCGTTTTCCATAGCCGCTTAAAATAGAAAAAGATGATCAATTATTTTTCCGGATGCTTGGCATATCGCTCAAAGAATTCGATTACACGCAGCATGTGATCCATCATGCGACCAGGGTTTCCGCTGCGCGTTAATTCGTGCCCTTCTTTAGGATAGCGAATGTACTCCACCGGCTTATTCAATATCTTCAAACTTTTATACAACATCTCCGATTGAATTACACCGGTGCGCAAATCAACATCGCCATGGATAATTAGCAAAGGTGTTTTGATTTTGTCTACGTAAGTTAATGGCGACTCGGAATCGAGCAATGCTTTTGTTTCTTTTTGCCAGGGATAACCGCCAAAATGATCGGGTACTAATCGCCAGGCATTTCCTTCACCCATGAAAGTTGTAAGGTCGTATACGCCACGCTGAGCATTGGCCGCTTTGAAGCGATGATCGTGACCAACAATCCATGCCACCATGTAACCGGCATAACTTCCACCTTCCACAAAAAGATTTTCTTTGTCGATCCAAGCGTGTTGCTTCATGGCTTCATCCAACGAAGCGAGAATATCTCCGGCAGGGCTACTTCCCCAATCTTTGAAATTTCCTTTTTTGAATTTATCACCATACCCACCGCTACCGCGAGGGTTACAATACACCACGCCATACCCCCAGCTATTTTCTAATTGATATTCGTGCCACATCGAAAAGATGCCTGGTCCCCACATAGCAGAAGGGCCACCGTGAATATTCAAAATGGTGGGATATTTCAATCCCTCTTTCTTGTTAATGGGTTCCATCACCCAATATTGAATTTTAGTGCCATCGGGTCGTGTGTACCAATATTCAGTGGGTGCAATAATGTTTTTTTCTTTTACCCAACTTTCGTTGAATTTGGTGAGTTGCTTGTGTGGCTTAGCAGATTCTTTGAGATTGAATGAATAAATCTCCCACGGATTTTTTGTTTCGGTAAGTGCATACACCACCTTATCGCCACGAATGTCATAATCATTTACACCGTTGTCGTTGCCGAATAGTTTGGTTTCTTTTCCTCCGGTAGCTGCGATTGAGTAGAGCGGAATATCACCTTCCGTTTGAGCCGTAAAGAAAATAGTTTTACTGTCGGCAGACCAGTTACCCTGGCTGGCATCTCGATCATAAGCAGCTGTAAGGGAGAGCGGACTTCCTCCCATGGCATTGACAACGGCTAATTGCGTTTGAGGTGCATGCCGATTGGAAACCGTTTCGGCATAGAATAAAATCTTTTTTCCATCCGGTGAGAATTTAGCATTCGATAAACTATAGCTATTCCATGTCAGGAATTCTTTGGCTGTTTTTCCGGCCACGTCAATCATCCAAAGATCAGTATCCTGCTCATCATCGGGAGCTACTTTATAAACTTTTGAGTGACATACAATTTGTTTTCCATCAGGGCTCCACTCACCACCTTCAAAATCCTGATACCCGCTAGTGAGTTGAAGTGCTTTTTCATCTGCGCCAAGCGACTTGACAAACAAGTGACTAAAATCTTCTTCGGGTTGAAGGTTTAATTCGCCTTGTAATTGTTGACGAGTGAGAACGCGTGGGTTTCCATCAATAGCGTTTTTCGACAACCAGGCGCGGACTTCTTCTAAACTACCATCCGGACTATTCTTCACATTTTTCTTTTCATCGGCTTTCAGTTTTTTCCAATTCGGTTCGTCACCCACTTTTCGTGCGGGCCGTTCGTAATCCCACGTAAGTGAACCATCAATTGCATAAAATGGAAGGGATGAAGCGAATAAAATTTTCTTTCCATCGGGGCTCCAGCGCGGACGAGTGGCACCGAATTCGGCTTTGGTGATCACCGAAGCTTCACCTCCATTCATGGGAAGTATCCATATTTGTGATTTATCGCCATCGCTTCGTACGAAGGCGATCGTTTTGCCATCAGGACTCCACTGTGGTTGACCATCGTTTTTATCGCCAAACGTAAGTTGACGTGGCTCATCGTTGCCTACTAAATCCAAGAGATATAGCTGACGCGTGTAGTAATATTCATTTTCGTTTTTCACCGCTTTGCGAATAACTACTGTAACCGCTTTGGAGCCATCCGGTGAGATTTGAATTTGGTTGGTGGTAACAATCTTCATCAGATCAGAAGCTACCACGGGAGTTTTAGTCTGTGCCGATGCATTGACAGCAATGAAAATCAGCAGTAGAAATTTTAATTTTTGCATGTATTCGGTGAATTAAAAGTGAAGCAATTTTTATTTGTTGTCAGTTGGAATAGGAGGAGGCCCTTCCGGAATGTAGGGTTTATACAAGAAGGCACCTTTGCGTTTCTCGAATTCTGTGCGAATGTCTTTACGCAGTTGCTCATTTTCAAAAAGATCAACCATTGTCATAGCCAATGATTTCGATGCGAGGATAAGACCTTTGTGCCCGATGCTCATGCCGCCACAAGCTACGACACTCCATCCGTGCCACGCAGTATTTTTTGGAGCGGTAGTTGCGACTAATGTGATTTCCGGTACAAGCCAACTCACATCGCCCACATCGGTAGAACCTCCCACCGGATGTTCCAGTGTTTCACGAAGCGGATAAATTTTTCCATCCAACTCTACTATCTTTCCACCTTGCTCTTGTTGAATTTTTTGTGCGAATGCTTGCTCTTCGGGCGTGTAGGTGATTGGGCCGAGAATTTCTAAATTTTTTTGCAGCACTCCTGCTCCTGTGCGATTGACCAGAATTTCATAGTCGCCTGCCTGCACGGTTACTTTTGCTTCTACTCCGGCAATCATTCCCGCACCTTGTGCAATTTCTTTGACGCGCGTAAAAACTTCATCGACACCAGTTCGCTGACTATCGCGCACCCACATCCAAACTTTGGCATACTCGGGCACCACATTTGGAACATCGCCACCCGCTTTGATTGCATAGTGCATGCGCACGCTGGGGCGCACATGTTCGCGTAATAAGTTAACGCCAAATGTAAATGCCTCGAGCGCATCTACGGCACTGCGACCATTCCATGGGTCAGCTGCTGCGTGTGCCGCCTTGCCTTTAAACTCAACCACAAAATCAACCATGGCTTGAGAGCTTTGAGTGCTGGCACCAATTTCTACATCCGGGTGCCAATCCAGACAAACATCTAAATCATTGAAGAGACCTTCACGAGCCATATACACTTTTCCACCTACCGATTCTTCGGCAGGAGTTCCATAAAAACGAATGGTGCCTTTTAGTTTTCCTTGTGCGATCAAATCTTTGATGGCGATAGCGGCACCTAAACTGCCGGCACCAAACAAATTGTGACCACAACCATGTCCGGCTGCTCCTTTTTCCAATGCTTCTTTGGTAGGAGTTGCTTTTTGTGAAATGCCGGGCAGAGCATCGTATTCGCCCATTATGCCAATGATTGGTTTGCCGGATCCAAACTCGGCTACAAATGCTGTGGGCAACCCGGCAACGCCACGCGTAACGCGGAACCCTTGCGCCTGGGCATAGTCAGCTAATTCTTTGGATGACTTATGTTCGCGCAAAGCGGTTTCTGCATACGCCCAGATTTTATCACTGATGGCAATGAGATTGGCTTGATTTTTTTCTACCGATTGAATGACGGCTGATTTATTAGGACTTATTTTTTTGGTTTGTGCCCGCGTTGAAACGGTGGCAATAATTAAAACAAGAATAAGAGAAAGCCGCATAAAGGTTTGGTTTAGGAAGGGAAGATATTAAAAATAATGCGGGTATGGATGTAGCAAGGATTGGATTTCACAACCTTTTTGACAGACGGTGTGTCAAAGAAAAAACGAAATATGAAGAAGCTATTGGTATTGATACTGGTCATCGTTTCAGCTTGTTCCAAAGAAACGGTTAAAACCTCGAATTGCACAGTAGAAGCAACTGTTCGTGATTTGACAGGCTTAGATGGCTGTGGTTTTGTATTTGAGCTGAATGATGGTACGCGATTGGAACCGCAAATTCTGATGTATTGTGGTGCGATGCCTTTATCGCCCGAGGTAACAAACGATCCACTTTACAATTTTCAGTTTGTTGAGGGAAAGAAAGTCAAGATAAGCTATGAACAAGTCGAGGGAGCCAGTATTTGTATGGTTGGACCGATGGTAAAAATTACGTGTCTCACGGAATTGTCATCACCAGAAAATAATTTCTGATTGGCTGAATCCAATTCTACTTCTCAGCAATCATTGCCAGAATTTCATCAATAAATTCGCGGGTGTTGCTCAGGCGTGGCACTTTATTTTGACCACCCAACTTGCCTCTGCGCTTCATCCAATTATAGAATGTGCCGCTGGTGACACTGCGAACAATCGGGGCTACCAATGCAATATCGTGCGCGCGTTTGGCATCATAATCGGAATTGACTTTACGCAAGGTAGTATCCAATACATCCGAGAATTTGGATAAATCAGAAGGTTGAATTTTAAACTCAATGATCCACTCGTGTCCACCGCGTTTGGATTTTTCAAGGTAGATAGGTGCTGCTGTGAAATTGTCAATGACAGCACCTGTTTGTTCGCAGGCAGCGGTGATGGCTGTTTCTGCATTTTCAATAATCACCTCTTCGCCAAAGGCATTGATAAAATGTTTGGTGCGACCGGAGATGCGAATTCGGTAGGGTGATTTGCTGGTGAACTTGATCGTATCACCAATATTGTATCGCCACAAGCCGGCATTGGTGGTAATGACCATCGCATAATTTTTTCCTAGTTCCACATCTTGCAAAGCGATTGCATCCGGATATTCTTTATCTAATTCCTCCATAGGAATAAATTCGTAGAACACCCCATAATCTAACATCAGTAAAAGATCTTCTGAATCTTTTTGATCCTGAATACCAAAGAAACCTTCACTGGCATTGTAGGTTTCCCAATACTTCATGCGATCGCTTGGTATCAGCGACTTGAAAAGATTTTTGTAAGGCTTGAACGCAACCGCTCCATGAAAGAATACTTCTAGGTTGGGCCACACTTCTAAGATCGAATTTTTCTTTTCAAGCTCTACAATGTGTTGCAGCAAAAGCACTGTCCATGTTGGTACTCCGGCAATCTGAGTTACATCCACGCGAGCCGTTTCGCGCGCCAGCTTTTCAATTTTCTCTTCCCAGTTATCCATCAGCGCTACTTCCAAACTAGGGGTGCGAATGAACTCCGCCCACGGAGGCAAATTTTGCATGATCACAGCCGATACATCGCCATAGTGCGAAGAGGAGGTAGGATCGTATTCATTCACGCGATAACTGCCGCCCACACCCAGTCCTTTGCCTGAGAATATCTTCGTGTCTGGATAATTATTAATGAAGATGGAATATAAATCTTTACCTCCTTTAAAGTGACAATCTTCGAGTGCTTCGGATGTTACCGGAATAAATTTACTGCGCGCGTTGGTGGTGCCGCTGGATTTGGCAAACCACTTTACTTCGGATGGCCACAGAATGTTTTGTTCACCTCGCATCAATCGTTCGATGTAAGGAAAAAGTTGTTCGTAGGTATGAACGGGGATGCGTTTCTTAAAATCTTCGTAGTTGACTAAATCTTCAAATGCATATTTCTGTCCGAACTCGGTGTAGCGAGCGGCTGCGATCAGCTTCTTCAATACTTCGTCTTGCACTTCATAGGGGTATTTCATGAAAAGCTCCATTTGATGGATACGCTTTTTCATGACCCAGGCAAGGATAGAGTTTAGGATTTGCATGCCAACGAAACCTCAAAAATAGCCCTAATTAGCTAGGTGGCAATAGGGAAGTAAGGTAATTGCTAAAAATTAAGGATTTGGTATCCGGGCCTGCTTTCGGTAAATCCAGATATTGCGGATGTACACCACCAGCCCCAGCGATTGGGCTACCAACAACACGGGGTCTTTGCGGAAGACAGAATAAATCACCACCAGCACAGAGGCAAATGCACTGATCACCCAAAAACCAAGAGGAAGTAAGGACTGTTTTGCTTTTTCGGAGAAGTACCATTGGTAGAGATAGCGACAGTTGAGTAGCAATTGCCCGCTAATGCCAATGACGAGCAAAAGCAAGGTTCCTTCGCCCAATGAAAAATTCAATTCGAGTTGAACCGCACTGAATACAATAACCGGAGGCACGAGGTAAAGCAACCATTGTATTGCTTTTGGAATCTTTGCCCACGCGCTTTTTAGTTGCAGGTTGCGAATATAAATGTAAAATGAAATGCCTTGGCCGAGCAGAATAACGGCATCATGGCGTATGAGTCCATAGATTAAAAAAAGAAAAGAGCCGCACAAACTCAGTACCCAAAAGATAGTGGGAGATAGCACGCGCCCGGCTCGCTCGGATAAAATCCACTGCACTACCGAGCGCGCCCCAAACAAACCTTGAGCGAAAAATCCCAGCGCATAAATCCAGTACGACAGATCCATATCTGCCGGAAAATGTACGCATTATTCTTCGGTGTTTTTTAAGATGCTCAATAAGGAATACGTTCCGTTGATCACCATTTTTGATTGCGCTAATTCAGCAGGCAAGATCACTTCCGTAAAGTCGTTTTGCGATTTGCCTACTTGCACTTGCACCATTTGATAGTGAAGCGAATCTTTCTCTACAAATACAAAATGTTGATTGTTGTAGGCCACTACAGCAGTTGAAGGTAAAACAAGATGCTCGCTCGCTTCTGTTTCGATTAGCGCTTTGAAGTACAATCCGGGAATTAAACTTTGATCTTCTTTTTCCAAGTGGCAATGCACCCGCACCGTGCGATCGGTAGAAATTTCTTTGCCAACCAAAAATACGGTAGCCATTCGTTCGGTATTTTCATTGGAGAGCATCACCCGCACGCGTTGGCCGATCTTTAAATTCGGCAAATCTTTTTCAAACACCATCGCCTCGGCATGCAAATGTTCAGTGTCAACAATTTTAAATAATATATCCGTAGGACTTACATGCATGCCCATATTTACGTTGACTTGCGTAACAAAACCGGAAATAGGTGAAGCGATGGTGATCGTGTTTTTTATTTCGCCTGCTTCTAATTCTGTCGGATTAATTCCGATCAATTTCAATTTGGCGCTCATGCCTTGCACTTTGGCTTTTGTGCTGAGATAATTGGACTTGGCCAGTTGCAAACTTTTGGCTGCACTTACATTTTCTTTTACAAGCTCCTCCTGGCGTTTATATTCCAGCGCAAGAAACTCCAGTTGATTTTTATTAAGCAGATAATCTTCTTGTAACTGAATGTAGTCGGGGTGTTCCATCACTACAATGGTTTGCCCTTTCTTTACGCGCATGCCTTGCAAAATGTCGGTGGACTTTACGAAGCCACCCAGCGGAGCGGAGATGGTGACCATATTTTGTGGAGGCACATCGAGCATGCCATTAGCATTGATGACACCACTCATGATCTTTTTTTCAGGCGTGCCCAATTTTATATCCAATAATTTGAATTGCTCTGCCGATAGCGTTACCTCATTGCTTTCGTGAGTTGTTGCATCGGCTGTGGGTTTATCCGATGAAGAGCAACCGACCAAAGCGATAAAAAGACAGAGACTAAGTTTTGCGATTAAGTTCATGTTTATGCGATTAAAATTTTCCAAGTAAGTATTCCATTTTTAAAACCGACTGATTGTATTGCGTGAGCGACAACAGGTAATTGCTTTTGATGCTGAGTGCAGTTTTTAAGGATTGTAAATATTCTATGTAACCGATTTCACCGGCTCGATACGCTTTGCCCGATTGGGTGATCATTAAATTGGCGTTTTGTAAAGCACTGCTTTCGTAATAAACTAAGCTCGCCTGATTTTTAGCCAGTTCTTTTTGCACTTGAGCGAAACTGCTTTTCAAATTTGTTTCGAATTGCTCGGTTTCATTTCGTGTGATTTCTTCTTGTATGCCGGCTGATTTGGCTCGTGCCAATTGCGGAGCTACCCAAATGGGAATACTCAGACCGAATTGAAATCCAGTGAAACTTTTGCTCGAAGGAAAGAAGACATCCTGACCGTTGACATTTTGAATTCCAGTGAGGCTTTGTGTGAAAAAACCGACTGTAAAATCCGGAAGCAGTTTATTGTTTTCAAGTCGCTTGGCTTGTTTGCTAACGGTGACTTGTTGTTTTAGATAACTTAATTGTGGATTTGTATCCCAGCTGGAAGAATCAATCAACGACCGCTTGATTAATTTTTCCGAATGATACACAGGCTGCTCGGCTTTGAGTAATGCTTGCAAACGAGTGGCCGCAATTTCCATGTCGGTTTGATTGATGCGCAATTGGTTTTTCACTTCCAGCAGTTGACTTTCGGCTGTGGTTTTTTCCAGCAGATTGCTTTCGCCAGTTTTGAATCGTACGCCTGCAGCGCGATTGAAATCCTGAAACAAGCTATCCTGCGATTCAAGCAAGCGATGGAGTGCATCCAGATACAATAACTGCTCGTAGGTGAATTTTACCTGATAGGCAATTTCATTTTGTATCACCAATAAATTTTTCTGACTTCCCACTACGTGTTCTTTCCCCAACTTCACCTGATTGATTAAAGTGGTTGGGAATGGAATAGTTTGCGTGAAAGTATAGTTATCATCTTGCTGAAGCGAGTTGTATTGCCCATGCATCCACATTGCATTTAGTTTGCCAATATCGGTGCCCGTCTTCTTTAACTGTCGGTAGTAGTCAATAGAATACTCAGCTGCTTTTACTGACTGATTTTTTTCTAAAGCAATCTGCACCGCTTGTTGTAAACTGACTAATTGCGCAGACAAGCTAAGAGGCGTTATTAGCAGAATTATTAATGCAAAATTTTGAATTTTAAATTTCATGGTATTAACTGTTTTGAGACGATTTAACAATTGCGGTTATAATCCTGACAATTTCTTCTGCCTTAGCTATGTAAGGCTCATAATCATAAGCAACAAGCTGACTTTTTTGTAAGAGTCGTAACCAATACAAAGACTCCCTTGCTTCTTTTGATGCAATGCTCATCTTAGAAATAAAGTCTTTACGAGACTGGCCAGCAATTGCTTCTTCAACATTAGCTCCTATTGAAGTAGCAGAACGAAGTAATTGCTTGGATAGAACATACTCCCGATTTTCTAAAAGCGTAGAGTATAGGCTAATTATTAAAAGAGAGAATTCAAATGTTTTAGTTTGAATGATATTATCCGTTTTCACTGAAGTCAATTAAAAATTCACAATTAATAATTATAAATTGTTTCTGTCTTTTTCAAAGTAAGTGTAGAGCACCGGCAAAACGACCAGCGTTAAGAGTGTAGCAGAAATTAATCCGCCAATCACTACGGTTGCCAAAGGACGTTGCACTTCCGCACCCGAGCCGTTGGAGAGCGCCATTGGTAAAAAGCCGAGAGAAGCTACGAGCGCAGTCATCAGCACGGGGCGCAGACGCGTTTCAGTTCCCTCTTTCACAATTTCAGAAATCAATTTGTTTTCATCTTTTTTCAGCCGGTTGAATTCGGCAATCAAAACAATGCCATTCAATACGGCTACACCAAACAATGCAATGAAACCGACACCAGCAGAAATACTGAAAGGCATATCGCGCAGCCAGAGCGCGAATACGCCACCAATGGCAGAAAGAGGGATGGCGGTGAAAATCAGAAGACCATGCTTGAATGAATGAAAGGTGAAGTAGAGCAACACAAAGATTAGTGCCAATGCCAAAGGTACCGCTACCATCAGTCGTTGTTTGGCTTCTTCCAGGTTTTTGAACGAACCACCATACGTGGTGAAGTAGCCCGGTTCAAATTTTATTTGCTTCTGGATTTTTTGGTCGATCTCTTTTACAATGCTCTGCACATCGCGGCCACGAATATTAAACCCTACGGCTATTCTTCGCTTGGCATCATCGCGTTGAATTTGATTGAGTCCTGTTACTAACTGAACGGAGGCAAGTTCTTCCAGACGCACTTGTTGGCCATTGCTAGCCGTGATATACAAGCCCCGAATATCGTCCATCGATTTTCTTTTCTTTTCATCGAGGCGAATGACCAACTCAAATCGTTTTTCCTTTTCATAAACCCAGCCGGCTCCTTCACCGGAAAAGCTACTCCGAATCACGCGGTTCACATCATCGGTGCTTAAGCCATATTGCGCAATGCGGTTGCGATCAAACTTTATCACATACTGCGGAAGCCCGCCCATTGGCTCAATGTAAATATCGGCTGCGCCTTCCACCTGTCCCGCAATTTTTCCGATCTCATCGGCATAGCTCTCCAGCAGTTGAAGATCTTCGCCATAAATTTTAATTACAACATCTTGCCGTGCACCCGTCATCAATTCATTGAAGCGCATTTGAATGGGTTGCTGAAATCCGTAGAGTACACCCGGCATTTTTTCTTCCAGCTTCTTCGACATTTTTTCGGCCAGCTCATCGCGTGTTTCAGCGCTCGTCCATTCGCTCTTATCTTTTAGAACAATTATCAAATCACTGGCTTCAATCGGCATGGGGTCAGTTGGAATTTCAGACGTTCCGATTTTTCCAATCACTTCTTTCACCTCGGGGAAATGATCGAGTAACACACGCGAACTTTTTTGAGTAGTCTCAATCATCTGCGTAAGCGAACTGCCCGTGAGCAAACGAGTTTCAACTGCAAAATCTCCTTCGTCCAGCGTGGGTATAAATTCGCCACCCAATTGTAAGAAGATGAAAAGGCTGGCCAGAAAAAATACAACGGAACTAATCACAATGATCAACCTTCTGCGCAAAGCAAATTGAATCACCGGTCGGTAGCTGCGATGAAAAAATGCAATTAAGCGATCGGAGATATTTTGTTTGTGATTCGTTTTTTTGCTGAGGAAAAGCGATGACACCATTGGTACGTAGGTGAGCGATAAGACCATGGCTCCGATAATGGCAAACGCTACCGTCTGCGCCATGGGCCCAAACATTTTTCCCTCAATACCAACAAGTGATAGAATGGGCAAATAAACAATTAAGATGATGATCTGCCCGAATGCAGCGGAGTGCATCATGCTATTGGCCGAGTGATTCACTTCTTCGTCCATCTGCTGCTGTGTGAGGCGAATGCCACTTTGCATTTTAGCTAAGTGATGCAGTGTGGCCTCTACGATGATCACTGCGCCATCTACAATCAAGCCGAAGTCAATCGCGCCTAAACTCATCAGGTTACCGGATACACCAAATAAATTCATCAAGCTGATGGCAAACAACATGGCCAATGGAATGACCGATGCAACAACGAGTCCTGCGCGGAAATTGCCCAGCATCAGCACCAACACGAACACAACAATCAACGCACCTTCGGCCAGGTTTTTAGTAACTGTGCTAATGGCATTGTTGACCAGTTTGGTGCGATCGAGGTAAGGCTCAATGGTGACGCCTTCCGGCAATGTTTTTTTAATTTGCTCAATGCGCTCTTTTACTTTTTTGATAACGAACGAGGAGTTCTCGCCTTTCAACATTAACACGAGCGCACCGACCACTTCACCTTGATCATTGTAAGTCATGGCTCCATAGCGCATGGCATGACCAAATTGCACAGTGGCCACATGGCTGATAAGCACAGGCAGCCCGTTGTCTAAATTTTTAACAACAATTTTTTCGATGTCGGAGAGATTTTCTACCAACCCTTCGCTGCGAATAAAGTAAGCGTATGGTTTTTTATCGATGTAGGCGCCACCGGTGTTCTGATTGTTTTTCTCCAGAGCCGTAAAAATTTCGTCCACGCTGACATTCATGCTGCGCAACTTTTCCGGATCAAGCGCAATCTCATATTGCTTTACGTGTCCACCAAAACTGCTCACATCGGCTACACCCGCAGTGCCGAGCAATTGCCTGCGTACAATCCAATCTTGAATGGTTCGCAGTTCGGTAGGATTGTATTTTGATTCGAATCCTTTTTTAGGTTTTAAGATGTATTGATAAATCTCACTCAAGCCGGTGGAGAGAGGTGCCAATTCCGGGTTTCCGGCTCCGGCCGGAATAGCGCTTTTCGCGGAGGCGAGCCTTTCGTTTACTTGCTGACGTGCCCAATACACATCGGTATCGTCAGTAAATACAATGGTAACAACAGAAAGCCCGAAACGCGAGAAAGATCGCATCTCGGTAATATGAGGGATGGTGGCCATCGTTTGCTCAACCGGAAAGGTCACGAGTCGCTCCACCTCTGGAGCAGCCAAAGATGGTGAAACAGTAAGCACCTGTACCTGGTTATTGGTGATATCGGGCACGGCATCAATGGGCAGGCGCGTGAGCGAATAACTGCCCCATACGATGAGACAGAGAGTAAGAATCGAAATGATAATCTTATTCTTGACAGAAAATGAAATGATGCGACTAAGCATGTCGTATTTGTTGAAGAATGAAATAAATAGATGGCAATCGCTTTAATGTAAAGCAAGATTGTTTTCAACGAACCTGTAAGTAGAACGAACTTACGAAATGATTAACAGGCTTTGGGCGGCTGAAAAATAGCGATCAACGGAGCGTTGAAAGAAGACTCTTTGTAATGAAAAGAAGGCTGCGCGATGATAATGGGCATGAGCTGAGTAACAGCAATTTTTACATCGGGCTCGGTGGCCGAATGCGCATTAAAACAATGACCCGCCACTTTAAATGGCAATTCATTGTCGTGCTCATCATGGGCTACATCACTTTGGTAATGCAGTTCTAAAAAATCCCAGAAGGAAATTTCTTGAGATAGTTTTTTGTGTTCAGCGTAATGCTCTAATAAAATCGGAAGACGCATAGCTTCATGCAATTCGGTGAACGAATTGATGTAAACCAATAGAAATAAAATAGAGAGAGTGCGCTTTAGCATGGTCTTCTGCGATCGTAAAGGTATAAAACGATTAGCAAATAGATGCAACTGACCATGTAATAAATGGAAATAGTGGTGATTTAAGGGTTTAATCGGTAAACAGCCATTCGCAAAAAGATGTAAATAATTGTCACAGCTCAATTATCGCCAGTAACCATCCAACTAACTTGGCGTACTACTCATCACTAACCAAACCCTTCTTTATGATATTCAATTACTTCTTGTTGTCGTTTCGCAATCTGGTGCGTCAGCGTGGCTATGCAGTGGTGAACTTGTTTGGATTAGCGTTGGGTTTGGCCGCGGCTCTCTTCATTCTTCTGTATGTAAAAGACGAGCTCACCTTCGACAACATGCATCCCTATGCCGCAAACACCTATCGCATGGGGTACAAGGTTCAGTTTCCGAATGGCAATTCCGAAGCCGCTCCGTATGCACCTGCCGGCTGGGATAATTATATTCAATCGAACTATACCGGCATTAAAGGCATCACCAGCTATGCATCATGGGGAATGCCTACCAGCATAGGCTACGCACCGAAAGAGCGGATTATTTTAACAGAAGATATTGTATGGGCTGAATCTTCGTTCACCGACATTGTGTATTGCCCAATTGTGAAAGGTGCTGCTACCAATCCATTGAAAGAAATTAATTCGATGATGTTGACGGAATCATCAGCTAAAGAATTATTTGGAGATGAAGATCCGATTAATAAAACGGTTACGGTTTCGCATCAGGCTACCAATGGTCAAAATGTCGAAATGATTGTTACTGCAGTAATTAAAGATTTGCCTTCCAACTCGCACATCAAACCAAAATACATTTTCAATATTCTGGCATTGAAACCCTACATTCAAGACCTTGAAAATATTCTCGCCACATCTATGGGCGATGGCAACAATGGCTTTTGGACGCAATCGTATTTTGTGTGCGAAGACCCCAGCAAGATTGAGGTGATCAAAAATGATTTACAAAAACGAGCCAACGACATCATTGCCAAAAATAAATGGGACATCAAGTTTACGCCTGTGATTCGTAAGATCACGGACATTCACTTTGATAAAGAAATGGACTGGACTATTGATCACAAAATGGCCGACATCAGCTATATGTATGTGTTCATCACCATTGCTTTGCTGATTTTGGTGGTGGCGTGCATCAATTATATCAATCTTTCTACAGCCAAGTCTGCCAGCCGTGCGCGCGAGATTGGCCTGCGCAAAACGTTTGGTGGCATTCGTCCACAGTTGTTTTTTCAGTTCATGATGGAATCGTTCGTGTTGGTGCTCATCTCTGCTATTATTGCCCTCTTGCTGGTAGTTTTCTTCATTCCACAATTCAATCAACTGACCGGTAAGACATTCACCTTTGCACATATCTTCAACGGACCGATGTTATTAATCATCGTGGGAGTGATTTTACTAGTAACGATTTTAGCAGGCAGCTATCCCGCTTTGTTTGTATCCGGTTTCCAACCTGCTTCGGTGTTGAAAGGTAAGTTTGCGTTTGGAAAAGGATCCACGCGCTTTCGTCAGTTTTTGACAACACTTCAATTTGTAGTAGCCGTAACATTGTTGGCCGGAACCGTCATCATTGTGCGCCAAATGGATTTGTTAAAGAATTCAAAGTTGAATGAATCCGGAAGACAAATTGTTTCCATTCGCTATGGAGGATTTAATGGGCAAGCTACCGATCAGCAATATCTCACATTTAAAAATCAGTTATTGTCTGATCCGCAAATAGAACATGTTACACTCGCCAATCACTTACCTCGTTTGGATTTCTTCGGGCCGATCAACATGCAAATGCAGTTTCCCGATATCAGCGAAGACAAGCATGAGTGGTTTCAACTGAATGGCGATTTCGATTTCCCCGAAACATTCCAACTCAAAATACTAGCGGGTCGAGATTTTGATGATAAAAATATGGCTGACTCCATGGCTGTCTTGTTAAATGAATCGGCTGTAAAAGCATTGAAATTAAAGCCACAAGACGTGATTGGTAAAACCATTGTGCGTCCTGATTATGTGATGGGCTATCAAGCTCCAGATTCAACCAAGGCCCCTATTACCGGAATCGTAATTGGTGTGGTCGAAGATTTTCCGTATCAATCGATGCGCAAGAAAATTGAGCCATTGGCGATTTCACCAAAACCACACACATTTGATCGCATTATTCACGTGCGGTTGCCGGAAGGGAAAATTCAAGAGAAGATTGCATTCTTAGAATCTACGTGGAAGAAAAATTTTCCGCAGTATGGCTTCGATTATTGGTTTGTAGATGAAGAGTTTGGTCGTATGTATGAAAACGAAACCAAAGTTGCCAACCTCACCGAGAAATTTTCGGGGCTTGCGATTTTGATTACATGCGTTGGCTTGTATGGATTGGCAGCATTTATGTCGGAACAACGCACACGTGAAATCGGAATTCGCAAAAGCATGGGTGCCAGCAGTTCACAGATTTTGATTTTGCTATTGAGTGTGTTTGGTAAATTGTTGTTGCTGGCCAGTTGCATTGCCATTCCGGTGGCGTATTATCTTGCCAATCAATGGCTGTCGAGTTTTGTATATCAAACTAGTTTGTCGGTGTGGGTGTTTGGCGGTGTCGTAGCTCTTGTAGCGTTTATTACCCTCGTTACCGTTGGATATGAAGCATTGAAGGCTTCGTTATCAAATCCGGTGAAGGCTTTGCGCCATGATGGATGATGTTAAGTTAAGGGCAATTTATCGTGAAATTCGGCTGATTTACGAGAGCTTGATCATTTAACCAAAATCATTTTTACCCTCAAAACAAACTCAAGTTTCCACCTTTTCTAAACTTCGTCAAATCGTAAGCCGGCATACTTTTGTCTGCGAAATATTTTTTCTTGGAGGTGCGGAAGAGTTGATGGATCACATCGGCAATGTTTCCATCGCCTCGCATGCGCCTGCCAAACTGCGAATCATTTACGTTGCCTCCGTGCATGGAGCAGATTTGGTTCCACACTTTCTCAAAACGATCCGGAAAATTCTTTTGCAACCAATCTTCGAAAATTTTTCCAATCGCACCATTCAATCTTACGATGGTCATCCCAGCATTGAGCGCACCGTGATCAGCCGCAGCTTTTAAGATGGCAGGTATTTCATGATGATTTAATCCGGGAATGATAGGCGCATTCATAATCCCTACAGGAATGTTTGCTTTCGCTAATTCTTCCACCGTTTTCAATCGCTTGATGCCACTGGCTGTACGCGGCTCCATCGCTCTTCGCAACTCTTCATTGAGTGTGGTGATGGAAATGTAAACATGTACCAGATTATCCGCAGCCAAATCTTGCAACAAATCAATATCACGAACCACCAATCCGTTTTTAGAAATGATGCTGACCGGGTGTCTATATTGTGCCATGACTTTTAGAATCTGGCGTGTAATGCCCCACTTTTTCTCCAAAGGCTGGTAGCAGTCGGTGTTACCGCTCAGCATGATCGGCACCGCATTCCACGATGGCTTCAGCAACTCTTGCTCGAGCAGGCGCGCGGCATTTTTCTTCACCACGATTTTACTTTCAAAGTCCAGGCCGGCACTGAAGCCGTAGTATTCGTGCGTGTTGCGGGCATAACAATAAATGCAACCATGTTCGCAGCCTTGATAGGGATTCATGGAATAGCCAAAGCCGAGATCAGGACTATCTACCCGATTCAGAATTTTTTTAGCATTCTCTTGAAATACTTGCGTGTGCGGATTTTCGAGTAATGGTTCATCCAGCCCTTCGATGTGATCGGTAACGTAGTGCGATTTTAAAAACCGGTTTTCGCTTTTGATTTGTGCACCGCGCCCTTTAAAGTAATTGTCTTCCACACCATAAAAATACTAAAATATTTAGCAATCGGATGAATAAACCCCATATTTTCAATGGAAACCTATTTACATTTGACTATTAATAGTCCAAATAACAGATGGCTCATTCTCTTATCTATTCACCAACTCCGGTCATCGAACTGAAACCGGAAGGGATAAATGGTGTGCGTTTGTTGATAAAAAGAGAAGATTTGAATCACCCGTATGTTTCCGGTAATAAGTGGTGGAAATTGAAATACAATCTGGAGCAGGCGCAGCGAGAAGGACACAACACCCTGTTGACTTTTGGCGGAGCCTATTCGAATCATTTATATGCAACTGCCGCAGCTGCACATGAGCTGGGCATGACGAGCATTGGTATTGTTCGGGGTGAACAGACTGAACCACTCAACCACACACTTTTTTTTGCTGAGTCACATGGAATGAGCCTTCATTTTGTTTCGCGGGAAGCTTATCGAAAAAAGAATGAGCATGAATTCCTTCAATCAATCCGAAATCAATTTGGTGATGTGTACATCATTCCGGAAGGCGGAACAAATGAATTGGCTGTGCGTGGCTGTGCAGAGTTTGCTAAAACATTGGAACAAGAAATTGATTTTGATTATCTCTGCTTGCCGATTGGCACGGGTGGAACGATGGCAGGAATGATCGAAGGATTATCGTCCAACAAAAAAGTGATTGGCTTTTCATCGTTGAAAGGTGGCGATTTTTTGAAGGATGAAATACAATCGCTTATTTCTGGTACCAAACTTAATTGGCAGGTAAATACAGATTTTCACTTCGAAGGTTATGGTAAAACCACTCCTGAATTGCTGAAATTTGTCGAAGACATGAAAAAGAACAATCAACTTCCATTGGATCGGGTTTACACAGCCAAAATGATGATGGGCGTTTGTAATTTAATTCGTCAAAATTATTTTAAGCTAGGCTCCACAATTTTGGTATTACATACAGGTGGCTTGCAGGGAAATGGATTGATCAATTCGTAAAGGCAGCAATGAAAAATTTGAAATACATATGGTTTGTGTTTTTTCTTTCAAGGATAATTGTTGGCTCCGCACAATCCGATTCAACGCGTAGCCAAATAGCCTACTCCTTATCTTCCTCTTTCGGTAATGTGATCGCCAATGCTAATGAATTGGAAAACAACTCGATCAGTCAAACGAATGGTTTTACCGCAGCCGTGCATTGGCAAAAAACGGATGCCACCACCTACAATCTATTCGCTTGCTACCCACGACACTCGCTTTCGCTTACATATCAGCAATTTGAGAACAAGGTGCTCGGTGGAGGATTTATCCTGAACTATTCGTTGTCGCCTTATTTTGCATTGAGCAACCGAATTAGTTTGTATCCCGCTATTTCAGTTGGTATTTCGGCTCTATCAAATCCTTATTGTTTGAATTCAAACCCCAACAACAAATTGTATAGTTTACCGGTGAGTGCGTTTCTCGCTCTAGGGGTAGGCGTTCGCTGGCAGTTGACTAAGCAACTAGCCGCACAAACAGCCGTGGCATTTAATCATGTATCGAATGGCGGATGGAAAGATCCGAACAACGGTGTGAATTGGCCTGTGATAAGCGTAGGTGTAGAATATTCTCCTTCCCAGCTCACTTTGGAAAAACGCACGCGCATCAAATCGACCGAGCGCTTTCGTTCGCTGCGTGTGGATGCAGCTATTTTTGGATTGCTACGTTCGGGAATCATCTCTTCAATTGAAAGAAACAAACCAGTGATAGGCTTACAATTGCTTGCGAGCAAGCAAACAACACGCATTCACGCTTGGACAATTGCGTTTGAGTTTTATCAGGATCAACTTCTACAAGAGCAATTGAAATCCTATTCGATTGCATCGAATGGATTTCGTGCTGGCGCCATGGCCGGACATGAGTTTCTGCTGGGAAAATTTATTTTCAGTCAGCAGTTGGGTGTTTATCTAGCAGGCCGCAATGGAGCGGAATTACTCTATCATCGTTGGGGATGCACGTATTTTTTGAAGGATCGGTGGAGTGTGGGTGTGAACCTGAGAGCCTACAAAGCGGTGGCAGAATTTACAGATTTGCGTGTCAGTTATTCTCTATTCAAAAAATAGCTTACGCTTCAACTTTTGCTCTGCGCAACTGGAAGTTTTGCCCCAAATAAACTTTGCGCACCAGCGGATCATCAGCCAACTCTTGCGCGGTGCCTGCTTTAAACAATTTACCTTCCACCATCAGGTACGCGCGATCAGTAATGGCTAGCGTTTCGTCTACGTTATGATCGCTGATTAAAATGCCGATGTCTTTCTTTTTAAGTTTCGCCACAATGCCTTGAATCTCTTCCACGGCAATCGGGTCTACACCGGCAAAAGGCTCATCCAACAAAACAAACTTCGGATCGACTGCTAGTGCCCGAGCGATCTCTGTTCTTCTTCGCTCGCCACCGGAAAGCACCATCCCTAAATTTTTGCGCACGTGTGTTAAGCTGAATTCTTCCAGCAACGATTCTACTTTTTCTTTTCGTGCAGCTTTCGACATCTCACGCATCTCTAAAGGTGCCAAAATATTTTCCTCTACCGAAAGTGAACGAAATACGGAGGCTTCTTGTGCCAAATAGCCAATCCCTCGCTTCGCGCGCTGATACATGGGCAATTCGGTAATGTCTTCCTGATCTAAAAAAATATTTCCACCATTGGGTTTGATCAAGCCAACCGTCATATAAAACGTTGTGGTTTTACCGGCACCATTGGGACCAAGTAGCCCAACAATTTCTCCCTGACCTACCTGCACAGAAACGTTGTTCACCACGGTTCGCTTCTTATACTTTTTAATCAAATTGTCAGCTCGTAAAATCATAATCAATCAAATTTTAAATCCTTTATTCGTGCTTGCAATGTAGTAATGCCGTTGAAGGTATTTTCTTCTAATGTATAGGCCATTTTAAATGATTGTCCACTCGCCAAACGATCGTAGTGCTCGATCAAATCAAAACCTACGGCATTGAAAACCCTATCATTTCCTTCTTGTCCTGCCAGAAAGCGTACGTGCCGCTCTTTAAATCCCGAAAGGTTATTTTTTACAAATACTCGATCCGTTTCAAACATAGGTCGTTGGTTTTCCGGGCCAAACGGAGCCATCTGTTTGACCACATTATTAAACTTAGAAGTAATATTGTCAAAGTCAACCACCACATCAATTTCGACTACTGGGGTTTGCATTTCTTCTGTTATATTTTCAGCTACGACTTTTTCAAATCGTTGCTGAAATGCCGCCAGGTTACTTTTATCAAGCGTAAGTCCGGCTGCGTATTTATGCCCACCGAATTTTTCTAACAGATCACTGCAGGCGTAAATGGCTTCATATAAATCAAAATCCTTTACGCTGCGCGCGGAACCGGTTATTTTATCGTTTGACTCGGTTAAGATCACGGTAGGTCGATAATATTTCTCTACACATCTAGCAGCAACTATGCCAATTACTCCTTTATGCCAAGTATTTTTAAAAAGAACGGTCGATTTTGCATTTTTTAGTTCTTCGCTGCCTTCAATCATCGCGATGGCCTCTTCGGTAATGCTCAAATCAAACTCTCTCCGGATGTCATTTTTGAGGTTCACTTTTTCAGCACAAGCCAAAGCTTCTTCCTCTGTGGAGGCAATCAGCAATTCTACCGCGGCTCGTGCATGTGCCACCCGACCGGCTGCATTGATGCGTGGCCCGAGGGTAAATACAATACCGGAAATATCTAAGTCGGTTTTCGTGCCGGCAATGTCTTTAAGGGCCTTTAGTCCCGGCAACGGATTCTGATTGAGCTTTTGTAAACCAAAATGCGCCAACACTCTATTTTCATCCGTAATGGGAACAATATCTGATGCAATGCTTACCACCACTAAATCGAGGTAGTCATACAACTCCTCTTCATGACGATACGTACGAGCGAATGCTTGCATGAGTTTAAAGCCCAGACCGCAACCACTTAGTTCCTTGAATGGATAATCGCAGTCACTACGCTTGGGGTCTAGCACAGCAACAGCATGTGGAATGGAAGCGCCCGGCAAATGGTGATCGCAAATAATAAAATCGATGTTTTTAGAAGTAGCCAGCGTTACTGCATCAATGGCTTTTACACCTAGGTCAAGCGCGATGATCAAACTAAATCCATTTTCTTCTGCCCATTTGATACCTGCTTCAGATACACCATACCCCTCGGCATACCGATCAGGAATGTAAAAATCGCAATGCGGATAAAAACTTTTTAGATAACTGTATACGAGTGCTACGGCTGTGGTGCCATCCACATCGTAATCACCATAGATGAGAATTTTCTCATTGCTGTTAATGGCTTTCTTCAGGCGGTCGATAGCTGCCGCCATATCCTTCATGAGAAATGGATCGTGTAAGTGTGAAAGCGAAGGACGAAAGAACTTCTTAGCCGATTCAAACTCGGTAATGCCACGTTGCCATAATATAGTAGCAATATATTTATTGACATTGATGCTGGTGCTGAGTGCCGAAACCGAGTCGTCTGTCGGGAGACTTTTGTATACCCACCTTTTATGCATCTTTAACTTTTTTCCAATGTAACAATCCCTGTTTTGCCGGCTCTTCCTTGTTGTCCGGCCACCCCACGTGCGCCATTTTTTCCATCTTGTTTACTTCCCAGGCCAGCTCTTCCTCCATTTCCGACATCGCCTCCGTTTCCGGCAAACCCACCATAGTTTTTTATGAACAACTGATGGCCTTGTAATAAATGAAGATCCTGACAGCTTTTACAATTTAACAACACGTTTCCACCATCTCCGCCATCACTCCCATTTCCACCATTTCCACCTTTCCCTCCATTTCCACCACGGCATACACGTGTGCCACTACCACCATCGCCACCGCGGCCCCCTCCTCCTCCATCACCACCATCACCACCGTTTACATCAATGGTTAAGGTCCCATTAATTTTTAATGTTCCTACGTAGAGAGACAGATTCAAACCGTTTTTGGCAGACTCACCATTTCCACCATTCAACGCATCTTCCCCATTTCGGCAAGGCGCATTTTGATTGGCACCGGCAGCGCCTGTGGCCCCCTTTTTTCCATTCAACCCTCTCCCTATTATTATACTTCCTTTGCCAGCAATCAACACTTTGGCGTTGATGATGTTGTTTTCAATTTCCGGATTGAGGTAAATCCGGGCTGAGTCGCGCATGATTAAAGTATCTACTACCAAAATATCAGAGCCAATAATTTTATACGATTGTCGATAGCTGATTTCTAATTTTTCCAAGCGAATCTGTGAGAACGAGGGGATACAAATAATCCACAGAAGTACGCTACAGGGGAGAATTTTCGTCATGTACAAAAGTAAGGATGAGAAGCTTCATTCACACGCATTCAAGTCGATTACTATGCAGTGTGATAAAATAAAAAAAGGCAGCATTCGCTACCTTTTAGTGAATTCATTTGAATCCTTTATTTTTTGTCAGCTACCACGCCTTCTAGTACGTCTTTAATTTCAACGCGTTGACCATCTTTAAAGGGTACAATCCAGGCATCTTTCACACCCATATCGCGCATATATTTTTTGAATTTGTCGGCTTCCCAATAATCGCGGAAAACGCCAATGGTAAAGCGTTGCTCACCTTTGTCGGTTGCTTCGCCACCAAAGTTCGGATTGTTATCAAAATACTTAGCGAGGTCTTTATTTTTGAAGGCACCAATTTGCACTTTGAAAACAACACCTTTCGAGAAATCCATTGGATTGATAGGAGGAGCTTCTTTTAGTTGAGCCAATTCGGCTTTGGTAGAAGTAAGCTCGCTTCTCATTTTAGCGATTTGATCTTCTAGTTCAGCGATTTTAGCACTCTTGTTGCTTACATCATTATTAAGGCTACTGATCTGACCTTTCAATGCACTATTGTCATTTTCAACCACTTGCTTGGTTTCTACCAAGGTTTTGAGGTTAGCAGGATTTTTGGCGAACTCTTTGGCTTTCTTTTTCCATTCTTTCTTCTCCTTTTTAGAGAGTTGAGCGAAAACTTGCGTGCCGGAAAAAATCAGTGCCAGGCAGAGGAATAAAACTCTAGTTTTCATAGTCGGTAGTTTTGTTTAAAGGTTAAAAGTAAGAAATATTTGGGAATCATCTTAATTCAATCGGCACGATCACTTGTGTTTCATCCCATTCAAAATAAAGATTCAGCTTTGCATCCGCCTCAGCCATAGCGATTGTGAATTGTTCGGTCGTAGTTTTCAATTTTTGTACGGGAACATCTGTGATCAACACATCGGCTCTTTTATTGTGATATACTTCGTTTGTTTGCAGATTAATGCCCCAGCCTGGAATATCTGAATTAAAGATGATGGTCCAGTGGTCTTTGTGCGGGATCGTCAGCAGTTGATAGCGACCAGACTGAAGTAATTTACCGTTGATGTGTATGTCTTCATCGGTAGAAAAAACGGTAGCTTCATTGGCACCTGTTCGCCACAACCGATCGAATGGAACGAGTCCGCCAAAAATTAATCTTCCTCTTTTGTATGGTCTGCTGTAGAAAACAGCAAGTTGGTGTTCACCACTTTCGTACACCACTTTACCTTCGGGGCTCAATGCTTTATCCTGACTACGAAAGTACATCGGAATGATCATCACACCGGCCGCCACGATGATCCCGATAATAAGTAGGATCTTTTTCACCTCTCTTTATTTGTAGCGCTTTCCTTTTTTGATCACCATCTTCACGTCTTGTAATAGCGCCATGTGTCGTAGCACATCACCTTTCACCGCAATGATGTCAGCAAACTTTCCTTCGGCAATGGTTCCATAATCTTTTTCTACGCCCATCATTACAGCCGGCCAATAGGTGGCCGCACGAATGGTGTACATCGGGTCGAATCCAAATTTGTTCACCCATACATCTAATTCGTTCCAGGTACTTTGGCTGTGAAACTTCATAGGAATCCCACTATCGGTGCCAATCAACAAAACCACACCGGCTTCTTTTAATTGCTTTATTTTCTTTTCCAGCGTAGGCTTGCGAATCGGGTTCAGTGCAAAATAGCCCATCCGATTCGGATGTTTGATGGATCTTTTAATGTCAGCAATGATGGAATCGGGTAACCCCAAATGCCAACTGGTATTGTCAAGTGCTTCGGGGTTGTCGCGCATGTATTCGTAATTGTAGAGTCCCTCAACAGTAGGTGTCCAGAAAAGAGGACCAAGATTCATTTTGGCGGTGCGCTCTTTTATCGTCATCATAATATCTTCCGGATACTCGGGTGCTGCTGCTAATCCGGTATGTTCAAAATTATCTACACCCGCTTTCATTCCTCTGCGAATTTCATCAGGACGATGTGAATGGGCGACCACTTTTAATTTGTTTTTATGGGCTTCATCCACCACCGCCATGTATTCGGCTTCGGTCATCTCATCTTGGTCAATTAATTTAATGCAATTGACGCCCGCTTTGGCCAACTGTTTTACTTTGGCGCGTGCATCTTCCGGCCCTTTCACGCCCCAGCGAAATTCCGCTGTGCCTGCATAGGGTTCATGTTGAATAAACGGGCCACTCATGTACATCGTAGGCCCCGGAATTTCACCTTTATTGATACGATCACGTACCGATAAACTGGGCTCTAGTGGTCCGCCTAAATCGCGGGCACTGGTTACGCCAGCCATCAACAGCTGATGTGCCGATGAAGGCATGATCACATCTTTCGCTAACTTCAAATACGTTTTATCCCAATGCGTGTAATCGCTGTGGCCGTTAATCATCAGATGGACGTGCATATCCCACAAGCCGGGCATTACACTCATACCTTCCGTAGAAATGATTTCTGCATTTGCCGGAATTTCAAGCTGCCCTATTTGTCCGATAGCTTTGATTCGCTCATTCTCGATGATGATGATGGAATTGGGAATGGGCTTTCCTCCGTAGCCGTCAATGAGCGTGCCACCCACCAGTGCTTTGGTTTGAGCAAAAACGGATGAAGAAACAAAAAGCAGAAGCAAAAAAATTCGGTTCATAGCAATCGGGTTCAGTTCATGAATTATTAAGAAAGCAAACGCTCCTCAATCTTCCCTGTCTTCTTATTCTTCAATATCAACTTCTTCGCGCCATAGTGCGTCATTTCTTCTTTTACCAGATAATGATCTGCATCGTACGATTGCAAGTGTGCATCTTTATTCACACCTACTCGTCCGCGCCAAATGTCGAGTTTCACCGGCTCCCATTGTTTGCTTTTAGCAGAACGGTACGCTGCATCCAAAATGGAGTTGACCACATAGCCATCGTAAAATGTTTCTTTGGGTTGTGTTTTGTTTTCGAGGGCATTGAACATATCCATGAACATGTGGTTGTAGCCCAATTCGTTTAATTCATCTCCTACCGGAAATAACCAACCCGAATTGCTCTCGGCTTTTTCTGCTACATAGTCCGCACCTTTGCCGGTGGTAAACATTTCAAAGCCGGTGCGCAAAAAACTGTTCGTCCAAATCGTTCCTTCAGTGCCCATCACTTCGTCACGCAAGTCGAGCCCGCCACGGAATGTCCAGCTCACTTCAAACTGACCGATCGCACCATTTTCATATTTCACCAATCCGATGGCGTGGTCTTCGGCATCGATGGGTTTTACTTGTGTATCGGCCCAACACATCACCTCCACCGGCTTAATATCTTTACCTATGTAGCTGCGTGCGATCTCAACACAGTGGCATCCTAAATCCAGAATACATCCGCCACCCGCTTGTTCAATATCCCAAAACCAATCGCTGTGTGGGCCCGGGTGTGTCTCGCGTGATTTTGCCCACAGAATTCTGCCCAACGCTCCGTTCTTCACACTCTCATGCGCTTTGATAAACTTGGGTGTGTACACCAGGTCTTCCAGGTAGCCATTGAAGATGCCCGCTTTTTCAACCGCTTCCAGCATGCGCTTGGCTTCCTCGGCATTGCGACCCAGTGGCTTAGTGGTGATCACCGCTTTTTTGTGTTTGCAGCAGAGCATCACGGCCTCTTCATGCAAATGATTGGGCAGTGAAATACAAACAATATCTACCTCTGGCCGATTGATCGCATCTTCTAAAACAGTAGTAGCAAAAGCTACTTTATAATCGGCTGCAAATTTTTTGGCGCTCTCTTCCTTGCGGGAATAGATCGAAACAATTTTATCTTTATTGCGATAGCCCTGAATGGAGTCAGCATAGAACCGACCAATAAATCCGGAGCCGAGCATGGCAATATTCATAGAGAAGACAGGGTTTTAAAATTTTGTTTAATTGATTAAGCTGCTTTTTGATTCCCTTTAAAGAATAGCCCAAACAACACCATTACGCCTGCAGCAATGGCAGCAGGTATAATCCAGATCTGTTGCCAGTTGTGGCCACCAGCTTCTAGTTTATATGACTCGGTGATTTGTCCGGCCAACCAAAATCCGATGAGCATACCCACGCCATACGTAGCCAACGTGATCAATCCTTGTGCGGCCGACTTAGCCGTTTCTCCGGCACGTTGCTCGGTATAGATTTGTCCGCTCACGAAGAAGAAATCATAACAAATTCCGTGAAGGATAATTCCTAGATATAAGAAAGATGAAAGCGAATCGGCATTGCCAAAGCTGAACAATAAATAGCGAGCTACCCATGCACCCATACCAATCAACAACATCGTCTTTATTCCAAATCTGCGGAAGAAGAATGGAATCAAAACCATGAACAGGGTTTCAGAAACTTGTCCCAACGACATTTTTGCAGCCGCGCCCGACATATTGATTTCATTAAAGAATTTATTGGCTTCCTGGTAATAGAATGCGAGCGGAATACAAATCAAAACGGATGAGATAAAGAAGACGAGGAAGCTGCTGTCCTTCAATAACTTCAAGGCATCAAGCCCGATGATATCGCCAAACGAAATCGATTTGCCGGCTGCACCGGGAGGTGTGTGTGGCAAGAATAAACTAAGAACGCCTAAAATCGCGGAAGCGCCCGAAGCTAATAAGAATGTGTTGGCCAACAAATTTTGACTTTCCCACGCTAACCAGCCAATGGTAAGACCTGCTACAATCCAGCCGATCGTTCCCCATACACGCAGACGGGCAAACTCTTTTTCAGGATTGCTCAGCTGACGGAAAGCGACTGAGTTGACCAACGCTAGTGTAGGCATATAGGCAATCATGTAGCCGAGAATCAAGGGATAAAAGCTAGAGAAATCGGTTTGCTGTGAAAGCATGTATAAAAGACCCGCACCCACCAAATGTAAAACGGCAAGTATGCGCTGAGCCGCAAAGAAGCGATCGGCTATCAAGCCAATGATGAAAGGAGCAATGATAGCGCCTAACGACTGCGTGCCATAGGCAGCTCCATTTTCAATATCCGAGGCGTTGAGGCTTTTACTCAAATAGGTGCCCATCGTTACGAACCACGATCCCCAAATAAAAAATTCGAGGAACATCATGAGCGAGAGTTTAACAGTAGTGATCGGTTTCATTCGTATCAGTTTAAATTTAGGTAGTTCGATTTACGATTTATTTTTGAAATAAATCAATACCGAATGCAGAATTGTACGAACGGTGTAGAGTAACCTAAGCTGTGAATAGTGTGGTCACCTCCAACCGATTATTGTCGGGGTCGAGTGTTTCAAATTCGTAATAGCCATCGCCTGTTTTTCGCGGTCCACTTAGAATTGGGAAACCGGCATGGGCTAGTTCCTTCGCTTTTTCATCGACCTCCGTCATGGTGTTAACGCCAAAAGCTAAATGAATGATGCCTTGATGTTGGGCAACGACCCGATCATTTTTATTAGCAGGCACACCTACCATCTGCATCAACTCAAGCCGAGCGCCCGATTGAAACGTGAGGAAGTAACTTTGAAACTGTTTTTTATTGTTGATGTATTTCTCATTCGGCACACCATCAAAATACTTCACATAGAAATCTTTCAAGGCTTCCAATCGTTCCGTCCAGATGGCTACGTGTTCGAGTCTCATTTAGTACAAACGATTAACTAGGGATAGAATCAACAGATAAAATTTAAAACCTGATTTTTCTGACGGTTTTTACTTTGGTTATGCTTCGCTTGGATTAATCGTAGCACCTGAACTTTAGTTTTGGTTACTCGATAAATGAGTAAATGGGAGTCTAAAATAATCCATCTATACATTTTAGACTTAGTAGTGATATAACGACACTCGGGAAAAAGCAGATAGTTTGTAGAAAGCCCTTCAATTAATCGCCAAATTTCACTTTCATATATTTTTGCTTGGGTTAACCCAAATGTCTCTGCACCATATTCGAAAACTTCGTATAAATCAATGTTAAACTGCCTTGAGACAACTACTTCAAGTGCTTTTGTCCCCTCAATCTTTTAATCAATTTCTTTGATTCCTCAATCGAATAAAAGGGGCCTTTTTCAGCAACTTTAATGGCTTCTTTTAATTGATCTTCCGACAATGCCTCTCCTGATAAAGCTATACTTTGCGCTACCAATTTTTTACCTGAAGTTTTCATCGAAATACATTTTTTGGATACTAAATCACTAGAAAACCCGATTCCTCGTTACTAAGTTAACTCAATTCGTTAGTTAATCAAATAACGAAAAGATGGTGTAGCTCTCTACACCATCTTCTCCGGTCTCACCCACTCATCAAACTGTTCCGAAGTAAGTAAGCCTAATTCAACAGCTGCTTCGCGAAGGGTTTTGTTTTCTTTGTGCGCTTTCTTGGCAATCTTCGCGGCATTCTCATATCCGATGTGGGTGTTCAACGAAGTCACCAGCATTAAAGAGTTTTCCATGTGCTGCTTGATGATCGGTAGATTAGGTTCAATACCGATGGCACACTTATCGTTGAAAGAAACACACGCATCGCCAATGAGGCGAGCGCTTTGCAATACATTCGCAGCGATCACCGGTTTGAATACGTTCAATTCGAAGTGACCATTTGAACCGCCAATCGTAACCGCCACATCGTTGCCCATTACCTGTGCGCACACCATCGTCATCGCTTCCGGTTGAGTAGGGTTTACTTTACCCGGCATAATGGAGGATCCAGGTTCGTTATCAGGAATAATAATTTCACCAATACCACTGCGCGGGCCTGAGCTGAGCATGCGAATGTCGTTCGCGATTTTCATTAATGAAACCGCTACACGCTTCAACGCACCTGAAAGTTCTACCATGGCATCGTGAGCTGCCAGAGCTTCAAACTTGTTGGGGGCTGTTACAAACGGAAGGCCGGTCAATTCGGCAATCTTTTTCGCTACCAACACATCGTAACCTTTGGGGGTATTCAATCCCGTGCCAACGGCCGTGCCACCCAATGCCAATTCTTTAATTGCTTCTAATGAATTTTTGATGGCGCGGATACCGTTATCAATTTGTTGTACGTAGCCACTGAATTCCTGCCCCAGGGTAAGAGGTGTCGCATCCATAAAGTGCGTGCGACCGGTTTTTACAATGGCTTTAAAATCAGTTGCTTTTTTGTGAAGCGTGTCGCGTAGCTTTTGCAATCCCGGCAAGGTTATTTCTACCACTTGCTTGTAGGCTGCTATGTGCATGGCGGTGGGATACGTATCGTTGCTCGATTGCGATTTGTTTACATCATCATTTGGGTGCAACACTTTTTTCTCGTCTGTCAGTTTGCCGCCACTCAACACATGTGCGCGGTAAGCGATCACCTCGTTCGCATTCATGTTGCTTTGTGTGCCGGAGCCTGTTTGCCAGATTACGAGCGGAAATTGATCATCGAGTTTGCCCGCCACAATTTCATCGCACACTTTGGCGATCATATCTTTTTTATCTGCAGCGAGAACACCTAGTTCGTGGTTAGCCATCGCGGCCGCTTTTTTCAAATAACCAAAAGCATAAATAATTTCCTTTGGCATGCTGGCCTCGGGCCCGATTTTAAAATTGTTGCGCGAGCGCTCGGTTTGTGCGCCCCAATATTTGTCGGCTGGTACTTGTACCTCGCCCATGGTGTCTTTTTCGATGCGGAAGTTCATATTATAATAGGAGTTTAAACAGTGGGTAAAAATAAACAAACCTTGGCGCTGTCGGGTGCCTTTTAAATTATTTTTTGGATTAGTTACTAACTGGTAGAACAAATGACCAACTGTTCCGTATATTAGTTCTACAATTTAGTAGTATATGATAGAAACACGACTGGGCGAATTTGAAGAAGTGATCTTGTTGCTGGCTGGCATCTTAGGCGAGGAGGCTTATGCTTTTAAGATTGCCGAAGAATTTGAATCACAAACGAAGCGCTCTGTTTCCATCGGTGCGGTGCACTCTACTCTTACTCGATTGGAAGAAAAAGGCTTTCTGAAATCGGAGATGGGAAAAGCAACAGCCGAACGTGGTGGCAGACGTAAGCGCATTTACACCATTACCGCCTACGGCAAAAAGACCTTAACCGCAGCCAAAGAATTCAAGCAGGCGCTGTGGGATCAATTTCCGGGCTTTGCTACTTCTAAACTGAGTTTTGTTTATTCATGAGTGTAAACACAAAACCACCCAAGCTAGCTATCCGGCTGCTGAACACCTTTTTGCGCGATGATCTTGTCGAAGAAGTGCAGGGTGATCTGGATGAAAAGTTTCAAAAAGATTTAAAAAGGGAATCCAGATACAAAGCCAAATGGAATTATTGGTACCAAACGCTCAATTATCTCCGCCCCTTTGCTATTAAAAAATTTAAAAGACTAAGCGCCATGAACAATCAGCTACTGGGAAATTATTTCAAGATCAGTGCACGAAACATTTTGAAGCATAAAATGATTTCGGTTATCAACGTTTTTAGCTTAGCAATAGGGCTTGCCGCATGTGTTGTTATTTATTTGTTTGTCTCGGATGAGCAAAGTTTTGATTCCTTTCATTCGAAAAGCAGTCTTATCTACCGATTAGATGAAGTGCAAAAGTTTACCGGTACAAACGAGCAAAGGGTAGCGCTCTCTATGCCGGGAATGGGGCCCGCTTTGAAGCGTGATTTTCCGGAAGTCAATATCTATGTGAGGTTTTGGTTGCGCGGAAAGCAACTGATGATCAAAGATGAAACCAAGCAATTGATTGACAATGTGATGGTGGTGGATAGTACCTTCTTTGATATTTTTGATTTTCCACTGGTTCACGGAGACGTCAACACATGTCTGAACCGACCGCTCACGATCTTGTTGACCGAGTCTACGGCTCTTAAATTTTTCAAATCAACGGAAGAAGCTCTCAACAAAACAATTTTTTGGGACGACCGCGATTATCAGATAACAGGTATCTTAAAAGATGTGCCAGAGAATTCGCATATTCAATTCGAAGCCTTAATGTCGATGGTGACGTATACGAAAGGTGAGAATAATGTGAACAACTCGTGGGGTGGCAATTGGATGACTACGTATCTTTTGTTAGACCCCAATTCGAATATCAAACGGATGGAAGAGAAGTTTCCAAAATTTCTTTCCAGCCACATGGATGATCCTCAAATCAATTCCTATTATAAATTATTTCTACAACGACTCGATCAGGTTCATTTGGCTTCCAACGATATTGAACATGACTATATTAATTATCGAAAATTTAATGGATCGTATCTGATGATCTTCTATGTAATCGCGGGATTTATCTTAGTGATTGCAGCAGTGAATTTTATGAACCTTACTACTGCGAGGGCCTCACATCGTTGGAAGGAAATAGGTGTGCGCAAAACAATCGGAGCCAAGAAACTTCAGTTGTTTGGTCAGTTTATTTTTGAGTCGGTGATGTTAGCAGGCATTGCGTTGACGGTGGCTTTATTGCTCGACATCCTTTTGATACCGATGCTCAATGATTTGATCGGACGACAGCTTTCCATCGCGCAATTGTTTCACAACGTTTGGCAGCTCGTAGCTGTTTTATTGGCTACGCTTTCATTGGGAATAATCACTGGAATCTACCCTTCATTTTACATGACCTCATTTGACTTATCGCGGTTGCTAAAAGGAGGCAACAAAGGCGAAGGTAAATCAGTGCTGCGAAGTACATTAGTAGTGATTCAATTTGGGTTGGCGATCGGCATGATTGTAAGCACGCTAATAGTTATTCAGCAATTGTCCTTCATGAAAGAATCGGATATAGGTTTTGACAAAGACCAAATGTTGTTGGTAAATATGAATAACGAAGCCAATGAAAAATTTGAGACCATAAAAAAGGAATTGCAAAAACAATCCATGATTAAAGGAGTAACAGCCAGTGGTCAGCGCCTGGGCAACAATCTGCACCAATGGGGATTTAAAGTGAAGGCAGATACCGGTGTGCTTTCCATTACCCCTTCCAACGTGAATGTAGATTATGACTACCTAACCGTGTATGGCATGGAGATGAAGGAGGGCCGTGGATTTTCGAAAGACAATCTTAACGATAACGGTCGCGCTTTCGTGATCAACGAATCGTTTGCCAATGAACTAAAGCTAAAGGAAACCATCGGTACACGAGCAGGCCACGATTGGTATCACAATGACTCACTCGGTACCATCATAGGTGTGGTGAAAGATTTTAATTTCAACTCTCTACATTATAAAGTGAATACGCTGGCATTGGTAGTGCATCCGGAGTGGGGATACAACGAACTTTCTGTAAAAATTGAGAAAGGGCGAAACGCAGAAGGAATTGCCGCAGTAAAAAAAGTTTGGGATGAGTTGGTGCCATCGTATCCATTTGATTATACTTTTTTGGATGCCCACTTTGAGGAGGTCTACCGGTCGGACAAACAAATGAGTGCGGTTGTTACTATCATGGCGGGCTTATCCATTTTAATTTCATGTATCGGATTGTTTGGTTTAGCGGCCATTACCATAGAACAGAAAACAAAAGAGATTGGAGTTAGAAAAGTGCTGGGTGCAACGGAAAGTCAGATTACGGTTCTTCTATCACGCAACTTTGCAGGCCTGATTGGAATTGCCTTTGTGATAGTGAGTCCTGTCGCTTACCTCACATTGCAGCGTTGGTTAGAAACTTTTGCTTACCGCATTGAAATAAATCTGCTTGTTTTTGTGGCGGGAGGAGTTCTGGCCTTAGTAATTGGTATGCTCGTAATCAGCTATCATACCTTGAGATCAGCTCGAGCCAATCCAGTGCAGGCATTGCGTTATGAGTAATAAAATGATAAACGTGCGATCTCATACACCACCCAAGTTAGCAACCCGTCTGCTTTTGCGCTTTTTACAAAAAGAGTTAGTGGAAGAAGTGCAAGGGGACCTAGAAGAGAAGTTTTATGAGAACGTAAAAACAAAAACAGCATTCAAAGCTAAACTGAACTACTATTGGCAAGTTCTAAACTATCTACGGCCTTTTGCTATTCGCAAATCAAAATCATCCCACTTAAATCAGTTCGATATGTTTCAAAGCTATTTTAAAATTGGTTGGAGAAATCTATTACATCATAAAGGATATTCATTCATTAATATATCCGGTTTGGCCGTGGGCATGACGGCTTGTGTATTGATTATGCTCTATGTAATGGATGAGATGAGTTACGATACACATCACGTAGATGGCGATCGTGTTTATCGCATTTCTTCACAAATTAAAGATCTTAAATATGTAGCTGCTGCAGCACCTATTGCTGATGGTTTGAAGCGCGACTTTGCGGAAGTGGAGCAATCGACCCGTGTGCTTCGCTTTCCGGGTGCCGATCAAATGCTGTTGAAAGAAGAAAAAAGTAACAAACAGTTTTTTGAAATTAATGGCTACTATGTTGACTCTACTTTTTTTCAGCTATTTACCTATCACTTTAAATATGGAGATATTCGTACTGCATTAGATCAGCCTAATTCGATCATCTTATCCGAATCACTGGCCAATAAGTTTTTTGGAAGTGAAGACCCGATTGATAAAACCATACGGGTTACACTTTCTTTCGGTGATTTTAATTACAACGTGAAAGGAGTTTTTACGGAGGAAAACAAATCACACATTCCGGCTAATTTTTTACTCACCATGAACAACAGCGACATTGGTGGTTGGGTAAAAAATCAAACCAACTGGGCTACAAACAATATTTTCTACACGTATGTGAAATTGAAACCGGGAACAAGCGCAACTGATTTTGAGAGCAAGCTCCCTGCCTTCTTAGATCGTAACGGTGGCAATGACATGAAGGCAGCAGGGTTTATCAAAAGTTTATTCATTCAATCTATGCCATCGATCTACTTGCATTCGCACTATGATTATGAAGTGGCAGCCAATGGCGATGTAAAATATCTCTACATATTTACTTCTATTGCCGGATTTTTATTGCTGATTGCCTGCATCAACTTCATGAATTTAAGTACGGCCAAGAGTGAGCGCAGAGCCAAAGAAGTGGGTATGCGGAAAGTGGTAGGTGCTATGAAGCAAGCATTGGTCAGTCAGTTTTTGATGGAGTCGTTATTAACATGTGCCATCGCGTTTTTCTTTTCGCTGTTGCTCATTCAATTGCTCATTCCACTATTCAATCAATTGGTCAACAAGCAGCTTTATCTTGGGCAGTTGCCGTATGTGTATTTCTGGCTGGGGCTTCTTACCATCGTTACCGGATTAGTAGCTGGTATTTATCCTGCATTTTATCTTTCTTCCTTCAAGCCCGTTACGGTTTTAAAAGGAAAATTGATCAATACCTTTTCGGCAGCGGCTATTCGCAAGGGGCTGGTTGTTTTCCAATTTACGATTTCGATCGTGCTGATTCTTGGTGCGTTAGTGATCAGCGATCAGATGGATTTTCTAAAAACAAAAGATTTGGGATTCAATAAAAGTCAAAAGATTGTATTGCCACTGCAAACAAACGAATCTATTAGAAATGCAGAAATAGTAAAGAATGAGCTTCTCATGCAGAACCAGTTTGTTTCGGCTACACAAGCTACCGCCTATCCGGGAATTGAAAATATCAGTGACATGCTATTTTATGCAGAAGGCAAGTCTGTAAATGAATCGGTGGATGTGATGCTTACCCACACGGGTGGCGATTATTTGCAAACGCTGGGCATTGAATTGATCAGCGGGCGCGATTTTCTGAAACCAACTCGAAATGATTCGCTCTCTATGATTCTAAATGAGTCAGCTATTAAAAAATTAGGCTATACAAATGAGACAGCCGTAGGTAAAAACATTTATTATGATTGGATGGAGAAAAAGTAC
>DGYK01000031.1:0-23725 GCA_002398365.1 Flammeovirgaceae bacterium UBA5008
AGGGAGGCAAGCTGCAGAAAGTGTAGCTAAAATAAGTTGGTTCATACCCCTATGAGTCAACGAATTTTAAAATTTTTAAAACATGTTTAAATTAAAAATGGCAGTCGTTGGCTGCGTGCTTTCGCTACACTCGATGGCGCAATTCAACGTGCGCGGCACTGTGCGTGACGCTAAGTCGAAGGAGGCATTGGTAGGTGCTACCGTGCAAGTAGAAAACCAAAACCGCTTTGCGATTACTGATCCGCAAGGGTGGTTTGAAATTTCACGGGTTGCTGCAGGGCAACAAACATTGGTAATTAAGTTTTTGGGTTATCAGGAGACGCGACAAGTGGTTGACGTATCTGCTGATCAGGTTGTGGAGTTTCTTTTAGAGGAGAGCACCGAACTGACGGAAGAAGTAGTGGTGTATGCTACACGCTTAACGGACAAAAGCCCTTCTGCATTTTCCACGATCAATAAAATGGCATTGCAAAAGCAAAACTTCGGACAAGATTTGCCGATCATTTTAAACTGGTCGCCATCACTCGTAACTACCTCCGATGCAGGAACAGGAATTGGATATACGGGCCTTCGCATCCGCGGAAGCGATGCTACGCGTATCAATGTTACGATCAATGGTGTGCCGCTGAATGAAAGCGATGAGCATGGGGTGTTTTGGGTAGATATACCCGACATAGCAACATCTACGCAAAGTATTCAAGTGCAACGAGGTGTGGGCAATTCTACCAATGGAGCTGGAGCCTTTGGAGCGTCTATTAATTTACAAACCAACACGCGCAATGATCAGCCGTATGCGGATATTATCAACTCAGTAGGTTCGTTTGGAACCCAACGACACACAGTAGGATTTGGCACAGGCTTGAAAAATAATTTTGTGTTTGATGGCCGATTGTCCATGATAAAGTCTGATGGATTTATTGATCGCGCCACATCTGACTTAAAATCGTATTATCTCTCCGCAGGTTATTATGGAAAGAAAACGTTCGTGAAAGCCATTGTATTTGGCGGCAATGAAATTACTTACCAAAGCTGGAATGGTGTTCCGGAATCAAGACTGAATAATGATCTGGCTGCCATGGAAGAGACGGCCATAGCCGAAGGTTGGAACGCAGCTCAAAAAAATAATTTGCTCAACTCGAATAGTCGCACATTCAATGCATATACCTACAAGAATCAGGTAGATAATTATTCGCAAGATCACTATCAATTGCACGCCTCGCATCGGTTCAACGAAACGATTACGGCCAATGCAGCTTTGCATTACACCTATGGTCGTGGTTTTTATGAGGAGTTTAAATATGATGCTGCCTTCAAAAAATATGGTGTAGATACATTCCTCATTGGTAATCAAAAAATCGGCTCCAGTGATTTAGTGCGCAGACGCTGGTTGCAAACCAATTTTTATGGCATGACCTATTCTGTCAACTATGAAAAGGATAAAATTCAATCGGTGATCGGTGGTGCGCTCAACCGACATATAGCTGATCGGTTTGGAGAAGTGATTTGGGCGCAGGTCGCCAACTTCCCGAAAGACTATCGGTATTATTTTAATCAAGGCGATAAAACGGATTTTAATATTTTTTGGAAAACGAACTATCAAATTACTAGCGCGATCAACGCATTTGTTGATTTGCAATACCGCAAAATAGATTACGCCAGCAAAGGCGTGGAGAACGAATTGAATACCTATCGCGTAGACGCGAACTTTCAATTTTTCAATCCGAAGATTGGGATAACGTACACATTATCCGAAGAACAAAATATGTATGCCTCTTTCAGTGTTGCTAATCGCGAACCGATTCGCAGTGATTTTATCAACAACATTGGTACCACAGCACCGAAGCCGGAAACCTTACGAAACCTCGAAGCCGGATGGAGATGGCGAAAGAATGCATGGAACCTGGCGGTCAATTATTTTCTGATGGATTACACCGATCAGTTGGTCAACACAGGTAAATTAAATGATGTTGGTGCGGCTATTCGAACGAATGTAGCCAACAGCTACCGAACCGGAATTGAGGTGGATGCCACCATTCGTTTCAATCATTTGATTTCATGGATGGGTAATATCACCCTCAGTCAAAACAAGATTAGAAACTTTAGTGAAGTGTTGTATGATTACGGTGTAAATTATGATGAATACAATGAAGTCGTTCGCGACTATAAGGATACTGACATTGCCTTTTCTCCGAATGTGGTAGGAGGGTCTGTGTTGTTGTTTCATCCCATTCAAAATGTAGAGATTGGGTTGTTAACAAAGTATGTCGGTCAGCAATTCCTCGACAACACCTCCAATAGCAGACGAAAGATCGATGCTTATCTGACCAATGATATTCGTTTGAATTATAGTTGGAAACCGACTTTTATGAAAGAGCTTTCGCTCAGCTTACTGGCCAATAACATTTTCGATCTAGCCTATTCATCGAATGGCTACACGTACGGTTATTTGGGCGGAGGATCGGAAACGAGACAAAATTACTATTACCCGCAGGCTGACAGAAACTATCTACTGATGCTCACCTTACGCTTTTAGTAATGTTTAAGCAATGAAAAGCATGCCACACGAGTAATATAATACTTACTTTTGTGGCATGCGCTTCATCTCGATTGCCGACTTATTTCGACTCACCCGTTTTTGGAATCTGGTGATCATCGCGGTAGCGCAATACCTCGCGGCTGCTTTTTTACTCCATCGACACACGGCCGTATTCACTGACTTATCGCTGTTTGTTCTCTCGCTTTCTACGGTGTTGATTGCCGCAGCCGGGTATATCATCAACGATTATTACGATATTAAAATAGATTTAATCAACAAGCCCGAGCGTGTCGTTATAGGCAAGTCGATCACCAGACGCTACGCCATTTTTTTTCATACGTTCATTTCGGTCATTGGAATTCTGCTGGGCTTTTGGCTGAGCTGGAAAATAGCAGCGATCAATTTTGTTTGTGTGTTTCTGTTGTGGCTTTACTCCAATCAATTAAAGCGTAAACCATTTATTGGTAATCTGTTGGTGGCTGTCCTTACGGGATTATCCATTTGGCTGATCAATTGGTTGTATCAGGAGCCGAATACATTTGTGATCATCTATTCACTATTCGCATTTTTTATGACACTCATTCGTGAGATTGTGAAAGATATGGAAGACATGAAAGGCGATACTACGTTCGGATGCAGAACATTGCCGATTGTGTGGGGAATCCGCAAGACCAAAATGTTTTTGTACGGCATTCTTTTTGTGTTTTCAGTAGCTGTTACTTTCTTCAACTTCAGTTATGCGTTGGTGCCATTGATCTATTTCATTGTGTTTTTAATCGTGCCCATGGCGTTGCTTACAATTCGATTGGTTCGGGCAGATACGGTAAAAGAATATCATCATCTTAGTCAGTTATGTAAAGTAATCATGTTGCTGGGAGTGATCAGTATGATTTTTGTTTAAGTTAAAAGAATGAAGTTGACCTCACGCCTTGCTTTGTTTGCTTCCGGAAGTGGCTCGAATGCCGAAGTGATTATCCGTCATTTTAAGAATAATCCAAATATTCAAGTGGAACTGGTACTTACTAACAACGCAACAGCGGGAGTAATTGAACGTTCTCAAAAGTTGGATGTGCAGACAAAATTTTTTCCCCGCGAGCAATTCCGCGAAAGCGAACCAATTTTGGAAGTGCTACGGAAACATGAAATCACGCACATTGTCTTAGCCGGATTTTTGTTACAAATACCCACATCATTGATTCAAGAATATCCTTCTCGAATCATTAACATTCACCCCTCTCTTCTTCCAAAGTTTGGTGGCAAGGGAATGTATGGCATGAAAGTGCATGAAGCAGTTAAACAATCCGGTGAAATAGAAACTGGTATTACCATTCACGAGGTCAATGAGCATTACGATGATGGGCGCATATTATTTCAGGCGAAATGTAAGGTAGAAGCAACAGACACACCTGAACAGATTGCACGAAACGTTCAGGCATTGGAGCATCATCACTTTACGTTGGTAATTGAAAATTGGATCGCATCTACGAAATAAAATATTTATGAAGAAAACACCATTCCTCTTTTTGAGTTTACTGAGTCTAGCAGTAATTTCTTGTCGAACTAAAAAGCAAGTAGAAGAAGCTGTTATCGAAAAAGTAAGCAAGGACTATCGCACACCGTATTTTGAAGACACGGCTCGAGTGAGCAACGTGTTGAAGTATACAGCTGTTGTCGACAGTATTTTTGCACAATCTGCTCGCGCCAATCACAATCCGGCCATCGCCTATGGTATTGTCATGGATGGCAAATTGATTTACTCGAATAGTGTAGGTTACTCGAATCTGGAGAAGAAAATAAAGGCTACGTCACAATCTCGTTTTCGCATTGCATCGATGACGAAAAGTTTTACCGCCATGGCCATTTTGAAACTGCGCGATGAAGGGAAGCTTCAGTTGACGCATGCTGCAGCGCGCTACATTCCTGAGATGAAGGAACTCAGTTATCCTACCAATGACGGGAGACAAATTACCATCTTCAATTTGCTGACCATGTCGGCAGGTTTTCCCGAAGACAATCCGTGGGGCGATCGCCAACTGGCAGACAGCGATGAAGACCTGTTAAATCTGGTTCAAGCCGGAATTTCTTTTTCAAATAATCCGGGCGCACAATTTGAGTACAGCAATTTAGGCTATGCGTTGTTAGGTAAAATTATAGCCAATGTTTCAGGCGTACCATACCAACAATACATCCATGAAAATATTCTACTTCCTTTGGAGATGAATAACAGTGGCTTTGAGTTTACAGAAATGCCCGTAGATGAAGTGGCGGTGGGTTATCGCTGGGAAGATGAGCAATGGAAACCGGAGGCACTTTTAAAAGACGGATCGTATGCATCGATGGGCGGCATGATTTGTACGATTGATGACTTTGCGAAGTATATGAGCTTTTTATTAGCTGCCACACCTGCACGCAATGAAGCTGAGAAAGGCCCGGTGAAGAGAAGCACTGCACGTGAGATACAACAACCTTGGAAATTCAGAGGACTGGCACCGCAGCGAAGAACACACAGTGGCGAGTTGTGCCCCGCAACCGGAAGCTATGGCTATGGCCTCGGCTGGCGACAAGATTGTCATGGAGTGATTACGGTGTCGCATAGCGGAGGATTGCCCGGCTTTGGAAGTGTGCATCAATTGTTTCCTGAACTTGGTTTTGGCGTTGTAGCATTTAGTAATTTGACCTACGCCAATATGGGTGCGCCTGCATCACATGTGGCGGACACATTGATTGCATTGGCCCGACTACAAGAAAGAGTTTTCCCGGTGTCCGTAGCATTAAAAGCTAAACAAGAGCAGCTGATGAAAGTTTTGCCACAGTGGACAGCCGATTGTGATAGCTTGTTTGCCGAAAATTTCTTTCCAGACAAATCGAAAGAGCGCTGGAAGAAAGAAGTGTTGAAACTATTGGAAGAGATTGGAACCGTAACGGATGTAACACCGATGCGCCCGGAGAATTTATTGCGCGGCACCTTTACCATTCAAGGCGACAAAGGTGCATTAGAGGTATTCTTTACACTCACTCCGGAAACGAAGCCTTTAATTCAGCAGTTGGAGGTTTGGAAGCGGGAGTAATTTTTTACCCTGCTACTTCTAATCGAAAGCCTACCCCGTGGTAGTTGACAATTTCTACTTTCGGATCTTCTTTGAGGTATTTCCGTAGTTTAGAAATAAACACATCGAGGCTACGACCCATGAAGTAGTCGTCATCTCCCCACACGGTTGTTAAAATTTCTTCGCGCTTCATCACACGCTCTTTATTGGAGCAAAGTAGCTTCAAAACTTCGGCTTCTTTTTGCGTGAGCGTTTTACTGCCGGATGAATGCTTCAAGGTAAGCGTGTGCCAATCGAATGTAAATTCGCCTAGCTCAAAGCAAGACTCAAGGGTAATCGATTTCGTTCTGCGCAGGAAGACTTCAATTCTTAAATACAATTCTTCCATACTAAAAGGCTTCACAATATAATCATCACCTCCGGCATTAAAGCCATTGATCTTATCTTCTAACATGGATTTAGCTGTAATGAATAAGATCGGTATTTCAGTATTGTTCTCGCGGATAGATTTCGCTAAGCTGAAACCATCTTTCTTCGGCATCATCACATCTAAAATGCAGATATCAAATGAGCGATCCAGAAACATCTGTAATCCTTCTTCGCCATTCGTACAAAGAGTAGTTTGGTATCCTTTGTGAATTAGGTTGTCTTTGATCACAAACCCCAAATTCGGGTCATCTTCAACCAGTAAGATTTTTGCACTCATGCGTAGGAATAAATTTTATGAGATAGATTCTTTGGGCAACACAATGGTAAACGTACTCCCTATACCCAAGCTACTTTCAACGGATATTTTTCCTTTGTGGGCTTCAACAATTAGCTTGACATAGTTAAGTCCCAAACCAAAACCTTTTACATCATGCAAATTACCTGTAGGGACGCGGTAAAATCGTTGAAAAATTTTTCGTTGATTTTCCGGACTGATACCCACACCTTTATCGCTTACCAAAATCATAATCTGGTCATGTCGATTTTGTGTAGTGATGGTGATGGCCGGAGCAGTTTGTGTGTACTTGATGGCATTGTCCAATAGATTATAAATCACATTCGTAAAATGCAATTTGTCTACTAGGGCTATTGCATCACTGGCTTCTAATTTTAAATCAATCGACCCCTGACGGCTATTCAGCGACATAGAAATATTCGTGACCGCTTCCTGAATGAGTTGGTGAAGATTCGCATTTTCTTTCTTCAATCCCACATCGCTCTTCTCAAGGCGCGCCATTTGCAACACACGTTCTACCTGTTGCTTCAAGCGACTGCTTTCTGTCTCGATGATGGTAGCATAGTTCAATAGTCGCTCGGGGTGTTGAACGATGCCTGGATCTTTCAAAACACTCGTGGAAATAGCGATTGTAGATAGAGGTGTTTTAAATTCATGTGTCATGTTGTTGATGAAATCTTTTTGAATCTCAGACAACCGTCTTTGTTTTAAAATAACGAACAATGTGTACACGAAAAAGAAAATAACCACCACCATCACAATCGAAGAAAACCCCCAAATTCCCATCTGACTGATCAAATTCGCTTCCAGTTGGGGAAAACGCACCCCAAAATAATAACCATCCATTTTTAGCGAAGGTAATTCGCTTACGCTCGTGGGTATTTTATTTTTAGTAGGTGATATATAGTTGCCTCCCGTCATGCATTGATCGGCACAATTATAGATTCCGTATTGGTAGTCCGCAGTGATATTTCGTTTGTCGAATTCATTCTTGAGAAGAAACCCAAGCAAATTGGAATCGATGGGGCCATTCACTAGCACCGTAAAGTAATTGCTAGACTCCTGATTTACCAAGCCATTGGCCGGCATGGCCATCTTATTAACTTCAAAAATCTGTGTGGCAACGTCTTCGAGAGCCTGATTGACCTCGGTGTTGAATTGGTTTTCTTTCAAGTCAAAAGCTTTACGCACCCAGTAAATTTGGGTAACTGTAATGCCCACAATGCTAATTGCGGCTAGGGCAATGACAATTCGAAGCGTAAGGCGACTCACCTTACAAAGGTAGGCAGTATTTACAGCGGCATGAGAGCATAAAGCCTAAATTAACAAGCCATTAACATCTTTTAGGGTATTTTTAACACCGAACTACAATTTTAGGCCGGATGTTTGTAGAGTTGAAACGAACGAATTAAGTTTAACCTTTAAAACGAGACAAAAATGAAAAAATTAGTATTGATCGCTGCTTTCGCCTTTGCAACTAGCCTGGCGATGGCACAAGAAAAAGAATTGCGCGGTACAATTACCAAAGATGAGGTAAAAACCGAAGTGGCTGCTTTTACATGGGATGCATCTTCTCATGATTTCGGAAAAATTAAGCAAAACGTTCCGGTAACGCACGAGTTTAAATTTACCAACACGGGTAAATCACCCTTGATTATTGTTAACGCTCAACCATCATGTGGTTGCACTACGCCCGATTGGACGAAGACTCCCGTTCCTCCGGGTGGATCTGGTTTTATCAAAGCAACTTTTAATGCAGCCGTTGCCGGTCCTTTCAACAAGACCATCACCGTTACTGCCAACACACAAGAAGGCACAACCTACCTCACCATCAAAGGTGAAGTAATCGTAGCCGAATAATTTTTTCAATTAGTTTACAGAGTAAAAAAGTCAGGTTATTGCCTGACTTTTTTGTTTTATTTTTAAGTCTTTGAAACAGAATATGATTAACCGTGTACTTTTTCTGATTGTATTTGTTTTTTGCCTTTCCCATGTTACCGCACAAAAGGCAATTACCGGTCGACTCATTGATGCAGATACTCAAAAGCCAGTGAGCCAAGCCACTGTGATTGTGGTAGGAACTACTACCGGTACATTTAGCAATCACTTAGGGTTCTTTCAGCTCACTATTCCCCCAGGCTCAAGTGAACTAATGATTTCTCACGTTGGCTATAAAACCAGTAAGATTTTAATTCCGGAAGCCTCTCCATTCCAAATAAAAATTCAAGAAGGAGTTGTTCGGCTAAAATATTTCATGTTGGATTCATTTGTTGAATACGATGAGAAGAATGACTCGACACCCTCGGTTGATTCGGATTTCAATATTATCGAGCGGGGTGCAGAATATCCTGGCGGCTGGAAAAACTTTTACAATGATATTGGGAAAACATTAAAGTCCAAAGAGGTGCTATCGGCACTTCCCGACAGCACGGTTCATCTATTTTTTTCAGTGGAAGCAAATGGAGATTTTAAACTTGTGAAAACTGCTCCGGATATTAAAATAGTTGAAGAGCAAATAATTCAATCAACCTATTTGAAGAAATGGAAAAGTGCCATGCAAAACAATACTCCTGCCACTCAGCATTTTGATCTGCCAATTGGCAATGGAGTGGTAGAAGAGATTTATACGGTTGTAGAGGAAACAGCTTCTCCTATTGGGGGTATGCCGCAATTTTATAAGTACATAGGATCCAACATGAAATACCCTGTGTCTGCAAGAAGATTTGGCATTGAAGGAAAAGTCTTCGTTCAGTTTATAATTGAAAAGGATGGAAGCATCAAAAATGTTAAAGTAATAAAAGGAATTGGTGGCGGCTGCGATGAAGAGGCTAAAAGAGTTATGGAGAATGCGCCCAATTGGAATCCTGGTAAGCAGAGGGGAAAACCGGTAAAACAACAATATACATTACCTATTCAATTTTCATTAGGGGGTTCAGGGATTAATCAAAAGGTCCCCAACAGCAGCCCTACGGATTTTTACAAGTATGTTTATAATTTCATGGAATACCCACAAAAAGCAAGACTTCAAGGCGTTGAAGGGCTTGTAGTGGCAATGATTACAACTAATTTAGACGGGAAAATTACAAGCACACGATTATTAAAGGATATAGGTGCAGGGTGTGGCGAAGAAGTCTTGCGTGTTCTTGAGACTGTCAATTCAGACCAAATTAAGAAGCTAAAGCTAAAGAAAGATACTCTTTTATTACCAGTTGTCTTCGGATTGAATTTTGCTAAGAACTACCCATTACCTACATCGAGCAGTCGTGTCCAGGTTCTGTCGCTAATTAAAATTGTTGTTTCGGATTATGGGGAGAGATATCGAAATATCAATGAAAAAGAGAGAATTGAGATTGCGGCCAGAAAACCGATGACGCGCATTGATCAATCGCCTATTCAAGATTCTTTTGAAGAAGCTTTTAAAAATCCTAAGCAACAAGAACGTCTTTCAATTGTGAATAGAGGTATAAAAGAAATCCCCGCCAAAATAGAATTGCTTACCTCTTTGACCCAACTGGATCTGAGCAATAACCAAATTGATTCCTTGCCAGAGCAATTTACGAAGCTTACTAAACTTCAAGAATTGGTCATTCCATCCAATAGATTGAAATGCTTGCCTTCAGCTTTTGGGAAGTTGGAGTCATTAAAGATTCTTGGGTTAGCGGATAATCGATTTGAATCTATTCCAGTAGAAATAACTCAATTAGATAAGCTAATCCAATTAGATCTCGGTAGTAATCATATTAGTTTGATACCTTCAGAAATTTCTAATTTAAAGAAACTACGAGTACTTTATTTACAGAACAATTTGATAGAAGATTTTCCTGAACAATTTTACGATCTAAAATTAGACTTTCTTTATTTGCAAGGTAATCCGCTGAGTGAAAAGACTAAGGAGTTGTTAAAGAAAAAGATGAGAAATGTTAGAATACAGTATTAACGGTTAAGCAACTTAGCGCCATAAATTCTTTTATGTTTAGTAAGTTCAGGATAACAAATTAAGCAATCACCTCATCAAAAGCCTTCACAAAATTTTTCATCTCAGCCTCAGTTCCAATACTTACGCGGCACCATTCTTTGCCTTGGTAATCCCAAATGCGAATGAGGAATCCCTTCTCATCTAATTGCGAGAGAATTTTCTTGCCATCTTTGGGTGCAGGAAACAGCACTACGTTAGTCAGCGATTTGCCATAGCTTATTTTTTTCTGATCGAGATAGTCCGTCAACACCTTGCGGGCAATAGCGTTTTTCTCCCTCGTCATTTTCATGAAATCTTCATCGCCTAAGGTTGCTTTGGCAGCGGCAATAGCGGTTTGACTTGGCGAGATGGTGTCTCCGTATTGCGCAATTTTTTGCAGCGTATCCGGATGGCCAACTACATATCCAATTCGCAAACCGGCTAAACCGTAAATTTTCGAGAAGGTTTTAGACACCACAATGTTGCGATTATTCTCTACCATGTTTACCATGGATTTTTGTTGTGCCGGTTCTAAAAATTCCAAGTAAGCCTCATCGGCATAAACCAATGTTTTTTTAGATGCCTCCTGGCAAAAGCCGCGCACAATCGAATCGCTCACAACTGTTCCTGTCGGATTGTTAGGATTACATGAAAAAACCAAACGCGTATCGCTTTTGATGGCAGCAGCCAGCGCTTCATAGTTGTGCTCCAACTTATCATTCAAATCAACTTTGTCCCAATTGGCCTTCATCTGCTGCGCATAATTCATCAGCAACGGAAACGTAGGATAAGCCGACAACACGCGACCGCCTTCCAATCCGTATGCAATGCCGGTTTGACAAAGAAGCTCGCCACTTCCGGCACCCATCAACACATATTTTACATCCACGCCTTCTTTGGCCGCAATCAACTTTTTCAATTCCTCCAACTCATTAAATGCATATCGATTTCCCTGCGTCAAACTTTCGATCACCGCCTTTTTTGCTTTTTCGGAAGGACCGTAAGGATTCTCATTTGAGTTCAGCCGAACCTTTTGATTCGCACCCAACCCCAAATCAAAATACGCCCGCTCCGCTTCACTCATCGGTGCGGCCATCAAATGTTCAGTAAGCGATGAGGCCAGTGTTACACCGGCTGTCAGTGCAAGCGTTGACTTAAACCAATCTCTGCGGGAAAGTACTTTTTTCATAGTGAATGAAGTTTCTAGATCGAAGATAGCAACTTTCTAAGTTTAATCATGGATTAATTATTTAGAGAAGAACTCTCTTTTTTTGGCGGCCTCGCGGGCTTTCCGCTACAAGTCCTCGTGGTCGGCCCATGTCGATGATCGATTAGGGGCCGCCACTGTGGGCTTTTCGCTGCAATCCCTGGCCGATCGGTACCTACCAAATGCTCAGGGAATGATCCCCATCTTCCTCATCAAAAAAGTGGCATTCGCCTTTTGAGCAACACCGCGATGCAGAGTGTAGTCAAATGTGAGTTGATCGTTTTCAATTCTTCCCTCAAAGCAAGCGTTGGCAATCTGATTCGGATATTGTTGTTCCATGTCGCCCAGCGCAATATCATGTGTGGCAATCATTACCACAGCAGGTTGCTGAATGAGTTGCTTGATCAATTCGCGCGATCCGGTTTGTTTGTCAGTAGAGTTGGTGCCCTTTAAAATCTCATCGAGTAAAATGAGCATTCGATTTCCTTTTCTTAACTCGGTAATGATCGATTGCAAGCGATACAACTCCGCATAGAAATACGATTGATTCTCTTGCAGCGAATCGGAAGTGCGCATGCCGGTTCGCAATGCAGCCAGCGGACTTCTCCATTTGCGTGCACACACCGGAGATCCATTTAAACCCAATACATAATTAACACCGACAGCTCGCAAGAATGTGCTCTTCCCGGCCATGTTTGCTCCGGTAATCAACATCACACCGGCAGGTGAACCCAGATCAAATGAATTGGCAATGCGCACAGCAGCCGGCAACAAGGGATGTGCAATTTCTTCACCGAATATGGACAGTGACTCACTCGTTTCCGCGAAAGCGTAATTCGGATGATTATAATGCAGCGTAGCAAAAGCCAGCAGCGAATCCCACTCCGCCAACGAATCCATCCATTGCGGCAATTGAACAGCAAATTGCGTGCGCCAGCGCTCCAACTGAATCACATTATGAAAGTCAAGAAGAAAAAGCCCATTGCCAAAAACGCGCGCAATCAGATTCATTCGTGACTCCAGTGAATTTACTTTTTTGGAGAACGAGTGCACTTGGGTAGCAGCCTCTTGCGCAATGTGATGATGCAGCTTCATCCTTTCGCTGATGAACGATTCTTTTTTGAGTAGTTCAAAGAGTCGTGCGTAGTTTTCCAAAATCACTTTATACCCTGCAAGTTTTCCTTGTAGCAACGATATCGGTTTGGAATAACGAGCCGCCAATCCCAACTGAACTAAAAACAGAATCAGAAAAACAGATTGATACGAGGAATTAATAAATGCCACCGCCAGCGACAAACAGGTAACGGTCGGCAACACCCATTTGATTACTTCGATCAATCGGTTTCCAAAGAAAAGATTTTTTTCCTTTAACCAATCAAACAGCGAATGCAGTTCGGTTTTACCGGTATCAATTTGTTGACCTGTTGCCCAGCATTGCTGGCGCAGTTCGAGTTTAGTAGCCAATTCGCGAATGGCTTCCTGCCGCGATTGAATGGTGACAGCATCGTAGTGCAAGTGTTTCAAGTCTGTGGCTAACTTACTTTCGCCTAGTGGTGATGCACAGCGATTGAGGTATTGAAACAGCGAACCTTCTCCAAACAAATCCAAATCATGACTGTAAGGGTGAGTAGGATCGGCAAAGCGCGCACCATTCGAAAAATTTGAAAAACGATTATGAATGGCTTCGGCTTCGTTTTGGTTGAGTGTCACCAGACTCAACAAAATCTTTCGATGATTTTCTTTCTTCCACTGAACTTGTACGAGATAGAAAAACACGATGACCAAAATGGGCAACGCAGCAAAGTAGATTGGATCTTTAAATCCGAGGTACCCTGCTCCGATAATGACAAGAGCTACAGCAATTCGTATCCACGCAAGTGTGCGGATGGCCTGATCACAAGCGCTTACTTCGGATTGAAATTGAGCGGCACGCTGCTGATAATGCGATTCAAAATCCATTGTATCAGATAAAGCGCTCTACCAGCTTCATCACTTGAAGCAAATACTTTTCATCGGTAGCATCGAAGTCATTGAGTCTGTCGCTGTCTACATCGAGAACGAGAGCTACTTCCTGATTTTTAAAAGCAGGCAACACAATTTCAGATTTAGAATCAGAACTGCAGGCGATATGCCCGGGGAATTCATCTACGTTGGGCACCAACATTACTTTCTTGTCTTTCCAGCACGCACCACACACACCTTTACCGAAAGCAATACGTGTGCAAGCAATCGGTCCCTGAAAAGGCCCTAGCACTAATTCATTGTTTTTTACGATGTAGAATCCAACCCAAAAGAAATTGAAAGTTTGCCGTAAGGCAGCAGCAATGTTTGCCAGATTAGCAACGGCATCACTTTCACCCGAAATCAATGCTTCAATTTGTGGAACTAAAGATTGGTAGCGAGTCTCTTTGCTTGCTGCTGCATCGATGATCAATTGTTCAGCCATCTTATAAATTGGTAGTTGGTGATGGAAGATCAGTAGCAGGAAGTGTGGTAGTGTCGACCGAATCAGTTGTTATTGGTTCTTCTTGTTGTGGCACTTCTTTTTCTTTGAAGAACTTCTTCTGGAAAATCAGAATAGAAACTACGCCAATGAAAATAGAAGAATCGGCAATGTTAAATACCGGACTGAAAAACAGAAACTCTTGTCCGCCTAATAAGGGCATCCACTCGGGCCATGTAAAATTAGCGACCGGAAAAAAGAGCATGTCAATTACCTGACCATGAAACCACGGTGTGGGTGAATCGAGTGGTGCGTTTCCTAAAAACACACCATAAAAAATACTGTCGATTACATTGCCAACAGCGCCTCCTAAAATTAACGCCATACAAACTAAAAAGCCGGGATGTGCTTTACGTTGGTTCATGCGAATCAGATAGAACCCGATTCCAAACATGGCAATGATGCGGAAGATTGTCAGGGCCAGTTTTCCAAATTCGCTGTCCCACTTAATCCCAAATGCCATACCGGGATTGAGCAAGTAATGAAGCCGGAACCAATCGCCAATTACGTTTACTTCTTCGTGAAGACCCATGTATTTATGCACCAGCAGCTTGCTGGTTTGGTCAATGCAAATGACGATAAGGGCAATTAGGAAATATTTGTAGACTTTCATTACTGCTATTTTTGTAGGCTTACTTTTACTTTCAATCCAAACTCTTCTGCTCCGATAGCAATCGGAACTTCAACGGCCTCTGCTATTTGATCTTTAAACTCTAATTGCAGTGCTTGTGTTTCGGTGCAGATGTAGTCTTTAAACTCTTTCAGAGCGGAAGTTGCAAATTCATGTTGATTTTCAACTTCAATGGCAATTTTATCAAGCACTTCCATACCCATGTCTTTGCGCAGGTTTTGAATACGGTTCACAAAATCGCGGGCAATACCCTCGCGTTGCAACTCATCTGTGATGGTAATATCCAACGCAACCGTTACACCTCCTTCAGCAGCAACTGCCCAGCCCGGAATATCTTCGGAGCTGATCAGCACATCTTCCAATACTAAATCAAAACCGCCCTTATTCAGTTTACCGGTTTTTTCAATCGTGGAAATATCTTCTTTGCTGAAACCATTAATCACTGCCGATACTTCTTTCATTTTCGGACCGTATTGTTTTCCCAGCTTCGGTAAATTCGGTTTTACCTTTTTAACTAAGATATCGGAAGTGTCATCGATGTACTCAATGGATTTTATGTTCACCTCCGCTTTGATGATGGCTTCTACGCTGCGAACGCGCTGCGCAAATTTTTCATCAACTACCGGAAGCAATATTTTCTGAAGTGGTGTACGCACTTTGATTTTGCTATTCTTACGGATGGAGTGTGTGAGCGAACAAATCCGTTGCGCATAGTCCATAGCTATTTCCAACTCCGCATCTTTTCGTTTGTTGTCGGCCTTCACCAACAACGTGTGGTGAATGGATTCGAATTGAAGCGGTGTGTTGTTTTGTTTCGCTTTCGCGCGAATGGAATCGGTTAAATTTTTGTAGAGCCACTCGCTAAAGAACGGTGCAATGGGAGCCATCAGCTGAGCTGTTACCATGAGACACTCGTACAATGTTTCGTAAGCTGCACGTTTGTCTTCGGATAACATAGATGACTTGCCGTCCGTTGCTTTAGCGGAGGACGAGCCCTCCTTCGCTGAAGCTACAGAGGACGAGGATGGTTGCCAGAATCGCTTGCGGTTGAGGCGCACATACCAATTCGAAACATGATCGTTAACAAACTCTTGAATGGCGCGTGCTGCCTTCGTAGGTTCATAATCTTCATAGGCTGCAGTTACTTCGGCAATCAAAGATTGTTCTTTGGTGATAATCCATTTATCGAGCGGAGCGAGACGATCAAACGGCACATTGTTCATTTCGTCTTTCACGAAGCCATCAATATTGGCATACATCGCGAAGAACGAATAGGTATTCATCAACGTTCCGAAAAATCTGCGTTGGGTTTCTTCAATGCCGGCTAAGTCAAACTTCAGGTTATCCCAAGGTGGCGCATTTTCAATCATGTACCAGCGCACGGGGTCGGCTCCGTATTTGCTGAGCGTAGTGTAAGGATCGATCACGTTGCCTTTGCGCTTGCTCATCTTCTCACCGTTCTTATCAAGCACAAGGCCGGTAGAGATCACATTTTTAAAAGCAACTCCACCATTGTTTACTTTTTGGTTCACCGCTTTAATTTCATCGCTGCTTTCGCTGAGCAAGGTGGCGATGGCGTGCAGTGTGAAAAACCAACCACGTGTTTGATCTACACCTTCTGAGATGTAATCGGCAGGATATGCATTTTCAAATACTTCTTTATTCTCAAACGGGTAATGCCACTGTGCATACGGCATCGCACCGGAATCAAACCACACATCGATAAGGTCGGGCTCGCGGTACATGGGTTGTCCGCTTTTGCTTACCAACACAATCTCATCCACATACGGTCTGTGTAAATCCGTTAGCGTTGGATTTGTCAATTGCTTTTTGTCAATTGTCAATTTGTTGTTGGCTTTTTCAATTTCTTCCTGCAGTTGTGCGATTGAACCAATGCAAATTTCTTCGCGGCCATCTTTAGTCCGCCAAATAGGTAGCGGTGTTCCCCAATAACGAGAGCGCGACAAATTCCAATCTACTAGATTCTCGAGCCAGTTGCCAAAACGGCCTGTGCCCGTAGACTCCGGTTTCCAGTTGATGGTTTTGTTCAGTGCCACCATCTTATCTTTTAATGCGGTGGTTTTGATGAACCACGCATCGAGCGGATAATACAACACAGGCTTGTCGGTGCGCCAACTGTGCGGATAGGTGTGCTCGTATTTTTCTACTTTGAATGCTTTGTTTTCTTCTTTCAAGATGATGGAGATGATCACGTCCGTGTTTTTGTAATCGGGGTGCTTTTCATCTTCATCGGTATAGTTCTTCACATAAAAATCATCCGCGCCAAGCGGCTTATGTGTTTTGATCTGATACTTGGCAACACCTTCTTTCAGTTTCTCACCAATCGCACTTATGAATTTTCCTTTCTTATCGACCGTAGGCAATTCGTTGCCTGCCTCGTCTTTGATCGTCATGGCAGGCACGTTGTTTTGTTTTGCCACCCGGAAGTCATCTGCACCAAACGTAGGAGAGATGTGTACCACACCGGTACCGTCTTCGGTAGTTACGAAATCGCCCGCGATGATTTGAAATGCGTTTTCAACTTGATAGAATGGCTGAACGTACGGCATCAACTGCTCGTAGCGAAGACCGAGCAAATCTTTGCCGGTAAGTTCTTTTACAATTTCAAAAGGAATGGCCTTGTCTCCGGCTTTGTAATCAGCCAACTTCAATTCCTTATTTTTCTCGGAGAAGTATTTGCCAACTAAATCTTTGGCGAGCAGGACACTCACAGGCTTAAAGGTGTACGGATTAAACGTATTCACCTGAACGTACTTGATCTTTTCACCAACAGCCAATGCGGTATTCGATGGAAGTGTCCAAGGTGTGGTCGTCCAGGCTAACACACACACGTCTTCATTTGCAGCGAAAACGTTTTTGAATTTCGCATCCTGAATTAATTTAAACTGCGCCACCACCGAAGTATCTTTTACTTCTTTGTAGCAACCGGGTTGATTTAATTCGTGTGAGCTGAGTCCCGTGCCATCCGAAGGTGAATAAGGTTGAATGGTGTATCCTTTGTACAACAAACCTTTGTCGTAGAATTTTTTCAAGATCCACCACAGCGATTCGATGTATTCTTTTTCGTAGGTGATGTATGGATTTTTCAAGTCAACCCAATAGCCCATTTTGGTGGTCAGATCATCCCATTGATCTTTGTACTTCATCACCGTTTCACGGCACTTCTTGTTATAATCTTCGATGGAGATTTTCTTCCCTATATCGTCTTTGGTGATGCCTAGTTCTTTCTCAACCTGCAATTCCACTGGCAAGCCGTGTGTATCCCAGCCGCCTTTGCGCTTTACTTGATAGCCTTGCAATGTTTTGAAACGACAGAAAATATCTTTTACCGTTCGCGCCATCACGTGGTGAATGCCAGGCGTGCCGTTGGCCGAAGGAGGGCCTTCATAAAAGGTAAATGTGGGGGCACCCTCGCGGTTGCTCACCGATTTTTCAAAAATCTGCTGCTCTTTCCAGAATTCCAGCATCTCGCTGGCAATGGTAGCATAGTTGAGTTCTTTGGTTTCTTTGTACTTGCTCACGGGTAACGAAAAATAGGGCGCAATTTAACAAAGAATCGGGGATTTGGCAGGGTATTTCGTGGCGTAACCTATTGATTACGTGAGGATGATTTGCTTATTTTCCAGTAAAACGCGTAATGACCGAACTCGAAAAGTATATCCACGGCTATTTTGGGGTGCCTGCTGATGACCTTGCCAAGATTGTCACGTTCTTCAAGCCGGTGAGTTTGAAAAAAGGTGAGTTTTTTTTAAAGGCCGGACAGTTATCAGATCGGTTGGGCTTTGTGCAATCGGGCATTGTGCGTGAATACGTGGAGGCCAATGACAAAGAGGTGACCAAATGGATTTCGACTAAAGGTTATTTTGTGGTGGACTTAGCTAGTTTTGTTTTTCATCAGCCGGCCCGATGGAATTTTCAGGCGTTTACAGATGCTGAGTTGTTTGTGATCGATCAAAAGAACTACCAGCGAATTGGCCAGGTAGTGGATCGCTGGCCGGAGTTGGAAAAACTTTTCATCGCCAAGTGCTTTACTGTTTTAGAAGAACGGGTGCTCACGCATCTCTCCATGACTGCCGAAGAACGCTACCAGCAATTATTTGCATTTAATAAAGAGTTATTCAATCAGGTGCCACTGCAATACCTGGCATCTATGCTCGGCATGACGCCTGAAACACTCAGTCGCCTGCGCAAAAAAAGTTTATAATAGCTACGCCAGCCACCTCTTTTATTTTTCTTTGGCTTAAACCCACTTCTTGATTTTTGTCAAGAGCGCGCGTGCCTTTGCGCTACACCTTTGTATCGTTAATCAACGAAACAAATGAACACAAAAACCATTTTATTCACCGCTATCAGCATGGCTCAAATCAGTCTTGCTACAGCACAAAACAACACAACTATGAAAACGATCAATCAAAATGCACCCGTGAAATGTTCCAAGAGCATCCGCATTCAGGCAAGTCCTGAAAAAGTTTGGCAAGTACTTACTTCTATCGATCAGTGGGCAAATTGGCAAACCGAAATCAGTAACCCAAAGCTTAATGGTAAGTTGGAACCAAACACTACGTTCAAATGGAAAACCGGTGGAGCAAAAATTTTATCTACACTACACACTGTGGTTCCTTATCGGCAGTTTGGATGGACCGGAAAAACTTTTGGTATGTATGCAATTCACAACTGGACACTTCAGCAGGAAGGCGAATCCACTCTTGTTTCGGTTGATGAAAGTATGGAAGGTTTCTTGGCTGACCTGTTTAAAAAGTCATTCAACAAGAATTTGGAAAAGGGCATGCAAACTTGGCTTGAGCTTTTAAAGAAAGAGTGCGAAAAGTAAAATCTATTAAACCGCACCCTTGAAATCGTAAATGTTATTCTTACTCCAATCGATGGCTTCGTCCTCTGCTTCACCGTAGAAGCCGGATTGAAGTCATCGGTGAGTAATTGTTCATATTTCCATTTTTAGTGGTTATCGAATGTTTAGATCATTGCAGGTAACAAAATCAAGCTGGTGATTGGGGGGATCACGAACGTGGTTAAAGTAAGAAACCTCAAGGCAACTGGTTCCGCTACGGAAGTAATTTTTACAAGGATTCTACGGCTATATGTACAAAAAGTGTTTATTTAGTGAACATGTACCGATTTTTTAACGAATTATTCTTGGAACTCTTTTTTTTGATCGTTTTCGTTACATTGGCTATTGGCTCCGTTGGAGCACAGTCTTCGGTCCTGACTTTAGAACAATTGGGTAAGCTCACTCCGGAAAAAATAGAAGGGTATCGTACCAAAGAAAGTAACAAAGGCCGAATCTTGAAGATAGGTACGCTTTCGTATTCGATGATTGAGCGAACATTTGTACAAGGCAAAAAGCAGGTCAACATCATGCTGTTTGATTACAACAATGCTTCTGTCATGTATCGGCAGGCAACACAAAAATGGAAAACAGCTGAGGGTAAGGAAACGGATGCGATGTTGGAGAATGCCTATGAATTAGAGAATCAACCAGGTTGGATACAGTATGATAAGAGTCACAACAAATCACAGATTGCGTTGGGTATCCAAAATCGATTTTTTTTAGTGTTGATGGGTGAGGGTATATCTTTAAGTGATTTAGATAACATCGCAAGAATCTTCGACTTGGCACGGTTTCCTGCACAAGAGGTGGCTATGACTGATGCCAAACACCGCTAAGTAAGTGATTAGAAAATTGGAGCGCTACTCAGCTGCTCCTTTCCGATCGTGAATTTTGATCTTACTTAAATCAATGGCTTCGTCTTCTTCTTCACCATAAAAACCAGGGTCGAAGTCATCGATCAGTAATTTTTCGTCTTTCCGTTTCTTTGGTTTATCGAATGTCATGATCAATGCCGGCAACAAAATCAAGTTGGTAAACATAGAAATCACTAGCGTGGTTGAAGTGAGCAATCCCAAAGCAATGGTTCCGCCAAATGAAGAGAAGGAGAATAAAATGAAGCCCGCAAAAAGTACGATAGAAGTATAGATAATGCTTTTACCCGTTTCTAAAATACTTTCACTCACCGATACCGGAACAAAGAATCCATTCGCCAATTGTTCTTGTCGGTATTTTGCCAAGAAGCGAATCGAGTTATCAACAGAGATACCAAAGGTGATACTGAAAATCAAAGCGGTGCTCGGCTTTAAATCAATACCTAGGTAACCCATGATACCGGCTGTGATCATCAATGCAATCAGGTTAGGAATAAGCGATATAATGATCATGCGAACGTCTGAAAACAAAATGGCCATGGAGAGAGTGATCAGGATAAATGCCAGCAGTAAACTTTCTTTCAAGTTGTCGATCAAAAATTTATTTCCCTTGATGAAAAGCTTGGTGGTACCTGTCACATTCGTTTTAATATCGGTTCCGTCAAAAATTTGATTCATGCGAGGCTCGATTACCGTATTCACCAACGAATCCAATCGCTTGGAACCGATGTCCGCAATTTGCATGGAGATACGCATACGCGTGAAGGTGGAGTCGACAAATGATTTGAGCAAACCACTGTTGTCGGTTTGGCCTTTCATGTAGCGTAAGATATATCCACTCTCGGCTTTGCTTGGCAATGAATACTTTTTCGGATTGTAATTGTAGAAGGTCTGCTTGGAGGCTTTCACTAGACTGATGACAGAGACCGGTCGGGATACGACTGAGATTGAGTCGATGAAGCTTTCAAACTCTTCGATCTTTTCTAAATTTTTGATGTTGAGCACACCTCTGCGCTTGCCAGTATTCACCTCAATTTCTAATGGCATGATGCCACTGAAGTTGGCTTCAAAAAAATTCAGATCTTTCCGAATCTGGCTTCCTTCGGGTACATCGTCCATCATATACGAAACAGATTGCAAGCGCATCATGCCGATTCCGGCTATGATCGTCACGGCCATTGACACAATGTAAATAGCAGGGCGATAGCGATGCACCATGATGTCGATGTATTTTACAAACGACCCCATGATTTTGAAATTGAGATGTCGTAAATGCTTAGGCGCAGGTTCAGGCAACCATGAGAAGATGCCCGGAATCATGATCAGGCTCACAACAAAAAGCGCCATGATGTTGATGCCGGCTACTATACCAAACTCGCGCAGAATTAAGATATCGGTTGCAAGCAAGGTTAAAAAACCAATGGCCACTGTTAGGTTAGTGAGAAACATGGCTAAGCCCATTTTATTCACCACAGCAGCAATGGCTTCTTCTTTGTTTCTTCGTTTCGAGTATTCGAGATGATATTTGTTGAGAAGGTATATCGCGTTCGTAATACCAATGGTCACGATCACTGGAGGTATCAATCCACTCAGCAATGTAATTTTATAACCAAACAACGAGAGTGTGCCCATCACCCACACTACCACAATTCCGATAATGATCATGGAGAAAAGTACTGCGCGGAATGATCGGAAGAATAAGAACATGATCACGCCCGTAACGAGTGCCGAGAGGTACAAAAAGATTTGCATTTCTTTTCGCACTTCAGTTGCCATCATGGATCGGATGTAAGGAATGCCTGCATAGCGAAGTTCGATGCCTGTCTCTTGTGTGAATGCTTCTCCCAGCTTCGACAAAGCGTTTGTCATTGCGATACGCTTTTCGGAGTTCATCACTTCTTTGGTGATAGAAACCAACATCATCGTAGAGCCGTTTTCAGCATTTACGATCTGACCCATGTAGAACTTCTGGTTGCGCATCGCCCCCAACAAGCTATCCAATTGTTCCTGACTTGAAATTTCTTTCGGGAAAAGACCGTCTAAGTAGAACCTTGTATTTGCAGTGTCTTTGCGGATGATTTTAATCTCCGGTAAGCTAAGCACGTTGTTGACACCCGCAATCGCTTTGATGTCTTTATTAAGTTGTCTAAATCGATTGAACTTGGCTAATTCAAAGATTGAACTGTCGCGAAGGCCGACAGCAATGATGTTTCCATCTTCGCCAAACTGTTTTTTAAATTTTTGCAGGAAAACCATTTCGGGGTCGTTCAGCGGCACGGTGCGGGCAAGGTCATAACTCATTTGCACCTTGGTGGCATGATAGCCCATAAAAGCGGTGATCAATAGAATGACCCCGATCAGAGCCAGACGAAAACGAATAATCAGTTTAGCAATACGTGTCCACATAACCGCCAAATCTAAGGATTTTTGGGCTTAGTCGACCTTATTTTTTTGTGAGGCTTTTACACGTCTGATTCAGGAATCTTGTGATCTGTATCTGGCCTATGCCATTCTTACCGATCGGTCTTTTTGAAGAAATGAAAAGTAGAGGGTAACACCAATTGAAACTAGGAAATAGACCGCCAGTGTCGGAGTAATCAATGCAAAATATTTGCTCGCGCCAAACCAGTCATTTTGAGAAAGAAGAAGATACAACCCAAAGCCACTTCGGACTACCTCGCATGCAATAGCGGATATATTTTTATCCATCAGGTCAGTCATTGCATAAACAGATAAAAAGATAAATGCGCCATAAAGGAACATGGCGGGGCTTCCCACTTGAGCAATATTCCCAAACAAATAACTTAAGAACAGCAGCAGCATGAGCAACTGAAACCAGCTCCATGTCATTAATCCTTTCACATTCGTGGGATCGTATTTTTGAAAATGATATACGTCTTTGATTTTTTCAACCGGATATTTTTCTTCCACATCGCTTGGTCTCCAGCCTAGTGGCATAAACCATATTTTGAATTTATCTTCCCAGCGTTGTGCACGCCAAGCATCTTTAATCAACAGCCATAGATGCATGAAATTGATTTTGATCGGATTCCAAGTTTGCACCGGTCGAGTTACTCCATACACTGCAGGCACTTCCGGCATTTCTTCCTGATAGGTACCGAAGAGTTTATCCCAGAAGATAAATATCTGGCCATAATTTTTATCAAGATATTCCGGATTGATGGCATGATGTACTCGATGATGTGATGGGGTAACAATAATTTTTTCGAGGAAGCCCATGCGACCGATGTGTTGCGTATGGTACCAGAATTGTGCGAACAAATGGAGCGGTGCTACAATGGAAATAACTTCTTGGGGAACACCTAACAAAGCCGCAGGCAATAAAAAGATTGCAAAGATTTTGACAATGGATGAAATAA
>DGYK01000031.1:23878-25085 GCA_002398365.1 Flammeovirgaceae bacterium UBA5008
TTTTGACAATGGATGAAATACTTTGACGCAGCGCACAAGCCAGATTAAATTCTTCACTACTGTGATGAATGATGTGATTGTTCCAAAACAGATTATACTCATGTGAAATGCGGTGCACCCAATAGCCGGCAAAGTCGAGGGCCATAAATGCAACCGCATAGGTCATCCAGCCGGAAGGAACATGCGTGATAGCCACTTTATCCATCAGCCATCCGTAGGAAATGATGATCACACTTAAGCCGAGTACATCTTTGGTTACGTTGGTCATGCCCGAACTCAAACTCGAGAGCATATCATTCGTACGAACGGTGTCATGGCCTTTGCGCCACCCCCACCATTTTTCAAACAATACCAATACCAAAAACGAAGGCATGGCATATAATAAGATTTTACCGTAGGTTTCCATAACGTCAAAATTTGATTGTGAAATTTTCAGGTGGGGAGCCTAATTCTTCACCAATTTAACAAAATGCTGTTGACCTGCGCAATTGATTTTCAGCAAGTAGATTCCGGAGCTAATTTGGCGCGTGTCGATTTTTTGTCCGGTTACTTCAATTACTTGCTTTTTGCCAATGATATCAAACAACTCTACAGATTCAATTTTAGAGTCGGTTGAAATGTTAATTTCGGTATCGAATGGATTTGGATAAGCGCTCAGAATTTCAGGCTCATTAGCCGAAAGCACTAAATTGTTAGGCGCAAGTGGTGTGGCGGAAATGGTTGAAAAAAAGCTGCCGGTTCCATCTGGTATACGACTAAAACTTCCAGAGAAATTTTGAGCACCAAAAGTGGTTTCGTCCAGCGTTGTAGCGTTGCCGCCAGCCAAATGATACAATCCTACTTCTTCACCATCCGCAGAGAGTTGAAATGAAAGATGATTTTGACCCAACGCCAATTTCTCATCCGCAAAGAAAATCTGATAAGCTCCAGCTGCTAATAACAATGGTTCGCCATTCTCACTTTTGATTCGATGGTTCAGCTTCTGACTGAGTTTGTCGGTGAGATATAAACCATTCAAATCAACCGCTGTAGTTCCCGCGTTATAAATTTCAATCCAATCTTTTCCGTATGCTGTGTCATCGCTACCGTTGGCATTGATTTCGTTAATCTTCAGATTTGTAATCGAGCGATTGTCTTCTTCGAATACTGCCACATAGCTGGCATCGGTTATAGCTACTTCTTCAATGACCCGCTTGGTCAGAATCTG
>DGYK01000031.1:25300-126262 GCA_002398365.1 Flammeovirgaceae bacterium UBA5008
CCCATTTTTCGAGTTGATAGTTCCAAATCAAAACTGATATCAGAGCTGGTACCACCGCTTTGATGGATCTCCACGGCAATTATATTTTTTCCCGGTTTAATCAAACCTTTCGCTATCGTGAATGGAACATACACACCTTCCGTAGCCGCTTGCAAGGCAAGGATGTTGTTGTTGATAACGCCCGCAGGCATATTGCTGCGCATTACTTCTTGTCCATTGAGATAGATCACAATACCATCATCAAACAAAGCAGAGCCTTGCAACGACTGTAATCCTACCGTATCAGCAATAGTGATGGACTTGCGAAAGTAGGTAGTAATGAATTTATTATTTACATCGCCTCCAAAACTGACAATCGTTTTTTCATCGCCATCGCCATATCCCAGTTGAGCCGGTCCTTCACTCCAAGCGCCATCATTGTAATTTTCAGAAAACCAATTGACAGCCGGGGTAACACCAGTGTCAGCATACTTCCAAACCGCTTCGCGATTGATTAGCGCTATATCTTCCGACTGATAAGTAGAAGCGATCCAGTGTTTAAATCGGTAGCCCGGTGCCGGCACGGGTTCAATGGTGAATGGAATGTTTTTAAAGTAATTGCCTTGCACTAATTCGCGATCCGAAAGAATGGTATTGAGTTTATAGCTTCCGGTACCTTCCGGTGAAGCTTTAATAGATAAATGAGTAGCCTCCGGCAGGTTAAAGAATTCGGACATGTGTTGAAAGAGATAAAGCGGTCTTTCAGACGCGAAAGATTTCATCACTTGTAAAGATCCGTACCAATCATTCATGTTTCCTCCCCAACGCTGTTTATGAAATGGCATTTCGGTTTGAATGCGATTGCTGAATTGATCGATCGTAGCATGCAGTCGTGCCGTGCTAAAGCTGGTAAGCATACTGGCACTCAATCGTTGAATGAATTTAGTTCGGATCGTAGGGTTTTGCAACACCATGCGAATATGCTCTGTAGTGGAGGCGGGATTGGGCCAATTTACTTGTGTGGAGTCTGTTGCAAAACTAAGTGTGGGATGTGTGGAGTAGCCCACCAAACCCATTCCAAAATCGGTGTCCCATAAAATCCAGCGAAACTTGCCACCTTGTTTTTTGGGTCTCCAGAATTTAGTGTTGTTTCCGGGCCAGTCGGTGTTCGCAAAATAAATTTCAGTAGCGAGGTAGTTGATGTATTCTTCAATGTCAATATTCTGATCAATGAATTGATAAGCAGCGTCTGTTTTACGATTCATGCCACGCAAGGCATTTTTGTAGGAAACGTATGATGTATTTGTGCCTTCAATCGCGTTCTCGTACGTTTCGAGCAAATCAATTTCATCTTTGGTATAACCGTAGTTGGCTTCAATATAATCGGCATCAATTTTTTCTCGTAGGTTTTGAATGCCCCAATAAGATCCGTTCAAATAAAACGCGGTAGGTTGATAGGCCATGTAATCTACATTCATAGCGGAGCCGGCTACTTCCTGAATCATTGCATCGCGAAATTGCGTGACGTTAAAGTCATTACCAGAATTTCGCAAAAACACGCCACCAAATTCTGAAATTGGTTTTTGTGTGAAAAACCGTTGCTTCAATAAGTTTGAACCGTATTCATCCCGCGCTTTAATGGCGAATGATTTCTGCGGAAAATTCCGACTACAAGCCCCACCTATCCGAATGTCTACATGCTGATCAATTTTACGATTGCCACTTGCATCAAAGAATTCAAAAACGGCATGACGTGACCAATCCTGATTCCAATTTTTAGGACTGCTCACACAATTTCCCCAAGTGCCATTCGTGCCATCAGTATAAATGCCGAATGTGTTATCCCACAGATAATCTGGTTTGGTTGAAATGGATACGATAGGCAATAAACCGTTATGCTCGTTGATAAAATACGTTTTTGCTTCTGTATCGCTGGGAATACTTCCTGTTAGATATGCTTTTGCCTTGATAATGGTGGTGGTGCTAATTGGAATCGCTCCCGTATAGAGAATGGATTGTTCATTAGGCTCTGAACCATTGTTCGTATATCGAATTTGAGCGGAAGTGTTACTGTGTGTGAGGGTAAGTTGTTGGTTGCCGCTATACTTACCTGCCTTTAACGAAAATGTTGGTTTGGAAGTCTGCGAAGATCCCGTAATGGTACCGTTAGACGCACGAGGCGTTGGTGACAACAGATATCCCCAGGTACTGCCATTTTCTGAGCGACCATAAGAAATGTTTAAATATTGTTTCGGAAACCGAACCTGATCTACAACAGAAACTCCGGATGATAGAATCAAGTCTTCCCCATCACCATCCAATATAAAATTAGTGTGCAGTCCGGCATTTTGATTGTCGGCCCACACGCGCACAAATCCTTTCGGTAGGATATTGATGCCGTTGGGGAATTTCCACTTTTGGAGTTGCGCAGGCGAATCGGTTAGATAATAGTTATCCAGGGATAGTGAGCTACTACCTGAGTTGTAGACTTCCACCCATCCTGAAAAATTGTAAAAGTCAGGGTCATATTCCAGATCTGCATTGGTCGCCATGACCTCGTTGATCACTACTTGTGCCCGCATCGGTACTTGAGCCAACAAGAGAAACCCAACCAACCACAACAATTTTCGCATCTTGAACTGGATTAATAAGTTATCCGATTCCCTTTATTTTCCGATACATACTCAAAGCATATCGATCGGTAAGCCCTGATACAAAATCAATCACATGTCGAAGTACTTTATAGTTATGATCCGTATTTTGTTCAATGGCTGCGCGCACTTCCTCGGGAAAGAGTAGTGCTAAGTTAGCATACTTTCTAGATGGAAGTTTGTTTACCAAATGAAATCCTGCCTGAATAAACTCATTCAGCAATCCGGGCAGCACCACATGACCCGCTGCTTCAATTTCTACTACATGGCGGGAACGATAAATTTTTTCAACCGAAATACGACTAATGTTTTCGAGTGCGGTTTTAGATGTACATACATCGGTCAATGCCTGGTCAAAGGTTCCATTCAATATGGTTTGCTCCTGATCTAAAAATGTGTGCGTACATTCTTCCACCAGTTTGCCAATGACCAATGCCCGCAATACCCCGAGCTTTTCATTCAAGCCAATATGTTTTTTTAACTTTTCAGCGTTGAATTGTTCGCCAAGAATGGATGCCATCAAGCTCACGGTTTCATCTACACTCACCAATCCTAAACGACAGCCATCTTCCAAATCAATTATGCTATAACAAATATCGTCAGCGGCTTCTACTAGAAATGCTAGTGGATGGCGACACCAACTAGTTTCTTTTTGTGGAAGTAGTCCGAGTGTTTGGGCTACTTTTTGGAAATGTCCAGCTTCAGTTTGAAAGAATCCAAATTTTTTCTGACTCTTTCGTTTCTTATCGCGATGTGGAAAGTAAGCAGGGCAAGGATATTTCGTAAAAGCACCCAGTGTAGCGGCTGTTAATTTTAGACCATACTCCTTTTTGTTGAGCAGGCGAAATCCTTGTGCGTTTCCTTCGAACTTTAGTAGATCATTCCACTCTTCCTGCGTTACTAGTTTTTCAAAAGCTTGCCCCTGCGGGTGATGCAGAAAAAAATCAGACAAGGCATCTTCTCCGGCATGACCGAAGGGAGGATTGCCTAAGTCGTGGGCCAAAGAAGCTGCGGCTACAATCGCACCAAAATCAAACAGTGAATAGTCTTTTTGTAACTCAGGATGTCGCTGCAGAATGACTTCACCAACTCTTTTTCCTAATGATCTGCCAACGCTGGAAACCTCGAGGCTGTGCGTGAGCCGGGTGTGAATAAAATCATGCTCCGGCAATGGATGTACTTGCGTTTTGTCTTGCAGCCTGCGAAAAGGATGACTGAAGATAATCCGATCATAGTCCTGCTCAAAGGCACTGCGCGAGGTTTCAATAGTGTCAGGCTTTTGATCAAGACGTTGAGCGGAAAGAAGTTGTGACCAGTTCATCGTTATTCCTTCAACACTAGATCAATACACATCACCGCTGCTAAAATCAACAAGCGCAAAGGATGATCAGCAGGAACTTCCGAACTGATCTGAAGAACATAATTATCTGCGCTGGTGAATAATTCTTTGCCAAGGCCACTCCATTTTTTGGTTACAGTGGCAAACTCCTTTCCATCGTTAGCAACAAACTTAAAATCCCAGCTTGTCCATTTTCCTTTTAGCATACACAACGGACGTTCGCTGGCATCGAGTACCTCAAATTTTCCACCAATAGAGAAAAACTTCTGTTTGAATTTACCGATCAGTTGATTGCGCTCATCCAATACTTCTACTTCCGAAAGAAAAAATGAAACTCCTCTTCGCACCGTCAATACGGGTTGACCTTCCGGAGACTTAATCTCCATATTGAAAGGAGTCATGCGTTTATAGTCTGTAAAGCGGAACAACTTGGTAAAGAACCCTAAGTTTTCTTCTCGGCAATTTAAAATCACCTGTTTCGAGTCAGGATCCAAAATATCAAAGCTATTAGCGGCTTTAAATACCTTCACATGTTCTTTAACGAAAAAGAGATTTTTGTTTAGACTGGGATGCATAAAATTGAGTAGGGTCTTGTTTAAAAATTTGCACTAAAATACGGTAAAGTTCAGGTTGATGAGCTTTAAATTTCTCCGATCTTTCAAAGAAGTTCTCTACAGCTACGGCAAAGAACTCATCCATGTTTTCAAAAGCATATCTGCGAAAAAAGTGTTCGCTGTCAATTTTTAGCCGTGGCATTTCTTCAATGGCATAATTCTCAAATGCAGCCACCCACTTCGGGCTGATCACCTGATACTCGTGACCCATAATTTTGTGTTCCAGCCAAAGAGCATGCGCAAATTCATGCAAAAGCAAATTCAACCCATCGTCTGAACGGTGTAGCCCATCAGCAATGCCATGCCAACTGAACACAATGGTTCGGAGGCCTGGGTTTACCTCGCCCTTATGTACTTTATGCGTGATTTTAGAATTGTAAAAATCCGGATAAACGATGATGCGCTCGAAAAAAGTGAGTGAAGTGTTGGGCAAAAACAAAACCAACTGCGAAGCCGCGGAAGCAATGATGGCTTTCATGGCGCGCTTCAATTTTAAATTATCACGCTCGATGTAATCGAAGTATTCGTAATGATCTTTCACCAGCCGAAGGAACTTTAATTTCAATCTGCGCGGCAGCTTCGAATAGTATGGATATTTGTGATTGAGAAATCGATGAAATACCGGGCCATCATAAAAACGAAAGCGCAACTCTCTAAATAAGGATCTAAAGAGTTGCGCTATGCCGCCTAGTAATTCAAAAACCATTTAGATCTTCTTCAACAAGGCGGATAATGAAATGGATTCTTGAATAATTGATTTAATCGAACTTACCGCCACGCGCTCTTGCTTCATTGTATCGCGGTCGCGAATGGTTACTGTGTCATCTTGTAAAGTTTGATGATCGATCGTAATACAATACGGTGTTCCAATGGCATCCATTCTACGGTAGCGCTTACCGATATTGTCTTTGTCTTCGTAGAAACAACGGAAGTCGAATTTCAAATCATTAAAAATAGCTTCAGCTTTTTCAGGCAAACCGTCTTTCTTCATCAAAGGTAAGATAGCCACCTTGTGTGGAGCCAAAGCCGGAGGAATGCGCAACACGACACGCTCGGTTCCATCTTCCAGTTTTTCTTCTGCATAAGATTTAGAAAGAATAGACAAAAACATACGATCCAATCCTACAGAAGTTTCCACCACATACGGAATGTAGTTTTGGTTGTCTTCCGAATCAAAGTATTGCAACTTTTTACCGGAATACTTTTCATGGCTCTTCAAATCAAAATCAGTTCGGCTGTGAATACCTTCTAATTCTTTGAATCCCATCGGGAAGTTAAATTGAATGTCGCATGCGGCATTCGCATAATGAGCTAAATTCAAGTGATTGTGGTAGCGATAGTTTTCTGCACCTAGTCCCAACGCTTGATGCCACTTCATCCTTTTTTCTTTCCAGAATTCATACCACTTCATTTCCTCGCCCGGCTTCACAAAAAATTGCATTTCCATTTGCTCAAATTCGCGCATGCGAAAAATAAATTGCCGTGCTACAATTTCGTTCCGGAAAGCCTTTCCGATTTGGGCAATACCAAATGGAATTTTCATGCGGCCTGTTTTCTGCACGTTCAGAAAATTCACAAAAATACCCTGAGCTGTTTCGGGGCGCAGATAAATTTTGTTGGCGTCTTCGGCTACCGAACCCATTTCCGTAGAGAACATCAAGTTGAACTGACGCACGTCCGTCCAGTTTTTCGTACCGGAGATTGGGTCAGTAATTTCCATGTCGATGATCAACTGCTTCATGGCCTCCATGTTGGAGTTGATCATCGCATCTTTCAATCGCGCATTCGCCTCGTCAAATTTTTTCTGATACTCTACTACACGAGCGTTCGTGGTGACAAACATTGCCTTGTCAAAGTTTTCAAAACGCTTCGCAGCTTTTTCTACTTCTTTGTCAATCTTATCTTGAATTTTGGCGATGGCATCTTCTACCAGCACATCGGCACGATAGCGTTTTTTAGAATCTTTATTATCGACCATCGGGTCATTGAACGCATCTACGTGGCCGGATGCCTTCCAGGTGGTAGGATGCATAAAGATGGCAGCGTCAATACCCACAATGTTGTCGTGCATCATGGTCATAAACTTCCACCAATATTCTTTGATGTTGTTCTTTAGCTCCGATCCGTTTTGTCCGTAGTCGTAAACCGCACTGAGGCCGTCATAAATCTCGCTGGACGGAAAGATAAATCCATACTCTTTCGAATGAGAGATGATATTTTTTAAAAGGTTGTCTTCTTGATTTGCCATAAGCCGCAAAGATATAAATTAGTCGCTCAAGGCAACAATAAATCTAAAATCTGATTTAAAAAAATGAGTTAAACGGGAACCTCAATCTCGAAGCTGGTGCCTACACCCACGTCTGAGGCTACCTTAATTTTGCCATTCATCTTGTGAATAGTTTCCTGCACAATGTACAGGCCTAACCCCGATCCTTTGGATTTTTCGGAAGCGCGGTAGAACATTTCAAATATTTTAGTCTGATGCTCTGCCGCAATACCTATACCATTGTCTTTCACCATCATTTTGAGGTAGTTGCTCTCTTGATATGCATTTACCTCCACCACTTGGTTATCTTTTGCGGAGTCATGGTATTTCAGCGAGTTGCTGATCAGATTATTGAGCACCACGCGCAAGCGACCGCGGTCGGTTTTTATTTTGAGATCAGGAGAAAAGTTGTATTTGAAATAGATTTGTTCAAAACCTTCAGCATATTTCAGATTATCGACTACTTCTTTGGTTAAAGCAAACAAATCGACCGGTTCTTTTTGTATTTCAAGACGAGAGTTTCGGGAGTAATTGATGATCTCTAAAATAAATTCATCCAGGTTTTTTACGCGCCCCTTCATCATTGCTAAACAAGCTTTCACTTCTTCGGGATCATCGGTGCGTTGGGCAATTTCTATTAATCCAAGCATCGAGCTGAGCGGTGCCTTTAAATCGTGTGAAGCGCTATAAACAAACCGATCAAGTTCTTGGTTGGTTTTCGAGAGCAGCTCGTTTTTCATTAAAATCTCTTTTGCGGAGTGGTGATTAATGTTGAGCAAAAAGAAGAAAATGAGCACACACACTGTCAGTCCCATAATGAAATTGATGATGAAGGTGGTTCGTACGTACTCTTCAGCATACACCATCTTCTGTTGCTCAGGTGTTAGGATGACTATTTTAACCTGATAGACATACGATAAAATAAATAACCCAAGGCTGATAAAGCAAAAGAGGATGGCTAGATAGCGGTGTTTGTAGCCAAACAATGCGAGAGCCATCAACCCGGAGACGATAAAATAGATGTATGTTCCGGCCCTGTAAGTATCATTGGCCGAGAAAACGTAGATAAGAAAATTAGCGGCAGCAAGAAGAAGAAAATTAGCTGCTTGATATTTTTCTTTTCGATTTAAAAAAATAGCAATTAAACATACCAAGATTAAGCCGATGTAATAACCAGCAAAACCAACGATTCCATTGTACCAATCGATAAACAGATAAATAAAGCCAATTGAAAAAGCAATCAATGCTAATTCTCCGCGCAACATGGCTGACTTGTAGGCTGATTTTTCAGTAATGTACTTGTCTTTTCCGATGAGGAATGTTCGGATCAACCCGCTAAAAGTCATATCAAATCTTAAAAGTTAAAGATAGTTTCAAAATAATCAGCTTTAAAATAAAAATACACTTTTAGGTTTGCCTTTTTGGTATCTTGGCCGTCATGAAGGTGCAGTTCAAAAGGATCGGTTTGGCCGTGGCTTTTTCACCCACTTCGCAGGCTTTGCTCACAGAAGCCTGCCGATGGACTTCTTTGCATCGGGCGGAGTTGGTGTTGGTGCATGTGGGCCCCCGAACACCGGCAGCCGAAGAGCAAATGCGTCAATTAGTCGGAACGGTTTCTATCACCCCCACTATTTTGTGGAGAGAAGGAAATCCCGTGAAGGAAATTTTGGGGTTTTGTAAATCAGAGAATATTGATTTACTGGTGGCCGGAGCATTGAAGAAAGAGAACCTGCTTCAAAACTACATTGGAACAGTAGCTCGTAAAATCATGCGCAAAGCCGATTGCTCTATATTGATGATTCAAAATCCATCCGTTGAAAGTAAATTGGTTCAAAACATTGTTGTCAATGCCGAAGATAGCCCGTTTGTAGAACAGGCCATCGAAGTGGCGTGTGCAATTGGCGAGTGGCGGAAGACGCAATGGATTCACATTACGCGCGAGTTGAAATTGCTCGGTTTGGCATTGGCAGCCAATGAGCAATGCACCGAAGACGAATACCATGAAAGCATGCAAGGAATGGTGCGCGAAGAGGTGGACGAAGTAGAGAAAATGCTTGGGCATATTCCACATCAGCATGTGAAAATTAATATCAAAATGCTTTCCGGAAAGTCCGGCTTTGAGCTCGCGTTATTTGCTGAACGTAAAAAAGCAGACTTGCTGGTGGTGGGTGCTCCGGAGCGCAGATTTTCATTGCTCGATCGAATTTTTCCGCATGATTTGGAGTACATTTTTGCCAATATGCCCTGTGATTTGCTGGTCGTAAACCCCAAAAAGAAAAAACATGGGTAAGCTGAGCCACGCAGACGTAGTACACTTACTCATGCAGTTGAGCATTATGCTGCTGCTGGGACGATTGCTCTCGGAAGCCTTGCGAAAGTTTAAGCAACCGGCAGTAATAGGAGAGATTTTAGCCGGAATTTTATTAGGGCCAACCATTCTGGGCATGGTCAAACCTGAATGGTTTCAGGCGTTGTATCCGGTGCCAAGTCCTACCGCCACTGTGCTTACAGGATTTGTACAAGTGGCGGTGATTATGCTCTTGTTCATTGCCGGTTTAGAAGTAGACTTGCATATTGTATGGCAGCAAGGAAAGCAAGCGCTCTCGACCAGTTTCCTTGGGCTTATCGTGCCCTTTTCATTCGGTTTTATTTTCCCGTATTTCTTTCCTGATTTTTTCGGCATTGCTGATCAACATGAAAAACTGACGTTCGCATTATTTATGGGCACGGCTATGGCCATCACAGCTTTGCCGGTGATTGTACGCATTTTAATGGATTTGAATCTGTTCAAATCGAAAATGGGTATGCTGGTGGTAACATCGGCCATGGTCGATGATTTAGTGGGTTGGCTCATTTTCTCTGTTATACTCGGCATGATTGGCAAGCAAGGTGATTCGTTTTCAATTCTTAATACCGTATTGCTCACCATCACCTTCGTGGCAGTAATGCTGACGCTAGGACGAGGGTTGCTTAATCGTATTTTGCCGTGGATCAACAAGAAGCTAGCCTGGCCGGGCGGTGTCTTATCCATTTCATTAGCGCTCTGTTTTTTGGGTGCTGCCTTTACGGAATACATCGGCTTACACGCCATCTTCGGAGCTTTTATCATTGGTGTAGCCTTTGGCGATTCGAAACATTTTAGCGAACGCGCCAAAGAAATTGTGCACCAGTTTATCAACAATATTTTCGCACCGCTCTTTTTTGTGTCCATCGGGTTGCGGGTCAACTTCATAACCAATTTTGATTGGGCACTAACATCGGTTATTCTGTTAATCGCTTTCGCGGGAAAAATCATTGGCAGCGGATTAGGTACCCGACTGGGTGGATTTTCGTGGCGTGAGTCCATTGCAGCATCTTTTGGTATGAACGCCCGAGGGGCCATGGAAATAATTTTGGGATTAGTAGCACTTGAAAATGGCTTGATCAACGAGCGTGTATTTGTGTCGCTTGTCATAATGGCATTGATTACCAGTATTACCAGCGGCCCTTTAATGAAATGGGTGCTTAAACGCTGATGAAGTAGGCCATTTTTTGATTTGGTCAATGCCTCGCGTTCACGTAATTTTAAACCCGAATACTGAAAAAATTAGACTTCTCTTTTATGCACCAAGCCATCATAAATAATCATACCTATGAAGTGACGGAAAAAGATGGTGGCTTGCTGGTCAACCAAGAGATATTGGATTGGGATTTTGTCAAAATTTCAGAAGGTCACTATCACATACTTTACAAGAATAAATCATATCGGGCTGAGTTGGTAAAATGGGATGCGCAAGCCAAAACGCTTGTACTAAAAGTAAACCAGCAGATTTTTACGGTGAACGTAAAAACGAAAATGGATTTGTTGCTGGACAAAATGGGTATCAGCAATGCGAATACTAATAAACTGAATTTTGTAAAGGCACCGATGCCGGGGCTCATCATCGACCTGAAGGTAAAAGTAGGAGATGCTGTAACTGCCGGAGATGTATTGCTGATTTTGGAGGCGATGAAAATGGAAAACATTCTCAAAGCAACCGGAGATGGCGTGGTGAAGGAAGTGAAAGTAAAAAAAGGCGATAGTGTAGAAAAGGGACACGTGTTGATCGAATTTTAAACGCAGCTCATGGATTCAATAAAAGATTCAATCGTTAAATTTTTGCGTCTGGATAATCTGATCAGTAATCTGACCGGTTATGTGGAGACGCAGGTGAAACTGGCCAAGCTGGAGGTGCGTGACGAGGTAGCCAAGATTTTATCGCGCGGGCTGGTCATTGGTTCTGTTATTTTATTCGCTTTTTTATTTCTGCTTTTCTTTAGTGTAGGGATGGCGCACTATCTGAACGGAGTATTCAAACAACCTTTTATAGGATATTGGTTAGTTGCGGGATTTTATGCACTGCCTTGTTTGCTATTTTTAATCTTCAACAAGCCAATCAGCGCACATTTTGAAAAATATTTTGCCAAGCATTTAAGAAACAAAGACAAATAGAATGGAACTGTTAGAAACACAAGATCCCGAACGCAGAAAACTTCTGGAAACATCCGACCGCCACAAGCGCGAGTTAGAAAAGGAAGTAAAAGACATGTCGGATAAGACCGAGAAGGTGGTAAAGAATGCGCTAATCATCGGAGGAGTGCTGGCGGTTTCCTATTTGTTGGTAAGCCAGTTGGGTTCGGGAAAAAAGAAAAAGAAATTAAAAGCAAAACCAACAGCCGCAGCAGCAACAGTTGAATCAGAATACGATGAAGAGCCGGAGACACCGGGCGTATTTGCTCAAATTGGATCTAAAGTAGTGGATACAGCTACTCTTGTTTTGCTCGATTTGGCGAAAGAAGCACTGACCGAATTTTTAAAAAACCGGAAACAGAAAGATGGCAATTCTTAAAAACTTAGAAGCACGCTACCGCGAAGGAAAAAAATCCATTGCCGTTCTGGTAGATCCGGATAAAGTGGAAGACCCTTCGGAACTTGATCCTTTGATTCGCTTGGCCAATGAAAATTGTGTTGACTTCTTTTTTGTAGGTGGGAGCTTAGTGACCACCACTAACATGGGCGAAGTGATCAAACACATCAAAGAAAATGTTTCCATTCCGGTGGTATTGTTTCCCGGCAGCTCGCTTCAGATCGAGCCATCGGCCGATGCCATTCTTTTTCTCTCACTCATTTCCGGTCGCAATCCCGATTTGTTGATTGGACAACACGTCATTGCTGCTCCAATTTTAAAGAGCAATAAACTGGAAGTGATGCCTACCGGATACCTGTTGGTGAATTCAGGCAAAACTACCTCGGTGGCTTATGTGAGCAATACAACTCCTATTCCGGAAGATAAATATTCATTGGCGGCCTGCACGGCATTGGCTGGTGAAATGCTTGGTTTACGCCTGATTTACCTCGATGCAGGCAGTGGTGCCGAGCGCGAAATCAACGCGAAAATGATCAGCACGGTACGCAAAACCATCAATGTGCCGCTGATTGTGGGAGGTGGTATTAACACTAGCCGCAAGGCTATTACTGCTCTGGAGGCAGGGGCTGATCTTATCGTGATCGGCAATGCGCTAGAAAAAGACCCCAACCTGCTCACCGAAATCGCAGACAAAATCTACGATTGGAACCAAAGTGTGAAGACGGAGCGATAAGTTTTAACTATACTTAAAAGATCATTCTAATTCCTGAATTTCTTTAAGTATACTTAAAATGTTATGGGTTGAGGTAACTATCTAATTCTAAATCGAAAGGGCTGCTTGCTCAAATCTGACCCCCAAAAACTTTCGTTTCCCATTCCCTAATAAATTCCTATTTTTGCACACCCATTTTGGGCAAAAAACCCTTAAATCATGGAAAAAAAGATAGTTCGGGTAGGAAACATAGAGTGCGGAAGCGATGAGCTTTTCCTCATTTCCGGACCTTGTGTAATCGAAGAGGAGAAAATAATGATGGAAACAGCCGAAAAACTGAAGCGTATTTCGGAGCGTTTGAACATTAAAATCATCTATAAGTCGTCTTTTCAGAAAGACAACCGCAGCAGCCTGAAGTACTATACCGGCCCCGGTTTAGCAAAAGGCGTAGCACTTTTAGCGAAAATTAAGGAGCAATTCGGATTCCCATTACTAACAGACATTCACTATCCTGATCAGGCGAATGCTGCCGGAGAGGTAATTGATGTATTGCAGATTCCTGCATACTTGTGCATGCAAACTGATTTGATGGTTGCGGCCGCAAAAACAAAGCGCGTTATCAATATCAAGCATGGCCAGTTTTTGGCTCCTGATAACATGAAGCACCCGGTTGGAAAGTGTGTGGACAGCGGCAACGATCAGATCATTTTAACTGAGCGTGGCTTTACATTTGGCTACAACGATTTGATTGTAGATCCTCGCAGCTTCTACCACATGAATAAAATCGGATACCCGGTTGTATTTGATGTAACGCACGCCATCCGCAAGTATGGAATTCCAAGTGCCGATGCAAAAGGCGGAGCCCGCGAATTTTTACCGGTGCTTTCACGTGCAGGAATCGCAGCCGGTGTGGATGGTGTATTCATCGAAGCACATCCCGATCCTGACAAGGCATTGTGCGATGCAGCCAGCCAGCTCAACATCAATCACCTCGAAGAATTTTTAAAACCGCTTATTGAATTACACAATGTGGAAGTGAAGTTCCGCGAAAAATCTCTTATCACTCATTAAAAAAACGTAACACATGGAATTGTATTTAGACTCAGCCGACCTGAAAGAAATCGAAGAAGCATTTCAGCTTGGCTTTTTAAACGGACTTACCACCACCCCTACATTCATGCACCGCGGTGGTGTAACGGATGTAGATGGTTTGATTGTAAAATTATCCAAGATCGTTCCAGTGCTTCAGATTGAAGCTTTAGGAAATAACGCTAACGAGATTTTAGCGGAAGCGAAACGTCAACTAGACTTAGGTCTTGATCCGAAGAAAACCGTTTTCAAAATTCCGGTTTCTTTAGAAGGCGTGAAGGCTTGTAACTTATTGCGTAAAGAAGGTTTGTTGGTAAACGTTCACTTGATCTACACGCTCCAACAAGCGTACATGGCGATGCATGCTGGTGCAACGTATGTGTGCCCACTAGTAGGTCGCTTACAAGATCAAGGTCACGATGCATTGGATTTAGTGAGCCAATGTGTAATGGCCGTTGATCATTACGGATACGATACGAAGATCATGTTCTCTTCTGTTCGCCATGCGGAGCACGTACGCAACGCCATCAACATTGGCGTTCATACCATCACTGCTCCTTGGAAAGTGATGAAAGCCTTGACTGATAACAACCTGACTGCTTTAGGAACACAACAATTCGTAGAGCATACCAAGTTGATGACAGTTCGTGTAAAAGATGTGGTAAGTAGCAAAAACCCTATTGTAACAGCGGATACTTCAGTAACCGATGCGTTGGTGAAAATGACTGAGTACGGTTTCGGTAGCATTACCGTTACGAAAGACAGCAAAGTGGTTGGTGTATTTACCGATGGCGATTTGAGAAGAAAGTTGCAGGAAAGCGGCCGCGATATTTTGGCGAAGAAAATCGGTGACTTTGAATACAAAGCTCCTATCTCAATTGACTCAGATGCTCTGTTGAATGATGCTGCTGATTTATTCAAGAAAACAAAAGTTGACACTATTTTAGTGACTGAAGGCGGCAAGCCGGTAGGCATGCTTGACATTCAAGACCTGAAAGATTAATCATTCATTTTTTGGAAGCGGCCGGTATACAATCTTTATTCGCTGAAACAGGCGGAAGGTTTTGTGTACCGGCCGCTGACATTCAGCGCAAGCTGAAAAACATCAAAGCCTTTATTTTTGACTGGGATGGCGTTTTCAATGATGGCTCTAAACGCGATCTTACAGGAAGCGGATTTTCCGAGCCCGATGCCATGGGCACCAACATGCTGCGGTTCAGCTACTGGCTTCAAAATAAATCTTTACCACTAACTGCGATCATCACCGGAGAGGAAAATGAGTCGGCCGGTTATTTAGGAAAGCGTGAACATTTCACGTCTATCTATTTCAAGGCTTCGAATAAAATTAAATCGTTTCACCATTTTTTAAATGCACATCAGCTGAAAGGCGAGGAGGTAGCCTTTGTATTTGATGATGTATTGGATTTGGCCGTAGCGAGTGAATGTGGAGTTCGGATTGCATGCCATCGAAAAGCAAACCCTCTTTTTAATCAACACCTCGTTCAATTTCAATTGAGTGATTATTTCACTTCAGGCTCATCGTATCAAGTGCGCGAAGCAAGTGAGTTATTGATCGGCTTACGGGGTAATTATGATGAAGCAATTCAGCACCGAATGAATTTCACGGAAACGTATCAAACGTATCTGGCACAACGCCAACAAGTGCTGACGGAAGTTTTTGTTGGAATCAGTTAGGATTTTCACGAGGCACTTTTTGGCAAAGAAAAACTAAAGGTAGATCCTTTGCCTAGCGTACTTTCGCACCAAATTTTTCCGCCATTTTGTTCCACAAATTCTTTGCACAATACCAGGCCAATACCGGTTCCTTTTTCTTCGCGGGTGCCAAGAGTGGAGATGCCTTTCAATGAAAAAATATTTTCTAAATACTTTGGCGGAATGCCGGTTCCAGAATCAACAACAGAAACAACCCAATGGTTTTCTTTTGGTTGGATGATGCATCGTACGGAGCCGCCCGGATTAGTAAACTTAATGGCGTTGGAAAGCAAGTTTCGGATGACGGTGAGCGTCATGTTTTTGTCACCAAATGCCTTGGCGTGATCCAGTGATTCTAGACTTATTCGAATCTTCTTTTGCTCGATTTCACTATGTAAAAGATCGATCGTGTTCTTCGCTAACTCATCCAAATGTATAAGCTGTGGTGAGTATATCTCACCTTGTATTTGCGTGCGTCCCCATTGCAATAAGTTTTCAAGAAAATAAGTGGTTTGGATTAATTGCGTATCCAGGCTTTTGGCCAATTCATTGAATTCATCTTTTGAAAGAACACCCATTCGTAAAATGGAGAGTGTTCCTTTCAATGAGTTCAATGGGCCTTTTAAATCATGAGCGACTACAGAAAATAATTTATCTTTTACTTCATTCAACTCTTCCAATTGCTCATTTTTCTTTTGGATTTCTTCAGTGCGGTCTTTCACTTCTTGCTCCAGTTTTTCTTTGGCCAAGTGTTCCAGTTGAAGTTCTTTTTCCTTCGCCTCTTGATTTTCTTTTACCAATAGATTGATTCGATCTCCTAAAGCAAACGAAATGAAAAGAGTCTGTAGGATTCCTCCAATATATAGCGCCATATCTGTTAACCAATTGGCAGGAATGAAACCTAAGTTACGCAAAGAGAAAAGAGCGGCTGCCAGTAATAACGCTACCCACGCTAACAAGAAATAACGAGCAGGTCGATAGTTTTTGTAAAAGCAATAACTGGCGCAGATTAAAATTAATAGACAGTTTAGGAAAGTAAGAACATGCAGCGATTTAAACGAGATTGAGAAAATCAAAATGATAATCACTGCCCCTATAGTAACAATAATGTTAGCTTTCAGAATTGCATCAAGGGTAGTGCTAAAGTGTTTTAGATTTAAGAAAGATCGGGTGAGAAACGCTGAACACACAATAAACAAAGGCCCACTGAAAACCGTGAAGAGAAATTCTGCTTCAATATGATTTCCATAGATATAAAAGAACCCATAGCCTTGAAAAAAGGCAATGACATTGGTGCCAGATGCCAAAGCAAAAACATAATACAATGTTGTTTTGTCGCGGATTGAAAAATAGAGAAAGAGATTATAGAAAATCATGATGAGCATCATACCATAAAATATGCCATTCATAAATTGCATATGGTATTGCCCGTTGCCAAACTCTTCTTTGCTCCAGATTAGAATGGGCACCTGCACGGAAGAGGTAGATCGAACTTTTATATAAAGTGTTACTGTATCATTTGTCCGTAGCGACAAAGGAAATGTAACATGTCTGTGTTTTATTTTTCGAGTAGACATGAGGTAGTGGTCACCGCCTGCTTGTCGATGCCAACCAGTTGAATCTTGGTAATAAAATTCAATACTATCTAACGGAGGGTAAGCAACCTCTACTAACCAATCTGAAAGCGTGGATTGGTTTTGGAGTTTCAGCTTAAACCAATGTATAGCACGGTCGAAGCCAAAAGAAGGCGCTCGTTGCGCATGCAAAGACTCAAATGGTAAAGAAGATACTTGCTGAATGGATAGGTTATTTTTGTCATCGCGGATATGTCCCATATTACCGAGCACATCCACGGATTGATTTCCATCGGTTAATTCAATTACGGGGAATTTATCTTGCGAATAAATGGGCCTTCCGCTAAGGATAGCAATAAAGATCAACAAAAGAAGGAAACGCGGGGAGCCACTCATTTCTTTTCGAGAAAACTTCCTGCGAAGATAAAATAATTATACCACCTTTTTTCGAATCTGTTTGGCGTAGGTTCGACTCACCGGAAAGCTTTTACCACTTTGCATTTTTACAACCATACCTCCATTAAAGTGACGTTCAATTTCTTTTAGGTAATTGACATTTACAATGGTCGAGCGGTGTACCCGAATAAAGATATCGGGATTCATCATTTCTTCCAGTTTGCCAATACCTGAGGAGCTTACAAATTGATCGTTTTTGGTTGAGATAATCGTGTAGTCGCCTGAGGCTTCTAAATAAACGATTTCCTCGACCGGTAGATTGAAGAGCTTTTCGGATTTCTGTACAAAAATATGAGAGTCGTAAGTGCCTTTATGATTAACCTGCCGCAAACTGCCTAAGAGATTCTCTAAGCCACCATCTTCCATCTTTTTTCGTTTGAGCGCACGAGTGATGGCTTGCCGAAAGCGATCTTCATCCAAAGGCTTTAACAGATAATCAACGGCATTTTTCTCAAAAGCACGAATCGCATATTGATCATACGCAGTAATGAATATCACATATGGCTCATGATCAATTTCATCCAATACTTCGAAGCCGGTCATGCCGGGCATCTGCACATCCAGAAAAATAAGATCAGGCTTTAGTTTGTTGATCTTTTCTACTGCTTCCGACCCTTTGGCACACTCGTCTAATAGCTCAATCTCTTCCATTGATTCTAAATATTCGCGTAAAAGATCACGTGCCAGTTTTTCGTCATCAATAATAATGCAGGTCGATTTTGTCATATACTTTTTGCTTCTAATTTTTCTTCTTTTGTAACCACCATTTTTTCTTCTACAAAGAATCGCACACTATATCCATTTTCAGTAGCCACCACTCTCAACCCTGACTGAGGCCCGAAGTAACTCTTCAAGCGTAAATCTGTGTTGGCCATTCCGATTCCACTCGAACTTCCGTCCATAACTTTTTTTGCTTTGGAGCCCAAGCCGTCATCTCGAACTTCGAACATGATTACTTTTCCGGAGCGTCTGACCAACAAAGAAATGGTGCCTCCATCTTCTTTTGGTCCAATACCATACTTCACTGAGTTTTCAATCAAAGGCTGGAGAATCATCGGAGGTATTTCAATATTCAGGCAGGTTATATCAATATCCTTCTCAAAACGTAACCGATCGCCAAAACGTACTTGTTGAATTTTTAAATAATTTTCAATGAACACAATTTCGTCACTCAACTTTACCATCTCTTCGCTGTGTGCGTCCAATGCATAGCGAAAAATATCGGAAAGGTTAGTGATTACTTTTCGCGCTTGTTCTTTGCTCGTATTCACCAACGTGCTGATCGAATTCAAGGTGTTAAACAGAAAGTGAGGATTAATTTGTGATTTGAGAAGAGAAATTTGCATTTCTTTATTTTTAATAGCCAGTAAACTCTTTTCTTTTTCCTGCCTTTGGATTCCCTGGAAATACCGAATCACATAATAGATGCCTACTGTAATGATATACTGATCATGAAAGCGAAGTGCTTCCCAACTCAATAACTCCAACATGTATTCCTTCCAATGCTCAAAGTATACAAGCCCATCCATGTAATCATTGAAGTAGTAGGAGAGCGTACCCATTAAAAAAAAGAAAGAAATAATGCCAATCACATGCCCCGCAATCTGAATAACTGGCCTGAAAGAAGAAAGCCAATGTGACCAAAGAAAAATTAATATGATGAAGAGGCACAATGCTTCATATAAGAAGAAGGCATTCCATAATACATAATAAGCAGGATTAACTAACTGCCATTCAATAATGGCACTAATGGCAAAATTGATAAAATACCAAAGGCAGATCAGCCAATAGGCGCGTTTCCAGATTTTCGGTATGCGGTCAAGAAATTTCAAGGAGGTAAGTTTCCTTATAAAAATAACAATTTGTAGGTAAACGCTTTTAATATCACATCTTAGCGATGAAATGACATATATTTCGTTGGATAGCGATAATCTACCAACTAATTAAGTGCTAACTTGTGCGGAGTATCGTCTACATGAAGTATTGCCTTACCTGTTTGTGGATTTTGACGGCCTGGTTTTGTGAGGCACAACGAATCACCATTTCCGGCCGTATCGTGGATAAAGAAAACGAAGAGGCTCTTCCTTTCGCCTCCATAGGTATCCAAGGCAAGGCACTTGGCACCATCAGCAACCTGCAAGGTGATTTTGATTTTCATTTGGATAACAGTTTACGAAACGATATTCTGGTTGTCAATATGCTTGGCTACAAGTCATTTGAACAGCCGGTTTGGTCGTTGTTAACTGACTCCCTCGTAATCCGTCTTGAACGGGCTAATTATCTATTGCAAGAGGTCACCATCAAAGATTCACTGAATGGAGGGGACATTATGCGTATTGCGATTTCACGAATGGGTGCGAACTATCCGGATCAACCCTTTTTAATGGAAGGCTTTTATCGCGATTTAAAGAAAGTAGCAGATACCTACATTTCCCTGCTGGAGGCAGCCGTTGAAATTTATGATGAAAATTATGAACCGCCCCGAAATAAGTACAAGTTGCGCGAACGGGTTGCACTAAAACAAGTGCGTAGAAGTTTAGGCTATGGAAGTAAGTTCACTACTTTTTTCGATCAGGGAAATTTATTGGAAGACCTTCTACTGCATAACAGCATTCGGTATCGCCACCTTCCGGAGGAAGATGAATTTCTGAACTTATTGACACGTGAGAAGGACAGTTATTTCAATAACCAACCGGTTTATGTGATTTCGTTGGCACAAGATGGCATGAGTCTGTTTGTTGATAAAAAGACATTTGGCATCATCCATCTAGAAGATGAAAACATTTCAGATAATTTTGTCGGCAAAAAAGGTGGATTAATCAGTAAGTTGGTAAAAGTAAAGCGAGTGGTTGATTTTAAATCGTATGAAGGAAAATTATATCTCAATTATCTTACAGTGAATTCTCAGATTAACTGGTATGATGCTAAAACAAATGATTTAAAATTTGAGACCGAATTGCAGCAACAACTTTTGATCAACGCCATCGATTTTAATACGAAGCGCAAGATCAATTCCCGTCAGAAAATGAAAAGTTATGGTTTGCAATTTCAGGATGATGCTTACGACAAAAATTTTTGGGATAACTATAATGTGATCAAAGAAAGCGCACTCGACAAAAAAATCATTTTAGATCTAGAGAAAGAAGAGTCATTGGAAAGCCAATTTACAGATGGCAATTAATATCCGAAGTCGCCTAGTCCCTGTCGTACCAACACAGGTTCTCCGGACGTAAAATCGATGATAGTAGAAGGAATGTTTCCGCCTTGCCCGCCACTGATCACCATATCAACTTTGTGCTTAAAATCTTCATAGATCTCCAGCGGATCAGTCGTATATTCTTTGATTAAGTCATCGTCTTTAATCGAAGAAGTAATCAATGGATTTCCTAACAGCTTCACAATTTCTACCGGAATGGCGTGATTGGGGATTCGGATGCCTACCGTTTTTTTATTTACACCCAGTATTTTGGGCACATTGGAGTTTGACTCAAAAATAAATGTGAAAGGTCCGGGCAGTAATTTCTTCAACATCTTAAATGCTGGCGTATCAATCCGTTTTACGTACTCTGAAATGTGACTGAGGTCATTACAAATAAAAGATAAATTCATTTTTTGTGGCTTGATGTTTTCAATTTGGCAGAGCCTTTCTACAGCACGCTTATTCATCAAGTCACAGCCTATTCCGTAAATGGTATCGGTAGGATAAACAATCACACCTCCTTTTTGAAGTACGTCAATCACGCGGCTTATTTTTCGCGGTTCCGGATTGAGCGGGTGAATGGTAATAAACTCGGCTGCCATAATGGCTACAAAGTTAGAACGATTTAGCCGAACAACTGTGAAAATCATCCATCCCATTGAGAGCGGCAAATCATCACAAGTGTGCTGATACTTTCGTATTTTTGAGATCAATTTGAGTTATGGCAGAAGTAAAGAAAGTTAAGCTTGTTTTGTTTTTAGTAGGATCGGTGTTGCTGATCTCATTTACGTTTTACGCTTACCAGATCATTTATGTACCTAACATTTTGGTGGAAGGAGATGATCGGGTTTTTATTGTCAAACCCGGCTCCAGTTATCAAACTGTGCTTACGGACTTAGGTAAAGGACGCTTTGTCAATGATATGGTATCTTTTAGTTTCTTGGCTCGTCTCTCGGGCTATGATAAAAAAATTATTCCGGGTCGATTTATCCTGCGCAAAGGAATGACCAACCTGCAGGCGATTAAGATTTTAAAGACGGGAAAACAAGAGCCTGTAAAAATTACATTTTCATACGTGCGGCTGACAGATGAATTGGCGGAAAAGCTAACGCGTAATATCGGAGTTTCAACTGATGAGTTTAAAGACGCACTAGATGACTTTGTTGAAAATAACAGCGATGGGTTTACAAAGGAAAATGTGCGTTGCATGTTTTTGCCCAATACCTACGAGGTTTATTTCAACGTGCAGCCTGGTGACTTGATTGAAAAAATGCACGAAGAATTCAACAAGTTCTGGAACGAAAAACGCAGACAAAAAGCGAAGGAAATTGGCTTAACACCGATTGAGGTTTCTATACTCGCATCTATTGTGCAGGCTGAAACAGTTAAACAAGATGAAGCACCCCTGATTGCTGGCTTGTATTTAAACCGTCTAAAGAAAGACATTGCGTTGCAGGCAGACCCTACACTGGTTTACGCTTCCGGTGATTTTGGTTTGAAGCGTGTGTTGAATGGACACAAAGAAATTGATTCACCATATAATACATATAAATACGCAGGATTGCCTCCGGGGCCTATCAACGTGCCACAAATAGCAAGTATTGAAGCTGTACTCAACTACAAAAAGAGCAATTATTATTATATGTGCGCTAAGGAAGATTTTTCAGGCTATCATAATTTTGCTGCGAATCTGAGCGAGCACAATGTGAATGCTCGTAAATATCAAAAAGCATTGACTGCTGAAATGAAGAAAGCCGAAGCAAACCGAAAATAATGTATACCTCTGAAACATTTGTGCGTGTACGCTATGGAGAGACCGACCAAATGGGTTATGTCTATTATGGAAACTATGCCATGTATTATGAAGTAGGTCGTGTAGAAAGTTTGCGACAGTTAGGGCTTACATACAAAGAATTGGAAGACATGGGGGTGATGATGCCGGTGTTAGAAAACAAGTCGAAGTTTCATCAAGCAGCGCTGTACGATGATCACTTAAAAATTGTGACAACCATTCGAGAAAAGCCGGGTGTGCGCATCGCGTTTTATTATTCGATTTTTAACGGAGCCGGAAAACTGATTCATGAAGGCGAAACACACTTGGCATTTGTAGATAAAAAAACAGGCCGACCATGCAGGCCACCACAAGTATTTATGGATGTGCTGAAGCCTTATTTTTAGGGTTTATCCGAGCAAAGCATCCAAGCATTAAGTAAATCTATTGAAGAAAGAAACATTGCAAATGGAATAATGAAGTACGTAACCAGAAAGAGAATTCTTCAATATTCAACCGCACGCACCAGTCGTAGTTGGCTAAAGCAAATAAAGTTTAAGCGCTACGATGATTTATCGCTTTATAAATTTTTAAAAATATTTGGCCATAATATTCAGGAAGACGAAATTATGGATCGCGCTAACGGAGTGGCATTCAATTTTATTTTAGCTACATTTCCTGCTATCATTTTCCTTTTCACATTGTTGCCTTATATCTCTGTGTATTTTCCGGAGGTTACAACGGAATCGATCATGGATTTTGTTAAAGAGTTTGTGCCGGCTACCATGTATGGTGCTATTGCTTCTACCATTTTTGACATCATTAGCAATCAGCGCGGTGGTTTGCTTACATTCGGATTTATTTTTGCTTTGTTCCTCTCATCAAACGGAATGCTGGCATTGATGCGGGCCTTCAATGCATGTTACCGAACCGTAGAAAAGCGCCACTGGATTCGGATGCGGCTTACTTCCTTAGCATTAACGATTATGCTGGCTTTAGTATTGGTTTCGGCAATTTTGCTGTTAGTAGTTGGGCAGTTTGCGTTGGACTATGTAACGAGCCACCTTTCCGAGTTCAGTCACCTCAACTTAGACCAGTACACGATTTACTTCTTATTCATCCTCCGTTTTCTGGTTATCTTCATTGTGTTTTTTGTAGCCATTTCTTGTATTTATTTTTTCGGGCCAGCCGTGCATTACAATTGGAGCTTTTTCTCCATTGGCTCATTACTCGCAACACTTGCCATCTTAGGAGTGTCTTACGGATTTTCGTATTACATCACCAACTTCGGAAGTTATAACAAAGTGTATGGATCTATCGGAGCACTCATCGCATTAATGGCATGGATTCAACTGGTGACTATTATTTTATTGTACGGTTATGAGATCAATGCAAGCTTACATTACGGTAGAAAGGTTGAAGCAGTAGAGGCCTTTCAACGCAAGTCCCGAATAGAGAGGTCATCACGATAATACTACGCACATGAATCAGCAAATCGAAAAGCTCTATCAAATCGCCAATAAAAAAGACAGGTTTATCATCGGTTTGATGTCGGGCACTTCGTTGGACGGATTAGATATTGCACTTTGTAAATTTCGTGGACAAGGGTTAGATACTCAGGTAGAGTTAGTCGCTTTTGAAACAGTAAGTTATGATCCTTCATTTAAGCAGGAAATAAAAGCAGTATTTGCAAAAGAAGTAGCTAGCCTAGAAAAGGTTTGTTTGCTTAATCCTTGGGTAGCAAAGGTACATGCAAAGATGATTATGCAGGTGTTAAGCAAATGGGGAATCAATACCGCGAGCGTAGATTTAATCGCGAGTCACGGACAGACTATTTATCACGCACCAGCCCGTCAGCATCAACAACAAAAATTTGGAAACGCGACATTACAAATTGGCGATGGAGATCATTTAGCCTTGGATACAGGAATCATTACAATAAGTGATTTCAGACAAAAACATATTGCGGCTGGAGGAGAAGGAGCCCCCTTAGCGGTGTACGGTGATTATCTGATTTTTTCAAGGAAAGGTGAAGATCGAATCCTGTTAAATATCGGTGGCATAGCCAATTTTACTTTTTTGCCAGGCAACCTTCGTGCAGAAGAAGTATTTAGTACAGATGTAGGACCCGGCAACACATTGATGGATGCCCTTACACAGAAGCATTTTCCAGGAAAATATTTTGATGAGAATGCGAGTATTGCTAGGATGGGTAAGTGCCATCCTGAATTACTTCACGAGTTAAAGCAAAATCCATTTTTTAATCTGTCGTTTCCAAAAACAACCGGCCCTGAAGTTTTTAATCTCGCTTATTTAGAACGCGCCCAACAAAAAACAAATACACTTCATCTGTCGGTGGAAGATTGTATGGCCACCCTCAATCAACTCACAGCCGATACGATTGTCGAAGCGATGAAGAAGACAATAGGCAACAGTTCGAATCCAGTCATATATTCCAGTGGTGGTGGAATGCATAATCCTTTATTGATGGAACACATTCAAAGTCAACTGAAAGGCGCGCGATTTTTAACTACTACCTATCTTGGCATAAATCCCGATGCAAAAGAAGCCGTATTGTTTGCCACCCTGGCAAATGAAAGCATTTGTGGAGGTCGAGTTTCGTTTGGCAACGGTAGAGAAGGAATTCCTTCGGTTACGATGGGAAAGATTTCTTTTCCAAATTAAATGAATTGAATTACATGAGTTCCAAACCTTTTTCCCGAAAAGGTGCCAACAGCGTATGCGATGGCTCTAACTCTGTAATGAGTGTGTGTACTTCACCTGTGGCGCAGATTTTGAATCGTTGAGAAGAATTAATTTTTTCAGAGATGGTGAGCACCACTGTTTTTTTGGCGGATTCCATCATTGCTTTTTTTAACTGAACCACTTCCCAGTCAAACTCGGTCAGCCCAGATTCCAGATCTAAATTACCGGTACCCATAAATAGGATGTCGGCTTTTAAGTGTGAAAGTGTTCGGATAGCATCACCCCCTAAAGCAATTTGCGCATCTTTCGAAAGGCGACCTCCAATAAAAATGGTTTCAACCAAAGGGTGTGCGATCAATTGCATGGCAACGGGCAAACTAGGTGTAAATACAGTGAGGCGAATATTGTCAGGAATCAATCGAGCCAACTCTAAGTTGGTAGTTCCTCCACTCATCAAAACCACACAATTTTCGTGTAGAAGTTTAACTGCTTTCGTAGCGATGGTGGATTTATGTTCGTGTGCGTAGATCTGATCTTCGCGATAGCTGTAAAGATGAAAGGAACTGGAAATGGCGCCACCGTGCACTTTTTTAATTTTGCCCTGCTCGTCCAAATGATTCAAATCGCGCCTGATGGTATCTTCAGAAACGTTGAGTTTTCGCGCAATGTCGGTCAGTAACACTCTGTTTCGGATTTTGACCTCATTTACAATATAGTTATAGCGCTCTTCGCGAAGCATGGGGGTTTAGGGTTGTTGCACGATTTTACAAAATTTGCAGGATAACTTATTGTAATTGTCGAAAAAAAACGCAAATTCAAATCAAGTTTACGGTTTTTTGCGGTTTTGAAAAACGCGATAAATGAATCCAATTAATTTAACCCACTTTCTACATGCTAAAATTTTACACATTCAGAAAGCGCAGTCTTCAGTATTTAGGGCTGGCTTTGGTGTTTGCCTTTTCTGCCGCTATGGCACAAGGGCAGTCGGTGACCATTACAGGTAAAGTAACAGACAGCGAAACTCAGCAGGGACTACCAGGCGCATCCGTATTGGTAGTAGGAACGACTACTGGAACTGTAACCGATGTGAATGGTGACTTTTCGATGACGGTTGACCAAGCAGGCCCGATAAAACTTGCAGTAAGTTTTGTTGGTTATGCATCTGCCACCATTGATGTGAATACATCCAATGGTTCAACAGCACCACTCTCTATTTCTTTGAAGCCCGATTTTCAGTCTTTGGATGAAGTGGTAGTAACGGGTTCTACATTGAAACAAGCGAAGCGTGAGTTGGGGAATACAATTTCAACAGTGAATGCCTCAACATTAGAAAAAGCAGGTAGCAGCGATTTGTTTAGCTCGCTTCAGGGGAAAGTACCAGGCGCCCAAATAACACAAAACTCTGGAGACCCTGCCGGTGGAATGACAATCCGATTGAGAGGTGTGAAGTCACTTTCTGGTCCATCAGATCCCTTGTATGTAATTGATGGTGTTATTGTAAGTAACTCCACAGCAAACGTTTCTCAAACTGCGCTTACTAATCAGGCGGGTGAAGCAACATTGGGTAATAATAGAATGACCGATATCAATCCTGCAGATATAGAATCTATCAATGTCATTAGTGGAGCTGCAGCGGCAGCTCAATATGGTTCACGAGCATCGAATGGTGTTGTTTTGATTACAACTAAAAAGGGAAAGCAAGGTGCTCCTCGTATTTCTTTCACCACGAGTGTAACCATGAATGAGCTGCGAAAGAAAGTGCCGATTTCTACCTATGGTAAACAATTTGGTTTTTCATCTTTACGCTTGCATCCTATTGCCGCGTTGTCGAATACACAGTTGGCTACGTATGTACCACAGCCCGGAGAGACGTTTACTGCCGTAACACGAGATGGAGTAGTAAGTAATTTAAGAACTAATTTAGTGGATGTTACTCGCTATGATTATCAGGATCAAATTTTTCAAAAAGGTTACGGAACGGATAACAACTTATCCATCAATGGTGGAAATGACAAGACACAATATTTTACTTCACTTTCGTATACTAAGAATGAGGGTATAATCAAGGGTACAGATTTTACGCGTTACAGTTTGCGCGCCAGAATTGAGCAACGGTTGGCGGATTGGGCCAAGTTAAGTGTCGGACTTTCTTATGCCAATTCATTTTCGAATGAAAAAGCAAATGGAAATGTGTTTTATAGCCCTATCAACTCCGTAAACATTACGAACAATATTTATAATATTAATCAACGAGATGCGGCAGGAAAATTATTGGCAGTAGAGCCTACCCGTGTGAACCCTCTTTCAACAATAGAGGATATGAATTTTACCCAGTCCATTAACAGAACCATTAATGATCTGCAATTGAATCTGACACCAATAAAAGGTTTGGGGATCGATTGGATAGTAGGTGTGGATACATATACTCAAAATGGTCGAAGCTTAATTAAACCGTATCCGTATCAGGCAACAGCCGGCTTACCATTAGAGCGTTATCCTACTGGTTATGCGGCCAATGCCAGTAACTCCGTGTTATTGTTTAATACAGATTTAAACGTTTCTTATGAGCGACAATTAACGAAAGATATTAAACTAAATGCGATTGCTGGAGCAAGCTATCAATACCAACGAGTAGAATTACAGCGAGCCAGTGGTGAGGGTTTGGCCCCCTTTATTGAAACCGTAAGTGGTGCTACCAGCACTACAGTAACAGCAAGTTACGGTCTTCCGCAATACAGCCTTAATGGATATTTTGTACAAGCTACATTGGGTTATAGAAACTATGCGTTTTTAACGGGAGCGATTCGGAGAGATCAATCTTCTATTTTCTCAGAAAGTCAGCGAACACAAACCTATCCTAAAATCAGCGGTAGTTTAGTGGTATCCGATATGGAATTCTGGAAAAGTGGGTTAACTAACAACATCGTTAGTTCAGTAAAAATCAGATCTTCTTGGGGTCAGGCAGGAAATTTAGTTGGATTAGATCCATTTGCCAGACTCTGGCAATTTCAACCGGTGGGTTTCTTAGGAAGGAACACGATTGTTCCGAGTTCACAATTGGCAAATCCAAATGTAAAACCAGAACGAATGACAGAGTTTGAATTTGGTACGGATTTAGCGTTTTGGAGCAACCGGATAAATCTCGGAGCTACGTTCTACAATCAAAATATTACTGATTTAGTAGTTAGCCGTGGTTTGGCATCATCCGAAGGCGGATTGAACATCGTGAACAATGTTGGAACGATGGAAAATAATGGTTTTGAAATATCATTGAATATCAACCCAATCAAAACAGAGAATTTATCATGGGATTTGACTTTTATATACAATCAGAATAGAAATAAAGTTACGAAATTAGGAAGCCCAACCATTTCGATTTCAAATTCAGCAGGTGCTCCGGTGTTCTTAATTGAAGGCGCTCCGGCTAGCGTTTTCTATGGAACTACTATTGCAAAGGATTCGAAAGGAAATCCGGTGCTTACGCCCCAAGGATTTTTGCAATCAGAACGAGGCACTCAAAACTCGGCTACACCACTCACTTATGTTCCCGTAAGAGATGGAAGCGGGCAACCTGTTATTGCCGGCACCTCAAGTGTTCGCACCATTATAGGAAACCCAAACCCGGATTGGACTGGATCAATTGCGAGCAATCTGACATACAAAAATCTGAGTTTTAACTTCTTGTTGGATTTTGTTCAGGGTGTAAGTGTATTTAATGCCGACAAAAGAACCAGAGAGAATGTTGGTATAGGACCCATCGCTGAGAAAGAAATGAAAGGAGAGATTGTCCGCGGCTATATCTTTGCGATTGGCCCTATTGAAGAATGGCGCGTAGATAATGGTGCGTATGTTAAGTTACGTGAAATTGGATTATCGTATAACTTGAAGAGCCCGTTAAAAGGGATCAATAATATTAATATCGGGTTTGCCGGCCGAAACCTCATTTCGTGGGATAGCTATAATGGCTACGATCCGGAAACAAACGCGGGCGGGAATAGCGACCGGATTAGAGGCGTAGATTTCGGTAACGTGCCTATTCCACGGTCATACAAAATGCAGTTAACATTTACTTTTTAAAGCACAATCTATAAAGCTATGAAAAAGATATTTTCACTATTCTTTATTACCTCGGTTCTGATCCTCTCTTCTTGTAATCAAGAGTATCTAAATCCGAGTGCTGCCAGTCAAACCCAAGTGGTTAACGATGTAACAGGTTTGATTACACTAGCCAATGGTCTTCAATATAAATATTCCATCGGCCGGGTTTCTCCCAATTATACACTGCCAACTACTGGTGGACTATTATCAAAAGAGCTGATAGTATTAAATGCCGGTAATACGGATGAACAAAATTTAATGCAAGGAGGCGGAAGTGTCATAGGTAATAATGGTGTGATTTCGAATCTATGGAATCAATGTAACTTGGTGAAATCAAATGCAGATTTGATTCTCAATAATTTGAATATTGTTACCGATCAGGGAACGAAAGGAGCACTGCAGGCACATGCTGCTATTTTCAAAGCAATGGCGCTTGGCAACCTGGCGATGTTTTGGGAAAAAGCCCCAATCAAAACACAAACAGCAGCTCCTTTTGTAACAAGAGTGGAGGTGCTCAATGAGGCTATTGCAATTTTAGAGGCAGCCTCTGTTGAATTAGCAAAAGCTCCTATCTCCGCTGCATTCACTTCACGCATTGTAAGCGGGATTGATTATGCAAATACGATCAATGCGCTTATTGCTCGTTATGCTTTAATGGCTGGTAATAATGATAAGGCATTAGCTGCCGCTAACCTTGTTAACTTGGCGGTAAGCGTTAAATCTAAGTTTACACACGATGACCTGACCCGCAATGCTTTGTTTGAAACCAGTTTTTCAAATCGAAATGTGTGTGAGCCACTCGATAATAAGTTTAGCCTTCCGGTTGCATTACAGACCCCTACTAACGATGGGCGCATCGCTTTCTTCATTAATCCTACCGGTGGAACCGGCACTGTCAATTTAGCGAAAGCTAGTTTTTTCACAGCCAATAATAGCGACTTGCCAATTTATCGAGGAGGTGAAATTACTTTGATCAAGGCGGAAGCGTACGCCCGTAAAGACGATTTAACAAACGCTACCATTGAGCTTAATAAAATTTTGCAAAAGCTTCCAGCGGGAGATGCGTGGGGCATTGGCGCTAACCAGCCTGCCTATAGTGGACCTAATACCAAGGCGGATATCCTCACGGAAATCTACAAACAACGTTGCATTGAGCTATACCTTACGGGTATGCGTTTGGAAGATAGTAGAAGATTTGGAAGACCCGCCAGTGAACGCGGCCGTGATTTTCTTCCTTATCCTTTTTCAGAAAGAGACAACAACCCCAATACTCCGGCAGATCCGGCTAGCTAACTTTCATTTCTTAATTTGATTTTAAGAGGCATCGAAATGGTGCCTCTTTTTTTTCCGCCTCAATTTTTCAAACCATTAACATTACCGTGATGTTTCATCAAGTCATTAAAGACTTATTTTCCGCTGGTATAAATCTTATTTAATTTTTCGTTATATTTGATGAGCATAGGTATTTTTTATGTTCAGATTTTTAACGATTACCTCTTTTTTGGTTTACGGTTTAAATGGTTTTGCTCAGCAATCGAAATTAGATAACTACTTCAATCAAGTTCGTGCCGGAAAGTATCCTTCTATACCCACCGATATTTCCAAAACAAAAAATGAGTCTAATACATTAAGAGAGTTAAACAATTATATTAAAGACTCTATTACGGTGGTCAGACAGCGTGCGGCATCATTAACCAGATATGTTGGTTCACAATCGAAGTCGAGTTCAATACGAATCAAAGCAGTGGACCAGTTAGTACTAGCCGTTAAAGATAAAGACAACGGCAACGTAGGTGCTGCACTTTTGTACCTTACTGAATTTAAGAGAAATGATTTTACTAAGGCTAATCTGGATACGCTTTATGCAATATTTAAACGAAAGAGTGCTCACCTCAATACGCTTATTAAATTGATAGGCTATTTGGAAATTCAAGCATCAAAAAATGATTTATACAACTTGTCGCAAGATCAAAGCTTGGGACGAAAGGATCGTTGGGCAGCTATGCTGGCCCTGGCGCGGATGAATGACGAGCAGGCCATAACCGATGTGCTCATTCGAGTGAAACGCATGCCATTAACAGATGCAGTGGTGTATGAGATTTTTCCTGATTTGATTTTTACCCGTAGACCTGAGGCTATCGCATTATTGGTAGAAGCCATCTATAATGATTCTAGAAATTGTGAATCCCCCAATTCCGATAGCGAAGAGCGTATCCCCTGCGCCTATCGCATCATGGAGATGCTTGCTCCAGTTATTGAGAATTATCCTTTAAAGCAAAATGTAAGCGGGGATATTGAGACCTCTGATTACACAGGAGCACTACAGCAAGTGAGAATTTGGTTTAAGAATAATAAGAACTACAAAATTTTGAGAGACGCTTATTAATATTAATAAATTAAATCGTCTTTCATTCGGAATACGAGTAATATGAAATGGCTCTATATCCTTATCGGGATTTTTTTTGTCAATGCTTCAGCATTAGGTCTTGACTTGCGCGATAGTTTAAATGTAAAAGCCCGCCTAGACTCCGTATTATCTTCGGGAACTACTTCTTTAAATGCTATTCCTGATTTTTTGGAGGAAGGACTATTAACGGAAATCGACCAGAACGACTCAATACTTCAGAAAATAGAATTTGCAAGATCTATTCTCGAGCAAGTAAGGAAAGCCCAAAATTTCATTAAGACCATTGATGCCAATTCTAAATTTAGCCTTCCGGTAGGAATCAGTAAAACTATTGCAGGTATCAATTATGATCTCGCCATATATGCTGTCAGACTAAAACCACTTTATGCTGAGTTGGACGTAGTGATGCAAATAGAGATTCCTCAAAACGGAAAAGAACTTACTTTCATGGCGAGAGGAATCAAGTTATCTAACAAAGGTGGTATAGTGGGGGATGCTACACTACAACTAGTAGGAGACTATGGAATCAATTTTAGTGGAGACAAAATTCAGTTAATTATTAAAGGAGGATCGAAGGAGCAACTGGGTGGTACTTATGCGAAAATAGATTGCGATGGATTCAAGGAGATAGGTTTAGATGCCAATATCGTTTTTTCGCGTGATCTGTTGCTTCCGGAAAATTTAAATGGCACGGTGCAGCCCGAAGGACGCGTGACAACTTCGTTTCAATCAATCATCAGCAATTGGAATGATTTATTAGTCCAGGTAAGCTTACCTAATTTTCAGGTAAAGGGGCTTACGGGTTTTGGATTTACAGTAGAGCAGGCAGTTTTTGACTTTAGCGATTTGCGCAATTCACCGGCAGTCGTTTTCCCAAAGGGATACACGACCACTCAAATGTTGCCGGATAACCAAAATTTATGGCGGGGATTTTATGTGCGACAGCTCTCCGTCAGATTGCCACAACAATTTAAAACGAAAGACAACAATCGTACTTCGCTTTCAGCTTACGATATGATCATCGATCAACAAGGTGTATCGGGCTTGTTTGAAGGAAAAAAATTGATAGCGCTTGATCAAGGTGATATGAGTGGCTGGGCGTTTTCGCTAGACTCATTGGGAATAGAATTACAAGCCAATCAACTGGTGCAAGCTGCATTTAGCGGTGGAATTGTTATTCCAATTTCAGGAGAGCAAAAATCATTCGACTACAAGGCAATCATCAATGGTGATGATAACTACCTATTCAACGTAGTGGCAAAGAGTGACATGAGTTTTCCGATGTTTCAAGCTGCTAAAGTGGATATCTATCGTGGATCATCACTCGAAGTTCGTGTGTTGAACGGTGCTTTTTTGCCAAAAGCGAATTTGCACGGACGCATGAATGTGAAGGCCAAGCTTAGCGATGGGGGACAAGGCTTGGAATTAGCGGATATTCGATTTGAAAATTTACGTATTCAATCGGTAAAGCCATATATACAGGTTGGTACTTTCTCTTTTGGATCAGAAGCCCTCCAACAAAAAATGGCGGGCTTTCCTGTTAGCATTAACAAGATTGGGTTACGCAACATTACGGACAAAGAACTTGGTCTTGATTTTAATTTAAAATTAAACCTCGTTGGTGAAAGCAATGGCGCTTTTGCAGCCGATGCAGGATTGACAATCGTAGGCAACATGGGTGCCGAATCAGGAATCCAAAATTGGAGATTTAAAAGTATCGATGTTAGGGATATTGCTGTTGATATAAACGGTGGAGCATTTAAGTTTAAAGGCCGTTTGGTATTCTATCGCAATGATAAGGCGTATGGCGATGGCTTTAATGGTATAATAGATGCTGACTTTGCTTCGATGGTGAAGGTGAAAGCATCCGCCATCTTCGGAAACGTAAAGGGCATGCGCTATTGGTATGCGGATGCGATGGCAGATTTTAAACCAGGTCTTCCTATTTTTCCGGGTGTGGCAATCAGTGGTTTTGGAGGAGGCGCCTACTTCGCTATGAAGATGGATAATTCAGGAGGCAGCGAATTAGGAAAGACAGCTTCCGGAATTGTTTACGTTCCGTCTGAAAATGCCGGATTGGGATTGAAAGCTTCTGTTGCGATAAGCTCATCGCCAACGGCTGAAGCATTTAATGCGGATGCTACTTTTGAAATTTCATTTTTCAAAGGTGGAGGTGTGAGATATATGGCCTTTATGGGAAATGCGTTCATTGCTACATCAGCCATGGATAATGTGCTGGGAAAGATTCAGGCATCAACTGCTAAAATGTTGGATGCAGTGAAGAAGCAAGAAGCACTGGCAGCCTCAGCCACTAAAGGATTATTAGGCTCAGGTCAAGCAGATAATGCTACAATTGAAAAAATACATGGCCCTATCGGATCGTCTGCCGGAAAGCGCGGAGCAATATCGGCTAGAGTATTCATTAGTTATGATTTTGAGAATAGTGTGTTGCATGCAAACTTCAATGTAGGTATTGATGTGGCATCAGGTATCATTAAAGGCGGTGGTGAAACTGTGCTTCATTTCGCGCCAAGCGAATGGTATGTTTATATAGGCACACCAGATAATCGATTCAACCTAGGCTTTGGTATAGGATCGATTCGTGCACAAGCCGATGCTTATTTTATGGTGGGCACAAAAATACTCGGCAGTCCACCTCCTCCCGAAGCGGTCTCGCGTATTTTGGGTGGTCGCGATTTCAACTACATGAAAGACTTGAATGAAATTGGCACAGGTGGTGGCTTTGCATTTGGTTCTTCATTTAGTTTCAATACAGGCAACCTTAACTTTTTAATTTTCTACGCACGCTTTGAAGCAGGAATAGGCTTTGATATCATGCTAAAGAATTATGGCGATGTGCGATGCGAAGGCAGCAGTGATCGAATTGGTGTGAATGGCTGGTATGCGAATGGACAAGTGTATGCATACTTTGAAGGCTCCGTTGGAATTCATGTAGATTTATTTTTAGTGAGCGGTGATTTTGAAATTTTAAGTATTGGCGCGGCCGCGATCTTACAAGCACAATTTCCAAATCCATTTTGGATGCAAGGCACGGTGGGAGGAAGATTCAGTATTTTAGGAGGACTTGTTTCCGGCAGTTGCAGTTTCCAAGTAACACTTGGCGACAAATGTAAACTGGTGCAGAAGCAGCAAAATGTGTTGAGCGGCATTCGTATTATATCTCAAGTAACGCCTTCGCAAGGTGAAAAAGAAGTAAATGTATTCAATGCTCCCCAAGCGGTATTTAACATGGCGGTAAACAAAGAATTTAATGTCAGCGATAAACAAATAGGAAAAACAGTTCAGCGCACCTTCCGGATCAAGCTAGAGCAGTTCAAATTTACCAGCGAAGGAAAAGATATTGTCGGAGCCATGCAATGGAATGAAGCAAAGGATGTAGTCGCTTTTAATTCGATTGATGTCCTTCCTCCTAAAAAAGAAATTAAGGCAATTGTTGAAGTAAGTTTTGAGGAAAACAAAAATGGAGTTTGGACACAAGTTTTGTTTGAAGGGAAACGTGTAACCGAAAAATTGGAGACCACATTCTCTACAGGTGCAGCCCCCGATTATATTCCTCATTCCAATATTGAGTATACATATCCTGTCATCGGGCAATTGAATTATTACAAAGACGAAACCCGCGAGGGATATATCAAATTAAAGCAGGGACAACCTTATTTATTTGAACCTGGCGCAGAGTGGAATCAAGTGGGCAGATTTACATCAACTTCGGGCAAAAAGTCTGACTTTGGATTTGCCTATAATGCAGGGATGATAACATTTTCAACACCATCTGATTTACAAACCAATCAAATATATGCATTTGAATTATTGAATGTGCCTAAGCAAGCATCCGGTACCATCGATCGAAATGTAACAGCCCAAAAAACAAATCTGACAGTAGCAGGTCAAAATACCAATACGGAGATCAAAACGAAGAAGGCAGAAGGCAACTTAACTGAATTAGAAGAGAAGGCAATTTTTACGGCTACGATTCGATCCAGTAAATACTCTACCCTTGCTCAGAAAATTTCAGCGCATAAGTTGGCAACAACATTTAGGGAGTTGCGATTACTTTGGAGAGTTCATAACCTCAAAACCTCCATCGTATCTGACGAACCCTTTGATAAGATTGAGTTGTACGGCAATTCATTTACGCAAAATAAACCGCTTATTACATTTCAGGCCGATCTTTCGGATAACAGATACTATAATCAGGAATTGTATCCATTGATATACGAAGGTTATCCGCTGGGTGGTTTTATAACAATTACGAATCGAATACCAAATGAATTAGGACTTCCACCAACACGAGCATTGCGAATTGTACAAAGTCCAGATAACCTTGAGATGAACGTAGCTGACCCTGGAAACTCTTTTGCTCCGACTGAGCAATACTACTGGTATGATTTGCCCTATTACATGTATTACGATTTTTTAGAAATTCAGAATAAAGTGGCAAATCACTATCTGACAAATACAGGAGTTGATTCAAGAATTGAAAAAATACTCTGGGGTCAGTTCCCTATTATGCTAAAGGGAGTTTATAAGGTCAATATTCAGTATACATTGCCTTCCAGATCAAACATTAATTCGACTAAGCAGATAATTTTAGATAATCCAATTGGAGACTGAAATGGGAAAGATTGTAGTTGCAATATCATTTATCTACTTGGTTGTAATACCAAGTTACTCGCAGCACCAACCGCGCTCGATTAAATTACTGGCTAAAGTAAAGTCCAACGCTATTTTATTGCGCTGGGCACCAACCGACCCTTCAGCATGGAAGATTGGTAACACCAACGGATATTATGTGGAACGATATACGATTGCAAGAGGCACAACACTTCTCAAAAAACCCGAGAAAGTTATCTTAACCAATGAAGCGATTAAACCAAAAGCGCTGGAACAATGGCGAGAGGATGCGTCAATAAATAAGTATTCAGCTATTGCAGCTCAGGCGATTTATGGGAAGTCGTTTCAAGTGAAGGTTTCAAATACAAACGATTTGGCACAAATTATCAATCAATCCCGCGAACAAGAGCAACGTTTTTCATTTGCTTTGTTTGCGGCTGATCAATCATTTGCTACGGCTAGACTTTCAGCTCTTGGCTTTCTAGATAATTCTGTAAAAACAAATGAACGTTATCTCTATCGTGTAAGCTTAATAACGGGCGATGAGAATCTGAAATCAGATACAGCACTATTTTACATCGGCTTGAAGGATAGCGTAAGACAAACAGCACCGATCAACCTTCAAGCAAAATTTGCTGATAGATTGGTTCAATTGAGATGGCCACGATTTGCAGTGGAAAGAGAATATACCAGCTTCGTAATAGAAAGAGCAGAAGGGAAAGGCGAGTTCAAGCGTGTTAATACACTCCCTTTGATTAACACCCTTGCTACGGAAGAAACTCATTTCCAAGCAATGGACTCGCTTCCGAAAAATGGCATAGAGTATTCTTATCGCATTAGAGGGATGGATGCATTTGGTGATATCGGTCCGGAATCAGAACGTGTATCAGGGAAAGGCTTCAAGTTACTGAATGCGACAGCAGCCATTAAAAGTGCTAGAGAAAAGAAGGAAGCGATGGTGATTAACTGGGAATTATCAGGTGATCAAAATAGCATTACAGGATTTAGTGTTGAAAGATCCAGAACAGTCAATGGCACATTTGAGGCGGTAAACAAAAGCAATTTAAGTTCGACTACTTTTACTTATACAGATGACAAGCCAATAAGTACCAGTTATTACAGAATCAAAGTATTAGGAGAAAACGGACAAGAGAATTTTTCTTTTCCATATTTAGCGCAACTTGCAGACAGCGTCCCACCTGCCCCGCCAAAAGGTTTGAGAATCGTGATCGATACTTTAGGGGTTGCGAAACTTACTTGGACTCCCAATCAGGAGAATGACTTATTGGGGTATCGCGTTTATCGGTCAAATTTTGCTAAATCTGAATATTCACAAATAAACAGGGATCCTTTCCTGCAAGCTTCTTTCCTCGATTCAGTTAACATTAACCGACTTGACTCTAAAATTTATTACAAGTTGGTGGCTATCGATCGCAGATTTAATCCCTCAGATTTTTCTGAGCCGGTAGCAGTTGAATTACCTGATATTATCCCTCCACTTCCGCCAGTTATTGAATCGGTCCTATCAACTTCGCATGGCGTAAAAATTACTTGGGGACCGAGTGCAAGTGATGATGTGCTGTATTATAAATTGTTGCGAAGGCAGCAGAATGTGACTAAATGGGATACTATCTATACGATTAATCAAAGTGATTCTCTTCAGTTTACGGATAGGAACTTGGGGGCTGGGCGAGAATACCTTTACGTGATAATAGCCATTGACAAATCTAAACTAAAATCGCAGCTATCATCCTTTGTATCTGGCAGAATGATAAATAACCTTCCTAAGCCACCTATTACCGATATTAAAGTGCAAGTTGATCGTGTCGAGAAAAGTATTACCCTAGTGTGGAGGTATCCAGAGAGAGACATCTCCAAATTTCTGATTTACCGTGCCGTAGATAATGAACCGCTTACACTTTACAAGACATTATCCGGAGATAATGACAAAATGAAGGACATGAACTTAAAGATTGGGGCAGACTTTAAATTTAGAATAAAAGCAATTGCTAAAGAAGGAGCAGAATCTGCCCTTTCGGAAGAAATTGCTATTAAATTTTAGCGCATGAAGATAACTAGGTCCGTATTTTTTTGCTTTACACTAGTTCTTGAATTGGCTTGCCTTAAAGCTGTTGGACAAGGTTTTGTCGTCACGGATGCCACTTCAGGAGTAATTCAAGGTTGCGACTGTGCTTGGGCACCTGTGCATACCTATGATGTAACATATACCTTAAATTACAATTCAGCAGGTCGCCCAACGGGTGTTAATGTTAACTATAGTTGTATAATTTTTGATGATCTAATACCTCCTTTGTGTCCAAATACTACATGCATAAGCTCATATAGTTTTGGGTTGCCAAATGTTGACTGTTTAGACCCAACCGTTTATACAATTGGTGGTTGCACCAGAACAGATCTTATTATTTCATGGCAACCTGTTCCTATTTTTTTACCTTCATCTACACCTAAAAACTATTGTGCGACTGAAACCATTACACTAGTGGCACCAAACTATTATAGTAGCTACAATTGGGAGTATAGAACGCAAAATATTGGTTGGACTCAGTTTAAGAGTACTACGGCACCTACAGTTACAGTTAATGCACAGGAAATTTTCGGTGCAAATCTTAATAGCTATATGACCGCGGCAAGCAAGAATATACAGTTTAGATATTCAGTCAGCTCATGTACACCATATAGCAATGTTTTGACAGGCTATTCTTTTTCCGCTGATCAAATTTTTGCTACAGCCGCTTCCGCAACTAAACCAACATGTGCTGGAGGATCTGATGCTACAGTTACCATAACTAATTTAAACCGAGTATTACTTCCGAGTGAGAACTTAGTAACCAGCTTATATGCCGGTAATACTTTAGATGGAAGTAACTTACCCAATACACCTCTTAAAGGACAAGCTAATGGTATCACTGTTACTAACTTGCAAGCCGGAACCTATTATGCATTAATTGAAAGTAATTACGGTAATTGTGGAACCCCTGTTTTTGTACAAGTCATAGTTCCGCCAGGGCCACAGAGCGTATTGTCTATAGTTAGTGCGAATGTTACATCTAACTATAACGGTGCCCAGATAAGGTGCCCGGCATCAACTGACGGACAGATAACTATTAACGCAAGTGGGGGAAGCCCGCCATACAGTTACAGCGTTGATGGTTCGGCATTTGTTTCTACCAACGTATTCAATAATAATCTGGGGGCCGGTTCTCATACAGTAAATGTGAAAGATTCATGTCCTACGCCTGCAACAGCATCTACCACAGTTAGTATTATTTCGCCACCAACGTTAACGGTTCCGTTAGCCCTCCCCACTTTTTGCAATAATGGAAGTAATGGCCAAATCTCAATTACTGCTTCAGGTGGCACAGGTACCCTTTTCTATAGTATAAACAATGGCTTAACATATTTTCCAAATAATAACGTATTTACAGATCTGGCCTCTGGAGATTATTTGGTCAAAGTGAAGGATTTGAATGAATGTATTGTTAACTATGGCTCCGTTACTGTTCCAAACCCCTTAAATGCCGGATCAATCTCCATCAACCAGCCCACATGTTCGGGCACTATATATGGCACCATCTCCATCACCGGAGTATCAGGCGGCACTCCTGCCCACACGTGGCAGATTTATAACCTTTCGAATTTGGCTGTATCAACATCAAAAGCAGTTACAGATACTATCCATATAGCCTCTGGAACCTATTATGCAAAAGCGACAGATGCCAAAGGTTGTTCTGTTAACACATCTAACTTTGTCGTGAACGCTCCGATTACCGCAAGCTATACTTCTGATCCTGCCAGTTGTTCAACTGTTAGTGATGGCTCATTAACAATAACAGGTGTGACTGGTGGTAATGGCTCTTACACATATTCCATTAATAATGGACCCTTTGGCTCAAGCCCTACTTTCTCTTCATTAGCGACTGGCGCTACGTATGTATTAAAAGTAAAAGATGGGAATGATTGTGTGTTTACAATCAACAACGCTGCTGTCGCATTAAAACCGGCAATCACGGGAGCGATTTCGCAAACTTCATTTATTAATTGTTTTGGCCAGTCAACCGCTTCCATTTCTGTGACACCTTCTGGAGGCACCGCGCCTTATACATACGCTTGGTCAAATAGTGTTACCACTCAAAACAATCCAAACATTCCCGCAGGAAGTTACAATGTCACCATTACAGACAGTAAAACATGTACGGGAACAGCAAGTATTTCGATTTCTCAACCAACGGCATTAACCGTTACACCGAGTACAACCAATATCAGTTGCAAAGGTGGTAATAATGGAAGCATTAACTTAGTCGTAAACGGTGGCACTGGTTTAAAAACTTTTCTGTGGTCGAATGGCGCAACCTCTCAAAATATTTCGGGCCTTGCACCGGGATCTTATTCTGTCACAGTCACCGATGCGAATGGTTGTGTTAACAATTCCACAAGCGTAACTATAACGGAACCAGTTGCACCGGTCGCGGTTTCTCTCCAATCAAAAACGAATGCCACTTGTTTTGGTTTGTCGAATGGCAGTATTCTGGTAACTGCATCCGGAGGAACCGGAACCATTACTTACAGTAAAGATGGCACCAATTTTCAAGCGAGCGCCAGCTTTACGGGTCTCGCGCCAGGCAACTACACCATCACTGCGAAAGATGCAAACAATTGTACGCAAGTAACTTCATCCATTAGCATCACACAACCAGCAGCGGCTCTCGCAATTTCTGGAATAGTAAAAAGTAATCCCATGTGTGCTGGCAACGCCAATGGAAGTTTGGTGGTGTCAGTTACTGGCGGCACTGCACCCTATCAATACTCCTTGGATGGTACAAACTTTGTTTTGTCTAATACCATTAGTGGATTGATGGCTGGCAATTATGTGGTGACCGTAAAAGACGCAAATAATTGTACAGTCGTTTCTGCTTCTCAATCATTAGTCAACCCTGCAGCACTTACGGCTACGGTTAATGCTTCACCACAAAGTTGTTCAGCCATCGTAGACGGACGATTGACTGTTTCTGCATCTGGAGGAACAGGCGCGTTACAGTATTCCATTGATGGAACAAATTTTCAAGCCAGTTCTGTTTTTAATGGATTGCTGGCTAACAATTATACCGTCACCATAAAGGATGCAAACAATTGTTCCATCACTCGTCCTGCAACAATTACTACGGTTACTGCCATAGCTGGCTCTATTTCTCAAACGGCATTCATCAATTGCTTCGGACAAAGTACTGCCGCACTTAATCTTTCTGTATCCGGAGGAACAGGACCATTTACTTTCCTTTGGAATAATGGCGCGACCTCACAGAATATTAGTTCGCTGCCTGCTGGTAATTATTCCGTTACCATGACAGACTCGAAAGGCTGCACAGGCTCAGCTAGTTTTTCAGTGACACAACCTGTAGCGTTAACTGCCTCCACCACTACTTCCAATTACAATGGATTTGGAGTGACCTGTAATGGTGCCCCTACCGGTTTTATTAATTTGACTGTATCAGGCGGTACTTCACCGTATACTTACGCGTGGTCGAATGGTGCAACTGTGAAAGATATTTCAAGTTTAACGGCTGGCTCGTATTCAGTTACTGTGACTGATTCGAAAGGATGCACAATTATAACATCGGCTAACTTAACTACACCCACTACAGTGGCAGTTGCGCTCGCAAGCAAAACCAATGTGACCTGCAATGGCGGAACCGATGGAGCTGTCATACTCAACGCGTCAGGAGGAGCAGGAACTTATAATTATTCAAAAGATGGAATCGTTTGGCAAGCGAGCAACACATTTACTGCTTTACCGCAAGGATCATATACATTCTTGGCGAGAGATCAGAATAACTGCAGTAGTCCAACGCCATTAGCGGTAACCATTACACAACCTGCAGCGATCACAATCACCTTTTCCGGATTTCAAAATGCAAACTGCAGTGCGGCAGACGGAGCTGTTCAAGCGATTGCATCGGGAGGAACGGGTGCGTTAACCTATCAGTGGAGAGATCAGGCAAATAATGTCGTTGGTAATTCTTCCAACTTATCGAATGTCATTAGCGGAAATTATTCGGTAACGGTAACCGATCAATCATCATGTTCGAAAACGTTGGCCACATCTGTAGGCTCTAATGGGGGTGCTGTATTTACAGTGGGTTCACTTGTAAGTACTTCGTGTTTTAATTCTACCGATGGAAAAGCACAAGTAAATATTTCAAGTGGAGTAGGTCCATTTACAATCACCTGGAGCAGCGGAGAAACGGGCACTTCAGCTATTCAATTGCCGGGTGGTAGTAATTCAGTGACCATAAAAGATGCAAGCAATTGTTCGGTGTCATCCACTTTTACGATTCCATCACCTGCGGCCATATCATTGAGTGTAATTACTAAAACATCTCCTGATTGTGTTGGAGGAAATAATGGTAGTATACAAGTGACAGCAATAGGAGGAAACGGTGGTTATTCGTATCAATGGAATGGTGCCAGTGGAACCAACATTCTTTCCGGAATTTCGAATGGCACATACACCTTGCAAGTAAAAGATTCTAAAAATTGTTTGTTGAGCCAAGCAATTACGCTGAATGATCCAACGCCAATTACAATTGCCACCGTAAACCAGATCGCTCCTTCTTGCGCTTCATCAGCAGATGGAAGTGTTCAAGTTTCGTCTTCCGGAGGAAACGGAGGTTTTACTTATTCATGGAATACCGGAGCCACAGGCGCATCGATCAATGGCCTGACGGGTGGAACCTACACTGTTACGGCAAAAGATGCTAAGAATTGTGCGCAAGTAAAATCCATTACATTGACTGCGCCTGCGCCACTCAATCTATTCATCGCTAATTCAACACAAGTCAGTTGTTTTGCCAGTGCAAATGGAAGCGTTACTCTTTCTGCTTCGGGTGGAACAGGAACCTATCAATTCTCCATCAACGGGGGAAGCACGTGGCAAACATCTCCTTCTTTTACCGACTTACCAGCAAACACCTTCACTGCTTCTACCAGAGACAGCAATGGCTGTATTGGCACAACCAGCGTAACGATCACCCAACCGTCTGGTTTATCGAGCACGATCAGTTCAACTATCAATACCACATGTGGACTGGCAAATGGTTCGGCTATTGCGTCCGGATTGGGCGGCACTGCACCTTATACGTATCAATGGTTCAACGCAGCCAACCAATTAGTCGCCTCTACCAATACATTACAAAATGCAAGTGCCGGTAACTACGAGGTAATAACCACTGATGCAAATTCCTGCACCTTTGCAAAAATAGTTACCATTGCTCCGTCTGCGAATGTCAGTTTCTCCATCGCTAATGTGATAGCAACAAAATGTTCAACCTCTTCCGATGGATCAGCGCAGGTTTCTAATGTAGTGGGCAAAGCACCTTACACTTATTTGTGGTCGAGTGGAGAAACAACTGTTGCCGCTGCGCAATTAACGGCCGGCACCAATACAGTAAAAGTAACAGATGCCGATGGCTGTTCGTTGCAACAAACTTTTTCTGTCACTTCGCCTTCGGCAATTTCATTAATTGCTGAAACCATTTTTGCGCCTGTTTGCACTGGGGGCAACGGATCTATTCAAGTCACGGCCGCAGGAGGAACAGCTCCGTATTCATTTTTATGGAACGGTCAGCCCGGAACTTCTTTTATCCAAAACATCAAAGCGGGCAGTTATCAGTTAGAAGTGAAAGATGCCAACGGATGTTCTTTCACTAAATCTTTTTTAATGAACGACCCTCCTCCGTTTACGATTGATTTAGGTCCGGATAAAAAAATATGTACAGGAGGTATATTAACGATTACGTCACCCATCGATGCAGCAGATTATTTGTGGACTTCCTTAGCTGGTTTTAACAAAACCGGTAAGCAAGTTACATTGACACAACCGGGCGTTTACAAACTCCGGGTTACGAACAACAATGGTTGTATAGCCGAAGATTCATTTGAACTCACCACTTCGAATGACCTTTTGAAAGCCGACTTCCTGATGGCTCCTACTGCGTATGTGAATGACACCATTATAGTAATCGATATTAGTTGGCCGCTGCCCGATCAGATCACTTGGTCATTTCCAACCGAGGCGACTGTCATTTTGCAATCGCAGGATTATTCATCCATTCTGTTTAAGAAGGAAGGAGTTTATCCGGTGAAGCTAACAGCCAAACTAGCCGAGTGTCAGAGTGAATACACGGCATCCATTGAAATACTAAAAGCAGGTGAAGCGGGTGGGGGCTCCGGAGGTGGTAGCACTGACCTGATTAAGTTGCTACAAGCATTTCCTAATCCAACAGCACAAGGCTCCGTCAATTTAAAATTAGAATTAAATGAAGTAGCTCCCGTGCGCGTGCGTTTGGTAAGCTTGCAAGGTAATGTGATTGTCACTGATTTTAGTGATAGCGGTAAGGACGCCTATGATTTTGAAATAACACTTCAAGGCGTAGCACCGGGTGTTTATTTCTTATTAGTAGATGTAAAAGATCAAAAACGAGTAGTGAGGATTGTGATTTTATAATTACCAGTCCTTGGTCACTGGTCAATAGTCAATATTGTAATTATGACCAATGACCATTGACTAATGACTAATGACTTTTGAGAATTAGATAAAAGGAAATGAAAAGATTAGTACCATATCATAGTTATGCTACAAGCCTAAGACTAGCTTGTTGCATCTTTGTGATTGGGGCATTTTTTCGATCAGATGTTTACAGCCAGAACCTCGAGACCATCGGTAAGGAGAAACCGATAAAAATCTCAGGTGGTGTTTCGTTGAGTCAGATTGGCTATGCCGCTAGCGGTATAAGTAGCAGACGTGATCCTTATTCATACTACGCGACCGGAAATTTAAATGTGAGTTTGTATGGTTGGAGTATTCCACTGAGCTTTAGTTACTCCAATCAGGGAGTTTCATTCCAGCAACCCTTCAATCAATTTTCAATGCATCCCACCTACAAGTGGATTACACTTCATGCTGGATTCACCAGTATGAATTTTTCGCCTTACACTGTTGGCGGTCATTTGTTCAGTGGAGTAGGAGTAGATGCCAATCCCACTAGTAAATTACGAATAAGTGCGCTCTATGGTCGCTTTTTAAAAGCAGTTCAGCCCGACACAACGGCCGGATCAAAAGTGCAAGCTGCCTATGATCGTTATGGATATGGTATGAAGTTGGGCTATGGAGATGGTAAAGATTTTGTGGAAGCCATTGTGTTCCGGGCACAAGACGAACAACAATCAATCCGCTTCGTGCCGGAGACGCAAGGCATCTTGCCGCAGGAAAATTTAGTTCTGGGATTTACCGGAGGCAAATCATTGTTCCAAAAATTATTAGTGCGTTTTGAGTGGGCTACCAGCGCGATCACCCGAGATACGCGCGCAGGTCAAACCACCACTGAAAATCCGTTAGGTAATGTGGGTGGACTTTTCACTCCGCGCACTTCATCCTCTTACTACAATGCGATGAAGGCCAATGTCACCTACCAGGGCAACGGTTATTCAGTGGGAATGGGTTACGAGCGTATCGACCCGCAATACAGAACATTAGGCTCCTATTTTTTCAACAACGATTTGGAAAACATTACGGTCAACGCGGCCACGGCAGTATTACAGGGCAAAGTAAATTTGTCGGCCAACGTAGGCACGCAGCGCGATAACCTCGATGAGAGCAAAGCCACTACCATGAGGCGGGTGGTGACAGCTTTGAATGTAGCCTTTGCACCATCACAGAAATTTAACTTATCAGTTTCCTATTCGAGCTTTCAATCGTTCACCAATGTCCGTTCGCAGTTTGTGAACATCAACCGACTCACACAGTTTGATTTTTTAGATACACTCAACTTCACACAAATTAGTCAGAACGCCAACATTAATTCCATGTATCAGTTGGGCAACAATAAAAACAGGCGACAAACCATCAGTCTTAATTTGACCGCGCAGGATGCTTCTGATAAGCAGGGACAAGTAGAACAAAATTCCGGATTGCGTTTTTATAATTTCAATTCATCCTATAGCCTGTCGCTGACGCCACAGAGCCTTACTCTTTCAACTTCATTTAATCTAAGTATGAGCGATGGGGTTGCATCACAATCGCGCACCTTCGGACCAACGGTGGCGGTCACAAAACAGTTCTTCGAAAAGAAATTACGAACCACGGCTTCCATCTCGCATAATGAGTCGTATGCCAATGGTTTGCATACCGGAAGTATTTTAAATGGCAGACTATCCGGCAACGTGTCGATTAAAAAGAAACATAATATTAACTTAAGCACAGTAGTAGTAAATCGAAACAGTGTTCAAGAAGGCGCAGCAAAATCCTTCACCGAATTTACTGCTACGCTTGGGTATGTGTATTCTTTTTAGGACTTGGGACTTGGGGATGAGAACTTAGGCATTGGGACTTACAGTATAGGAGTTAGAATTTTTTATGCTGAATATATAAAAAGAAGATAGATTGTTATGATTCAAAGTTTGGATGAATTTAAGATGTTAAAAAAGCAATTGAGGCGGCTGAGAGGATTTATAGCAATGTTTACAATTGGAATTACTTTGATAAGGATACCGTTCGCAAACAATTAGTTCAGTGAGGTGTATTAAAACGATACTGTTTATTCTATTACTGGCTTCGCAAGTCGAGTCAGTTGGCCAAGTCTTCCCCGTCCAGTCTACGGTGCAGTTGACGCCTCCGTATTCATTGTACCTGTCGGATTATACGGCACCGGGTTCGGAGCGATTACGGGTAACGGCTTTCCTGATTGATGCTACCCGCCCTGAATTGAACGTCCGCTTTCGACTGCGCATCGAGGGCAACGGAATAAAAATTGAAACGAAGCCGGAGTTCATGCCACCGCCTGTTACGTTGTTGGGCGGTGTGCCATTGCAATTGATCAGCTCCGATCTTGCGGCTTATTTCGATCCGCGCAATTTAAATTTCACCGGCATCACGCAACGCGAGATCGAACAGCGCGGTGCTTTACCGGAAGGCCTTTACCAATTTTGTTTCGAAGTACTCGAATACAATCGCGGTGTTAAAATTTCGAATACAGGATGTGCGGTGGCATGGTTGATTTTAAATGATCCGCCCATTGTAAACGTTCCGGCCGACAACGAGAAGATTCGCATTCAAGATCCACAACAAGTTATCTTCCAGTGGACACCTCGCCATCGGGGCACCCCCAACAGCGCATTCAATGCAGAGTATGATTTTAAGTTAGTCGAAGTTTGGCCATCCACACGCAATCCCAACGATGCGATATTAACGTCACCGGTTATTTTTCAAACTACGACCAGTGAAACGACAATCATCTATGGCCCTGCGGAAACACCGCTGGAGCCGGGCAGGCGCTATGCGTTTCAGTTGCGTGCACATGCGTATGCGGGTGCGGACGAACTAAGTCTTTTCAAAAACAATGGCTACAGTCAGGTCTACACATTTGTATATGGCGATGCGTGTTTACCTCCTAAAAATATTTCGGTTAGCGATGTAGGCACTACACGCTTTAATGTGAGTTGGGATGGAGCATCGAATCAAACCACGTATTCGCTCAGGTACCGATTTGCAAATACGGGTAATTGGTACACGAACCAATCGCTTACGCCAAATGTAACCGTCAACTCACTTCAGCCAAACACACGCTACGAATTTCAAGTCAATGCCGGTTGTGGTTCCTTCACAAGTGACTATTCATCGGTGACCAGTGTAACCACCAAAGATAATCCGGGCATTCAATATTCATGCGGTGTTCCACTCACGCCATTTAATCTGGACCCCTCGCAACTAATCAATAGTTTGAAAGTAGGCGATGTCATTAAGGCAGGAGATTTTGATGTGGTGCTCAGTAAAGTGTCTGGCAGCAACGGCACCTTCTCGGGTGAGGGCGTGATTGAAGTTTCGTATTTCAATCAGGCAAAAGTAAAAGCCGAGTTCACCAACATCAACGTCAACAATGAAATGCGGATGGTGAACGGTTACATGAACGTGACGGGAGCCGGAGTAGAAGTCATCCCTGCGGGCGTGATGAATTTAATGGATAATCTGGATGAAGCGCTCGCACAAGCCGATAAAGCATTGGATGAATACGAAGCCAATCTTCCGCAACAGTTTGATGAAAATGCTGCTGTCACCAGCACACTGATCACCGTGCCGGGAACAGCCACAGTAACACCCGGCAGTAATGGTAGCGTGGTGATTGTAGATGGAAACGGTAAACGCACGGAAGTACCTGCGGGTACAACTGCTTCTGTAGTAGATAGCAGTGGCAAAGGATACATCATCGACAGCAAAGGTAAAGTACACACCACCACAGCCGCTATTGCAACAGCAACTGCTATGCGCGAGTACAACCTCAAAATAAAGTTTGCAGAAGCACAAGATCAGAAGTTTGGCTTTGATGCAAAACGGTATGATCCGATTGCATCTACCTACACAAAAGTGGAAGATCAATACCTCTCGTGGAAATCTGTGGCCACAGGCCAATTAGATAAAGTGGTCGCAACACTGGAAGGCACCGGAATCGACAAATCAAAAATCCGTTTTGAACTGAATGGAGCAGTTGCCAACAGTCAATGGTCATCGGGTAGTTCACCAGTGACCAATGACCAGTCAACTATTGACATAGTAGGTTCCGGAGATGGTGTGGAAAGTGAGTTGATCGCCCTTTATCCGGGTGATAAGAAAGATCAGGTTTTAGGAAAGCTGAGTGTGATTACCTACGATCAAATTGTTAAAGACCTGGTGATCGTTCCGGTAAACGGAAACAAGTATCCCTACAGCGAAGATGCACTGCGCGCGCAACTCAATAAAATTTATGGACAAGCCGTAGTGAAGTGGAACATCACCTTTGCTTCCAATTTCGATGTGCCGGGTATTGATCCGTTTGACGATGGCGGCAGCGGACTACTGAGTAACTACAGCCCCGACATGCGCAAAGTAGTGAACGCTTATAAGGCGAACCTACAACCCAACACCTATTATTTGTTTTTAGTGAAGAACCCGAAGAGCAGCACGCTGGCGGGCTTCATGCCACGCAGCAAAGAGTGTGGATTTATTTTCGTTGATAAGAATGGCAGCGAGGAGTCCATCATTCGTACGATGGCACACGAGTTGGGCCACGGAGCGTTTAGCTTGCGCCACACATTCACCGAAGAGAAGAACACATTACCCGAAAAGGGCACCGACAATTTGATGGACTATGCCAACGGCAACAAGCTATTCAAATACCAATGGGATCGGATGAGGTATCCGGAGATTGTGATGGGATTGTTTGAGGATGATGACGATTCGAAAAGCGAGGTAAAGTCTCATTTATTTACGATTACAGATGAAATTAACTTAAATGATTTCGATTTTGGCTCACAGGTAAATTATGTAACTCCAGGAGGAGAGTTGATTGGGCTCCCAAAAGACGTTAAAGTTTCCTTTACAGGCCTGACGCAGGATCAGCAGATAAATTCAACGATAGCGAAAGGTACCCTACTTGGCTTTAGGAAAGAAGGTATCAGCTATGGTGCTGTTTTAACGTTTTCAAACGCTGACAAGACATGGAAATTTAAAGGCTATAAAGATTATAATTCGGATAGATACTATCCTCAAGTCAATATTTCGGAAAGTTCATCAACTAAGAAAGTATTAATCGGAAGAGAGGGGACAGGTTGTGGACTAAGCTTAATCATTGGAAATTTTAATGGTAAAGAACACGATAAGGTTCTTGAAGTTTATTTACAGAGCCTTAATCTTTCTTCGGAAGTCCTAGTCAAAGAGATTCAAGTTCCTGATTGTGATCGTTTCAAAACAGAGAGTGCTACGTATTTTTTTGTCCAAGCAAAAAACATACATGGGGTAGAGCAAATAACAAAATTCAGGCAAATAGCTACTCTGATAGATGCGCTTGGGAACGACTGGTACAAAGAGTTTAGAGAGGCGAAAAATGAAGTCATCCGCAAACCTGGATATAGATATGTTAGCCTACTCAACTCCAGTGCAAAGCCAGAAGACTTTGACTATTTCTTAAAATCAATTGCCAAGTATAAAGAAGCTAAAGATGAGAAATTTGAAAAGCTGATTCAAATAGCTGACCCAGATGCCCTTTCAGAGATTTGTTCAGTACTTACACCAGCTGACTATAAGAACTTATCATTGGATCATCGAAAGCATATTTTGTCAACACTGGCAAAAGATGGTATGTACGACCATTATTTATTCGCGAATAATGAGGAAGGCGTTGCTTTGAGAGTATTGAAAAGTGTAAGTACCCCGACTGACTCGAAGGAGATATTAGATTATCTTGAAAAGACAACTATCAATAAGACTGTGCTCATCAAGTTGCTTAATAATAGAATTGATGATGCTTTTTTGATGGGTTTAGTTGGTGATAAAAATTATACAGAGCTGATGAAAGTGATCAGCAGGCTGATTACTACATCGTCAGATTATACAACGCGGATAGACGACTTAGTTTTAGCATTCAATAAGAGGTTAATGGTATGGGGAATTACTCAAGAAAGCGTAGGTGCTATTAGGATTGAAGATATTGAGTTTAATGATAACGGGAAAATTTCATCCACTAGAAAAGAGCTGATATCAATCAGATATGAAGATGGTCCTTCGCGATACGGTGAGTTTTCAATAGTAAGAAAGGAAGATTGGTCAGATTTGGAGTCGCCCGAATTGAGCCCATTTGACCTTATCATTTTTGTAAATAAGACGGATTTAAGCGCTGTGAATTTTGCAACGGAATCAGCTACTGGTCAGCATGTCATTGTTCCAGCAATTTACTTACCATTCGCGGAGCAAAAAGATTGGAATTCTACAGTCAATTCCCTAATCATCAACACGGCAGACATTGCTGTTATCCTTTCTAGCGGGGGCACAGCAGCGGTTGCATCGGGCATTAGCAAAGCAAGAAGAGCCTGGTTAGCATTTGAAGCGATAAATGCTGCCGCAAACCTCACCATTAATTTAAGCGGGGTAGCAAACGATCCTAAAATGAAAGACGCTGTAGAAATCTACAATAGCGTTACTATGGTATTGGCAATTGGAGAACTCTCTTACGGAGGCGTGAAAAAACTTAGTGCTATCATGGATCAAGCCAAAGCATTGCCATCTGTTAAAAACCTTTTTAATACACAATTAGAGAAACTTGCTTCTGCCCTCAATAAGGTAGATGTATCATCACTAAGCCCAACCAGCAGAAAGGCTTATGATAGGATGCTGGGTTTGGTAGATGAAGTTAAGGGAGTTGGAGGGCTTGCTAAGTACAGCAAGATAAGGTCTTATTTGGGTGACGGGAGAATAAAAGCATATCTCAACAATCAGCAACTTTCAGAATTTGAAGATCTATTAAAAACCGCTAATGATGATGTATTAAAAATCATGGACGAATTTAAAAGTGTTGATGAATTTGCGGAAATGGTGAGAGGTTATAAGGATGGGTTAAAAACTATGCCTGATGGAACTATTATTAGTGATGGATTTGCGAGCGCTATAAAAAATGTTGAAACATTTAGCGGTAGCCAAGGATGGTTAAGATTCTGGAAGCTTACACCCAAAATGGAGGCTTCTCTAAACACAATAACACAATTAAAAACTGGAAACAAGCTATATGACGTTGGCAACGCCACAGAAATACAGCTAGCCTCTATTCATGCTTATACCACAAATGGGGATTTTATAAATCAGCCATTCAGATACCAACCCACTTGGTTTGGTGAGTACAACACAAGAGCAGTTAATCATATTAATGAAGGATTAGATGAATTGAGGAAACTGCCGTCAAGAAAAGTTGTGAATGAAAAAGTTTACAGTGGTAAAACATTTGCAAAGGCTGATTTTGAGAACAAATTTGTCGGAAAGGTGAATACAGAACACCCTTACAAAGGTTATATGTCCACCTCTAAGCTAGAAAGTGTGGCAGAAGGGTTTATAGAATTGACAAAGAAATGGGCAATTGGAAGCGGGGAGAAAATTGCTGTGATACAAAGAGTAACGTCTAAAAATGGCGTTTACATAGATGATATTTCAGACTGGGGAAAAAATCTAGGTAGAGCCAATCATTCTGATGCAATATCTAAGGTGCAAATTCAGGAGGAAGTGTTATTGAACTCTCAAAAATTAAAGCAGGTGTCCGAACCAATACCTCTAATCGAAAATGGATTACAAAAGACTATTGATGGAATGAAAGTTTATTACGTTGACTTTGTAGAGATTTTATAATATGAAACGAATAAAAAAAAGTGAATTGCCGCAAGAGTTAAATGCTGAAACAATAGAAATATTGGTAGAAATGGCATTGGAGTTTCCTAAAACAACATTTGACTGGGCCGAAGTGTCGGATTTACTTGAAGAACGCAATCAATTGACCTTTGTACTGGGTAAAGTTGAAGAGCGAAAGAAAACCATTGAACAAGCGAAAGAAGATGCTAAAAGTGAAGAGCAGAAACAGAAAGAAAAGGAACGCTGGGGAAGGTTTCTTAAAGATGCTAACCCCAATAGCTTTTATGGCAATATGGGAGAACCTATAACATTGGAAGATTATAAGTTAAGATATGGCAGATATCCCGTTGGCTATGATGAAAATGGATATAAGATTTAAAGTTCAAACTATTAGAACTGTGATCTTTTCTTTAGTTAATTGACCCATGTTTTAAAAGTAAGACTCCAGCTATCTGTAGTTTAGTTTATGTTAGCCTGAATTGCTAACCTTAGTTTGCAACTAAGGATATCGAAACTGTTAATCTAGTTTTCTCTCAAAAGTTACTCTACCCAAACCTTCTTTTCCATTTAGCAACTCACGAGCTAAAGAACCCCCTTCACAAACCCACCTCTCGGATTATTCAATCTATATACCTATCTTTTTAGATAATTTCGATCACAACACTTCCAAACTCCCCATACGCCAAGCAAGGGATAAGAGAAAATGAAGAATATTGATTTTATGAAGCGAGTTTAAACGAGCCTACAGGTCCCCAAAATGAGAGACTCCAAGGTGACGGAAGAAGATGGACAATAGAATAAAACTTAAAACAATCTTTTCCAATTTAATAGGAATAATGGAGATTGAAACCTTGGCCTTTGTATGGCTGATTTCGGGTAGCAAGTATGACCCTAGCGTTGCAATTGGTATTATTTTATTTGTTCCGCTTTTGTTTGGATTGAACATCGTATTTGGTTCATTACTACTAATGCTTAAACTCAAAAATATATCCTTAGCTATTTTTGTAAACGCAATCGCCTCTCCTTTGATATTTTATTTTCTCTGGACTTATTTATATATTAAAATCGATAAAACAAATTCTTCAATCTATTCATTTAATTCAGGTCAAAGTCAATACGAAATTATTTTGTCAAATAATGATAATGACTTTTCAATTACAGATGTTATAAGTCAACATGATGGTACCACCATTGAACTATATCATGGAAAAATTCAAGTCAAAGCAGATAGTATTATATTGGTGGGCGATATATATAATATGATAATTGTAAATGGCAGGCTGTTTAACTTCCCGCAAGATTCCAGCGCAATTGATCTGAAGAAGATTGGCACAAATTGACCTTGGTAATGTACCAGGAAATCCCCAGCTATCCCTAGTTTGTTTCAGTCTAAATTTCTGTCCCTCGTTTGATACTAAGTACATACTGTCAGGTGGTTTTAGGAATAGTACCCAATGCTGTCAGCCTGTTTTAGGATTATCATTCATCATAGTCATACCAATACAGGAACAAGAGAAGAATTTGTCATGCCATATCAGGAATAGTAACTCAAATTGTAAACCCGATTCAGAGCAATTAAAACTGTTCTGCTCTTTTAGGAAGAACGAAAACATTTGTAACATTGAATCAGGGTTATGCTTCAAGCCTGTAAAATACTTTTAGTAACTACCCTTAAAAGTGTCAAGTAATTTTAGGAAGGTTCAGTGTCAAGTAATTTTAGGAAGGTTCACAAGCCACCCGCAATCTTTCATTTCGCACCCGCCACTTTTTATTTCGCACCCGCCCGCTTTCACTTTCTACCCGCCACGTTTTATTTCCTGTCCGCCATTCTTCAGTTCCTGCCCTCCATCTTTTATTTCCGACCCGCCCACTTTTATTTCGCACCCGCCCGGTTTCATTTTCCACCCGCCATCCTTCAATTTCCGCCCGCCCTCTTTCATCTTCTACCCGCTACTTTTTATTTCGCACCCGCACCTTTTCATTGGCTACCCGCCACTCCTCATTTAGCGGAGGTTGCGTATCTAGGTTCATCCGTTCAATCATGTAAAGGATCGGGTATGGCGCATTTTCCAATACGAACATAGTGGATGAAATTGGCTAAAGTATTCTCCACACCGAAATTCGAGGAGAGCAATCCTACCTTAAAAGATAAATCGTGGTCAATTTCAAATAAGCCGCACTCAACGTGCCATGGGCGCACGGGTTACACTGTAAATGAGAAAAATAGTTGGCGAGAATAGCCTCATCGACCCCAACCTGCCTATAGGATACCTGCGTTTGTCAAGTGTTGTTGTCGGTGTGCTTTCCTCAGCCGACCAATGACAACCAGTGTACTGAGTAGCGGTAAATCGCAGCGCTCGATAAGCCAACTTTTTCACTAAATTTACTCAGGCTGTTTTAGCTGAATTCTTCATGACAAAAAAATACGACATCGTCATTATCGGAGCGGGGCACAATGGATTGATAGCCGCCACCTATCTGGCCAAAGCCGGAAAAAAAGTACTCGTGCTCGAAGCGAATAACGAAGCCGGAGGTGCCACCACCAGCGTAAAGGTTTTTCCTGATTTTGACGCGCGCCTTTCACGCTATTCGTACCTCGTCTCATTATTACCAGATAAGATTGTCAATGATCTGAATCTTAACTTCAAAGTATTATCGCGCAGAGTAGCGAGTTATACGCCTTATTATTTTCAGGGTAAGAACAATGGCTTGCACATTTCCCGCATTTGGGATGACCAAACAGCCAACTCATTTAACCAATTACCTGAAGGCGCCAACGAATGGAAGGCCTGGCAAAAGTTTTATGGTGATATCGAACAGTTTGCACAGCGTATCGCACCCAGCATGTTACAACAATTGCCGACACGAAGCGAGTTGAAGAAAAATATCGACATTGATCCTGTTTGGAACGACCTGATTGAAAACCCGATTGGTGAAACAATTTCCAAGCATTTTAAAAATGACATCGTGCGCGGTGTGGTGCTCACCGATGGATTGATTGGTACGTTCACATCCGCATTTACACTGCAAGCCAATATTTGTTTTCTCTATCACCTGATCGGAAATGGAAATGGCGAATGGAAAGTGCCGCAGGGTGGGATGGGAGCACTGGTGAAAGAATTGGAAAGAGTTGCTACGGCCGCAGGCGTAACCATTGCATTGAATAGCCGCGTAGCTCAAGTTGCTTCGGATGCAAAAGAAGTGGTAGTAACCTTAGAAGACGGAAGAAGTTTTGCTTCTTCTTATTTGTTGTCCAATGCAGCGCCACAAACATTGGCGAAATTGCGAGGCACAAATCCGCCATCCAGTTTAGATGGTTCGCAGATGAAAATTAATATGTTGCTTAAGCAGTTGCCACGACTGAAGTCCGGTGCCGATCCGCGCGATGCATTTGCCGGAACATTTCATATCAACGAAAGCTTTACGCAACTCGAGACAGCTTACGAACAAGCCAAGTCCGGGAAAATGCCGGACAACCTTCCATTAGAAATTTATTGTCATACGCTGACAGATCCTACGATCCTCAGCGCAGACTTACAAAGTAAAGGCTATCACACATTAACATTATTTGGACTTCATACTCCAGCTACTCTTTTTGATAAGGATAACGAAGCAGGAAGAGAAGTAGCATTAAAGGCCGCGATCCAATCGTTGAATCAATATTTAGAAGACCCAATCGAATCGGTATTGGCAAAATCCAATGATGGTGAACTAACCATTGAAGCAAAAACACCTCAAGATATTGAAGAGGCAATCGGTTTGCCGCGCGGCAATATCTTTCACCGCGACTTGGCTTTTCCGTTCAGAGAAAATGACGAAGCACCGGGCTGGGGTGTAGAGACCGATGACCCACGTATTTTTATTTGTGGAGCCGGTGCCAAACGAGGCGGTGGTGTGAGCGGCATTCCCGGGCACAATGCCGCGATGGCGGTGCTTGAACGTGCATAATGTGAAATAAAAAAGCCCCGCATTTTGCGAGGCTTTTTCTTTTCTTAAGAAGTGAATTAAAATCCTCCTCTGTATTTGTAAGTCTTCGCTACTTTGTCGATGGCCACCATGTAGGCAGCAATACGCAACGAAACTTTGTATTCAGTAGCTGTTTTATAAACGTTGTCAAACGCATCTTTCATAATCCGGTCGCTGCGTCTGTTCACGCGGTCGGCCGTCCACTTATAACCCAAGCGGTTTTGCACCCACTCGAAATAAGAAACGGTAACACCACCGGCATTCGCCAAGATATCTGGCACTACGCTGATTCCTTTTTCATAAATCACACTGTCCGCTTTGGACGAAGTAGGACCATTCGCGCCTTCTACAATCAACTTCGCCTGAATCTTTCCGGCATTGCTTCCGGTGATTACATCTTCAGTAGCAGCAGGAACCAACACATCAACAGGCAATGTCAAGATCTCGCCACTGCCAATTTTCTCTGCATTCGCAAATCCTTCTAATGAACCTTTATTAGCATCGCGGTATTTTACAGCCGCTTCAATATCAATTCCATTTTCATTATAGTATGCACCACCCAAGTCGCTGATCGCTTGCACTTTCAAGCCGCGCTCCGACAACAAACGTGCGGCCCAAGAGCCTACGTTTCCAAAACCTTGCACTGCACAAGTAGCTTTGTAGGGATTGATTTTTAGTTTTTCCATCGCGGCCAACGCAGATACCATTACACCACGGCCGGTAGCTTCCGTTCTTCCCAAAGATCCACCCAATACAATCGGCTTGCCGGTAACTACAGCATTCACCGTCATACCTTGTGTACGAGAGTATTCGTCCATCAACCACGCCATTTCACGTGGACCTGTTCCCATATCAGGAGCAGGAATATCTTTATCAGCACCGAAGATGTCGATCATAGCTAATGTATACGCACGCATCAGGCGCTCGATTTCACCTGCACTCATTTCGCGCGGGTTGCAGGCAACTCCACCTTTAGCACCACCATAAGGAATGTCTACTACTGCACACTTCCAGGTCATCCAAGCGGCCAATGCTTTTACTTCATCCAGATTTACATGCGGATCGAACCGGATACCTCCTTTGGAAGGACCTAAAATAGTAGAATGGATGACGCGGTAGCCTTCAAATACGCGAATGCTGCCATCGTCCATTGTTACAGGTAGTGAAACAATCACCTGGCGAGCAGGTACTTTCAACACATTGTACACTTCTTCTTCCAAGCCCAATATTTGGGAAGCGGTGCGGAAGCGAGACATCATTGCCTCAAATGGATTCTCTTTGTCGACTAGGGGTGCTGGTTCGATGTAAGCCATAAAATGGTAGTATAGAATTTACGTGTTTAAATCTAGCTCGAAAACGGTTGCAAAGATATATAATTTGGTCAGATGGAGTAAGGCAATCCTAAAAAGTAGAATGTTTGGTGTTCCTTTTCATCCAAAGGATAAACATTCAGAAAACGGCAGCTTTAGCAAAAAATGTTCGGTGGTTATGCCTTTCAGGCGATGGCTCTGATGAGGAATTGAAAATGATAAATAATCAACCGTTTCGAGTGGTTGTAAGCTGTTGGATGGATTGAACGGAGATTTCGCTTAGTGAGGAATCCCCGTCAGGACTTGCATTTCACGACACATCAATAAATCAGCTTTTAAAAAATCTCTAAAAAGGCTACGATAAAAGGAGCTGAGATAAATAGACCATCGAAGCGATCTAAAAAGCCGCCATGTCCAGGCAAACTGTTTCCGGAATCTTTAATTTCAATACTTCGCTTCAACAGCGATTCGACCAAATCGCCATACACACCGCCCACAATAATAATGGCGCAAATGCTCATCCATTGCCACAACGCCAGCAGCGGGAAGAAGTAAGCCATCGCAAATGCCATGGCAAAAGCGAGCAGAGCACCACCAATCACCCCTTCCCATGATTTTTTAGGAGAGATGCGCTCGAACAATTTACGCTTGCCAAACATCGATCCGGCAAAGTAAGCCCCTGTATCGGTAGCCCATAAGATGAACAGTGAACCAAAGATGATTTCGAAATTGTATTTGCCTTGTTCAAACGCAGCGATGTGCAATAGCGCGAGTGGTACGGCAATGTAAAAGATCCCTAAAAACGTAAAGGCAATATTGGTAAACGGCTTTCGCTCAAACTTTTTGTAGAGCTTGATCATATACACACATGAGAGTAAGGGGAAGAAAATAAAGTAATAGCGATACGAGATCGATCCACGTTCAATAAAAAACGAAAGAAAGAAAATGGTGAGTCCGCAAATGGTGCCAAATGTTTTTTGTGGCACCATGCCATCCAGTCCGGAGAGTTTGTAAAATTCCCGTAAGGAAAAGAAACAAATGATGAAGAAGACGACGAGGTATGTCCACTCGCTATACACGACACCAAAAATAATACCGAAAGCACCGAGCAACGCAGTGGCTAAACGCTGGGGCAGATTGCTGAATTTTTTTTGTGGAGCGCTCAAAGGGTAGAAGGAGTTGAAGTGGAAAAACGTTTCTTAAAATAGTATAGCAAGCCAATAGAAATCATCGCACACACAATCACCGCGGGCCAGGGTGCCGCTTCAGTCTTTTCAATATCGGTGTTGATTAATTTTTGCTGAAATAGATAAATCATCACAAGCGAAAAACCATTGTTGAACAAATGCGCTGTAATAGGCACGATCAAGTTGCCCGACCAATAATATAAATATCCGAAAAGGGCACCTAACAAAACACGGGGAACAAATCCAAAAAACTGCACATGGATGGCGCTGAAAATAAGAGCCGACACCCAAATGGCTAAGTGAATGTTGCCGCTGCCACGCCACAACTCGCGCTGCACAATGCCACGAAACAAAAACTCTTCGCAAATGCCGGCCAGCACACCCACCACTAGAAAAGCGAGAGCAAACTCGCCAAACGACTGAAAATTGGTAAGCATCTTTGTGACTTCGGCCAGATCATTTTCTTGATTGCGTGCCCACTCTTCTATTCCTCTTAAAAAGTCTATTTCTTTTAAGAAGTCAGGTAAAGTGATGTTTTGATTCCACTCAATAATAGCAGAGTCCGCTACTGCAAATGAAATGACCAACCCTGCCGCCACCAGCAGCGACAAAGGCTGTAAAGGCTGAATATTAAAATAACTCAGATTGTTTTTTGTAAGAGCTTTCCAAACAAAATAAGGAGCGATTAAAAACCCACCCAAGCTAGTCACACCTTGCATCACCAGCAATGGCACGCGCAGCTTGTTGTCGCTGTAGTCGAGAATGCCCTGCAATAAATCACTCTCCCCTGTATAGAGCATACTGGCTAAACCTGCACCAATGGTCGACCCCATCAATAAGCCCAATAAAGCACCAACGCCCACCAGCACCAACACCAGCCAAACAGGTTTTTCTTGATTCACTTCCATCCGTAAATAAATAGTAATTTTGTGCTGCTTTAGGCAGACTAGCTCGCAAACAACGCAGTTTTTGAACGAATAATCAAACGTGGCAAAGATCGGTACTATCAATTTAGGAGAATTCCCCCTGTTGCTCGCCCCCATGGAAGATGTGAGCGACCCACCTTTTCGTGCCGTTTGCAAAGAAGGCGGTGCCGATTTGATGTACACCGAATTTATTTCCTCGGAAGGGCTGATTCGCGATGCTGCTAAGAGCCGTCAGAAACTCGATATCTTTGAATACGAACGCCCCATCGGCATTCAATTATTTGGAGGCGACATTGGCAACATGGTGCACTCGGCACAAATCGCCACCGAAGTAAATCCCGATTTAATCGACATCAACTACGGTTGCCCGGTGAAGGCAGTGGCTTGCCGAGGAGCCGGAGCTGCGCTGTTGCAAGACATCCCCAAGATGGTGCAAATGACAGCCGAAATAGTGAAAGCAACACACTTGCCCGTTACAGTGAAAACGCGCCTGGGCTGGGATGAAAATACCAAGAACGTAGTGGAGGTGGCCGAACGCTTACAAGACATCGGCATACAGGCACTCACCATTCACGGTCGCACGCGCGTGCAAATGTACAAAGGCTCAGCCGACTGGACGCTCATCGGCAAGATCAAAGAAAATCCGCGCATGAAAATCCCCGTGTTTGGCAATGGCGATATCGACTCGCCCGAAAAAGCACTGGAATACAGAAACCGCTATGGAGTAGATGGAATTATGATCGGCCGCGCTGCCATTGGTGCGCCCTGGGTGTTCAACGAAATCAAACATTTTTTTAAAACGGGCACACACCTGCCGCCACCTTCCATTGCCGATCGCATACAGGTTACGCGCAAGCATCTCGATTTCTCCATTCGCTGGAAAGGCGACAAGCTTGGTATTTTTGAAATGCGCAGGCACTACACCAATTACTTCAAAGGCGTTCCTGATTTCAAACCATTCCGCATGCGATTGGTACAGGCGTTGACACTGGATGAAATTCATCACATATTAAATGAAGTAAGCAATCACTATACTCCGGAATTGGTTTCGTAGATTAATTGTGTTCTCTTTTTTATAATTTTACGCTCTAACTACTATGTCACAACTTGTGTTAAACATCAAGAAAAAAAGCAAGCTCCCCTTTTTAAAGGAGTTGTTAAAGCACATGGAGTTTGTAGAAGTGGTGGAGTCAAAGCCCAAAAAAATGACTCCCGCAGAGAAAAGGATTTTGAAAGATGTAGATGAAGCCGTTGACTTCGTCAATAACTTCAAAAAAAATACTTCAAAGCAGAAATCGTTCGATCAATTGCTGCGTGAGCTATAAGCTAATACCAACGCCTCCCTTTGAGCGTGAGCTGAAAAAGCTTGCGAAGAAATACGTTTCTATCAAAAGCGACATTTCAGCATTAGCGAACGAACTGTTAATCAACCCACGCTTAGGCACTCCACTAGGAAAAGACTGTTATAAAATCAGGATGGCGATTTCATCAAAAAGGAAAGGGAAATCGGGCGGAGCAAGGGTAATCACGTATGTTCAAATTGTTCAAGAAACAATTTTCTTAATTGCCGTTTACGATAAAGCAGAAATAAGCACCTTGTCAGACTTAGAAATTCAAGAGCGTTTACAAAGACTTCAATAAATTACGGGTTCAATCCATGTCCGACAACAACAAAGGCACCGCCATCTTCTTACTCATTGCACTATCGCTTATTTGGGGCACTTCGTTCATCCTCATCAAGCAAGGCTTGAAAGTTTTTTCACCTGAAGAAGTAGGATCTCTGCGCGTGGCAGCCGCCACTATTTTCTTGTTGCCCTTCGCATTCCTGCGCTGGAAAGAACTCAAGCAAGGCGATCACATCAAACTCTTTGCCTCCGGCATGATGGCCATCTTCATTCCCGCATTTTTATTTGCACTCGCACAAACACGTTTACAAAGTTCTGTAACCGGCATCCTCAACACACTCTCGCCCTTGTGGGCTATGTTGCTAGGCGCACTTCTTTTCAAACAACGCTTTCGCGGCTATGCAGTCGTTGGTTTGCTCATCAGCTTTGGCGGAGCCGTGATTCTCGCTCTCGCTCGTGCCGAAGGCGCCATTGGCGGATTTAATGCCTACGCACTGCTTGTTGTATTAGCATGCGCGTTCTATGGAGCCAACGTAAATTTTATCAAGTTCAATGTACAAGGTCTCAGCTCACTTACGATCACCAGCGTTTCGTTGCTGCTCATCTGGCCGTTTGCGTTGGTTTATTTATTTGGCTTCACCGATTTCGTACAAAAGCTCAGCACACAACCCGGTGCATGGCAAGCCGCAGGCTTCATTGTCATATTAGCCCTCATGAGCACAGCCGTTGCCAATCTCATCTTCAACAAACTACTGCAAATCTCCACACCCTTGTTTGCCAGCTCCGTCACCTACATCATGCCCATCGTCTCCGTGATGTGGGGTGTGCTCGATGGAGAGAAACTTTACGCAGGCCACTTCATCGGCATGGTCGCCATTTTAGGTGGAGTATACCTCGCCAACCGAAAGTAATTTTTTTGGGGGCATGGCCGCGCGAGGCGCAGTCGGCCAACGGGCTATCGGCAGTCGCCACCTCACGCACATTCCACTTCGGGCTCCAATGCATGCCTCTATCCCTTGCCCGCTGGCGCACGCGTAGTGCCCACTCGTCACAATCGCCTTTCACCTGTCTAAGTTTAAACCGTAATTATGAAATAGAAATTCAATTGTATAATTTCACAAACAGACCCTGACAGTATTCGTCATGGCCCAAACAAGAAAACTATGAAGCGCCTCATTCTCATCACCACTGGTTTGTTATTCATCTTCCAAAGCTGCAATTCACCCAAGGAAGTAGCCGTCAAGCAATACACCGTCAACCAATTCATGGACATCGTGCAAATCAATGGTGGAGCTTTCTCACCCGATGAAACCAAAATTGTGTACAACAGTAAAGCCACCGGCATTTTCAATGCATACGAAATCGACATCAAAACCGGTGTTGAGAAGCAGCTCACCACTTCCACTGATAACGCGGTGTTCAGTCAATCCTATTTCCCAACTGACAACCGCGTGCTCTACACCAGCGATAAAGGTGGCAATGAAATCAACCACTTGTTTGTATTATCACCCGATGGCTCCGTACAAGATCTGATTCAAGACTCAACTGCCAAGGCGCAGTTTGCCGGATGGAGCTATAACAAAAAACTCATGTACTATTCTTCCAACAGCCGCGACAAACGATACTTCGATTTGTACAACGTGCAGGTTTCTGGTGGCGAAACAAAAGTATATCCGTCCACACTCGTCTATAAAAATGAAAAAGGCCTCAACCCCGATGTGATGTCAAATGATGATCGCTACATCGCGCTCAGCGAAACCATCACCACCAATAACTCCAACATGTATCTGCTCGATACACAATCTGGCAAACTCAATTTGCTTACCCAACACGATGGCAATGCGCAATATAATGCCCAATACTTTAGCTTGGATGGCAAAACACTTTTCTACTTAACAGACGAAGGCAGCGAATTCATGTATCTCGCCAGCTACAACATCGAAACTGGCGAGAAGAAAAAAGTAGAGGAAGCCCCTTGGGATATCATGTACGCATATCTTTCTCGCAATGGAAAATACCGCGTGGTGGCAATCAACAACGATGCCCGCACCGAAATCAAAATTTACAATGAGCAAGATGGAGGCAAATTAGTTTCCGTAGAAGGTTTGCCTGAAGGCGACATCACCGGTGTGAATATTTCTGATAGCGAAAAACTGATGTCCTTTTATGTGAGCAGCTCTAAGTCGCCCAGCAATTTGTTCGTCTACAATTTCGAAACAAAAGAAGTAAAGCAACTCACCAACACCATGACCAAAGAAATCAATCCTGATGATTTGGTAGCAGGTGAAGTAGTTCGCTTTAAATCATTCGATGGATTGGAAATACCGTGTCTGCTTTACAAGCCCAAAGGAATTAAAGAAGGTCAGAAAGTGCCGGCACTCTTGTGGATACACGGTGGCCCGGGCGGACAAACACGCTTGAATTATTCTGCCGCCTTGCAACATTTAGTCAATCATGGCTATGCGGTGCTGGCTGTGAACAATCGTGGAAGCTCTGGTTATGGTAAAACTTTTTTTGCGGCAGACGATCGTAAGCATGGCAACGAAGATTTACGCGATTGTGTAGAGTCCAAAAAACTGTTGGCTTCATTGCCCTATATCGATGCCGACCGCATTGGAATTTATGGCGGCAGCTATGGTGGCTATATGGTTATGGCCGCACTTACATTTGCACCTGAAGAGTTTAAAGTAGGAGTTAATCTTTTTGGTGTCACCAATTGGATACGAACCTTGCGCAGCATTCCATCGTGGTGGGAAGCGCAGCGCAAAGCCTTGTATATGGAATTAGGCGATCCGAACTCCATTGATTCGATAGCATTGTATGCCAAATCGCCACTCTTCCATACCGACAAAATCACCAAACCCTTTATTGTATTGCAAGGCAGCAACGACCCGCGCGTGTTGCAAGTCGAGTCAGATGAAATTGTGGCCAACGCTCGCAAAAATGGCGTGAAGGTAGAATACGTCATCTTCCCCGATGAAGGCCACGGTTTCGTGAAAAAAGAAAACAACATCAAAGCATCTGAAGAGGTATTGAAATTTTTGGATGCCAATTTGAAAGGCAATTAGAAAATTTAATGCTACTTTTTTACAGGTAAACAGTAACTTTACGACTTAATAGTTTTTACTCATTCAAAAATTAAGTAAAGTGGCAGGCAAACCCGTAAAAATCGGCACGGTGCAAATGAGCTGCACCGCAGAGCCAAAGCAAAATTTAGAAAAAGCAATTGTCAAAGTACGTGAGGCAGCGGCCAAAGGCGCACAAATTGTTTGCCTTCAAGAGCTGTTCACTTCGCTTTACTTCTGCGATGTAGAGGACTATGACAATTTTAAGTTGGCAGAAGCCATTCCTGGCCCTACAACCGATTCACTTTCGGCAGTGGCCAAAGAATTAGGCGTGGTGATCATTGCATCCCTTTTTGAGAAAAGAACCCAAGGCATTTATCACAACACCACAGCCGTGCTCGATGCGGATGGCACCTATCTGGGTAAGTATCGCAAAATGCACATCCCGGATGATCCGGCCTATTATGAAAAATTCTATTTCACTCCGGGCGACTTAGGCTACAAAGTATTCAAAACCAAATTCGCTACCATTGGCATACTAATCTGTTGGGATCAATGGTATCCGGAAGCTTCCCGCATCACCGCATTGATGGGTGCCGAAGTTTTATTTTATCCAACTGCCATCGGGTGGGCAACCTCACAAGATGAAGCCACCAACACCGAGCAATATGGAGCGTGGCAAACCATTCAACGCAGCCACGCAGTGGCCAACGGATTGCACGTGGTGAGTGTGAACCGAGTAGGATTTGAACAGAATGGAGCTATGAAGTTCTGGGGCGGTTCATTCATTGCCAACCCACTCGGAACAATTCTCTATAAAGCTTCGCATGAGAATGAAGAAATCAATGTTACAGAAATTGACCTAAACAAAACAGATAGCGTACGAGTGCACTGGCCCTTCATGCGCGACAGACGCATTGATTCGTATCAGCCGATCACCAAACGATTTATTGACGAAGACTAAATTATAGTAGAAGTAAGCATAGGCAGCATTGCCTACTGCCTACTGCCTACTGCCTACTTTTTTATGAATACACCCAAACAACTTGGCTATCACTTTCCTGCAGAGTTTGCACCACACACAGCAACATGGTTGAGCTGGCCACACAAAGAAGCTTCATGGCCGGGAAAGATCGACACGATTTTTCCCGTGTATGCTGAATTTATTAAGTGTGTAGCAGAAGGCGAGCAAGTGAATATCAACGTGGCGAATGATGCCATGAAACAATTTGCCATTGGTCATTTGGAAACAGTAGGAGCCGATCTGAAAAATATAAATTTCTTTATGCATCCTACGAACGATGCGTGGTGCCGCGATCACGGGCCTGCATTTTTAATTCATCCCACCGAAAAGAAAAAGATGATTGTAGACTGGGGCTACAATGCGTGGGGTGGAAAGTACCCGCCCTTCGATTTGGACGATGTGATCCCAACATTGATTGCAAAACATTACAATATTCCGGTGGTACATCCTGGCATTGTGATGGAAGGAGGATCGGTTGAGTTTAATGGCAAGGGCACCTTGTTGACTACTCGTGCTTGCTTGCTGAATCCAAATCGCAACCCACACTTAAATCAAGCGCAGATTGAAGAATACCTCAGCAACTACTACGGAGTAAATCATATTCTTTGGTTGGGCGATGGAATTATCGGAGACGATACCGATGGACATATTGACGACCTCACCCGTTTTGTGAATAGCGATACCGTGGTGACGATTGTGGAGGAAAACAAGAAGGATGAGAACTACGAGATTTTACAAGACAATTTAAAAGAACTCAGTACACTTCGATTGGAGAATGGAAAACAACTCAACATCGTTGAGCTTCCCATGCCTTCGGCTGTGATCTACGATGATCAGCGCTTGCCGGCATCGTATGCCAATTTTTATATTGCCAATAAGTTTGTCGTGGTTCCTACCTTCCGCGACAAAAATGATGAAAAGGCACTACAGATACTTCAATCTTGTTTTCCTGATCGTCAGGTAATAGGACTCGACTCGACTGATATTATTTGGGGCTTGGGATCGTTTCACTGTTTGAGCCAACAGGAACCAGCTGTTTAATTAACCAAAGAGATTCGCTTTTTCTTCTAAAGTCCAGACCCTTTTTGAAATAGACAGAATTTCTTTCAGTAGTACATCATTCTTGATTTCGTGCTTCAAAGACTCACTCCTCAGTTCCTTTGTCTGTTGTTGTAGTTCTTTTGTCTGTTGTTGTAACTCCCTAGTCTCTCGTTGCAGCTCTTTTGTTTGCATTTGGAGTTCATCAATTTGCTCCGATTTCTTGTCGATTCTTGCCAAAACTTCTTTAAATAAATGATCGTGACTGTCCAATCGATCCAGTATCCGATCGGTCTTCAACAGATATTCAGCCAGAAGCTCAATTATTTTTTCTTCGTTCTTCATACAAACAAGATAGTTATCTATGAGATGAAATTAATAATAAGCAATCTAATTTCAAAATTAGCTTTCAAAACAAAGTAAATCCATGGGGGTTAGGCAATGAGTGAGCCTAATATCGTTGTTGTTTAAGTCCTCCAGTGCTTCGCAAGGTTCCTCGCAAGAAACACCTATTCGTTGGCAGTCGGCCCGGCAGGAAGCTAAGAACCGATCGTAAAAACCTTTACCGTAACCAACGCGATGCCCTTGCACGTCAACTGCTAAAAGCGGAACGATCACTATATCAATTTTTTCAGCTGGAGTGGGAACACCCTGCTGTGGCTCGAGTATACCCCACTTATTTTTTTTGAGTTGATGCAGTCCCTCGAAGTAAATGTTTTCCAAGTGATCACCTACTACTTTAGGAATCGATAAACGTACGTGCGGAAACTCTCTGCGAATGCGATCGATGATAGGCCACGTGTCTGGTTCACGCTTGGATTCAATCGGCAAAAAAATATGCAGACATCGAATGAATGAAAGATCGATGTGTGTGAAGAATTGTTGATAAAGTTGAAAATTGAGTTGCTGATACGCAGCGTCTGTCAGAGCCAGCCTTTTTACAAGGTATATTTTTCTGGCTTCTGCTTTAGTCATAGATCAACACGTTGAAAGAAAAATCAAAAGGAACAAGTTGCTCTGACACCTTTGAAATAAAGGCAGAATCACTTTGGTAAAAATTCAGGAAGTTGTCAGTGCGTTCTTGCAAACCTCCATTTGGAAATAGCGCATCTTTTACCGCTTCAATTTGTTGAAGTTTTTCAGAATGTAAGCGCTTTTCGGCTCGCAACATCTTTTTCTCAATTTTCTCCAACCCACTTAACGTGCGTTGTGTTTCAGCACCTACAAATTTTGAAAGAGTAGAATCAATTTTGGATGCACGCTCTTTTACTTGCTGTAATATTTGCTGAATGGATTCTAATTCTTGGCCCAGTGATAGTTCATTCGCACTGTTCTTAGCGATCCAATGATTGAAGAGATAATTTTTCTCTTCAAACAAATCTTTGATCTCTAACTTCGTCTTTTCAAATTTTTTGAAAGTGGGCTGATCGATCACCATCGCGAAGGAGCGTGGAAGTAAAATCGGAAAGGGAGTATGAAAATTTTCAAATACGCCTTTCAGTTGAAGCCAGTAAACCAATTCTGCAGGGCCACCGCAATAAGCGAGGTTAGGCAGTATCAACTCCTGGTATAAGGGTCGAAGCACTACATTGGGACTGAATTTTTCAGGTTCAGTTTCAGCCATCCGAATCATTTCTGATTCCGAAAACTTTAAATCCGTATCCACCACCTGATAGCCTTGAGCCGTTTTTTCGATTCGGCTGCGCAAGCCATCCACTAAATAAAAGAAGTTAATCTCACGCGCATTTACTTGTGTATGGTATCCGAGTGCGTGTAATTTCTCCGTGGCCTCATCGACTGATTTTTTGGCGCTGTGCTTTATCAGATCATCTTTGATTATCGGCACTAATGCTTTTTTCAGATTTTGATTATCCGCATCAACGACCACCAATCCTTCATTGCCAAACAGAGCATTCACGTAATGTCGGACTGCCTCCGAAAGATTTTTACTTTTCGAATACGCTTCCTGAAAAACAGAAATATCACCCGGCACTTCGGGTAGCAAGGCCTTTAACTCTTTCGTGTGAAAGCGACCTACCGCTCCTTGTTGCTCAGTTTGCCACACATACTTCTTTCCATAAAGCCGGAAGTATTTGATCTCTTCATAATCATGATCTTCTGATGCCATCCAATAAACAGGCACAAAGTGATGCTTCGGATATGCTGCTTTTAGTTCTTTACACGCATTGATCACCGTAATGATCTTATAGATAAAATAAAGCGGCCCGGTGAAGATGTTGAGCTGGTGCCCAGTGGTGACAGTAAATGTTTTTGCATCACGCAGTGAATCGATGTTCCCTTTTACTTTTTCGGTAACAACCAGATTGCTGTATTGATTTTTTAACTCGTTGACTAGAACTTCCCGCTGTGCTGTTGAGAAAGAAGATTTCTCAGTGATCTGCTCTTTAAAATTAGAAACGCAAGGAAAGCGATGATAAAAATTTTGTAATACTTCTTTTTGTCGGATGTAATCAAGAAAGAATGAACTAAAGGCGTGGGTCTCAGAAAAGTCAATCTTTCTTGTCTTCATACAGGTATCAGCAACAAATCAGATAATTATAAAGCATAATCGCAACTAACGTTTTGATTGGCTGTCGGGTTCGTGGATGAGTGGCAATAATTTGTTAATAAATTCTAAACAACCTCGGCCATCAAATCAAACTCGGTAGCGCTTTTCACTTTGGCATCTACAAAGTCACCAATGCGCAGATAGTTGCTGGTGCCTTCAAAGATGACTTCATTATCTACCTCGGGTGAGTCGTGCTCAGTGCGGCCAATAAAACTGCCGCCCTCTTTGCGATCCACCAGTACTTTAAATGTTTTGCCCACTTTCGTTTGATTCAACTCCAACGAAATTCCCTGTTGCAATTCCATTAGCGCATCCACACGCTCTTGCTTCACTTCTGCAGGCACATCATCTTCCATTGAATGCGAATGCGTATTCTCTTCATGTGAATAAGGGAAAACACCCAGTCGATCAAAGCGAGCGGTTTCTACAAAGCGCATCATCTCATCAAAGTGTGCTTCCGTTTCACTTGGGTGTCCGGCAATCAATGTGGTTCGAATGGCAATGCCCGGCACCTTTTCGCGAATGGTTTGTAGTAACTCCTCTGTTTTTTCGCGCGTGATTCCTCTGCGCATGATTTTCAACATTTCAGAAGAGCCGTGTTGCAAAGGAATATCGAGATAATTGCAAATGTTCGGACGCTCCGCCATTGTGTCGAGCACATCCAACGGAAAGCCTGCCGGAAATGCATAGTGCAGACGAATCCAATCAATGCCTTCTACATCGGAAAGGCGTTTCAGTAAATCGGACAGGTTTCTTTTTTTATAAATATCCAATCCGTAGTAGGTCGAATCCTGCGCGATGAGCAACAATTCTTTCGTTCCATTCTTAGCTAAATTCTTTGCCTCCAACACCAACTCTTCGATGGGGCGAGAAATGTGTTTGCCACGCATCAACGGAATGGCGCAAAACGAACAAGGTCGGTCGCAGCCTTCGGAAATTTTTAAGTACGCAAAATGACTAGGGTTGGTAAGAATCCTCTCGCCCACCAACTCATGCTTGTAATTGGCGTTGAGTTGTTTCAGTAATCTTGAAAGATCGCGTGTGCCAAACCACGCATCCACTTCCGGAATTTCTTTTTCCAAATCCTGACTGTAGCGCTGCGATAAGCAACCGGTAACATATACTTTTTCTACAATACCTTCTTCTTTGGCATCCACATACCGAAGAATGGTATCGATCGATTCTTGCTTGGCATTGTCAATAAATCCACAGGTGTTGATCACCACAATATTCGAATCGTCTTTTTTAGATTCGTGTGTGGCGTCAATTCCATTACCCTTCAATTGGGTTAGCAATACCTCTGAGTCTACCAGGTTTTTAGAGCATCCCAGCGTGACAATATTGACTTTGGTCTTTTTGGCTCCTTTGGTTTTCAATTTCTGTAAATAAGAGGGCAAATTTACAAAAAATACGGCCTGAGGAACGGCACTTGGCACAATCGTTGAAGTATATTTGCCATGCTATCTATGACCCGATTTCTTCTTTTTTTGATGACTATTCTGGTAGGAGCGTCCTGCTTTAATGAACCCGACTGCATTGTTACGGCAACTACTGCCATCAAATTGGACTTTAAGCAAACAAAGACCAACAGTGTCACTCTTATCAAATCGGTAGTTGACTCTGCGGTAATATTTAAATATGTAAAGGTTTCTGGTATTTCTGGCGATTACCTTAAAGATACAACCACCGCGACCCTTTCATTACCTATTAATCCAAAAGAGAAAACCATTACTTATTATCTCTTTCGGCAATCGGAATCAGGGGCGAGCACGCGCTTAGATTCCATTAAGTTTAGTTTTGCTGAAGAAACCCGCGTGATTGCGCCAAGCTGTGGAGCCTATACTTTTTTTCTGGACCTGAAAGTTGTGCAAACCAGCTTTAACCAGACGCAGTATAAAGTTACCAGTACCCGTTTATTAAAAAATACAACCAATGTGCAGATATCTCTTTAGTATCCTCGCCATTTGTTGGGTGTTGCAGGTTCAGGCGCAGGAAGAACCACCACCACCAAAAAAAGTTCGGATTGATACAGTTCATAAAAGTTACGTACCCACGGGTTTGCGCATTGGCACAGACGTGCTGGCATTAATCCGCAGTAAAGACAATTCATTTAAAGGATGGGAAATTAACTTCGATACAGATCTGCACCGGTATTTTGTATCAGTAGACTATGGCTACTGGGCAACAAATCAGCTTTTAGGCAACGGCCGGTATACTAACTCGGGTCATTACTTGCGATTTGGTGCGGACGTAAATTTTCTGTTGAAAGATCCTGAAAAGAACATGTTTTTTTTGGGGATGCGCTATGGAATATCTTCATTCAACGAAAGCGTTCAATATTCGAATACTGCGATGTATTCCGGTTTTGGCACCAATTCGTATTCACGATCCAATGGTAATTTAAGCGGGCATTGGATTGAGATTACCACTGGCTTGAGGGTGAAGATTGTGAGCGGTTTTTGGATGGGCTGCACCGCCCGACTAAAGTTTGCTCCTGCCGTCAGTGGCTTTGGTCAACTCTTACCCTACGATATGCCGGGGTATGGAATTGTAGAGGAGGCTCCTTACTGGGGTTTTAATTATCAGCTCTTTTGGCGATTGCCTTTTAAAACGAAATAATTTAGTTTTAAATAACAATTTCAAAACCTTTACCAACTATGATTTTTGCTATTTACTTGCTCGCTACGTGCGTTGTTCCTTGGGCATTGTACTTTGCTTTTGGAAAAAGCTGGGGACTTGATTGGGGATTCGGAGAGTTTATTCTATTTATTCTCTTCCCGATTCTGTCTTACATTATTTTTCTGAACCTGCTTTTTGCGGGTAAATCCAGCTAGAGAGGATTACTAGCCAATTTTGGCGATCCTATCGAAAAACACCTTGAATCCTATCAAAATAATGATAGGATTTTTTTATGTTGATGATAGGATAATGATAACCGAATCGGTTTTACTTCTTAAACAGCGAGTCCACAAACTCTTGTTTGTTGAAAGTCTGAAGGTCTTCCACCTTTTCCCCAACACCAATATACTTTACCGGAATCTTGAACTCATCGGAAATGCCTATGACTACACCGCCTTTTGCGGTGCCGTCCAGTTTTGTAATCGCTAAGCAAGTTACGTCTGTTGCTTTCGTAAACTCCCGTGCCTGAATGGCTGCGTTTTGTCCCGTGCTGCCATCTAACACCAGCATCACATCATGCGGAGCATCTGGCAATACTTTTTGAATTACTCGCTTAATTTTGGAAAGCTCCTGCATCAGATTGGCTTTGGTATGTAATCGACCTGCCGTGTCGATAATAATCACATCAGCGCCAAGCTCAACTCCTTTTTCTACGGCTTCAAATGCTACTGCCGATGGATCGGTATTCATTCCTTTCGCTACCACCGGCACGCCTACTCGTTCGCCCCACAGTTTGAGTTGATCAACAGCTGCCGCCCGAAATGTATCGGCTGCACCAAGCACTACCGATTTGCCTTTCTTTTTAAACTGCGCGGATAGCTTGCCAATGGTGGTGGTTTTGCCCACACCATTCACACCTACAACCAACAATACATAAGGCTTTACACCTACAGGCGTTTCGAAGTCAGCTAAATCGGAGGTGTTGTTTTCGGACAAGAGCCCGGCAATCTCTTCTTTCAAAATACCATCCAGTTCAGAAGTGCCCAAGTACTTATCGCGGGCAACACGCGCCTGAATGCGTTGAATGATTTTTAATGTAGTATCTACACCTACATCTGAAGAAATGAGAATTTCTTCCAGATTATCCAGCACCTCTTCATCTACGGTAGATTTTCCGGCAATGGCCTTACCCAACTTTCCAAAGAAGCTTTCCTTCGATTTTTGCAGACCCTGATCGAGCGATTCCTTTTTTTCCTTTGAAAACAAATTGCCGAAAAAAGACATGGGGCGTTGGTTGAGGTAAACAAAAAAGTCCCTCGAGGGGACTTTACACTATCTTATCGTGATACATTATTTCTTGGCAAGGGTATCCTTTACCAAATCAGTCACTACAATTTCTTCTTTGAAAATGTAAGCACCGGTTTTATCCGATTTTACGGCACGAATCACTTTGGCGTAGTTCTTACCGTCTGTTTTCTTGAGGGATGCAACAACCTTCTTTGCCATAATTATTTAATTTCTTTGTGGATCGTATATTTTTTCATGATCGGATTGTACTTCTTCAGCTCTAAGCGCTCTGTAGTATTCTTCCGGTTTTTGGTGGTGATGTGACGGCTCATGCCTGCAAGGCCGCTTTGTTTGTGCTCGGTGCACTCTAAAATCACCTGAATTCTATTTTTGTTCCGTGCCATAGTCTTGTTAAGTTAAATAATTAGGCAGTGAAAGTTCCTTTTTCCTTTGCTTCCTTGATAACAGCCGAAATTCCTTTCAAATTGATCGTTTTGATCGCTTTGGTAGAAACTTTTAGTGTAATCCACTTATCCTCTTCAGGAATGAAGAATCGCTTCGTTTGAAGATTTGGATAGAATCTACGCTTCGTTTTGTTGTTAGCGTGAGAAACGTTGTTGCCCGTATGAGGCCTTTTTCCTGTAATTTGACAAACCCGTGCCATAAAAAAGTTGGTTTTAAGCCCTTTTTCAAAAAGGGACTGCAAATATCGGCAAAAGCACAGCAATTAAACAAGTGCACCAATAAATTATATCTAAGTTGTTAATCTGCTCTGTTTTAAGGTCTTTTCGGAATCAATAGCTCTTTCTATTTATGAGGCATCGTCTTATTTTCTCAATAATCTGGCTTTTAACCTCCGTTTCAGGCTTAGCGCAAGACAAAAGTATCGATAGCCTTCGATCCATTTTGGCCACCCAGGCAGGAAAAGATCGGGTAAAAACCCTGATTGAATTATGTTGGGAATATCGATTTACGAATGCCGACACCGCCCGCTTATATGGAAATGAGGCATTGGAATTGGCTAAATCTATGAAAATAGAGGAATTGGAAGTGGAGGCCCTCAATAATATAGGTGTTACTCATGAGGCACAGGGCAATTATGCCCAGGCACTGGAATTAGAGCTAATAGCGCTCGAACTACGTAGAAAAATAGGAGACGATTCTAAAACAGCTAAAACCCTCAACGACATAGGTATTGTGTACGATGAGCAGGGCAACTACCAAAAAGCCCTGGAATACTATTTTGAAGCACGCAAGATCTTTGAGCGATTACAGGATTTCCCAAAAATCGCGATGGTGCTTAACAACATTGGCATTGTACTAAAAGCACAAAAGGAGTTTAAAAAAGTTATCGGCTACTACCACCAAGCGCTGGCTATTTACCAAAAGCTCGGTAACAAGTTTGGCGTGGCCGCCTGTCATGCCAATCTTGGTTCCGTTTACTTTAATCTGAAACAATATGATAGCGCATTGATTTACTCTCAAAAAGCCGCTAATGAACTGGAGGCAATAAATAACAAACAGTTTTTGGCGGCAGCAATTTGCAACGTGGGCATGGCTTTGCACAAACTGAAGCGATTGGATGAGGCTACCAAGAGTTTGTTGCGGGCAGAACAACTCTATATCGAATATGACAACAAGCGCGAGCTGGCTTTTGCATTGATCTATCTGGCCGGTATTGATCGGGAATCAAATCGCATTTCGCAAGGAATTGCACGGGCCAAAGAAGGGTTGAGTATAGCCGAAAAAATTAATGCCAAAGAGCAAATGATGCAAGCAGAAATGGAACTGGCTGAACTGTATGCCAGCGCGAAAGACTTTCAGCAATCTCTGGATCATTATCGTCAATACAATAGTGTGAAAGATTCTCTTTATGAAACGGAAAAGTCGCGGCAGATGGCTGAACTGCAAACGCGCTTTGAAACCGAAAAGAAGGAAAACCAGATTGTAGTCCTTCGGCAGGAGAACGAACTGAAAGATTCGAAGATTCGCCAGAATCGGTTACTGATTTTATCCTTGATTGGAATTTTAATGGGCGGCCTTGCGCTGGGATTATTGTATCGCACGCGTGCGCGTTTGAAACAGCAAGCAGAACTGGCGGCTACGCGTGCGGCATTGCGCGAAAGTCAATTGCAGGCGGTGATTGCCTCACAAGAAGAGGAGCGAAAGCGTTTTGCTGCCGACTTGCACGATGGCTTGGGGCAAATGATCTCCGCTGTGCGGTTGGGGCTTTCGAAGGAATCACTGGACAAAGGAATCGTTCAGCATTCACTTTCACTATTAAATGAAATGAATCAGGAGATACGAAACATTGCGTTCAACTTGATGCCACAAGTGTTGGTCAATGGTGGATTGGAAGAAGCCTTGAAAGAATTTGCTTCGCGATTGATGCGCTCGGGCGGTATTACCATTCAAGTTCAAACTTTTGATTTGGCGAAAGATATGCCCACCGAACAGCGGGTAGCTCTGTATCGGATCAGTCAGGAGTGGGTAAACAATGTGATTAAATACAGTGGTGCTACTTCTATTTCTATACAAGTAGTGCAACATCCCAATGAATTGGTACTAACTATTGAAGACAATGGTCAGGGATTCAATCCTGCTAAGCTGATGCAAAGCGAAGGCAATGGCTGGAAAAATATTAACTCCCGTTTGCACCTGATTAAGGGCGAATTAGAAATAGATTCGCAAGAGGGAAGAATTGGAACCACACTCGTAATCACAGTATAATTCCGTAATCCGTACTGCCACGGATAGCAAAACCCGTAGTGGCGGGTATTCTAACGAGGATGTTTCAGCCGCATCTTTGTACACACAAACTCCCCACTGTGGAATACATCTTCAATACGCATCGTTCACGAGATCGGATAACGATTCTTTTATCTGAATTTAATATGAGCGTTCAATGTGGCTTGGATGAAAAACTAGTTGCCTATGCGTCCATTACCGAATTAAGAATGATGAAAACCAAGTTCGCTTACAAAGCGACTATTTCTATTGATGGGAGCAAGCCGATTGAGATCAGTAATCGACTTTATCATCCCGATGGGAAAACCGAAGATCGGTCGCGCCAATATGAAACATTTATCCGCGTGCTCCATTTTCATTTAAAGGAAAAGAGCAATACCCGGTTTGTGGCAGGGTGTAGTTGGGTGAAAGCGATTGGAGCTACGCTGGTTGCTATTCTTTTTTCAATTAGCTTATCGTATGGATTGGACTGGATTAAATTATCTTTTGTTGATCCGTTTACGATGTCTCTTTTATTTTCAGCTCTTACGCTCGGATTTTTATCAGCTACGTTTTGGCCCTTATTACCCAAACAATACAATCCAACCGAGATTCCATCCCAATATTTGCCCTAATTGTTTTTATGACTCATTCCGTTTAATTTTAAAAATATGGATGCTGCCATAAAAATTGTTTTAGTCGATGACCATCGCATTGTGTTGGATGGACTGAAGCGATTACTCGACAACGATGTCGATTTTCAGGTAGTCGCGGCCGTTAATTCAGCGGAGGAAGCATTGAAAGTTCTGGCGAAGGAACCCATTGATTTGTTATTAACCGATTATACCATGCAGGGCATGACGGGTTTGGAGCTTGCCAATCAGGTAAAAGAACACTACCCCGGCATTAAGCGCGTGTTGCTCAGCATGCACGATGAAGCGCATCTGATCAAACAAATTATGAAAGCGGGTGTCGATGGTTATTTGTTGAAGAGTATTCAGGAGACGGAGTTGAAGCAGGCGCTCAAACAAATTATGAACGGACTCCCTTTTGTAAGCCCGGAGATCACCAAGTTGATGATGGCCGACCTGAGCAGTGGTAAGAAAGAGGAATTGTTAACCGATCGCGAGCAAGAGATACTTCGATTGATTGTGAAAGAATTTCCCAACAAACAGATTGCTGATAAGCTATTCATTAGCGAACGTACGGTGGAAACGCACCGTAAAAATATCTTTCGCAAGACCAACACGGCCTCTATTGTGGGGTTGGTCAAGTTTGCATTTGAACACAACTTAGTATAATCCGTACCAGCACGGATGTAAAAATACCACCACGATGGGATTCTCGCGTGTATAATCTCTCTGCAACTTGCAGTAGATAAACACAAACCCCATGAAGCACTTTCTATTTATTGCGCTCTTCGTAGCTGGGCACGTATTGCACGCCCAGAACGAAGGAATTCCGGAGATAAAAATGCAATTCATTACGCATGTTTTTTCGTCCCAAGACAATTTTAAATCTCTTCACAATGCCAAATCAGGCGAAAATGAAAAATTTATTTTCTACGATACAAACGAGGCACTCGGCAGCCGATACATCTCTATTCTGCAATCAAAAGCAGACACTTCGCAATGGTTATATTATGTGGAGTATCCAATGGTTACGACTGAAGACCTTGCAGATTTGGCGAAAATTGAACCGCACGTATTTGGCGTATTAAATGTGCATATCAAATCAGGCCGATTGAAAGGCGATGAAAATACCGAAGGTGACATTGTTCGCACCAACTTATACATCGCGAAAACGAATGAATGGTTTGGAGAATTAGTGACAGACAATGCCAAACAAAAATTCTATATCCTGCTGACCAACGCACGCTGGTAAAAATTTTAAACTCAACCTCTTTTATGAAAAAAATAGTAAGCCTGAGCTTTTTGCTCTTGATGTTTTACATCGGCAATGCTCAACAATTAGAATTAGAGAAAACGTATAAAATTTCACGCGCCAGCAAGCGCGGAGAACTTTCCGGTTTAGACTACGACCGGGATGCAAAAACGTATACGCTCACTTATCTGACCGATATGAAGAAGAAATCGGACAAGTATATTTTTAAATATGAGCAGTATGTTTTTGATAACGATTTCAATTTCATCAAAGACGAAGAGCTGGAAGAGGAGGCAGATGTAATGAAGAAAAAATTTAAGTGGTTTAAATTCAAAGGCGAAGATTACGTTACCTATGGTATTTCCGTCAACCAGCAAATTATGGGGGGAATGGTTTTGAAGAAGAAGAAAGTAACACACACCTATCGCTGGTTGTTAGGAGGATATACGCGCAAAACGGAGTTGTTGGAAAAAGTGAAACCGCGCACAGAGGAAGGAAGAAGCTACATGTTGCAGCAATATGCAGAAGATGATGTAACCGGAGATTTGTACATTTTAGCCACAGTGAATGCCAAAATTGGTACACGCGATAATGACGAAGTAGGTGATTATACATTGCTGAAATACAACAATGACTTGCAATTAACAGGTAAATTGGATTTTCAATTTCCATACAAACAGACATTGGCCTTTATGGAAATTGGTGAGCGGCTAAATCTGGATGACCCGGAAGAAATAAGCATTGCCGATTTCACATTCGTATTTGCACCTACAGATGTTTATGCCAAGAAAGTTACAGACCCCAACAACAACAATTATACCTATGTACATGTAGATTCGAATTGCAAAGTGACGGAGCAATTTAATTTCGACAGCCCTTCGAGCTATTGGCGCATCGACCAAATGATTGTTAACGAAAATGGTGATCGCTATTTCTATGGCCCTGCTAAAGCAGGTAAGGATAAATACTATAATAAAGGAGCCGGTCCTACTGTAAATATGAGCGGTAAGATTGGTGGCATGTTTGCCAGCAGCGAGATCAAATTTAAATCCGTGCAATTAATGAAAGTGACCAATGGAAAATTGGCGTACCTCACCGAAACAACCTTGGACGAATTTAAGTCCAAACAACAGTTTCCACCCAAACAGCGAAAAACTCCGGATTACGAAGGACGAGAATTTGGTGTACGTAGTTACAACTTTGCTTCCAATGGTGATTTGATCATCTTAGGTCAGAATTATAATCGCGACAAGGATGGCAACATTAATAAGTTTGAAGATGTGTTGGGTTTTCACTTTGGCGTAGATGGAAAACTAAAAGCGCAATACGGTTTAGATACCAAAGAAAGCGGTAAGATCATCAGCACATCCTCTGATACGCATTATGGCATTTCAACCATCACGCGCATTACAACAACGGTTACGCGCAACTTTGCTTGCCCTCAGCAACTGATCGAAGGATCGGATGGCGATATGTATTGGATGTTGCGCGAGATTCGTGATATCCGTGAGGGAAAGCTGCTCACCTATCCACGCATTGGCAAAATCAATATGAAGAATGCCACTGTAACCAACCTAACCACATTTGGTCGTGGTGAAGGATTTTACTTAAACCCCAATTACCCCACTTTAGAAACAGATAAGGGCGAAAGCATTGTATTCTTTGGTGCCGATAAATCCGGCAAAGAACTTTGGTTCGCCCGAGTAAAATTGAAATAGTTTTTGGTTTGTTTTTGGAGAAAGACAGCGCACAGAAATATCTGGCGCTGTTCTTTTATTTATACAATTTGTGAATGACTTCAGCCGGATCAAGATTTGTAAAATCGTCAATTACTAAATCGGTGTCAGCTAGTTCTGCATGCGTATGTGTGGTTGCCACACCCACTACTTTGCAGCCAGCTGCTTTGCCTGCGGCCACTCCCGAAAGCGAATCTTCGAACACTACACAATTGGCGGGATCATAGTTGAGAGCTGCTGCGCATTTAATATAGATTTCCGGGTTCGGTTTTCCGTGTTCAACAAATGAATCATCTAAGATGACAGGGAAATAGGAAGTGAGTTGTGTTTTTGACATTACAAAATCCACATTGCTGCGCGGAGCCGAGGTGCCTATAGCCCGATCAATTTTTTGCAGATTCATCAGATCCAAAAAATCTTTTAAGCCGTCCAATGCTTTAATGTCTTTCGCAATTAAATCTCGAAACAGTCCTTCTTTTTCTTCGGCAAATCGATCCAGTTCTTCAGCTCCTAATTCTCGTTCAAATAAGTTGGTAATCCACTGTTTGTTGGTGCGGCCGTAAATTTTGTTCCGCAGTTCATCTTCTGTCAGATGATAGCCATATTTTTCACAAAACTGGTGTAAGGCAACTTTATGGTACGGATTGCTGTGAATGATCACGCCATCCATGTCGAATACAAATGCAATCGGGTGCATGAAATAAAAATTTATTGAATGATAAATCGCTTCGAGATAACTCTCCCTCTCCACGAAAACTGCGCAATATACACCCCAGCCGACAATGCGCTGATATTGATGGGATAATCTTCGTTGGCCGGAACAAAATAATTCTCAGATATTTTCTGACCTAAAGTTGTATAGAATTGCACCGTCACATTTCGATCTGCACGAATCTTAATCGGCTTTTCGTCCAGCCGTAAAATTGGATTAGGATAGATGGTGATCTGTGGTTCAGCCGGAAGCTCGGCAGCGTTTTCGAAGCGCAACAGGTGCAAGCCCCCCAAGTAACTTCCCACCACAATGCTTGGCTCGCGCGTATTAAAAAGTGTAGCAACCGCTAGCGAAGCGCGACCTCCTAAATTCTTACTTTCCAAGTTTTGTAACAGACTATTGTAAATGATAGATGTTTTAGGCGAACGCGAGGCAACTTCTTTCCGAAAATCTTCATAAATAAAAATTTTTCCATTTTGGTTGGCCATTAGTAAATCAGCCTGGCCATCTGCTAATAAATCGGCAACGGCCATAGTTACATTTTGTCGTTCTGTGCTTGCCCCGATCCCCAGATAGCTGTTAGTGACTAATTGATAACCACTCCCTGTGTTCTTCCAAAATTCGATTCCACCTACATCATTACCCAATAAAATATCATTCAGTCCGTCCTGATTGACATCTACTACATACCAGTTGTTCGTTTGCGTAAGTGTGAAGTCAACGGATTGTACATTGGCGTCTTTAATTATCAATTTTTCCATGCTGGTATTGGCCAGATACCCAATATCCGTATTACGATTTGTCTTGAGCGTATAGGAAAAGACGAAGTCCTGCGTTCCATCCTGATTCATATCTACGAATTGAATTTTCAAATTAATCACATTCAAAACAGAGAGCCCGAAGAAATCCTCTGTGATCAGTTTGAAAGAAGGTGATTGGGACGTTCCGATATTTTCAAATTGAGCTACTTGCGCAGCGAGTCCTGCTTTAATATAATTAGCCACAAACAAGTCCTGATCTCCATCTCCATCGTAATCAAAAAAAGCTGGAGTTGCTCCATCTCCAAAGTCGAGCATATCGGCTTGCAGGAAATTCGATTTCACGAAGGTGAATTGTGGCAGTTGTGCAGTGCCGGTATTTTTAAATTGCATCACCGACTGCTGAAAGTTGGTTCCGAAATATTCGCGAAAAGAAATATTGGGAGATACAACCAAATCTTTGATACCATCAAAATCAACATCTTCCGAATAGGCTACCGGGTAAGTGAGTAAGCTAATGGGCGTTGATATTGGAAAGGCAGCATATTGCGTAATCTGTGCATTGGAAGGAGTGCCCGTATTCGATAGTAAGAATAAATTGGCGCACGTTTGTTCAGAGAATAACACCTCGGTAGCCCCGTCATTATTGAGGTCGATAGCGAGCAAACTTTTGCCCACGTTGTGTTGCACACGCCCATTAATTAGTTCATCACAAGTTTTGCCTCCAGCAAGAGATACAATGCCGCATGCGCATTCCGTAAAGCCGCCCCATTTTTGGGATTGTCTTTGTAACACCAATGAATCGCATCGGGTGGTATTTTCCACAGCTAAATTCTGGTGCCACTCCACGGTGCCGGGACCGATAAAGTAAAAATTCAAAATATCCAGATCGCCATCGCCATCTAAATCATCGATGGCAGGTATATCGTCAACATTAATTTTTACATTCACCGGAATGGTAAATCCTTTTGAAAGAATAGGTTTGGGATAATTTTGATCGTCTGGATTGTAGGGCCTCCAAGATAATGGGCCACCTACTTTCGTGGTATTGATGTAGGCTATTATTCCAAATGGATCGCTGGTGAAAAGATCTTTTTTGCCATCGCAGTTTAAGTCACGCAACAGCACCCATTGGTTGATGGTGCTTGGAAAAAGCGATTCGTAATCCGGAGCGTACAGATATTGATTGTTTTGATTTAGAAAAGTCAGGATTTTGTTAGCCGTACGATCAAACAGAACCAGATCGGCTTTGGTATCGCCATTGAGGTCCATTGTATTTACTTGCGATGCATTGATGCCACCTGCCCACGGCATGACCAATTTTTTACCGTTTACTTCAACCGGTATGCTTTGATCAAGTGTATACGAATATTGTGCATTCACTCTATGAAAGCTCAACAATAGAATCCCCAGAAGGATAATTTTGGTAGACATGGTCATTTTAACTAAAACGATTATTTGAATCGACTAGTTATTTTGCCCACAAGATAATTTGATTTTTTAGCTTTGGCGCATAATTCTCGACATGGACGTAGCATCACTCTATCAATTGTATCTCCAATCTCGCAAAGTATCTACCGATACACGTCAGATTGAATCGAATGCCATCTTTTTTGCATTAAAAGGACCAATCTTTAATGCCAACGCTTTCGCGGAAGAAGCTTTGAAGAAAGGTGCCAGTTATGCGGTGGTTGATGATGCGACCTACGCCACCGATCAGCGGATTATTGTTGTAAAAGATACTTTGCTGGCGTTGCAAGATTTGGCTCGCCATCATCGCAGGCAACTTACCATTCCGGTGATTGGCCTTACCGGATCGAACGGCAAAACCACCAGCAAAGAATTGTTGAATGCCGTACTGCGTAAAAAGTTTAAAACGTTTGCTACCAAAGGCAATTTGAATAATCATATTGGTGTGCCGCTCACTCTTCTTTCCATCGATTCATCTATTGAATTGGCCATTGTGGAGATGGGCGCCAATCATTTGGGCGAGATTGCGCTGCTAAGCTCTATTGCGCTGCCCACCCATGGATTCATTACGAATATTGGCAAAGCGCACATTGGCACCTTTGGTGGATTTGAAAATATCATACGTGGCAAATCGGAATTGTACCAACATCTTATTCAAGAAAAAGGAACGGTGTTTATCAATTCACAAAACCCCATTTTGTCGAACATGGCCAAGCGCTTTAGCCATCCCGTCATGTATCCCGCCAAAGGTGATTATTACGCGTGCGAGTTGGTGGAGGCAAATCCGTTTTTGGTAATTAAAACAGAGGAAGACGCGATCATCAAAACGCAAATGATTGGAGCTTATAATTTTGAAAACATTGCCACGGCTCTTTGCATCAGCAAGTATTTTGGTGTGGAGGCCGCGAAAGCTAACGAAGGAATTGCGGAATATGTAGCTGGTAACATGCGTTCCCAAGTTATTGTCAAAGGCACGAACACCATTATTCTCGATGCATATAATGCCAACCCCAGCTCGATGGCAGCAGCCATTGAAAACCTGGCAGGGATGAAGGCAGAGAATAAAGTGGCAATTGTAGGTGACATGTTTGAGTTAGAAGAAGAAGCTGAAAAAGAGCACCGACTGATGGGTGAGCTGCTGAGCGCTAAGCAATTTGCGCAGGTGTATCTTTGTGGCTTATTGATGAAATCAGCTTCACAAGCGATGCCACAGGCACTTTATTTTGAAACCCGCGATTTGTTGATTGCTCATTTGCAGAAAAACCCGGTGGAGAACGCTACCATTTTGATTAAAGCTTCGCGCGGAATGGGGCTTGAAAAATGCGTGGATGTATTGTAGAAAATTTTGATCCTTGGCAGGCGCAATAAAAAATGTGTAAATTGGTTAGTTGATTTTGAGTATTTAACCTTTCAGATATGAAATACGTGTGGATGTTGGCATTGATAGGCGGTTTGGCTGCTTGCCAAAAAAGTGAGTTGGTGTCGGATTTTACCGGAAATCAGGCCGTTTATACACTAGCAGCCGGCTCGGCTTACAATGTCAATGGTACCGTTACCTTTAAGAAAAGAAAAAACGGAACGACCACCGTATTAATTGAATTGAGCGGCACCGAAGGTGATTCCAAGTTCCCGGTTCATCTTCATTTGGGGAATATTTCAACACCCGATGCAGAAATTGCGCTGCTTCTTTCTCCGGTGACTGCCTCTACCGGTAAAAGTGAAACAATTGTAACTGCACTAGCCAACGAAACACAGATAACTTATAAAGAATTATTGGCCATGGCGGCCTGTGTAAAAATACACTTGGCTCAATCAGGCCCTAATTACTCGGTAATTTTGGCTGCCGGAAACATTGGGGCGAATGGAACCACCCTTGCGAATGGAAGAGTCGGTATTGCCGTTTGTCAATAAAAAGCAGGTTTATTCTAAGATGGAATTAGCAAATGCGCTGGCGTTTTTAAAGTCACTCGCCAAAAACAACAACCGCGAATGGTTTGAAAAGAACAAACCCAAATACCTTGTAGCCAAAGAGCAATTCGAAGACTTTTTGGAAGCGTTTCATCGTGAGCTCATCACGTTTGACGAGGGGTTGGCGGCTATCAATCCACGAAAACAGGCTTTTCGCATCTATCGCGATGTGCGGTTTAGCAAAGACAAAAGCCCTTACAAAATCAATATGGGAGCGGGCTTTTCGCCCAAGGGCAAAATGGAGCAGGAGCCCGGGTATTATATTCATATTCAGCCCAACAATCAAAGCTTTATAGCAGGAGGTCTTTACATGCCTGATCCCGAAAATTTGGCTAAAATCCGCCAAGAGGTAGATTACAATTCCGCTGCTTTTGGCAAAATCTTATCCGACAAGAATTTCAAAAAGACATTTCCGGCAGGTCTGGACGACTTTGACAGCCTGAAGACTGCCCCGAAGGGCTATCCGAAAGATCATCCTCATCTGGATTGGCTGAAACACCGGAGTTTCATCGTATCGCACCCCTTTACCGACCAAGAAGTAGCCGATAAGAAATTTCCCAAAAAAGTGGCCGCCATCTGCAAAACGCTCAAGCCCCTCAATGATTTTTTGACACAAGCGATTGCATGATTGACTCATAATCAATTAAAAATTTTTCAAATCTGTAATTCGCCTCATTTCAAATTAAATTGGTTTTCTTTGCAGTCCGTTTCAGCCAGCTATGCAGGATTTAAGAATAACCATTGTTCAAGCCGACCTCCATTGGGAGGATATTGGTGCTAATCTGGCCTCTTTTGAGGAGAAAATCTGGGGAATTGGCCCTACGGACGTGATTATTCTTCCGGAAATGTTTACGACAGGCTTCACCATGCAGGCTGGCCGACTCGCAGAAATGATGAACATGCGCACCTTTAAGTGGATGCGCCAAATGGCCGATCAGACCGGTGCATTAATATTGGGTAGTTTCATTGCCAATGTGCACGACCGCTACTACAACCGTTTGTTGTGGATGGAGCCGGGTGGAAATTTTAAAACCTACGACAAACGTCATCTTTTTCGCATGGCGGAAGAGCAACAAGTGTACTCTTCCGGAGAGAGTTTGTTGATCGGGCATTGGAAAGGATGGAGAATATGCCCTCTCATTTGTTATGATCTTCGCTTTCCGGTTTGGAGCCGCAACCGCTGGAATCCATCACTGAAAAAACTTTCCTACGACCTGTTGATTTATGTCGCCAACTGGCCGGTGGTTCGCGCTACGGCTTGGGAAACTTTACTAAAGGCCAGAGCCATCGAAAATCTGAGCTACGCGGTTGGTGTGAATCGCGTGGGGATTGATGGAAATGGAATTGAATACAATGGCCAGTCGTCTATCATTGGCCCGAAGGGTGATCTTATTTTTACAGTGGAAGGAGTAGAAGCTACGAAAACAATCGAGTTGAGCGCAAACGCATTGCAAGCCTACCGCGATCGCTTCCCTGCGTTCTTAGATGCCGATGATTTCTCCATTGACTCAGAAGCTTTTGAGGAGAGGGATTTTTTGCACGGACTGAGTTAATTTGAAAATTCATCGATTTGAAAATTTGAAAATGGAAAGTGGATTCAATTCAACTTCTTTTTTAACTGAAAATCTTCAACTCTCTTATTAAGATCTTTCACTCCTTTTCCTCGTATTTCACCAAACCAATTTTCAAATTACCGAATTATCAAATTTTCAAATTGAAGTTATGACCAAAAAAATTACCCGAGCCCTCATCTCCGTTTTTTACAAAGACAACCTCGAACCAATCATTCACTCGTTAGCGAAAAACAAAGTAGAGTTTGTGTCTACCGGAGGTACGCAGGAGTTCATTGAAAAGCTCGGTTATCCGGTAACACCCGTTGAACAACTGACAGGCTATCCTTCCATCTTTGGCGGACGCGTAAAGACGTTGCACCCTGCTGTATTTGGGGGTATTCTCTTTCGCAGAGAAGATGCCGGAGATCTCAAGCAGGCCGCTGAGTTTAAAATCGGGCCGTTGGATTTAGTGATTGTGGATTTGTATCCATTTGAGGAAACCGTAGCGAAGGGCGGATCGGAAGAAGATATTATTGAAAAGATTGACATCGGTGGGATTTCCCTGATCCGCGCAGCAGCCAAAAATTTCAATGATGTGGTGATTGTTTCATCACGCAGCCAATACAGCGAATTGCTTCAACTATTGGAAGCGAAGAACGGAGCGAGCGATTTAAGCGATCGCAAGCGATTTGCCGCGAAAGCATTTGATGTTACCTCGCACTACGACTCGGCCATCTTTCAATATTTTAACCAAGAACAACAACTCCCAAGTTTTAAAAGCAGTGTTCAAACAGGTCAGGTTTTGCGCTATGGCGAAAATCCGCACCAAAAGGGAGTTTATTATGGCGACATGGAGGCGCTGTTTGAAAAACTCAATGGTAAAGAACTTTCTTACAACAACCTGGTAGATGTAGATGCAGCTGTGAATTTGGTACAAGAGTTTGAAGGCGAAAAAGCATTTGTCATCATCAAACATACCAACGCGTGCGGAGTGGCCACCGGAAAATCGGTGAAGGAAGCATACCTCAAAGCATTTGAGGCCGACACACTCTCCGCATTTGGTGGGGTGTTGGCAACCAACCAGCCGATTGATTTGCAGGCTGCCGAAGAAATCAACAAATTATTTTTTGAAATTTTAATAGCACCTAGCTTTGATCCGAATGCACTGGAGCTGTTACGTACGAAGAAGAATCGCATTCTGTTGAAACAAAAGCAACCATTGAAAACCGCCAAACAATTTAAAAACCTGCTGAATGGTGTGATTGAACAAGATGTGGACTTTAAAACCGATGCGAAGGAAGATTTGAAGACGGTGACCAAAGTGGCTCCTACCGAGCAGGAAGTAGCCGCGCTTCTTTTTGCGAGCAAGGTTTGCAAGCACACCAAATCTAATACCATCATATTAGCAGTGGATGGTCAAATGATTTCGAGTGGTGTAGGTCAGACTAGTCGGGTAGATGCATTGAAACAAGCCATTGAAAAGGCAGGTTCGTTTGGGTTGAGTTTGAAAGGAGCCGTGATGGCATCGGATGCGTTCTTTCCTTTTCCGGATTGTGTAGAGATAGCTTCACAACACGGCATTCGGGCGGTGATACAACCGGGTGGTTCCATTAAAGATCAAGACTCCATCGACTTTTGCGATCAACATGGAATGGCGATGGTCTTCACTGGCTTTAGACACTTTAAGCATTAAAACGCATGTGCGTTTTTAAGGCAACTAGCTTTAAAATTGACCGGATTATTTCTGTAATTTCGTGCTTTGTTAAACTTTACTTACAGCAGAAAAACATAAATGGGACTTTTCGACTTCTTTACTCAAGACATTGCGATTGACCTTGGCACGGCCAATACACTTATCATCCACAAAGACAAAGTAGTGGTAGATGAGCCCAGCATTATCGCTATTGATAAAACCACCAACAAGGTGCTTGCCATTGGCCGCGAGGCGATGCAAATGCACGAAAAGACCCACGATAATATTAAAACGATCCGGCCATTGAAAGAAGGTGTGATTGCCGACTTCCATGCTGCTGAAATGATGATTCGTGGAATGATCAAATTGATCGATACCGGAAAAAAATTATTCCCGCCTTCGTTGCGCATGGTGATTTGCATTCCTTCCGCCATCACGGAAGTAGAGAAGCGTGCCGTTCGCGACTCAGCCGAGCACGCCAATGCCAAAGAGGTGTACATGATTCATGAACCGATCGCTGCGGCTATTGGTATCGGCATCGACATTGAACAGCCGATCGGAAACATGATTGTAGATATCGGAGGAGGTACTACTGATATTGCCGTGATCGCTTTATCTGGTATTGTGTGCGATCAGTCTATCCGCATTGCCGGAGATACGTTTAACCGCGACATTCTAGATTACATGCGCAGACAGCACAACCTATTGATTGGTGAGCGCTCGGCCGAACGTGTGAAGATTGAAGTAGGTTCGGCATTAACTGAATTAGATGACGGTCCGGATGATTATGAAATTCGCGGAAGAGATTTGATGACGGGTATTCCTAAGACGATCAAGATATCTTACTCAGAAGTAGCTTTTGCTTTGGATAAATCTATCTCAAAATTGGAAGAAGCAGTTTTGAAAGCCCTCGAGCTTTCTCCACCAGAACTTTCCGCAGATATTTATGAACAAGGAATCTACCTGACGGGTGGTGGCGCGATGCTTCGCGGATTGGATAAGCGCTTGTCTTTAAAAACGAAGTTGCCCATTCATGTTGCGGACGATCCACTCCGTGCCGTAGTTCGTGGCACAGGCGCAGCTCTTAAAAATTTAAACCACTATCGGAAAGTATTGATGACCTAGTAGATGGAGCGGCTCTTTAAATTCGTTTACAAGTATAGGGCATTCTTTACGTTTCTTTTATTGCAGTTGTTTTGTGCATGGTTGGTGGTGGAAAATAACCAATACCAAAGCACGCGGTATTTCAATAGCTCCAATCGAATTGCAGCCAATATCATCAGTACTTCTCAAAACATCCGGGAGTATTTTGCGCTACGCGACATCAACACCGAGTTAGCAGGAGAAAATGCGACACTGCGTAAACAATTGGATGAGCGTAACCAACTTATTGAAGAGTATGGACTATCGCAATTAAAAAATGCAGTGATCATCAATCGTTTTGAGTACATCAGCGCTAAAGTGATCAACAACTCTACGAATCAGTATAAAAATTTTATTACCATTAATAAAGGTGCCGCGCAAGGTTTAACACCCGGAATGGCTGTCATCAGCCAGCAAGGCGCTATTGGTAAAGTGAAATCCGTTTCAGATCAACATGCGGTTCTTATTTCGCTGTTGAACATTGATGACCATGTTTCCAGTAAAATAAAACGCACGGGTCATTTTGGTACAATCCAGTGGGATGGCACGGATCCGCGATTAATCGACTTGCGCTATATTCCTCGTCACGTAAATCCGGCCGTGGGAGATACCATTGTAACTTCAGGCTACAACGCGGTGTTTCCGGAGGCCATTTTGATTGGGATCATTAAAGATGTTAAATTAAGTGAAGAGTCGCCTTTCTATCAGATCAAAGTGGAGCTTGCGCAGGATTTTAGTAAGCTCGCATTTGTAGAGGTAGTAAAAAGTAATTTAAGAGCGGAACAGGATTCTCTCGAAGTAACGACCAAAGGAATACAGAGATGAGTAAATCAGGTGTCATTCATTTTTTTCTATTCTTTGTGTATGCATTAGCGCAAGTGCTGCTGTTAAAAAATCTGGTTTTATTCAATACTGCATTTTGTTTTCTCTACGTGGTTTTCATTCTTCTCTTACCGGTAGAAACCAATAACCTTTTGTTGATGTTGATCGGATTTCTTCTGGGCTTTACGATTGATATCTTTTATGATAGTCTGGGGCTGCACGCCATGGCATTGGTAGCGGTAGGTTATGTGCGAAATTACTGGTTGGGCGTAATCACTCCTCAAGGTGGTTATGATTCCGGAGTAACGCCTACTTTAGCATCCAATGGATTGCAATGGTTTTTGATTTATTCGATTCCACTGCTCTTCTTTCACCACACTATTTTATTTTTTGTGGAGGCAGCCGGTTTTTCGAGATTTGGATTTACGCTACTCAAAGTAATCATGAGCTTGTTGTTTACACTGTCGGTTGTGTTGATACTTCAGTACTTTTCCATTGAACGAAGAAGATGAACGAAGGTAGACGCGAAATACTGCAGTTGGTGTTTGTGGTGGTGGGAATCATCTTTCTCATCAAGCTTTTTTTTATTCAAGTGCTGGATAATAAATATGCCGAACTTGCCGATAGTAACGCCATTTTAAGACAAGTGGAATATCCCTTCCGGGGATTGATCAGCGATCGCAATGGAAAGTTGATTGTTTACAACACGCCTGAGTACGATGTTACTGTCATTCAAAAAGACGTAAAGAATTTTGACTCTGCGCGCTTTTGCGAGGTATTTCAAATTTCCCGAGAAGAGTTGCGGAAGCGCTTTAAAGAAATGAAAGCGCGAAAAGAGTTTTCGCCAGTAAAACCTACCCTTTTTATTGACCAGCTTTCTAATGAAGATTTTGCGAAAGTACAAGATCGACTGGATGAATTTCCGGGTTTCTATATCGAAGCTCGAACCACACGAGCATATACCACAAAAGCACTGGCAAACGCATTGGGCTATGTGAGCGAGATCAGCAAAGACAAATTAGATAACGATAAAGAAAAAATTTATCGGCAGGGTGACTACATCGGACAAAGCGGCATTGAATCATTTTACGAAGAACAGTTACGTGGCAAGCGCGGTGTGCGATTCAAGTTGCGAAATGTGAAAGGAGTAGAAAAGGGCTCATTTAAAAACGGAGCCTATGACACCCTCTCTGTGCCAGGCCAAGATTTGGTTGCCTCTATCGATCTGGAATTGCAACAATATGGAGAGATGCTAATGCGCGGCAAAGCTGGAAGTATTGCTGCTATTGAGCCGTCTTCAGGCGAAGTGTTGGCACTTGTTTCCGGTCCTTCGTATGACCCTACCTTACTCACCGGAAAAAATTATAGTTCGAATTTCATGCTCATCAGCAATGATTCAATGAAGCCGCTCTTCAATCGGCCGCTGATGGCGCAATACCGACCCGGATCTATTTTTAAGATTGCACAGGCCATGTCTGCTTTACAGGAAGGAGTCATCACTCCGGAAACGCGATTCCGCTGCGACAAGTCTTTGATCGGTTGCCATGCCGGACACGATAATCAGGATTTGAGAGGAGCAATTGCCAATTCTTGCAATCCGTATTTTTTTAATGTGTTGCGAAAAATGTTAAATAAAAATATATCGAGTTCGCCATTTGAAGATACGCGCATCGGTTTGAAAGAATGGAACAAACACATTCACAGTTTTGGTTTCGGAAAAAATTTAGGCATCGACTTACCCAATGAAAAAGATGGCCTGATACCCACTCCGGAATATTATGATCGGGCCTACAACAACAGACCATGGAAGTTTTCGAATATCTATTCCATTGCCATTGGCGAAGGAGAAAATTTAGTGGTGCCCATTCAGATGGCCAACTTTGCAGCCACCATCGCGAATCGTGGCTACTATTATATTCCACACCTGATTAAATCCGTAGGAAAAAATGGCAAACCGTTGCCGCAATATCTCGAACGTCATTATACCACTATCGATTCAGCTTACTTTCGGGTTGCGGTAGACGCAATGCAACAAGTGGTGGATGCCGGTACCGGGCAGTACCGTGCCCATTTGGCCGATGTAGTGGTTTGTGGAAAAACGGGGACGGTTCAAAATGATCCACTGCCTGACCATTCCGTGTTCATCGCGTTTGCTCCACGCGAAAATCCTAAAATTGCAATAGCCGTGTATGTGGAAGATGCTGGCCAAGGCGCACGCGCAGCTGCTTCTATTGCAAGTTTGATGATTGAAAAGTATTTGTACGGAAAAACCAAAAGGCAGTTTATTGAAGACTACGTTTTGGCAGGCAAATTTTTAGATTGATGTCATGAGACGCGATGATGATATAAGTGGAAGTTTAGATTGGACAACCATCTTTTTGTTCATGGCACTCGTTGTTTTGGGCTGGCTCAATATTTTTGCTGCCATCTACGATGAAACAGCTAATCAAACCATCTGGGATTTATCTCTAAGCTCCGGTAGACAGCTTATGTTTATTGCTGCATCGGCAGTGATCGTGTTGGCAATCATCATCATCGACATGCGTTTTTATGAAACGTTTGCCTATATTTTTTATGGATTGATTCTAATTATGCTTTTTATAGTGCCCGTGATTGGCAAAGAGGTAGGTGGCAATAAGGCGTGGATTGGAATTGGATCATTTGGTGTGCAGCCTTCCGAGTTTGCGAAATTTATTACGGCTTTGGCAGTTGCGAAATTTATTGGTTCTGTTGGTTTTAGAATGGACAATTTGCGCAACCAAGCTGTACTCTTTGCGCTCATTGGAGTGCCCATCATTTTGATTCAATTACAGAAAGACACAGGAACCGCTTTAGTCTTTACGTCATTTGTTTTGGTCTTCTACCGCGAAGGGATGTCTCCATTTATCTTGATCGTAGGGATATGCGCGGCTACCATTTTTATTCTCACGCTTCTAATACCGAATCAGCTGTATCTGCATGGAGCGATACTGATCACATTGCTCGTACTGATTTATTTCGGTAAAAAGAAATTCAAACGAATTGCGGTGCTCACCATTGGTGCCTTGCTGATTAGCGGTGTGATTGAAAGCGTTGACTATGTAGTAAACGATGTTTTAAAACCACATCAGCAAAACCGCGTCAAAGTATTGATCAATCCCGACATTGACCCGCTTGGTGTTGGTTGGAACGTAACACAATCTAAAATTGCCATAGGCAGCGGTGGATTTTTTGGTAAAGGTTTTTTAAAAGGCACCCAAACAAAGTTTGATTTTGTGCCGAAGCAAAGCACCGACTTTATATTTTGTACGATCGGTGAAGAATTTGGCTGGATTGGAAGTTTGGTTGTTGTAGCTCTCTTCGTGGCATTGATGCTACGCGTTGTATTTCTTGCGGAACGGCAGAAGAGTCGCTTTGCCCGATCGTATGGGTATAGCGTAGCCTGTATTTTATTTTTTCACTTTGCCATTAATATCGGCATGACGATCGGATTGTTTCCGGTTATTGGAATCCCTTTGCCCTTCTTTAGCTATGGCGGATCTTCGTTATGGGGCTTTACGATTTTGCTGTTTATCCTTTTGAAATTGGATGCACACCGTGGAGAGGTGTTGCAAAGGATTTAGCGCTTTAACTAAATCTTTTTTCCAGCACTTCTAAAAACTCTTCATACTCTTCGCTTTCGCGATCCCAGTCAGGGTAGTGGTCTCCTAAAAAGGCCAGTGCATGATTGAGAGTTTCAAAAGAATCCAACCGATCAATGGTTTCAGAAAAAATCTCAAAGTCACCTTTAAAGAGAATTTTGGTGAACATGAATTTTTGATTGATGGTGAGACTATCTTTTAGTTTAGTGGTTTTTTGGCGCGCCAGATTTTCAGCTAATGTTGGTTTGTTTTCTTTGACGCTTGGCTCCACTTTTACCGGCTCCGCTTTGACGGGTTCTGGTTTTAGGGGTTCTGGTTTTTTTAATTCCGGTTGCTTTACAACAGTCCGCACTTCGAATAATCTGTCCACCCGAAGTGGAACCAATTTTGAAAATTGTCCGACAAATCCTTCAAAGTCTTCGGGTGTAAAATTAACCTCCTCTAAAATAGAGTCGAGCATGCCAAAGGCTTCATTGCCAGTCAGTACATCAATTTTTTGTTCCTCCAACTTGGAAACCAGACGCTCCAAAGGTGCCTGATTGATTCGTAAATACTTTACTTCACCTTTTAGGTATTCAGTTTTGAGGTAACCTTTTCCATAGCGATCCAATGTTTCAGAATAGAAATCATAGGGTGCCATGATCAAATAGATGGTTTTGGTCACGGCTGTTTCCAAAAGGGGTACAAAGTCTTTCCGGCTAACGGATATATAATTAGACAGCGTGTTTTGAAATTGTACCAACGCTTCTTTTACAGCAGATGCCTGATAGTCGAAGTACGGGCTTTTCAGTTTTTCAGATTCCTGTTTCCAGGCGTGCATTAGCTCACGAATGATAAACATATTCACCTGCTTTATTTCGCACAGTGTGAGTATTTCAGGGCCGCTGATCGTTTCTTTTTTACTAAAAAACTGATCAGCTAATTTAGAAGCATAATGCTCGCTATATTGTCCGATTGCTTGTGAGCTGATTTTTTCGTCCATAAAGATTGATCAAGGTGCGTTCTAAAGATGGCAAAGATAGTAATTGAAAACCTGAGTGGAAAAGTGGTGAATATTCACCCACAATCTCGTTCTATTTTGGCTGCCCTCCAAAATGAGCGGGTGGACTGGATGTATGCCTGTGGAGGTAAGGGGCGGTGTACTACCTGCAAACTGATTGTGGTGGCCGGACAAGAGCATCTTTCAGAAAAAACACCTGCTGAGATTCGCTATGAACAGGAGGGAAAGCTCGCTCCTAATGAACGGCTGGCGTGTCAGGCAAGAGCATTAGGCGACCTACGAGTGCGGGTTCCGGATGAAGGCAAGCTGCCTCATCTAAAATATGATGATTGACCTTGTTTACTCTGTTCAAGTTCCAGCTAATTTTTACCTTGCAATATGTTTATAGAACCACACATTGGTCGCAATGCCAGAGCCGAGAAGAACGGCTGGATTGAAGTAGTGTGTGGTTGCATGTTTTCCGGTAAAACGGAAGAACTTATCCGAAGGCTCAACCGGGCTTTGATTGCCCAACAGAAAGTAGAAATTTTTAAGCCCGCTATTGATAAGCGCTATGACGATCAAAAAATCGTATCGCACAGCGAGCGCGAGATCCGTTCTACTCCGGTCAATTTTGCCGGAGATATTTTGTTGCTGGCCGGTGATTGCGATGTAGTCGGTATTGATGAGGCGCAATTCTTTGATGATGCCATTGTAGAAGTTTGCAACACGCTGGCCAATGCCGGTAAACGTGTGATTGTAGCTGGCCTTGATATGGATTATGAAGGCAAGCCCTTCGGGCCGATGCCCAATTTACTGGCGGTGGCTGAGTTTGTTACGAAAGTGCATGCCATTTGCGCACAAACGGGCGAGTTGGCTTCTTTCTCTTTTCGCCTGACTGAAAACAAATCGCAGGTTTTACTGGGAGAAAAAGATAAGTACGAAGCCCGCAACAGAAGGACTTTTGTGGAAGGAATGAATGAGGTGAAGAGAAAGAAGAGTTAGCAGAACCCATGTTACTCAAGACAAAAGGAATTGTATTTCGGTTTACCAAATTCGCAGAGTCTTCGATTATCGTTACGATTTTCACGGAACAACTTGGGTTACAATCGTACATCGTAAATAGTGCCCGAAGCAAATCAGGAAAAGGAAAAATCGCTCTCTATCAACCACTCACACTCCTCGATCTGGTGGTGTATCACAAAGAAAACGCCAACATCTTACGCCTAAAGGAAGTGCGATGTGTTCATCCCTATCAAACCATCACGTCTGATTTTAAAAAATCGACAGTGGCACTTTTCTTAAATGAGATGATTAACAAATCTGTGAAAGAGCAAACCCATTCGCAGGAGTTGTGTCACTTTCTGTTTGAGTCTTTTATTACACTCGATCAGGAAAATATCCAAGTGGAAAATTTTCACTTACTGTTCCTCATTAAGTTAAGTCGCTTGTTAGGATTCGGTCCCAGCCAAACCACCGAAATCCTGACCCCCTTTTATGCCGATGATGCAGAAGAAATCATTTTGGAACAATTGCTTCACGCAGATTATTCTGACATCATTGGAATGAATCAGGCGCAACGAAGAAATTTATTGGATGTGTTATTACGGTTCTATGCGTTACACATTGATGGTTTGGGGGAGATAAAATCCATTCCGGTTGTTCGGGATTTAATTAATTAGAATTTAACGTATGACAACTTTTGAAATACCCATTCAGGTTCGCTGGTCAGACATCGATCAAAATCGGCATTTACGTCATTCGGCTTACTATGATTATGGTGCCACTACGCGCATTGCCTGTTTTTCGCAGCAAGGGCTTACCAATTTAAAATTTGAAGAACTTCGAATTGGACCCATTCTTTTTCGAGAGGAAGCCATTTTCAGGCGTGAGATTAAATTTGAAGATAAAGTAACAGTCGATTTGGTTGTCACGAAAGCCACTCCTGATTTTTCGCGATGGAGTATTCGTCATCACATTTATAAAGAAGACCGAACCGTGGCGGCTATCATTCATATGGATGGCGCATGGATTGATATGACCAAACGGAAGTTGACGATTCCGAATGATTTTATTCAACAGGTCTTTACTGATTTTCCGAAAGCAGCAGATTTTGCTTGGACGCCTACAAAACCATCAACTTCTCAATAATTCCATCTACCGAAATTCCTTCGGCTTCTGCTTTGAAGTTTCGAACGATACGGTGGCGCAAAACGGGTTTAGCTACTGCTTGAACATCTTCGATATCGGGAGAGTATTTTCCGTTGATAAGGGCATTACACTTCGCACCTAAAACTAAAAATTGTGAAGCCCGCGGACCGGCACCCCACTCCAACCATTCGTTGGCAATGGCTGATCCGTTTTTGCCGGGGCGAGTTGCTTGTGCCAGCTTCACGGCATATTCCACAACATTATCGGCAATGGGCACTCTGCGTACCAGGTGTTGAAAAGCGATGATATCTTCAGCAGACAAAATTTTACTTACTTGTTGTGAGAAGTCGGCTGTGGTATTTTTTACAATGTTGATTTCTTGCTGATAGCTCGGGTAATCCAAGAAGATATTGAACATGAATCGATCGAGCTGTGCTTCGGGCAACGGGTAAGTTCCTTCTTGTTCAATCGGGTTTTGAGTTGCCAGCACAAAGAATGGCTGCGGTAGCGGATAATTATTTCCGGCAATGGTTACGGCATATTCCTGCATTGACTCCAGAAGCGCAGCTTGCGTTTTGGGAGGCGTGCGGTTAATCTCATCCGCCAAAATGATATTGGCAAAAATGGGGCCCTTCACAAATTGGAAGTTCCGCTCTTTATCCATCGTTTCAGCACCTACAATATCCGAAGGCATTAAATCAGGAGTAAACTGAACACGTTTAAAGTGCAGATCGAGCGATTTGGAAATAGTTTGCACTAGCAATGTCTTAGCCAATCCCGGCACACCGACTAAAAGCGAATGACCCTGACAAAAAATTCCGGTAAGAACCAGTTTCACCACTTCATCTTGCCCTACTACTACTTTTGCGATTTCACTGCGCAGGTCCTGATATGCTTTTGCCAGCGCATCGGCTGCTTCTACATCATTCGAATATTGTTTGGCCATTTTTTACAGATTATAAAATTCAAGTTCAGTCATCCAAGATAGAAGATACCCTGAATTGTAGCCCTTAAATTTACTCCAAGATTTTACAATAATTATACGAGGGGTCAATATTGATGAAAACGTCTTGTCTGGATTTGTTGAACCACTTGCCAATCACTTTATCTTTTTTCTCAGCCAATGCAGCCGATTGAATGCGATGCCAATCGTCTTTCAAGTTGGCTTGGTGGGGTGGTATTTTCGCTTTGAAATAAAGGACACGCACGGCATCTTTTCCATCTTCTGTACGATACGTAAGCGGCTTACTGATTTGCCCCACCTTCATAGTATCCAGAGCCAGGTAAACAACGGGATCAATTTCACGCAGTGATACGTGAATGCCTCCATCCGGATCTGTAAAGTAGCCACCATGACCTTTTGTTCCCATATCATCGGAATACTCTTTGGCCGCATACTCAAATTTGATGCTGTCGCTGAGAATGCGGGTACGCAAGCTATCCAAATAATTTTCGGCACGCTTTACATCCTCACTTGAAGGAATGCCTTGCAACAAAATGTGACGCGAATTGTACTCATTACCTCTGCGGTCGATCAACTGCATAATATGAATACCAAATGAAGTTTCGAATGGTTGAGAGATTTCACCTTTGCGCAATTTGAAAGCCATGGCTTCAAACTGAGGCACCATCTGACCACGACCCACAAAGCCCATCTCACCACCATTAGCCTTCACACTTGGGTCTTCTGAATATTTCTCAGCCAGGGTATTAAAATCTTCACCACTTAAAATACGATCGCGAATTTCGCTGAGTCTTCTTTTGGCCTCTTCCTTTTGCGAATTGCTGATCTTTACATTTTTTACGATTTGGCCTATCTCTACATCCGATGAATAGAAAGGCAAACTGTCTTTCGGAATTTTATTGAAGAACCGCTTCACTTCGGCCGGTGTAATTTTAATGTCTTTGGTAATGCGTCCGGTCATTTCACGAGCCAATAATTGCTCACGAATTTGATCGCGTAACTCAACTCGAATTTGTTCCAGACTCTTGCCATATCTTCTCTCCAATTCTTCCGGGGAATTACCCGAATTCTGAAGGATGGCATTCATACGTTGGGTGGTATTTTGATCTACCTCTAAATCCGTAACAATAACCGAGTCAATCTCAGCTTTAGCCACCATCAGCTTGTTCATGATTAAACGATTGAAAAGCTGGCATTTTGATTCATCCGAATTGGGGTTTCCTTCTGCCAAATAGGCTTGATAAGCAGATTCCAACTCAGACTTTATCACAATGTAATTATCGACTTTGGCGATAATCTTATCGACAACGAAGCCCGTTTTGTCTTTTTCTTGAGCATGTGCAGCAATCGCCATGCTTAATGAGACTATACTAACGGTCAAAAACCTCGAAATCCTTTCGTTTAGCAGCATTTTCATATACCTCGTCCTCCAATTTTTTGGCAAGTTCTACTTTTCTTTTGTTTAAAATAATGTTTTTGATGTCCTCTTGAACAAATTCCAGGGGGGAAACATTGTCGGATATTTTATAGGTGTCAATTTTCAGGAAGTACAAATAACCTTCATCGCTGGTTTCGTAATACCGGTAATTGTGAAGAAACTGAATCTTGTTCGGAATTTCCGCCAATGGCGAGTTGGCAGTTAGTTTATCAAATTCAATCCAAGTAGAATCGGGCAATTGGTAGGCTTCTGAAAAGCGTAAGCAATACGATTTTAACTCATTCTGATCAGCCAGCTTGGTGGAGTACATCAATTCTTTAATCCGCTGAATGCGGGGAGCCGTTTTGGCCACCTTGATATAGGTTCCCTGAATGATGTTTTGCTTCAACACAAAATTATCCAAATGGCTTTTGTAGTATGCTTCTATTTCAGCAGGAGAAATACTGTCGTTCAGATTTTTTTTGATATAGTAGTTCTGAAATTCGTAGCCAATCAGGCTATAGCGATAATCCAACACTTTGCGCTCTACCTCCGCTTCATTGATATCGATGTTTTTGGCAGCCTCATTCAACAACAGTTGCTTTCTGATCCAACTGTTCACGTACGATGAAACACGACCAGCGCTATCTTCTTTATTGGCAGTAGAAGGCACAATGCCGTTCAGTTCATCCAAATAAAGATAAGCATCATTTACCCGGGCAATCGCTTTGCGCTCTTGGTCAGCCGATGAATTGGCTTTTTTCATACGAATCAGGTCGCATGAAGCAACCAGACAACTGATGCAGCTCCCTATCCAAATGGTTCGTAATCCAAATTGATTGATTGCTCTCATTATTTTTTAACCAGCGCATTCAGCACCGCCTTTTTTCCATTTTTGTTGATGGCCACAGGGTATTTCTTTCGAAGACTGGCTAACCACATCTTTTCTAATTCAGCCTGATAATCTGTAATAATAGATGCACGGGCTTCTTCGAAAGTTTTAATTCCAGGAGCCACCAGTCGAACTGCTTCAACAAGGTAATAATTCTTATCTAGTTCCACGTCATACAATCCGGCTGCCCAAGTGATTTTATCGATGACTTTACTCTCTCCTTTTTCATAGTTGCGGAATGGCTGCACCGACTTGAATTTTTTAACATCCTCATTTTTGATGGAGTCACCCGCCTCTACCTTTTTGCGAAAGGCATCCACCACGCCTTTATCCGTTGCCATAAATATGCGAGCTTCAATACGATCTCCGGCTTTGTATTTTTCTAGGTGCGACTGGTAAAACTTTTGTTGTCCGGCCGAATCGGCAGTTGCTTTATTCCAGATTTCTTTCTCCATGATTTCGAAGAAAAGAATCCCTTCGTAGTATTCATTGAGCAAGTTCTTAAAGTCCGGTTTTTCCCGCATTAGTTTTTCTTCCTCTGTTTCGTTTACTTTTTCATCGACAAAGTTCAGATACAATAGATCCATGTAGGTAGCAGGACTGACGTCTGAACGAACTTGATTTTTACGAATGTAGGCTGCGAAGTCAGCGCAGGTATATTTTTTGGTGCCTACAGTGAACAATGTTTTTTTGTTTGCTTCATCACTCCATTTTTTTACCCATTTGCCTTGCGTTAAAGTGGAATCAGCCGATGCAAAAACGAGTTTTTTTGTTTCATCCATTTCGATCCACTGAAAATCTTTTCGTCTTTTGCTCGCCATGGACTTTTGCGACACTTGCAAGCGTTCGTCACGAGCTACTTTTCGTTTGAGCGAAGATTCTATTTCCGCATAGGAAGGAAGTGGAATTTTTTTCTCTAACCGAATGATGTGCCAGCCAATCGCAGACTTAAATGGATCACTGATATCGCCCGGTTTTTGCATGCTGAAAGCAGTGCTTTCAAACTCCGGCACTGAAGCAAGTGCTCCCACCCCAAATGGTCGAAGTCTTCCGCCACTATTTTTTGTATTGCCATCATCTGAAAATTCTTTACAGAGATCGTCCCAGCTACGTCCCGCTTTCAACTGATCAAAAATTTCGAAGGCGGTGTTCTTTACTTTGTTGTCATCCGGATTGGCAGCGCGCAAAAGAATGTGTGAAATTTCCACCTCACCTCGCGCGGGTTTTTTGTCGGTTACTTTCAGTAAGTGATACCCAAACCGGGTGCGCACAATCGATGAAAGACTTCCCACTTTTGTGTTGTAGGCAGCCAGCTCAAAAGGATACACCATTTGCATAGCTGTAAAATAACCGAGGTCACCACCATTTATTTTGGCACTTGGATCTTCCGAAAGTTCACGCGCCAGTTTTTCAAAATCTTCACCAGCCTCAATGCGTTTTTTAATGTCCGAAATTTTCTTGTAAGCGGTTGCTGTATCTGCCGGGTTTGACTCGGGTGTGGTTGAAATGAGAATATGCGAGGCACGCACTTCTTCGGTCAGTCGCTGAA
>DGYK01000031.1:126455-167170 GCA_002398365.1 Flammeovirgaceae bacterium UBA5008
CGGTCAGTCGCTGGTAAGTTTCCTTGGTTAATTTATCCAACAAGTCGGGCTCCGCGCGGTATGGTTTTTTCAAATCTTCCCGATAGGTATTCAATTCTTTGATAAACTTAGCCGTTGTATCGAGGCCCAGGGCTTTCGCCTCAGCTACCTTCAGTTTAAAGTTGACAAACAAATCGAGGTATTCGTTGATTTTGGCTTCGGTAAAATCATCCGGTTTATTTTGATGATTTTTCTGATACAGATAAATAAACTCGTCCGTATAGGTAGGCACTTTATTTACCGTAAAAACCGCCACGGGCTTAGCGGATTTTTTTTCTTGTGCAAAACCAACCGTTGCCAGTAACGAAAATAAAAGGAGACACAGCTTTCGCATGTACGATAAATTTAGGTCGCAAAAATAAGGGTAAAAATCTAGAGATCGAACGCCCTTAGGGGGTCATTCAGATGGTTTTAGTCAGCCGGCACACATTCTTGCCGCCTTCGTGCAGGTACTCAATTTTGTCCATAATGGACTTGACCAAACGTATGCCCAGGCCTCCTTTGCGCTTTTCGTGCACCAGATTGTCCAGCTTGGGTTCCTGAAACTGATTAATGTCAAACATCGATCCATCGTCAATAATTTCGAAGATAAATTGGCCCTTTACGGGGATATGGATGTTTAACGCAATAAAGTGATCGGGATTGCAATGATGCGCATGAATCATCAGATTAGAGCACATCTCGTCTAGCGCCAGCACAATAGCCCCCAGCTCCAGATCAGACACTTCCTGTCCGTCCAGCGACTTGCGGATAAATTCCCGCACGCCTTTTAAATTGTTCAGGCTACACCCGGTATTATAGTGATAGCTCATCGGCTAGTTTTTTCGCTTCTTGTTTATTTTCCCGAATGTTCAACAAATCAGCCAATCCTAAAATGCTAAATGTGTTGAGCACACGCTCTTTCATGCCAAACAGCACGAAACTGATATTCTTGTCTCTTAATTCTTCGATATATGACATAAATACGCCCAAACCTGCGGATGAGATATATTCCAATGCCTGACAATCGACTAATATTTTTTTGTACCCTTCACCCACACTTTTGGCGATGGCCAAATCTAACTCAATGGAAGAACTGGCATCAATTTCACCTACGATAGCGATGATGTCGGCTCCGTCTTCTTGTAGTCTTTTAATGTGAACCATGTAGTTGTAACGGTTAAGGTTTTTTAATGTTTATGCTTATCTGAATTTTACCGTCATAGACGTGTAATCATCATTAATATCTTCTGATCCTGAAAATTTATAAAGTGTACTAATTACACTTTCTTCAATTTCTTTGGAACTTTTTTCCGCGTTATTTTGTAGCACCTCTGCCAACCTTTCGTTGCCAAATTCTTCTCCTTTATTGTTTTTGGCTTCGGTAATACCATCGGTGTACAACACCATCACATCCCCTGACTCATAGGTAAATTCATTATCCTCCACAAAATTGCGATAGTCTTGGCTGCGCACCATTCCTAATGCAGTGCCCTTGTCTTTCAGATACTCGGCTTTTTGTTTAGATGATTTGTATAACAACACAGGGCAGTGACCCGCCCGTGAGTAAAACACTTTTTTACTATCGGTATTGATCACAAAATAAGTGGCCGAAATAAACGATCCGCGCTCTAAACAAAATACCAACGCCTTGTTTGCTTTGGCCATGAAATCGCGTGGGTTGGGCCCCAGTTGTGCCAGACTGTGAAAGATTCCCTTCATCTGCGACATGTGGAATGCCGCAGTAGTTCCTTTTCCCGACACATCGGCAATGATCAGCGCAATTTCATGATCGCTGATACGCAGTGTATCATAATAGTCACCACCTACTTCATCAGCTGAAGCTGAAAAAGCAGATATTTCAAAATCGGCATGTTGCTCAAGGCGTGCGGGTAGCAAGCTTTGCTGCACCGTCTTCGCAATTTTAAGTTCTTCTTTATAACGCGCGTTTTGAAAGGCTTCTTCCATCAACCGGAAATTCTCAATCGAGATACCGGCCTGATTCGCGAAAGCAGAAACAATACGCGTCATCTCTTTATTGAAGCCTTCCGGCAATTCTTTCAGCAGGGCCAACGTGCCGATGGTCTCATCTTTTACCTTGATGGGAAACGCAAGCAATGAACGGAAGCGAGTGCTCTTTAGCGAGCTGAGATGCTTCGATAGATTTTTCGTTTTATCGCTACTTTGGTCGAGTGCGCCTTTGATTTTATTTTTTTCGAGATGCGCGTGGATCTCTTTGGTTTCTTTTTCGGTGATCTGGTAGGTAAACAATCGCTGTTCGTTCGCAGCACCTTTGATCTCTAGCCAGGCGGCATCCGCAAAAACAGAACTCACCGAACTTTCCAATAAAATATTATAAACACTTTCTTCGCTTTGTTCGGTTTGAATGGATTGACTGATGCGTTGAAAGTTGACTACCTCTTCCAACTTTTGCTCAAACACAGAAGAGGTTGGCAAATTGAAAAGCACCACCAAAAACGAGAACGACATATACGTAAGCACAAAGGCAAGCAACGCAATGTTGAAGACATGACTTTGGAAATTCACAAACGCACCGGACTGTTGCGTGATTTGGTCTGACCAGATCGTAACTGAATACAGAAAATAAACGAGGTAGAAAATAGACAACAGGAGCAAAAGCAAACTGGTCCACTTTTGCTTAAAGTTGAGATAGGCCACCCAGCGCATATTGGCCGAAAGCACCAATCCCAACAAACTGGTTAGTACAATCGCGATGGTAGAGATTGCTTCCGACAAAACAACATGTATGCTGTCGTACAGCAGAATGCCCAAGAGCAGAAACTCGAATACCAGCCACGCGCGAATTAACCACTTTGATTTTTGGTATAAGATCAGGCGTTTCCAGCAGGTGAAAGCGGCCAGCAAAAAGTTGATGAAAAGCGCGAGGTTGATCTGATAGACGAAGTCAATAAACAGAACATTGGTAGACAACTTGGTGCTTCCCAAAAGAAAAAGAACCAATCGCACTGCCAACGAAATCACCGTGGCGATTAATCCCGTAGCGAACACTTTCCACAACAGGTCTGTAAAGTTTAGTCCCTCATCGCGTTCAATTCGAAATTTGTAGTAGTAAAAAAGAGAAACCACATACAAATCGAGCATGACGCGCGGCAGCCACACCGGTACATCGGGCGGGAGCGCCTTCAGATCGCTGAAAAGAACCGTGATGTCAGCAAATACCAAGATTACCCAGCTAATGGCTGCGCATAGCGAAGTCAGACGGATAATAGCTTTGGTTTTGAACATAGTAGCCAGCAAAAAACCAATCGGCATACGATTGGCTTTGCAATAATAATTATAAATAAGCTACGAATAATGGCCTGCCAGCTTACTTTCTGCTATAATTAGGCGCTTCGCGGGTAATACTAACATCGTGTGGATGACTTTCGTGAACACCGGCTGCGGTAATTTTTACAAACTTGGCTGTTTTTAATTTCTCAATGTTCTTGGCTCCGCAGTAGCCCATACCTGCTTTAAGACCTCCCACCAATTGATACAGGATTTCGGCTACCGAGCCTTTAAATGGCACGCGTCCGGAAATGCCTTCGGGAACTAATTTCTTGATATCGTCCTCCACATCCTGAAAATAGCGGTCTTTCGATCCATCTTCCATTGCTTCGAGCGAGCCCATGCCCCGATAAGATTTAAATCTTCTGCCTTCGTAGATGATCAATTCACCGGGCGCTTCCTCGGTTCCGGCCAGCAACGATCCGATCATCACACTGTCAGCACCGGCTGCCAATGCCTTCACGATATCACCAGAGAAACGAATACCTCCATCGGCAATGGCTTTTACACCCGATCCTTTCAGCGCTTTCGCGGATTCGTAAACGGCTGACAATTGAGGAAGACCAATACCCGCTACGATACGTGTGGTACAAATACTACCAGGACCAACACCCACTTTCACTGCGTCTACGCCTATTTTGGCCAACGCACGAGCGGCTTCACCTGTGGCGATATTTCCGACAATCAATTCCAGTGATGGATACTTCTTCTTCACTTTCTTTGCGGCTTCCATCACACCTTTGGAGTGGCCGTGCGCTGTATCGATACTAATCACATCTACTCCGGCATTTTTCAATGCTTCGATGCGATCCAAAATGTCTGGTGTAACACCAACCGCTGCACCCACACGCAATCTTCCAAAGCTGTCTTTGCAAGCGTTGGGTTTGTTTTTCTTTTTCAGGATGTCTTTGTAGGTAACAAGTCCTGTGAGTTTGCCTTTTTTATTGACGATCGGCAGTTTTTCAATTTTATAATTCTGCAAAAGAAGTTCGGCTTTCTCTAATGTGATTCCCTCGGGTGCTGTGATCAGATTTTCTTTTGTCATGATCTGCTCGATGGGCGTAGCCATGTTCTTTTGAAAGCGCAAATCGCGGTTGGTGATGATGCCAACCAGTTTTCCGTTATCATCTATCACAGGAATACCTCCAATCTTGAATTCACGCATTATTTTCTCCGCATCTCGTACGGTAGAACTAATGTGTAGCGTCACCGGGTCGAGAATCATACCGCTTTGGGAGCGTTTCACCTTGCGCACCTGATCGGCTTGCGCCTCAATGGACATGTTTTTATGAATAAAGCCCAGTCCACCTTCCAATGCCATGCTGATGGCCAGTTCGGCTTCCGTTACCGTATCCATCGCAGCGGAAATGATAGGAATATTCAGCTTGATATTCTTGGTTAAATAACCGCTCGGGTCGGTTTCGCGGGGAAGTACATCGCTGTAAGCTGGAACTAAGAGCACATCATCATAGGTGAGTGCTTCGAACAAAAATTTGGAAGAATCGAGCGCCATGGCAAATAATTTACGAGTGATTATTTGCGGGGCAAAAGTAAAGGGTTGAGCCGTAAGAAACTAATTTTATTTTGCTTCAAATTCTGCCATTCTTCCTGCATCGGTTTGCATTCCTCACAAAAGCACTCAAAGTATTCGAATTAAAAGTTAATTTAGTTTGGAAACGCCTTCATTCTTTAAAGGTTAACTATCATGAAAAAACTTCTCTTCATTTTATTGTTGGCGACATCATCGTTAGTAGCACAGACTAAAAATGAACTTTCGGTAGCTGGCCTTCAACATCCGGTCGAAATCATTCGTGATGAGTTTGGAGTGAACCACATTTATGCAAAGAATGAACACGACTTGTTTTTCGCACAAGGCTATTGTGCTGCCAAAGACAGACTCTTTCAATTTGAGATGTGGCGCAGGCAAGCCACCGGAACCATGGCGGAGTTATTAGGAGCAAAAGAACTGCTGCGCGATCAAGGCGCTCGCTTGTTTCGCTTTCGCGGTGACTTGAAAAAAGAATTAAGTCATTATCATCCAAACGGGGCAGCCATTATTCAGGCGTTTACCGATGGAGTTAACAGTTACATATCAGCTACGGAGACGAACCCGGAATTATTACCAATCGAATTTAAATTGCTCAAAACAAAACCACAGCGCTGGACCACTGATATAGTTATTTCCAGACATCAGGGGTTGCTGGGAAACATTGGCGAAGAAATTCAATTTGGCAGATGGGTAGCTGCGATGGGCGAGGAAAAAGTGAAAGAGCTCGTTGTATTTGAGCCGGGTAATCCCAATTTGAAATTAGATCCTGTCATCGATGCGAAGTCATTAAGCAAGCCTGTTACAGAATTATACGATGCCTTTCGCAAGCCGCTTGTATTCAGTCCCGCGGATATTTTCATTTCAGCTAATTTAAATTGGAACGAATATGAAAGTTTAGCTTCCGCAGATGAGGAAGCCTACCGCCATTTGATGGCCACTGAACGAGCCACTATTGGAAGTAACAACTGGATTGTGAGTCCATCTCTTTCTAAAAGTGGACTTCCTTTGTTAGCCAACGATCCTCATCGTGCGATTGCAGCACCATCATTGCGCTACATGGTTCATTTGAATGCACCCGGTTGGAACGTGATCGGTGGAGGCGAGCCTACTATTCCGGGAGTTTCTATTGGGCACAATGAGTATGGTGCGTGGGGTCTCACCATTTTTGATATCGATGCCGAAGATTTGTACGTGTATCAGTTAAATCCGCAAAATCAAAACCAATACAAATATCAAGGCAAGTGGGAAGATATGCGAATAATCAAAGACACGATTCGTGTAAAAGATGGTGCTCCCGTTTATGTAGAGCACCGCTACACACGCCACGGCCCGGTGACGTACTTCGACAAAGAAAATAATACAGCTTACGCCATGCGCTGTGGTTGGATGGAGATTGGTAGTGCACCGTATCTTTCCAGTTTGCGAATGGATCAGGCTACTACTTGGCAGGAGTTTAGAAAAGCGTGCTCGTATAATCACATTCCTGGAGAGAATATGATCTGGGCCGATAAAAAAGGAAACATTGGGTGGCAAGCTGCGGGCGTAGCACCTATTCGAAAAAATTGGGATGGACTTCTTCCGGTGCCGGGAGATGGTCGCTACGAGTGGAGCGGATATTTACCGATTCAATCGTTGCCTTCGGTATACAATCCATCGAAGGGTTTTTGGGCTACGGCTAATGAGAATTTGATTCCCAACAACTATCCTCATCGCGATGCGGTAGGATGGACGTGGGCGGATTCCTATCGTGGTGATCGCATTCGTGAAGTGCTGGGCTCCGGCAAAAAATTTGAGTTGAAAGACATGATGCAACTGCAATTTGATTATGTGTCTATTCCGGCTCGTACACTCGTGCCGATGCTCAAAAATCTTTCTGCCACATCGCCACAAGCAGAACAAGCGCGACAGCTTTTATTGAAATGGAATTTTGAAATGAGTGCTAATTCTACCGAGGCTGGAATTTATGCGGCTTGGGAGAAGCGCATCACCGAAGATATTCTTGGTTTAGCGGTGCCGGAGCAAATGAAAAGTTCAGTGAAGTATATTCCGCTGGCGCGAATCATAGAGTGGATTCAACAGGCAAATCCTGTTTTCGGCAGCAATGGTTCAGCGGGACAAGATCAGTTTTTACGATCAACGTTGGAGAAAGCAATTCAGGATTTGAATGTGAAATTGGGTGATGACATGACCAAATGGAACTACGGACAAAACGCTTATCACCACGTGCTAATCAAACATCCATTGAGCAATGCGGTGAATCCGGAGATTCGAAAAAAACTCGAAGTAGGACCACTACCTCGCGGTGGAAACGGATCGACACCGGGCATGACAACTAACAGCGACAATCAGACATCGGGCGCAAGTTTTCGCATAGCTGTGGATTTGGCTGATTGGGATCAAGCCATGTTTACCAATACACCCGGCCAAAGTGGTGATGTGAACAGTCCATTCTATAAAAATCTATTTGAACTTTGGGCTACCGATCAACACTTCCCGGTTTACTTTTCGCGAAGCAAAATCGAAAAGGCAATGAGCGAAAAATGGATTTTAAAACCCGCTCGTTAGATCTTTAAACAAGTCGGGTGCGTACCACACTACAGCTCCGTATCCTGCAAAACGTATGACGCGTGTAATGCAAATCAGCAGGAAGTATTTGAAGTTTAAATTTACTGAGCCGGCCAGCATACAAGTAGCAGAGAAGGGAACCGGAGTAACCGCACCCACAAAAACGAGGTAGCCGCCATAGGTTTTTAATTTGCCTTCGTATTGTTTCAAATATTTTTCACGAATGCGCTCTTGATAAAATTTTGTTTTGGAAAATACTTTGCCAATGTAGTATCCTAAAATTCCAGCCGCATACGAAATCAGCGTGAGGATAGTAAGGTTAATGACGAAGCCACTTAAATCGATGTTATCCAAAATCCAAATCATCATAAAGATTTCAGGCGGCAGGATGCCGAAAACAATTTCAGAAATTGTATAGATCCCATATAAAATACCCGGATTGGCCCGAATCGTATCAATGTGCTCTTTGAAGTTTTGCTGAATATAGCCTTCTAATAAAACAAATACGACAATGATAACGGCAAACCATGCCAACCCCTTGAATAGATTCCGGAAGAGAAAACTCGACCGTGTTTCTTCTTTTTCTTCTGTTTGCTTCATACTAGTTTAAAATCGGATGCCGTTTGAAAGGCTTTGTTTCATCAAATAGTTTGCGATAGGTGATATGGGTTTTTGAAACAAAGCCGCCCACCTGTTCCACCACATTAATCATTTTTGGGTTGAAATCGCCAATCCAATTCATTTCATAATCTACGTATCGCTTATAAATTTCTTGCCATAACTTTCTTGCTGCTGAAATCATCGCTCCATCCGCTCCTTTGCCCTGATGTTCGGGCACTACACCAAACAAAATACCAAATGCCTTGGTGTTGAGTTTGCGCCATTGATACCAAACGAAAACCAACTTGCCGTACCAGTTTAAATTTCCATTTAAATGTTTAAAAATCTGATTGATTTCCGGCAGCGACAAGAAAAACGAAATTGGCTCGCCCTTATAGAAACCGAAGAAGAGCAATTTCTCATCTAAGATCGGTTTCATCTGTTTTACGATTAACGCAGCTTGCTGCGAGGTGATCTCCGGGTTTTCTGCGCGATTGGCCCACGCCTTATTGTAAACAGTTCGCAGATATTCACCAAGATGTTTAACTTCATCTTTACGCAAATGTCTGAACTCATATCCTTCTTCTTGTGCAATCAGTTCTGCTTTGCGAGCCAACTTTGGTGAAAGTGGGTCCTGAATTTTGCGCGCAAAAGTAAATTGATTGAAATAAGTTTTGAAGCCGTACTCTTCAAAGAAAGTTTTGTAGAAGGGAGGATTATAGTTGCACTGATAATTTGGTTCGCGATCAAATCCATCCACCAGCAAACCCCACCAGCGATCGCGGCTGCCGAAGTTAATGGGACCGTCCATCGCTTGCATACCTTTTTGTTGCAACCACTTTTTACATTGATCAAACAACAGAAAGGCCGCTTCTTTATTTTCGATGCATTCAAAAAATCCCATTCCACCGGTGGGTTGTTCGTTGCCTTTATTCACCGTTTTTTGATCGATGAATGCTGCCACTCTTCCAATGGTCGTTCCTTTTTCATCTTTCAAAATCCATCGAATTACTTCTCCGTGACGAAAAGTTTTGTTTTTCTCCGGATCAAAAACATTTTCGATATCTTTATCCAACGGACGAATCCAGCGCGGAGAATTTTTATAAAGCCGAATGGGCAAATGCAAAAATTCTTTTTTATCGGAGGGGCTTACAACTTCGTGCAGGGTCATGAAACAAAGTGATAATTAATCGACTGCTAAGGTATGATTAGGCAGCTTCAATTCAAAAGACGTGCCCTTGCCAATTTCGCTGGTAACTTTTAATATTCCGCCTAGTTTATCCACTGCATTTTTCACAATGTACAAACCAAGCCCCGAACCGTCTGATTGCTCGCTGGCGCGATAAAACATTTCAAAGATCTTAGTAAGGTTTGCTTTACTAATACCAATGCCATTGTCTTCAAACAAAATGGTTGTTCTGTCTGGTGCAATCTTTATGGAAATTCGGATATAGGAATCTTTCTTATTGAAATCGCGGTATTTAATTGCATTCGAAATAAGATTTCTAAAAATCTCGCCCATGCGCCAAGGGTCACTGTTAAATTCGATGCCTTCAATTTTTACTTCTCGTGAAATTTCGTTGGCTCCTTTCAGATAGTTCAGATCCGTAAAGGTTTGATCGATTAGATACTGCAGGTTTATCTTTTCAATTTTCAACTCTAGCTTCAGATTTTTGGAGTGACTCAATACATCGCTGATGAAGTGATCGAGTTGTTTTACTTTTTGCCCAATGCGCTGAATGTAATCCTCCAAATTGTCGGTGTTGCCTTTCAGGCTCGCCAAGTTCACTAACCCCAAAACAGAGGAGAGCGGTGCTCGCAAATCATGCGACACTTTATATACAAAGTTGTCGAGTTCAATATTCCGCACTTTCAATTCTTCTTCCACCCGTTTTTGTTCCGTGATATCTACATACACCCCAAAGATGGAGATGGTTTTATTTTCAAGTGGCACCGGCACTCCGTAAATAATTACGGACAAAGCGGTGCGGTTTTTGTGCAATCGCTTTGATTCAATTTTAATGACTTGCTCGCTCGAAATAATCGTGTTGAGGTCGTTGCCTTCCGTTTCTAACTCAGCAGGCACAATAAAATCATTCAAGCTTTTTCCGGCTAGATCTTCGCTGGTGTAGCCAAACATTTTTTCAAACCCCTCATTCACTTGCACTACCTTGCCGGTGTCATCCAACATGACCAATCCGAAAGGAGAACTTTTAAACAATTGAGAGAACAGAGTCTCGGTCTTGCGCTTAGCCATTTGAGCTTCGCGCTCCACGGTAGTGTCTTTAATAATAATTTGAATGGCAGGTTTGCCCCGAAAATTAAGTTGATGCGCAGATACATCTACAATAATGGGCTTGCCATCTAATCGAATGTACTTCTGCTCGATAGTTGGAACAGTTTTGCCATCTTGTAGCAATTGAATCCGCTCTAGTGCTTTGGCGATTGATTCCGGATGAACAAAATGCAACGCGGGCTTCCCAATGAGATCATCTACGGTCTTGGCCCCCATCATTTTAGCAACAGATTTGTTGGCAAACACCAATTGATTGTCTTGGTAGATTACAATACCAAGTGGAAGGGTTTCAATCAATTCGCGATAGCGACCTTCGGCTTCAACAGCAATTTGCTCTTGTGTCTTCCGGTTTTCAAAATCTTGCAATGTGCCCACCGTGCGAAGGGCATTTCCTTGGCCGTCAAATTCAACCACCTGGCCTCGTTCCATGACCCATCTCCAGTTTCCATTTTTGAGTTGAAACCGATACACCACTTCATAGTACTCTGTCTCCTTGGCAAGATGTTTTTCAATCGTTGACAAATAATTCGGGCGGTCCTCCGGATGAATGAAATCTTCACAGTGACAGAACATTTCTTCCAATTCTTCTTTGGGATACTCGATAATATCTGCCCATTTTTGGTTAATAATCGTGACGTTGGTTTTGTAGTTGTAATCCCACACGCCCATTTCGGAACCAAGAAGTGCTAAATCCAATCGCTGTTTGTTTTCGCGATTAATTCGTTCCATTTCTTTCTGATGGGTTTGATCAGTGAACAAACCTACCCACACCACGCGGCCATCCTCCATTCGAGTAGGTGTGCCAATTGCCTCTACCCATTTACATTTTCCGGTCGGTGTTACCACTCTACCTTCCCATTGAAAAGCCTCTGCATGCGTCAGCCATCGTTGGAAATCCTTCACGAAAGCAGACCGATCTTCTTCATGCACATACGATTCGATAGGGTGTATGCCACTCAATAAAATTTTGCTGTCGGTTTCGAAAATGGTTTCACAATAGGGACTGAAATAAGTAAAGTCACGATTGCCATTGGGAAAAAGAGTGTACTCAAAAACAGCAGCCTGTAGTTTGCCAATGATTTGGCTATGATGCTCGATAGGTGGTAGCGACTGTTTCATGCGATCTCAAAGATAACTCAACAGAAGCATAGTATTGACCCTACGTAATAAAAAAGGTCATTTTGTTGAATAACTTATCGATTGGTTTGAATGTGCTTAATATCGGCTATATTCCATTCAATGACCAAACCTTTTGCTATGCCATCGGCCACCTTTTTGCCATATAAAAGTTCAACCATGTAAAGTGCCGCATCGTATGATTTCGCTCCTCCGGCCGAGGTAATCGACTTGCGATCATGCACAAAGCTGACATTCTCATGCACTTTCAATTGCGGATAGGCGCGCTTAAACTTTGCAATATCCCCCGGAAAGGTAGTACACTGATAGGTGTCAAGTAATTTAGCTTCGGCTAACACAAAGGCACCATCACAAAGGGAAAATGTGTAGAGCGCTTGCTTGCCCGTCTTCGTAACAAAGGCCAGCAACTTTTCATTTTCTAAGTCGGTATCCATGCTGTGCTCCGCACTGGGAACAACCAAAATATCAATAGCCGGATAATTGTCATCGAACCCATAATCCGGAATTATTTTTAAGCCTTCAAAGGTGGTAACCGTATCACGCTGGGGCGCGATGGTGAAGACCTCGATTGCATTGGATGTGTGGAACCGGGTATGTTGAAATACATCCATCGGGGCAATGAGTTCAGAATTATAGACACCATCCACTACCAAAAAAGCAGCTTGCAGTGGTTTGGTTGGTTGAATGGGCGCGGCCAATGAAGCCTTATTTTCCTTTTCACTTTCTTGGCAGGAGAACACCCAGCCAAAAATCAAACTCATCAATAAAATTCGCATCTGATTTTTTGTAATTTCAAACGAACAATAACTAAACGATGGGTAAAGAAACTCAAAAAAAGGCGGACACTAAAATAAAGAAGCCAATCGTAAAGAAGTTTATAGGTATAATAGAAGATCCCGGCCTCGATGTGGATGCGGCTTTTATTTTGTTTCCGTATGATGTTCAGAAAATTTTTGGAACGCGAGGACAAGTAAAAGTGAAAGTTACCTTTGATGGTTATCCTTACCGCGGTATTCTGTCCGTGATGGGTGGAGGCCAGCATGCGATACTCCTGCGCAAAGATGTGAGAAAGGCCATTGCCAAGACGATTGGTGATAAAGTGAACGTGGTAGTTGAACAAGATTTAGAAGAGCGCATGGTTGATTTACCAAAAGTGTTGCAAGATTTGCTAACTAAGAACTCGAAAGCGAAGGCTTTTTTCGATACGCTTTCTTTTACCAATCGTAAGGAGTATGCCGTATGGATTGCATCGGCAAAGAAAGAAGAAACTTTAGTAAAACGATTGGAAGCCACATTGTCTAAGTTATTGGCCGGAAAGAAAAATCCATCTGAAAAATGAACATCACACAGAATGAATTATCTTTCGGTTGAATTTTCAAATACGAAAGCATGAATCGGATAATTATTTTATTGTTTTGTTTCGCCAGTGTTACGGCTTTTGCACAAGTACAAACCGGCAAAGCTTCTTTCTATGCCGATAAATTTGAAGGCAAACCTACTGCGAGCGGTGAGCGCTATAAGGCTTCCAAAATGACAGCCGCACATCGCACGCTTCCGTTTGGAACAAAAGTGCGAGTAACCAACTTAGCGAATAATGAATCGGTTATTGTGGTGATCAACGATCGCGGCCCGTATGTAGACGGAAGAATCATCGACCTGTCAAAAACAGCAGCCGAGAAGTTGCATTTTTTTAATCAAGGCACAGCTGATGTAAAGCTGGAAATTGTAGATGCTACCGATGGAACTGGTGATACCCAACCGGTGCCGGTGGATCATGTGATGGTAGATGAAAAGGAAATTTATGATTTTAATATCAGTCGGATCACCCCCAAGGGTTTTGGTGTGCAATTGGGAACCTACCAGGAATTAGTGAATGTCATGAAGATTGTGGATAACCTGAAAGGCACGTACAAAAGACGAGTCGCTGTTCAAGTGAAAATTGTATCTGGCGTAAAGTATTACAGCATTATGCTCACCGGTTTTTCGAAGCGCGAAAAAGCGCAGGCCATGCTCGATGAACTGCGCAAAAAATTTCCTGATGTTTTTGTGGTGGACTACAGTAAATAATTCGGGACACCAAATTAATTCTGAATCTCTTGTAACAATTCAGTCAATCGGAAGTCTCGTAACTGCTGATTGATTATGAAAAAAATAATTCCCGCTTTTGCGATGGCCTTTCGCGCAATGAAAGGTCAGATTTTCCAAACATTTCTTTCCATTTTAGGAATGGTCATCGGTGTGGCCGCATTAGTTGGCATACTCTGCCTGATTGACGGCATGGAGAAATTTGCGAAAGACCAGATTACCCAAACTACTTCGCTTAACTCCATTTTAGTTTCGTCCAAATCGACTCGCAGTGAAAATGGTGTTGTCGTAAAGAAAGATACATTCGCCTATCTTTCACCAACACAATTTGAAAAATTACAGCATGATCTTTCCGGGCAAGCCAAGATGATGTTAATCTCCACACAATCAGCAGAAGTCGTTCACCCGGCTACGTCCAAAAAAATGTTGAGCGTGTGGTACGGTGCCACGCCTTCGATGGATGATCAAGTGCAATCTAAATTACTAGCCGGTCGATTGCTTAATCAAGAAGATGTTCAATCAGCACGCAAAGTGGTTCTTGTAAATAAAACATTTGCTCAATTGTTTTCGCCATCCGATTCAGTGACTGCGCTGGTTGGAGAAAACCTACTGATGCGAGGCGAAAATTATGAAGTAATCGGGGTTATAAACTTATCAACCAAAAGCCCTGAGGTTTTTGTGCCAATCTCTTTATTTACGCCAACAGATTTTAAAAATTATCCACCATTAGTGATCATAGAAGTAAACGAAGTAGACCAAGTCAATCCCGTAAAGGAAAAAATAAGCGATTGGTTGAAGAAAGAGTATGGTGCCAAGCGGACCGACTTTGATATTGCTACGAATGGATTTCGAGTGGAGCAAGCAGAACAAGGCTTCCGATTATTTCGGGTAATCATGGGTTTGATTGTAGGTATTTCAGTTCTAGTAGGAGGAGTAGGTGTCATGAATGTGATGTTGATTTCCGTTACGCAACGAACAACTGAAATTGGTGTGCGCAAAGCATTGGGAGCCAAACGCCAGGATATTGTATTTCAATTTTTGGCGGAGTCGATTTCTATTTCTGCCTTCGGTAGTCTGTGCGGATTGATTTTGGGCGTGTTGGGAACAATGGCTACGATTCCGATCATTCGTGCGATTACTAAAGTTCCATTTCAGGCTTCTTACACATGGAACACGATAGCGATGGTTTCGCTCATTGCGATTGTGGTGGGAATTGTTTTCGGAACGTATCCTGCTTTGCGCGCTTCGCGATTAGATCCGGTGGAGGCCATTCGGAGGGAGCAATAATTATTTCATCTCGCTGATCCATTGGCGCACGAGTTCGACTCCTTCTTCGTGTACTAATTTTCTTCCCAGCTCCGGCATCATGATTCCGGGGTGTGTGGACTCGATGCGATATTGCAAAATCGATTCTTCCGGTTTGCCGGGAACAATTCCAAACAATCGCCCACCGGAACCTTTGCCGGCAGCAACCGGTGCCTTGCCGATGCCAAGTTGCGCGCTGGCGTTGACCGATGCGAGTAAATGTAACCCACTTGTTTTTGCTGGTCCATCCGCACGATGGCAATGTGCACAATTGATTTCAAGCCACGCGCGTGCGCGTTGATCGATAAGTTCATTTTTGTTTTCATAGGAGGCAAGCAATGGAATGCTTTTGAGATCAGGCAGACCTTCTAAAAGATTCGCGCGCTGCCATGCCACTAGTTGATTGGTGGAAGCCTCATGACTGTTCAATTGACGAGCCGTTGGGCCGATGGGAGAAAGTTGATCTCCACGCAAATGGCAACCCTTGCATTGGTTGACATTGGGAACCGAATAATTCACTTTTCTCTTTTCGCCATTGAAGTGGAGCCATTCCACCTCAATATTTTTTCCTGCTACTTCCAGATACGCTTCGGTTTGCTCGTCATTCCAAATGTAGGGCAGCGCTTTCCAGTTTCCGTTTTCTAAAATAAGCAGGCGCGTTTCTAAAATTCGTTTTTGCTCTTCCGGTTTTCGGAAGTCGGCCGGGTAATAAAAATTTTTAATCAAAACGGTGCCTTCCGGAAAGTTGAGTACTTCGGTAGGATGGTAGCTTGCCTTTTTTCCTTTCGGGATTTTGACGAAGCGTTTTTTAAACGCGTAGTCGCTGAACAAAGGCGAGTTGAGCGAGTAGCCGATGACGCCATCGGCTGGTTGTAAATTTTTTAATTCGCCTTCAAAGAAATGATAGCTTGATAATTTTTCAGCACCCAACGCGCTGAGGTTAGGCGCGAGTGACACTTCTTCCTGCGCAACAATCACCTCCGACTTTTTTTGCTGACACGCAGCGATCAGTAAAATAAGTATGCTGCATTTTAAAAATGTGTTCATGGCAATGCCGCTTTATTGTCGCAGGCGAATGGCGCACCATCTTTGGATAGTGCTTTGAAGTCGTTGGCGGCATCTAAATTCATGAAGGTGATTTCACCATTTTCAGAAACACAGATGTTGCGCTCTTTTTGTTTTGGATTTTCGATTCCATCATATACTACATCCGGTGTGTCGAAGAATGATTTGGTGAGCAAAAGTTTGCCGATGTCGCTTTGCATGGTCGGAAACCAGTTGCTGTTTTCAAATTGGTTGTGGTGAATGTTGATTTGATAGGGAAACGGATTGTAGAGAGAATCTTCGCGGAAGCGGTTGTTGACGGACTGCACGCCACCGATAGCGCCTTCCTGTTGTTGTTCGCCTTCGTTTAGAGCAGCTACCATTTCGTAGCTGACAATGCCTACACCCACCGTGCGATTGTCGGTGATGGTGTTGTCATAAAAATCCACATTGTGTGTGGCGAGAATCATTACTCCTGTGCCGGGTGGAATGCTGGCCACCACATTTCCTTTTTGCGCAAAGTTTTCGTGATTGTTGTCGTGAATGTTGTTTTTGTATGCTTTGGCAGTATGACCATAGCGCGTGAGCCCAGGCAAATCGAAGATGAGCAGGCCGCCTGTGTTTTCGAAGGCTTCGTTGCCGTAGATTTCTACCCACTTAGAATTTTCGGCTTCAATGCCCGCTACATTCCAGTAGGCTTTGTTGTTGCGAATGATGACTGAATCGGATTGGCCTACATAAATGCCGGCATCCGAAGAGCCCATGGCGATACACTCTTCGATGAGTACGCGTGTGCACAAAACGGGGTAGAGTGCATAGGCACCATTTTCTGTTTTTGGACCTTCGGCCCAGGCCGAGCGAATTCTGCGAAAGGTGATTCCGTGTGTGTCGTTTACTTTGAGGTTGTCGCCTTTGGCATCTTCAACGGAAAAATCTTCGAGCACAATATTTTTTCCATTGCTGATGTGCAAACCTTCGGCTCCTTCGGTTTGGTTTTTCCAGCTGAGAATCGTTTTGTCTAATCCTTTGCCTTTGATGATGATGTTCATTTTACCATCGAGCGTAATGCTTTTGGTAAACATGAAATGGCCTTCCGGCAGATGAATGGTGTCGCCATCGGCAGCGGTGATGAGTTGAGTCTGCAAAGATTTTTCGATGGTTTGCCACGTGACAGGTGGTTGATTGTTGTTGGTGCATTGCATGCAGATCAATGCTACCATTGCAAGTAGAAAGACCTTCATAGGTTTAAATGAAAATGGAAGCTACTGATTTTTTGACAGAGAACAAACGGGGACGTTTGTGTTGTGGGGCGAAGGTTTATCCGAATTTTTTCTTTGGGTCCTGTCTAACGTCAAAAAGTGCGAGTATGATAATCTTGTTGTTCCTTACTCTGTAAAGTAATCTTGTCTGCCGCGATAATTGAAATCCTCTAGTGTCACCAGATTCAACCTGTCCCATGAAAGGAAACTCTCTAAGAAGTTCAAAAATTTCATCGGCCTTATGAATAAACTCCTTAGCTGTCTTTTCTCCAAAATTTTGCCTTATGTAATTTACTATTGAATCAAAATTCTGTTCAGCTCTTGGGGTAACATAAACTTGCATTAATACTTCATCTTAACTGTTTCCCAGGCAATTAGATTTTTGTCGTCTTGAGATTCTTCGTATGATAAATAAACCTCCTTCTTTTGTTCTTCGTTCAGGGTATTCCATATCTGCCCCTCTTTTCCAGTCTCTCTTTGCTTTAGGAAATCATAAACTGTCCGCAACAGCTGTTCATTTTCAATTCTGTCTAGGAGTTTATGTAGGTCTGATTTCAATTCAATTGTCCCCATATTATTTATTCTTTTAGTAACTCAAATTTAAGTCTTTTCAGTTGATTTTTTCTATTGGTCGACCTGTGCTTCACAACGTGATGTTTGAAAAAGTGTTGATACGCTACGTGCTGGCGAGGGCAAGGGATGGAGGCATGCATTGGAGCCCGAAGTGGCCTGTGTGATGGGTTGGCGACTGCCGACAGCCCGGTGGCGCTCAAAACGCATGGAATGCGTTTTGAGTAAGCCATGCCCCCAAGCTTTAATTTTATTTCTTTGTTTTTAAACCGAACAGAAAACGCATCACATTAAATGGGCGGATAATCCAAATATAAAACGCGGTGCAACTGGCGGCTGTGAGAAAACTGATCATCCAATATTTGGCAGAGATGCTCCAGTTCCACTGGCAAACATAATAACCAATAGCAATAATTACGGACTGATGTAAAATATAAAATGGATAGAGGCCTTCGTTGATGGGTGCGAGCCAGCGACTGGGTTTGTTGAGATAGTGTTGCCCGAAGCCAATGATGGTGATGACGGTAAACCAACTGACGAAGATAGCGGTGACATCAAAAATTGTTTCGATGGTATCGATGTGTGCAGGCAATGAAATCAGCTCGCGAAAATGAAAGTAGCATGCGTAGAATGGAATGAGCGAAAAAACCAGTGCGACCAGAAAATGTTTGCGGTTATTACCGATGGCTTGCCATAATTCAGGTATTGAGTAGCAGATACTGCCCATAAGAAAAAATGAAAAGTAATAGACGAAGAAGGCCCAGTCATTCAGCAGGTCGTGTGTCTCTTCGGGAAAGTAGGGGCGCAAAATGATTTGGCTGATGAGTATTAAAATGGAAGGGATGAACAACATGGATGCAGGTGATGAGAGCACCTTGGTGCACTTTTGCCGGAAGTTTTCGGAATTGGGTGATCGCAGATATTTTAGAAATGGTAGCGCGAGCAAAGAATAGACGAGCAGGTACAAAATGAACCAGAGGTGATGCCAGCTTAAACTGCCGCCTTCGGGATAAGGTTTGAATTGAAACACGGTTTTATAAAAATCCCAGTAGTTGGCGAATTGGCTGATACGCTCGTAATAGATTTGAGGAGGTACGATGACTAACATTCCAAAGATGAGCGGCACGAGCAGGCGCTTGTAGCGGTCTTTGCGAAACTGGCTTGCAGTGCGCGAACCAAGGGCGATAAAGGTACCCGCTCCGGAAATGAAGAGTAGCAGTTGCATGCGAAAGTTATGCGACCAGATCATCCAATATTGGAAGGTGGTGGTGAGCTCGTTGTTTTTGACATGCCAGCCCCAGTGGTTGAACCACATGCCGGTATGGAAAAACAGGAGAATGACGATGGCGATTACACGCAGCCAGTCGAGGTCGTGTCTGCGTTCGGTAAGGGAAGTGGTTTCTGTGGCGATCATTTGTTTTAGATTTTGGGCAAAGAAACGGCAGCGTAGGCGCTAAGTAAGGCTGTTTTTATAGACAGGAAGGCCGATTTTATAAAGTCGAACGCCATGTATAGCCGTTTACAACCTTTCGGCCGGGCGGAGTGTCTTAGGCATGGAAACAAAAAAATAACTTTATGAGAAATGTAATCATTCTGTTCGTGCTAGTGGCAGGACTGGCAAGTTGTTCGAACGAGTCGCCTTTGAGTGAAAAGTCGAAAGAGTTGAATGCATCAAGTCAACAAAAGTGGGTGTTGGTGAAAATGACGGGTGCGTGGGGATTAGGATCGACCACAGGATCAGCAATGCAGTGGCAGGAGTATTATGTTTTTAATAACGATGGTACGTTTAGCAGATATCGCCAACAAGATAATGCTACGAAGACTGCGACCGGCACATTTACCACAGTGACCGAATCGAATCAACAATTTCTGGAGTTAACATATTCAAGTGGAGATGAACTGAAAACAAGTTGTTACCCAAAAGAACGATTGCAGACTGTTTCGGCAGAAATATTGCAAGGAACCTGGGGACACTGCGATGGCCCCACGCTGGAATATGCAAAAGCCAATGAACCGGGACAATAGATAGATGTAGGAGTGTAGGGTAAGGGGGGCGTTAGCCCCTCTTTTGTTTTTCAGCGTTGGTGCGCCACTCGCTGGGCGTCATGCCCACTAATTTTTTAAATGCGGTGTTGAAGGACGATTTGGAATTGTAGCCCACCTGTTCGGCAATTTCTTCTACTTTGATGTTGGCTTTTGTTACTAATAGAATTTTAGCTTCTTCAATGCGATGTTCGGCCAGCATTTCGAAAAAACTTTTGCCGAGCCCATCATTAATTGCCTGCGAAACCTGATGTACGGATACGTTGAGTTGCTCCGCTAGATCGGGCAGCGTAAAATTAGGCTGCAGGAATAGTTTCTTTTCGGTCATCAACTTTTTTAATTTATCCAAGATGAGAGCCTGATCTTCAGCAGATAGAGAAGAACTTTTGTATTTGGTATTTTCGGTAATGGTGGTTTGCTTAAAGAACCCCGACTGCCGGATCACCTGAAAGCTGATCAGATAAATGGGGATAGTGGTGTATGCGGCAAACAGATGGTCACCCATGTCATCGCGATTGAAAATTTTGACAGTGAAAATCAGTAACACCACAAGGCCTACCTGCACCATGGCTGAACGCACCTTTTGTAAGGCGGTGACTTGGGTATTGAAAAAGGATTGCTGCTTTTGCTTAAATGCCTGTATGGCCAACAATAGCCCCATCGCCAAATAGGTGGTGAGATGCGCCAAAATGATCTCCGAATGAAAAGGTGGGTTGAAAAAATCAGGAGTATCTTGAACGAACGATAAACCCGGTGGATGATAGGAACCAATCCAAGCATTGAACTTCACATCATCTCCCTGAATCAAAAAAGGAATTTGTAGTATCAGCCAAATGAAAGCTGGCGCCCAATGAAGATACCACTGCTTCGGTAGTTGACCCCGGATCAAATGGAACGTCATTAAGTAAAAAGCGGGTCCAATGACAAATGACAGTGATTCTGAAAAATCAACCAGCCAAAGCATATTCACAATGACACCCGTGTAGCAGAGCAAAATTTCAAAACTGCAAGCAGCCATGCTGAAAATCATCACTCCCTGAAAAAAGTTGGTATTGAAGTGTCGACTTTTGGGCGAGAAAAAGAACAGGCACAAAAAAGCGGCCTGCACAATTCCTAAGAAGATGAAGATGCTGTACAGGTCAATTTTGTAGGCCATATATTTGAGAGAGCACGCAAATTAATATATTTGAATCTATGTCGTTGCAAATTTCTACTGCTACTGTGGCCGATGCAGCCGCACTGAATCAATTGGTAAACTCTGCTTATCGCGGAGAAAGTTCTAAAAAAGGTTGGACCACCGAAGCTGATTTGTTGGATGGAACGCGCATTGACGAAGATGCGCTGTGCGATCTGATTCAAAAAACGGATACTACTGTATTGCTATGTAAAGAAGAGCACCAACTCTTGGGATGCGTGGAGTTACGAAAGGATGGTGATAAAATTTACTTAGGCATGCTTTCGGTAAAACCGGATACACAGGGAAAAGGTATCGGCAAAAAACTTTTAGCAGAAGCTGAAGTGCATGCGCGGGCTCAGAATTGTTCCAAAATTTACATGACGGTCATTTCGGTGCGACAGGAATTGATAGATTGGTATGTTCGGCATGGCTACCACCTGACAGGCGAGCGCAAACCGTTTATTGTTCCGGATACGCGGTGGGGTATTCCCAAGCAATTGTTAGAATTTGTGGTGTTGGAGAAACTACTATAGAATTAAATGGCTTTGTCACCCCGCATCAAAAAATTGCTTCGTAAAATCAGGAACCTCTTTCTGATTTTGTTTGTGTTACAACTTGTTTATATCATCGTTTTAAAATGGGTAGATCCGCCTGTTACCCTTACCCAACTTGGAAGTTTTTTTCAAGGTTACGGATTGAAGCGTGATTATGTTGGCAGAAAAGAAATATCAACCTATGCGGGTCTGGCGGTAATGGCATCCGAAGATCAGTTGTTCCCCGAGCACAATGGTTTTGATTGGAAGAGCATTGAGAAGGCTATGAAAAATAATCAAAAGAAACACAAACGTGTACGCGGAGCTTCTACGATCAGTCAGCAAGTGGCGAAGAATGTTTTTTTATGGCAAGGACGAAGTTGGTTTCGTAAAGGATTGGAAGTGTACTTCACCTTTATGATTGAGTTACTATGGGGAAAGGAACGTATTCTGGAAGTTTATCTGAATGTTGCCGAAATGGGCAAAGGAGTTTTTGGAATAGAAGCGGCAAGCCGACACTATTATAAAAAGTCCGCTAAGAAATTAACACGACAGGAAGCTGCACAAATAGCGGCCATTTTACCGAATCCTAAAAAATATCTCATCAAGCCGTTGTCATCTTACGTACAGCGCAGATCGTATTGGATCATGGCCCAAATGAATAACCTTGAATCCGATCCCGATATACTAGCGGTGCTTCAATAGTTTTAATCACAATGATTCAGCCAAAGGAGCGTATTTACTTTGAAAATCTGGATGCGCTCCGTTTTCTGGCCGCCTTAGCTGTGATGGGCGAGCACATTACGCGTATTTTTTATTTTCCAGACGATCCGCTCAAGAAATATTTTATCATCACGATCTCGTTGGATGGTAGCGGAGGGGAATGGGGTGTTACATTCTTTTTTGTGCTCAGTGGATTTTTAATAACACACCTACTCTTGCAGGAAATACAACAAGCAGGAAGATTCCACCTCGCTACCTTTTATATCAGACGAACGTTGCGCATTTGGCCGCTGTATTTTGTTGTACTCATTTTTGGCTTTGTACTACATCCTTGGCTGGATGCTTCATTGAGTGAAAAGGCTAATCCCTCACTATACTCATTCTTCTTAGCCAATTTTGACAATATCTATGGAGCATGGCCACAAAGTGGAATTTTAGGTGTACAATGGAGCTTGGCGATCGAAGAACAATTTTATTTGTTGTGGCCCTTGGTAATTATTCTTTTGATCCGACACCAAAAGATTTTTTTGACCGCAGTGAGTTTATTTATTTTTATTTCAATCCTATTTCGTTTGAATGGAGGTCACCGCTATCACACGTTATCGGGTTTAGCCCCTTTGATGATGGGGGCTGCTTTAGCTTACGTTGCTGTTTATAAAAATGATCGACTCGATCGATTGGTTGTTTTTCTCTCTCGAAATCACATCCGTTGGTTGTATGTTGGCTTTTTTCTTTTGATTGTATTCAACTACCGGCTCTCCAGTTATTTTCATTGGGGCGATAGTATTGCCATGATCGGATTTCCACTGATGGCTGTTGTTATTCTAATCGAGCAGTCATTTTCTCCCAACGCATGTTTTCGTTTGGGGAGATCAAAACTACTATCACAGGGTGGTAAAATGAGCTATGGAATTTACTTGTTGCACATGGTAGCCATCATTCTATCCGAATATGTCTTTAACCATTACACGATTTCATTTTGGTTAGCCATCGGTTTGATTGTTTTGCTAACAGCTGCTTTGGTAATTTTAAGTTATTACCTCATTGAAAAACCAATTTTAAACTTGCGTCCACAACGAAAGGCATAGAATTAGCGTAGTAAGTCGTATTTTTGCTTTTTATTGTATGCGAGTTATTCTGATTGCAAGTTTCATTTTTATACTAATTGTTGATTTATCAGGTCAAACAAACGGTAGCAGGTGGAGCGAAGTGAAAGAAACCAAGAGGGGCACTGTGAAACTATATTGGTTTCAAAATAGTCCATATGGTTACACCGATGAATCCAATCGCTTGCGCGGAATGGAAGTGGAGATCATGGAGGGTTTCAAGCGCTACCTACAAAAGAAATACGAAGTCGAACTCACCTATCAATGGATTCAGGAAGGCACCTTCAACGAGGTGTTGAGTCGTGTTCAGGATAATTCGAAGAAGGGTGTATTTGGGCTGGCCGGATTTTCAATTACGGAAGAACGCAGAAAGCTGATGAAGTTTTCTCCTTCTTACATGGCGGATATTGCGGTCTTAGTTTCTACAAATGATATTCCGATTGCACGCTCCAAGCAAGAATTGTTGAGATCCATAACTGGCGCAACGGCTCTTACCGCTAAAGGAACGGTATTGGAAAAGGAGTTGATTAAAATGCGAGATGAGAATGGTGTTGATTTTAAAATTGAACACACTGGTGCCAGTATGGAGTTGATTCATGTGCTCGCTTCCCGCCAAAAGAGTTTCGGTTATTTGAGTTTGCCGGTGTATCTACTCAGTCTCGATAAAGGATTCACGAAATTGAACCGGCAGAATTATTTTACCATGCGTTATGAAGGAAGAGGCATTGGTTTGCCTTTGGGTAGTGATTGGGATGAGCCTTTAAAAGAATACTTTGCCAGTGAAGAATTTATTATCGATAGCGAATCTGTTATTGCGGGCTATGTAAATATGGATTTGTTTCGTTTTATCGAAACGTTTAATCCACAGAATGAAGTAGGCTTACTCAATAAGGAAAAGGATATTCAGCAAGTACAATTACAATTGCAGCAGTTGGAATTGCGTGATCAAACACAGAAGCAACTCTATTTGGTAATTACTATTACAGTTGTTACCGTTTTGCTGATGATTATCGTTATTTTATTTCGAAGACAGGCGAACAGCCATCAGTTGCTAAAGGATCAGAAAGCAGAGATCGAAGCGCAATCGGATCAGATCATTGCCATCAATAATAATCTGGAGGCCATCATTCAGGAGCGAACACGTGAATTGGCGAATAAGAATAAAGCATTGGAAGAGTATGCGTTTATCACGGCTCATAAGTTACGTGCACCATTGGCGAACATACTTGGATTAGTCGCCATGATTGACCAAACAACGTTGCGCGAGGATGAAAAAGACGTGGTAGGCAACCTGAAGGATTCGGCCATGAAGTTGGATGAAATTATTCATTCGGTGATGAATGCTATCGATCAACCACCTCAGTCACAAAAGTAAATTTCTGATTGCTCTTATCATTTCTTTGAGGTAGGTTGTAAATTCGAAATCATGATAAGATGAGCGAAATCAAACGACTACTCTGCGATTATGCCACCTACAATGAATGGGCGAATGCGAAGTGGATCGGCTTTGCGCGAAGCCAATCCGATACAAGGCTTCATCAGTCAGTTCCCTCCAGCTTCCCTAGTCTCATTGGCACCCTGCATCACATTCTGGTGGCTCAAGAGATTTGGTATTCTATTATTGCTCGAAAAATGCCGACTACATACCGTGGCGAAAACGATTCATTTGAAAAGGAGGAAGTATTGCAAGCGCTAGCTGAAAATTTGCAGAAACTAAAAGAGAAAGTAATTGAATTGTCAGATGAAGAAATTCAATGTAAGGTGGAAACGCCTTGGCGCAGTGAGCCAATGCCGTTGAGTGATGTGATTCAGCATTGCATCAATCACAACACCTATCATCGCGGGCAGTGCGCAACCATTTGCCGGCAGTTGGGTTACACTGATTTATTCAATGTGGATTATTATGAATTTCTGAAAATTCGGAGTGTGAAATCTTGAATCTATGAAATCATCTGTTTGGCACGTGAAGCCCATTGTGCGTATAAGTTTTTTAGTAGCGGCACTTACACTGATCAGCGTTTATTTCTGGGGACTGGGGCAACATCGTACATTTTTTGAAAACTCGATGATTTCGATAACTGTGCTTTCAACTGCATTTTTTCTTTTTGTTACTATCGGATTATATCGAGGGGTAAATGTTGTTCACGAACCACATGATGAAAAAGTATCGCCTGAGACTAAGGTAGATTCACTTCGTACCACAGCCGATCTTGCTTCCGGTTTTGAGACACCTGATATTAGTATTGATGGTGATGATCTTGGCAGTATTCTGATGTCTATTTTATTATGGATTGGCTGGGCCATTTTAGTTGCAATGGCCGTTTCGTTTTTTAGTGAAGTGATTCTGGTGGCTATCAGTTCATTTGCCGCTATGCTATACTGGATTTTCTTTCGAGCCCTACGGCTTATATTTAATAACTCCAACCAATGCCGCGGCAATATTTGGGAGAGTCTACGGAATGGCGCTTTTTATACAGCGCTATACAATTTCTGGATCTACGGAATCTTTGTCTTTTTGGAATTTCTTCGTCATTAAGCCCCTCACATGCTGGTAAACGAATTATCCGTGAATGGTGAATTGACTCGCGCCTTGGAAAATGAAGTAGGCAAGGAGTTTACTTTTCGCGAGCGGCTGCGCTACCGTGCGTATGGAATTGGACACCTTCGATTGAGGGGAAGCCATCCAAACTTGCCGCCTTTACCATCCCATAATCAATACAAAATTCATTTTGACTGGACACCCGAAGGTGCGGTGGTGCGCATTCGTACCGGACAAAAATTGTTTGGAATCGGAATTAGGTTGGAGGAAATAGTGAGAATAACTATGATTAAAAAACCCAATTTTGTTTCGATGGTCCCTTTTTTTCCAATGTGGATTTTGAGAAAGTTGGGAGTTCCATTTGAGATAGCCCGATGGTTTAAATCGCGGGGTGATAAAATTGAATATGGCTCTATTCGGATTGAAATAGAATTAGAAAATCAATCACCTTTGATCTTCGAATTGAAAGGTGATCTATGGCGCAGTTGTGTGACGACCTTTCAATGGCACAAGGTGCGCGATCGGTTGTTTATTGAGCGAGTCGGAAAAACAAATAAGAGATCAGCATAAAGTAGAGTGAGAATTATTTGAATAAGAGGCGCTATGGATTTTTTAGATTTTTTGGATGTGTTCTTTCTTTTTTCTTCTGGTAAAGGAGATGGAAAAAAACGGAATGAATCGAATAGTACTTTCCTAGCCATAAAAATGGTGGTTTTGCTGGGCGCGATCGCTTGGTGTGCTTATGAAATCACGCAAATTGTAGAGTTAACTAAACCCATTGTGTTTGTTTTATTTTTTTCGGGTTTCGCTTTTGTGTTGACAATTTTGATTTTAGCCATAGTGTGGAGGCTCGATTGGATCGAGTACATAACTGTGCGCACTTTTCTTTTCTATCTGGTTCCAACCACCTTGATTTCATTTTCTTCAGCAAGTTTTATCAACCGATATTATGGCAGAGAGAGAATTATTGAAGTTGTTGTTAGCACGAACACCAGCAATAATTCAATCACCCTACAGTCGATAGCGGACGAGAAATTCAAGCTTGTTGTTTCAAAAGAAGATTACCCAGATTTACGACTTGGAGATTCGATTCGATTAAAGTACTCGGAGGGGTTGCTTGGTTTTGATAGCATGCAGGTGGTTGTACCAGAATCGATTCCCAGCTCAACAGACTAGCTCATCTTTTAGAATGCAAACACCGATTACTCATTCACAGTTTAAAGCGCTTTATTTTCAATACGCCCAACCCCTAAGCGGCTGGACGGAAGAGTATTGGAATCAGTTTTTTGAAACAAAGAAAGGGGATGTGTATTACTTTGAAGCACCTGAATCACCTTTGGCAAATCGCATGATGATTTCTACGGGGCAGAATATGCATCGCATGTTTTTTCTGACAGAAGATGCTGAAGAATCTTTCTTTCAATTTCCGATCCATGATGATCGATGAATTTTCAAAATCAAAGAATATATTTGATCTATACTTAATTAATTGCCAAATGAAGATAACAGCCACCGCCATTAAGCCTTTTATTGGCGCTAAGAATTTCGAAGAGTCACGCTCGTTTTATCAGGCTCTCGGTTTTAGTGAGTCAGTGATCTCGCCACAGTTATCGTATTTTCAGATAAATGACAACATCGGTTTTTATTTGCAAAATGCCTACGTCAAAGATTGGGTGGACAACACGATGGTATTCGTAGAGGTAGCTGATGTAGATACCTACTATCAAGAGTTATTGTCGCTTAACCTTTCTTCTAAATTTAGTCAGGTACGATTATTGCCAGTTCGCATAGAATCCTGGGGCAAAGAATGTTTTTTACACGATCCCTCCGGAATACTTTGGCATTTTGGACAGTTTAACTCATGACTACTGATTTTTTAAAAATGTTTTTTCTCTAATTAAACCCTAGGCTAGGAAATGAGTCTACCCTTTTAAACTCAATTTTTCTCTATGAAAAGAAAGTTTACCCCATTTTCTATTATTTTGTTAATACTTTTAATGACTGGATGCTCAAAAGATGAAACACCATCACCTCCAGCGACTTCTTATACGAAAGTAACACTACCCTACAAACAAGTATCAGGTGTGGATGCAAACCTGTTGAGCCTAGATCTTTATCATTTTGGAACAACTACTCCAACCAAGCCGGTTGTCATTTATGTGCATGGAGGTGCGTGGGCAATTGGCGACAAAGCAAACTCCATTACCAACAAGACTAACTTATTTTCTTCACTCGGTTATATTTTTGTAAGCGTCAATTATCGCTTAAGCCCAACTACTGCTTCAACTGATCCTAATCGTGTCAAATTTCCTACGCATAATGAGGATGTAGCCGATGCTGTGAAGTACATATACGATAACATTGCTACCTATGGAGGGGATAAACAAAAAATGGTTTTACTCGGGCATAGTGCAGGTGCTCACCTGGTGTCATTAACCGGTACCAGTCCGCAATTCTTGCCAACGCGTGGAGTTTCTTTGGCAACATTGAAAGGCATTGCAAGTATTGATACAGAAGGATATGATGTAGCTGGCCAATGCAATGATGGTAATGAAACTTATTTAAACGCTTTTGGTAGCAACAGCAGCGATTGGACAAAAGCTTCTCCTATTTCACAGGTAATATCTGGCACCACCTATCCGCGTTTCTTCATCGCCAAGCGAGGAACCAATGCACGCATTGCCTTGTCCGATGACTTTATTACCAAACTTCAATCAGTAGGAGTTACGGTTTCGCAAGTTACCGGAAATCAATATGATCATGAAGGTATTAACGATGCCATTGGTGCACCCAATGAAACTATCATAACCGATCCATTGAAAACATTTTTAGCGCAATGCTTTCAATAAATAAAGCCAGAGATGCCTTACAAACTAAGTTGTGCATCGCTGGCTTTTCTTTTTGGCAATTATTTCTTCGTGCCGATTTGTTTTAAGATTGCTTCTACGGCAGCTTTCAGTTGATCATCGGTACCTTTTGCGATCCAATCGGGTGAATTGTAAACCGTAATGTCCGGAACAGCTGGACCGAGTTCTTGATTCTTGTCTGTAGCTTTGGTGAACCAACCGCGGAATGGCAAGCGAACAAACGAACCATCCATCAACGGACGACCACCGGTAGAAATCACCGACCCGTTCGTTGACACACCTACCAATTTACCAATGCCCAACGTTTTGTAGGCATGCGAGAAAATTTCTGCGTTACTGTAGCTGCCTTCATTACACAAAGCAATGGATGGTTTCATCCACGCGGCAAAAACCAGACGCTCACCGGTAGGATAGTACTCGCGAAATTTCAGTTTGTCGCGCTCTAAATTATCGCTTGCACCGCGCGGAATCGTATAAGCATGTTGTTTGTAATTGAGCACTGTCATCAGATAATCCGTGGTTGAACCACCACCATTGTAGCGAACGTCTACCACCAAGCCTTCTTTACCATAGCCTGCAGCTTGTAACTCGCGCTCAAATACTTCAAAACTTGGTAAGCTCATCGCCTGAATGTGAATGTAGCCAATTCGTCCATTCGAAAATTGATCAACCAGCCTCTTCCTATTTTCCACCCACTCTTCGTACAACAATTGACGCACTGATCCGGTAGGACGAATTACCACTTCGTGCACTTTCCCTTCGGTATTGCGCACGGTCAACAATACCCGTTCTTCCACTTTGGTGTTCAACAAATCATAAAAATTTTCTTTTTCATTGTAGGGTTGGTTGTTCACGGAAGTGATGACATCGTTAACTGACAGTTTGCTGCTTGCTTTATCAGCAGGAGAGTTTGGAATTACACGCACTACCTTCATGCCATCTTTCAGCGGCACTAATTCCACACCCAGCATGCCCGTAGCATCACGTTGTGTTTCCGCTTGCGCGGGAGTAGTAAGTGCCATGTGACTGGAGTTCAATTCGCCCAACAAGTAGTTGAACATATCGCGGAAGTCTTCATTGGTGCTGGCGATCACACACAGTTCTTTGTACTTGTCGTGAAGCGCATTCCAGTTTTTGCCATGAAACTGTGGATCGTAAAATCCATCCCGAATCGTACGCCAAGCCTCTTCAAAAACTTGTGAACGTTCGGCTGTAAAATCAATGCGTTGTTTTGCAGAATAAGGAAGTGCTTCCGTTTTTTCTCCTTTAATGTCGATGCGATTGACTGCTCCACCCGATTTGAGGAAGTACAAAAATTTCCCTTCGCGATCCATTGCTACACGCGAAGGATTGGTCGCGCCTTTGGTTAACTCTTTCAAATCTTTACCATTCCATTTGATGGAATAGAGATCGCGACCTTTGGCGGTGCTGGTCGTTCCCGTGTAGAAAAATATTTCGCCATCTTTAGAAATGATGGGGTTGGATTCGTCACCGGGAAAACTGGTGACTTGCACCACACGCTCGTGAATGCGGTCGAAGTCAATTTTCACCGGCTTGCTCTTATCTTCCTTTTTTTCTTTGTCGTCTTTCTTTTCGGGTTTCTCTTCAGAGGTAGTTTCTTCCCAATCCTTCTGCGATTTTTCAAAATCTTCTTTCTTCAACCACACAAACCACACATCGTTCGATTGATTATTGCGAGCCGAGATAAATCCGAGTTTAGATCCATCAGCACTCCACACCGGTTCGCCATCAAAGCGTGGATGCATACTTACATTCACCGGTTTGCTGCTGTTATCGGCTGCTTGAATAAACACTTCTTCATTGAAATACAAATCTTCCTGCGAGTAAGCTAGCCATTTGTTATCGGGGCTCCAGCGAATGTTGGAAGGTGCGGCCCAACCGGTGAGTAGAATTTTTTCGTTGCTCAGTTTTCCGTCTGAAGTAATATCGCTAACCACGAGTGTGCCACGTCCGCGGACATAGGCGATTTTCTTTCCATCATTTGAAATAGAAATCCCCGATTCATCCTCAGGAGTTTGTGTGAGCCGTGTCACACGCTGTTTCAATGATTTTACGATCGATTGTTTATCGGTTGACTTCGCTAAGTATAAATCAAAATTTCCATCTTCGCGATCCGATGTAAATACGACCACAGAATCGCCCAACCAATTGAAATTCATGTCGCGATAAGCATGATTGGATAGATTGGTAGTGGAATTTTTTTCCTTGTTGATTTCTTTCACATATACTTCTCCTCGAATGCCAAGAGCCATCAATTTTCCGTTGGGGGATACTGCATATTCATTCGCATCTGCCGAAACCGTTTTGTTCACGACCGGATCGAAGCGTACATCGGCACCAATTTGAATGTTTACCTTTTGTGTGGATTTGTTTTCCGTGTTGAAAGTGTAAATATTTTTCTCACGTTCGAAGACGATCGTTTTTCCATCTGCAGAAATTGAAAAGTATCGAATCGAGTGATCGTTGAAGTCAGTTAATTGTTCGGCACCCCCATTTGGTTTGCCAGCCTCGCTTATTTTTATTCTGTAGAGATTGTTACGACCGCCTTGTGTAGAAAGAAAGTAGAGCGTTTGATTATTTCCCCAGCGTGGCAAAATATCATTGGCATCGAAAGTGGTGATGCGCATGTAGGTTTTACCTTTAGTGTCAAATAACCAGATATCCCGGTTGGAAGGTCCACGGTAATCTTCGCGAAAGATTGGATTCAGATCGCCACGTGTAAATGCAATGAAGCGACCGTCCGGTGATGGGGCAGGGTCAAAGCCCACTGCATCCATTGCGCGTACTTCGGTGCCACCCTCTGCAGAAATAGAATAAATTTCCAACGGCCGTTCAATTTGTTGAAACTCGCGAGAGGTAGAAAAGAATATCTGGTTGTTATTGCTCCAGCTGGAAATCTGATCACCATTGGAATGATAAGTTAATCGCTTGGGTGTTCCTCCTTCTGCAGGCATCACGAAAATATCATTGTTGCCGTAACGAGATCCCGTAAAGGCAATGCTTTTTCCATCCGGGCTGAAGATCGGTGTACTTTCGTAGGCATCGTGAACTGTAAGGCGATTAGCTTTGCCGCCAGTGGCAGGCACCGTCCAGATGTCACCCTGAAAAGAGAAACTCAATATGGAGCCATTCGGGCTGATAGCAGGATACCGCACGAGGACTGGCGATTGAGCCAACGCTGTGATCGAGTATAAAAAAAATAGAAAACACACCAAACGTTTCATAAGTAATTGAATTTTAACATACCAATTACCGCAAACTAACCCATCTAAACAATGGCCAAATGGCGAGCGGTGAGATTTTAAGTAGGATAGGTTCATAGGTTGATGTAAAACTTATTTAAGCGGATCATTCAGCGACCATGTAATTTCTGCTGGAAGTATGGTAGTAATTCCCTATTTTTCGAATACTAATAAATCCACCAGTATGAGATATTTGTTTATCGTTTGCGCAATGGTTCTTTCATTGCCTCTTTTTTCACAAAATCCAGACCTTCCTTCAGATTTTCTTACGAAAGAATTTCACAAAGATCGCAGGGAAAAACTTCGTGCGAAGCTACCAGCCAATTCGGTAGCCGTATTTTTTGCCAACCCCGTTCGTAACCGCGCTAATGATGTAGACTATGTTTATCATCAGGACCCTGATTTTTTCTACCTCACGGGATACAAAGAACCGGATGCCGTACTTTTTATTTTCAAAGACATGCAAACAGCCAATAATGGCACCCAATACAATGAAATTTTGTTTGTGCAACCTCGCAATGAGCAACAGGAAATGTGGACGGGCCGCAGGTTGGGTGAAAAGGGTGTGAAAGACGTTCTCGGTTTTTCGCAAGCTTTTAACAACACAGAATTCAAACGCTACGATGTTAATTTTTCAAAATTTGATAAAATTCTCTTCACTGATTTCTTTAACGATGTGCGCAACGATCCACGCGACTCATCCGACCTTTTCGATCTGCAATCACAATTCAAAGCCAAGGTAAATTATCCGGATAAAAAAGGAGTGACGCTAGCCGTTGAGCCATCCAAAAATAATTTAGACATGGCGGGCCTTGATCCAATCATGGACGACTTACGCGGTATTAAAACACCTGAAGAACTAAGTATGGTGAAGCGTGCCGTACAAATTTCGTGTATGGGTCAACTGGAAGTGATGAAGGCAATGAAGCCCGGCATGAGCGAGCGCGAAATTCAGGGCATCCATGAGTTTGTATTTAAAAAGTATCAGGCAGAGGATTTAGGTTATCCTTCGATTGTCGGTGCCGGACACAACGGGTGCATCCTTCACTACATCGACAACTACAAACCCAATATCTCCAACAAAGAATTAATTCTGATGGACTTAGGTGCAGAGTACCGCGGCTACACAGCTGACATTACTCGCACCATTCCGGTAAACGGAAAATTCTCACCAGAACAAAAATTGATTTATGAATTGGTGTTGAAAGCGCAAGAGGAAGCCATGAAAATCTGTAAGCCGGGTGCTACCTTCCGCGAGTTAACAGCCGCTACGCGTATCACAGTCAACAAGGGATTAGCTGAATTGGGTATCATTAAAAATCCCGATGAGCGCAACACATACTATCCACACGGCTGCTGTCATCACATTGGCTTGGATGTGCACGATCGCGGTACGTATGACAAATTGCAAGAGAATATGATCATTACGATTGAACCTGGCATTTATATTCCGGAAGGAGCACCATGTGATAAAAAATGGTGGGGTATTGCGGTGCGTATTGAAGATGACTACTTGATTACCAAAGATGGATACGAACATTTATCAGCATTGGCTCCACGCACTGTGAAAGATATTGAAGCAGCTATGAAGTTGCCAAGTCCTTTGGATAATTTCGTTTTACCGGAATTAGGCAAAGAGAAAAAGAATTAAAGAGATGCAAGGCAACATCTTAACTACTACGCTTCTACCCATTGCCCTTGGCATCATTATGCTCGGACTGGGTTTGTCGCTTTCAATAGAAGACTTTAAGCGTGTAATCAAATACCCGAAGGCAGTGGCCATCGCATTAATCTGCCAGATGGTGTTGCTTCCGATGGTTTGTTTTTTCATCGCGAAAATTTTTGGATTGGAGCCAGCGCTGGCTGTGGGTTTGATGTTGCTGGCTGCTTCGCCCGGTGGGGCAACCGCGAATTTATACAGTCATCTCTCGAATGGAGATGTGGCATTGAATATTACCTTAACGGCTGTGAATAGCGTGCTCACCTTGTTCACTTTGCCGTTGGTGGTCAATCTTTCGCTCGCTCATTTTCTCACTTCCGATCAGTATGTGCCCATGCAGTTTGCCAAAGTGATTGAAGTGTTTATGATTGTGCTGCTGCCTGTTACCATTGGCATGTTGATAAAGGGCAAAGCTCCTTCATTTGCGATTAAGATGGATAAGCCGGTAAAAATTCTCTCGGCTGTTTTTTTATTATTGATCATCATAGCGGCTGTGTATCGTGAGCGTGTTCTGCTCAGCACACATTTTCCATCGATCGGATTTCCAGTCTTGGTGTTTAATTTAGTGAGCATGGGGTTAGGATATTATTTACCGCAGGTTTGGAAAGTGGAAAAGCGACAAGCGGTAGCGATTGGTATGGAAATTGGAATTCACAATGGCACACTCGCTATTTTTATTGCGCTCTCCGTTTTAAACAATTCGCTCATGAGTGTTCCGGCTGCTTTGTATAGCATCCTCATGTTTTTTACGGCAGCGTTGTTTGGGTATTTAGTAAAGAGAGACAAACTATAGCTTGATCAATCGCGTATGCGGAGTTTGGTAGTCATCACTTTTCTTTTGATCTCAGGGAATGGTGCAGCACAGCAATTGTTTGGTGATCGTTGTGTGGGTACTTGGAAAGGCATGATGCAGATCTATCATTTGGGGAAATTGCGTGATAGTGTAGAGGTGCAACTGACGGTAGCAGTGGAAGCTACTCATGTGTGGACCTGGCGGATGGAGTATCTATCTGCCAAGATGCCTATGGTGAAAGATTACAAACTTCGATTAAAAGATGCTGATAAAAATTTGTATGTAACGGATGAGGGCGGAGGTTTGGAGCTGACAGATTACCTCACCGGAAATAAACTGTACAGCATTTTCGAAACGCAGGGCATCATGCTTACATCTGAATATGAATTACGAGGGGATGAATTGATTTTTGAAGTTACTTCAGGTAAGAAAGAAATTGTTTCTCATCCTGAAGTAACCAATTATTCAACTACTTCGGTGCAACGTGTTGTTTTGAAACGAATAAAATGAAAAAGCAACAGCCGTACACCTACTGGATTAACTTATCTAAACTCTTAATATCAATTACAAATCGGTAGCGAACATCGTTTTTCACCATTCGCTCATACGCGTTGTTGATTTCTTGCATCGGAATCAACTCCACATCGGCCACAATGTTTTTCTCTGCACAGTAGTCTAGCATTTCTTGTGTTTCTTTAATTCCACCAATAGAGGAGCCGGTGATGCTTCTGCGATTGGTTAAAATATCAAAGGGTCTCACTACCGGAGCTTGAGCCGGGATACCCACGATCAACATCGTACCATCAAGTCCTAATAATTTTAAGTAAGGTGAATAATCATGATTGGCCGAAACGGTGTTGAGCAAAACATCAAAGTGCCCACGATGCTGACGCATTTGTTTTTCATCAGATGAAAGTAAAAAATGATGTGCGCCTAATCGTTTAGCATCGGCTTCTTTGGAGGCAGATGAACTAATGAGCGTAACTTCCGCACCAAAGCTGGCCGCAAACTTCAAACCCATGTGACCAAGTCCGCCTAAACCAATGATTCCCACTTTTGTTCCTTTTCCTACTTTCGCATAGCGCAATGGAGAGTATGTAGTAATGCCCGCACACAATAACGGAGCCACTGCTTTTAAATCAAGTTTTTCGGAAATGTGCAGTACATATTTTTTATCAACTACAATTTGCGAGGAGTATCCTCCTTGCGCAATGGTTTTTCCATCGCGCTCATACGCGTTGTACGTGCCGGTCATTCCTTCTTCGCAATATTGCTCCAGATCGTTCATGCAGTTTTTGCAAGTGCGGCAAGAGTCTACCATTACACCAACGCCTGCTAATTCACCCACTTTAAATTCTTTTACATTGGTGCCTATGCGTGTTACTTTGCCTACAATCTCGTGGCCGGGCACCATTGGGTACATGGAACCGCCCCATTCGTTGCGCGCCTGATGCAAGTCGCTGTGGCAAACACCACAATAGAGAATTTCTACTTGCACATCATCCGGACGAAGGTCTCTTCGTTCAAATTGAAAGGGTACTAGTGGAGTAGTGGCGCTTAGAGCAGCATAGGCTTTGGTGGAGATCATAGTTTGAATGTTTTACTTATCGTTTTAACAAATAGATCCTGGTAATGTTAATCGTCAAGGTTGTTTATGGCGTATTCACTTCATGAAATCCACCATCGGTATTGTCTGTCCAACTCATCGGATAATTTTTATCAATAAACTCCAGCGATTGATCTGTTAAGTGCAGCGGATGAAACGTATCAATCATCACCGCCAACTCATGTGTTTCTTTGGCACCAATACTTTTTTCAACCGTGCCGGGATGGGGTCCGTGTGGCAACCCACCGGGATGCAACGTAAATGATCCTCGGTCAATTCCTCTGCGGCTCATGAAATTTCCTTCGGCATAATAGAGCACCTCATCACTATCAATATTGCTGTGATTGTACGGAGCTGGAATAGCCTGTGGATGATAATCAAACAGACGCGGCACAAAAGAGCACACTACAAAATTGCGCGCTTGAAATGTTTGATGTACGGGTGGCGGTTGATGAATGCGTCCGGTGATTGGTTCGAAATCGTGAATGGAAAAGGCATAAGGCCACAAAAATCCATCCCAGCCAACTAAATCCAACGGACTGTAATCATAAACATAATTGTGCAGAAAGCCCTGCTTTTTGATCTTCACTAAAAAATCACCTCGACTAGTATCGGTTATTAATTCATACGGTGCGCGGATATCGCGCTCACAATAAGGCGCATGCTCCAGCAACTGCCCTAAATCATTGCGGTAGCGTTTTACAGTTTCGATGGGTGAAGCGGATTCTGTAATGAGCAAGCGAAGAGGTCCTTCTTCAAATTCGAATTTATAAATCACCGTACGCGGAATGATGATGTAATCGCCCTGACGAACATCCAGCTTACCGAAAGGAGAAATTAAAACGCCTTTGCCATCATGCACAAAAATTAGTTCGTCACCCTCCGCATTTTTATAGAAGTAATCCATCTTACGCTGGCGGGGCGAGCAAATGGAAATAGCACAATCATTATTCATCATCAGCACTTTGCGGGCCGACAAATAATCTTCACCCGTTACGGTAACTTTCGATGTGTTTAGATGAGTTTGCCGCAGCGCGTAATCATCTATTCGTTTCGCGCCATAACGCGTAGGTTCACCAATGGATTTGATGCGTGTAGGTGGATGAATGTGATATAAGTTGGAATAGATGCCCGAAAAACCTTCCGAGCTCACCAACTCTTCTTTGTACAAACTGCCATCCGGCTGGCGAAATTGAGTGTGTCTTTTGGGCGGAATATTGCCTAAGCGCTGGTAATACATAACATCAGGATTTGAAATGACAAGTTAGTGCAGTTGATGGACAAAATGTAAAGTCTAGAAAACTTTATTCAACCCATTCCATGAGTGTCAGATGGGATCATTAACACCAAATAGGAATCATTACCGGGCCACAGAACCTTGAATCCTTTACTTCGCTGGCAACGGGTCGATAAAATTTCCTTTATAATTTCTTAGACGATAAAAGAAAATATATCGCATCGGTTTATTAGCACGTGTAATCGTTACCGTGTCCATCGGTTCGATTCGTTCAAAATAGTTTCTGAAGAGTTCGTTCGGATCGCGGTAGAAATTGCTCAACCCCACATGGTAGTAATCTTTTCCTTTTTCAAGGCCACCGCGCTTGCTGTTCAGCCATGCATACATGTGAATGTCGTCTAAGGTTCCTACCCCAAATACTTTTCGATGATTGTATTGTGCCACATAAAAATCTAAGTGGGCAGCAGGAAACATTTTATTTGAAATAAGATCGGATTGCGGAGCCATGTTTCCCTGTGTCTCTTCACGTGTAGCTATTTTTTTAAAAGCCTCATTTACCTGATGCCATCCATACATGTCTTGCGTAAAGTCGTCTTCGCCAAAGGTTTTGATCTCCGATGCTTTGCCAAGTTGTAAGGGTGAATAATTGATGAGCCACACTGCAATGACCAGAAGTACACCCAAAAACACGGGTCCAGCTTTCATCCAATACCAGGCCTTCGCCTGATTTTCGTGCGATGCCCAATAAGCTGCTGCTAAAACAATCAGCGAAACAAAAGCTGGTGCCGACCAATGCGGTAAGGTAGAACGAAACACAGAAAAGGAAGTGAACACAGCCCATAGTGGTAGCGCTTGACAAATAAGAATTTTAGCGTATGTAGATTCGATAAATTCTTTTTTGCGAAACCAGGCCACCAAGGCAATCACGATTAAAACATAAACGATGGGATTGTTGTAGGCAAACTGACCCAACACTTCGGTGAGAAAATAATCCGGACGAATTTCCCACGCTGGCGTTACACGACCCGAGTGATAATTGAAGCTGATAAAATTGTTTTGGATATTCCAGATTAAGATCGGCAACAAGAAAATAGCTGAGATTATTCCAGACAGATAAAATGTAATTTCTTTTAACCAATCACGATTAAATAAAAACACGTAAACAAAAACTCCAATCCATAAAAAGGCTCCTTGGTATTTTGAGATCATGGCTAAACCCGCATAGACACCAAACAGAAGAATTTTTTTACGGCTTTGCCTATCAATAGGCCGAGTCGGTAAAAAATCAATCATGACCTGCAACGCTAACAGCCAAAATAAAATAAGTGGTGAATCGGGAATGAAAGAAAAGCCCGCAATGATAAAACAATAGATCGAACCGGTATAGAGTAAAGCCGCATACCAGCCGGTGCGCTCGTCTTTAACTTTTACACCAATGCGGTAAATTAACCAAGTGCTGATGGCGGATAAACAGATCGGGCCGAAGCGCAGAAAGAAATCATCGTTGAAAAAATGATGAAACGAAAAAATGTCACCTACTACGCCCACCATCAGTGGATGATCAAAATGACTCCAGTCCGGGAAGAGAACAAAGTTCCAATAATAAACTTCATCGATGCCCAATTCCAATACAAGCGCTAAAACAATGCGGACGGCAGTAGCAACACCAATTAACGTCAGCACTTTTTTCTGAGTAGCTGATAAATGTTGCAAACGCTTGATCATGGTGAATGTATTATAGCACGAAACTATGCTTTAGTAGGTGATAAAGAGGAAGTTTCGAGAAGAAAATTTTTCAGTCGGGTGGTAACTACTTTCGGAGAGATGCCGGTTATGCATGGTCTCGCCTCGCAACTTGTTTTACGGTGATTGCTGGCGCTTACGCAAGGAGAGCAAGGTAGACCAAGATAAAAGGGTTCCGCATTCCCACCAATGGGTAAGTAAAGAGCCGGAGTCTCTGGGCCGAATAAAACAAAAACTTTGAGCGGAGTAACGGCAGCAAAATGGGCTGGGCCTGAATCATTGGTCAGCATGAAGGTGCTGATTTGATACAGCGGCACAAGTTCTTCAAATTGAAATACACCTGAAGAATTTACACAGCGCGCGTGATTAATTTGATCACACACTTTTTGTACATAGTCGCGTTCGGCAGGTGAGCCGGTCAACACGATCAGAATATTCGGAAATTCTGCCAGCAAGTTTCTGCCTACTTCCGCAAAGTTTTCTTGCATCCATCTGCGCTGCGGAAGAAGGTCAGATGCATTGACATTGAGAAGCACCACTAATTCGTTAGTCCAGGCGGGATATAATGTTTTTATTTTTTGACGCACCACAGCGATTCCGGATTCAGAAACAGCGGCTCTCTCTAATTTTAAACTTTCGAATGGTACTTCAATTGTTGGATAAGCGTTTTGAAAATGTCCTAGCGCTTTATTGATCAACGAAATAAAGTTGACGGCTATGTGCACATGCGGGTTGTAGCGCACGGATTTGTTAATAATGTTTCCCCGAAACAAACCTTCATCGTGCAAGTTGGTGAAGCCCACTCGGTCGCGAGCACCGCTGAAAAAACTGAGCAATGCGGTGAAACGTGAAAATAATTCAAGATCAATGACGGTGGTGATTTTATTTTTCCGGCACCAGATGATAAACCGAATGACCTCTCCCGTTAGTTGAAAGAGATTATCTGAATTCATTTTGAAAATGTTCTCAGAAGGAATGGTGTTCAAAAGAACCAAGCTTTTGTAGTTTTTGGTGAAGATGGCAAAGTACAAAGTAGCATTGCTCTCTTTTTGCAGTTTGCGCATGGCCGGATCTACAATGATCGAACTGCCCATTTCAGAAAGCTCAATAAAAAGTGTACGGCTTATATCAGGTTTCGCGGTACGACCTCTTAGCAAATCGATTAGCCAGACAAATGGCATGATGAGCAAGCAGAGCACCACACCCACATTCTGATCAATCTTGCGCATCGAGTCTACGGTCATATCGGGTTGCCAGGTTTAATTACTATGATGGACGAAATCCGTGGCAAAAATAGCTTGCTAACAGTTAAGATAAAAGATTGAAAATCCCTTACTCTATTAGTTGAACAAACTTAAAACCACAAAAAGTCAGTAGAATATGCCTTTATGAGCAAGGATATTTCTAACCAGTGGGAGGATTGATGCTTTGCAGCGATGAATTCGATTACATTTTCCCCCGATTCAAATCCGGAATACGGTCAAACAACTTGATGGCTTGCTGAAGCACTTCGTTGGTTTCGTTGAAAATAGGATAGAAGTGGCTGTTATCCCAAACATGGCGCGCCACCTCTGCTTTTATGTAAACCTGAAAGAGCTTTTTGTTTTTGTTCAGATCTTTGAAATCAT
>DGYK01000031.1:167347-193297 GCA_002398365.1 Flammeovirgaceae bacterium UBA5008
ATCTTTGAAATCAGGAGGGATGTTATTTTTCTTACCTAATTCCACTACCTGATTCAGCATGGCATCGCTCACCAGAAAATTTTGTTGGTAATCGCGGAAGCCTTTGGCCTGAAGGTTTTTTTTATTGGCCTCTGCGTAGTTGAAGCAATACTCGCGCAATACATTCGCAAATGACAATTCATTAAAGTATTTGCTGCTGAGCGTAGTATCAAGTGGTACAAAATAATCGGGCATGATACCACCGCCACCATACACGGTGCGGCCATTGAGTGTTTTGTATTTGAGTGAGTCGTTGAATTTAATGCTGTCAGCGGTAAAAAATTCTCCGTGTTTGTATCGCTTGGCGATATCGCGATCGTAGTCGTCTGCATTTTCGTAGGGCTTTTGTATGGAGCGACCGCTCGGTGTGTAGTAGCGTGAAATGGTCAGGCGTACTTCCGAGCCATCGTTTAAGTCAAACGGACGCTGGACTAAACCTTTACCAAAAGATCTGCGGCCTACCACCAATGCACGATCATTATCCTGCAAAGCACCACTGACAATTTCAGAAGCGGAAGCACTGCCCTCGTTTACCAACACAATCAAGTCGCCTTGCTCGAAGTCGCCAACATTGGTAGCCACCGCATTTTCGTTATACCTTTTCTCTTGCCCGTTGGTGAAAACAATTTTCTCTCCGGCCGGCAAAAATTCATCGGCTACGGCAATAGCCTGATCCATATATCCGCCCGGGTTGCCTTGCAGATCGAGCACGAGTTTTTTCATGCCTTCTTTGCGCAACTTGGTCATGGCTGCCTTTACTTCTTCATGGGTAGTTTGTGAAAAGCGATTGACTTTGATATATCCAATTTCGGGGTCGATCATGTACGAGGCATCGACTGAGAATTGAGGAATTTTATCACGAATGATGGTGAAGGTGATCGGTTCTTTTTTGTTTTTGCGCAGCACTTCAATTTTTACTTCGGTGCCTTTAGGGCCTTTGAGGTGGCGTTGTACATCGCGGTTGGTGAGGTTGACACCGGCAATGAGGGTATCGTTTACTTTGATGATTTTATCACCACTGCGCAAGCCCACTGCTTCGGAGGGGCCGCCACTGAGGGCTGCTACAACGAATAACGTGTCGTGAAAAATATTGAATTCAATACCAATGCCTTCAAAATTTCCTTTCAAATCTTCGTTGGCCGCGATGCGATCGCGTGCAGAAATGTAGGCAGAGTGCGGGTCGAGTTTGCTGAGCAGGTGAGCGATAGCATCTTCTACCAGCGCATCGGTTTTCGTTTCGTCTACATATTCTTTTTTAACGAGCGTGAGCACTTCGCGCAGTTTTTGGAGGTCTTGGTTTACTTCGCCACTGCCGCTGGATTTATTGCTAAGACCTGCCCCGATGAGTACACCGAATGCCAGACCTACACATAAAACTAACGGCAAACTGATTTGATGCTTGGAATTTTGGTTCTCCATTGAAGATTATAAAGTTTTAATAGACACTTAACGCTCGTTTCACGCCAAGGTTATGTGCAAAAAAAGCAAATAAACGCAGGAGTCAAAAGTTCTGAAGAATTTTGCGTTGATGAACTTGCCAGTGGTGCTGGTAAGCGTGCGTCAGCGGGCAAAGGATAGAAGCGGAAAGCCAGCCTGCGTGGAAGCGAAATGGGGCTGGCTTGTAGCGAATAGCCTGGTGGCTGACAGCGTTTCGCACAGCCATGCCCCAAAGTATTTATAAAGCAATTGTTAACGGCACATAATTTTGGCCGCTCAGGCCGTTTAATTTGTATATTTACTTTTTCATGGAAAAGGCATCGCTAAAGAATAGACGTATTTCGGATCTGGTTGAGCAAGACAACGAGGTGGCGCAGGTATTGTACTATTTTGGCATCCGGTTTTATGAGCATGCCAACCAAACACTGGAACAGGTGTGCCACCAGCGCGGGCTGCGCGTAGATCAGATGGAGCGTGAATTGCTCGCGCCACGCACTAATTTTCATGAGGAGGATATTCCGCTGTTTTCGTACCCTATTGATTTGATCATGGAGTATTTAAAGCACGCGCACTTTTTGTTTGTGAAGCACAAGCTGCCATACATTGGAAAGTTGGTAGAAAACTTTAAAGCCAATCATGCAGATTATTTACAAGTAGAGCGTGATTTGAAAATGCTGTATCCGCTGTTTCTGGAGGATTTTATTCATCATATCTACGAAGAAGAAGACGGCCTATTCAAATACATACGCGCGTTGCAAAATGCGGTGAAGAATCGGTATCACTCGGGCAAATTATATTATCAGATGGAGCGCTACTCGTTGCAGCGCTGCGCCATTGACCATGAGAGTCATGATGATGAGATGGAGGGTATTCGGAAAATTACGAAAGACTATCACCTGACACCCGATGCACCGCTGCACGTTAAGGTGATTTATTCGGAACTACAACAGTTTGAAAAAAGCTTGCAGGTACATGCACGCATTGAAAACGAAATTTTGTTTCCGAAGGCGATGGCGTTGGAGAATCAAGTACGCACAATTCTGGCGGAGAAAATCAAGTTGAACTAATATGGGGTGGCTGGCAATTTTGAATGCCACTATTTTTCTATTGCTAGGAGCGTTGCATTTCTATTGGGCGCTTGGCTACACATGGGCGCTGCATGTAGTGGTACCTTCAAAACCTACCGGTGAAAAAATGCTGAGCCCATCGGCTGCTGCGAGCATGGTGGTAGGACTTGGTTTGTGCATGATGGCTGTAGTTCATTTGGCAAATTCTCGCTTGTGGTTGACTGAATTTCCGCTTCCGATCAAGTATAGCACACTGGCAATAGCCATAATTTTTCTGCTTCGCACGATCGGAGATTTTAAGTGGGTGGGTTTGTTTAAAAAAATTACGACTACGCCATTTGCTAAAAATGACACGCGGTATTATGTGCCGCTCTGTTTATTTCTTTCTGCTTCTTCTTTTCTCTTATTTTTTTTGCGATGAGTTTAAGTCAACTACACAAACTGTGCGAAGTAGCCCGCAGCGGCAACTTTATCGAGATTGAAAAATTCTTTAATGCTTCAGCACAGTTGAAGCAAATGCACATTCGCATCGACCTATCGGATGTGAAGCAACCACAAGTTTGCATTGACGAGGTACAGGAAGTACATAAGGGCGGCATTGGAACCGAAGCGGTGAATGGTGCGGTGATTGCACTATTGGTTGATTTGGCAATTGGACTATTGGGCATTCGCCATTATGCAGAGGGAATGACAGCCACCTCGAATTTGAATATCAATTATGTGAAGCCGCTGATGGCTACTAAAGTGGTGGTGCGCGCTGAAGAGACGGAAGTAATAGGTAAACGCATATTTGGAATTGCGCGTGTGATGAATGAGAAAGGTGAGGTGTGTGCCTATGCAACTGGTTCCCTCGCTTCGGGAATTGTGGTGGGATGATTACACCAGATTATTCGCGTAAGCGTATTTGACAAGACCCACTAAGTTGGTGGCTCCGGTTTTCTTTAGAATATTTTTGCGATGTGTTTCTACCGTGCGCTCGCTGATGAACAACACTTCAGCAATCTGGCGACTGTTGAATTCTTTGGTAATCAGTTTCAAGATTTCAATTTCACGACTGGTAAGCACTCCACGCTCTTCTTCTTCGGGCAGGTTGATGAGCAACTCCGCTACTTCATCGCTTAAGAAGCGTTTTCCTTCCATCACTTTTTGCAACGCATCGGTCAGATTTTTGTAGGTGTCTTTTTTTAGGATGTATCCGGAGACGCCTGAACGCAGGAGTTCTTTCACCACGGCCGGATCATCGTGCATGCTGAGTACAATAATTTTTATTTCAGGCTGTGCGATGCGAGCGGCTTTTACTAACTCTAACCCCGTGATACCGGGCATTTCATAATCGGTTATGAGTAAATCAAATTCCGTGGATTTGATATAGTCTAATGCTGCCAATCCCGATGTAGCGGTGTGGGTAACTTCAAAAGGATCGCGAATCAGATTTTTCATTCCCTCCAGCAGGATGGGATGATCATCGACCAGCAAAACGGAGTGCTTTTTCATGCGTTGTAAAATTCGATCAAATGGTGTACTTAACCAAATCACATCCGTGCTGATTTTATTCAGCAAATCAACGAAGCCAGCGTGCGACTCAAAATACCGAGGCCTCGGTATTTTTCACTTCGGTAGTGGCGGTGATGCCCATCGGCACCTGGATGGTAACAGTATTATTTTTTCTTCCGGCCACCACATCCCATTCAACAGTGCCTTTGATCAGATTCAATCGTGTTTGGATGGTACGCCAGCCGTTACTCTGAGTGCTGTTTTGAAAGGCGGCTAAGTCATAGCCCATGCCATCGTCTTCGAGGGTGATGATCACTTCTTCGGTATGGCCGGTGAATGAAAGAGTTAGTTCTGTAGCCTTACTGTGTTTGAGAATATTAGAGATCAGCTCCTGCAAAATGCGGTACAGCGAAATTTCAACTACGTTGGAGAATCGATTGGGTACATCGTGGACGGTGAGAGACACTTTAAGCTGTGACGCTTTGTTTACTCTTCGAATCAGCTCACGCGTGGCCGGAATCAATCCTTCTTTCACCAACACGGGTGGCATCAGGTTGAAAGCGATGTTGCGAATTTCGGATTGAATGTCGATGAGCAGTTGTTCGGAGTTTTCGACCAGGGCCACAGTTTTTTCAGGTGCGTTGGTTCCTTTGATGGATTGAATCGTCAAATGTAAGGCCGACACTAACTGACCCATGCCATCGTGCAAATCCGCTGCGAATCGTTTTCGTTCCTGCTCCTGCGATTCGATCACCGCATGGATCTGCGCTTCGCGCAAGCGAACTTTTTGTTCTTGCGCGATTGCCTTTTGTTTTTGAATCACGCGGTAGCGCCACAAATAAATGATGACCAGCGTAAGCAGCAGTAATAATACCAGTCCGGCAATGATCAGGTAGTTGCGCTCGATGGCCGCTTCTTTAATGTCGTTTTCCTGGTGCAATAAAACAATTTGTTGTTTGTTCTTTTCGGTTTCGTATTTCGTTTGAAGCTCCAGAAGTTGCTTGGACTTCTGACCTTGAAAGAGCGAATCTTTGAACGTGGTATAATTCACATGTTCCTGATAGGCTTGTTGATAATTGGTTGCGTGTGCATTTACTTCGGCCAATACTTCGTGTGCCTGCATCACTTGCTCCAGTGCCTTACTGCTTTCGGCTAATGCCAATGCTTCGTTTGCGTATCTAAGTGCTGCAGCGGATTGTCCTGATTTGCTTTCAAGGCGCGCCAACCGAGCGAGGGTGAAAGACAACTCTTTTTGGTTTTTATATTCTTCCTGCAATTTTTTGGCTTTCAGGAAAAATGCTTTTGCATCGTTTGGTTTTTGTAGAGCCTCGTATGCCAAGGCAGCATTTGTCCATGTAGTGGGCAAAAATTGTTTGACGTTCTGTTCTTCAAATTCTTTTCCTGCAAGGAGTGAATAATACAATGAGCTGTCGTATTGCATGAGCTTGAGATAAACGGAACCGAGATTGGCATGTGCCGCGGCAAGTCCAAAGGAGTCGTTGAGTTTTTGGTAAATCGAGCTGGCTCTTCGATAGAGACTCACCACTTGTTTGTATTCCTTTTGTGCTTTCAATACAATGCCGATGTTGGTGAGCAGCATGGCGGTTTTTCCTTCATCTTTTAGCCCTTCATAAATTTTTAAGGCTTCATAATAATTTTGCAATGCTTTTTCGTAATCACCTTTTTCATCGTACGCGATGCCCAGCTTATTGAGTGTGTTTGCAATTTGCGTTGGGTTGCTGAGTTTACGGTAACGAATCAAAGCTTCCTGCCCATAGTTGATGGCTTCTTCATATTTACCTTGCGCCTCGTAGGTTACACCAATATTATTGTAGGCTTCTGCTTCGTAATCCGCCAGGTTTTCTTTTTTGGATAGCTCCAACGCTTCTAAACCATACATGCGGGCGGAGTCGGCATTCACAAACCGATATTCCCAGCATAGCCACAGAAGCGTCAGTGCTTTATCTTTTCCCTGCTGCACAGCGGCTGCTGTTTTAAGGCTATCCAGATTTTTAGTTTGTGCATAACTGCGCATGGATGAGACAGCGAGCACCACAACAAGCAATATGAGCGAACAGGAGGGAGTCTGTTTTTTCATGGGGAGATTACCAGGAGATACCTACCTCTAGGTATATGCAAATTACCAAAATATAGGGATTGATAAACCCCCGGGGCGCTTGTTCCTTTGAATCATTAAACCCCATTGCCATGAAGTATTTATTTTATCCCCTCCTTTTCGTTGCCTCGTTGGCTTGCGGCCAAACGCTGGACATCGAAAAAACCTATGATGTTTCGAAAGAAGCAATGAAAGGATTCATTCACATCGTCAACACCGACCTCGAGAAGCGACAAATTGATGTGGTCTATCGGGTGCGCGCGAAGAAGAACCAATCTAAATTTATCACCTATTCTTTTGATATGGACTTTAACTTCCTCAATCAATCCGAGGAGATCGTTGATATGGAGAAAGAATTACCAACTAAATATCGCCCTAAAAAATATAGAGGAGAGGATTATTCAAAAGAAGGATTGGCGGTAGAACCCAATATGATGGGGACGCTTGTTTTGAAACGAAAGGTAACAAACTTCAACTGGAGTTGGTTTCGAGGCGGCTATTCTGTTACCACCAACGTTGCCGAAAAATTGAAGGCGAAAACAGACGATAATAAAAAGCTTTTCTACCACGATCACATCGAAGACAATACCACCGGCACAGCCATGGTGCTTGCAGGTGAGAAAGGAAGTGCTAAAAATGGCCCCTTCAACCACATGATGAACTTCCACTTTCTGAAGTACGATGTGAATCTGACTACACTGGCAGATGTAACGCTTAATTTTGAAACACCCCAATCGGTGGTAGCAACCTATGGCTATCCGAATACGGACGATGATCCAAAGAGTGACATGATTGTAATTTTTGCACCCACGAAAGTCAAAAACTATACTGGGCCCAAGATTTGGAATAAAAGCCAAACGGAGTATACCTATGTGCGCGTTTCTTATGAAGGAAAATTATTGGACAAGATAAGCTTTACATCACCCAACAGTATCTGGCGTGTGGATGATTTCGTGCTACGCGCAGATGGAGCGGTTTATTTTTATGGTCCTTCAAATGGCGAACAAGACGAGTATTTTATAAGCAGACTGGAGTCGCATGCAGAGAAGAAGAAGTGGCCTCGTTTTCAGTTGGCCAAAATCGATAAAGGCCGCGTTGAATTTGTTACCTCTACTACGATGGAGGATTTTGAAGCTAAATTAAAACCTCAGCCGAACGGAAAGAAAGGCGACTCGTATAACGGACGCAGAGTTGAATTCAACGAAACGGTCATCAGTCCCAATGGAGATTTTATTCTTGCCGGCCAAAATTATGGCATGATGCGAAATGGAAAAGGACAAGTTACCGGACGGGCATACGAAGACTTGGTCATGTTTCACTTTGATTCAAAAGGAAACTTGGTATCGCAGTATACCTTGAACAAAAAATTCAGAGGGAATGCTGCTGACGGTCAGTTTTTTGAATTCTCATCGGATGGAAAAACATTATATTGGACTTACTTTGATGTGGTTGGGACGAAGGATGTTCGAGAATTATCTTTTGTAGTAGAGAAACCATTAGGTGTACCCAAACTCGCGACCATCAATTTAACTACCGGATCATTCGACAAGTATACAGAATATGGCAATGGAGAAAACTATGTCCACTATGGTGGAATCACCAACTACTTTAAATACAAAGATGCGAATAAGGTAGCCTACTTTGGCGAGAACAAGAAAGGAAGCTCCTTGTGGTTTGCCCGAATCAACATCGATAAATAGAATTTTTCAAAGCGAAAATGGAGCGGCTTATCACTGCTCCATTTTTTCTTTAACTGAAAATACCCGGCTATGAAGAAGTGGTTCGTCATTGTTATTTCATTTGTTGCATCGCTCGCGCAAAGTCAATCGATTCAATACTTGGCCGATGGATTTGATGATAATCGAAATAAGTGGGAAGAGGAAGTAACGGCTGCCTATAGTTTTAAAATTCAGGAAGGACATTTGGTGATCGATGCTAACACCGCCTCGGTTCATACCTTCCAAAACGTGGGCATCACAAAAGAAGATGACTTTGGTTTGCATGCTCGTATGATATTTTTCAATGGCACCAGCGAAGGGTGGATGGGCATTCGCTTTGGCATGAGTGAAGACGCAAAAAAGTATCTCACGTTTTCTTACAACAACGCGCAAGGTTTTTTAATCACTGCCAACTTCGGAAAAAAGTATGAGGTTCTCAGGCAATCCAAATCTACCGTCATAAAACCCTACGATTACAATACCTTGACGGTGATCAAACGCTCGGGCGAATATCAATTTTTGATTAATGATAAGCAGGTCTTTCGTGATGCGATCAAACCATTCTTTGGTCCTATGATCGCATTGTATGTGAGTGAGAACATGAGTTTGCGGGTGGATGAAGTGCAGGTATTTGATCCGAAGAAAGGAAAACAGCGCATCATAGCCAGTCAGGCCACAATGGCCAAAGTGGAAGAGCAAGATGTGAAGAGCATTATTCTCACGGAAGAATTACCTCCCGACTTTCAACAGTTTTATGATCACTTTCAAAAATTTGCTTTCCCTTACGACTACAGCACGGTTATCAATCAAGCAAAGGATGTCAGTCAACTTCCGTTTGTGCAGCAAAATTTTTATCAGTATGACCTGAGTACCACTCGCGATCATCATGTGTGGGCCATTGCCATCCTTTCAGTGTGTCAAAACGGATATACTTTTTTGGTAGGCAATCAATACACCACCGGCATTCAACGTGTTTTTCGGATCAGCATAGAGGCCTTTGATAAAAAAGGAAACAAGTTGGGAAGCAAAACGGTCGGCTCTACGGTAGAAGAAAATGACAAGTACTATCAAACATTACATTTTCGCGTTTCGCAAAAGTCTGCTTCTGTCAATTTTGATGTAGAAGAAACATACTTCAACGGCAACATCCGTAAAAGTCTCGTCAGTTTCAATGGTGATTTGTGTAACCTTAATTCGTATTAGTAATGCGATCAATCATCCTCTTCCTTTTTCTTATAATCAATTTTTCTTTATCGGCTCAGGATTATTATGCTGACTTAGAAAAAAGGATGCTCACACTTTATCAAGAAAAAAAGTACAACGAATCGTTGCAACTCTCTACGCAATACTTACGCGTGTTTCCTGATAATCTGGCTGCCAACGGAAATCAAGCAGCTTGTTTGCTTTTTTTGAATCGACCTATAGTAGCATTGACGTACATTGATCGTGTTTTGCTGATGGACCCCACGGCTTCAGCTTCACTCACTGCCAAAGCTTACGTACTTGCGCAACAAGGTAATATTTCGGAAGCGAAGCGATTGTTGACCGATGCCATTCGATTTTCTTCAGAGAATGAAGATTCGAAAGTAGCATTGGGGGAGATGAAAGAGTTTGAAAAAGTTTTTAATAAGCAAGAAGCATTTCAACATTTAGCACAGTGGTTGCAACAAACCGAATCTACCATTCGAGAAAGGGATTGGTCGCTGGCTAAATTGATTTCACTCTACAATCAATATCCTGAAAATCCTGCTGAGTTAATGAAGCAGTGTCGGGAAAAGGTAGCACTCTTTAATCAAACGAATAAACCCGTGATGGCCTTGCTGGCATTTAGTTATGCAGCGCGGTGGTTGAATAGCTGGGGCTATAAAAGTGAAGCACTCGAAATCGCTACAGAAGGTTATGTCCAATTGAAATCAAAAGGCTATGGCGACAACCATTACTTGGCCTCGTATTTGATCGCTCAGCTGATGGCTTATCACAGCGATAAAGGCGATCAGGAAAAAGCGATTCAGTTCAGTGAAGACTTTTTTGAGCACATGGGCAAATCCCCACTAATTACGATCGACATTGATGGTCTGACGAATCTTTCAAATGCGTACAGCATTTTAAGAAGTGGTGACGCAAAAAAAAATCAGGCTAATGCCAATCAGCTAGCCATTCAGGCGTATGATCTTGCTTTAAAGAATCAATACATTAATGGAATAGTCGTGGCAGCCAATTCTATTGTTTTGTCCAGTTACAATACCGATTACAGTAACGCGGCCATCCGCTATGGCGAATACGGTTTTAAAGTGGCCGAAGAAAATCAGTTGTCAATCAAAAAATCGATCATCTCCAATCTAGCGTTGCTGTATTGGAACACAGGTCGCGATGGGCAACAGAAATGTCGCAATTTGTATCGGTTTCAGATTGAGCAAGCTAAAAAAGAAAACCGATGGAGTGATGCCTCACTTTATCTCAACAACTTGGGAGCGATGTATTATCAGCAACAAGACATGGAGCAGGCCATTCAGTTGTTTGAAGAGTCTGCCTTGCTGGCAAATGAAGGTGTGAACTACGCGAATCCTCAAGATCGACTTTCGCATTACCAAAGTCAGATGAGTGCCAATCAATGGTTGGTGTTGTGTTACGCGCAAGCGGCTAATACCGAAAAAGCATTTGAGGCAATGGAACGAAGCCGTGCACGCGTGCTCACCGAGCGATTGGCGCAGAAACAGCTGGCACCCCCCACTATTTCAGAATTCCAGAATTTGTTAAAGCCTGATGAAGCTTGTTTGATGTACCAGGTTTTTTCCGGTTATCAATTGGTGATTTTAACCATAACAAAAAAGTATTCGCACGTTTTTTATCATGCCGATCCTCGATTTGTAGGTGACATTCGCGAACGATACTTTAACCGATCGAAACAAGAGCAAACCACTGAACATACATCGGAGGAATCGGCTCGTGGTTTCGAATGGATCAGTCAGGATCACCAGCGCACACAAGTAAACCGTGGCTATGACCGAGATGAGATTGCACCTCGCAGTGAATTCGATCGGGTGGTAAAGCTCACTCGAAAATTTTCGGAGAAGCCGGAATTAAATGATGAGATGCTGATGGATTTATTAACACGTTATCAGCGATTCCTTATCACGCCAATCAACAATCGCTTGGGTGGGATCAAGACATTAATTATTTCGCCCAATGATGTGCTGAGTTTTATTCCGTTTGAAGCGCTGAAAACATTTGACGGAAAGTATTTGGTTGAAAAATACAATATTCGCTACCTCCACTCTGCCAGTGTGATGCAACAATTGGCTGAACGCAAGTATGAAGCATCGCGCAAACCACTGCTCGCGATGGGTGGAGCTATTTACGAGGACTTAGCAACCGATCGAAAAGCGTTGTCAACAGAATCGGATCTCACTTTGTTGCAAGCGGAAGTAGAGGAGAATCTACGCAAAAATAAATCAGTGAGAAAAGCATACGCTACTTTGTTTGGTACCAGAGCCATGAATGCTTTGCCTGGTACTGTGGAAGAAGTGAAAAGCATTAGTAAAAATTTATCAGGTGCCGATGTGTTTTTTGGAAAAGATATGACAGAGAATCGCATCAAAGCAATGTCAAAGAGCGGTGAGTTGGCCAACTATAAAGTACTTCATCTTGCTACGCACGGTTTTGTTGTAGCTGAAATTCCTGATCTTTCCGGTGTGGCGATGAGTATTTTCACCGAAGAGCAGGGCGGTGAAGATGGCTTCCTGAATGCCGTAGAAATTTCGAACCTAAAATTGAAGTGCGATTTGACAGTCTTATCGGCTTGCCAGACAGCCTTGGGAAAATTGTATGTGGGCGAAGGCGTTACCGGATTAACACAATCGTTGCTGGTAGCCGGCAGCAATGCCGCGCTCGTATCGTTGTGGCCGGTGAATGACACCAGCACGATGTTGTTCATGAGCAATTTTTACAAAGAAGTGGCGAAGGGAAAACCGTATCCGCAAATTGTAAATGATCTCAAGAAGAAATTTATTAAAGGAGAGTTTGGGAAGGAGTTTCAGCACCCGCACTTTTGGGCACCGTTTATTTATTTTGGGAATTGAAGCTTGTTGTGGCGTCCGACCGCTATACTTTTTAGTGGCAAAACGGTCAGACGCCTTGCGTATTATTAGAGAAACTTAACGGCACCCATCAATTCTCCCAATCAAAATAATCATCCTTCTCTAACTCAATTTCTTTTTTCTTCTTTTTTCCTTTCAGTTGAAATGCTTCTTTCAACTCTTTGACTTCCTTTTTCAGGTCACTGACAATTTTCTTTTTCACGGCTTCTTTGTCGTAGCTGATTTTATATTGATCGGTAGTGCCGGTAATCTTTAAGAATACTTGTGTTTTGCCCTGACGGGTTTCTTCAATGGCGCCAAAGGCTTCATCGGGATCGATTTTCTTTTTGTTGCGCAGCGGTGCTACTACCCGGTAGTTGATTTGTTGATCGAAGGTGTGTGTGCCACTCAATTGCAGCGTGGTCACATTGCTTTTGATTTCCATCTGCGGAATGTAGATGGTTTCGTTTTCGATGTGGATGTCATTTTTTAAATCAGCAAAACGCAGTTTGCTCAAACCCTCATCATCCAGGTATTTATTCAATCCTTGCAGCGGTTCAAAGTTATTCAGTTCCCCTTTTTTGATCGTGGTGCTGATGTCGGCTATCAGTGTTTTCGAAATCAACTTCAAATTTTCGGTTAACGTCATTTCCATGTTCACATCGGCAAACACCTGACCCTTGAGATGTTTGTCTTCAATAAACTTTTGATAGAAGTTTTCGAACACATAAAATACACTGTCGATGTGGATTCCATCCAACTTCACCGCACTGGCAATGTCGATGGCGTTTGCTTTCTTGGCATCGACAATGGCATTCAAATCCAGTTTACCGCCCATTGTTTTCATGGCAATATTTCTGGAAATAGCCACTTGATTTTTTACTAACAGATCACCCTTCACCGCAGTGGGGTGGAAACGCTTGTAGCGAAGTTGCTGCACATCACAGTTAAAGTTCAGATAAATAAGCGGTGAGATGCTGAACTTAAAATCGTTGGACTGCGCCTTGCCAAAACCAATTTCAAATAGTTGATTTACATCCAAAAATTTTGATTTCAAATCGGCTTCAATACCAATCGGTTGCTTTTCGAATAGCAAAAAGGTAATCACGTTTTTGAAAAAACCGTTCAATGCAAAATCGCTGTTACCCATTTGCCCTGTCAGGTTGCTCATGGCCAGATCGTTGTTGTTGAATTGAAGATTACCATTCAGGTTATTGATTTTCACTTTCTCTTCGCCCCACTCAAACGAAATATCGGTAAGGTCAATCGCGCCTGCCGTTTTCACTTGCTGCGCAGTACTTTTCTTTTTCAGTAAATCGAGCGCGCCCGCAACCGAAAAATCGGCTACTACATTTCCTTGTAGTTTGGATACATGTGGGATCGAATAAAAATTTTGAATCGAGGCCGCATCGAATTCACCTTTAAAAGTAAAATCGACTACCGGGTGTTCCAGATTTTCAATTTTCAGATTCGAGGCGAATGACTTTCCATTGAGCTCGCCTGTCAATTCATTTAATTCAAGCGTTGCTTTGTCGAATTTGCTAAACGAAGGTGTGTGGAACGACCCTTTCAGATTCGCTTCTGTAATTTTTGATTGGTAGTCGGGGTGAGTGAAGGTGGCATCCGTACAGCCGAAGCGTACATGCAGCGTAGGATCTTTGCGTTTGCTGATTTCACCTTTCAGATTTAGATCGAAGAACACATCACCCTTGCTTTGGTATTTTCTGAGATCATCTGACACATCATCGGGTAGCAATGCCAGAATGGTTTGTATGTTGGCCTCTTCACCTTTTACGTGTAGATCAATCAGGTTCTTTTTCTTGAAGCCATAATTTCCCAGCAACGAAAACCGTGATTGATTGACATCGAGACGCGCTTTGCCGATGGTGATCGTTTTCTTTTCATCGTCATAATCCACCTGCGCGTCCACCAAAAACTTACGATTTTTAAGAAATGCTTTTTTTCGAATCCCGATTTGCCCACATAGCACATCGCCTTTCGCATCAATTTTATATACATCGCCACGAATAGCGATGGACGATACCAGACTTTCACTGGCAAACAGATGTTCTTGAATAGCCACGGCATCGGTGTAAGCCACGGCTGTGTTGATCAGTTTCACATCTTTTAAGTCGAATGAAATCGTACTCTTACCCGAAGAAGAGTCGGGTTTAAGAATGGTGAAGTTGTTTTCACCCTTTTCATTAATTTTTAAGCTCGTCTCGCTGTTTAAAATGGTAAGACCTTGAATGGCGTAATTTCCTTTCCATGCTTCGAGTGCATTGAGGGAAAAGGAGATACGGTCTGCCGTTAAGAGTGGGTACTCTCCCGGATGGCTATCTTCTACATACACGTTGTTGAAGACAATGGAAAGATTCGGAAAATCCTGCCACGTGGCAATTTCAATCTGGCCAATTTTGATCGGAGTGTTGATGTATTTGTTCGCCTCGGCCACAAACTGCTGAATGATGCGGTCTTTGAAGAGGAAGATGGAGATGACAGCCCCTGAGATAATGATCAGCACTCCCAAAAGTGTATAAAGAAAGAATTTTTTGAAGCGGCTCAAAGTTTGATGATCAAGTTTGAATCAAAATTAGTAAAAAATGGTGCCTTTAATTTTCTGATTGATAACAACAATCAACTTGTCATTGGCATGGATAAGGAATACTTGTAACGAAGCTTAATTAACGTAATTGTTAGTCAATGTTCGCCTGAATTCAATGTTCTAAGGTCGCAAGTTAATCGAGAGCGTTCTTGCCGGTGAAATATCTGAAATAAAAAAAGCCGTTACTTGAGGTAACGGCTTGATCATCAAGTGGGAGCTGAGGGGTTCGAACCCCCGACCCTCTGCTTGTAAGGCAGATGCTCTGAACCAGCTGAGCTAAGCTCCCATTTTTAAGGACTGCAAAGGTAAAAGAGAATTTTATTTAAGCAAAAAAAATTCTAAGAATGTTGAGCCTAGAATAATCGGCATTATTCAACCCAACTCGAGGTCACAATTTGTGACCTCAAATCATCTGATCACCTACCCCAATAATCATACTGCATATACTGCGCGGCTTCTTTGGCTACTTCCGCACCTTGCAGGCGGCTCACCACATAATACGACATGTCGATGCCCGCAGAGACACCGGCTGACAAAATAATTTTACCATTATCTACCCATCGCTTTTCTCCGGATACTTTGGTCGTGGGGGCCATCTTTTGCAAAGCCTCTACCGCCATGAAGTGGGTGGTGGCTTCTTGGTTTTCAAGCAGTCCCGCTTTCGCTAAAATCAGTGCCCCTGTGCAAACCGAAAGGACCAACTCCGCTTGGTCAAAATGTTTTAGAATCCACTTGCGCATCTCCGGGTTGTCCATCTCCTTACGGGAACCAAACGGTTTCCCATCCGCATCGTAACCTCCACCACCGGGTATCAAAAAAATATCAGGTCTGGGGCAGTTGGCAAAAGTGTAAGTGGGTGTGATGATTAAGTTATTCCGCGCACTCACCGTGCTTTGCTCGGCCACGGTGAACACTTCGTAAGGCGTTCCGATTTGTCGCTTGCCGGTGATCGAAAACACTTCAAACGGACCGGCAAAGTCCAGCACCTCTACCTGATCAAACAAAACAATGGCAATCTTTTTCACCTCTCTAAACTTTTTTGAGTTAAAAACGCTTTCAGTAACTAGCAATCAAATCTAGAATCAATTTCAATATGAACTACAAATTATTTGGTCAAAGTGGATTACGCGTGTCGGAACTGTGTTTGGGCACTATGGGATTTGGTACCGAGTGGAAGTGGGGTGCCGATAAAGAGTTGAGCAAAGCCATCTTTGATGCGTATGCGAATGCAGGTGGCAATTTTTTGGATACAGCCAACCGTTATACCGAAGGAACGTCTGAAAAATTTCTGGGCGATTTTATTGCCAAAGACCGCGACCATTTTGTGGTGGCAACCAAATATTCGTTGCGCGACCGTGCGGGCGATTTGAATTTTTCCGGCAACCATCGGAAGAATTTGATGCGCAGCGTGAAAGAAAGTCTGTGGCGCCTCAACACTGATTACATTGACGTACTCTGGTTACACGCTTGGGATAGCTGGACACCCGTAGATGAAGTGATGAAAGGCCTCGAGGACTTGATCTCTCGCGGATTGGTTCATTACATCGGTATCAGCGACACGCCCGCGTGGGTGGTGAGTCAGGCAAATACGATGGCGCAACTGCGCGGCTGGAATCAGTTCATCGGCTTGCAGATTGAATATAGTTTGATTCAGCGGACGGTAGAGGCCGAACTACTTCCCATGGCGAAAGCATTTGGCATGACCGTTACACCGTGGGCTCCGCTGGCGGGTGGTGCACTCACCGGAAAATATCTGAAAGGAGATAAAGGCCGACTTCCCGAAGCGAGCGCGCGATTAGGAGAACGTGCGGTTGCCATTACGAAGAAGGTGGTAGAGGTGGCGGATCGCCTCGGAGTTTCGGCATCACAAGTAGCGATTAACTGGACGAGACAACATAAAACGCAGAGTGTTATTCCGATTGTTGGAGCAACCAAAGTAGTGCAGTTGGAAGATGTGTTGGGTTGTTTAAAATTTGAACTGCCCACCGATGCCATCAACGAGTTGAATGAGGTTTCAAAAATCGAACTGCCTTTTCCGCAAAAGTTTTTTAATGAGGCAGGGGTAATCGATGTGCTTTATGGTGGTGTGAAAGACAAGATGGTAGATAGCCGGTATTAATTGTTACTCGTTGCTTGCTTTGTAGGCGCGCATCATCTCGCTGTACGTTTGTTTTTTGCTAAAGCCATTCATCGAAATGACGATTCGTTTTGCCTTGGTAGCGGAAGTTTTCGCACTCTCAATCCATTTGGAATAATAACTCTGGTGCGAGGGTGGCAATGATTTAAAAAATTTCAGTGCCTCCGGGTCTTCCTGTAGGCACGTCATCAAATCGGCTGATAGCGGAAGCTTGCGCTCATCCAACTCCAGTTGAATCTTTAGTTTGTCACCATGCTTTTTTCCCAATGCCTTGCGATGCGTTGCATTGACAGGCAAGATAAAGTGACCATCGCCCATGGGTAGAATAGCCGTCTTTTGAATAGCTACCGAGTCCAACTTTCCCTTGACGCGAAAAGACACTTTGCTATCTTTCAGCTTCTTGGCTTGCGCAGCGCTAATCTTGATGTATTGCCAGCCGGTTTTTTCTCCTTTTTTATCGAATCGCTGGATGGTGGTGGTGAATTCAATCATTTTATTTTATACAACGGTCAAATTAGAAAATCCAACCTAAAAAATAAAACGCGTTTCTTTACGTCTTCATAACTACGAATGAAAATTCTTAAAAAGACACTCATGATTATTCTCTTAGTGATTCTACTGGCTGCAGCCGGTATTTACCTTTTTATGCAAACAGCCGTTTTTGGCGCACATCCTTCCGGGGATCGGCAAGCACGCATTGAAAAATCGCCTAACTATAAAAATGGAGCTTTTCAAAATCTCACCCCCACGCCTGTCCAATCTGAAAATTTCTCTGTGTGGAAGGTGATGTGGAAATATTTCAACACACCCAAATCTTCGGAGCCATCGCAACCGCTTCCTTCGGTTCGTACTGATCTTAAAAACATCCAGTCCGACAAACCGGTGATTGTGTGGTTTGGGCACTCTTCGTATTTCATTCATATCAACGGCAAAAAAATTCTGGTCGATCCGGTTTTCAGTGGCAATGCCGCTCCCGTTTCTTTTTTTACGGCCAACTTCCAGGGCTCAAATGTGTATAGTGTAAATGATTTTCCGGATTTGGACATGGTGCTAATTACACACGATCATTATGACCATCTTGATTATAAAACAATTTTGGAATTGAAAGACAAAACAAAATTGTTCTGCACCTCGCTGGGTGTGGGGGCGCACCTCGAGCATTGGGGCATTGCACCGGACAAGATTGTAGAATTCGACTGGTGGGAGAGCAAAACCATTTTTGAGTCGATGGAGTTGACGGCTACTCCCGCTCGCCACTTTTCGGGACGCAGCTTTGCTCGTTACAAATCGCTGTGGTCTTCATTTGTTTTGAAAACACCAACACACAATCTCTTTTTAGGGGGCGATTCGGGCTACGAGGCGCACTTTAAATCCATCGGAGAAAAGTACGGTCCGTTTGACATTGCGTTGTTAGAATGTGGTCAGTACAATGAAGATTGGCCCTACATTCACATGATGCCCGAGCAAACCGTGCAGGCAAGCATTGATTTGAAAGCGGCTGTTTTGATGCCTGTGCATTGGGCGAAATTTAAACTATCCTTACATCCATGGAAGGAACCCATTGAGCGCGCTACTAAATCTGCTGATTCCAAGGGAGTAACCTACACTACGCCACTCATCGGTCAGCCTGTGATCGTGGGAGAAAACTATCCGCGTGAAGCGTGGTGGACGAAAGTTGACTAAAGCGCACCGGCAAAGGTTGTATCGACAATAATAGTCGCTACCTTTGCACCATGCCGCTCGAAGAAGACATTCAGCAAACCAAATTTCACAACGAATACCACAAAATGGCGATCAACATTATGTACACCAGCAGCTGGTTGCATAGTGGCAACATTACGCGCCTGAAGCCACACGGCATCACTCCGGAGCAATACAATGTGATGCGTATTCTGCGAGGATCGCATCCGCAAAAAATGATGTTGTCAGAAATCGCCAAACGCATGATCGACAAGAGCAGTAATTGCACTCGTTTGGTTGAGAAGTTGCGCTTGAAGGGAATGGTGAGCCGCGAGATATGCGAAGGCAATCGCAGACAAGTAGATATCGGCATCACCGCCAAAGGGCTGGCCGTGTTGAAAAAAATAGACGATGAATCGGAATCGTGGATTACCTCACTCAAAAACGTAAACACCACCGAGGCAAGAGAACTCAACCGCCTTTTAGATAAATTACGAGGCTGATAGCAAAGAACAATTTCGATTTTTCTTTTTTCAAATTCTCGTTAGTTTTACTGCATGCAAGATTTTTTGGCGGCAGCCGCGCAGTTTATCAATACTACGGGCAGTCATTTGTTTTTAACCGGAAAAGCAGGAACAGGCAAAACGACATTCTTAAAAAATCTTCCCCAGCTTACACATAAGAATTACATCGTAGTAGCACCTACCGGCATCGCAGCATTAAATGCAGGCGGAGTGACCATTCATTCGCAATTTTTGTTGCCGCCCTTCACGTTTCTGCCCGACCGAAATTTGAGTGATAACTTCGCTGAAGGCGGTCGGTTCATCAACCAGAATACACTTGCGCACAAGCATCCGCTCAACAGCGCCCGCAAACAAGTGCTTCGCTCCATCGACTTACTGGTGATTGATGAAGTCAGCATGTTGCGTGCCGATTTGCTTGATGCCATCGACTACCGTATGCGTGCGGCCCGTGGAAATTACCGCGAAAGTTTTGGCGGTGTGCAGGTGCTCTTCATTGGCGACTTGTACCAATTGCCACCGGTTGTAAAAAACGAAGAGTGGGAAACCCTGCGCAACTATTACAACACAACTTGGTTTTACGAAGCAGTGGCCCTGCGCGGTCAGCCGCTGGTGTATATCGAATTAGAAAAAATATTCCGTCAGCACGATACTGGGTTTATCAATATCTTAAACAATCTGCGCAACAACATTGCCACTCCGGAAGATATTGAAGCACTCAATGGCCATTACCGATCGGCAGAAGAAATACGTGCGATGAAAGAGGTGATCACCCTTACTACGCATAACTATAAAGCCGATGAACTGAATCGGCAAGAGTTGAAGGCGTTGCCTGGCGAGTCGCATTTTTTTGACGCGCATTTGGATGGCGAATTTCCCGAGAGCATGTATCCGGTAGCGGCCAGCATAGAATTGAAAGTAGGTGCACAGATTATGTTTGTGCGCAACGATAACGAAGGCAAAGCCTACTTCAACGGCAAGCTGGCAACGGTCCAAGAAATTAAAGACGAAAGCGTATGGGTAACGATGGCCGATACCAACATTCGCTATCAACTCAGGCGCATTCGCTGGGAGAACAAGCGCTATGCCGTCAAAGAAGGCAGCGATCTCGAAGATGAAGTGATTGGTTCTTTCGAGCAGTTCCCCATCAAACTCGCATGGGCCATTACGGTTCATAAAAGCCAGGGATTAACATTTGATCGCGCGATTATCGATGTGGGTCAAGCTTTCGCAGATGGCCAGGTCTACGTGGCACTTTCGCGGTTGCGTACACTGGAGGGATTGATTTTGCGCACACCAATTCATTCAGCTGCGATTAGCACCGATCAGCAAATTGTAGCCTTTGCGCGTGAGCATCATAAGCCAAAGGAATTGCCAGAGATGATGAAAAGGCGACAACAAGAGTTCGTTCATTATTTGCTGGAACAAACTTTCAATTTCACGGCAGCCATTAAGGACATTCAATACCTGCAAAAGAACGAATCAACCGACACGTTTTCGGAAGAGAGCATGAAACCGGTATTGCAGCAATTAGTCGAGTCGCTGGAAGCAGAGCAAACCAACACCGAGCGTTTTCGAAGACAGTTGATTGATTTATTACTTGCTCAAAATTATTCCTTTCTGCGTGAGCGGCTCACCAAAGGCAGTGAATACTACAAGGTATTCATGACGGGCATTTTGAAAAAGCTCCTTCATCATATTGAAGTCACCCGTCAGCAAAAGCGCACCAAAACCTATTTGAATCAATTGTTGGAGATTGATCAGATGCTCAGCAAGAAATTGGCCGAAATAGAAAAAGCGATTTATCTCACCGATGCCATTTTGAGTGGCGAAGAAAAAATTGATTTATCATTACTGAATAAACAGCGTGCGCTGGAGCGCGCCAAGCTCTTAACTGAAATTCGGGAAGAGTTGCCTAGTGTTAGCACGAAATCAAAATCAACCAGATCCAAGCGGGAAAAGAAAAAGAAAGGAGATACGACTTCCACCTTTGACGTTACGCTCGATCTGTTTCAAAAAGGTTTTACGATTGAGCAAATTGCCGAGCAACGTGGTTTGGTGGTGGGCACCATCGAAGGGCATTTGGCTAAAGCGGTGGAGCTCGGTCGTATTCCCATCTTTTCGTTTATGACAGAGGCTGCTGTGATGGAAATTGTGAATGCGCGCAGAGAGTTGACGGGCGAAGTGACATCGAAAGCAGTGTATGATCATTTAAAGGGCAAGTACAACTATGGTCAGTTGCGAGCCGTGTGGGCGTATACAAAAAGTCAAGAAGCGGAACCCAGTAACGAATAATCATCACAATAAAGCCTCAAACGAGCATTCGATCGTTCATCCTTGCTTTCTGCTAAACTTCATATTCTCTTAGGGTACGGGTAAAATTAATCGTACCTTTGAAGTTCAATTCCTCAAATCCTGCTGTCGGCATCTTCTTCGTAAGCTGATTCCTGCTCCTTGGTTTTTTCAATTGAAGTTCACAAAGCCACTTTTTGAACTGCACGGGCCAATAACGCAACTATGAGACAGCTAAAAATTGTAAAACAAATCACGAACCGCGAAAATCAATCGCTGGATAAATACCTTCAGGAAATCGGAAAGGTCGATTTGATCACTTCAGAAATGGAAGTGGAATTAGCCAAACGCATTCGCGAAGGCGATCAAATGGCACTCGAAAAATTGACGAAAGCCAATTTGCGCTTTGTGGTTTCCGTAGCGAAACAATATCAGAACAACGGACTAAGCCTCGGAGATTTGATCAACGAAGGTAATGTGGGCCTGATTAAAGCAGCCAGTCGCTTTGATGAGAAGCGTGGATTCAAATTCATTTCTTATGCCGTGTGGTGGATTCGTCAATCCATTTTACAAGCGTTGGCCGAGCAATCGCGTGTGGTGCGCCTGCCGCTGAATCGCGTAGGCTCGCTGCATAAGGTGGCTAAAACCTTCTCAGAGCTCGAGCAGAAATTTCAACGCGAGCCTTCACCAGAAGAGTTGGCGGAAGTTATGAAAGTAACTACCGAAGAGGTAGAAAACACGATGCGTCTGGGAGGCCGTCATATTTCGGTAGATGCACCTTTCGTGCAAGGCGAAGAAAACAACTTGTTGGATGTGCTCACCAGCCAAACCGATCAAACTCCGGATGGTGATTTGATGCGCGATTCGTTGTGCAGCGAAGTAGCCCGCGTGTTGGCGACATTGCCTGCCCGTGAGTCGGAGGTGATTTCTTACTTCTTTGAATTGAACGGAACGCGTTCTATGACACTTGAAGAAATCGGATTGAAGTTTAGCCTTACCCGTGAGCGCGTGCGTCAGATCAAAGAAAAAGCCACCAGACGATTGCGCGATACTGCCCGCAGCAAGGCACTCAAAACCTATCTCTGAGAAAAACTACTATTTATAAACAGCTAATTGCATGAATTATTCTTCATTCGACTCTACGGCCAACAAGCCCTACATTCCCCTATGGATTAAATATCGCCCAGCCATTTTGCAAATGATGGTGGCTTCTTCGGAGGCACCGCAGCAATACAAAATGTATCCGCATGAATTCAAATCGCTCAACCCGAAGGAGAAAGGCGTTTATTCATTTACCTTGGAAGTAACCAAAGGCAAAGCGAAGAATAATATCAAGGCTTCCATGGTGGCGATCGATTTATTGCATTTACTGCAAACCAGCCGTAAGGCTACCGAGTTGATGGGCGAAGATGAATTTAAGTTTGTGCTGGATAAGCAATTTATTCTGCATGTAACGCGACTAGAAAAAACCGAAGAACCCGCCTAACGTGAGCATCGTACGAAGCTGGCGCGAACAAAAGATCCTTCTGAAAAGATTGTTTCCCACTCTTTCGGATGAGGATTTTTTGTTTGAAAATGAAAACCGCGAGAGTATGCTGCAACGCCTGCAGGTAAAATTGAATAAGTCGCGCGAAGAGCTGGATTTGATATTTATCAAATTACAGGCTCTTTAGAAGCGCCAAACTATTTTTTCCAAAAATCAACAATCGTGTCTTTAGCACCCAATCCCGTGAGGTATTCGGTAACCGCTTTGGCTTCATCGCCCCCTTTTATGGCATGATGTAACAGGGTGAATCCATGCGGTCCTTTCGCATGCAGTAAGCCCGGTTGAAAGACAAGTATATTTTTTACAGTCTCGAGATGGCCAAGCATGCAGGCAAGGAATACATTATAGCGAGCGCCTTTACTAAGCAGATAGTTGGCTATTTCTTTGTTACCCACATGCCCTGCTGCTTCAATTCCTGATTCAAAATCACCACCACCCCAGTCGTGTGAAGCATGGAGCAGCAAGTGTTCATTCTCCAGCAACTCTTTCACACGATCCAATTTCCCATGGCAAACCGACACAAATTCTTTCACCAATTCACTCTTTAAAGGACCTGGCTTTTCTTGTGGTTGACTTTGTACAGTAGAGGAAAGAACCAATCCACCGAAAGTAAGGAGTGATTTTTGAATAAACTGCTGACGTGAAAGACTGTTCTTTTGATTCATATTGGGATTGGTTTTCTGTGGAAGTACGAATAATTCGTTTGGGGATCAGACAGGCAATCAGGTGATGTAATGCTACTTCTCCAATTCGGTTTGGTGAATCGGTATCAGATTCACCTGAAACTTTTGTACAATCAAATTCATGATGGGATCATTCTTAATCTTTTGCAGTATTCGACCAGTTTGGTTCGCATCATAGCCCATCACCAACTGATCGGTTAACTTCAAATGTTTTACACTGTAGAAAAATCCGGCAATCACATACGGACCAAAAGGCGTGTGAGGAATGTCAAATGAACTACCCGACATATTGAAGAGCGTATTAGGCAGATAGTCGCCATCGGTATCAATTCCCTGCTTTGAGAGATAATAATTGGCGGCCATCCATCGCGAAGACTGCCGAGGGTCGCTCATGCAAAGCAATCCGGCTAGTGGCTTTTGCTTTTGCGATTGGTGAATGAGAATTTCTGCTTTGGTACGCTCGTTTTCTGAATGATCGCGAATATACTTCTGTACAGTATCCCAAAAGGGCACCTCCGGAATTCCATCGTCCACCCGAATGAGAGAGTGGATGGCATAGTCCATAATGCCGCTTGTAATTTGTATTTGCAGCACTTTCAGTTCCGCGTCAATAGCAATAGCCTTTTCCAATAAAGTGCGCTGGTGGCGAGGATGCGTGCGCAGCAGGTCGATGCTGAATACCCAATCACCAGCCAAGTAGCCGTCATAGGCATAGTGTTCTTTCAGCAGCAATTTTATTTTCGTGTCGTTGTCGATTTTTACTTTTTGTCCTGCCAAAGGCAACTCCAGACCTTCTTCAATGATGAGCTTCTCGATTTCAATACCGACTGTGGAAGCATGTAGCATACCGCAATTGAGCGGAGACCCTTCCACCAGGTGTAAATCGTGTACATGGCTGATGTATGCATCATTGGAATCTTCCGTAAGGTGGCCATGCGTTTGAATGTGTACATAGTATTTCATAGGCACCAGGGCATCGTTGCTGTGGCGCTGTGCTTGCTCAAAGGTTCGCTTGATATCCATCACCACATCGGGCGTTACAAATGACCCCGCTGTGCGGATCACATGAAATTCGATGGAAATCCCCAATGAAAGAAACGTTTTGCTGGTTTCTTCAATGGCATCAATTTGTATCTGACTCAAGTCGCGTGCATCGGCACACCCAATCAAAATATGAATTTGTCGCTCTTTCAGCATGTTGTAATTTTTGTTCCAAAATACAGGTTTCCCCTATGAAAATGCATCGATTGACTGATAATTATATAGGTGGCAAAACCGTTTCGCATCATTATTCTCATAGGTAAAATTGAGTTTTTCCCTAGGAAAACAGCCCACTCATCATAAAATTCAACTGTAAAATGCAATTCGTTGCCCTGATGTTGGGATAACTCAATTTTTTCAACTTAATTCGCAACCATTAAAACCAATTTCAGCTATGGCAAAAAAAGCAGCAAAGAAAAAAGCAGCTCCTAAAAAGGCCGCTAAGAAAGCCGCCCCTAAGAAGGCCGCTAAGAAAAAATCAGCTCGCAAACCCAATGCAGCATTCATGGCCGCATTGACTCCTAGTGCAGCATTAGGTGCAGTGGTAGGCAGCAAACCTCTTCCTAGAACTCAAATCATCAAGAAGATTTGGGAGTACATCAAGAAGAACAAACTACAAGACAGCAAAAACAAGAGAATGATCAATGCTGATGAAAAGTTGAAAGTGCTTTTCGATGGCAAGAAGCAAATCTCTATGTTTGAGTTGGCTAAAGTGGTAAACAAACACGTGAAGTAATTCACCACCCAAAACATCGGAGCGCAGATCAAATTCGTTTGATTTGCGCTCTTGTTTTTTAGACTCATTCCAAATTAAACAGCCGGAATTCTATTGATCGGAAAGCAAAATCCTCACCACCTTGCTTTCAAAAACGCCCCCAATCAATAATTGATTTTTGTAGTGAATGCCGATACTGGAGGCAGAAATCACGTCTCCTTCATTGAGAAAAACTTCACTCACCTGATATCCGTCATTTGCTTCCGGTGTCAATTTAAAAATCTGAGAGTGTGATTGCTTCGTAGAGTCGGTAGCGTGACCTACAAACTTCAACATCTTCGGGTGGGAGGCAATCCACAGATTGTCGTTTTCATCGACAGAAATATTATCCAGTCCCGATTTCAAATTCAATTTATCCAATAGCTTCAAAGCACCGGTTTGCCCATCGCGGCTAAATGTCAGTAGCTCTCTGCCGGTGGTGTGAGTGAGATATAATTTGGATCCATCATTGGAAATGTTTACGCCATTGCCATAAGTAAGACCTTCGTAGGCTTTCGAGAAACTGGTTCCATCGAAATACAACAGGTAAGAGAGCGGCACACGCAGGTAATCTTCTACTTTGCGCATAGCGCCTTTTTGAGTGCCATGGTCATTGGTCACATAAAACTGGGTAGGAGAGACGCCTACGACATCGTTGGGGCAACACATCGATTCATCAGCGTATGATTTCAGGTGAAAGAGCGTGTCATTCTTATATTGAAATAACTCCACAAAATTTCCCTG
>DGYK01000031.1:193476-215079 GCA_002398365.1 Flammeovirgaceae bacterium UBA5008
ATAACTCCACAAAATTTCCCTGGTTGTTATGGTTTACCACAAATAGGTAGTCCGCAGATTCATAGGTAAGAAATGAAATTCCATGCGGACGAAATTGACCGCTGTAGGTAGTAGGAATTTTCACAGGTACATTTCCGCTGTCTAGCCGCAAAAGGTAGATGCCACCTTCGACCTCTTTGCCTTGCAGTTGTTTCCAGCGATCGGTGCTTGAAATAAATAATAGACCCTTTCGGTAATCGATATCCATATCTTCAGCACCAGGTGTGTTGGTATAAGTAGTTTCGATTTTGCCTTCTATGTGTGGCGTTAGGGTGGTGAATACGCCCGCAGCATAGAGGGTATTGAGAATAAAAATGACTACGCAACTGAGAATGAAGCCGAGCCCGATTTTTAGATACTTTTTAGTCATAGTGATAGAATTTCAGTTGACTAAAGATAACGGTTTTAACATTCGAAATGGTAAATGCTTCAGGGCATAACTAATTAGTGCACTCCGTCAAACCACTCTTTGAATTCGTTTACCTTCTCGCGGCTCACGATCACCTCTTTGTCCCACGCAGGTTGCGTAGTGATTTTCAGTCGGCTGTTAGAGTAAGTCACGACATCCTGAATGAAAGGGATATGTACAATATACGAACGGTTGACGCGGAAGAAATTTTTTGGGTTCAGTACTTCATCCAATGATTCCAGTGTGAAATCGATAATGAATTTGCGCTGTTGGTTAGTGACTAAATATACGTCACGGCCATCGGCAAAGAAAAGCATGACCTGATCGATGGTGATCGAGCGGATGTGATCGCCCACTTTTACCATAAATCGCTCTTTGTAGTTTTTGGGCGATTCACTTTGCGCCAGAGATTTGATTTTTTCACGCTTCACATCGGTGGTAGCCATTTGCTCACGCAAGTTTTCAAACTTTTGCAAGCTGGCACTCAGATCTGCGAACGTCACGGGTTTCAACAAATAGTCGATGCTGTTGACTTTAAATGCTTCCAACGCATATTCATTGTAGGCAGTGACAAAGATTACCGGTTTCTGCACGGTCACTTTTTTGAAAATCATAAAGCTTAATCCGTCTTTGAGTTGAATGTCCATGAAGATCAGATCAATGGTTTCTTGATTGCCCTGAAGCCATTGTGCAGCACTTTCTATCGAATCACACACAGCGGCTACCGAAATGGCGGGGCTATACTTTTGCAAGTAGCGTTCCAGTTTTTCCGCAGCCGGAGTTTCGTCTTCTACAATCAATATGGAAAGTGTCAGACTCATGCCATTTCAGATAAGTGAGGTTCAACCATGATCATCGGAAATTTAATATAATTTTCCCGGCCTGCCTTCACCTGTACAAAAGGCCGATCGCTATAAACGGAATAAGAGCGTTGCAAGCGCTGAAACGCAGATAGGCTTTCGGGATGTAATTGTAGTTTATCATTCAGGTCGTGGTGCAACACAAAGTATTCATCATCTTCTTGCGATAAAGAGAATACCAAGGGTGCATCGGGAGAAATCAGTGTATTGCGAATCACGCTGTCCACGGCTGTGATCAATGCACCCGGCATCAATTGGATAGAAGCAGCATCTGTAATTTTGTTTTTCCATTGAATCGTTTGCCGATGCTTTTGATTGGCCAACCGAATCAAGTGTTGTACGGCCTGTATTTCATCGTTCAGAGACACAAACTCTTTTTGTCGATGTACTAACTGGTAGCGATACAATGCCGCGAGGCTGTCAATCAGGTCTTCGGCTACATCTGTCTTTTTATGTAAACAAAGAATCAAGTCTTCCAGACTGTCGTACAATAAATCAGGGTTGATTTCTTGCTTGAATGAAAGAAACTCGGACTCCAAACTTTCGCGAAGTTTTTGTTCCTGTTCAATTCGTAAAGTGTTTTCCAAATGCAGATATTGATTTCCAATGTACAACGCGTTGTAAAGAAATGATGTGAGTGTGAACAAGGTTCCGAATATCCACAACTCGCGGCTGCTGATGTCGAACCCAATCACCCATTGAAAATAACTGCTGATAGCGATGAGCACAATCGCAACGCTGATGGAAGTCGTAGTAAAGATCTGAAGCGCTAATTTTTTAGGCTCCATCGAAAAGAAGCGCTGTAGTAATACAATAACAAGTCGCATCGACTCGAATGAAATCAGGCTGAGTCCGATACTCACATACACTTCCTGATTGCTGACGAGTGTGGTGATTTGTTCTACATTGTTATTAATCAGCAGAATCAGCAAATAGATAAACACGCCAAAAACAGGCGGAGCCAGGATTCGAAAGAAGGGATTATGTATAAAAATCCGTTTCATCCTTTTGCTGGTTTGATTTTATCTTTTTTCAATACGGGCAATTGTACTGAAAATTTCTCCCCGTCTTTTACTACTACTTTTTCAGAAGTAAAGAACTTGTAGCGCTGATGAATGTTTTCCAGCCCTACCCTAAAACTGACCACCGGTTGCGTGGCATCGGTTTTAGTATTAGTTATTAACAAATGGGTATTGTCTTGCGCGCCAATGTATACCAGCAGTGGTTTGTCTTTGCTGATTTTGTTGTGCTTCACTGCATTCTCCACTAATAATTGCAGCGTCATCGGAGGCACTACGCTATCCATCACATTCTGTGGTAGATTCACTTCCAGTTGCAAGTGATACTCATAACGCACCTGTAGTAAAAAGTAATACGATTTCACAAACTCCAGTTCTTCCCGTAAGGAAACCAGTCGCTGCTTCTGTTGTGAAAGTACATACCGGAAAGTTTCGGCCATTCTGCGGATAAATTCTTCGGCTATACGTGTGTCTTTGAAGAGTAGAGAAGAAACGGTGTTAAGGCAATTGAAAAGGTAGTGCGGACTGATTTGACTCTTGAGCGATTCGAACTGTAATTCTAATTGCAAACGATCGGAGCGCAACTGCTCGGCTTGAATGACTGCATAATGGTAGTACGAATAAAAGAGACCGTAAAATATTTCGTAGATAAAAACAACGATCACAAAAACGATCACCAGCTTCAAAAGCTCTTCGGAGGTTAAAGCAAACAAAAATTTTCCCGTAAGGCTGAGAAACAGGGCCATGATGATGAAATTAGCCACTAGCCCAACGATAAAGCGCACCATGAAATGTTCTTTCCAGTCCAGCAGCTTGTTGATGATTCGATCGGTTGTGAGAAGTAAAACTCCGATAGCGTTGGTGAGTGCGATCAGCAGTAGGTAGCGTTTCCAAGTTGTACTGATCGGAGCAACGGTGCCGTTTTCACTGTAATAAATAAAAAGAAAAAGCAGAATGCCCAGTCCGGTGCAACTAGCGATGAGCAAGGCGTACTTCTTCATTCGTGGAAACTCTGTGCTTTTAGTATGGTTGTCGACTGTTGGAAAAGAAAAACAATTCTTTCGCAATCAGAAGCTAAGTTAAGGAGAAACCGGAGCGTTTCTATTGAGCGCTCCGGCTTTTTTATTTAGTCGATCGCCCGCATGGCGCGGCCATAGTAGGTTTCAGATTCGATGCGTTTGGCCGCAGTGCGGTACGCTTCTCTTAGTGAGGCATCATTCATGCCTTTCATTTTGTAAGCTACGTCCGTCAGCACTTCGGTGATGTAATGATCTGAATCGATGTGTGAGGTTGCTTGCAAAATGCTCATCAGGTTTTCTTTGGATAGACTGGGGCGCTCCAAAGCCGTTTGCAAAAAGACGGACATATAGTGATCGCTTTGGTTAGCACTCATGGCACCTAGCAGCTTTTGAAAATTTTCGTCCGTCAGGTTTTGACGTTTTACCAATTGATTGGCAACCTGTGTGATGTAGTGATCTGATTCAATCGATCCGATGACGTCCATCGCGTTGTTTAAAACTTCCGGTGTCAGGTTGTTTTGGAACAGATTACCCAATACTTCACTTTTGTAGTGATCAGACTCGATATTTTTTACAGACTCCAGCACTTTTGTAAAGGCGGTAGCCGATAATCCTTGTTTAGCTAAGGCTTTGTTCAGCACCACACTGCGATAGTGATCTGATTCGATGGTTTGAGTCGTGTTGATCATTTCGGTGATTACCGCATCAGTTAGATTGTTTTGTTTGAGTAAAGCCTTCAATACTTCTGTTTTGTAGTGATCAGAATCCATTTTACCGGTGGCGATCATGATGATGCGCACATTTTCGGCTGTAGCTGGCGCACTGTACAATGCTTCGCGGATAACTTCCGTTTTGTAATGATCGGATTCCATTTTTTGGGTGGCGGTAAAGAGCGCTTCGGTGGCTGTTTTGTTTTGCAAGAATTTATCTAAACTGCCTTTCAAAAATTCAGTGAGGTAATGATCAGAGTCGATCGTGCTCGAGATACCGGACGCAATCATACCGTAATCGCTCACAGGGATGTTCAACTTCATAAGAAGTGTAGCGTAATGTGCTTTCACATGATCGCTCTCGAGGCGCTTAATTTCGTTGACTACGGCCGTAGCTCCGCCTTGTCGGAAGAAACGGTTTACACGACTTTCTGCACCGATGGTGGTAGTGCGCACCAATTCAGGCAGCACTTCCGAAAGCCACTTGCGTCCGTCCGGCTCAAAAGCTACCAACGTGCGTCCTTCGTAATATTCGCGCTTGAGGCCGTTGCCTTGTGGTGTGATGACAATGGACCGCTTATTGCCGAATACCGTTTTGGTAATTTCTAAATAGCCATCAGGCGACATGCTTTTTACATCCAAGTCATTGTCAGTGAGCTCAATTTTACCCCGCGTTTCCACATTAAAGCTGGTGAGGCCGGTGGAATGCTTGTAGACGGTTTTACCGTTAAATGAAGAATTGGAAGAGTAAATGCCGATCTGTCCCCACACGGTGGAAGATGCAATTAGAGCAAGCGAGAGTAAGTAAGCCTTCATACGAATAGATATTTGAACTACCATACGGCAAAAGTGAGGCTTAGATGCCTCCCGACCAACTCAAATGGCATGAGTTGTAGGACGAGTGTAGTGAATTGCAAAAGTATTGGAGAAGGGGACTGTACTTTAATCCAATTGTATCATTATAGCTACTCCGTGGTCTGTGTCTTCACAGACCACTTAAGGGAAGCAGTAGAAAGTATTTCGGTCTGTGAGGACACAGACCGAGGGCAGAGAAGCAAGTGAATTCGGTTTTTATTCTTTTGCCTCAGAATTTCCTACTTCCACATGCTCTCGGATTTTCAATGCGGCTGAATCGCCCACCACTTCTTTCAACTCTGCGAAAGTAGCTTCTTTGATTTTTTTAAATGACTTAAATTGTGCCAGTAGTTTATCAGCTGTCTTTTTACCGATGCCCGGAATATTTTCCAGCTCCGTAACAAAAGTCGAGTTGCTGCGCTTCAGTCGGTGGAAAGTAATGCCAAATCGGTGTGCCTCATCGCGGATACGCTGAATCAACATCAAGCTGGGCGACTTTTTGCTGATTAAAAGCGGGAGTGGATCTTCCGGATAATAAATTTCTTCCAACCGCTTGGCGATGCCTACAATCGGAATTTTGCCATACAAGCCCAACTCCTGTAATGCTTCGCACGCACTGCTCAACTGGCCTTTGCCACCGTCCACAATAATCAAGTGCGGATATTCACCTTGCTCTTCCATGATCCGCTTGTAGCGCCTGCCCACAATCTCTTTCATCGAAGCAAAGTCGTTAGGGCCAACAACCGTTTTGATATTGAAGTGGCGATAGCCTTTTTTGTCCGGTTTGCCATCCACAAAACGCACCATCGAAGCAACTGGATTGGTTCCTTGAAAGTTGGAGTTGTCAAAGCACTCAATGATTTTTGGATATTGAATCAGGCGCAGGTTTTCTTGCAAGATGTGCAGCACTTCATTCTTTTTGGTCTTGCGCTCTTCCTGATTGATTTCACGCTCTCGCTTCAAGTACAATGCGTTTTTCAAGGAGAGATCGACCAGTTTCTTTTTATCGCCAATGATCGGTACTACATTCTCGAATGCTTCCGACTTCACACTCAAAGCCACATTCGTATAGACCTCCGGGTTGTTGCTATGATATTCTGTGCGCAAATCTTCTACAGCCATGCTCAATATCTCGTCATCCGACTCATCGAGTTTTTTCTTGATCTCCAGATTTTTCGAAAAGATGATGGAGCCTTCTTTGATTTGCAAGTAGTTGATGTACGCAAACGTTTCGCTGCTGGCGATTGTCACCACATCAATGTCGGTGAGTTTGCGATTCACGACCAGCGATTTGCTCTGGAAGTTTTCCAGTTTCTCTAACTTGAATTTATAAAAAGCTGCTTTTTCAAACTCGAGCTTCTCAGCCGATTGCTTCATCTGATCGGCAAAATAATCTTCCACTATGCTGAGATTGCCTTTCAACACATGGCGCGCTTGCGCGATTTCTTCTAAGTAAGCTTGCTCTTCTTGCTTTCCTTCGCAAGGGCCTTTGCAATTACCAATGTGGTATTCCAGGCACACTTTGAATTTTTTCTCTTCGATGTTTTCCGCAGAAAGCAATAACGAACAGGTTCGTATCGAGTACAATTGTCTCACCAACTCCAACACACTATTCATGGAGCCAACACTGGAGTAGGGACCAAAATATTCACCTTGCTTCGGAATGTATTTTCGGGTGGAGATAATCCGCGGAAAGCGTTCTTTTAAAATGCAGAGGTATGGAAACGTTTTGTCATCCTTCAGCAAGATGTTGTACTTCGGCTGATTCTGTTTGATCAGATTGTTCTCGAGCAACAATGCATCAAATTCGGTGTTGGCTAACGTAAACTCCATCCGGTGGATTTCAGACACCAACTTTTCGGTTTTACGATTGTATTGCGATTGCTTGTTGAAGTAACTGCTGACCCGCTTCTTCAGGCTTTTGGCTTTGCCAACATAGATCAACACATCTTCTTTGTTGTAATACCGATAAACACCGGGGGAATCGGGCAGCGAAGCAACTTGATCTTTCAGCATGTGTGTGGCGCAAACGCGCGACTCGCAGGTTAACTCCTAATTTTTAATGTCCCACTCTTCTTCGTCCTGTACTTTGACCGAATCCGATACTTGCGTGAACTTACCGCAGTCAAATGAAACGTCTACCCCATTGGAAGGACGCTTGAAAAATCCTTTCGTTACACCTGATTTAGGATCAGCATAGGTTTTCACCATGTACTTATCCCAAATAGGGCGAGCGGTGCGGCTACCTTGTCCAAAATCCCACGAAGGGAAGTGCACAGCACGCTCATCGCCACCTACCCACACGCCTGTTACTAAGTTGTGCGTTACACCCATGTACCAACCATCTGATGCATCGTTGGTGGTTCCGGTTTTTCCTCCCACTTCGTTGTCTTGCAAGATGACGGGACTTAATCCGCGCGATGAACCTCCTTGTTCTTCCACGCCACCTTTCAACATATAAATCATGCGGAAGGCTGTTTGTTCATCGATGGCCTGTTTGGTTTTGGGAACAAAGTTTTCGATTACGTTTCCGTTTTTATCTTCAATGCGCGAGATGAAAAATGGTTGTGTGTTGATACCTCCATTCACGAAGGTGCTGTAAGCACCCACCATCTCAAACAACGAAACATCGCTGGTGCCAAGACATAGGGATGGCACCGCATCTAAATGACTTTCGATACCCATGCGGTGTGCAAACTCAACCACATTCTCTTCACCGAGTTCTTTCATCAGCTGTGCAGAGATAGCATTTACCGATTGTGCCATCGCCTGACGGATGGTCATCTCTTTCCCTGAACCTCTGGTTCCATTAGAGTTCATGGGGTACCAAGGTGGTTGGCCGGGAATGGTAAATTGAGGAGAGATGTCTTTCATCTTGTAGCAAGGAGAATAATTGTTTTCCATTGCCAAGCCATAGATAAATGCTTTGAACGTAGAGCCCGGCTGGCGCTTACCTTGGCGTACGTGATCGAACTTAAAATACTTGTGATTGAAACCACCTACCCATGCTTTGATGTGACCCGTGTTTGGATCCATGGACATCAAGCCGGTTTGTAAAAAGCGCTTGTAATAGTTGAGCGAGTCGAAACTGCTGAAGGTAGTATCACGCTCTCCATTCCAAGTGAAAATCGTCATTGGTTTTTTCAGCTTGAGCATGATTTTCAGTGAGTCTGAGTTTTCGCCATATTTCTCTACATACATTTTATACGCGTCACTTTGCTTGATGCGTTTTTGAAGAAAGTCTTTGATCTCTGCACCATTTTCATCTACCCACGGGTTGCGGTTTCTTCTTTTCCATTCGCTGAAAAACTTTCCTTGCAAATCTTTCATGTGTTCGTTCACCGCCTCTTCCGCATACTTTTGCAAGCGACTATCAATGGTAGTATAAATTTTTAAACCTGAGTTGTAAAGGTCAATGCCCTTGTCGTTGCAATATTTGGTCAGATAATTTTGCAATACCGTGCGGAAGTACGTAGCCAGTCCTTCGTTTTGGTTTTGAACATTGTATGTCAGCTCGATCGGCAAAGACTTAATTGAGTCAAATTGGGCTCTGGTTTTAATCTTGTAGCCTTTCTTATAGATTTTGTACAACACTTCGTTTCGTACTTGAGTAGCATTGTTTGGATTTCGTTTTGGATTGTAAAACGAAGGCGCTTGCAACATTCCTACTAACACAGCCGATTCCTGAAGATTCAGACTATCGGGGCTCTTGTTAAAATAAGTTTCTGCAGCCACTTTGATTCCAAAACTATTACTGCTGAAATCACACGTGTTTAAATACATCGCGATGATTTCCTTCTTGGTGAAATTCTCTTCCAGATTGACAGCAATGATCCACTCTTTTGTTTTTTGAATGATCCTGCGCGGATATTTTCCAAGCTTCGCTAATGTGCCATCCAATCCTTTTTCAGGATTGATGGTGTACAAATTTTTAGCCAACTGCTGGGTGATTGTACTGCCACCGCCAGCAGGGTTGAATGTAACTAAACCTTTAATAACCCGAAAGAATGCAGGAAGATCTAAACCGGAGTGCTCATAGAAGCGGTGGTCTTCAGAAATCAACAACGTATTCACCAAGTCATCTGACAATTCTTCATAATGTACCTGACTGCGGTTGTAGCGAAAGTATCTTCCTAATGAAACGCCATCGGCTGAGAGAATCTCAGATGATAAATCATTATCCGGATTTTCAATTTCTGCCAAACTGGGCATCCCCCCGAATAAGCCAAACAAGTCTACTTTTACACTTAAGATGTAAAGCGGCAAGCCGAGCATAAAGCACAGGAAAAGAATCCAGATGTACTTAATGGCCTTGGGTATCCAGGTCTTTTTTACCCGAAGGAATTTATTGACTTTGCTTTTGATAGTTCCGATCGAAGAAGGTGAGGTACTCATCCAGCGCTTTGGTTCTGTAAAAAGTTTGGAAATTATCTTTGGTAATTACAAAATTATAGAATTTATAATTGGAAAACGGCTTTGCGTTGGCCAGTTGAGCGAGAAATTTGTCAAAATAACTTAGGGCGGTTTCGCGATCCGCAAATTCCACGGTCATGGTAAGCGTTTTATCATCCGTTAAGGCCAGATTGCTGGTGGTTAACTTCAAGTTTTTCCATTGCCCGCTGTTGAATTGATCCAGCGCATCGGCTACGGGGTTGGTAATCCGGTCGCTACTCTTGTAAACGACTACAAAATAATGTGGGCCGGTCGTGGTTGTACTGTATTGAATTCCCTTGGCCCGTTCCAGTTTGTCCAACAATGCTTTTGAGGAGGCGAGCAATTCTTCTGCGTAAGCTTTTATAGGCTCGCTCGGATATTTCTTAATAAAGCTTTCCAACTCGAATTGATATTTGGCTACATCTTCGGTTCTACCGGTGATCAAAACTTTTAACAATTCAAGCTGAGGGGTAAAATTGGTTTCGCCCACCTGCACCGCCTGCTCTACTTTATCTTGCGCGGCCCGCAAATTGTTCTTTTGGAAGAGGGCGTACGCTTCCTTGTAAATCAGTTTTTGCTTCTCCGCTGCCACACTCGTTTCTTTCAGGTAGTTTGGATTGATGAGTATTTTGGCAAACGTGGAGTTGGGATGTTCTTTCTTTAAAAGATCTGCATACATGGCGGCCTTTACGGGGTCGGTCTCCTTATAGATCAGGTATAATTTGTAAAGTGACTCAGCTTCCAGTTCCGATTCAGGAAAACGATCCAACAACTTTTGATACGAGTCGGCTGCGTTCAATCGATCTTCCAGATTGAAGTAATAAAGGTCACCTAATTTAAAGTAGGCGTTTTCAATTTTTGCCAACAACTCACTCTTTTGCTTTTCGGTGTAGGGCAGTGATTTCAAAAGTTTGCCGGCCTCATCTACTTTGGTGACGGGTGCACTTTCGGCTACGGGAGTTGGTTTAGTGGTAACTTCAATAGGTTTTGTTTCAGCCACCGGTCGGTCGCTGATCACATTCGATTTGTTGGATCTTCGCCAGTTGTCTTCCAATGGGATGGTTCCCCAAATGCGCTGAAACTCGGTTTGTCCGGATGCTACCAGCGCACTGTTTCCAAAATACCAATCGCTAGTGGTGGTTGATTCGTTGTTGTTGAAGGCAGAATTTTGAATGGAAGAAGATCCTGATCCGGAGTCGCTTCTCTTTTTTCTTTTTTTCGCAGAAGCGATTTTTTTGTCGCGGGCAGCGAAGGCCGAATCCAATTGCTTACGCAACAGGGTCGTATCCATCGCGGAGAGTCGCAGCAAGCTGTCGTTGACGGTGATGGTTTCGGTGTAGGTGACAAATTGCCCTAGCACTTCTTGTCTTTTTTTAATGGCGTTGTAGTTTTCAAACTCTTTGGGCAGCGTCATGATGGCACTGTCGTAATACAATTTTGCCTGCGAGTATTTCTTCAACGAATCAAAGTTGAGTTGACCTATCCGTAAAAAGGACTGCCCTTGGATGCGCTTGCTCGTGCCTGCGTGAGCGGCCAGTTTATATTTTACAATGGCTTCCGGCACAAAGCCTTGCTTGCGTTCAAACTCACCGTATTCAAAATAGATTTTGTCTTTGAACTCCTGGTTTTTGGCGTCCGCCAACAATTTTTCGAACTGCTTGCGCACCAATTTAGAATCGCGCTTATCTTGAATATTGGCTACCTGAGCCATGTTCAATCGGGCATAAAAATCAATTTCATACTCCGGATTGGTAGTAAGGCATTTGCGATAAAAGTTGTAAGCCTCTGCATTGAAGCCCAGCTTTTGATAAACCTGTCCGATAATAAAGTAAATGCGACCCTTGCGATCTTTTCGAACCAATAAAGAATCGGCCAAAGAAAGATTTTGTACCATGTTGTTGTAATCATGACGCAACTGATAGAGATACGCTTTTTCAAGAAATAGTTTTTTTGAATTCTCTTTGCTCAGCTTTTCTTTTTCCAGAAAGCGAAATACTTCATCGGCTCGCTCGTAGTCTCCTTGCTCGGTAAAGGTGCGCAGTAAATGCAAGAGCGCGGTGTGTCGTGTATCGGGTGAGGGGCTTTTGGTATTGACAAATTTGAACGTGAGAATGGCGTTTTGAAAATCGCACGCGTACAATCGGGCCAGCCCCACCATAATATAATTGTCATCTACCCATTTACTGTTGGGATGACGTTGAATGGAGATGGAGGCCATCTTTATGATTTCCTCTGTATCTTTTACGTAGGTCTTCGCATTCGTAGTATCGAGTCCTGCAAAAAGTCGCAAGATTTCAGTGGGGTCGTCATCCAGCGTTTTAGCGATGAGCTTTTCTACTTCCAGTGCCTTTTCGCGGGCGTAATAGTATCCGTTGTATTGAGCGGTTACATTATGAAAGATGTTGCTAGTAATAGAGTTTTGTTCAACCGAGCATCCGGCCAATAAAAGCAGCACACCAAAGCACACCATGGTTTTGTAACGCCATTGCATGCGGATTATCCACTTGAATCGGGTAAGAGCTAAAACGGTCATTAACGGACTATAACGAGAAACAATTCGAACTTAGTATAATGTAGAAAAGTCAAAACACATACCTGTAAAAGTAAAAAACACCCGGCAATAAATAAGCACTCCATTCACCGGTTAGCGAGTTCAAATCAGCTTCATCCATTGTTTTGGCAATACCGCCTCAACTTATTGCAATGAATTGGAAGTATTGGCTAATTTTACCGCAAATTTTACTTTTTTGAAACCGAAGAAAACCCTTTCTGAACGACTCACCAACAAATATCAGCTGGTGATACGCAACGAAGATAACCTGGCCGAAAAGACCTCGATTGGTTTTACGTATGCCAAGTTATTGGTTGTAGCGGCAGCCATCTTCTTATTTATTTTCGTGGGAAGCCTTTTCTTATCAAAAACGTTGTTGGCAAAATGGTTTGACCCAAAGTATGAGCAAACCGAGCAAAACAAAAAGCTTTATGCACTGGCACTCAAGGTCGATTCGCTTTCGGTGGAGGTAGATCATAAAGACCAGTTCATTCAAAATTTACAGCGGATTTTGCGTGGCGATACTTCTTCCGGCTTTGTCGATCCGGCTAAATTATTGAACGTAAGCACAGAAACGGTCAAGCCAACCGGAAGTCTTCAATTAGCAGCGTCTGATTCACAATTCAGAAAAGAGTTTGAGCAAACAGAATATTCGTTGGTGTCGCTCAACGAGCGCAAATACCGCGACTTACAAGGATTCTTTTTCTTTACGCCCATCAATGGTTTCATTAGCGATAAGTATGATACCAAAAAAGCACACTTTGGCGTAGATGTAGTAGCCAAAACGAATGAGCCAGTAAAAGCGGTAGCAGATGGAACGGTGATCATGGCTTCGTGGACACAAGATGCAGGTTATGTGATTGCGGTGCAGCACCGTGGCAACCTGATTTCGGTCTACAAGCACAATGCAGGATTATTGAAAAAAGTTGGTAATTTTGTCAACGCAGGAGATATTATCTCTATCGTTGGCAATAGTGGCGAGATGACGGACGGCCCCCATTTACATTTTGAATTGTGGCACAACGGCAACTCATTAAATCCGGAAGAATTTGTAACATTTTAAACAACATGCCATGTTAACTTCGAAAGAACAAAAGCGAGCAGCAGATGAGATCAGTAACTCTAGTAATGTTATTGGCAAGGGCACCATTTTAGAAGGCAATATTGAAACTTATGGTAACATCCGCATTGAGGGTAGAATCATTGGTAACATTAAATCCAAATCAAAGGTGGCGTTGGGTAATTCCAGCCATGTAGAAGGTAACATCACCGCACAGAATGCCGACATTGAAGGCGAAGTAAAAGGGAAAGTAGATATTTCAGAAATGTTGGTGTTGAAGTCTACTGCAGTAATCAATGGAGATATTAGCACCGGAAAGCTGGTTGTAGAAAGTGGTGCGGTATTCAACGGAAGTTGCAAAATGGGCGCAGCCATAAAAGATATTAAGTTGAGTGAGAACGGTGTTCGGTCACACGCGCAGGAAGCCAGACTCAACTAAGATGATTTAATCATGATATGAGAACCGTAGGTGAATCACCTGCGGTTTTTTTTTGATAACCATGCCTAAACTACCCGATAATAAGTTTTTAAAATACAGCAGCCTTGGCTTGCAATTGCTGGCTACCATCGGGGCAGCCGGATGGATTGGCTTTGAAATTGATTCGTATTTCCATTTCAGTTTTCCCGTATTTTTGTTGGGACTCATACTCATTGCTTTTGTTGGAATGATGTACAAACTGTATCGCTCATTGAATGATTAGTACGTATCGTTTTTTGGTGGGATTGATTGGCCTGGCGGCAGTAGTAATTTCCGCCACGTTATTTTTAGTTAAGTCAGGGGCGATCACATCTCCCAGTTTCGGGAATGCCACTACCATGGTGTTGACGCTGAGCACTGCCATTATCTTTTTTTTCCTACAGCGAACTAATCCCGGTCAGCCGCTCGACTTTGTGCGCAACTTTATGCTCACTTTGGTATTGAAAATCATTTTGGGTGGATGCTATGTGTTAGTGATTTTGCGCCTTGATCCAGCAGGAGCCAACACGAATGTCGCTTTCTTTATCGTAAGCTATATTTTGTTCACTGCGTATGAAATTGCCTGGTTTGCTATCCAAAAAAATGCCGAGTGATTCACAAGTTTCGTAACGATTAAACATTGTAGCATGCGCATAAAAATTTGTTTTCTGATCGCAACACTTTCCACCACCTCCGTAGTGGCACAGTTGCCCGATCCGGCTACGATCGATATCATCCGCGACAAGTGGGGCGTGCCGCACATTGCAGCCAAGACCGATGCAGGTGTAGCGTATGGTTTGGCGTGGGCCAATGCCGAAGATGATTTCAAAACCATTCAACAGGGTTTTTTGGCAGGCAAAGCTATGCTGGGAGTTTATTCCGGTAAGTCCGGTGCCACCGTTGATTTTGTCGTGCAGTTTCTACAATGCCGCAAGATTGTAGACGAGCGCTATGACAAAGATATTTCTCCTGATTATAAATTGATTTTAGAAAGTTATGCTGCGGGCATCAACGCGTACGCGAATGCGCATCCACACGAAGTGTTGGTGAAAAATCTTTTTCCGGTAACACCGAAAGATATGCTGACGTATTCTGTTTTGCAGTTGGCCATTTCCAGCGGAGCGGATAAAGCGCTCCGCGAAATTACAGGAGGTACTGTGCCATTGGCGACAGGCTTTGCTCCGGGCGGTTCGAATGGGTATGCTTTCAATTCCAAGAAGACAAAAGATGGCAATGTATATCTGGCGATTAACTCGCATCAACCATTGGAAGGACCTGTGGCGTGGTATGAAGCACACCTGATGAGTGAAGAAGGCTGGAATATTTTAGGTGCGTTGTTTCCGGGGGCACCGAGCATTTTGCATGGATGCAATGAAAATTTAGGTTGGGCACACACGGTCAACAATCCGGATAAGTTGGATGTGTATCAATTGGAAATCAATCCGGCCAACGAAAATCAATATAAGTTAGATGACCATTGGGAGACGTTGGAAGAAACCACCATTAAGCTAAAAGTTAAAGTGATGGGGATTCACCTTACCGTGAAGCGAAAAATTTGGAACAGTAAATTTGGCCCCACGCTTGTAACGAAGAAGGGAACCTTTGCGATTCGCACCGGAGCGCTGATGGAAATTCGCGCACTGGAGCAATGGTATCGCATGAACAAAGCGAGAAATTTTTCCGAGTTCAAACGCGCTTTGTCCATGGGAGCCATCTCCGGTTATAATATTATTTATGCAGATAAGTACGATACGATCTATTATATCAGCAATGGAAAAATTCCAGTGCGCAAAGCAGGGTACGATTGGAATGCAACCGTACCCGGTAATACTTCTCAAACTTTGTGGAATGAATTTTATGCAGTCGATCAGCTGCCGCAGTTGGTGAATCCGGCTTCCGGTTATTTGTACAACAGCAATCACTCGCCTTTCAATGCTACAGCAGAGGAGAATAATCTATCTCCCGGTAATTACAATGACAAGTCCATGGGCTATGAAACACATGACAACAATCGCAGCAAGCGATTCATGGAATTGATTGCGCAATATCCGCAGGTGAGCTATGAAGATTTTAAGCGCATCAAATACGATTTGCAGTTACCGCAAAAGTTGGCATACCAAACCGATGCCAACGCGTTGTTTCAACTTTCTCCAAACGATTTACCCGATCACGAGGAAGTGATTCAGAATTTGATTTCGTGGGACCGCAAGGCTACGATTGAAAGTAAAGGCGCAGCGATTTTCGCGATCATCTATTATCAAGTGGTGAATGAACAAGCAGGAGGCGCTACTTACCGCACCTTGTCCAAACAAAAATGTTTAGAGTTGATTGCGTTCGCTAAGAAGTACATGCTCGAAAATTTTGGACGTGCCAATATTACACTGGGAGAATATCAAAAATTAGTGCGCGGAGATAAGCGTGTTTCATTACCGGGTTTGCCCGATGTTATTGCGGCTATGCACTCCGTACCCGACCAGCATGGCACAATGCGTGGCAACCAAGGTGAATCGTATATTGAGTTGGTGAAGTTTACGCCAGCCGGCCCTGAGATCGAAACAATTCATTGCTACGGTGCTTCCAACAATCCTGACAGCGAACACTTTAATGATCAAATGAATTTATTTGTGGAGCAAAAGACAAAACCCATGACTCTCAACAAAGAGAAAGTGTACCAGGAAGCCAAACGAATTTATCATCCTAAGTAATACTTGGTGCAACTTTGTGATTCTTTGTGTGCCTTTGTGGAGAAATTCAAAATAAGAATAGACACACATCAATGAATGCTTGAAATAAAGAAGTCAGTGCTGATGGATTTATAATCTTCTAATTGGCCACCAAACAATTTCATTGAATCCCCTTCGGTTTGCGAAAGCGAATCTTAATTATCTCACGATATTCTTCACTCGATGTGCCAAACAAAGCCTTTACTTTTTGTCGGGCGGCATTGCCAATGACGCGCAAGCATTTAGCGCCTACATAGAGTGTCGTATCTCTTTCTCTTCTGGTTACACTCCAAATCGTAGCTGCGTTAATTACACGCGTGTTGGCTTCACGCAATTCATTCAATTTAAGAGAGAGGCTGGCGACAGACAGTTCTTCCGCTTCAGGTTGATAAGCTGGTTCGGATGCGACTAATAATATCAGCTCTTCAAAGTGTTGAGCCATGTTAGCAAAATCCAGTCCAAGCGCCCTACGTATTTTGGGAGCCGCAGGAGTTTCTGTTGCGTTGATCATTTCAGAAGCGTGCTGTTGTGGACGATAGCCTTGCAACTTGCGCACGATGGTTTGTGCATCGTCTTCTGTTTGTGGCAAAACTCCGCTCGCCTTCAGTTCACCTACGATGCGCACCGCCCACTTGCTCAGCCCTTCATAGGCTACTGCACGCAAATTTGTCTGATTGTTGAAATCCGTTTTTGCCTGGTTGCAGCGGTTCATCACCAGCCTACCTTCTTCCAGTAGTTTTAACATGCTTTCGGTGCGGAGTTTTTCTTGAGCAGGATTGTACTTACTACCGAAACCTGCGCACAAGACCGTGAGTCTTTCAAAGGCTGGCGGGTAGGAGATGAAAGATTGTGCAAATGAAATAGCCTTTGTGTAAGCTCAACACTTAAAATCCCCGATTACCACTTACTCTTACTGGTAATCATTTAGTTTCTTACTAACTTCACTTTTATAAAGACTATTCAAAATGAAGAAGATTACAGTTCTATCCATTAGTTTACTCCTTTTCTTTTCATGTAATCAAAAACAACAGCAGCCGGTTGCCGATGCGAAGCCGTTTTTAGATTCGCTTTCGCGCGATACGTTTGGATTCTTTTGGGATCTGGCGGATTCAACTACCGGCAATTTGCCCGATCGCTGGCCAACGCCTTCATTTTCGAGTATTGCCTCTACTGGCTTCGGCCTTACTGCGTATTTAATTGGCGTAGAGCGAGGCTACATCACACGCGATCAGGCGGCCGAACGTGTGCTGAAGACGCTTCTATTTTTTTATCAGTCACCCAAAGGAGATGCACCAACAAGCATAACCGGCTATAAAGGATTTTTCTATCACTTTATTGATATGACTAAGGGTGATCGGTATCGCGATGTAGAACTTTCTACCATCGACACGGGCTTGTTAATGATGGGCATTCTTTCGTGCCAAACCTATTTCGATGGTGACAGTGAGACCGAGAAAAAAATCAGAGATACAGCCGATGCACTCTATCAGGCAGTGGAGTGGGACTGGGCGATGAATGGCCAAGCGGTGATGAGCATGGGCTGGAAACCCGAGTCAGGTTTTCTGAACGCTACGTGGAAGGGTTATAACGAAGCCATGATCTTGTATGTGTTAGGTTTAGCATCGCCAACGCACCCGGTACCTGCTTCGGCATGGAAAGCGTGGACAGAAACGTATCAATGGGGCAAATACTATAATCAGGAACATATCAACTTCGGCCCTTTGTTTGGACATCAGTATTCACATGTGTGGATCGACTTCCGCGGCATTCAAGATGACTACACAAAAAGCAAAGGCATCGATTACTTCGAAAACTCACGCAGAGCCACCTATGCCAACCGCGCGTATTGTATTAATAACCCGGCTGCCTATGTTGGTTACAACGAAAACATTTGGGGTCTTACTGCCTGCGATGGTCCCGGCAACCAAGGTAAAATCAACATCAACATTAGTTTTGATGGATACAGCGCGCGCGGAGCGGCCGAGTGGTATGTGAAGGATGATGGAACCATTGCACCTACCGCAGCGGGTGGCTCTATTCCGTTTGCTCCTGAAATCTGTATACCGGCCTTGCAGCAAATGAAACGGCAATTCGGAAGCAAGCTATATAAACAATATGGTTTTGTGGATGCGTTTAACCTGACCATCCATCGCGAAGGTGGTGTGAACGAATGGTTTGATGTAGATTATTTGGGCATTGATCAGGGCCCGATTATCATTCAGTTAGAAAATCACCAAACTGGTTTCGTGTGGGATTTGATGAAGAAAAATAAGTATGTGGTGGAAGGTTTAAAGAAAGCAGGCTTTCAGGGAGGTTGGTTGAAGTAACTTGGGGTTAACAAGAACCATGAAAATTTCCGCATTACTACTAGGGCTTTTACTAACGATCTCCGTGCAGGCTCAACAGCCGGTAGAAGTGGACGACCGCATTGAAGAGCGTAACTTCATGCCCTATGAGTTGATGTATTATAAAGACCTGACCAACGCAGTCACCTTCGAGCAGATTTCTTCGCCTGCTTTTTCAACCAAATTCCAACAACATACCGATTACCGCAATAAAGACTTTGTGCCCAATGCCTCGTATTGGGTGCGCTTGCCGATTCGCCATGTGTCACAAACACAAAAGGCATGGTTACTCGAGTTTTATGATCAAACCATTGACCATATCGATGCATACGTGCCACAAGCGAATGGCACGTATCAATTGGTGAAGCTGGGCGATGAGCAGCCGTTTAGCCAGCGACTGTTTCGTCACAAAAACTTTGAGTTGATGCTGAACATGAAGAGCGATACCGTCATGTTCTATTACTTTAAAGTGCAATCCCACGATTTTGCCGACATCCGCATCGCCTTCCGCTCCACCAATCGGTTTATCTACTATTCATTGAATGAGTACTTTCTGTTTGGCACTTTCTATGGCATGATCTTAATCATCGCCCTGTATAATTTCCTCACCTTTCTGGCCATCCGCGAAATCAAATACATCTACTACATCTTCTATATTATTAGTGTGGCCTTGTATGCCATGAGTCTGGATGGTATAGGCTTTCAATACCTGTGGCCCGATCAGCCGGAGTATAATGCCTATGCCACCGGAATCACATTATATATGGTGATATTGTGGTCGCTCATCTTCACGAGACGCTTTTTAAGTTTGCCGGCCAATGGGCCCACCTTAAATACCATTTTTAAATGGGCCATAGCAATCCGCACCGCGATCTTCTTGGTGGCCCTATTTTTTGCTCCCGCTATCTTGAGTCAGCGCATCATTGAGATTGCACCCTTATCACTCATTTTTTATTCGGCCATCCATGTATGGAGAAATGGATACCGGCCCGCTCGTTTCTTTGTGATTGCGTACGGGGTGCTCTTTGCCGGGTTCTTTTTGCGAGCCATGGTCTACTTTAACTTTTTGCCTTTCACTATCCTGTCGCATTACAGCCTGCATCTAAGTTTTGTGTTAGAAATGCTCTTCCTGACGCTGGCCTTGGGCGACCGCATCCGGATTTTAAAGGACAACCGCGATCGCGCCCTGCGGAAGATCATTCGCCAGCATGAGGCCAACATGCAATTGAAAGATAAAGTCAATCGAGAATTGGAACAGCGCGTGAAGGAGCGCACCCTTGAATTGGATGCGAAAAATTTAGCTCTGGAAGAAAGCAATCTGAAGCTTGTCAAGCAGGCCACGGAGATTAACCAGATCAACTCCCTGCTCGATCTGGATAACTGGAAGCTCAAAAACAGGGTGAAAGAAGTGTTGGAGGAGCGCTTGCTGGAGAAGGCGATGGACTATGATGAGTTTAAGACGTTGTATCCGGATGCACTATCCTGTTACCGCTTTTTAGAAGAATTAAAATGGTCTGATGATTTCCATTGCCGTAAATGCCATAATGAGAAGTACTTTGAGGGTGCCATTAAGTTTTCGAGAAGATGTACCAAATGCGGTTATAATGAGTCGATCACGGCCTACACCATCTTTCATGGTATCAAAATTCCGGTCGAAAAAGCCTTTTTTATTGCCTATCTCACCGTAGTCGGGAAAAAGGGCATTACGCTAGAGAACATCAGCAAGCAATTGGAAATCCGCCTGAATACGGTATGGTCGTTTAAAAAACGGGTGGTAGACCGGATTGAAGAGTTGCAAAAGGTGGGTAAGCGCCCGACCGTGTCCCGATGGCAAGATGTGATTCTGGTTGCTATGGAAGATCCTGAACTTAAAAAGCCAGCTAATTCAACACCAAAGAAACTGCTGAAAGTTTAATTTTTTTTCATTGTTTTTTAACCGCAATTCATTTTTCCGGAATTGGCCAAAAACGCCCTGAAAACGGTTTAGATCGTTGTTTTTTAACCGCAAAATTTGAAGCCTCTATTTTGCAATCGATTTCTGATTTTTAGGTAGATTCTTGAAAAAATATTTTCATTTCAGTTGGTGAATCACAAAATTCACTAACGCTTAACCTTTTAAAAGCACAGAATATGATTAGAAAATTACTCTTTACTTGCTTGTTTATCAGCATGTTAGGGCATCAAGTTTGGGCACAAACACGCCAGGTTTCTGGTGTTGTTACCTCCAAAGATGATGGTACTACCATGCCGGGAGTGAATGTTGTGGTTCAAGGCACGTCCAAAGGAACGACAACGGATGCTGATGGAAAGTATTCGATTGAATTATCTTCCTCGGAAAACACCCTTATTTTCTCATTTATTGGCTACAAATCGGTAACAGCTACTGTTGGCGATCGGACTACTTTGGATATCCTACTCGAGTCGGATGCAACAGCTTTGGAAGAAGTGGTGGTGGTTGGTTATGGTTCACAACGCAAAGCAGACGTGACCGGAGCCATTGTTCAGGTGAAGGGTGAAGAGATCAGTAAACAACCCTCTATTAACCCGATAAGCGGTTTACAGGGTAAAGTAGCAGGTGTTCAGATTACGAATTTTGGAGCTCCTGGTTCTTCGCCCAAAATTACCATTCGTGGTGTAGGTACGCTTTACGGAAGTCAGAATCCGCTTTATGTTGTTGATGGGGTATGGTATGACGACATCAGTTTTTTGAATAATTCAGATATTGAGAATATCAACGTGTTGAAAGATGCATCCTCGCAAGCCATATATGGTGTTCGGGCAGCAAATGGTGCAGTAATTATAACTACTAAAAGAGGATCAAGAAAGGCAAACGCGCAGGTAACTTATTCCGGTTTTGTAGGAAGCCAAGTGGTCACGAATGCGGTTAAAATGGCAAATGGCGCTGAGTATGCAACATTAATTAATGAATTGGATCAAGCTAACAATGCAACGCCACGGTATGCAAATCCATCTAGTTTTGGCACCACAGATTGGTATCGTCAAATTCTTAGAGCCGCATTGATATCAAATCATAACGTGTCGATTACTGGCGGTGGAGAAAAGTCTTCATACAATTTTTCTCTAGGCTACTTAACCCAAGAAGGTACGGTAAAGACAAATTT
>DGYK01000031.1:215229-217272 GCA_002398365.1 Flammeovirgaceae bacterium UBA5008
ACGGTAAAGACAAATTCGTTTGATCGTTATACCGTTCGCTTTCAAAGCGATTTTCAGCCTTTCGAATTTTTGAAAGTAGGGTATACATTTACGGGTGCCATGAATACTTCAAAAGATATTGATAATGGCATTTTTCATCAGATGTATTCAGCAGCTCCGATTGTACCCGTTTACTATGCAGATGGCACGTATGGAGATCCGAATGATTTCAAAGTGGGTAGTTCTAACAACTTCAACCCACAAGTAACGATCGATTACTATAATCAGAAATCTCGAAATTATCGGTTAACGGGAAGTGCTTTCGCAGAGGCCAAATTTGCTAAGAATTTTACCTTCCGTACCAGTTTTGGCGGGGACTTAGGACAAAATGAAGCGCGGAATTACACACCTAAGTATGTTGCCACACTGGCACAACGTAACACGAATAGTTCGCTCGCAATCTCTCGTGGAGATTCGCGCAATTGGATTCTTGAGAACACATTAACCTATGAGAATACATTAGGCGATCACGGATTTAAAGTGTTGCTTGGACAGACGGCTCAATCTTACAAATCATATAATTTAACAGTATCTGCACGGAATGTGCCTACAAATAGTGAAGGCGATTTGTACGTAAACTTGGGTGACCCTGCCACTCGGCTTGCTGTGGATGGCGGATCATACAATACAGTGGTTTCGTATCTGGGAAGAGTGAATTATTCTTTCAAGGAAAAATATCTGTTGAATGCTTCCATGCGCGCTGACGGATCTTCTCAATACGTGGGAAGTGAGCGCTGGGGTTATTTCCCTGCCATTGGTGTGGGTTGGGTAATTAGTGAAGAAGCATTTATGAAGAACCAATCGATAGTAAATAGTTTAAAATTGCGCGCTAGTTGGGGAAAAATAGGAAACATTGTTAATTATTCTCAACCAGCCACTTTGAAAGTAGATCAAACTCCTGATTTGGTCTATGTTGGAGGTGATGGATCAACGGCCGCTGGTGCAAACGTAAGATCGCAGGTTGCACCTGTCATTTTTTGGGAAAGAGGAGTTGGAACGGATATTGGATTGGAAGCTAACTTCTTAAACGGTAAACTTTTCGCAGAGGTGGATTATTATAATAAGCGAACTGAAAAGACAGTTTTTGATGTGCCGATACTAGGTTCTATCGGAACACAATCTGGTACTATTGTAGATAATCAGGCTACTTTTGAAAACCAAGGTGTTGAATTCTTACTTCGTTGGAAAGATAATCTAGGAACGGAAGTGAATTATTCAATTAGCGGAAACGTAGGTATTAATGATAACAAAGTACTGGAAGTGTTTTCCGGATCTAACGCAATTTATGGTAGTGCAGGTATCACAGGTGGTGCCTTTAATACAAGAACTGTTGCAGGACAACCAATAGGTCAATTCTATGGTCTTCAAGTGGTTGGTATTTTCCAATCAACGCAAGATGTTTCTAATTATAAGTCATCCACCGGAACAACCATACAAGGTTCTGCAAAACCGGGTGACTTTAAATATGCCGATATAAACGGTGATGGAGTTATCGATGATAAAGACAGGGTTGTATTAGGAAATCCGAACCCGAAGTTTACATTCGGTTTGAATACCAATTGGAATTATAAAGCTTTCGACTTAACTGTTGACTTCCAAGGAGTGGCTGGTGTTCAAATTTATAATGCTAATCTTGGCCTACGTTATGGTACAGAAAACTTTAGCAAAGACTTCTTTGACAACCGTTGGCATGGCGAGGGGACTTCAAATAAGTACCCTTCTGCAAACATCGGTGGTGGGCAAAACTATGTGTCTAATTCATTTTATGTGGAAGATGGAAGTTACGTGAGGGTTAGAAATATTCAATTGGGATATGTATTGCCAAGCAGTCTCACAAGCAAATGGAAAATCAGTAAACTAAGAGTTTACGCGAACGCACAAAACGCTTTGAATTTCTTCTCTTATCGCGGGTTCAGTCCTGAAGTAGGCGGTGGTCCTACAACATCAGGTATTGATATTAATGTGTATCCACTTTACGCAACTTATAACCTTGGTGTTAACGTT
>DGYK01000031.1:217438-225495 GCA_002398365.1 Flammeovirgaceae bacterium UBA5008
GTGTTAACGTTACTTTTTAACCATATAAGTTAAACTTTTATGAAAACATTTTCTATACATACTAAATTGATTGCACTAGGCTTAACCTGCACCTTTGTGATTACAAGTTGCAGCGACAGCTTTTTAGATGTTCCTACACAGAACCAACAGCCAAGCCAAGAGTTCTGGAAAACGCAAGATGACGCTACGAAGGCGGTTAATTCTATTTATGCAAGCCAGCGGGCATGGGAGCAGGTAGCCTTTGCTCCGATTGCTGTAGAGAGTTTAGGTTCAGATGACACTGAAAAAGGTAGTTCTGCTTCAGACGCAACTTTTTTGAATAAATACGATGACTTCTCTGTGACTTCTACGGATGGCCAATTGTTGGATTTTTGGAAAGGAAAATATCAAGCGATTAACTTGTGTAATCAAGTACTTGATAATATTCCAGCTATTTCCATGGATGCAACTTTGAAGGCAAGGTACTTGGCTGAAGCAAAGTTTATCAGAGCCTATAATTACTTCAGACTTGTTCGTGCATTTGGTGACGTACCACTACGCCTGAGTACACCTAAAAGCGGAGCGGAGTTCAATTTGCCTCGTGCCCCCAAGGCAGAAGTTTGGGCTGCTATCGAAAAGGATTTAACAGATGCTGCTGCTGGGTTACCTGTTTCTTATAGCGGTGCTGATGTAGGACGTGCAACAAAAGGAGCAGCATTGGCCTTACATGCCAAAGTCGCAATGTATCTTTCCAAATGGGGTGATGTTTTGGCGTATACAGATCAAGTTAAAGCATTGGGCTACACCCTCTTTTCAGACTATGAAAAACTATTCCGGGTAAGCAATGAGAATTCTGTTGAATCTATCTTTGAAATTCAAGCTGCTCTTATTCCGGGAAATCCAGCTGCATCTACTTCACAATATTCACAAGTGCAAGGAGTAAGAGGATCGACTGGTGGTGGTTGGGGCTTTAATGTGCCTACTACTAGCCTCGTTAATGAATATGAGGCGAATGATCCTCGCAAAGAAGCAACCATCATATTTAGAGGTGAAACCACTCCGCAGGGAGATGTAATTCCGGTAAGTGGAGATAATCCAATGTATAATCAAAAATCCTATGTGCCATTTGGTGACTATGTTTCAGGTTTTAATGAAGGATGCCAACAAAATATTCGTGTGATTCGATTCGCTGAAGTATTACTGATGAATGCAGAAGCTAATAATGAGTTAGGTAATACAACCGCGGCACTTGCTGCACTTGAATTAGTGCGCGCAAGAGCCAGAGGTGGAAATAATACTATTCTACCTCAAGTGACAACAACAGATAAGGTGCAACTAAGAAATGCCATTTGGCATGAAAGAAGAGTTGAATTAGCCATGGAGTTTGATCGCTATTTTGATGTAATTCGTCAAGGAAGAGCTGTCACTGTATTTGGACCTAAAGGATGGAAAGCGAACAAGAACGAAGTGTGGCCTATCCCGCAGAATGAAATAGACCTTTCTGCAGGTAAGTTGGTTCAGAATCCTGGCTACTAAAATTTTCTTATAATTAAATTATCGCATATGAAAAATAAATTGAATTTATCAAGTGGTGCTATGTTTGCAGTACTGCTTGTATTTCTATCAGCGTGCTACGAAACATTTGACCCTAAGACGTATGCTCCGCCATTTACCATCAGTGGCTTTTCGAGCGTAAAACAAATCGAACCATCCAGTTTGGTTGCTTATTGGGGATTTGAGAATAGCCTCATTGACAGCGTATCAAAAAGTACAGGCACGGGTAAAGCAGTAACCTTTCAGAATGGATTTAAAGGCGCTGCTTTAAATTTAAGTGTAGCAAATAAGTCATACATGACCTTTAACCCATCTGCCACCATTACTGGTGTACAAAGTTTTACTATATCTTTCTGGGTGAATCCCACTTTTGTTGATGCTAACAATGACAAAGCGATTGATGGTATTTTAGGTTTGGTAAACCTATCCAATCCTACTGGTTTTTGGGGGAATGTTGATTGGTTTGTTGAGAACGGAAGTAATAATGATGCTGCTAAAGTGGTTGTACATGTGGTAAGTGGAGCGAATGAGACGTGGATGAATGTGTCAAACTATAAAGGCTTATTCAATTCTTGGACTAATCATACATTAACATACGATGCGACTACCTCAAAGTTTACTTACTATATCAATGGTTCAGCGATGACAAGTAGCACTACTTCTTATACCAATACCGCTTTCACTGGAAGTGGTCCAATGGTGTTTGGATGCGTTCAATTTCAGACAAATCCAAGCATTGGATGCTGTGGGAACCAAGATTGGGCAAGTTATTTGACGGGTTCATTAGATGAAGTCAGAATTTACAATAAGGCACTTTCTGCAGACAATGTAAATGCACTCGTTGTATTGCAGGGTAAAGGAAAATAGTTTTTTTAGGGTTAATTAGAGAAAGGGTTCTTGGGAAACTAAGAACCCTTCTTTTCTTAAAAAATTGATTCAGTGAGAGGGCTAAAGACTTTTTTATTTTTTATACTTTTTACAGCCATTGCTTGTTCTAAGGACAATGCATCTGGACCTAGTATCGCAAATTTGCAAATCGTATCGGCAACGATTGGAGCAAATTCCATTCTTAACACAACCACAACTAATTTCCCAGTCGATAAGTCTATTCTTATCACGTTCTCTGCCCCTCTTAATCTTTCGACTGTAACCAATAACGTAAAATTAGTTTCAGTCAAGGGAGAGATTGGTTTTGATATTTCGTTTTTGGATCAGAATAAATCGATTCTGATAAAGCCGAATCAGTCATTAAGTTACAATACGCTTTTTACGATAACGCTATCCGCCAACATTACCGGTAGCAACAAAGAAGTATTTAAGGAAACTCAACTGAATTTTACAACACAACTCGGTACGTTATCTATTAATTCGTTGCAAATCGGCAACACTTTAGTAGGAACGGATCGAATTGTAGAAGTCCCACTTTCTTTAAATATTCAAATCGTATTTAATCAATCAATTGACCCAGCTACTTTAAATCCACTACCAATTACAGTATCTCGTGGTGGTTTAAACAACACTCTTCAAGCGGTTCTATCAGATGATAATAAAAAATTAACAATTACATCTTCACAAAACTTAGTTCACTTAAGCAAATATTTGTTTGCTATCAATGATAAATTAAAAGGCATTAATCAAGAAACTTTTAATGCTGTTTCTTATAACTTCTACACCACAATCGATCCCACCCCAAAATTCCCAATCATATCTGATGACGAATTGCTCACGAAGGTGCAACAACAAACCTTCAAATATTTTTATGATTTCGCAGAGCCCGTGAGTGGGATGGCGCGTGAACGCAATACCTCCGGCAACTTGGTTACTTCGGGTGGATCGGGATTTGGATTAATGGCATTGATTGTCGGTATGGAGCGCGGTTTTATTACACGTTCCCAAGGTGTAGAGCGCTTAACGAAAGTGATCAGCTTTCTTGAAACGTGCGATCGCTATCATGGCGCATGGCCTCATTGGTTGAATGGCACCACCGGAAAAACAATTCCTTTTAGCGCCAACGATAATGGGGCTGATTTAGTTGAAACTTCTTTTCTGGTTCAAGGCTTGTTAAGTGTGAGACAGTATCTAAACTCAGCAGATCCAGCCGAACAATCCTTAATCAACCGAATCAATACATTGTGGCACGGTGTCGAGTGGGATTGGTTTACGCGCGAAGGGCAAGATGTATTGTACTGGCATTGGTCGCCCGACAAAGGATGGGCTATGAACATGCCAATCAGTGGATACAACGAGGCATTAATCGTTTATACCTTGGCCGCTGCATCGCCTACGCATGCTATCAGCCCTTCTGTTTATACCAAAGGATGGGCCCGCAGCGGAGGCATTGCAAACAACAGACTATTTTACAACATCAAGTTGCCACTCGGCTTTGATTATGGTGGTCCATTGTTTTTTACACACTATTCCTTTTTAGGAATGAATCCCAAAAACTTAAGCGACACCTATGGCAGTTACTGGGAACAAAATGTCAATCACACGTTAATCAATCGCGCCTACTGCATTGATAACCCTAAGAAGTTTGTTGGCTACAGCAGCAGTAATTGGGGCTTGACGGCCAGTGATAATCAATCCGGATATTCCGCTCATTCACCCACGAATGATTTAGGTGTCATTTCACCTACCGCAGCGCTCTCTTCCATGCCTTATGCGCCTGCAGAGAGTTTGGCAGCACTCAAGTTTTTCTATTACACATTAGGCGATAGGCTATGGGGCGAATATGGTTTTTACGATGCCTTCAACAGCACTGAAGGATGGACTGCCAATTCGTTTCTGGCGATTGACCAGGGACCTATTATCATCATGATTGAAAATCATCGCACTTCACTCGTGTGGAATTTATTTATGTCGGCACCGGAAGTTAAAAACGGATTAACCAATTTAGGATTTACCTATTAGTCATTAACTAAGATTAGAAAATGAATCGATTGATCGTATCTCTTATTCTTTTGATGAGTGCTATCGTCACTCAGGCACAAGTAAAATCAAAATCAGAAACATTCATTGAGCCGGTAGGTATTATCAAAAATTTATCTGACTCTGCTTTATTGGATGTAGTTCAGCGCCAAACGTTTCGCTATTTCTGGCACTTTGGACATCCGGTGAGTGGCCTCGCTCGTGAACGCAGCAATTCTATTCGCGGAGAATACTTTTGGGATTATGCCAACGAAGCGTATGATGAACCGAATTTAAGTAAGAATATTTATGGAGATGAAACCTGCGCCATCGGAGGAACCGGATTCGGTATCATGTCTACCATCGTGGCTGTTCACCGCAAATGGATTACCCGCGAAGAAGCCGTGCAGCGCTTAATAAAGATGGCCGATTTTCTTTTGCATGCCGATAGTTATCATGGCATCTTTCCTCACTTCATGAATGGTGCCACTGGCAAGACTATCGCCTTTGGAAGATTAGATGATGGTGCAGATATCGTAGAAACATCATATCTGATGATGGGATTTTTATGCGCCCGACAATACTTCAATAATTCAACGGATGCAGAAAAGTATTTGCGCAATCGTATCAATCAACTTTGGTTTACGGCTAACTGGAACTGGCACACGAAAGGTCAGGAGAATATGTTGTACTGGCATTGGAGTCCGGTGAACGATTGGGATATGAATTTTCCCGTTCGCGGCTGGAATGAATGTTTGATTACCTATGTGATGTCGGCATCATCGCCTAACAAAGGAATTTCATTTGATGTGTATAACAACGGCTGGGTAAACAGTGCAACGCACTTTAACGGAAAGTCATATTATGGAATTGAATTGCCATTAGGTTTTGATTATGGCGGACCGTTGTTCTTTGCACATTATTCTTTTATGGGCATTGATCCACGCGGACTAAAAAGCTCGTCCACCGATTATTGGAAGCAAAATGTGAATCATACACTTATCAACCGGCAACATTGCATCGAGAATCCGAAAAAGTATAAAGGCTACGGTGCGAATTGCTGGGGCTTGACTGCCGGTGACAGTTTCAAAGGTTATGTGGCACATAGTCCAACGGAAGACTTGGGTGTTATTCAACCTACGGCTGCACTTTCTTCATTTCCTTACACACCGGAATATTCCATGCAAGCTTTAAAACATTTCTATTATAATCTTGGAGATAAAATATGGAGCGAATATGGTTTTGTAGATGGTTTCAGTGAAACTCATAATTGGTATGCCAAGTCTCACCTGGCTATTGACCAAGGACCGATTGTAGTGATGATCGAAAACCATCGTTCAAAACTTTTGTGGAACTTGTTTATGGAAATCCCGGATGTACAAGCCGGTTTAAAAAAGTTAGGATTTCAAAGTCCACGAATATCATCCAAATAAATGATACCCATGAATCGAAAGGAATTTTTAGAAAAAACAACCTTCGCGAGCGCGGCTTATCTTATTTCCACTTTACCGCTGTTCGCAAATGCGGCAGAGAAAAAAATCAAAGTCGGTGTGATTGGCTGCGGAAGTGTTTCCGGCATGTATCTGCCACATCTCTCGAAGTCTCCGTTTGTAGAACTCGTTAGCGTTTGCGATATCGTCTTTGATCGCGCAAAGCAGCGAGCTAAGGAATTCAATGTTCCTTATATGTATTCAGCCATTGAGCAAATGCTGGCAGGTGCCCCCTTTGAATTGTTGGTGAACTTGACAGACATGCAGGAACACGAGCGACTCAATCGGTTGGCATTACAAGCAGGCAAACATGTGTGGAGTGAAAAGCCCATGGCCAATACCTATGGTGGAGGGAAAGAATTACTCGATTATGCAAAGAGTAAAAATTTGAGATTGTGGGGAGCACCTGCGGTGGTTAACAGTCCGCAGTTTGCATACATGTCAAACGCAATTCAATCAGGTAAAATTGGTAAGGTATCTGCAGCGCATGGTCATTACGGACATCTGGGTCCTACATGGTCTGCCTTTTTTTACGAGAAAGGGGGAGGTAGTTTACCTGATTTAGGAGTTTATAATATTGCTACACTCACCGGTTTGTTAGGCCCTGCCAAATCAGTAGTGGCAATGACGAGTATCGTAACGAAAGAGCGCACAGTCGATAACAAAGGAAAGATCAAAGTAGAGACTGAAGATAATGCCATGATCATCATGGATCACGGCAACGGTACACTTTCACACATTCAATGTGGCTTTAATTATTTTGATCCTTACGGTCATGAAGGCAAAGGTCAAGATCAGCACACCATTTCTATTTGGGGTACGCACGGCAACATGGGTTTGGTAGGCTATGACTGGGCACCATTTGGGGTAGATTTGGCAACACATGATCATGAGCAACCCGAGCGCTATGCGAAAGAACCGCACAACTATGTTTGGCAGGAAGGTGCTAGTGTAATCGCTGAGTCGCTGGTAAAAAATATAGAGCCGCGTATTGCAGCAGAGCATGCTTTGCATGTATTAGAAATTATAGAAGCAGCACGCGCCTCTTCGCAATCGGGTAAGCGGGTAGAGCTTACTTCCAAGTTTACATGGCCCATGGTAAAGGAATAACCTCATGAATAAACTCCTTCAACATACGCCCTATCGATCAGGTGAAGCACTTGCTGCCTTGCGATTCATGCTTGGTTTCATGATGGCGTGGCATGGATTTGAAGTATTCAATTCGGCAAAAATGAATGACTATGTGAAGTGGATGAATGAAATTCATTTTTTTCTTCCCGACATATCACCTTACCTGGGAAAAGGAGCTGAATTTTTTGCCGGTGTATTTTTAATGATTGGCCTCTTTACTCGAATGGCTGCATTGGTAATAGTTGCAACCATGAGCGGTATCACTTTTGGAATTGGTCAGGGAAGAATTTTAATGGAAGATCAACATCCTTTTCTTTTTGTCATCATAGCAGCCTTATATCTGTTTCTGGGTGGGGGCGAATATAGTTTGGATAAAATGTTTTTTGATAAATCAGATAAAGTCAAATGAGTCGTGCGGGTATACTTTTTCTCATAACTATTATTTTATGGTCATGCGGCCACGATCCGGTAGGATATATGGAAATTCCAGACACCTATTGTAATCCGGTAAATCTGGATTATGCGTATATCCCATCAACACATAAGTATTACGCACAAGATCAATCACATCGCAGCACGGCCGATCCGGTAGTTGTTAAATTGCGCGATACACTTTATCTCTTTTCAACCAATCAAAATGGCTATTGGTGGAGTGCGGATATGCGTGCATGGAACTTTGTCAAGCAAGATTTTCAGCGCAATGGTAGAGCGGGCGATAATGTGTGCGCTCCGGGAGCGTGGGCGTGGGGTGATAGCTTATTGTTCATTCCATCATTTGCCGCACCTGATCCAATGCCGCTCTATCTTTCGACAGACCCCGTTCATGCCAAATGGCAAATCCTTACCGACTCATTTCAAATCGCTACCTGGGATCCTTCTTTTTTTAGAGATGATGATGGTAAGAAATATGTGTACTGGGGTAGCAGCAATACAAAACCCTTGTACGGAAGTGAACTTTCTAACTTTAAACCCACGGGAGAAACAAAAGAACTTTTG
>DGYK01000052.1 GCA_002398365.1 Flammeovirgaceae bacterium UBA5008
TGAATACACGTCTGGAAACCGATTTGCTTCAAGGCAAGGGGTATTCGTATGGAGTTGAAACTACATTCACTAAAAATAACGGAAGATTCACTTGGTCTTTCAACTATACTTACTCACGTAGTTTCAGGCAAATACAAGGAAATACCCTAAAAGAATCGATTAATAAGGGTAAGGAATACCCCTCAAATTTTGACCAGCCTCATATTATTAATTTTTCATGGAAGTATAATTTGGCTAAGCGTGTATTCTTTACAGGCAACTTCACGTATCGATCAGGTCGCCCGATTACTGTACCATTGGCTGCATTTCAGCTCGAAAACACAACAGTTACATATTATTCTGAACGTAATCAATATCGCATACCCGATTATCACAGGCTGGATGTAGCTCTGGTGATTGAAGGAAATCATAAACGTAAAAAGATAACCGAAGCAACGTGGGTATTTTCAATCTATAATGTATATGGCAGGCAAAATCCTTATACGATCTTTTTTAAGAATTCCGCAAATGGCGTTCCGGTTCCGTATCAACTTTCTATTATCGGTACATTGTTTCCTTCAATTAGTTACAATATTAAATTTTAGTGGGTATGTGGGAAGAATTATACGTTGGAAAAAAAATATTTAGAATGAGATGGATTCTCCTTCTATACTTTGTCAGTGCTTGTGTAGAGCGGGTAGAGTTAAATGTTCCACCTCCACAATCATTAATAGTTATTGAAGGAATGATTACCACGGATGCTCCTCCCTACACCGTAAAAGTATCACGTGGCTTTGCATTGGATGCAGATACAGTGCCGTTTAATCCTGTTGAAAAGCTATCCATTCAATTGTTTGATGATCAAGGCAACTCAGAGAGTTTTGTGGAAAAAACTCCGGGTGAATATATCAGCAGCGGATTTATTCAGGGTCAAATAGGACATTCCTACCGAATAAAGGTGCAAACACCTGAAGGGAAGATATATGAATCGGAACCGGATTTGATAAAACCGGTAGGGCAAGTAACAGACATACACTACGAGTATGAACGCAGAATTAAGCAAGGAAAATATTACGAGGAGAAAACAGATCTTTTCAAGATATATGTAAATGCCGATGCAGGTGCCGGAGTCGATAACTATGTTCGCTGGCGATTTAAAGGTACGTATTTGGTAGAATCGTATCCGCAATTTTATATGCGATGGATACCCCCATATACACCTTACAAAGATCCTTGGCCATGTAGTGGCTATCGAATAGGTGAGGGCCCCATCGGAAGTGGGGGCTTGTTGATTAAATTTGGCGAATGTACGTGTTGTGTATGTTGGGCAAATCACTTTGAGCAAATGCCACAACTGTCAGATGTTCAACTGGTAGCTAATAACAAATTTAATAATGTAAAGGTAGCAGAGGTTCCCATCACCAGTGTAGCGTTTGCAAACAAGTATTTAGTAGAGGTGGAGCAATTGAGTATTAGTAAAACTGTATTTGAGTTTTATAAACTAATTCGTAAACAAAAAGAAGAGGCTGCTACTTTATTCCAACCTCCTCCTGGTGTAATTGTAGGAAACATCGCTGCTAAAAATAATAATGATTTGATCGTGGGGATATTTGGAGCGTCCGCCATTAGCAGAAAACACATGTTTATTTTTCCTAGTGATGTGCCGTTTAACCTAGTTCCTCCTGACATTGATACGAATCCTTGTACGCGCTATCCATATTCTACTACTAATAAACCTGCTTTGTGGTGATGAAAACTTGGATTGTATGTTTGCTTTTTCTTTTTGCTATAGATATTGTGCATGCACAGGCCCCAGTTGATTCATGGAAACAAAAATACAGTACCTATTATGCCTCGTTAGCAGGGCACAAGATGCATGTTGTATTCAATCACCACAGGTTTGCCACAGGCGATACTGCATTTTTCTCGATACATCTTTTTGAAAATGATTTGAGACGTGTAAAACCTAAGAGGATTTTAGATTTTCACGTCATAGATTCAGAAGGAAAGAGCGTTTACCATTTTTTGTTCAGTGTTTTAAATGGCCAAGCCCATAATCAATGGGTAGTCCCCGACTTGACTCCCGGTGTTTATAGAGTAGCAATCCATCATTATGGGTTAAAATCGTTTATTCCGGAAGTGATCTATCAGCAACCCATCCAAATCATAAAAGAAGGAATTTTGCAACATTCGCAAAAAACCGCTCGAATTACTGTAGAAGGAGGTCATTTGATTCGAGATGTGCAAAATCGATTGGTTATAGGTACAGCACCAAATGCTTTGGTGAAATTGATTGACCAGTCAGGTAAGATAGTAGCGAGCGAATTTTCTCGTGCTGATGGATTCTGCCAGATCAAATTTCAACCAGCTTTTCCACAGCGATATTTCATTACTACCGATGCGGACACCTCACGTGTATGGCTTCCAAAAGTAGAAGCCGATGGAATTGGTTTAAGGGTTATACACGAAAAAGATTTTCAAAAACAGAAAGTTCATTTGATGGCGCCTTCTGGATCAAAATTTCAGAACGAGCGAATGACTTTGTTGATATCACAGCGCGATCAAATACTTGATGTAGTCGATTTTTTACTGGCAAACGATTCGACTGAAATTAATTTGCAATCATCTAATTGGCCCGATGGACTCATTCACTTGTCCGTTTTACGATCAAGTGGAGAGCTTTTAGCTTACCGAAATTTCTATCATCAAAAACCTATTGCGGCCAATATATTTACTTTACGAAATGAGTATTTACCGCGGGAGCGAGTGGATGTTAAATTGGACTTAAAAGATTCGGAAGGAAAGTATATGGCAGGAGTATTTTCTATGTCCGTGCAATTGCTAATCGATAAATCGGCTGTAAGTCAATATGCGCTGTTTGATCCTACATTTGATGTTGATTTTGCGAACGAAGATTTTGCATGGTCGGATTTGATTGAAATACCTCCCGCTACAATTGACAATCATGTTGTGACCCGATCAAAGCCTCAGCCTTGGAATCGCATCTTAGCAGGAATTCAACCACTAAAAGACTTTCGATTTAAAAGCAATATGCAAAGAATCGGAAAGGCATACCGTGATTCTACCCGAAAACCATTACCTAATGGAACGCAAGTGTTGTTCTATCTTCAAAAAGCACATCATCGCTATCAGTTTGCCGTCAACGATGGGGTGATTGTAATGCCCATGCAAGATTATTTCGGAACCGATGAGCTATTGACAATGGCTGAGACTCCGGTTTATATGGGCACCGAAACGGTTGGGCAGGTAGTTCCTGAAATTACGATTGATTGGGTGAATGATGAGATCAAGTGGCCATCTTCATACAAGGTAAGAGAATCTACTCAGCCGGATCCTTATGCAATCTATACAAGCCAAAATAAGTTGATTCGAAAATCTTTCAGTGCATTCTTGGCCGCAGATCAAAGTACTGCTGGCGATGACGGATCGAGCGCCTTCCCTGCTGCCGATATTATGATTCGACTTGCTGACTACGAACCTTTTGCTGATATGGAAGAACTGATTCGCGAAATCATTCCGTCCTTGCAACATCGAAAAACAAGAAAAGGCCCAATTGTATTAGTAGCATTGCCCGAGCCTTTAAAAGTTACTGGCGATCCTACCTATATTATTGACGGTATTGCGAGTAAAAACACGGCTCATTTTATGTCCCTAAAGCCTGCAGAAGTCTCGTCAATATCGATAGTTAACCATCCTAAGAAGTTGATCCCGTTAGGACTCTTTGGTAAGAATGGCCTGGTTATTGTAAAAACAAAGAAAGGTAACTTACGTCAATCGGGGCAACCACCTTTAGTCATTGAAGGATTAAGTAAGCCCCATCTCCCTCTGTTATTCAATCCTACTGTAACTAGTCGCGCGCCCCATTTTAATGCATTTGTTACATGGAATCCAATCGCTAAAATAGAAAGCGAGGGTGTTGCAAATGTTTCATTTTACACTACAGACGATATAGGAACTTATCGCATTACAGTAAAAGGTATTTCTCAATCCGGTATTCCCTTTACTATGGTGAAAGATATTGATGTCAATTTGCAAGCCGCAAAGAAATAAATCAAACCAACTTCGTTCCTTTCAAACTCTTCATCACTTTATTGATGAACACGAAGTCATCCAGTTCCTTTACGCCTGAATGGGTAATATCTTCATTCGAGCCTTCCCACAATTTATCTCCCTTGTGAAGGAACATGATTTTCTCCCCAATACCCAACACCGAGTTCATATCATGTGTCACGATAATCGTAGTGATGTTGAATTCGTGGGTGATTTCCAAAATCAACTCGTCAATTAAAATCGAAGTCTGCGGGTCCAGGCCAGAGTTAGGTTCGTCACAGAAAAGGTAATTCGGATTATTCACAATCGCGCGGGCAATACCTACACGTTTCTTCATACCCCCGCTGATCTCAGACGCCATCTTTTTGTTGACATTTTCCAACCCCACACGCTTCAGACAAAAATTAACGCGATCCAATTTTTCATCGTAAGGCATTTTGGTCAGAATGTCCAACGGAAACATCACATTCTCCTCTACATTTTTAGAGTCAAACAATGCACCCCCTTGAAACAACATGCCAATCTCTCTTCGAATTTCAGACTTTACATCTTTGTCTGCATCCGTAAAATTACGCAGGTCATAAAAAGCGTATCCTGTGTCCGGATGGAGTAGGCCAACAATACATTTTAGTAACACGCTTTTTCCTGTACCGCTCGATCCAATAATGAGGTTGGTTTTTCCTTTGTCAAATTCTCCATTGATGTTGCGCAACACGCTCTTATCATTGAAGGACTTACTAATGTTTTTTATCTTGATCATGATGATTAGAGCAAAAGATTAGCTAAGAAATAATCGGCCAGCAAAACAGCAATTACACTCGAGGTTACCGCATCTGTGCTGGCAATACCTACTTCCAACGCACCGCCTTGTGTGTAGTAGCCTTTAAAGCAAGAAATCGATGCTATCAGGAAAGCAAATACAAATGATTTGATAAGCGCAAACGTGATGCTATAATCGTTGAAAATCGACCGAATACCCATTACGTATTCCGTAGGCGTTAAAATTCCCGTCAGCGTTCCCACCAAATACCCACCAATAATAGAGCAAACTCCGGCCACGATTACCAGCATCGGATACATCAGCATGGACGCCACAACTTTAGGAAGTACCAAGTACGAGGATGAGTTAATCCCCATCACCTCCAGCGCATCAATTTGCTCGGTGATACGCATCGTACCCAAACCACCCGCCATACTCGACCCAATTTTTCCGGCAAATATGATCGCCATAATAGTAGGCGCCAGTTCCAATACTGTCATCTCTCGCACCACTTGCGATATTACATAACGAGGCACCAGTGGCGTCACCAAATTATAAGCGGTTTGCACAGTTGTTACGGCCCCCATAAACGTAGATACCAACACAAAAAGCGAAATCGACTTCACGCCAATTTGCATACACTCTTCAATCACCAATCGGTAATAGGTGATGAACGTTTCACGCCTTACCACCAGCGATCCCAGAAAAATCATGTAACGACCAAATTCTTTCATCGAGTTGTATTGAAATACTATCTTGCTCAAAGATAAAATATTCCCATGAACAAATTAGCAGTAGTTACCGGTGGCACCAAAGGAATTGGCAGGGCCATTATTGAGCGCTTTGCTGCGGCCGGCTTTGATATCGCAACCTGTGCTCGAAAAGAAGCCGACTTGAACGAATTAAAATCCACCATTGAAAGCAAGCATCCCGTAAAAGTGACCCCTTTCGTGGCCGATATGTCCAACAAAGATCATATTCAGGCTTTTGCAAAAATAGTCATGCAATTACCACAACCGGTCGAAGTGTTGGTCAACAATGCCGGTTACTTTATTCCGGGCTCCGTGCTCGATGAAGCAGACGGAGCGTTGGAATCCATGATTAATACAAATCTGTACAGTGCATACCATCTTAGCCGATTGCTTGTTCCATCCATGCGCGCTCGCCAATCAGGACATGTTTTTAACATGTGTTCTATTGCCAGCATCATGGCCTATCCCAATGGCGGCTCGTATGCCATTTCTAAATTTGCTTTGCTTGGCTTTTCCAAAGTGCTGCGCGAAGAATTGAAAACGCATGGCGTGCGCGTTACATCCGTTCTTCCCGGAGCTACCCTCACCGCCAGTTGGGATGGAGTAGATCTTCCCGATGAGCGCCTGATGAAACCGGAAGACGTAGCAGAAACCATTTTTAGTGCCTACAGTATTTCAAAGCGAAGCGTAGTCGAAGAAATTTTAATTCGACCACAGCTGGGCGATTTGTAAAAGCGATTTTTTTGGGGGCGTGGCCGTGCGAGGCGCAGTCGGCCACCGGGCTTTCCGCTTTTACTCCTCGTGGTGCGAGGCGCCCCACTGCGGGTAACCGCTTCAATCCCTCGCCCGCTTCACCAAATTCATGCGTGCGATAATTCAGATCACTGCACATCTATTCTGTCCGTGCGTATACCTATTGAAATAAATTGCTTTTCAATTTGCAGCCAACCAAGTTCGTGTATTAACAAAAACTTAATTCATTTCCCTCGCATGATTTGATCAAACAAAATTTCATTAAACAGTTTCGCTTGCTCCATGTGCGGAAGATGACCTGCCTTTGGAATCACATTCAATTGAGCACTCGGAAATCGGGTAGTCAAGTTACCACGAACATCATTTAAAACCACTACCGTATCATGTTCGCCCCAAATGGCAAAAACCGGAACTTTAGCTTCCGCAATCTTTTGATGCTCGGCCACCAAAGGTGTTCTGTTTTTGCGGGTAGAAATTATCGCCCGCACAAAACCTTTAAACTTCATGATGTCTTCATATTTCTTATCCCATCCCCGAAAAGGGATTGAATCATAAAAATCACTAAGCTGGCCTTTACCCATCTTCGGATAGTTCTCGCTTCTTTTAAATTCTTCTATTTCTTTCTCTGTCACTGCAGCCGGGTGTTGCGGATTTTCAACCGGATTTTCAAAACTGACAGCATCCACATACACCAGATTTTTAACGCGCGTTGGAAACTGCGCGGCAAATGAGGTGATGGCTCGCCCTCCGTCAGAAAGTCCCACCAAAGTTATCGGAGTCGAAATTTTCAATGAGTCCAACAACTCATGAAGTTGGTTTGTAAACAAAGCAACATCATAAACAGCCTCAGGATTATCAGAGAAACCACGCCCGAAATTGTCATATCGTAGTGTAGAATACCCGCGCTGGCTCGCAGCATGAAAAGTAGAATCCCAAATGTACGATGGAACCGAAAACCCATGCACCAATACCAACACCGTATCTGCCTGCGGGTTGCTCCACTCGTAATAGGTATAACCCTGACTTAGCTTTGTGAAAGCGCCTGTTTTGATCTCAGCTCGGAATGAACTGTCTTTGGTGATCGTTTCGAAATCAGTGGTCGTTTTTTTAGACTTACAACTCACTACCATCAATCCGATAGCTAACAATGAAATAGATAGAATACGCATAATTATATGGAAAGCTGAAAGCTACCAATCCGTGCAGGCAACAACAAGTCGCCAGCCCGATTTTAACAAGTATTTAACCCGAGGACAATCAGTTTTTTGGGTAAACAATACCACCTTTTTGGTTGTTAAAACAACAGCTAAAATTCGGTAACTTTGTCCTTTCTCTAGTCGCATGGTGAATACGCAGGTAGAACAACTCAAACTTTATTGCAATAGCCTTGTCAGTTACAGCCGCAGAAAAACGCGTGAAGTAACCATAGGCGATGTGCCACTCGGTGGCAACAACCCGATTCGGGTGCAATCCATGACCACGGTAGACACAATGGACACCATCGGCTCAGTAGAGCAGGTGATTCGGATGGTGGATGCTGGCTGCGAATATGTGCGCATTACCGCTCCCAGCTTAAAAGAAGCGCAGAATTTAGAAGCCATCAAAAAGGAATTGCGTTTGCGCGGATATACAGTTCCCTTAATTGCCGATATTCACTTTACACCAAATGCTGCCGAGCTTGCAGCACGCCTCGTAGAAAAGGTGAGAATCAATCCGGGCAACTATGCCGACAAAAAACGCTTCGAAGAAATAGAATACACCGATGCCGCCTATCAGGCGGAGCTCGATCGCATTCGCGAAAAGTTTACACCCCTCGTAAAAATTTGTAAAGAGTATGGCACCGCGATGCGCATCGGCACGAACCATGGTTCGCTCTCCGATCGGATCATGAGCCGCTATGGCGACACTCCGCTGGGTATGGTTGAGTCGGCCTTGGAGTTTTTGCGCGTGTGCGAAGATTTGAACTATTACAACATTGTGCTTTCGATGAAGTCGAGCAACCCACAAGTGATGGTACAAGCGTACCGGTTGTTGGTTCAAAAATTAAATGAAGAAAAGTTTCAGCCCTACCCACTACACTTAGGCGTAACCGAAGCCGGAGATGGCGAAGATGGCCGCATCAAATCTTCAGTCGGCATCGGCACTTTGTTAGAAGATGGGCTGGGAGACACCGTTCGTGTATCACTCACCGAAGAACCCGAAGCGGAAGTGCCGGTGGCGCAAGAGTTGGTGAATCGATATACATCGCGCAAGACATCCATAGCCATTCCGGAGATTACAGAGTATCCAATTAATCCGTTCGAATACAAACGGAGAGAAACACACGAGGTGGGCAACATCGGTGGTCACCAGGTGCCGCGCGTAGTAGCCGACTTTTCAGCAAAACAAAAAATTACACCTCCTTCTTTATTCTCATTGGGCTATCACTATTCTGTTCCGTTGGATAAATGGAACATTGCTGACATGGCGTGCGATTACATTTTCGCCAATGAAACAGTCATTGATTTTGAAATTCCGGGAACGCTCGGTATCATTTATTCGCACGCAATTTGGTTGACGCAAAAGAAAAAAGACCGCACCTATCCATTCATAAAAGTTCAAGACTATCTGAAAGGTGTTGAGCTATCTACGCGTATCAATTTTGTGTATGCAAAGCTGTCCGATCTGAACATCGATTTGATCCAGCGATTAAAAAGCGACACCACAGCAGTTCTTTTGATTGATACCTACAACGATCATGGCATGGCCGAACAGCGCAGACTGTTTGTGGATTTACTTTTGAATGATTGTAAGACTCCGGTGATTATTGGTCGTGCTTACCGCGATTTAAAACCTGATCAATTGCAAATTTATTCTGCTACGGATGTAGGAGGTTTGCTCATCGATGGCTTAGGTGATGGTATATTTTTAGCTGCTGAAAACTGCGGCCCGGATAAAGTCGTCAACGAAACAGCATTTAATATTCTACAAGCTACGCGCACGCGTATTTCAAAAACAGAATACATCTCGTGCCCCTCGTGCGGAAGAACACTATTTGATTTACAAGAAACCACAGCAAAAATACGAAGCAGAACAAGCCATCTGAAAGGAGTGAAGATTGGTATCATGGGTTGCATTGTAAACGGCCCCGGTGAAATGGCCGATGCCGATTATGGTTATGTTGGTTCTGGACCGGGTCGCATTACCCTGTACAAAGGAAAAGAAGTAGTGAAGAAAAATGTACCCACGGCCCAAGCGGTAGATGAATTGATCAATCTGATACGAGATGGTGGAGATTGGATAGAAGTACCTGGTACTGTTTAGGTCGGTAAAATAAACTGAAGTGTATGCAAAACGAAACACAAGAAAAACCAAAAGGCAATTCGTTGAAAGAATTCTTTGCACTAGGAGAGGTAGGTGGATATTTCTTTCGGAAAAAAGACCCAAATCGGCCATCCAATATCAATATCAAAATGATGCATGGAATCAACAAACTTTCTATTGCTATATTTTTAGCAGCCGTGGCTTATTTGGTCATTAAAAGATTTGTATGAACATCGGCACTTTTCAAAGCTACTGCTTAGCTAAGGAAATTCCTCGGTGACCCCTTTCTTAGCTAAGCAGTAGCTTTGAA
>DGYK01000043.1:0-660 GCA_002398365.1 Flammeovirgaceae bacterium UBA5008
TGATACATCTGCGTCAGCAATAGTACCATCAGCTATTTTTGCAGACGTGATAGCATTATTTGAAATCGTAAGTGCTCCGGTGTTTGCAAGCGATGCATCACCACTCAGCGGAACACCCGTGGCAATATTACTGCCATTACCCACAAAAATATTAGCAGAAGTAAGTGAATTGGAAAGTCCAGTGCTCGGCACCCATGAAAGTACCCCTGTACCATCATTCTGAAGTACACGTGTGCCAACTGCTTGTGCATTCGGCCATGTGTAGCCCACCGAATTCAAAGAAGTGGATGCGCCACTAACTGTCAAACCGGATACTGTTGTTAAGCCAGATGTAAGTGTTCCGGTCGTTGAAATATTTTGCGTTCCGAAGTTGGGAGTGATTTTGGCTCCGGCTATCGCAGCGGTCGCTGATACATCTGCGTCAGCAATAGTACCATCAGCTATTTTTGCAGAGGTAATCGCATTATTTGAAATAGTGATGGCTCCGGTACTCGCAAGTGACGCATCGCCACTTAATGGAACACCCGTGGCAACGTTACTACCATTGCCCACAAAAATATTGGCAGAGGTGAGCGAACTAGAAAGTCCGGTGCTTGGCACCCATGAAAGTACTCCTGTACCATCATTCTGAAGTACCCGTGTGCCAACTGCTTGTGCATT
>DGYK01000043.1:952-28215 GCA_002398365.1 Flammeovirgaceae bacterium UBA5008
ACTGTTGTTAAACCAGATGTAAGTGTTCCGGTCGTTGAAATATTTTGTGCCCCAAAGTTGGGAGTGATTTTAGATCCCGCTATCGCAGCGGTCGCTGATACATCTGCGTCAGCAATAGTACCATCAGCTATTTTTGCAGAGGTAATTGCGTTATTTGAAATCGTGAGCGCTCCGGTGTTAGCAAGCGATGCATCGCCACTTAGCGGAACACCCGTGGCAATATTACTGCCATTACCCACAAAAATATTGGCAGAAGTAAGCGAACTAGAAAGTCCGGTGCTTGGCACCCATGAAAGTACTCCTGTACCATCATTCTGAAGCACACGTGTGCCAACAGCTTGTGCATTCGGCCAAGTATAACTCACCGAATTCAAAGAAGTGGATGCACCAACTGAAAGCGTTCCAGTCGTTGAAATATTTTGTGTTCCAAAGTTGGGAGCGATTTTCGTTCCGGCTATCGATGCTGTCGCTGATACATCAGCATCAGTAATCGCTCCATCAGTAATTTTTGCAGATGTGATGGCATTATTTAAAATCGTGAGTGCTCCGGTGTTTGCAAGCGATGCATCGCCACTCAGCGGAACACCTGTGGCAATATTACTTCCATTACCCACAAAAATATTAGCAGAAGTAAGCGAGCTAGAAAGTCCTGTACTCGGCACCCATGAAAGTACTCCTGTACCATCATTCTGAAGTACACGTGTGCCAACTGCTTGTGCATTTGGCCAAGTATAACTCACCGAATTCAAAGAAGTGGATGCACCACTAATTGTCAAACCGGATACTGTTGTTAAACCCGATGTAAGCGATCCGGTAGTTGAAATATTTTGCGCTCCAAAGTTGGGAGAAACTTTCGTTCCGGCTATCGCTGCTGTCGCTGATACATCTGCGTCAGTAATCGCTCCATCACTAATTTTTGCAGATGTGATGACATTGTTTGAAATCGTGAGTGCTCCGGTGTTTGCAAGCGATGCATCGCCACTCAGCGGAACACCTGTGGCAATATTAATTCCATTACCCACAAAAATATTGGTAGACGTGAGCGAATTGGAAAGCCCTGTGCTCGGCACCCATGAAAGTACCCCTGTACCATCATTCTGAAGCACACGTGTGCCAACAGCTTGTACATTCGGCCAAGTATAACTCACCGAATTCAAAGAAGTGGATGCACCAACTGAAAGCGTTCCGGTCGTTGAAATATTTTGCGTTCCAAAGCTGGGGGAAACTTTCGTTCCAGCTATCGCTGCTGTCGCTGATACATCGACATTTGTTATTACCCCATTTCCAATTTGCAGATTAGAAAAGGTTCCCGTCAAATCTCCACCGGATATTGAAGTTAGTAAAATGTCATCTGAAGCGTTTGTATCTCCTGAATTTGAAATTACAGTACCCACTATACTTATTCCTGACCCCGCACTATAAGTAGTCCCTCCCCCAGATCCGCGCCCTAAAGGGCCTTCCCACGCTGTTCCGTTGTAGTAGTAAATTTTTTTATCGCTTTCATCAAAAACAATCATTCCGGCAACTGGGGTAACAGCTGACTTATTGGTAACGACAGGGATGATAAGGCCTTGATTTTTACCTGGTGAATTTAGCCAAAGCACTGCATTGGAATTCGTAGCCGTAGTTCCAATTGAAACGGAGTTTTGAGCTGAGGTGAACTGTATTGAGAAAATGAAAATGATGATTCCATAGATCGATTTGTTGGTAGTCATAGTTGGCTCCTTATAAAATCTCTTTATTTGTAACAGCTAAGTATTTTGGTCACAAATCTCCTCCATTCAAAGGCGCATCACTCCAAATTTAGTTGCATTGAATAGCAATTATGTTGCGAATTACCGATCGGAGCAAACAGGTTAATCGGTTGCAAAAAAAAAGCTGCCTGATAAGGGCAGCTCTTACTCAATTTTATCTTACCACTAATTTGTCCTTGGGTTTATGACAGGGGCACTATCAGGTGATGGCTTATTATAGACTATTTCATTGTCAGGCACATCCCAATAATCCAAATAGTTATAATTAATTGTTGCATTGGTATTTACAACCCCATTTTTATCAATCACAATTGCTTGTGAGCGCCCTCCTCCGGCTGATACCGGGTCGATTACACCCCATCTTCTCGCATCGTAAAATGCTAGGCCTCGAAATGCCAATGCTACTCTCCGCTCTTTACGTAACTCTTCCTTGACGATAGCCAGATTTGTTGTTGGTGTTGGAGCTAATCCTGCACCTTGGTAATTACGAACTACATCAATGCGCGCGCCTGCCTCGGTCAAGTTTCCTAAATACAAATTGGCTTCGGCCTTCATAAGTTCATTCTCTTCAAAAGTGCCAGCTAAATAAGTTTCACCCTCACCTACGGTGCTATTGGCATAAATCATCACGCCAGCACCTGCAGGGCCAAAGCCAGAAGTATTATCGATTAAACTCCAACGCGTGTTAAAAATATTTCCTCGATCAGAATTTCCCTTCCATGTGCCACCACCACTAGCTACAACTTCGAAATTATTGGTAAGTCGTTTGTCGCCCGGCTTAAAATCTTGAACGAGCCGTTCACTTACTTTATATGTACTCGATGTTGGATCTCCAGCCGTAAGTAGCGGAACATTACCTGTTGTTGACGAAATAAAATCTCCGTTCGAATTGCTCCTTCCAATGAAAATATTATCAGTGGCCAATATACCTTGATTAGTCAGTGTTAGTATCTCGTTCCACTGTGCGGTTGTCATTGCACTTACTTTCGTATTCACCAAAATATTTCTCGCTTTCATTGTGTTTATATTCCTTATCCACATAGCTTGAGTTGGAACTAAACCTTTGCCTACTTGATTCATGCTAGGGATAATTGCTTGCATTAGTTTTGTATAATCAGACGTATTGGTAATTGCGTTGATTGCAGTAATCGCTTTATCAAAATTGCTATTAGATTCTGCTATAATCGCTTGTCGGTCTACAAACTTGTTATTGGTAGTACCTACTTGATTGTTAATTATGCCGGAAATGTACATCGAGCCGATCCGTGCATAACAATAGCCCTTCCACCAATATGCCAACGCTTTTATGGTGTTCTTCTTTGATGCGACATCTCCAGAGAAAGTTATTGCATCCACATACGAAAGCAGGGCATTACAGTGATTATTCAGCATATAGATGTAAGACCACTCATAGTATACTGGGTTCTGGCTGCTTTGCGCATTTTTATTTGCAAGTCTCAATAGCCCTAGTTGGGTACTTGGGTTTGCCGGATTGTTTACTTTAGAGTTGTCATCCAGTTGCACCCAGTCAGGCATTACTAACTGATTGATATAAACATTAGCAGCCTCTACACCTATCTCATCACCCATACCTGAATGATACGATATCACATCCGTTAAAAAAGTACCTGCGAAACCTCCGAATTTATTTCCAGTCCAGCCAGAATAGTACGTACCTAATCCGAGGGATACAATATCATTTTCGGTTTTGATGTTTGAAGCAGTTGGTTGGTTAGGATTTCTAACATCCAATTGATCCGCGCAAGATAAGACAAACATGCAACTGAGCAGAATGCCAAATTGTAATCTATACTTATTCATAGTTTGTTGATTTAAAATCCAATGTTAAGAGCTAATTGATATGACTTTAAGTTGGGCATTGTGCTGTGATCAACTCCTCTATCAAAAGCAGAGTTTGTAGAGCCTGAACTAATCTCCGGATCAAATCCTGTATAATCCGTGATGGTCAAAATATTGCGACCTGTGAATACTAATTGCAATTTTCTAAATGCTGGCAATTTGTAAACTTTAGCAAAGTCAACACCTACAGAAATATTTCTTAAACGTAAGAATGTCGCATCTTCATAAAAATAATCTTTCGTACCATTGTTTGAACCTGCCTGGTAAACTCCTCTATAAAAAGCAGTCCATGCACCTGTCTCACCATTGATGGTAATCGGTTTTTCATAGTCGCTGTGAATACCATCTCTGTACATCCATGATTTAGTTTGATTATACAAGTGACTTTTGTAAACCCAGTCGAACTGCACAGCGACCGTCAGGAAATTTTTGTAAGTAATTTCATTAATAAAGGAAGCATTGAATTTTGGGAAAGAATTTCCAAGGCTTTGTTGGTCCGAAGTAGCAATCGGTTGCTTAGTAGTCTTATTTACTACATATCCATTACTAGCAACCTCATAGTTTGACTGATTACTCACAGCTATATATGGATTTCCATTGTTATCACGTTGATCAACACTTCTTAGCATTTTGAAACCATATAGCTGCCCTACAGCTTCGCCTGCCTTAAGAACATAATTTGAACTGCCGGCATTAGACGTAACCACCACTTCTGCGTTATCGACTACGTTTGTAATTTCTGAATATTGTCTACCAAAATTTGTTGTAAAGTTCCAGTTGATGGAAGATGAGGATAGCACCGCAGCATTCAATGTAAATTGAAATCCTTGCGATCCAAGAGAAAAGGCATTGTTCCGTAATGTACCAACGCCTGAGGATGGCGATCGATCGACATTATAAATTGCATTTTTTGTAGAACGATCCCAATATGTCATAGACAAATTCAGGTTCTTTAACCATACTCCCTTTAATAAATCCAATGTCATATCCATTCCAATTTCCTTCTCTTCTGAAACTTCTACATCTAGGTTAGCATTCGGTTGTGCATTCGGATAGAAAAACGCATTTCCGGTTCCAAGAATGGCGGTACCTAGTGTAACATACCTATCAAATGGTCGAGGTTGGATACCAGCTTGCCCATAGGCTGCACGAATCTTAAATTCTAAAATAGTTTTTGACAATCCTGTATTATCCCAGAAACTCAATCCTGACAAACGAAGAAATGCGTCTCCGCGTGGGAATGTAAACGGTTTAGATCCTGCGCCAAAAGCTGATGAGTAATCACTTCTGAATCCTGCCGAAATACCCACAAAGTCATCATACTCAAAATGCTGGTTAATTAAATATCCATACGTTACAAAGGGTGTACGTGTATCATTGTTGATACGATAGTTAGCGGCCTGACTTGAATTATATGGTTTGTAGGTAGGTAAATCTAAACCGTAAGTAAAATAAGTATGCAATTCATTACGTCTCCAATCAAAAGTTGCCAGTGTAGTTGATTTGATCGGCAATCTACTTTTGAAATCTTTTTGAAAATCAAACGAAGCGGATACCGTTGTTAGGAAATTTTGGAAAGTATTCTTAGTGTCATAATTATCTACCTCTCCTTGGCGTGTAGAGTTGAACCAGCTCAATATTCCATTTTGACCATTCGCTATGGAATTACGATTCCCTGTTTGGTTTTCAATCAAGTTTTGTTCATCACGAGACTGGTAGTTGATACCATACTTTGCTGATACCTCAACAAATTTTGGAAACTTATAGGTAGCTGAAATATTCTGAATAACATCGATAATGTTTTCATATCGGTTGCTATACTGATATCTGTAATTTGGATTTCTTCCATTCACTCCTCCTGCATCACCCATACGGTATCCGTAGTTTCCATCAACATCTCTCAGTTCATAGTCAACAAATGGTCTTGTATTTAAAAGATTATAGATTACACTACCACCTCCAAAACCAGGTTGATTCCACCAATTAATTGTATTTTTTGTATAAACCAATTGAGTAGTTGATCGAAGTTCTAATCCTTTCACTATTTCAAAACCAATATTTGAAGTGAAATTAGTACGATCATTGTACCCGTCACCTTTAAAGTTACTTTCCTGGTGGTTGTTTGATACGGAAATATTGAAATCTGATTTTTCGCCCGCTCCAGAAAATGCCAAACTGTTGTTAATTGTATTTGCAGGAATCAAATACTTTGCAAAATGATCGATATAAGAAAAATTTCCAACATAAGGTTTATTCGCTTTGCCATTCGGATCCAATGCATTGTAGCCTACATTACCACTAAAGGTAAAAGTGTTTGGATTAATAGTTATTGGGTTAGCACCTGAAACCAGGTTACCATTTGCATCTGTTGCAAAATTATGAAACTTGGCTTTCCTTACATTCCCTTCATTGATCAGAGTGCTTTGAGTAATACTGCTCGAGAAATCAATGTTCAATTTTCCTTTCTTACCTTTTTTTGTAAAAAGCTGAATAACACCATTGGCTCCCTGTGCTCCATAAATGGTAGCCGCTGCAGCACCTTGCACTACTTCCACGCGATCGATAGTATTCATATCAATTGCATTAAGGTTAGTAGAACCCATCTGCACGCCATCAATTAATATCATCGGATTCGTTCTTTGATTAATTGAATTAACGCCTCTTAGCAGAATATTAACATTAGCCCCCGGAGTTCCATCAACACTAGATATTTGCGCTCCGGCTATTCTTCCTACAAGTGCCTGATCTATTGAAGCTGTCGGGGCAGACGGAAACTTTTCAGATGATAAGGACTCCACTGAAATAGCCAATTTCTTTTTCTCTGTAGCAACACCTGTCCCCGTTACAATTATTTCCGATAATTGTGTTACATCAGAAACCAGTTGAACATCAACCAGCAACCGTTCTCCAATTTGAATTTCCACGGTTTTCAATCCAATGAAAGAAAAAACTAATGATGATTCGCTTGAAACTAGTGAAATCGAATACCTTCCTTCCGAATCAGTAACCGTTCCATTTGTTGTTCCTTTCACTACTACGTTTACACCCGGCAAGGCTGTCCCATCTTCTGCAGATGTTACCCTTCCAGAAACCACTCGGTCTTGTGCCATTGCATGAAATGCCAACAACCAAGTGAAGCATACAAGTAAAACCTTCTTCATAAATTTTGGTTTAGTTTTTAAATAACTCCGCTTGGCGATTATTTCGCCAAATCGTTATATCAAAACTCATTATTCCTTTTTTATGAGAGAATACCATCAAATACCGTATTTTCATTCGCCATTCACAGGCTAAAGAAAAAAGTTTAGTTAGAGAGATACCACATGCTTCTCGCCCGAAAAATCCATCTCAACGCCAACGAAATCAAAAAAAAAAGAGCTCACTGACCAAGTGAACTCCTAATTATAATTAGAGTGAATCTAACCTAACCCTAAAAAGATTAAATATGCTTCTAATTACTTATTTACATTATTATGATATCATCATATTGCAATTTTCTACCTAACTAGATTAATCGATCATTATTAGCCTTAGCAATTGCTTCCGACTTCGAGTTGACTTTTAACTTTACATAAATGTTTCGGATATGCGTTTTAGAAGTCTCTTTTGAAATATGACACTCCTCCGCTATTTCAGAATAGGTTTTACCAACTGAAATCATCTGCATGATTTGTCTTTCTCTATTTGATAATGGCGAATTCAAATTGACATGATAATTATTTATCACTTTCCGCGCTATTCTACTACTAAGTGGAGCACCTCCTTTTATGAGCTCTTCCAATGCCAGAATCAATTCGACATAATTCAGCGATTTTAAAATATATCCGATGGCACCCGCTCGTAAGGCATCAAAAATAGCTTCATCATTCTCGTAATTTGTTACAATGACAACCTCAGTGGCAGGATAACATTCGCGTATGACTCGTGTTCCTTCAATTCCATTGGTGCCCGGCAATTCGATATCCATTAACACAATGTCTGGAATAGATTTCTTAAACGACTTAAAAGCTTCATCAAATGTGTTATAGAGTCCTATTACATTAAACTTGTCAGTTCCTCCAATCACTAAATTAAAAATCTGCAATAAACTGCTATCCTCCTCAACAATTACCACTCTCTTTTTTAATCCACTCATTTTACTAGCATTTTTAATTATATAACCGTCAACACAAGATAGCAATTGTGCTACTTTCATGACAAAAGTAAACCTGTTAAAATAAAATGAAGTAAAACTCTCCGATCAAAAGGTGGTAAATTGGTTGCAGGTTTATTCACATAAAAAGAAAGCCACCAAAACAGTAGAGTAAAAAAATTCAAACGAGTGAAAAGAGAGTAATCAGTTAGAATTGATTTGTGATTGCAACAAAAGCACCACAAGTCGCAACCAAATTTGCATGGAAATAAACGGCATTCAGTGAACTAGTTAGTTTAAAAAACCATGTAATGCACACCCGAAGCCAAAGTAGAAGCGATTGAAGGGTTCGCTCAACTGAAAATAATTAGCATCAAGTAAATTACTCCGACCGCAGTGAATCTACCGGATTGACGGTTGCGGCTTTTAATGATCTGTAACCCACCGTAACAAAAGCTATTATAAACGTGATCACTAAGCCGATCACGAAGTAAGCCGGGCCTACGGTAATGCGATACTCAAAGTCTTGTAACCACAGGTTTGAAAAATACCAGGCAAATGGTGTTGCCACTGCAAACCCAATTACAATTAGAACTAAATATTCTTTTGAGAACAGCAGCAAAATGCTCTCTACTGAAGCACCTAATACTTTCCGAACGCCAATCTCTTTTGTTTTTTGATTCGCCATGAAGGCAGCTAAACCAAACAAACCAAGACATCCAATAAAAATAGCAATAGAGGTGAAGATGGTAAGCAGTGTAGACATTTTAGCTTCCTGATCGTAGAACGAACGAATATCTTCTTCTAAAAACTGATATGAGAACACCGCTTCCGGATACGTGGCTTCCCATTTTTGTTGAACTTCTTTAATGGTCTCCTGCACATTCTGTGGATTTACTTTAATTGCCATGGAGCGATAGCGCTGAATTCTATTGAGTAAAATGGTCGCTTCAATCGGCTCGTGCAACGACATCGTATGAAAATTTTTCACTACTCCTACTACCGGTAAACCCTTTCCCCTCATTTTTATATTCTTACCTAGTATATCTTGTGGATTATCAAACCCTGCCATTACTGCCAATTTTTCATTTACCACAAACCCCCGTGCCGTATCTAAATCTTGTATATTGTTACCAGCCACAAACTGTAAACCAAACAACTCGGCATAGTTGCCATCTACTTGTTTCACTTGCGTGCCATAGCGTTGGTCACTTCCATCTAAAGTAAAATCAGTTGACTGCACACTTCCGGATGAGGGAGGTGCACTGTTTAAACTAACGCCTTCAATTCCTTTCATTCGCAATACTTCTTCGCGCAACGTTTTCATCTTGCTCGTGCCATCTTTAAAGCCCCAACCTTCGTTTTCGGGTATGGGCATGATAATGATGGCATCTTTCTTAAAACCTAAGTCTTTGTTTCTGAAATAATCCATTTGATTGATCAGAATAATCGTGCCAATAATAAATAGCTGCGAAATAGAAAACTGCAAAATCACTAAACCTCTTCTAAGCAAAAAACTAGATGAATTGCGATTACTCGCCTGATTCTTGATTGCAAATACCGGATTCAGTTTGGAAACAATGAGAGATGGATACAATCCAGATAAAATTCCTACAAATGCAGTAATGCCAATCAAATAGATCCACAATCCCGAATCGTTTAGTAAGTTGATCGAAAGACTCAAAGACAAAAATGGATTCAAAAAGGTAAGTGCTATTTGCGCAAAACCAACAGCCAGTATAACAGCCAATAGTGTGACTAAGCTGGACTCTCCCAAGAACTGCATAACCAATTGTCCGCGCGAACTTCCCAATGTTTTGCGGATCCCAACTTCTTTTGAGCGCTTAATGGATTCGGCTGTTACCAGATTGATGAAATTGATACAGGCAGTGATCACCAAAAAAATTCCAATCACGGCCAATGCCATTAACATAGCTCGCGTGGTTGTATTGTAGTTATAATTCCCAAAACGATCGTCATAATGAATCTCCGACAAGGGTTGTAATTCATACGTTACTTTGTCCGGATTTTCGCCATGATACTTTTTTGCAAAATCGGGGAGGCGTCTTTCCAGTTCTTCAATCTTTGCATCACTCTTCAATAAAAAATAACAATGCTCATCGCTCCAAATACCATTCCAACCTACTTCATCTTTTTCTTTCTTAATCGTTGCATAGGAAAGAATCACATCAAAAGGAAAATCAGTATTGGTTGGTAAGTCCTCAACAATCGCTGTTACTTTAAATTCACGGCTTTCAAAGTTAAATACTTCACCAATTGCGTCTTCTTTACCAAAGTACTTTAGTGCAGAAGCCTTCGAGATCACCGCTTCATTGGGTTCGTCCAATCCTTTTTTCACATCTCCGATTAGTACTTTCCGATCAAACAAATTGAAATAACCAGGTGGTGAATAAACTATCCCTCTGCCTTCTTCAAACTTCTTTAGTTCACCATTCTTTTGCGGAATGGTAATCAGTGCGCCATTGCCTCGATACGAAGTGAATATAACCTCTTCGGCTTCCGGAAAATCATTTCGAAATGCTTCGGGTAAAACAGGTGGCACGCCCGCCTGAAAATCTTTTCCCTGATTACCTTCCGAACTAGATACAACCCGATAAATGCGATCGCCTTTTGAATGAAAATTATCAAAACTTAATTGATAGCGTACCAATAAAAACAATATCAAACTGGTAGTAACTCCCAACGTAAGGCCCGAAACATTAATAATCGTGCTTCCCTTCGAGCGCCATAAATTACGAATCGCAGTAGTGAAATAGTTTTTAAGCATATCAATATGATTTTAAATCAGGATGCGAAAAGATGTTAAAAAGTTTTACTCGTTCTTTAATGAGTCGACTGGATTGGCGGCCGCTGCACGAAGCGAACGATAGCCTACCGTAAGAATAGTAATGATGAGTGTACTTACTATGCCAATGGCGAACACCACCCAACTCATCTCCACGCGGAAAGCAAACCCTTGCAACCACTCATTCATAGCAAACCATGAAATAGGTACAGCAAGCACAAAGGCGATGATGATGAGTAAAATAAATTCTTTTGAAAACATACCCACAATGTGACCAATGGAAGCACCCAAACTCTTTCGAATGGCAATCTCTTTCGTTTTCTGTTGTGCCATAAAAGACGCCAGTCCATACAATCCCAAACAACCGATGAAGATGGCGATGCCCGCAAAAATTTCAAACATACCAAACATGCGCTCTTCTTCTCGGTATTGACGCTCGATAAACTGATCTAAAAACGTATATTCAAAAAGGTACTCCGGATATTGCGCGGTCCAAGCTTCTTCAATCTTCTTAACAGTTGCCGATACATTATTAGATTCAATTTTTATTCCTGCCTCATAGGCCATATTGAAAGGCATCATGAGGGCTGGCCTGATTTCTTGTTGCAACGAAGCCACGTGAAAATCCTTTACCACTCCGATAACAGGTCCGGGTGTATCATTAAATCCGATGGTTACACTTTGACCTATCGCTTCTTTTGCAGAAGCAAACCCTAATGTTTTCACCGCTGTTTCATTGATTACATACACCCATTTGCTGTTCTCTCTTCCGGCATTTCCAATTTTGATGTCGGATTCCGTAAACCATCTTCCTTCAATCAACTCCATGCCATATACATCTTTGTAGTGAGCATCTACGGGCTTAATGTCTACTCCGTACCGTTGTGCATTTCCCTTCTCAGTCAAATACATGCCAGTTCCAAAATTCATTTCAGACATGGGCGCTCCCAATGCAAACGTCACATCTCTTACATCGCTATCGGCCAATAATTTATTTCGCAACGCTTCCAGCTTCTCTACTTCGTTCGAAGGCAATTTTACGTTTACCACCGCTTGCTTATTAAAGCCCAGCGGCTTTTCACGGAAGTATGAAAGTTGACTGGAAACTACCAGCGTGCAGATGATTAGTACCTGTGCAATAAAAAACTGCAGCACCACTAGCATTTTGCGAACCGGCACAGAGCCATGTGTTTGCTGCGACATTTTACTCTTCAATGCCTTTACGGGATTGAACTTGGATAAAATCAATGCCGGATAAGATCCGGAGAACAAAGCAGTGAATAAAATGATGCTAACTAAAAAGATCAATACCATCGCGTTGCCAAAAAGATTCAATACAATTTCTTTCTCTAAAAAATTTCCAATCACGGGTGCTAGCCACTCCGCTGCTACTACCGAAAGTAAACCGGCAATCACCGTTAATAAAAATGCTTCACCTAAATATTGTAATGCCAACTGGCCTTGTTGCGCACCCAATGTTTTGCGCACGCCCACTTCGCGAGAGCGATGGATGGATAAGGCAGTAGATAAGTTGATGAAGTTGACACAGGCAATCACTAAAATGAATAGCCCGATACAACCTAAAACAATTAAGATAGAAGAAGATGTAGATGTCGTCCCCGGATTTTCACTAAACTCAGTATTGAAATGAATGTCTGAAAGAGGTTGTAACAAATATTTCTCGCGGTCGGCATCTTCTGCATTGTAGTACTTCTTGACAAATGGAGCAAACTTCGATTCCATTGACTCCTTCGAAATTGCGGAAGGAAGAACCACGTATGTAAAGCCCGATGAGTTTAGTCCCCATTGATCCATCGTGAAGCCAAGAAACTGCTTGCCTCGGTCGGGCGTAAGTGTTGCGCGCGATGCAATCATGTTAAATTTGATATGCGATGGCGTAGCAGGAGTCCTGATAATTCCTGCTATCTCCATATCCAACAAATTATCCAGTTTGAAATGTTTCGCGTCCTTCTTCAACAGCTTGCTGGCAAATTCTTCTGTCAAAAAAACTTTGCCGGGCTGCGCTAAATCTTTTTTGGGATTGCCCGACAAAACTTCAAAATCAAAAACATCAAAAAATGATGTGTCAGCAAACACAATATTTTCTACATTCATTTTCTCCTCTTCCATAGTGAGAAGCGATCGAAACTGAAAATGAAATTGAGTTGATAAAACTTCCGGAAAATCGCTTTTGAATGCTTGTCCAGCCGGATAAGGTGTTACGCTGCTTTTAGAAAGTCCCGATGCATCGGTAGAATGACGAATGACCCGATAGGTATTGGTTGCATTTGCAAATTGTTTATCATAACTCAGCTCGCGACTGATGATCAAAAAGATGATCAGACACGTGGTGATACCCAACGCCAGACCGGCAATGTTGATGGCTGCGTATGACTTGTTGCGTAAAATGCTGCGAAAGGCAATGACAAAGTAATTTTTGAACATGATGCTGACTTTTGCCACATCTTATCCAACATCAATGCCAGATAACAAATCACCCATTTTAAGGCATTTTAAAAGCCTTTGCAATCCGTTCTCGTTCAAAAATGCTCGTTTTCGTCCGATAGCGGACGGTAACATTTGCAATCCAAGAGGCCGAGTCGTTATCTTTACGCCATGCTTCAAATTATTCTAATCGGAATTCTATTTGCAGGTGCTGCCTTCTACTTAGTCAGAATGGTCTATCGTTCGTTTCAGTCGAAGCAGCAGTGTGCTTCCGGTTGCGGCAAGTGCGGATTATCCGAAGCTAAAGAATAATCAAGCCCATACTTTAGTGCCTTCGGTGCAGTTGCGGCACATTTCAATTTCACTTCTTGATTTTAACAAGGTCGATCGGAACTGTTGGTACGCAGCTCCGTGCCAAATTTCTTCAAACGAATTTTTGGTAAGATCGCCCAACACATAATGCGCATCTTTATCAAAACAACATGGCACCACTTTTCCATCCCATGTAATCACACAACTATGCCACATCTTCCAGCAATGATCATCTAATGCACTTTTGATTTCGTACGTGCCATCATTTAATTTTTTGTAACGCGAGTAGCGGTCTTGCGTGGGCATCAGATCAGAACCGTTTTTATAATCGTAAATCTGCGCGGTCTTCAGTGCTACTTCATCCACTCCTAGTTCATCGGCTAACTTGCGCACTTCATCAATTTGATGCTCGTTGGGTTTCACCACCAGAAACTGAAAAATAACATGAGGTGTTTTCGATTTTAATTCGCGTTTCCACCTGATGATGTTTTTTGTTCCCTCAATTACCTTCGAAAGATTGCCGCCTACGCGATACGAAGCATAGGTTTCCTGCGAAGTGCCATCGATCGATATGATCAGTCGATCAAGACCTGACTCGATTGTTTTTTTTGCCGCCTCGTCATTCAGATAATGCGCGTTGGTAGATGTAGCTGTGTAGATTCCTTTGTCTGCCGCATAACGAATCATATCGACCAACGAGGGATGCAGATACGGCTCGCCTTGAAAATAAAAAATAAGATATGAAAGCGAGGGTGCCAATTGGTCAATCACCGAGCGATACAATTCCGGTTTCAACATGCCCGTGGGGCGCGTGAAGGAACGCAGGCCACTGGGGCATTCGGGACATCGCAAATTACAAGAAGTGGTCGGCTCAATAGAAATACTGATCGGCATGCCCGCATGTGTGGGCTTTCCGCTTACGCGGGATGCATAGTAACTGGACAAAATTTTCGTGGCATTCCATGCCCGTGATGGCGTTGCCTTCGAAAGAAAATTCAGTCCGTCTTTAAAATTGCGATTCATTGTAAGCCCTAAAATTACCTTTTCGCAGGCGATTGTTTACCTTTCGGAAGAAAAAAGTAGCCTGCTATTTTACAGGTAAATAACGATTCTCATGAAGAAACTATTTTTCGCAGTGCTTTTACTGATCTCGCTTTCAGGAAAGACACAAACATTGTTATCATCAAAAGCGGAAATCTCGATCATCACCTGCGGACCTTATCAGGGCGAGCTGTATTCGGCCTTTGGCCATAGCGCTATTCGTGTTAATGATCCAGAACTAAACATCGACTATGCGTTCAACTACGGTGTATTCGATTTCAACCAACCCAATTTCTATCTGAACTTTACGCGCGGTTTTTTGTACTACAAGTTGGGTGTTTATTTCTATCCTGAATTTCGAGATTACTATATTTCTCACAATCGGTATGTGCATGAACAAATTGTGAATTTAGACTCCGCACAAAAGCAAAAGATTTTCAGTTACCTGGAAAATAATTCACTACCTGAAAATCAAACCTACCGCTACGATTACTTTTACAACAACTGCTCCAGCAAAGTACGCGATGTTTTTGCTGAGGTTTTTAAAGACCAGATCCGATTCGATGGCTCGTTCATCAAAACTAATTACACCATCCGCGATCTGACGGACATTTACTTACAACAACAACCGTGGGGTGATTTGGGTATTGATATTTGTTTGGGTTTGCCCATGGACAAAAAAGCAACTCCGTATGAATACATGTTCTTACCAGACTATCTCGAATCTTCGTTTGACCATGCCACACTGAATGGGGTGCCCATTGTAAAACAAAAAATTGCTGTGTATGAAAGTACTCTTGAAGTCACTCCGTTCCATTGGTATCACCCGTGGATTGTGTGGGGCGTAATTTTTCTATTGGTAAGTCTTCTCTCCTATCGGGATTGGAAACGAAGGAAGACAACAAAATGGTTTGACATTACATTCTTTGGCATTCTTGGGTTGTTAGGTTGGCTACTACTCTTGTTATGGACAGCCACAGACCACAAAGCCGCTGCCAACAACTTTAATTTGCTGTGGGCAATTCCATTTCACTTGTTTGCCGCAATCGCTTTGTTTAAAAAAATCATTCCCGCTTGGACGCATACTTATTTTCGAGTGATTGTCATTATCACCGCTTCTTTATTAGGAGGTTGGGTGCTTTTGCCGCAGCAAATGAATAGTTATTTGCTGCCACTGGTGTTTATCATTTTAATGCGTGCGCTTCTGCTGAGCCGAAAGTCAGCGTAGATCAATACAGCACACATAGTCGAAATAAAAAAACCCTCGTCAGTCGAGGGTTTTTCATTGATGGTGTCTGTAAGATTCTCATTTTCATATTCACTGAGAATATCTACCAACCGTTTGTTACGAAAGGGATTGCGGTATTTTTCCAAATGACTATACCAATATCGATTTGGATCCTGATAGTGACCATGCATTAACCTACATTGCTTTGTTTGGAGATCATTCCATCCCAAATATTGATGTATTTCATCTAGCCGCTTAATCAGGTTGAAATCTTTAATCTTTGTGCGGTAAATAATATTCGGTTCAATCTTCAACTCAAAGCGCCAAGGTTCCGAGAAATAATAAAACCAAATCAATCTCTTTCCAAACAATTCGCGCTCTGGAGCTAGATAGAAATAGCGCTTTTCTCGCTCAGTAAATTCAGCCTTATTAAAATCACAATAAAAAAATCACTCAAGTCTCTGTTCGCTTTCAATATAAATTTTCTTTCCCAATCTCCTGCGTTTGACTTTGAAGTCCTTTCTGGAGCTGTATTCTATGGTATTTATTTTGTCAAGCAACTTCTGAAAAAACAGAGCGTCATCACTTCGGGCTACGTCTTTTCGCAATACAAAAAAACGTCTCCATCCGCGTTGAACTGGAGGATCGAGTTTTTCATAACCTGAATTTGAAATCTGTTTAGAAAGATTCCTTTGCTCAAAGAACAACTGGATCAGTTTCCTCTCAAATTGCTTACGCTGCATTCGCTTTTTATGCCGGACCGATCGTATTCGGCTACACTGCAAAAAGTATTTCAATTCTTCGTTACTCATCGCTCAATCTTTAGCCATCCGCACAATGCGTGGAATAAATTTACCTTCTACGCGCACCAAGTTGGTTTGGCACTTCATCACCTGCTCAATATCCTTGTACGCATCAGGTGCTTCTTCGGTGCTTCCACCGATCAGCGTTATTTTTTCACTTTGCAGCAGTTTCTTCAAACTACTCATCGTGATCGAGTTCTTCGCCCGCCATCGCGACAATTTTCTTCCGGCTCCATGCGAAGCAGAATTCAATGAAGCTTCATTTCCCAAACCACTGACAATGTACCCCGGTGCAGTCATGCTTCCGGGAGTGATTCCCATCACACCGACTGCGGCTGGTGTCGCCCCTTTTCGGTGAACGATATACTCTTCGCCATCGTGCAATCGTTCTTTCCATGCAAAGTTGTGATGGTTTTCCACTTTCGCTAATATCGAAAATCCCATCGCACGACATAGATTTTCATGAATACGGTCGTGACACGCTTTGGCATAGTCTCCTGCTAAATTCATCGAGAGCCAATATTCCTGCCCTTCCTCGCTATCTAAATCGAGCCAGGCGAGTTGCTTCGCCTCGCGCGGCAATTTGCATTTGTTCATAGCGATGTTCGTGTAATGCTGCGCCACGTTGGCTCCTAAACTTCGTGAACCGGAATGCGACAAAATAGCCGCATAATTTCCTGCGTGCAAATGAAGGTTATTATTTTCTTCCAGTGACACGATCCCGAATTCCACAAAATGATTTCCGGAGCCGGAGCTTCCCAACTGCCGAACACATTTGCCATGAAGGCGTTTCAACAATTCGGTCTCTTGAAAAATGGGGCTGTCCAGAATTTCGTGATCGAGAATTTCATCAAGTCCGCCATCATTACCAAAATGTGTTTGCGCTTGCAATGCTTTCTTTAATTCATACGCGTGATGATCTACATAACTTCCAGGTAAATCTAAAATGCTCAGCGCCATCCGACATCCAATGTCCATACCTACTCCATAAGGGATAACGGCATTACGTGCTGCGAGCACTCCACCAATCGGTAAACCATACCCTTGATGTGCGTCCGGCATCAATGCGCCTTTGGCTGCGATCGGAAGACACATGGCTACTTCCATTTGCTGAATGGCATTGCGCTCAATATGCTTGCTTCCAAACAAATCAAAATGCGCTGGCTCATCCGCTAATTCATAGGTAGTAAACGCATCTCTGCTAATCGTTTTTGAAACTAGTTTTAGTGCGAGCAATCCAAGTGAAGTATGGTTCACATACAGCTCAGGTTGTGCCAGCACGTGTTCAATTAATTTAATTTTCTCTTCATTAGGGGTATGCTTAAAGTGCCGGTTCATGATATTTAAAGCCAGACTTTTCGCCACCTCCGATGGAAATTTTATTTTGAATAAGTCCTTACTATTCAATTTTTGTTTGCCCATGATTATAACACTCCTCATGCGTTTATAGCATGAAGTGGAGAGAATAGGATTCCTTTCTGCATTCAAAAGAAAGCAGCGAACAAAATCATCCTCAAAGCCGGTGCTCGACTTTGTCTTAGAATTTTAAAATTTTGATTTTAGTTGGCAACAGCGAGCCGGATCTGGTAAGAATGCTTACCTTAGCTGTTAAAGGGTGATATGTAAACTTTGATCCAACATAATTTCCTCTGTTTAATGGTTGAACATTAGGAGGCAACTGTTTTGCGGTGGCAAAGGTAAATAAGTTTTTGAAAGTACAAACTTTGGAAACAAAAAAAGGCTTGCTCTCGCAAACCTTTTTCTTTCAATTTATTTCTGTTGCTGATAATATTTGTCTCTGATCATAATTAGCAAGCTAATTGCTTGTTGGTAATCCGGTGCTTCAGGCAAATCAGATTTGGCAAACAAATCATCAATTCTTAAAATTTGCTCCTCAGCCTGATCGACTAAATCTTGGTACTCAAACTCGCCTGCTCTAATCTTTAATAAATAATCTCGCTCGGAACGCCTTACATTCACTTGCTTGAACTGTACGATTTCTTCAGCCATATTCAGTAATCGAAATACATGCATCATGTTCTTCGCGTCATAGTTCTTACCATGGCTAACCGTATTCTCATATCGCTCTTCGTTTCGTTGTTCTACCCATTCCCAATAGAGCTTATAATCTTTACAATATTTCGAATAGCCATCTTTATTAAAACTCATGACAGCTAATGACTCTACTCCGGCTGGAATTGAAGTTAACAAAACATCATTTGCATTTTCGCCAGAATAAATTCCGTTAAACCGGATGGTATCAACTACTTGCGAAATGTGAAATAATGCATACATGTCGCGCATGTGATCAATCGCAACAAGGCCACAATCTTGTTGTTGAAAATTCATACTATCCAACCATTGAGATAATAAAATTGATTGATGTCCTTTTATAACATAACAAAAGTCTAAAATAGTCTTTCTCTTTTGATCTATAGGGTTGAGGATCTTCTTATTCAAACCGCGTGCCTTTTTAATTTGTGTATAGGCATACTGTCCGAATGTTTGCGCACACAATCGAGATAAAAACAGCTCCGGCTTTATCTCCTGCATGAGTGGGTGTTTATAAAGAATACAATCTTCGGGTGTACTTAGCAGTTCCAATAGATTGGGGTTATTCTTTAACAACAAATCAAAAAACCTTCTGAGTTCATAATACATCTCATCATTGGTTTCGTTGTTGATCTGATCAACGAAACCAAGTCCATAAAACTCTTTCTTTGGTAAAACAAAAACACCCTTTACATCCACATCAGAAGTTGGTAGCGCTAAACCATACGCCTGACTTCCACTGATGCATTTCAATAAAAGGTGTTTGTTACTTTCTTTCAGTTGATCGGGTTTCATGCTACAAATTTTCTAAAAAGTTCGTTTAACGGATCACTATCTGGAGTAGGAGTTGCAAGAGGCACTCGCTCTTCGCAAAACGTTAATTGTCTTACCAGCCACTCATTTAGCGCTGCGTTCTTTTCAATCAAATACGATTCATCCGCATGGACCTTTATCGCCAACAGCTCTTCTGCAATTTGGTTTACGGATGCATCGAGCAAGTCGCGCAGTTTACCGAACTCCATCGGTGGCACTTGGTCGAATTCTAAAATCCATCTTGCTGCCAGCAAGGGTCGTAAAGCATAAAAATACTTCTTTAACTTAACTTGCTCTCCACTCAATTCATGATTCAACACGTTCGATGTCATACTCAAATAGTGGTGCATAGTAGCACGTGGCGAAAAATAATACGGCATCAATTTTCTCATTTCGCTCACAAAGCGATCATCTTGCCTGTATACCACAGCCGACTGCAGCCATTCGAAAAATGGTGCGTTGGATTTTCGCAATAGTCGCAATGCCTTCCGCAATTCCCACCCGTTGATGTCCAGAAGTTTGTTGATGGGCAACTCAATCACATCGCGAAACTCATCCACACTTAAATAATCATCTATAGAATGTGCGTAGATAAAACGAACATCATAATCACTATCCGGAGATGGAAAACCCCAGGCACGCGAACCCGACTCGGCCGAATAAAGTATGTTCACCTTATTCGACCGTTCCACCTTGTTTAGTTCATTAAGAATAACCTCTTTCATTTTTCAAATTAATCTACCTCTTTAAACTTTTCATCGCCACACATACGCACAATCTTGGGCATAAAAGTTCCCAACACATCTACCAACTCTTGTTGCGCTGCCATCACCTGATGTATGTCTTTGTAAGCCATTGGTGCTTCGTCCAAACCGGAGCCAATCAATTCTACACCAGCCTGCTTCAAAAACTGATTTACGTGTCCGGGCAAAATGGTTTCTTTTGCTTTTGTTCGCGACATCGTTCGCCCTGCTCCGTGTGAAGCTGAGTTAATCGAAGCCGCCTGCCCCTTTCCTCGCACAATAAAACCCGGTGTGGCCATCGAGCCTGGAATAATTCCCAACACATCTTTACCTGCTGGTGTAGCACCTTTCCGGTGAACAATCAGCTCTTCGCCATTCGCATCTTTTTCTTTCCATGCAAAGTTGTGGTGATTCTCAATCATAGCAAGTGGTGTTGCGCGCAAGCCAATGGCCATCCGCTCGTGAATCTGGTGGTGACAAGCCGATGCATAATCACCAGCTAAATTCATAGCCAACCAATATTCTTGTCCTGCTTCCGTAGCCAAATCCAACCACGCCAAGTGCTTTGCTTCTTGCGGAAGTTTACAAAACTCCATCGCGAGATTCGTATAATGACGTGCAATGTTGGCACCCAATCCACGCGAACCGGAGTGAGAAAGCACAGCCAGATATGATCCCGGTGCAAGATTATATTCGTTGATCGTGTTGGTGATTTCAACCACACCAAACTCTACAAAGTGATTTCCTCCACCGGAAGAACCAATCTGTTTCCACGCACGATCTTTCAACGAGCGTACAATGCCTAATTCTTTGAACTCAGTGCGCTCAAAAATCGCGTGATCTTTCGGCTTCCTAAAAGTAGCTTGACCAAATTGCGTGTTGTTGACCAACATTTTTTTCAAGCTTTCCTTTTGATCTTCTAACAGAGAAATTGGCAAATCATAAATCGTCATGCACATACGGCAACCAATGTCTACACCCACACCATACGGAATGACAGCATTGCGTGTGGCTAACACCCCACCTATCGGAAGTCCGTAACCCTGATGTGCATCGGGCATTAAAGCACCGGCTACCGTGATGGGCAACTTCATAGCCGTTTCCATCTGTCGCAACGCACCTTGTTCGATTGCCTCCGCTCCATAAATGGAATACGGAAGCGCTTGTGTCTTCAATTCCAAAACTGAATTGACGGGCCTCATAAACTCTTTGACAAGTGGCAATAGTACCTCATCGTTCTCAAAGGCAGCTGGATCTTGAATCACTTTTCCAAAAAGCTCTAATTGATCTTCCACCTGAAGATGTACCAGTTGGTTAGCCGCAATCGAAAGGGCTACGCCCATAGCTTTACCTTCCGAATAACCAATAGCAAAAAGTTGTTGCGCTGTTAGTTTCATTTTTTTACAATTTAATGATACAAAGATGATCCTGTGCTGCGCAGTCTTTTTGCGCAATCATTTTAAATCGAAAATAGATTTAGAAAAGATGAACGAGAGATCGAAACAGAACTAAACTCAAAAATGAATCAATCTAAAAGCAAACCGCGGAAACCCAAACCTGCTGGTTTAGACTTCCGCGGAATTCGTAGAATAATATGTATTGATTACAAATGAATAGGTCGATTGGCCGTTGCTGCCAAGCATGCTTCTTTCACCGCCTCCATGTAAGTAGGGTGGGCGTGGCTCATGCGTGAAACATCTTCTGCAGACGCGCGATATTCCATCGCTACCACTCCGGCAGCAATCATATCGGCAGCACGTGCTCCAATAATATGTACACCTAAAATCTCGTCTGTGTTTTTATCTGCAAGGATTTTCACCAAGCCATCTAAGTCCATACTGGCGCGAGCTCTACCCAATGCTTTGTAAGGGAAACTACCCAACTTGTACGCGCGTCCTTGTTCTTTCAATTGCTCTTCGGTGTAACCCACACTTGCAACTTCCGGCCAGGTATATACCACACCCGGAATCAGCAAATAATTAATGTGTGGCTTTTGCCCTGCGAGTTGCTCGGCAACCATCACTCCTTCTTCTTCGGCCTTGTGTGCAAGCATCGCTCCTCGCACTACATCACCAATTGCATAGATATTGTCGACTTTTGTTTTTAGATGATCGTCTACCGGAATTTTTCCGCGATCCAATTCGATACCCACTTTATCTAAACCAAGACCATCGGTATAAGGTTTTCTTCCCACACTCACCAAACAATAATCACCAGTCAATTCAATAGCTGCACCACCTGCTTTGGGTTCTGCCTTTACAACTACCTCTTTTCCTTTGTTTTCAACGGCCGTCACTTTGTGGCCGAGGTAAAACTCCATTCCCAACTTCTTGGTAGCTTTTTGCAACTCCTTGCCCATGGTTCCATCCATTGTGGCGATCAGGCTGTCCATAAATTCAACGACAGAAACTTTCGCACCAATGCGTGCATACACAGAGCCGAGCTCCATTCCAATAACACCTCCTCCAATAATGATCAAATGCTTGGGCACTTCTTTGAGTTCGAGCGCTTCGGTACTCGAGATGATTCTCTTTTTATCAAAAGACGCAAATGGTAATGGCGTGGGCTTCGATCCTGTTGCGATAATTACCTTCTCTGTTGTGATGGTGGTTTCTTTTCCATCGGATGATGAAGTGACCTTCACCGTATTCTTATCAACAAACGAACCTACTCCTTTCAATACATCGATCTTATTTTTCTTCATCAGAAACGCAATGCCATCTACGTTGGCTTTCACCACACCGGCTTTGCGCGAAATCATTTGCGCCAGATTTACTTTGGGCTCGCTGATGTCGATACCGTGTTCTTTGAATGTATGAGCCGCATTGTGAAAATGCTCGGAAGAATCCAACAATGCTTTGGAAGGAATACATCCTACATTTAAACAGGTACCTCCCAGCGTATCATACTTTTCGATGATGGCTGTTTTCATGCCGAGCTGTGCGCAACGGATAGCCGCAACATATCCTCCGGGGCCTGAACCAATTACTGTAACTTGGTATTGCATACTCATATCAATTTCAAATTCTGATAGTCAAATTATTATACACCTAAGATCAATCTTCCCGGATCTTCCAACAGTTCTTTTACACGCACTAAGAAGCTCACCGACTCACGACCGTCAATGATGCGGTGATCATAGGACAATGCAACATACATAATCGGGCGGATTACAATCTCACCGTTCTTCACCACCGGGCGCTCAACAATATTATGCATTCCTAAAATCGCTGATTGTGGTGCATTAATAATCGGAGTGGATAACATCGAACCAAACACACCGCCATTGGTGATAGTGAATGTTCCGCCTGTCATTTCTTCAATCGAAAGTTTTCCATCACGCGCACGCGATGCTAAACGAACAATTTCAGCTTCCACTTGATTCATGCTCAATGATTCCGCATTACGAATCACGGGAACCACTAGTCCACGTGGCGTAGAAACTGCCACTGACACATCGCAATAATCGTGATACACTATTTCATCTTTATCAATTGAGGCATTTACCGCAGGAAAATCCTTCAGCGCTACGCAAACGGCCTTGGTGAAGAATGACATGAATCCTAAACCGACTCCAAACTTTTCTTTGAACTGGTCTTTGTATCTCGAACGCAGATCCATCACGGGCTTCATATCTACTTCGTTGAAAGTAGTCAGCATCGCGGTTTCATTTTTCACCGCCACTAATCGCTTAGCAATGGTTTTGCGAAGCGAAGTCATTTTTTCTCTACGCTCACCACGCGTTCCACCCGAAGTAATTACTGGTGGTGCCAGGGCAGGTGCCGGCTTTGTTTCTTTAGCCGGTGCAGCCGCTTGCGCTTTCACGGCATCGTCTTTGGTGATTCTTCCACCCACACCGCTGCCGGCTACTTGTCCAGTAGGAATTCCTTTCTCATCTAAAATCTTTGCTGCTGCCGGTGAAGGTGTACCTGCTGCATACGAAACTGAACCAGCTGCAGGTACTTGTGCCGTTGGAGCTGAGGCAGTAGAAGGTGCAGCTGCAGGAGCACCGCCTTCCGTCACTTCAATCTTACAAATCAATCCACCAATGGGCAGAGTAGTTTTTTCTTTCGCTACAATTCGCAAAATACCGTTGGCCTCTGCCGGCAATTCAAAGGTTGCTTTGTCCGATTCTACTTCGGCAATTACTTCATCTAATTTTACGTAGTCGCCTTCCTTTTTTAGCCAAGTTGAAATCGTTACTTCCGTAATGGATTCGCCCACGGCAGGCACTTTCATTTCTTTGATTGCTCCGGTCGCTTTCATAGGTTGATTCGAAGGGGTTTCTGTTTTTGTCTCTTTACTGGTTGGTGTTGGAGTAGGAGTTGCAGCGGCACCACCATCGGCAATTTCACAAATCACTGTTCCGATAGGTACTACTTCTCCTTTTGATTTTGTAATCTTCAACGTGCCGGCTTGTGGCGCAGTTAATTCGAATGTCGCTTTGTCCGATTCGAGTTCGGCAATCACTTCATCCATCTTCACCACATCACCATCTTTTTTCAGCCAATTGGCTATGGTCACTTCGGTGATTGATTCACCTACCGTGGGCACTTTTACTTGTTGAGCCATATTCGTTTGTTAATGAATTAAATTTCTAATGACTGCGATACAATCTTCTCTTGCTCTGCCTTGTGCACTTTCGAATATCCTGTGGCTGGCGATGCGCTTGCCTTACGGGATATCAATTCAAGTCCACTCATGTACCGTAAGATGAATGACCAGTAGCCCATATTGGCTGGCTCTTCCTGCGTCCAAACTAGTTTAGCGCCTTTGTATTTCTTCAACACAGCATTCAACTGTTTCTCAGGGAATGGATGCAATTGCTCCAAACGTACCAAGGCAACATCTTTGTTCTTTTTCTTGGATTGCGCTTCTAGTAAATCATAATACACCTTACCAGTACACAAAATCACCTTCTTCACATCCTTCGCATTTACATTCGGATCATCAATCACTTCCTGGAATGAACCTTTCGTAAAATCCTTCACTGGCGAAATTACGCTTGGATGACGCAACAATGATTTAGGTGAAAACACAATACACGGCTTTCTGAATTCCCATGTTACTTGTCTGCGTAGCAAATGGAAAATGTTAGCAGGCGTTGTAGGGTTAGCTACAATCATGTTATACTCAGCGGATAATTGTAAGAATCTCTCGGGGCGCGCATTCGAGTGCTCAGGTCCCTGACCTTCGTAACCGTGTGGCAACAACATCACCAATCCGTTCATGCGTTGCCATTTGGATTCAGCGCTGGAAATAAATTGATCGATCATCACTTGGGCACCGTTGGCAAAATCTCCAAACTGCGCCTCCCAGATAACCAATGCATGTGGCGTTGCCATCGCGTAGCCATACTCAAAACCCAGCACTCCAAATTCAGAAAGCAGCGAATTATAAATATTAAATTTCTGCTGTCCTTTTTCGATGTTGTCTAAACCGCAATACGGTTCATTGGTATTGGCATCAAAGAAGTAGGCGTGACGATGACTGAATGTTCCGCGCTTCACATCTTGTCCGCTCATGCGCACCGGTGTGCCTTGTGAGAGTAGCGAACCATATGCAAGCAATTCGGCTTCTGCCCATCCCAGCATCTTGGTTTCAAAGAAAGCCGCGCTGCGATCTTTCAATAACTTTTCAATTTGTTTTAATGGCTTAAATCCTTCTGGAATAGTCGTAAGCGCTTTGGCCACTTTATCAATCACCGCTTGTTTGATGCTCGTGTCCGGTGACTCATCAAAATCTGCCGGAGTAGACTTGCGTAATTTCTCCCACTCGTTCTCAATTTTTTGTGGCGTATACGGAAGAGGTTTCTGTTTTACTTCCGTCAGGCGATCTTGTAATTGGTTGCGGAAACTCTTGTCCATTTCATCGGCCAAAGAAGCATCTACGTCTCCACGCTCAATCAATTTCTTCACATATACTTCGCGTGGATTCGGGTGCTTAGCAATCAGGTTGTACAACTTGGGTTGTGTAAACTTCGGCTCATCACTTTCATTGTGGCCATGTCTGCGATAGCACAACATGTCAATGAAAATATCTTTGCCAAATTTTTGACGATACTCCACCGCCAGATTCGCGCAGAAAGTAACTGCCTCCGCATCGTCACCATTTACGTGCAAAATCGGTGCGTCAACAATCTTAGAAATATCTGTGCAATAAATGCTGGTACGCGCATCATCATAATCTGTAGTAAATCCAACCTGGTTATTAATCACAAAGTGAATCGTTCCTCCGGTAGTATAGCCTGGCAATCCCGACATTTGAATTACTTCATACACAATTCCTTGTCCGGCAACGGCCGCATCGCCATGAATAAGGATAGCCATGCCTTTGCTCAAATCTCCCTTGTACTCATCATCAATTTGCCCGCGGGTGTAGCCTACTACGAGTGGATCTACCGCTTCCAAATGCGAAGGGTTTGGTGTTAACTTCAAGTAAATCTTATTTCCGGATGGGGTGTCGATATGGCTGCTGTACCCTAAGTGGTATTTCACATCGCCATCACCCATAGTAAGGTCGGGATTGATATTTCCTTCAAACTCCGTGAAAATCTGTTCGTAAATTTTTCCCAGTATGTTGGTCAACACATTCAAGCGACCGCGATGGGCCATGCCTATCACTACCTCTTTCACACCCAATTCGGCACTCTTATTAATAATAGTCTGAAGAGCCGGAATGGTGTTTTCGCCACCCTCTAATGAAAAGCGCTTTTGACCCAAAAACTTCGTGTGTAAAAAGTTTTCGAAAACCACGGCCTCATTCAGTTTGGCCAAGATTCGCTTCTTTTCGTCCTGATTGGGATTATAATTAAAATATTCCTTTTCAATTTTATCGAAGAACCAGCTCCTCACCTCGTCATTACGAATGAAGTTGTATTCAAAACCGATCGTTCCCAAATAAAGGACCTTCAAACGCTCGATTATTTTACGAAGCGATGACTTTGGCATGCCAATTTCAGACGCAACGTCAAACTCAGTATCTAAATCAGCATCAGTCAAGCCGAATTTGGTATGATCTAGCTGTACGCCATGGTCGCGTCTCTCGCGAACCGGATTGGTATTCGATTTTAAGTGTCCAAATGAGCGGTACGCGAAAATGAGTGTACGCACATAGGTCTCTTTAATATTTGGTGCATCGGCAGCACCGGCATGACCATTATCACCGTAGCGCTGTGAAGAAAGGTCATATCCTTCAAAAAACTTTTGCCAGGAGTCGTCTACCGAAGCCGGATCTTGTTTATAATTTTGATAAAGCTGGTCGATGTAACTCGT
>DGYK01000043.1:28346-44455 GCA_002398365.1 Flammeovirgaceae bacterium UBA5008
AAGCTGGTCGATGTAACTCGTGTCAGCATTTGATAGGTAACTGTACTTATCCATGAATTAGAAATTGAAATCTAATCAAATGTATTGAGGTTGATTAAGATTAAAAAACTTAATAATCGGTTAAACAAATATAATAGATTACAACACGCTTTATCGACTCATTAAAGCTTGATGTCCAATATTTTACCGGCTATTTCCACTAAAAAGCTTGATTTCGACACTTTCTCAAGGCCAGGGTTGGCATATATTCAAAATCCGTTTACCTTTGCGATCCTTTTAAAAACGGACGTGTTCCAACATTAAAAAAGTAAGAAAAAATGGTAAAAATGAGATTGGCCCGCAGAGGCCGCAAAAAATTGTCAATGTTTGATATCGTAGTAGCTGACGGAAGAGCGCCTCGTGACGGTAAATTCATTGAAAAAGTAGGTACTTACAATCCTGCAACCAACCCTGCATCTATCCTGATTAACGAAGAAAGAGCTTTCCATTGGTTAATGGTAGGTGCTCAGCCTTCTGACACCGTACGTGCCATGCTTTCTTATAAAGGCATCATGTACAAAAGACATTTGCAAATTGGCGTTGACAAAGGTGCTTTAACCCAAGAAGCTGCTGACGCTAAATTGGCTGAATGGTTGAAAGGCAAAGAAGCTAAGATCGAATCAAAAGTTTCTAGCCTGAATAAATCGAAGCAAGATGCTGCTAAGGCTCGTAAAGATGCCGAAGCAAAAGTGAAAGAAGCACGTGCTGAAGCCATCCGCAAGAAGGCTGAAGTTCCTGCTGCTCCTGCCGCTGAAGCCGCTCCTGCTGCTGAAGAGCAAGCGTAATCTTCTACAACTGAATTCATAAAATGCCATCTCCTTTACGGGATGGCATTTTTATTTTGCACTATGGAAAAAGAACAATGTTTTAAAATCGGCTATGTAGCCAAAACTCATGGCCTGAAGGGTGAAGTGACATTAATGGTAACTGAGCCCGTTGATTTTGAATCGATTGAATCTGTTTTTATTGAACTCCGGGATTCTTTGGTTCCTCATTTTATCTCATCTTTCTCTGATCGGGGTGATAAAGTGTTTGTGAAATTCGATGACATCGACACGCCTGAAAAAGCTGCTTCTCTAAAAGGCGGAAGTCTGTATTTACCTAAAGAAGCCCGACCTAAACTAAAAAGAGGCGAATTCTATGACGATGAAGTGGTTGGCTTTTCGGTAGTAGACGAAAGTTTGGGCGAATTGGGTGAAGTAACGGAAGTAAGTTCCTCCGGCCCCAATCGTCTCTTGACAGTCAATGTGAAGGGCAAAGAGGTGCTGATTCCTATCAATAGTCCATTTGTGTTGAGCACCAACAAAACCAAAAAGACGATCAAAGTTGCGTTACCCGAGGGCTTTTTAGACATTTAGTTATGCGTCTGGATATCATCACATGCCTCCCTCGCCTGCTGGAAAGTCCTTTTTCGGATTCTATTCTGAAACGAGCGCAGGATAAAGGGTTAGTCACGGTTAAAATCCACGATTTACGACCTTATTCCACCAACAAGCACCGAACCACGGATGATTATGCCTTTGGCGGTGGTGCCGGCATGGTGATGATGATCGAACCCATCGACCGATGCATTTCTGCATTAAAAGCCGAACGCACCTACGATGACATTATATATATGAGTCCGGATGGAGAATTGCTATCGCAATCCATTGCCAACCAACTAAGCCTCAAGCAAAATTTAATTTTATTGTGCGGGCATTATAAAGGTGTGGATGAGCGTGTCCGCGAACATTTGATTACGCGTGAAATTAGCATTGGCGACTATGTGCTTTCCGGGGGTGAGTTAGCAGCTGCCGTAGTGGCCGATTCAGTGATTCGGTTGCTTCCAGGAGTTTTGAATGACGAAACCTCCGCGCTAAGCGATTCTTTTCAGGATGGCATGATAGCCCCACCTGTCTATACACGCCCGGCTGAATACAATGGCTGGAAAGTACCCGATGTATTACTTTCCGGTCACCAGGCCAAAATTGAGGACTGGAAGCAGGAACAATCCCTGAAAAGGACCAAAGAACGCAGGCCGGGGTTAACTTCTTAGCAGGAAATTTCTTTTGGCAAGCTTCCAAATTCAACTTCTTCACCTATATTTGCAGTCCATTTTAAAAACCGAGTACCATGGCCGATTTAATGAAAATTGTAGAGCAGGAATTAGGCTCTAAAAGAAGCAGCATCCCAACTTTTAAGGCAGGTGATACCATCAGCGTGCATGTTAAGATCAGCGAGGGAAATAAAGAGCGTATCCAACAATTTCAAGGCGTGGTATTATACCGCAGAGGTACTGGCACCAATGGCGAGAGCTTTTCAGTAAGAAAAGTATCTAATGGTGTGGGTGTTGAGCGTATTTTCCCGATTTTGAGCCCTAGCATTGATAAAATCGAGTTTGTAAAAGCCGGTAAAGTGCGCAGAGCGAAATTGTATTATATGAAAGGCCGTCAAGGTAAGTCAGCTCGTATCAAAGAGAAATTGGCTAACACTGCACAGGCTTAATTCGATAAAAACACTAAAAAAACCCATTTCCAGCACAGAAATGGGTTTTTTGCTTTCATACGTTAACCTTGGATGAATTAGGGTATCAACCTATATTTGTCCCTCACTTAAAAAAACCTATGGCTAGACCCACCATCACCGAGTTACTTGGTAAAGATGCCGAGTCGCTTTTAACACACAAAAGCAAGACAATTCCGAAAGAAAGTTTGCATTTGCCCGGCCACGATTTCGTGGACCGAATTTTTTCAATTTCCAATCGCAACCCACAAACCTTGCGCAGCTTGCAGGTGATGTTTGATAAAGGAAGATTAGGTAACACCGGTTTCCTTTCCATATTACCAATCGATCAGGGTATCGAACATAGCGCAGGTGCCTCCTTCGCCAAAAACCCGATCTACTTCGATCCAGAAAATATCGTAAAGCTGGCTATCGAAGGTGGATGCAATGCGGTAGCTACCACGTATGGTGGTTTGGCCCTGATGTCCAGAAAATATGCGCACAAAATTCCATTCATTGTAAAAATCAATCACAATGAATTGCTCACTTACCCTAACCGTGCCGATCAAGTTATGTACGGATCTGTGGAAGATGCATGGAAGCTGGGAGCAGTAGCAGTGGGTGCTACCATCTATTTCGGTTCTGACAATGCCACACGTCAAATTCAGGAAGTTTCTGCTGCTTTTGAACGTGCGCACGAATTGGGCATGGCTACCATTTTGTGGTGCTATACTCGCAATGACGCTTTCAAGAAGGACGGTGTTGATTACCACACTTCGGCTGACTTAACTGGTCAAGCCAATCACTTGGGCGTAACCATTCAAGCTGATATTATCAAACAAAAATTAGCAACCAACAATGGCGGCTACAAAGCCCTCAACACTGGTGCTAGCAGCTATGGCAAGTTGGATGAACGTATTTATTCAGAACTTACAACTGATCACCCGATCGACTTGTGCCGCTACCAAGTATTAAATTGCTACAATGGCCGTGCAGGTTTGATCAACTCAGGCGGTGATTCAAAAGGTGCAAGTGACATGGCCGATGCAGTGCGCACAGCCGTTATCAACAAGCGCGCGGGTGGTATGGGCTTGATTTCCGGAAGAAAAGCATTCCAACGTCCTTTAAAAGAAGGTGTTGAAATCCTGCAAGCCATTCAGGATGTGTACTTAGATAAGACGATTGATATTGCTTAATTATAAATTTAGGATTTAAGATTGATTTAGGATTTTTTGTGTGAACGGCATCCGTCAGAGCCAAAAAATCTTAAATCTTAAATCCCGAATCAAAAATAAAAGATATGCCTTGGTTCAAACGGACAGATAAAGGAATTCTTACCCCTACAGAAGCAAAACGTGAAGTGCCGGATGGCCTTTGGTTTAAATCTCCGGGAGGAAAAATCATTCACACACGCGAGTTAAAAAATAACGCGTATGTAGTGCCCGAAGAAGATCTTCACGTGAAGATCGGCTCGGAAGAATACTTCGAAATCTTGTTTGACAACAATGAGTTTACCGAGTTGGATGCCAACATGGAATCGGCAGACCCTTTGAAATTTGTTGACACCAAGCCATATCCCAAAAGAATTAAAGAATCACAATCCAAAACTCAATTGAAAGATGCCGTGCGCACCGCCTATGGCAAAATCAATGGATTGGATTTATGTGTTGCCTGTATGGACTTCACCTTCATTGGTGGATCGATGGGCTCGGTCGTTGGCGAAAAAATTGCGCGCGCTATCAACCATTCACTCAAAACGAGAACCCCCTTCCTGATGATTTCGCGCTCGGGTGGTGCCCGCATGATGGAAGCCGGACTTTCTCTAATGCAAATGGCTAAAACTTCCGCTCGTCTGGCCCTGTTGGATGAAGCGAAGATTCCTTACATCTCTTTACTCACAGATCCTACCACGGGAGGTGTTACAGCATCTTACGCGATGCTCGGTGACTTTAACATTGCTGAACCAGGTGCACTGATTGGCTTTGCTGGTCCACGCGTGATTCGCGAAACCATTGGTAAAGATTTACCCAAAGGTTTTCAAAGTGCTGAGTTTGTGTTGGATCACGGTTTCCTTGATTTTATCATCGACCGTAGAAGCCTGAAACAGCGCTTGAGCACATTGCTTAAAATGCTTCAATAGCTTGTATTCACCGTGGCGGGGGTAGTTTGTATTGAATCGCATTACCTTCCTTCCATTGAATATTTGTGTGCCATTCTTCCGTTTGAAACGGTAGAAATTGAAGTGCATGAACATTTTGAAAAGCAGAGTTTCCGCAATCGGTGCTACATCAATACTTCACAAGGGAAACAGATGTTGATTTTGCCGGTTACGAACAAGCACGGCAAAACACCTGTTCATGAAATCCGCATAGACTATCAACAAAAGTGGCAGAATAACCATTGGCGTACCATCGAATCAGCCTATCGTAATGCACCCTTCTTCGAGTTTTATTCCGATGATCTAAAAAAGATCATCTACGAAAAACACGAGCATCTCATCTCTTTCAACCAAAAATTACTGTCATTCTGTCTGCGAAAAGTTGGGTTGTCTATTCAAGTCAAAGAAACCATTACCTACCAAAAAGACCTGAATTCAACCATTTTGGATTTACGAGGAGTTATTTCAGCAAAAGAAGACTATACCCATCGGTCATTCTATCAGCCCGTTGCCTATCATCAGGTGTTTGGCAACAATTTTGTAGCTAACCTGAGCTTCTTGGATTTGTTGTTTTGTGAAGGTCCGAATGCGATCCGCATCATTCAAACGGCTGAGAGGAAATTGAACAAATAAAACGCAATACGTGTTTGACTTACTAATTGTGTAGAGTCGGACATTAATAGGCGGATTACTTGTTTGGAATTATAGTCTGTAAAACTTTACATTTACATATCTCAACTCTTTATGTCAAATATGGAAGCCAAATTTTCTAACCGTGTTAAGGAAGTCATTTCGCTCAGCCGGGAAGAAGCACTGCGATTGGGTCATGATTACATTGGCACTGAGCACCTCATTCTGGGAATGATTCGCGAAGGTGAAGGTGTAGCTGTGGGTGTGCTGAAAAAACTAGGTGTGCCACTCGATCAGTTGCGTGGTGAAATTGAAAAAATCTCCAAAGGAACTGCCACACACGAAATCAAAAACTTAGCCAACATTCCTCTTACACGCGCGTCAGAAAAAACGCTCAAGATTACTTATCTCGAAGCGAAAGTTTTTAAAGCGCAATTAATTGGAACCGAACATTTATTGTTATCCATCTTACGTGATCCAGATAATCTCGCAACACAAATTTTGAACAAGTTTGATGTGGCATACGATGTGGTAAAGGAAATGCTGGAATACCAACACGAGCAACCTTCTGCGGCATCTGATACCGATGATCCGGACGATGACTCTTCTAAAATGTTTGGAGGCGGTGCGGTGCCTCCCGGTGGATCGAAAGAGAAAAAGGGTGGCGAAAAATCACGCACACCGGTGCTTGATAATTTTGGCCGCGACTTAACCAAGTTGGCTGAAGACAATAAGCTCGACCCGATCGTAGGTCGTGAAAAAGAAATTGAGCGCGTAGCGCAAATCTTAAGTAGAAGAAAAAAGAACAATCCAATTTTGATTGGAGAACCCGGTGTTGGTAAAACAGCCATCGCTGAGGGTTTAGCGCTGCGCATTGTTCAGAAAAAAGTTTCGCGTGTGTTGTTTGGCAAACGCGTAGTGACGCTTGACCTTGCATCCTTAGTAGCGGGCACAAAATACCGTGGTCAGTTTGAAGAGCGCATGAAGGCAGTCATGAATGAACTGGAGAAATCTCCGGACGTTATTTTATTCATTGACGAATTACATACCATTGTTGGTGCCGGTGGAGCTTCCGGATCGTTGGATGCTTCGAACATGTTTAAACCAGCTCTGGCCCGCGGAGAAATTCAATGTATCGGTGCTACCACATTGGATGAGTACCGTCAGTACATTGAAAAAGACGGAGCTTTAGCGAGACGTTTTCAAATGGTAATGGTAGATTCTACTTCTGTAGACGAAACCATTCAGATTTTGGAAAACATCAAAGAAAAATACGAAGATCATCATCACGTAAACTATACCAAAGAAGCTTTGGAAGCATGCGTGCGTTTGTCGGATCGCTACATCAGCGATCGCTTCTTACCGGACAAAGCGATTGACGTCATGGATGAAGCGGGTGCTCGTGTACATATCAATAACATTCACGTGCCGGAAGATATTGTGAAGTTTGAAGCGGCCATTGAAGATGTGAAGAAGGAAAAAAACCGTGTGGTGAAAAGCCAGAAATACGAAGAAGCAGCTCAACTTCGTGATAAGGAAAAGAAACTGATTGAACAATTAGATTTAGCGAAAGCGCGCTGGGAAGAAAAAACTCGCACAGAAAAATATACGGTTACGGAAGATAACGTAGCCGATGTTATTGGAATGATGACGGGCATCCCTGCGAATCGGATTGCACAAAAAGAAAGCAATAAGTTGCTGGGAATGGCTGAGAAGTTGAACACGAAGGTTATTGGGCAGAATGAAGCTATCAAAAAATTAACCAAGGCGATTCAGCGCACACGGGTAGGATTGAAAGATCCGAAGAAGCCAATTGGTTCGTTCATCTTCTTAGGCCCTACCGGTGTAGGTAAAACTGAATTGGTAAAAGTGCTTGCCACTTATCTATTCGATAAAGAAGATGCATTGGTGCGAATTGACATGAGCGAGTATATGGAGAAATTCTCTGTATCACGTTTAGTGGGCGCACCTCCCGGATATGTTGGTTACGAAGAAGGTGGACAGTTGACTGAAAAAGTGCGCAGAAAGCCGTATAGCGTAGTGCTGTTGGATGAAATTGAAAAAGCGCATCCGGATGTATTCAACATTTTGTTGCAAGTTTTAGATGACGGTATTCTCACCGATGGTTTAGGTCGTAGAGTAGATTTCAGAAATACAATCATCATCATGACTTCCAATATCGGTGTTCGTGATTTGAAAGATTTCGGTTCGGGAATTGGCTTTGCTACCAAGGCTAATCGCGAGAATGAAGAAGAAGCAATGAAGTCAACAATTCAAAATGCGTTGAAGCGTGCCTTCTCTCCGGAATTCTTGAATCGCCTAGATGATGTGATTGTATTTAACTCATTGCAACGCGAACACATCCATCAAATCATTGATATCACACTCGGCAAATTGTTTGAGCGCATTTTATCGCTTGGCTACACCGTTGAGTTAACGGAGAAGGCGAAAGATTTCTTGGCAGACAAAGGATACGATCAGCAATTCGGAGCGCGACCTTTGAACCGAGCCATTCAAAAATACTTGGAAGATCCGGTAGCGGAAGAGATTTTGAAAGGCGAGATCACGGAAGGTGGCATCATTCAAGCTGATTACGAAGGAACCGGTGATGCGCTGACTGTGAAAGTGAAAAAAGCGAAAGCTTCTTCGAAAGAGAAAAAGAGCGAATAGATTTTCGATTGAATAAAATAAAAGGGTTGGCTAACGCTAACCCTTTTTTATTTTGACGCAGCTCGTCTCATCACTTTAATAGCGGTGTACAACGAAATGATCCCCGAAAGGGCAAAAACAATTAAGAGGTGTGGCTCATTTAATTTAAAGACTGTTACCAGTACTTTGTCAATGTTGTTGAATCCCAAAACCAACACGCATCCTAAAATCAAAATCAAAACAGCGTTGTACCAAGCTGCATGACGACCAGAGACAGGAATCAGAGAAGAATCATTGACAATAATGATTAGAAAATAAGTAATCAAAGGCAAAATTAGTCCATTGACTGCCTGCACCGCCAGAATCACCGGAATTGGTTTGATGCCGCTAATTCCAAATAAAAATCCAACAGTTAGCACACCTGCCCACACCCACACGATGTTTTTCTTTTGTGTATCGAAAACGCTGGTCGCAATAATCGATGCCGCATAAGGCGAAGTGATGGCTGATGAAAACCCTGCGGCAAACAAACCAACACCCAACGCAATGACACCTATCATTCCAATTTTAGTCTGAAACTGTTGGGATAAATCAGCAAATGAATTGAATTCGGAGGCGAGTGTTCCGGCCATTAAAATCCAGGCGGTGATCAACCCACCGATGATTACTGAGATCGAAAGACCGATTCGCATCAGTGGAATAGTTTGTCCTTTACTGATTCCTGAGCCTAGAAAAATATTATATGGAACAATCGTAGTCCCGACTAACCCGAGCGTGAGCAATTCTGCACCGGGTGGAATGATCGGAAAAACACTCGAGCTTACTACCTGTCCAAAACTGAAGTTGCCGTAAAAAGCGAGTGCGAAAAATGCAATGCCCATCATCGCTACTAAAATGGTCATGATGGTGGATATCCATTTTCCACGGCCGCTCCAAAGAATAAGTGCGGCAATAAGTGTGAGCAGGACTGTAAAAGTTTTACTGTAGTCGCCAAGCAATAATACCAAACCAGACGTGCCACCTAAAATATTGCCTGCTTCATAGGCAGCACAGCCCAGCACTACCGATCCGCCTACTAACCACTTTACGCAAAAGCCTTTTTGATGACCAAACTTTTTATCGAGCGCCTGACCAAACGAAAGGCCGGAAGAGATGGTGATGCGTGCAGAAACTTCTTGCAGTGCAATACATGCCAGCGTAGCAAACGTGACAGCCCACAAAAGTTGTAATTGAAATTGAGATCCCGCGGAAGCGGCTGTAGTGACTGTGCCCGGGCCAATAAATGCAGCAGAAATAATCGACCAAAGAATAACACTGGATAGTTTATCTCGGGTCGGAGCTTTCATTTACAACACGTTGTTGAGTTGTTCTTTAATTTTTTCCAACTCCTCCTTCATGGCCACTACATGCTTTTGCATTTCGGCATCATTGGCCTTACTGCCGATGGTGTTGATTTCGCGACCAATCTCTTGCGCGATAAAGCCCAGCTTCTTTCCGTTGGATTGTTTTTCTTTGAGAATGGTAATGAAATAATCCAAGTGTGTTTTTAAGCGAACGCGCTCCTCGTGGATATCCAGTTTCTCGATATAGAAAATAATCTCTTGCTCTAATCGGTTTACATCAAATCCTTCATTACCAAAAAAATCAGTAATGCCTGATTTGATACGCTGTCGAATTTTTTCAATTCGAATGGGATCCAGTTTTTCCACTTGAATCAGGCTTTGCGCGATATTGTTGATGTATTCTTTGAATTTCCCTTCCAAGGCTGCGCCTTCCGCTAAACGAAATTGTTCGCACTTGGCGAGTGCTTCATTCACGAGTTGCACAATTTTTTCCCACTCAGCAGGATCCAGTTCTTCTTTACCCGTAGAAATCAAAACATCGGGAGAATTTAATGCCAACTGAAACAAAGACTCGTAGCCAGACATAACTTTGTCGGCCAGCCTCTTTAATTCACCATAATAACTTACAAATAATTCCTCGTTGTACCGTTGGGTTTCACCGATGCGTGCAGCTTGTTGAAGATCTACTGTTAAAGAGATTTTACCTCTTTCCAATTTATCAACTACCAGATTCCGTATATCGATTTCTTTCTCTGAATATTTTCTTGGCAGACGGAGATTGAGGTCGAGAAACTTAGAGTTCAATGATTTGACTTCAACAGAAAGAGCGAGAGAACCGCTATTTAAAACTACCTGACCGAAGCCAGTCATTGATTTAATCATGCAGATGTGGTTTAGAAATCAAATCCGAAGGTAACGTAGAATCTTGGATTCTTAACGGTATAATTTTCTACCGGCCACGCTACATCCAACTTGAGGTAGTACCCAAAAATCATCGAACGGAATCCCGCTCCGTAACTGTACAGCCAAGGGTTGAGGTATTCTTTGATCTCTACCTGGAATGGACTGCCCTCTCCTTTTTCAGGGACTATCCGTACACGACCGTTGTTTTCATTATCAAATGGAATTGGTCCTGTCCAGCTACTTCCAAAATCATAGAAGCCTGTGAATTGCAGGTTGCGAAAGAAATTGGAAGTGATCGGACCACTGGAGAGTGCTCTGACGAGAGGAATACGTAACTCCGCATTGAACAATGCGGCACTGTTGCCATACAGCGTGCCGTAATCAAATCCGCGCAAGCTGGTAGCAAATTCAACAAAAAGTAAATTTTCGTTGTATTGACCAAACTGGCTGGTCAGCGGATTTTGCACCCCACTATAGTTGAATGAATTGGCAATCCAGTTATCCATTCCTCCTAAGAGGTAATTCTTAGGCGAATTTCCATAAAAGGTTCCGGCAAATCCACGAAACGCCAACACAATCTCTTTATAGATTTTTTGGTAATGCCGAACATCAATGGATGCTTGTGAAAAATTCTTTCTGCTATCGCCAATTGCCTGATAGGTAACAAAGCTAAACTTACCTCTTGTTCCCTCAATAAGGTTCATTCCCGTTGTCAAAGAATTGTCGTACACAATTTCAAATTTGGTTCCGGCATAAAACTGCGTCTGTGTTGGACGGAACGTAGGAGGTCCAATCACAAGCGGGCTTCTTCCTCGGTCCACAAATTCGGTAAAACCGAAAAACGGTTTGAGTGTAACACGTGTACGAACAGAAAGAGGATACGAAGCGCCTATCTCAATTTTTTGGAAGGAGTATTTCTGATTTTCTTCTTCTACAATTTCACGATTAGGCGGCTGCCAGAAAATTACTTTACGATCAAATCGCGCACTAAAGTCGATGCGGTGTGGCAGGTATTGAAATTCTCCATACACATCACCGTTCTTCAAATCGAAGGCGGTTTGAATTCCACCAAAAATCCGGTAGTTCTCCAGCATGTCATTCATCTGTGCTTCCAACCGCATACTCCAACCCCGCAATGGATCTACAACCAGACTGGTCACAATATTTTCATAACTAAATTTTGGTGCATATGGAAAGGGGCCTAGCACCCGACTTGTTTCCCGTGCCTTCATGTAGCGCGTTAAAAATGTTTCGCTGGGCTGTTTATTTTTAACGGCCTCCTCTTCAAAAACATAATCATCTGTATTAAGCGTTTTTTCGGTGGTTGGTTTTAACGGGTTACGAGCAGTATCTTTTTTTACCTCATCGAAGGTATAATCATCTGTATTGATTTCTTTTTTGATGGAATCAGCCTTGGGACTCTCCACCAGGCGCTGTGTAGTTGTATCTGTTTTTTCTTTGATACGTGAATTGATCAAATCCTTGATGGAGGTAGCTTGTTTAGGCACTTCCTTTTTCTTTCGCTCCGTTACTACACGCACCTGTAACACTTCTTTGCGTCTGCTTACAGGGGTGAATACCTGGCGTTGAAAATCAAAATTGTTGTCGATAAAAATATCCTCACGCAACTTTTGAGAGAGCACCGTGGCCAACATCTTATTTTCATAATTGATGTCGTAATCTTTTATGCTTGAGTTATAGTTTGTGACTTGCGAATAAATTCCAGATTGACTGTTGAATTTAAACAAATTGACGATGCCCCGCTGATCGCTGAGGTAGTAAAAATTATTTTCATCAATGGCGCGCGCATGAAAGTCTTTGCTAAGCGTATTGGTAATGCGAATCAGTCGATTGAGTGTTGTGTCTATATTGTATAGAAACAAGTTGTAATTAGGGGCCAGTTTCTCTAAACCTTTTACTTTGGTTTTAAGGGAATCAGTTAAACGGTTGGAACTAAAAACAATCGTATTGGAATTAGGAACAAATGCCGGATCGAGATCATCAAACTTATCGTTGGTTAATCGCTTGGTACGATCTCTGCGGCTGCTCAATAAAAACAAATCATTCTGCCCTTCAAAGTCGGCACTCACAATCACCAATCTTCCATTATTGGAAAAATTGAAACTGCGGATGTTGCTGAACTTATCCAGCTCGCGCGGCAGCTTGGTGCGAGTATTTAAATCGTACAACCAAAAAATATATTGCCCTTGCTTTACGCCAATTACGCCCAGAGTGTTAGCATCGGCCCAACTTAACAAAGGAACACGGTAGTCTACCGTCTGCTTGATAACTCGATTACCGCCAGTGAGGATGGTTGTTTCCTTTCCATTCTCTAAAGATTTTACCTTGACAGTAAATTCACCACGGTCATTTTCCGCGTACGCAATTTTTTTACCATCAGGGCTAATTTTTACAGTGGTGTAAGTGAGGTTTTTCTTGTTGCGGCTAAAGCGCGAAGAATCGGAAAGTGAAATATAATTTTGGCTCACTTTGCTCTCCATCCCTCCATAAAAACTTTTCCAGTCGTTAAGCAGTTGTTTGAAGGGCACGCCCAGTGTAATTAAAATACTCTTTTCCTCATCGCGAATGATACGCGTATAGTTTAGAATGTTATTGATACTGCTTTTGCCATATTTCTCTACGATATAGTTCCATATGGATTGCCCAACCAGCGCAGCTTCTTTGTCGGTAAGGCGCAACGCGCGATTAATCTTTTTGCTCTTTACAAGTTGGCGCACAAAATCATCCATTTCTTCATTCCAACCGTAGGCTACATAATAGGAAGTTCCATAAATGAACCAATCTGGCAGGTTGAGCAACACACTATTTTGAAACATGTCCTTCAAACTTCCGCCAAACATCATCTCGTTCACTAACAAATCGGACATTTTAAAAATCAGCTCTTGTTTGAACTCTTCGAGGTTACCCGGATGGGCTATTTCTACATACGGTTTGATGAATTCAGTTTCCCCACCAGCGCTATATCGTGTATGGTTGAGCCCGATATTGCTTTGTTGCAGATCGGTGATGGAATTGTAAAGGAAAACTTTAGTTTTTTGGTAAGGATAAAACCCCAGCAAATCGGTTATCCGATCAAATTCTGATTCCAAATATTGCAGCGCATCTTCGGCTGCCTTTCTACGTTCGCCATAGAAATGCACATCAAAGTTTTCAGAACTCAGGTATTTCCATTCAAATTCTTTGTATTGAATTCTATTTTGACCGAACACCTCACGCGCCTGTTGAGCGTTGGATTCCACTAAAAAACAAAGCAGAAAAAGGGCTAATACGCCCACACTTTTCATTCCCATACGTAGGATTAACTAAGACCTCGAATATAACGGTTTAAAACGGTTAATATTTACTTCCTTATGAATTTCCCCTTGTTCTGTCAACCAATCGGCCAATTGTTTTGAAAAATAAGGAGCCAGACTGACGCCTTTGGTGCCCAACCCATTGAAAATTACCAGATTGGAATACTCCGGATGCGGCCCTAAAATCGGGCGTCTATCAACAGTTGTAGGGCGAATGCCCCATTCCTGACTTTTGACGATATAAGTATCCTTTAAAAGAGCGGTTAACTTCTCTTCCAGTTCTTGCCGGCCGGCCTGAGAGGTGCTTTTGCTCAAGTCGGTGAGCGAATAGGTAGCCCCGGCTTTATAAATCTCAGCCTCTGCTGTAGGCACCACATAAACTCCTTTGTTGTAGATCAATTCCGGTCGCTCCACAAGTGAGATTTGGAGTGTCTCGCCTTTTAATGGGCGAATGGGAAGCCAGTGAAAGTAAGGCGTTAATGATTCAAAACCGGTACAAAAAATGATCTTATCCGCCTCCACCTCATGATAGAGAACACTTTGCGAATGAATCGACAGACGATCAGGTGAGAATTCTTCTTCTGTATATGAATCAGATGCGATCAGGTGACTTCGAACAGCTCCCATAAATGCATTGGTATCCAAATAACCTGATTGGTTTACTTCAATACCCCCAAAAGAATTATGAATGTTTGGATAGCGCGCTGATGTATACACTTCCTTCACAAATTTGTTCCTCTCCTTATCAGCCGTTTTGGCCATCCAGTTATTCTGTTCTTCTATGTTGTGAAATGGCCGAAACAAATGCATGGGGTAGAAAAAAGAAGCTCCTAACTTGGATTCCATGGCGGGAAAAAATCGGAACAATTCAGCAAAAATTTCTTCCGCCATCCACGTTTTCACAATGCCCATACCCGTGATGGGATTAAACAAACCTGCCGCCACTTTTGAACATGTATTTTGGTGGGGTTGATCCATCACCCACACCGTTTTACCCATGCCCAACAGACGCATGGCAAGACAAGAGCCCGCCAATCCCTGACCTACAATAATAAAATCAACTTTTCTCACTCGATTCATTCCTTAAAATCTTAAACACGAGTGATGGATAAATCCTATCCACTGATTTTACCTATTGCATCCTTTAATCATGATAAAGGCACTCGCTCAAAATTGGGCTCAAAAATACTACTATTAGACGAGGAGGCATAAGCCCTTAAGTTTGTTAATTTTGCAAGATGCTTTCTATTCAAACTTTCGTTTTCAATCCGTTTTCCGAAAACACACATGTCGTCTCTGATGAGACCGGAACTGCTGTGATTATTGATCCGGGTTGTTATGAAACAGAGGAACAAAACGAATTAGACGAATACATTGCTACAAAAAGGCTTTCTGTCAAATACCTCCTTAATACACATTGCCATATTGATCATGTGCTGGGCAATTATCATGTCAAGAAAAAATACAGTGTTCCGTTGCTGGTGCACGCCCGAGAAGAAAATGTGTTGCGTGCGGTGAAGACGTATGCTCCCAATTATGGATTTAATGGTTATCAGGAAACAACGGCCGATCAATTTATCCATGAAGGAGAGGTTATTTCCTTCGGAGAAACCACTTGGGATATCCTCTTTTTGCCAGGCCACGCGCCCGGGCATGTAGGCTTCTACGACAAAAAGGAAGGGGTCATTTTTAGTGGTGATGTTTTATTCGATGGAAGTATTGGTCGCACCGATTTACCCGGTGGCGATTATGATACGCTCATACAAAGTATCCGCGAAAAGATGTTTGCCTTACCCAACGAAGTAATTGTTTATTGTGGTCATGGAGCCACCACCACCATTGGCAAAGAAAAACAGTCCAATCCATACTGCGGGGTGCACGCAATAATGTAAGTTTGTTGTCGTCCCATTTTGATAGCTATCATGAATTTGAAAAGACACATTCCCAATTTTCTCACTTGCTGTAATCTGGTTTGCGGCTGTTTTGGAATTGTATTTTGCCTAGAAGGAAGAGCCATTCCTGCCGCCTATTTTGTGTGGGTAGCTGCGATGTTTGATTTCTTTGATGGCTTTGCAGCCCGTATGCTCAAAGTAAGTTCTCCGATTGGTAAGGAGCTTGATTCTTTAGCTGATATGGTCAGTTTTGGATTGCTGCCCTCTCTGGTCATGTACAAAATGTTGTTGGGTGTAAGCAACAGTGATTGGATTCCATTTGTTGCCTTTTTAATTGCTGTTGGCGCGGCCCTCCGCTTAGCTATTTTTAATGTGGACGAAACGCAGAGCGATTCATTCAAAGGATTAAACACACCATCGAATACGTTGTTCATCACTTCGCTGCCATTGTTAAGTGGTGGCTTGAGTACATGGATCCAAAATGAATGGGTACTATTATCCATTACGATTATTTTTTCATGGTTGATGGTTTCTCCTATTCGGTTTTTTGCTTTCAAATTCAAGAACTTCAGTTGGGGTGATAACAAAGTTCGGTTTACCTTTCTGGCGTTATCGGTATTGTTGTTGGTATTCTTTCAGGTGAGCGCTATTCCTTTCATTATACTTTTATACATCGCCTCATCGTTATTGGATGGCTTTA